>NZ_JBLWAZ010000009.1:0-174082 GCF_048285575.1 Marinobacter sp. SBS5 | reverse complement strand
GCTGGGGTTTTTTCATTTCTGGAATTTGGTCTCTGATCTGATCCCAGGTTAACGCCGAATCACGGCTATCTATATTGAGCTAGAGGGTTATTCTTGGCGTGGGTTCATCGTCTGGATCTCTCCCGCTGGCCAAAACCAGTTGCGCAAAGCATGTCATCCAACTCCGGCAGGGGCCGACCAATGTAGTATCCCTGAGCATACGCCACGCCTAGCTCCTGCAGTTTATCCAGCGTGGCAGCATCTTCTACGAATTCGGCAATGGTTTTCATACCAAAGGCATTAACCATATTGGTCAAGCTTTCAACGAACACTTGGTTATCGGGGTTGTTTTCCAGATCAAGAATGTAAGAACCATCCAGTTTGACGTAACTGAGTGGAAGCTTCTTGAGATAGCTGAACGAGGAGAACCCTACACCGAAGTCATCGAGCGCAACCAATACGCCAGCCTCACTGATTTGTTTAAGGTTGTTCAGAACCATTTGGAAGTTTTCGATGTAGGCAGTTTCCGTTAGCTCGATGACAACGTAACGGGCTTCAACGCAGTGGGCTTTGAGTGTCCCCAAAAGGGTGCTTGGGAAATCGGCGGACTGCAGAGTAGGGGCTGAAATGTTGATCGATAGAGTGTAGTCGGCGCCGCTTTGGTGGTCAGTGGCGATTTTCTTTACGGCGTTATCCAGTACCCATTCATCAACTAATCGGATGAGTCCCATGCGTTCTGCAGCAGGAATGAAATCACTCGGGTACACGGAATTGCCGTCGCTATCCTTCAGCCTTAAAAGAACCTCGTAATGACTAACCGTGGCTTCCTCAATGGCATAAATGGGCTGATAGTTGAGTTGAAACAGGTCGGTGCGTTTAAGCGCAAGTTTGAGAAGGGAAGTAAGGTCGTGGTCGCGCCTTAGATTGGCAAGATCGTTGTTATCGGGATCAAAGATTTGCCATTGCCCGTTCCCTTTTTTCTTGGCTTGATACATGGCCATATCGGCATGGACGATCAAGTCCTGTTCGGTGGTTCCGTGTTCGTTGACCAATGCCGCGCCGATGCTCACGTTATATTCAACGGTTCGTTCTTCGTTATCTAACACAATCTGTCCGCTCAGGTTGTGGGACAACTTCTCGAGAAACCCTTCGAGCTGCATAGTATCGATATGTGGCAAAATGACGGTGAATTCGTCGCCAGCCAAACGACTGATAGAGTCGCTTGCTCGGACCGTGTTACCAAGCGTCTCGGCGATTTGAACTAAAACAGCGTCGCCTACTGTATGGCCGTATAGATCGTTGATTTGCTTAAAGCGATTCACGTCTATAAAAATGACGGCGCCGCTTCGCTGGGTATCCAGCAAATTGTGCAGATCGTGCTGGAAACACCTCCTGTTTCCGATACCTGTTAACGGGTCATTATTAGCCAGCCACTCCAAGGCTTCCTCATCACGTTTTCGTTGGGTCAGATCGATGCCTACGGCCAGTACAGTGTCTCGACCTTTCTCATCTTCAACGATAGAGCAAGTCCAGTCGAAATAGATCACCACACCTTGATCATTCTTGAACTCGGCATCAAACTGGATCACCTCGCAATCGCCAGCCGCTAGATGCATTAGCTTCCTTTGATAGTCCTCCGCACCACGTTCGTTAATGAATAGGTGCGAAAATTCCCTAACCGGGCGTTTGAATTCCTTATCGAATCGGCTGTTGGACGTAAGCAAATTTCCGTCTGGAGTGAGGGTGGCTATGAATAGGTGAGAGCTGTCGATGAGCCGTTCCAAAAAGGCCCTTGATCTCGAAAGCATTGCAACCTGTCCTTCAAGAGAGCGACTCTTTTCTTCTACTTCAATATGCAGTGTTTCAAGTTCTCGGATGACATAGCGTGTGCTGCTCTCGAGCTGGGAGACTTCATCACGAAAGCGAATGGGGCGTTTTTCTACTTTATCTAACGCGGCACGATATTGGTGTTTCGGTAAAAGGGTGAGGGCCTCGACGACAGCTGTCAGCCGGCGCAACGGTGTAAGCATTACAAATAGAAGTATCATTTCCGAAATAAACAGCGCCATCAGCCCAATGGCCACCGTTGACGACAATGTATTGAGCAGTCTTTGATGCTGATCGGTTTCATCACTGATGGTCAATAGTACGGGCGTTTCGCCATATGCCCAGTAATCTTCGAGATCGAGTTTATGGAACAGGAGCTTAGTGGCTGCATAATCTAATGCCTTGCCCTCAGCGACTAGGTCGAGCGGCCCCACCTTTTGAATGTTATGAAGCTGGCTAAGGGAGCTGTGGAAACTGCTCGCGGCCCAGAGACGAAGACTCCAGTTATTTAGTAAGCGCTCTTCTGCGCTCTCGTTAGTGGTCGGTGGCAAAAGAACGGCGAGGTCTTGTCCCGAAATCTGGTGAAACCGAAGAATAATATCGGCGATGTTCTGACCGGTGACCATGAGAGCTTCCTTACCATTGCCCAACACCAATGGTTCAACCACAAACTGAGAGCATCCGGTATGGCAGAACAAAAAGGAATCCGGATTGTTATCTCGGTTGGCTTTCATAGCCATGGCGACCGCGCCTTCTAGAGCCGCCAGATCTTGGAAGAGCGTCTTGTTATAGGTATGCGCAACAAGCGTACCATCAGTGCTGTATAGGCCAATAAAATCGATTCCAGTGTTGATGTTCAGTTGAATCCATTCTTTTTGAAGGAAGCTTCTTAGATGGGATGGATTGCCTCTAAATGTGGTTTGCTGAATTTCTGGCATTTCGGAGATCAATTGAGACAGTTGAGAAAGTCTCAGAAAATTGTCGTCTAAAAGCTGAGTCAACAATTGTTGTTGTTTCTGATAGCTTTCCTCAACCTTGCTATCGTAGGTTTTGAGAGTTTTGTATATGTGTTGGGAAATCCACGCCCCGGTAATCAATACGAAAACAAGGCTCAGGAAAATAACCGCTTTCCATTTGACACTTATAAACATTGGCGCGCATCCTGCGGGTCAGAATTGATAGCTCAACGACAACACATAATAGTTCCAGTATTTCTTCAGTTGTTTGTCCTCGATGCCTTTGAAATTAGGCAGCCAGGCTGTGCCTTCGTTAAAGCTAGCCTGACCAGTGATTGACCAGGCATCGGCAAACATCCAGCGACCGCCTATGGTCCAACCTTTTCCATAGTTCCGGTGTGGGTTGTACGAGATTTCTGTTTTGCTTGTACCCAAATCGAGTTCTTCATAGCGGACTAACCAGGTTGTGTTTGGAGTGGGTAGCCATTCCACCTGAAAATAGTACCCATGGCTCTTTCGCCGGTTGTTGGCAGGCATACCCGCAAATTCACCTTTGAATTCGGAGTCGAGATGCAGATACTCGGAGGTTAGAATCCAGTTTTTGTAGTTGTATTGGGCTGAAAATGTCGTGTAAAGGGCTTCAATTTTTGCGCTAGTCACGTAGAGGTGAGGGTTGATAAGCGCATCCCCTGGTGGGGCCGCCATCAATGCCATTTGCGCCTCGGCAACAGATTGGGTGTCTTCAAACTCGATTTCGGTATCAACCACACTGATGCCCAAGCGAAGGTCATTCAGTGCGGCCGGTACAAAATTTACATTGAGTAGGTAGAGAGGCGCGTCTTTTGCTTCTCCCTTCAGAACAGGGTAGCCGAAAGCGAAGTATTCAAAGTCATCACTATCTACGTCTTTACGACCGGCTGTTAGTTCCCAGCTGAGCTGATTATTGCTCAGCAACGCTGCCCCATATAGATTGATGCCGTCAGTGGATAAGAGGGTGTCCCGGAATGCGTCGAAATAAATGGATTCCGGAACGTTATATCCTGGTCGGGCAGAGGGGATATCTCGAATCGAATTGTAAAAGCCGATCGTATTTTTGACGCGACCCAGTCGTAGGCCGAAAGACGCGTAATGCTCGCTCCAAAAAAGATAGTCAGCGAGCAAAAAGTCCACGCGAACATCGCCATCATCAGACTCATCTCGTTGCCGGCTAAGGATTTGACCGGCTAGCCGAAAATCTGGTGTTAGTTCGGTGTAACCATTCAGTCCGATTTCACGAAATTTCACAGATCCATTATCGGCATCGGATCCAGCGTAGGGATTGTCCGGGCTGTATACCGCCGCTTGGCTAAGAAAGCCGTGGATGTGAGTGAAGTTGTTCAACTCGATGGCTTTCGCTTGTGGAATGAATAGCAGTGTGATCGCAAGCAGCTCTTTTATTTGTATTCTCATGGGTGTTTCTCTCCCAGCACTCTAACGTCTTTGACCGGGTATGCTGCCGACACGTAACCGATTGCACCTGGCGTGTTTAAAATCTTCACATACATATCGTTTTCTGATTCCACCACCGTTGGCGGCTTGCCCGTTCCGGTAAACAGCATTCGATTCCAGATTCGGTCTAGTTGATGGGCTTGGGTTTTCAGCTGATCGACCACGAAATCACGGTGCAGTTTGCTGGAACTAGGGAAAACGAAAACGTGAATGGGGGTGCCGTTCGGCCATTTGCGCACTTGCATGGCGAATATTTGATTGAGATAGGCCGTGTCGAGGTTTTGGGTGTTAATTTCTCTGTTGATCAGCAGTTTAGATTCTCCAAATGCACTCCCGCTTGTGAATAGGCCAAGACATGCAGCTAATACGCAAGCAGAGAGTAATCGGAGCCGTTTAAAGGGTGTTGGCATTATTAATGTGTCACGTTAATTAGCAGTTGTTATGTTTTTAAGGCTTGGCGCACAGCAGAAGGTGTAATCGGAATTTCCCGTATTCTCACACCGACAGCCGAGTGAATGGCGTTGGCGATTGCGGGTCCAGTTACAGTCGTCGCCGGTTCACCCAATCCGACGGGGGCTTCCGTGCTTTCGACAAATTCCAGTTCCAACTCTGGTACATCACCGATGCGCATTGGGGTATAGGCATCTAGGTTTCGGGCAACCGGTTCACCGTTTTCAAATCGCGTGCCTTCATGCAGAGCCATACTGGCACCCCAAAGTGCAGCCCCTTCGACCTGAGCGCGAGCGCCATCGGGATGAACCACGGTACCGGCGTCTGTGACCAGTGTCAGTTTCTCGAGCTTTACGTGGCCGGTTTCCCGGTCTACGTGCACCCTGGCTACACAGGCCGTCCAGGTAGGCATGTTGCGTTCTTGGCCGTAAGATGTAGCAACGCCGAGCCCCGTGTCTTCCGGTAGGTCTTGTTCCCAGTCAGCGAGTTCACGTACGCGCTTGAGTACGTTAGCTTGGCGAGAAGCTCCGCCGACCGAGTTGGGTGCTTCGCCCGCATTCTTGCCTTCCGCTTTTAGCAATTCCAAACGGAAATCAATAGGGTCTTTACCCGCATGACGGGCTGCCTCGTCCATAAAGGACTCCAGCGCAAAGTTGATCCAGCCGGAACCAACAGACCGCAGCCAGCCGGGGCGGAAGGTAGCATTCGCCAGATCATTGGAAATGGCCCGCACGCGGTGTGGACCGACCGAATACCAATGGGCTGCGCCCTGAATGGAAAAGGGATCGTAAGGCTCATCGTTAGCACCTTTGGGCATGAAGAACGGCGCCATAACCTGAGTTGGCCAACCTGCGGTGGCATGGTGCTCCATACCTGCAGGGTTGCCGTTTTCATCAAATGCCATGCGCACCCGCTGGTAAGATGCCGAACGAGGAGAATCAAACCGGATGTCGTCTTCACGGGTAAACACCAGCTTGACCGGTTTGCCCAGCTTCTGTGAGGCGAGGGCGGCAGGCACCGCGTAGTCACCGTTCAGTCGACGGCCAAAGCCACCGCCCAGCATGTACGTGCGCATCACCACTTTATCTTCCTGCACGCCCAACGCTCTGGCGAGTACCGGAATGATCAGCGATTGCCATTGGTTACCCGTGTGAATTTCCCACGCGCCGTCCTTTTCATAAGCCAAGGCATTCACCGGTTCCATTTGAAAATGCAGTACCGTGTGAGTGATGTAGTCCTGCTCAAACACGGCAGCAGCGTTACTAAAGGCATCATCGACCCCGTCGTCCGGAAACATGATGGAGCCCTTATCTGCGGACTCGATCAGCTTCACGCCATGATCCAGAATGGCTTGTTCGCTTACATCTGCGGTATCGCCAGCGGCCCAGTCTATTTGGATTTTAGCGGCCGCCTTGTTGGCAGCGTGGAAAGAGTCGGCAATAACCACTGCCCAGCCCGGCACGGTATCGGTGGGGTCGTCCAATATGATGGTCTGCTGATACCCTTTCACCGACTTCGCTTTGCTGTCATCAATGCTGTTGATCGTCGCGCCGTAACGGGTTGGAGGAATAAGCGGGCGGCCGTAAACCATGCCTTCCACTTTCGCGTCCAAACCATAGCGGCTGGCACCGTCGGTTTTGTCGGGAATATCCAAGGCCCGGGATTCACGGCCAATCAGGCGACGCTGGGTGGCCGGCTTGATAGGCATCTGTTTGAGTTCTTCTGGGGTATAGGTTCGGCTTAGGTCACCGCGGCTGACAATATCCCCGTAACTGATGGACTGATTGCCCGCTACAACTTGGCTATTGCGAGCCTCGCACTGATCAGGGCTGACACCAAGCAAGCGGGCACCTTCCTCGATGAGGGCTTTGCGTCCGGCTGCGCCGGCCTGACTCAACGGTGTGAAATTCTCCCAAACAGACCAGCTGCCACCGGTTACCATCAGGCCCCATTTTGGATCGCTGTCCACATGGTTAATCTCTACCATGGACCAATCGGCTTCCAGTTCGTCAGCGACAATACGGGCGAGAGCCGTGCCCACGTGCTGTCCCATTTCAGCTTCGGCGATGTTAACGACAATGCGACCATCTGGTTGGATGTGGTACCAGATGGTGGGCTCAAAGGTTTGGTCTCGAACTGCGTCTTCGGGTTGTGCAAAGCTAAGGCCGGAACGGAAAAAAGCGAGAGTGAAGCCCGCGCCGGCGGCACCGATCAGAAATCCGCGCCGGCTAAGTTGTAGGCCTTCATCAGCATGTTGGTTGGTGGTTGTCACTGCGCCTTCGGGCTGGTTGAGATAACGGTAGAACTTACTCATTGACTGCCGCTCCAGTTGCCTGTGCCTTGTCGTCGCTGGTGCTCTTCATTTCTTCTGCTGCTAACTTGATCGCCTTTCGGATACGCACGTAGGCCATGCACCGACATAGATTACCGCCCATGGCGTGGTTGATCTGTTCGTCGGTAGGGTCGGGGAAGTCCTTCAGCATGGCGGCCGCCTGCATAATCTGGCCACTTTGACAGTAACCGCATTGCGGGGTCTGGGTTTCGACCCATGCCTTTTGTAACGGATGCTTTCCTTCAGGGTCTAGGCCTTCGATGGTGGTGACGGCACCACCGGACACCGCTTCCACCGGTGTGATGCAGGAACGAATAGCACGGCCGTTGACCAACACCGTGCAGGCCCCACACATGCCAATGCCACACCCGTATTTAGTGCCTGTCAGACCAAGGTCATCACGCAGGGCCCAGAGCAGCGGGGTATCATTGTCAATTTCAACGGTAACGGCCTGACCGTTAAGTTCGAATTTTGTTGCCATCTTGCTTTCTCCGTCTCGTTGTCACTCTGCTGCGGTTCTTATTGGCGCTGGTCGCGGACCTGTTGTTCCAGATTGGCCCAGGCGGGCTGGTCGGTGTGGGTGGCTCGCATAAATGCTAGCAGACTCGCGATTTGCCGATCGCTCAGGGCCTCACTGAACCCCGGCATCATTGCATTAGGCATGCCGTCTTTCAGGGATACGCCATCCAGAGTCACGCGGATCAGGTTAACCGGAGAAGTTGCGCTGATTGCGCTGTTCAGTGCCATGTCTGGGCGCAGGGTGTTAGGGCTTTCCGGGTTGTTGTAATGACATGAGGCGCAGGCATAGGTGAATAGATGCTCGCCTTCATCCATCATCGCTGAGGGGTTTTGTTTGATCTGAGCGGCAAGGATAGCGCCTGCAGCTTTCTTACTGGCTTGGCCGGCATCGTTAGCCTCGGCCAGATCACTGAGCCATACAGCCAGAGCCCGGAGGTCTTGGTCCGGGGCTCGTTTTAGCCCGGCATGAACCACATCGGCCATGGAACCCACGGCCACACCATGAAGTGGGGAACCGCCGTTACGCAGGTACGAATAGGCCTCTTCTTCCGTCCAGGGTACGGGTGTTCGATTGCTGGAATTCAGAGCGGGCGCGTACCAGTTGTTAACGGTCGCTCCTTCCCAAGCCTCGCCGGCATCCTCTGCGCCGAGCTTATTACGCGGTGTATGGCACGCGCTGCAATGGCCGGCTCCTTCCGCTATATAGGCGCCCCGATTCCACTCTTCGCCTTTGCTTTTATCTGGTTGGAAACGCCCTTCATCAAAGAACAGGAGCTTCCACCCAGCTAACAACAGGCGAATGTTAAAGGGAAACTCAAGAGTGTTCTCGGGCGGTTCCGCCTGAATGGCCCGCTGAGACATTAGGTAGGCATAGAGGTCGGAGATGTCCTCATCCGACATTTTGGTGAAGTGGGTGTAAGGGAAGGCCGGGAAAAGTTGCGAGCCCGACCGTGAAATGCCTTCGCGCATGGCCCGAGTAAAGGCTTCCTCGGACCACTGACCAATCCCGGTTTTGGGATCTGGCGTGATATTGGTGGAGTAGAGGGTGCCAAAGGGTGTCGGCATTGCTCGCCCTCCCGCCAGAGGCTGATCGGGATCGGTGGTGTGGCAAGTCTGACAGTTACCCAAACCTGCCAGTACGTCGCCCCGAGCAATCTGTTCCTGACTGAAGGAATCCCGGGATGAAGGTTCAACCGGGTCGATTGAAGGTGCCCAAGCGATAAAAAGAAATATGGCTAAGGCCAGGACGCCAAACGAGATCAAGCCCCCAAGGATTTTTTTAAACACCGCTGTTCTCCTGTCTTGGCCTGAACGCATGCATCAGGCCGGTGGCTGGCGACGGGTTATGAACAACTAGTGTAGTTAAAAATTAGGAGCTTGCATGAGTTTACCGTTCTTAATCCGCTTTACAATTGACGATGCCGCAGCGCTCTTGATCGAACTGCATCTTTTTCAGGTGATCGACAAACCATTTCAAACCTTTTCCAGTGTTGCCTCGCGACCACGCCACGGATATTTCGGAAGGAGGGCGCGGCGCGTCTAGCTCCAAAGTTGCTAGCCGGCCATCAGCCAGTTCTTGGGCAATCCGGTGGCGGGGTAAATAGCCCACGCCTAGCCCTTTACACTGAGCTTCTATTTTATGATCGATGGTTGGAACGATGATTCGGCTGCGTCCATCCAGCAATCCAGATGAACGAACAGGTAAGTGTTGCGAGCTGTCGGCAACGATGACGGTGGGATAGTCCAGGATTGCGCTGGTAGGTATTGGTTGCGGAATCTCGGTTAGGGGATGGCCTCCGGCAACCACAAAATCAAAAGCCACATGCCCCAGCGAGTGGATGCCGTAACCGGTGGTTGGGGGCGCACCCGGTGCACCGATAACCAAATCACACCGGTCGTCGCTCAGTGCATCCCAGCTGCCACCTAGCACCTCTTCGGTTAGTCGTATCTCGGTTTTGGGTTGTATGCGTTGGAACGCTTCAATCAGTTCATAAATGGCGTCACAGGTTAGTACGCTGTCTATTGCAATTCTCAGTTCCACTTCCCAGCCATCTGCTGCCCGTCGGGCCATGGCTGTAAGTTCGTCTGTCGCTTTAAGAATTTGCCTTCCTTGTTCCAGCACCAGGCGGCCAACGGGGGTTAACTCGGCTTTACGCCGGCTGCGGTCAAATAATGCTACGCCGAGATCTTCTTCCAGCTTATTAACTGTGTACGAGATGGCCGACGGTACCCGGAAAAGTTCTTCGGCGGCTGCTGCAAAGCTGTGTCGCCGATCTATGGCATCCAGAGTCAGCAGAGCATCCAGTGTAATCGGGGAAATCATAGTTCAGTTTTCCTGATGATATGTTTCAAATCGTTCCGCTATTATCTTTTGGTGCCAGAAAATATAGTACTTCCATCGAACAACGCAATTGAACTTTAAATGGAGATCACGTCATGACCAACTCACTCATTCAACGCACACTCGAAACCAATGACAGCCTGACCGGTTTGGCACTTCGTATTCCTGCCGGCATTATATTTATTGCTCACGGTGCCCAAAAGTTGTTTGGCGCATTCGGAGGATACGGTTTGGAAGGCACCGGGCAGTGGATGGCTTCCATCGGCCTTGAACCTGGTTATCTGATGGCGCTGGGCGCCGGTAGTGCTGAGTTCTTCGGTGGTATCGCGCTTCTTCTTGGCCTGCTGACTCGTCCTGCGGCATTTGTGCTAGCCATTACGATGCTGGTAGCTATTTTGACGGTTCATGTGTCCAACGGGTTGTTCATGAGCAACAACGGTTATGAGTTTGGCCTTGCCTTGATCAGCATTTCTGTAGCCTTGTTGTTCAGTGGTGGCGGAAAGCTTTCATTGGATCGCAAGCTGCGTAGCATGCTGAGCTAATCGACTGAAGCCGTTCATTGGGCCAGGGGGATACGTTTCCCTGGCCCAGTTATTTAAGCGATAGAGGAGGCGAAAGGTGGGACTGCTTGTAGAGGGGAAGTGGGTTGATCAGTGGTATGACACCAAATCCACTAACGGACGATTTGCCCGCAGTGAATCGCAGTTTCGTAACTGGGTAACCGCCGATGGCAGTGCCGGGCCAACCGGTGAATCGGGGTTCAAAGCCGAAGCAGACCGCTATCATTTATATGTCTCTCTCGCTTGTCCTTGGGCTCACAGAACGTTGATATTTCGCAAGCTGAAAGGTTTGGAATCGATGATTTCTGTGTCAGTTGTTAATCCGTTGATGCGTGAGTATGGCTGGACCTTTGATCCAGACGAAGGGGTGGTTCAAGACCCGATTCATCAAGCTAAATTTATGCATCAGATTTACACTGCGGCCGATCCTGAATACACCGGGCGGGTAACGGTACCTGTTTTGTGGGATAAGAAAGAGAACCATCTGGTCAGCAACGAGTCAGCCGATATTATTCGAATGTTTAACTCTGCATTTGACGGTATCGGAGCAAAGCCAGGGGATTATTACCCAGAAACTCTGCGTGCTGAAATCGATAGCATTAACGCTGAAGTTTATGATCAGGTAAATAACGGCGTTTACAAGGCGGGGTTTGCGACAACCCAAGAAGCCTACGAACAAGCCGTTTATCCTTTATTTGAAGCGCTGGATGCGTTGGAGCAGCGTTTGTCGACTCAGCGTTATCTGGTGGGTGACAAAATCACCGAAGCCGATTGGCGCTTGTTTACCACGTTGATTCGTTTTGATGCGGTGTATCACGGTCACTTCAAGTGCAACTTGAAGCGGATTGAAGACTATCCGAATCTGTCAGATTATGTGCGTGAGCTATACCAGTGGCCAGGTGTGGCAGAGACGGTCGATATGCAGCACATCAAGGACCACTACTACCGGAGTCACGGAACGATCAACCCGGCTGGGGTTGTACCGGCCGGTCCGTTATTGAATTTCGATGGGCCTCATAAGCGAGCGGAGCTTGAATCAGCGTCCCCTCTAATGGATGTGACTGTGGCGCAGTAATAGCGCCCGGTCATTTAGAGGCGGATGTTAACGCCTAGAGTTACGGTTTCGCGGTCGTATTGGTAGCGATCGATATTGCTGTCGTTACTCATTCGGCCTAGCTTGGTCGTTACCGCGAAGGTTCGATCAAATTGGTATTCTGCATTGAGGCTGTACGATAGGCGTCTGTCTGTTCGCTTTTTCGTTTCGCCGTTCTTGAATGTGTGGGAATGCGTGTAATCACTGTGCCTAAAGCTAGCATTGGCCCCTATCTTCAGAGCTCTGGTTATCGCATAGGAAATCTTGCCTCCTAGCGTATGTCCCATCGGGGAAACGCTGTAAAACTCGTCCTCAATCTCCCGATTCTTTCGGTTGTTATAATCAAAGCGATACTGCAACTCACCCGACCAGTCGCCTTGGTGAGCCCGGTAACGGGTATCCAACCGATAATGCTGGCCTTCGTATGCCTGGTATTGGGCCTTGTCTGCAAAAATCTGTTCGGCCTCAAGTTTAATTTGGCAGTTTGCCTTCAACGCTTTTGTGGAGCAGGTGGGGGTAAGCCAATCTGCGGTTAGCCTTGCTCGTTGTTCCCGAGACGTATTTGCCATCCAAAGCTGATCCCCCTCTAGGCCGAGGCTGATTCGGTCCTGACCAAGGTGATAACGCCATGCTGTCCCGAGGCGAAGAAGGTGTGTGTTGAAGTTGTCTTCTTCAAAATAATCCCGAATATAGAACTGTGCTTTCCATTGAATCGCAGTTTTATCATGACGATACGCATAACCGGAAGCGGCACCTACCGATTCGATAAAGCCGTCGTCGAGCGTGCTGGCAGCGGTATCCGGAAACAAGCCGATATTATCCTCATAACCGACGGCTAGAGAGAAAAGTGCCTGCCATTGTTTTGGGGAGGGTGTTTGGCTGCCGAGTCGTTTGAGCTGCGCGAGGGCCAGTTTTGCGAGTTTTTGCTGACTGCCGTCGGCGACAACCGTTCGGAAATGGTGCAGGGCAGTTGAAGAATCGTTTTCAGACAGAGCGACCAATCCTAGATTGTAATGCGCTAAAGACGTCTGCTTGGTGCCGATAAGTTGCGAAAACGTTTGTCGAGACTGTTCATATTCGGCCAGCTTGTAGTACACCACACCAAGGTTGTAAATCAGGGCGAGCGACTGAACTCCTTTCGTTTGGGCGGACTCGAGTAGCTGTTTTGCTTGATTGAGATTGCCTTCTTGAAAGGCCGTCACGCCAGATAGGAAATCTTGCCTGCCGTCATCATGGGTGTCCGCCACAGCGGCAGAACACAGGCTCAAGCTGAGAACGAAAAGGACGGGTTTAGTAAGGCGACAGGACAAAAGTGGATCCCTTAATACTGGCAAGGTGCTAGCGCATTAAGGGATAGCTTATCTTATTAGCGATGAAAAAGAGAAGATGCTTGTGAATTGCGTTTCTGTTGAGTCGTTCGACACGGCAGGATGTTAGGGGGTTGTGTTTTCTGGCAGGTCGACAGGAGCTTCGAGGGGCAAGTCCAAGCCAGGATCCGGAAGGTTGTCCGTAGGCAACTCTGTGCTGGGCAACTCCGGCTCCGTTAGTTCAAGTTCGGGGAGATCCGACGGCTGCTCCTCGGGAAGTTCCAGTTCAAGCGCGTCTCGGGTTTCTCTTGCCTCGGATGCAAGAGTTTCCTGCATTTCACGGGCTTCGTTTGTGAGCTCGTCGATGTCTGGCGCTTCAAAAGATTCACCAAGCGTCAATTCATTAACGGAATCGGGAAGTTCCATTTCTTGCACAAATGAGCCATCTAAAGACTCATCGTCCATCACCATGCGCATGGTCACATCCAGATCAGGCTCAGCGAGAGCTGTTCCAGAGCAAAACGCTAAGCCTAGGGAAAAGGCTGCATAAACAAGCGGGTTTAGCTTAGTCATCATGTCGACGGCTCCTTTGTCTTACCGATGTCCGCACGGAAGGTTTTCCTTTTATTGCCATCATCGAGATGGGCGACCAATGTGCCTGCACCAGGGAAGAGTACATTCAGCGGGAGTGCTAACAAGTTGTCTCCAGGTTTGAGGTCAACCTTCCAGCTAACACGGTGCCGACCGGGGAAGGGGGTCAACTCCATGTTGGGAGGCAGCTCCAGCGTTAGCGTTACGTTTTCCACGGCTTCGTGGGAGTTAAAGGCCAGTTTTACGGTTTGTTGTTTAGGCGTTGCGCTGATTGCTTCTACCGTAGAAACAGACTCTTGCACAACGACCGGTTGGCTTTCCGAAGTGGGGGCGGACAGTTCTCCACCAATAAAGACACCAACCACCAGTGCTGCGGCAATGGCGCCGCTCCACGCGGGAATGTGCCAGTTCCGGTTACCTTTTTTCGGGTCGCCACCGGTGGCGGCCGCAAGGACGCGGCTCTCAAAGTCAACGCTTGGCTCTGGTATCGCCATGCCTCGTAGGCCTCGCTGCAGCTCTTGACATGCGTGTAATGCTTTTGAGCATTCAGGGCACGCGTCTGCATGCTGCTGCATCTCTACCGACAACTTGCAGCTGGCTTCAGAATCGATGTTGGTAATAAAAGTTTCGCAGTTCATTGTGTCCACCTTACTGAAGCTCACGTTGCTCACCTTCAAAAGGTTCCAGTTCTGCTTGTAAAAATTTTCGAAGGGTGGCACGAGTGCGGTGCAGCCGCGATTTAATCGTGCCCACAGCTACCTCCAGCACCTCTGCGATATCGTCTTGTCGCCAATCATCGACATCGTGCAGAAGTATAAGTGTGCGTTGGTCCGGTGTCAGTTGGTTCAGTGCTCGGGTTAACGCGACATGATTGGATGCTTGAGCGAGTCCAGTGATCGGATCAGCCGCGTCGCTCGGAAGCGTTTCCAGGTAAGGGGTGGCCGATTCGATGTCGTCCATCACGCTGGCATTAACTTCTCTTCCTGCGGGGCGTTTGCGAATTGAATCAACAAATTGACGATATAACACCCGGTTCAACCACGGGCGCAATTGTTCAATCGACTCAAGCTCGTCCAATTTCGAATAGAGCTTTACCACTACATCTTGTACGAGGTCTTCCGCATCATGTTGCCTGCCCGTCAAGCGATATGCGAAGGCATACAACGCTTTCAGATGCGGTTGGACAAGACGCTCGAAACGTTTTGATTTGGACTGGCGAAATGGAAGCAGGGCCAATCGGGTACCTCTGTGCTGCGCCGTTGTGAAAAACAACAGGGCGGTGGTTATTTTAGTTCTGGCTCTATGGTAACAGCCTAAGAGCTTTCAGGGTATCCGGATTCAAAAAATAATTTCATGTGGTTTTGTGCAAGTAATCAATGGGTTAATTGCGTTTTTAAGTGGGTTTGGTGCGAAAAACTTGAAAAATCGGGAACCTTTGGCATTAGACCAACGTGGGGGCTACTAAAGGCGCATAAGACGCCGAATTACAAGAAACCCTGAGGTATAAACTATGTTCATCCGCAATGCCTTAATTGCCGCTATCTCTACGGCTTCACTGGGACTTACTGGCTGTTTGGACAGCGGTGGTCAAACCAATAAAAACGCTAACCCGGTTTACAAAGTTAACGGCGGACCCAGCATAGAGCGAGGTACCCACCCTTTATTTGCCCCCCTGGAAACTGAATTTGTTATTCCTAGCGATGCGCTTTTCTATCTGAGCGACGTTGATGATGGGACCATGCTTAACGGGACTGATCCTGCCAACCCGGTAACCGATGGTATCGGCTACCTTGACGGTGCTTCGGTACTCGCGCCTATTGATGTCAAAATCAGCGCAAGCCTGGATGCAGAGCAAACTCTGGATGCTAACGAGTTTGTTTTGACCGAAGATGGTAAAACCATCCCGAATCCGAATCAGAATGTCTTCCTGATTCCAGTCGATTATGCCGGTGGCGATCCATTAAAGACACTTGATGGCGAAGCCCCGGGGCTGACAACGGCCGCACAGTACCGCAAAGCGCTGAGGTTGCAAGAAGAGGGCGATACTGCAGGTGCAGAAGCCATCTTTGCTGAGCTTCGCGATGAAAAGCTTCGTGTTGAGATGCTCGACATCGACGGCGGCGCGAATAACCTGATCCGTATCCTGCCGCTGACCCCGCTCAACGAGAAAACGCAGTATGTGCTGGCACTGAGCGACTCTATTGTAGACGCCGAGGGTAAGCCTCTGGTTGGCTCCGTGACTTATCAGAGTGTTGCTAACCCTGATCGCGAGCTGTCCAACGCGCTGTATCAGCCATTCCGGGATGCAATGTTGCCGGCTCGTAAGCTCGCGGCTGATTACTTCGATTTTAAGCGTGAGCACGAAGGCTCGGCCGGGTTTAAAGCGACCTTTTCGGACATTCCTTACGCCACTATGCTAACCACCACTGCAGTGGATGATGTGCTGTTGGCCAATGCGGCACCGGTCACTTATTACCGTGAAATGCTGACCATCGAGCAGCGTAAGAGTGATCTGCAAAAGCTGTTCGACGGATTTTATAACCTGAGCGGCCAAACATTGGCGGAAGGGAGTGCAGCCGAGCAAAACTTGAATGCACAGCTATATGCAGATCTAACTGACTCAAGCTCCGAAAATTATGATGCCGAGCTGGCCGCAATTCTGGAGGCCGCGAATGCGAACGGTGTTGCTGTCACTTACGGCGATGTCATCGTAAACGCAGATCGCGACCGCCGCTTGGCGCATGCCATTCAGGCAGCTACAGCGCAAGCCAGTGACGATACCATGGATGTCTCTGCCGACGCGCAGAGCATGGCGGATGCGGCTGAGGCAATTCTGGATACGCCTAAGCCGAGAACAGTGAAGGTTTTCAGTCAGCGGACCGGGGGTGATGTAAACCCTGCGCTTGAGCAAAACCCCACGGGTTTTACGCCCATTAACATACGTGTGTACGAAGGTGAGATTTCACTACCGTATTTCCAATCTTTGCCTGCCGACGGCGACGGTTCGGTTCTAAAGACCAAGAGCTGGGCGCCAGCGGACTTTAGCGACGACACGACGCTTGGCCAAGCGCCGTCTGACCGTATCAGTTATCGGTTCCCATTTGCGGCGAAAACAGCTGATACGACTGTTCCAATTGTGGTTGCCGCTCCGTCAACGACATCAACGGCTCCGGCGAATGGTTACCCGGTTATCATCTACCAGCACGCAGCCACCCAGGATCGGTCGGCTATTTTGCCAATGGCAACTGCCGCGGGGCTTACGTGTATCACCTCAGATGATGATTGCTTTGTGACGATCGGTATTGATCAGCCGCTGCACGGCATTTTCAAAGAAGATGGCGGTGCTGTAGGTCTAAGCCCAATTTCGACTCAGGCGGGCGCCTCTGCTGAGGCGACAGAGCGTCATTTTTGGTTTGCAGCTGATGCTGAATTGAACGCAGTGCCTGCCGCAGGGCTTGAAGACCCTGAGTCCGGCAGCCTGTTCCTGAACTTCGCGAACTACGCAAATACCCGCGACAACATGCGCCAGAGTGCGATCGATCTGCTCAATGTGAACGCATCACTGCAAAACATTGAAGATGCGATTGCTGCATGTTCTGAGTGTGATAATGGTCTGAACATTGATCCCAGCCGCGTCTACTTCATGACTCACTCACTGAGTGGCATGGGTGGGGCAGCTGTTCCGCACGTGACCAATCTCGCCATCGACGCAGGTAACCCTCACCTGAATCGCATTCAGGCGTCTACGTTCTTCAACACCGGCGGCAGCTTCACTCGTCTAGTCGAGAACTCGCAGTCAGTAGCACCCCGCGTGTTGCCAGGTCTGGATGACGCTTCTGACGGCCTGCTTGCGCAAGGTCGTACCGAGTTGAATATCTACTTCAACGTGTTCCAGGCGCAATTGGATTCGGTTGATCCAACGGCATTCGCTCCGTTTTATAAAGATCAGCCGGTGTTGCTGACAGAGATCGCTGGTGATCCCGAAGATCCCGAGAAGCCCACGGATAACACCATCCCGAACGCCGCTGATGAGGAAGCTGCTTTGCCACCGCTTGAAACCACAATTTCCGAAACCGGCTTTGTGATCAAAGGCGAAAACATGCCGCTGGCAGGCACTGACCCTCTGGCTGCTGCGATGGGTGCTTCAGCCATAAAGGCTAGCAGCAATACCTTACCGGTAATTACCCGCTACACCGAAGGTGCGCATGGCAACCCCATTTCTGCCGGTACTAAGAGCGCTGAACCGTACTCCTCGAGTGCAGTCTTTACCGAGATGACCGCACAGATGCTGGAGCTGTTTACTGACGGCACCGTCTCTGTTGACAACGGCTGTGTGGTTCAAGGGGTTGCCGGCAGCAACTGCGACGATCCCGAAAACAGTGATCCAGGTGAAGAGCCCGGTGACGGAAATGGAGGAGGAGACGGTGGTGACAATGGCCAGATCCCCATTCCGATTCCAGGGTTTTAATCAAAACACGTGAATAACAGCGCCGCACATATTCGGCGGCGCTCAAAACCTCTCACAACGACAACGATAACCAAGGCGTGTAACCCGCTTGGCGGGGACGCTTGCGCCAAAATAATGTGCGGAGTAACTGCAATGACAACAAAAAAGTCCATTTTAGCGAGGTCTATTCAGCTAGCGCTGACGACCCAGATCGCGTGCCTTGCACCAACCGCAGCCGCTTTCGACTTCAGCTTCTACGAGATTGACGCATCGTTTAGTACTACGCTGACGGCGGGCACCGCCTACCGGCTGGAAGATCAAGATCCCGACCTGATCACTCAGGGCAACTTGGGGCCAGAGTACGCCTACAGCGACACCGGCGCGTCTTCCAACAACTTTGACGACGGTAACCTCAACTTTAAAAAGGGTGACCCGTACTCGACCATCCTACGTGGCCGTAGTGAGTTGTTCCTGGATTATGTTCCGGATAGCGATGTACTGACTCGCGTCGGCTTTTTGGGCCGGGCCAGTTATTACTACGATTTCGAGCTCAAAGATAACGAGCGCGCCGTGGACCCCGTTGGTCAGCAGCGTGAGCTGAACCCCGAAGCGAAAGATAACGCGTCCGGTATCGATCTGCTGGATGCTTATATTTTCACAGACTGGCAGGTAGGGGACGTTCCAGTAGCGGTTCGCTACGGTCGTCAAGTCGTCAACTGGGGAGAAAGCACCTTCATCTTGGGGGGCATCAACGCGATCAACCCCATTGACGTACCTGCGTTTCGTGCGCCCGGTGCAGAGCTTAAAGACGTGCTTCTTCCGGTCGAGATGCTCTATACCTCGGTCGGGCTAACACCGGAAGTAACCGTAGAAGCGTTCGTACAGACTGATTGGGAACCGTTCCGCATCGATGACTGCGGCACCTTCTTCTCAACGGCCGACGTTGCCGCTGATGGATGTGGCCCGGTATTGCTGGCTGGGCAGGTTCCAGACTCACAAGCCTTTGACGAAGGCTTCATCGCCCCTCGTATCGGTGACAAAGAGCCCGGCGATAAGGATCAGTTTGGTGCAGCCGTGCGTTGGTATGTCACCGCACTAGAGGCTGATGTGGGCTTTTACTACACCCGTTACCACAGTCGTCTGCCATACATCAGTGGTGTGGTAAACAATCCGGCTTCGCCTGAAAGCAGCCAGATGCGCGATGACAGTAAGCCGGACTCCCGCTTCCCGAGTTACTTCATTGACTACCCCAAAGGCATCGACCTGTTTGGCGTGAGCTTTAACACCACGCTGCCAACCGGCACCTCTCTGGGTGCGGAGTACAGCTACCGTCCAAACATGCCGATTCAGTGGAACACCTTTGAGTTGATTTACGGCGGCTTGCAGCAGCGCGGCCCAGACGGCCAGGTGATCAGTAAGCTTGAGCAGCGTGAGCAGGCTAATGGAGGCAACTACGCGGGTAAGGCTGTAGATGGTTACGACCGTTATGGCGTGTCGCAAGCCCAAACAACGCTCATTCACTTCATTGATCAGGTGATGGGTGCAGACCGTTTCATCATCGTGGCTGAGATTGGTGCCACCTACGTGCACGACCTGCCTGACTTGTCGGAAGCTCGCTACGGCCGCTCCGGTATGTTCGGTGTAGGCCCGGTTCCTCTGGATGGCCCCAGCTTCTCGGGTGATTTCTGTAGCCAGGGCACTGATAGCGAGAAGCGTCTGAACATTAACGCTACCAACTGTACGAACGACGGCTTTACGACTGATTTCTCTTGGGGCTACCGAACCTTATTTGTGTGGGACTACCCAAGTGCAGTAGCGGGCGTGAACTTGCGTCCCAAGCTCTATTTCTC
The DNA here is from genome assembly GCF_048285575.1 of Marinobacter sp. SBS5. Lineage (NCBI taxonomy): Bacteria > Pseudomonadati > Pseudomonadota > Gammaproteobacteria > Pseudomonadales > Marinobacteraceae > Marinobacter > Marinobacter sp. SBS5. The sequence goes on along the minus strand of NZ_JBLWAZ010000009.1, from coordinate 154,342 downwards.
GCACGACGTGAAAGGCTACGCGCCGGACCCGGGTGGTAACTTCAAAGAAGGGAACAAGTCGGTAGGGCTAGGCTTGGATGCAACCTATCAAAATGCCTATAAGGCCTCGCTCAGCTACACGAACTATTTTGGTGGCGACTTCAACGAAACCAACGACCGCGATTTCGTGGCCGCTTCAATCTCATACGCATTTTAATACCCGGGAACTCAAGGAGACCTGACTTATGAAGATGATACGTACGTTCTTATACAGCGCAGTAGCCAGCGCGATGCTGGCTGGAGGCTCGGCATCTGCCGGGGTGTCTCAGGATGAAGCAGCCAAGCTCGGTGACACTTTGACCCCTATGGGCGCGATCAAGGCCGGCAATGGCAATGAAATCCCGGCTTGGGACGGTGGTTTGGTAACCCCGCCAGCTAACTATAAAGGCGACGGCCGTTATGTTGATCCGTTTCCGAATGACAAAGAGCTGTTCCGAATCGATCAAAGCAACGTTGACGAATATGCCGACCGCCTGACCCCAGGTCAGGTTGCGATGATCAAAACTTACGACAGCTATTTCATTCCGGTTTATGAAACCCGTCGTACTGGTGCCTATCCAGACGTCGTGCAGGCCAAGACCAAAGCCAACGCTACCGATGTCTCGCTTATCGAAAGTGGCAACGGTCTGAGCAATTACCAGACGGCTATTCCGTTCCCGATTCCGAAGAACGGTCTAGAAGCGATCTTTAACCACATCACCCGCTACCGTGGTGGTTCAGTGACCCGTAACGTCGCGCAGGTGACCCCTCAGCCTAACGGTGATTTCAGTGCGGTTAAGTTCACCGAGTCGTTCACTGAGCGAGTCCAGTTGAAGGATTATGATCCGTCTGAAGATGAAAACGTAATGTTCTACTTCAAGCAGACCATCACCGCGCCTTCTCGTTTGGCAGGTAACGTGCTGCTGGTTCACGAAACCATCAACCAGGTTAAAGAGCCACGTCGTGCATGGTTGTACAACTCTGGTCAGCGTCGTGTACGTCGTGCCCCGAGTGTTGCTTATGACGGCCCGGGTACTGCGGCTGATGGCCAGCGTACGTCAGATAACCTTGATCTGTATAACGGTGCGCCGGACAAGTACAACTGGGAGCTTAAGGGCCGTAAAGAGCTTTACATCCCCTACAACTCCTACCGTGTGGCGAGTCAAGACCTGAGCTACAAAGACATCATCAAGCCGGGTCACGTGAACCAGGAACTCGCACGTTACGAGCTGCATCGTGTATGGCACGTAACCGCCACCCTGAAAGACGGCGAACGCCACGTGTACAAGAAACGTGATTTCTATATCGATGAAGACACCTGGCAGATTGCCGTGGTTGATCACTACGACGGCCGCGACAACCTCTGGCGCGTAGCGGAAGCTCATGCGATGCAGGTTTATGATGCTCGCATTCCGGCATACGCCTTTGAAACTCTGTATGACCTCTTGTCTGGTCGCTACCTGGTGATGGGTATGACCAACGAAGAGAGCGATCCGTACTCGTATGGTGTTGAGCGCAGCTCACGGGAATATACCCCGGCAGCTCTGCGCCGCGCAGGTGTTCGCTAATCGGTTGACTGAGTGAAGTAGGCCCCGGCTGGTGTTCGCACCACTCGGGGCCCCTATCGAGGGTGGAGTTCACAAATGTACATACTCGATATACAAGCAAGTGGCACAGGTGACGAAAGTTACCCGGCTGAGATCGCTTGGACCCGTATGGACGGATCTGAGTCTTATTCCACTCTCATTAACCCTGATAGTGTGGATGGCTGGGAAAAATGGAGTCATCAAGCAGTTCATCACGGTCTGACAAGACAAGAATGTTGCGAGCGAGGTGAAACGGCAACCTACGTTGCCCGACGTGTTGCCCATCTAATAAAAGACTATCCGGTATTTTCTGAATCTCCAATCGAAGACCAACAGTGGCTCGATAAACTGTTCATGTCTGCAGGCAAACGCTGCCCTGCAAAGCTCATCCCTATAGAGCACGCAGTGCGTTCCCGAAGACGACTAGAGTTGCATCGCTACCTCTTGGCTCGCCGTGACGAACACAATGCGGCCGCGAATAGCCTGCTTTTAGCTCGCGCTATACGACAAATCAATGCTTCCGCCAAGTCTGACAGGCGTAACCAAAGCGCTCTAAGTTCATCCCTTAAGTGGTTGAAAGATTTCTCGTTTGTAACCTAAGTTTTTGCTTTTTAATCTCCCCATAACGCTCATTCTGCTATTCTTCTTTGCAATGCATATCTTCCTCCCGTCATAACGAGCACTTGTCAGTTCAGGCAGTTGCTTTCTTATCACCATGGCGGCGGACACAAGGACATTGCCATGAATAAGCTCAGCTTGCTTGCACTTGCAATATCACTATCTATCACACCGATGATGGCGTTGGCGAAGATCACCGCGGCGACTCTCTACCCATCACATGCCGAATTAACATGGCAGGAATCTGAACAGGTCAGTGCAGGTATGGGCACAATTGATATCGAAGGCCTACCATTGAGCCTTCAAGACCAGTCATTGCAGGTTCTGCTTGAGGGGATGCCGAGTGCGCAGGTTCATCAGATTCAGGTCAGTCGGGCAGAGCGTGAAGAGTTTGTCTCAGAGGAAACCCGCCGAATCCGAGATGAGTTGTCTGTCGTAACCTTGCGAATTCAAGAACAGGAAGATCGTATCAGTGCATGGAAACAGCAGGTCACGCTGATGAATCATGCTGCCCAATCGCCCCATGAACTAACCGCTTCAGAACTCAGCGAAATGGCAGCGGCCGTTAAAGACACCACCCAGAAAGCACTGGCTGAAATACGCGAAATTCGTGTCAACATGAAGAGCGATGCGGCCTTGAAAGATCGCCTTACGCGTGAGCTCTCGCAAGTGACCCAAAGAGCCAAAGCAACTAAAAACGTGCGGATCCATTATCGGGCTCCCGAAAGTGGCGCTTTGAAAGTGAAGCTTCGGTTTCAGACTTCCGAAGCCAGCTGGCGGAGCGAATACAATGCGCGGTTGAATACCGAGGTTGAGTCTGGCGGAGAACTAACCTTAGAGCATGTAGCAGTTGTGCAGCAGACCACGGGTTACGACTGGGACGATGTGCAATTGCACCTTGCTACCGCTAATGCGCGCAGGGGAACGTCTATGCCGACCGTGAGCTCTTGGGTTGTTAGTCCGGATCAGCCAGAGCGATACCAGTCCAAAATGCTGGCGCCGATGGCGGAGATGCGCGCAGAGTTGGTCATGGCCGATTCTGCTGTAGTAGATAGGGCCAGTACCTTCACGCAAAGCTATCGCCTGACCGGCAAAGTTCAGGTGCCGAGCAGTTCATCCAGCCAGCGTTTTATGGTCGCCGAGCACAGACTACCGGTTGAGGTGGCCACCTGGTCGGCTCCAGTCCTGGATCCTACTGGCTATGTGCATGCGACGGGCAAGTTTCAAGCTGAGGCTCCCATACCTGCAGGGCCTACCACCTTGTATCGGGACGGTCAAAGTGTGGGGCAAACTCATCTAAAAGACCTGACCAACGGGGAAGAACTGGCGTTAGGATTCGGAGTCGATGAAGGCGTTCGAATTTCGGTGATCAATGAGCTTGAGCGAACCGGGGAAGAGGGCATCTGGAAAAGCGAAAACGTCCAGCGCCGCCAGAACCGTTTTGATATTACCAATCATCACAATAAGCCCGTTCAGGTTCGACTATTCGATCGATTGCCTGTGTCCCAGAAGGATGTGTTAACGGTGAAACCATTGGAAATCAGCGAACCTGTCCAACGCAACTTTGAGGATAAGAAGGGCGTTTTGGTTTGGGATAGGGAGGTGGCTTCAGGAAAAGCCATTAGTGTGAAATCAGGGTTCGAGGTGAGGGTGCCAGAAGGCACTACATTGCCACACTTGTGAACGTGGATAGTTCTAAACGTAGGTAGGTAGTGCGCCTTCAAGTCGCCTCATCATCCGTGAACCATGTACATTTGAGCGCTATGCCTCATAATTGTTTAATCACTTCGAACGTTTAGGTTATACGGTCACGTATGCAAACTACTTTTTGGAAAGAACAGGGTTTCGTTAAATCTGCCCTTATAACCGGGTTAGTTTGTGTATTCGTATTTACTTTGGTTGTGTACGGGGCACTGCAATATCAGGCTTCACTTCAAAGCGACGATTTGAAGGTGACAGAGCAAGCCAAAACCAGAATGACGGCTGGGCTACTTGAGCAGGTCTTCGAGTACACAGCCAATGATCTTTTAGCGATTGCCAACTTGCCGGCGGCGGTTCGGTTTAACCGTTACAGGAATGACGCTTGGGAAGAAGCGCTTCAGTTGGTGTTCCGGGCTCAGCTCGGACAAAAATCCACGTATAGTCAACTGCGTTTTCTCGACCACGACGGTCTGGAACTGGTTAGGTTAGAACGGAATGATCAACGCGTTTTCAAAAAACACGAAAATGCACTGCAGTTTAAAGGCGAGCGGTATTACGCCATTGAAACCGCAGCCCTTGCTGAGGGCGATGTCTACGTTTCACCGTTGGATCTTAATGTTGAAAAGGGACAGGTTGAAGTACCGTATGAGCCCATGATTCGTTTTGGCGTGCGGGTTGTCGATGAGGAGACTGGCAATCAAGGGTTAGTGATTCTAAACATGAAGGGGCAGGCTCTTTTGGCCCCCTTTGATACCGGCATGGCCGGATCTTATCCGGCGTTTCTGCTGGACAGCGAGGGCCACGTTCTTGCGGGTCCAGACCCCAATGATGAGTGGGGGTTCATGTTTGGCCTCCCTTCAGCTTTCGCACGTGAGTATCCTGAAGCCCTTGATCAAATTCTAGGTGGCGACCATGGGTGGGTCGAGACCAGCAAAGGGCTTTTCGTCTACGAAACCGTCCACCCGTTAAAGCAATTCAATCGCAACTCACCTGCGGGGCAATACACCTGGAAAACCGTGTCGTTCGTTCCCAGCGAGTCGTTGCCGTCTTCTGCATTAATGAACCACACTTGGGTAATCGGCTTCTATGTCATTGGTGTTTTTCTAACCCTGGTTATTTCTTTCTATACCCACTTTTTGATTCATAAACGCCGTGAGCTTCGCCGTGAAAAGGAGCGGCAATCCAAACGCTTCTGGAAAATATCGAGTGTATTGGGTGATGGCTTGATCGTCATGGATAAGCATGGCCTTTTGACTTACATGAACCCGGAAGCGGAGCGGATTCTGGGCTGGAGCTCTGATGAACTTGTTGCTAAGCAAGGGCACGAGGTGTTTCATGTGCATGATCAAGAAGGTGCAGGGTGCTCGATACTGGATGTAATAAATACGCGCCAGTTGTATCGCAGCAAAGACGAGGAATTCCGCCGTAAAGACAATTCCACCATTCCGGTCACCCTGAATGCAGCCCCGCTTACGAGTGATACGGGTGACGAGGGCATCGTGATCTCATTCCAGGATTTTTCCGAGATTAAAGAGTATCAGGAGGCCATTCATAACCTCGCTTTTCAGGACACCTTGACCGGGCTGCCTAACCGGCGTGTTCTGGAAGACCGCATGCAATTGGCGATCGCATTGTCAGGGAGGCATGCCCGTTACTTGGGGGTGATGTTCTTGGACCTTGACCACTTTAAGCAGGTCAACGACACCTACGGTCATGACGCAGGCGATATCTTATTGAAGGAAATCGCAAGAAGACTTGAGCGCAGCGTTCGGGAAACGGATACGGTGGTGAGAGTAGGGGGTGACGAGTTTGTCGTTTTGTTACCTGAAGTTTCTTCGCCGGATAACGCGACAGTGGTCGCCCAAAAAATTATCAACACCGTTGCGCAACCGGTGGTGTTGCCCCTAGGTGTTGCCAGAGTGGGGGTGAGTATCGGAATTACCATAGCCCGGGGAGCAGGCATTACTATTGCTGGCTTGATGCAAAGCGCCGACCAAGCCATGTATGAGGCAAAGCGTAGAGGCAAAAACCAACTCGTCGTCAATGAATACCATTTGCCCGTCGATGAAAACAACGAATAAGGCTACTCAGGATTAGGAATCGTTCATGAGTGTTGAACCTTTTGAAACTTTGGCATGCCCACTAGACGGCATCCCCCTTTACCGTGAGGGTAAAAGCTGGCGGTGTGAGAACGGCCATAGCTTTGACATTGCTCGACAAGGGTACGTTCATTTGCTGCCAGTTCAGAAAAAGCGTTCAAAGGATCCGGGCGATAGCAAAGCGATGATTGCTGCACGGCAACGGTTTCTTGAGTCCGGATTTTATCAACCGATTGCCGATGCCGTAACCAAGGCAACCTTAGACGGTACAGTGGAACAAAGCCCTATTCGTTGCCTCGATGCTGGCTGCGGCGAGGGCTATTATCTGCGCCAACTGGGTTCGGTTGCCGGGGGCTCTGCCTTGTCCTTGTTGGGACTGGATATTTCCAAATGGGCGGTATTGTCAGGCGCTCGGCAAGACTGTCGGCCCAGCTGGGTGGTGGGCAGTAATGCCAATCTGCCAGTCGTTTCCGGCTCGCTCGACCGAGTGTTGTGCCTCTTCGGTTTTCCTGTTTATCCAGAGTTTGCCCGTGTACTTCGCCCGGGCGGTCGGTTGATTCAAGTGGATGCTGGTCAGGACCATTTACGTGAACTACGAGAGATTATTTATCCGGAAGTCAGAACCGAATCGAAGAAGGTCTCAGAAACACCTGAAGGCTTTCGCCGGGTAGCGACGGAGGACGTGCGGTTTTCCTTACATCTGGCGGGTGCAGAGCCGATTGCCGATCTGCTCGCCATGACACCCCACCTTTACCGGGCTAGCCAAGAGGGTAGGGATAGGGCAGCCGCTCTCGAGTCTTTGTCTCTGACGGTCGATGTTTGCCTGCATAGCTTTGAACGCGAAAGTGAGGCAAGTGATTAACGAAGGCAGGCTTTAGACGGAGGCGATTTCCTCAGCGGTGAGTGATCGGTACTGACCTACGGTTAATTCGTCGTTGAGTTGAATGCTACCCATACGTTCCCGGTGAAGGGAGGTGATGCGATTACCAACGGCATGAAACATTCGTTTCACTTGGTGGTAACGGCCTTCGTAAATCGTAACCCGAGCTTCGCACTCGTTTATCTCTTCGATCTGCGCCGGGGAGGTTGTTAGCTGCTCGTATTCGAACCAGATACCTGCTTCAAATCGTCGATGTGTTTCGGGCGTGATGGGATGCTCTGTGGTTACTCGATACACTTTAGGAATTTTGATTTCCGGCTCTGTTAGCCGACGGGACCAGTTGCCATCGTTGGTAAGAATCAGAAGGCCCGTGCTGGCACGATCCAAGCGGCCGCCGATATGCAGATCATCGTGTAGGGTGGAATCAATTAACTCCAACACTGTCGGATGAAGATCGTCGACGGTTGCGCTTAAGTAGCCTGCGGGTTTATTGAGCATAAGATAACGGGAAGGCCGGGCCTGCTGAATGACGTTCCCATCGACCGATACGGCGCAAAACTCACTGACATCCTGCTGCGCTTCCCGGCAAACTTCGTCATTAACCGAAACGCGACCGGTGGCAATCAAGGCGTTAGCGCGTTTACGACTAACGCCGTTCTGATTACTGACGATTCGCGATAACTTCATCAGAAAAAGCGGTTAAGCGCCTGTACCTTTAGCTTTAAGTCGATAAAACTCTTCAATAACCTGTTCCATCGCGTCGGGACAGTATTCCCGAAGACCGCCCAGCATAATGTGTTTGGATACTTCTCCCACTGGCTTTCCGTCTGACAACAGGTCGTAATCCAGCGTGACGTTGCCTCGTTTTCCGGCCGCTTCCAGCTTGGTGCCACTCAACTTTAGGTCCGGGTTAGATGTATTTAGCTGCTTGAGGGCAAGGCTCATGCTTTGATACATAACCATCGGGCGATCAGGGTTGAACATAACGCCATGGGACTCCATGAGCGGCTTGAGTGTGTGAGGGAAATTTTTACCGGACGTTGAAACGTAGCACCGGATAAACTCTTCAACCGCTGTCGCGTCGAGCGTTCGGTCACCGCTGCGGCTCACTTCGATGTAGACTTTACCAGCTTCGTCGCAAACCTCTATCGTGCCATCTTCGCTTTCACGAAACTCGAGCGGCACCTCGGCGCCCAGTAGGTTCTGGAACTTGAAAGTCATGGTGCTGGACAAGCCAAATCGGGATAACACAATGGCAAACAGGAGGTCGCCAGGCACGCAGAAACGGCGTGCGTCCACATCGTGGATCGGGTTGAAATCTCCGGCTACTTCCTTGGCAAAAAGGCTCGCCTGACGCGCTGTAATAATGATGCGCCCGTTTTCTATGGAGTAAAAGCGGTCTAAAAACATAGTTTTCCTTTAGTCATTACCGGCTTCCGCCTCTTGCAGGCGTTCTTGGCGATCCCGTTCTTCTTCCTTAGCGGCTTCGATGATTTCGATAAGTTCGTCCACATCCGCACTTTTGGTGTTGTGCTCAAAGCAACCGGTAAGTTCGGTATCCGGGTAGAGTTCACCAGCCTCATACAGCGCCCAGATTTCTTTACCATAGTCCGTATTCAATAATTCCGGGGCAAAGCGCCCGAAATAACGGCGCATGTTATCGATATCACGCTCTAGCATTCGTTCCGCGTTGTTGTTTCCCGAGGCGTTAACCGCTTGTGGCAGATCGATAATGACCGGGCCGTCCGGGTCTACAAGTACGTTAAACTCAGACAGATCACCATGGATCAAACCGGCGCACAACATACGGACCACATCGGAAATAACCTGGGTATGGTAAACCTTAGCTTGCTCCGGTGTTAGTACCACATCGTCTAATCTCGGGGCGGCTTTACCGTCTTCATCCGAGATCATTTCCATCAACAAAACACCGTCTACGAATCCGAATGGCTCGGGCACCCGCACGCCTGCTTGCGCTAGGCGATACAGGGCATCAACCTCCGCGTTCAGCCAGGCATCTTCCTGCTCTTTCTGCCCGTATCGAGTTTTCTTGCTCATAGCCCGGGCACGGCGAGTGTTTCGGACTTTGCGACCTTCCTGATACTGTACAGCTTGCTTAAAACTGCGTTTCTGCGCTTCTTTGTATACCTTGGCGCAACGCACGCTGTCGCCGCAACGCACCACGAACACTTGAGCTTCTTTTCCGCTCATCAACTGATACAACACTTCGTCTACCATGCCGTCATCGACAAGGGGCTGTAATCGCTTGGGTATTTTCATAAAACTCTGAGCTGCCTGGTTATGTCTGTTCGGAAAAGCACGTTTGCCAGCATGTCTAAACGTATACTACCTCATAATGAAGCTGGTACTCTGCTGGTTGAGATAATCAGTTCATTATTCGGGCGAGCCTTTGTCAATGGATTCAACGATTCCGCCAGAGAGTTTTATGGATTTGCTGCTGGACGCTCTCTGCATCGTCGACCGCGATGGCTATATCCGATACGTCAGTTCTTCTAGCCATCGAATTTTTGGATACCAACCGGAAGAAATGATTGGTCGAGCTGTTCTGGATTTCGTTCACCCAGATGATCAGCATAGAACAGCCTACGCGGTTGAAGAAATCTTGCAGGGTGAACCCAAGCCAAACTTCGAAAACCGTTACGTTCGAAAAGATGGCTCTACAGCCAATATCCTGTGGTCAGCGCGCTGGTCAGACAGCCAGCAGGTGCGCGTGGCTTTAGCTCGTGATATTACAGAGCGGAAAAAAGCTGAGGCTAGGCAGTCTGCTATCTACGCCATTTCAGAGGCTGTGCATAACGCGGATAACTTGTCTTCGTTGTTCGAGGCTATACACGGCATAGTTGATGGTTTGCTCGCAACACCGATTTTCACCGTGGTGCTAGTAGGCCCTGACAGTAACACCCTGGACGTTCACTATAACGCGAATAACTTAGAGGACGCTGCCTCGGATTCTAAGTCTGTCGCCTGCGAGCTGTGTTCACAGTTAATGCAATCCGAAGCTACCAAGCTTGTACGTCCGGATGCTTTAGGGGTCCAGTTGATCTCGCCCAAAGGTGTGTGTGGGGCGGTACTGTTGCAAAGGCTCTCGGGGAGCACGCTCTTTTCAGAGCATGACCGAGATTTGCTTGATTTCGTGGGTGTGCAAATTTCAGCGGCTGTTGAGCGTAAACGAATGCTCTCCCAACTGGAGTATATGGCTAGTTACGATCAATTAACCGGGTTGCCTAACAGGCACATCGTGTTGGACCGGATGCAGAATGCCCTGGCGCGTGTTACCAGAGATCAGGGCATTTTGGCCATTCTTTGTCTCGACTTGGATAAGTTCAAGAAAGTGAATGATACATACGGGCACGGCGCGGGGGATGAGATTTTGGTTTTGGTGGCTCGTCGTATGGTGGGGTGTGTTCGGGCTTCAGATACGGTTGGCCGCATGGGCGGGGACGAGTTTGTTGTGCTGCTTGATAACCTTAAGCAGCAGTCGGATGCCGTAGCCATTGCCGAAAAAATTCGCTCTACACTGAGCGAGCCTTATGAACTATCGGTGGCAACCCTTAACTTAATCCCAAGTATTGGTATCGCCTTTTACCCGGATCATGGTCGGGATATGGAGTCACTGATTTCGGCTGCCGACAGTGGAATGTACTTGGAGAAAAAGAGCAGGAGCTGAGTCCCATGGGAGTTTAGAAGTAGGGGCAATCAGAAACGCAAAAAGGCAGCCGAAGCTGCCTTTTCTATAACGCTAGTGGGCTGTAAATTACAGACCTACTACGTTTTCCGCCTGAGGACCTTTCTGGCCCTGAGTTACGGTGAACTCAACCTGCTGGCCTTCTGCCAGAGTCTTGAATCCGCCGCCTTGGATGGCGCTGTAGTGAACGAAAACGTCAGGGCCGCCTTCGCGAGTGATAAAACCAAAACCTTTGGATTCGTTGAAAAACTTAACAGTACCGGTAACAGTAGACATATATATAATCCTGAACTCAATCATTTTATTTGCCGTCTAATCGTCTATATGACGTTAGATCAGCGGGTTGTGCGGAAACAAAAAACTTGCGTGATCAAAAACAGGACGATGCACTACTGATGACAACAGGTATACGTCTTATTGATGAATGCTTTGCTAAATCTTTCCAACGACCGCCACTGTACTCCTACTGGATGAGTTTGCAAAGTTATTTTTCATAGGCAATAACCCATAGTGGGCCAAATGCGCATTGGCCCTTTATTTCGGGTACCCGGTGATCTTGCGAATCTTCCGGTACAGAGGCTGTAGGCGGTTATACATTTCCAGGTACACGTCCGAATACAGCTCGTCGTAGAGCGCTGACGCTTCTTTCGATGGCTCGAAAACATCTCCGACACGGGTCATTGCTTTAACCGCGGCTTTAAAATCCGGATGCAGGCCCAAGCCTACAGAGGCGTCAATCGCTGCGCCCAAGCCGGATGTTTCATAGGTGTGTGGCCGCTCAGCGGGAAGCCCGAAGATATCAGCCGTTAGCTGCATCGCGGCATCGCTTTGGGATCCGCCTCCCGCAACCCGCAGACGGCGAATGGTTTGTCCGTTTCGTTTTTCCAGCCGCTCTTTGCCTTCCCTCAGGGCATACGCCAAGCCTTCGAGAATGGCTCTATAAATGTGTGCCCGCGTGTGAACATCGCCAAAGCCGATGATCGATCCTTTGGCTTCCGGGCCGGGCTGCCTAACGCCGGGGCTCCAGTAGGGTTGCAGCATCAGGCCCATGGAGCCTGGTGGTACGGAGTTCACCAATTCGTCGAACAGTGCTTCGGCTTCGATGCCTTTTTGCTCGGCGATTCGCTGTTCTCGCAAACCAAACTCTTGCTTGAACCAGCTAACCATCCAGAAGCCGCGATAGATCATCACTTCTGAAGAGTAGTGCCCCGGCAGCGCCGAGGGGTAGGGCGGCATCAAACGCGTTGGTTCAACGTATTTGTGATTGGTGGTGTTGATTGTGGCGGTTGTGCCATAACTCATACACGCGGTGTCTGGGGACAATCCACCGGAGCCAAGAATCTCGCACGCTTTGTCCGAAGCCGCGGCAATCACGGGTAGCCCATTAGGCAGTCCCATATGTTCAGCCGCTTCGGGTAGCAGCTCTCCCAGTTTTTCGCCGGGTTTGACTAGATCCGGGAGCATACTGCGAGTGATGGGAGTTATTTGCCATTTGAAGTCGTGCCGACTGGCCCAGCGGTGTTTCTTGTAATCAAACGGCAGGTACCCCACCTGACTGCCGGTGGAATCGCGGTATTCACCTGTCAGCCGGTAATTCAAATAACCTGAAAGCAGCAGGTACTTATGGGTTTTTGCCCAGATATCCGGCTGGTTTTGAATGATCCAATTAGCCTGAGCTTTCTCTCGAAAGCGTTTGATGGGCTCTTCGGCCCGGATGAGCTTGAAAATAGCACCCCAAATACCTTTAACAGGACCTTCAACGTTCGCGTGCCGCTGATCCAGCCAGATGATGGCCGGTCGAAGCGGGTTGCCATCTTTATCCAGGTTAATCACCGTGCCGCGCTGAGTAGTGACGGTTACGCCGCGCACTTGTTCCGGCTTGGCACTGGTGCTTTGCCAGAGAGCCTGACAAGCGAGACCCAGGTTCTGCCAGAAGTATTCGGGATGCTGTTCGGCCCAGCCTGGCTGCTCGGAGAAGTAGGGTTCGATTTCCTGTTTGCCTTTGCCAACAAGGTTTCCGTGCTTGTCGAACAACAGTGCACGGATGCTTTGAGTGCCATTATCGATGGCTAATATCAGTGAATCGTCGGCCATCTTAGGCGGCTCCCGTTGTTGGCAAGCTGTAGGATTGGCGATAAAGAGCCCGGTAGCGATCCACTTCTTGCTGCCACTGAGTATCGCTCCAGCCCAGCAACGGCTGACACCGCTGACGAAGTGCTGGCAAGAATTTTTCCGCACCTTTTGGGCACACCAGCCCCAGCCGTGTTCGTCGAAGCAGCAAGTCATCCAGGTGGATAACCTGTTCATGTGTGCAGGCCCACTCGAGTTCGGCCCACAGGGTAGTGGTGCCTTCGACATAGTCATGGGTTGTGCCAGCCAGCATCGACGAGAGTTCGTGCCCGTAGAAGCCCTTGAGTCGGTTCCAGGTAAGCTTGCTGAAGGTCGTGTTCTTTGGAGCCTCGGGCGGGGCAGTGAATACAGGGGCGCGGTCATCTCTTAAAACCGAGCTATCACCCTCAAAGGCTGCGACCAGCGATTCGCGGGCTATTTGGCGGAAGGTGGTCAGCTTTCCGCCAGCGACGCTGACTAAGCCATTATGGCTTCGTAGTGTGTGTTCGCGGTTTTCTTCGGACGGCGATTTGCCTTCACCGCTCGTCACAACGGGGCGCACACCGGCCCAGCTCGACAAGACATCGTGAGCTTTAACTCCGGAACCGGGGAAAAGCTTTGATGAAACCTTCAGGAGATAGTCGACTTCGGCTTGGGTGATGCTCGGCTCAAGGTCCAAATCTTCTTTGTGGTCGAGATCCGTTGTGCCTAAAACGGTTGTGCCACGCCAAGGAAAGGCAAATACCGGGCGGCCATCATCCGGATGCAAAAGCGAGACCGCGCAGGTTACCGGAAGGCGCTGCCATGGGAGTACCAAGTGGCTTCCGCGCAAGGGCCGTATGTGCAGCGGGTTTTCGTGTGGCCCCTGTTTTTGCAGTCGGTCTGCCCACGCACCGGTGGCGTTAATAACGCGCTTGCTAGAAATGTGAATCGAATTCTCGGCAGGTTCGCCTTCCGGTGTTATGTCGATGCCCGTAACTTGGCCATCTGCGTCTCGAGTGATGCCGGATGCTGCAACGTAGTTGAGGCAGGTTGCGCCGTCACGTTTTGCTTCGGCGATCAATCGTTGTACCAATCGCGCATCGTCCGTGAGCGCATCGGTGAACCGGCTGGCTGAAATAAGATCGTTGTTTACTAGCCCTGGTACCCATTGCAGGGTTTCTGCCGGCGTTAACCTTTCTCTCGTTCGAACGCCCGCGAGTTTGTCATAAACCGCCAGTAGGGTTTGAAACACCCGAGGCCCCGGAAATTTACCGCGAAAATGGGGCATCAGAAACGGCATAGGGTCAACTAGGCCTGGAGCTTCTTTCATCAGTCGCTGGCGTTCACGTACAGCTTGCCGTGTTAGCCCAATGTGGCCGCTGCCCAAATAGCGCAGGCCGCCGTGTACCATTTTAGAGGAACGGCTGGAGGTGCCCCAGGCAAAGTCCTTTTGTTCCACCAAAAGGGTGCGTAACCCGCTGCCAGCGGCCTCACGGGCAACACCGGCGCCTGTGATGCCACCTCCAACAACCACGACATCAAATGGGTCGGTATGGTTTCTAAGCTCCGTCAGCGTTTCCTGTCGTGTCTTAGCCATCGGCCCATCAATCCAGTAGTGTGGTTGGGTTCAGGCGGCCTTCCGGGTCAAAACTGGTGGTTAGGGCCCGAATGGCTTGCATGCCCAGTTCGCCTTTCTCCACCGGCATGAACGGTGCGTGGTCTTTACCGACCCCGTGCTGATGGCTGATGGTGCCGCCGTTCTGGACGATGATCTCCGACGTGGTGTTTTTTAGGCGCTTCCACCGCTCAAGGGTTTCGGCGTAGCTGTCGGCAACCCGGAAAACGTAGGTGGTGTAGATTGAGCAACCCTGACCATAAAAATGGGATAGGTGCGTAAAGACATGGGATTTCTCCTGCTTGTCATCAATCCCGGTGCGAAGACTGGTTTCCATCTTCTCCATCAAGCTATCGACATTGTCCCAGTCTGTCGCTGTCTCCAGCGTGTCAACGGCGTAGCCCATCTGCCAGAGAGCTTCACGAAGGTAGGGCATGGTGAAGCGCTTTTCAGCCCACTTGGAGCCCAGCTTGGTGCCGGTGTAAACGCCATCGTAGGCTTTGCAGACCTTTCGGGCTTGTTTTAGGCTCGCTGAGGCCTGGGGTTTTGTGCCGGTCACGCCGAAGGTCATCATGCATTTGCCTTCGGAGGCGCCCCGCACAGTCAAAAACTTCTCTAACAAACTAATCAACCCCGGGTGCCCGGCTAACGCAAGTTGAGTCTCCGTTTCGATGGGGTTGCTGAGCCGAAGCATCGACAGCTGGATTCGGTTCTGTACCAATTCACGGGCGGCTGTTCGTGCTTTGTCCCAGCTCGGGAAAAACACCACATGGAACCGTTCGTGTTCAGGCAGACGGGTAATTCGGGCTTTCACTTCAGTGATCAGACCCAAGCGACCTTCTGAGCCGAGGATCATTTCACGGATGTCGGGCCCGGCACTCGAAGCAGGGATGGTCGGGATTTCTAGCGGGCCCTGAAGGGTTTCGATGCGCCCGCCGGCGAAAAGCTGTTCAATGCGGCCATAACGCAGCGACTGCTGGCCGCTGGAGCGTGATGCGACCCAGCCGCCAATCGTGGACAGCTCGAACGACTGAGGGAAGTGCCCCAGCGTATAGCCATGGGCACGCAACTGAGATTCCACCAGTGGGCCGGGTGTGCCCGCGCCAAAGGTGGCCAGCTGGCTTTCCCGGTCGAGATCGATAAGGCGATTCATGTTGGCAAGGCTGACCGTAAGAACCGGTTTTCCCTGATCAACGGGATTGATGTGTCCAGCGACGCTGGTGCCGCCCCCGTAAGGAATCAGGTGGATGTCATTTTCCTGAACGTACTTGAGGAGTTTTTGAACATCAGAATTGCTGTTAGGCAGGGCGACACCGTCAGGGAAAATGCCAATCTCTCCACTGCGCATTGCCAACCAATCTGGAAGGCTTTGGCCGCGGGCGTGGCGAACCCGGATTTCCGGAGTGATATCGATCAGCTCACTCAAGCCTTCATTGGAAGGTAGACGGGATTCCGGGACCTTGGCGCACACTTCCTCGAGTGTGCTGTCGCTCAATGCGCTGGCTTGCCCGATACGTTCCGCAAGAAAGTCTTGTCCGCCCTTTGGGATATCCAAATTGAATTGATCATCACCCCAACCATTCCAGCGTCGCATGTATGCCTACTCCATTATTTGTAAGTTAGCGACATTCTATAGGTCGGTGGGCAAATGCGGGTGTCGGTGTGCGACAAGAGCGCTGTCATTTTACGACAGGTGTCGTAATAAGCGTGTTCAGGGGACGATGGCGCTGTTTAGCCTCTGGTTTAGATCTTGCCAGCGCTCAAGCTTCTGAGCATCACCGATGCGTGACCGGCTGCCAGCACCTTTGTTGAGCCAAAGGCCGTCACCATTAAAGCTGTAAACAGGTTCTAAATCAGTGCGTTGAGATGCTGGTTTAATCTCATTTATTAAGTTATCGAGTACCAAGGGATCGGAGTTTGGCGTTTCGTACCACGCGAGGACCATATGGGCCTGATTCAACTCTAACGCTTTAACGTAAACGATTTTGAGCTGTTCATCGGGGACGCCCATGGCTCGTAATGTGAGATATTTTGCGATCGAGAAATCTTCGCAGTCGCCTCCGTTTGTGGTGAGAAGCTCGATGGGCGTTGCCCAGTAGTCTTCTTCACCCCAATGGCGAATGTCGCTGACAAAGCGAACGCGATTGAAAAAGGAATTCACGAGCTTGAGTTGACGGTCGATCGGCGCGTTTGAAGCGAGTGCGTGCAAACGCTGCCAGTTTTCAAGACGTTGATGGGCCTCTTGGCCGAAGTCTTTGAGAACATAGTTCATCAGTTTGTCGCTGAGTTCCAGCGCGCTAACCAGCGAGACTGCAAGCAGTAAAGGCAGAAAGAAGGAACGGCGTGGGAGTAGTCTGGCGGCCGTTTCCATGGTGGGCCTCAGTTATTATTCCGTAGCCGCTGGCGCAATTGCTCCAAGCGCTGCCGGATTTCTTCTCGTCGTTGCTGCTGGCCGGTTGATGCCGGATCAGGCGTGCTTATTTGCGTTCGTGCTTGCGGAGCGGGAGTGGTTGTTTGCTGGTTATCGTTGGCCTCAGCCATGAAAACACCGGTACTTTTTTCGGCTTCCGGGAAATACAGGTTTTCCAGTTTACCTTGGCGCTCGATGATCACCCGGTTCGGAAACACCGTTCGAAGGGTGGCGTTCCCCGGGAGTGCTTTCCCCACAAGGTAGGCCTCAGTGTTGCCTTTGTCGTCTTCGATCAATGCACTGCCTGGGAAATCGCCGTCAGCGGCCAAAACACCGCGTAACGCCAGCCTGAGATTCGTTTCTGGCAGATTTTCAGTGTTAATGCTTGGTGATTCCGCTGATGCAGATGACCTGCCAAAGATGGGTAAGCTGGCCAGTTCGACCTGAGGGACGTTGTCGGTCGTGTTGGTGGTAGAGTCGATCGATACATTCGGTTCGGGCAATGATGCCCTTTGCTCGGATTGCCAGAATTGATAACCCTGCCAAGCGGTAATGCCAACCATGGCCAACGCAACAGCGAAAGTAAGGGTGAGTGATATCTGTTTTGGGGTGGCTAACATCTGTAATCCTGAACACGAATGGCGTGAACATGAAAAGTTCACAGGTTATCAGACTCAACGTAATTAGTGGCAGTATAGTGTACAGAGTTGTTTAGTGGTTCCCATTCCTGTGGTAGCCTTTTTGAATGCTTGCAGTATGACAGGTTGGGATAACACTGGCCCTATAACAAAAACCAGTGACTAGACGGATTTAACGAGGGAAAGTTGATCACCGAGACCGATATTCAGCCGCAAGATTCGCCGCTGGGCAGACTTCCGTTCACATTTGCCAAACGTAACGGCGTAATCCTTACCCGAAGCGAACAAGGCGAAGCGGTGATCCTCGTTCGGCCTGGCGCTTCGCATACCGCGCTTGCCGAAGCTAACCGGGTAAGTGGTGGGCGTGCCCGTTTTTCTACCATCGAACCCAGCCAGTTTGATGCAGCTCTTAATGCCGCCTATCAAAACGACTCTGCTGAAGCCATGCAGATGGTGGAAGGTATCGGCGACGATATGGATCTGGCATCGCTGGCAGATTCGGTGCCTGAAACTGAAGATCTTCTGGAGCAAGAAGACGACGCACCAATCATTCGTCTGATTAACGCCATCTTGACTGAAGCCGTTAAAACCAGTGCGTCGGACGTACACATCGAAACTTACGAAAAACAGCTGATCGTCCGCTTTCGAATTGATGGTGTGTTGCGTGAAGTGGTTCAGCCTAAGCGCGCACTGGCGCCTTTACTGGTGTCCCGCATCAAGGTAATGGCAAAACTCGATATTGCTGAAAAGCGAATCCCGCAAGATGGTCGGATTGCCCTTCGGGTTGCCGGCAGAGAAGTGGATATTCGAGTTTCCACGATGCCCTCTTCGAGCGGCGAGCGCGTGGTGCTGCGATTGCTGGACAAGCAGGCCGGCGCTATTCGACTTGAATCTTTGGGCATGGGCGATGCTGATCTGAAAACCCTGCGTAAATTGATTCATCGCCCCTACGGAATTCTGCTTGTTACCGGGCCTACCGGGTCAGGTAAGTCCACGTCGTTGTACGCGGGCCTTCAAGAAATTAACGACCGCAGCCGAAACATTCTCACCGTTGAAGACCCTATCGAGTACAACCTGCCGGGTATAGGCCAGACCCAGGTTAACCAGAAAGTTGATATGACGTTTGCCCGAGGTTTGCGGGCTATTCTTCGTCAAGACCCCGATGTCGTCATGATTGGTGAGATCCGTGACTTGGAAACCGCGGAGATTGCCGTTCAGGCAAGTTTGACGGGTCACCTGGTGCTGTCGACGTTGCACACTAACACCGCGGTCGGCGCGATTACCCGCTTGATGGATATGGGCATCGAGCCGTTCCTGATTTCATCGAGTCTGGTGGGGATTGTCGCTCAGCGATTGGTGCGAGTGTTGTGTGATCAATGCCGCGAACCCTACATTCCGACCGAAGAACACTGCGAGTTCTTGCAGCAGGATTCCGCTAACCCGCCCACCATTTTCCGAGCAAAAGGGTGCGAACACTGTAACCATTTGGGCTACCGGGGCAGGGTTGGTATTTACGAGGTTGTGGAGGTCACAGAGGCAATAGGTGCCCAGATTCATAAACGAGCAGGGGAGCTAGAACTCGAGCACGAAGCGCGGAAGCTCAGCCCCAGCATTCACGCTGACGGTGTCCAGAAAATTCTTGATGGCGTTACCACCGTGGAAGAAGTACTGCGCGTTACCCACCGGAGCAAATAACCCATGCCAGCATATGAGTATAAAGCGCTGGACCCGAGGGGTAAGCAAAAGCACGGTGTTGTAGAAGCGGATGCGCCGCGGGCCGTCAGACAGCAGCTCCGCGAGAAAGGCCTTACACCCTTGTCTGTGGAGGCGGCGGCTGAAAAGCAGGCGCGGAGCAACCCTTTAAGTAGCCGTGGTTCGTTGACGGCTGCCGATTTGGCGTTAATTACCCGTCAACTAGCCACCTTGATTCAATCGGGCATTCCTATCGAGCAAGCTTTGAGTGCCACGGCTCAGCAAACGGCCAAGCCGCGCATACGAGGTATGTTAATCGCCATCCGTTCCAAGGTGATGGAAGGTTACACACTGGCGGACAGCTTTGGTGAATTCCCCAAGGCCTTCCCGCGGCTCTACCGTTCGACCGTTGCGGCCGGTGAGCACGCGGGGCATTTGGATCTGGTGCTGAACCGGCTGGCGGATTACACGGAAAGCCGGCAGGAAGCCCGCCAGAAAATTCAGCTTGCCGCCATTTACCCCATCATTCTGAGTGTCGTTGCTATTTCTATTGTGGTGTTCCTGTTGACCTACGTGGTGCCGGACATCATCGAAGTATTCTTGAAGCAGGGTCAAGAGTTGCCTGGGTTGACGATGGCGATGTTGGCCGTGTCGGATTTTTTGGGCGCTTTCGGTGTCTACCTATTAATACTGCTGGTACTTGGGGTCATCGGGTTCCGAATAGCGCTCACTAAACCGGGCTTCAGGCTGAAGTTCCATAAACAGCTTCTCCATTTACCGTTGTTCTCCGGTATGGTGCGCGGCGTGAATACCGCTCGTTACGCCAGCACGCTCAGTATTCTCACAACGAGTGGTGTGCCCTTGGTTGAAGCCATGCGCATTGCCGGTGAGGTGTTATCTAATGATTTTCTTCGACAAGAATTGCGTGAAGCTGCGCGAAAGGTGAGTGAAGGTGGTTCCCTCCACCGTGCTCTGGACCAGACGGGCTACTTTCCGCCGATGATGCTGCATATGATTGCCAGCGGTGAATCCAGTGGCGAACTGGATAGCATGCTGGAGCGCACCGCGCGCATGCAGGAAAATACCCTGCAATCCAAAATCGCGGCGATCGTGGGGCTGTTTGAACCTATGATGTTATTGATCATGGGAGTGGTCGTATTGATCATTGTTCTGGCGATCATGCTGCCGATTCTGAACATGAGTAACTTGGTGGGCTAACCGCGGCTCGCGCGCCATCCGAAATTTCGAACGTTTTATAATTAAGAACCACGAGTAAATGACGAGTGACATTATGAGCAATAATCTGAATCGAAAATCAGTCAACGCCAAGGGGTTCACCCTGATCGAAATCATGGTCGTGATGGTCATACTGGGGCTACTGGTAGCCATTGTCGCGCCCAACATCATGGGGCGAAGCGATCAAGCCAAAGTGACGGTTGCCGAAACCCAGTTGAGCAATATTGCCAATGCGCTGGACCTTTATCGTCTTGATAACAGCCATTACCCATCCACCCAGCAGGGTTTGGAAGCACTGGTTCGTAAGCCCAGCGGCAGCCCGGAGCCCAAGAACTGGAACCCTGACGGTTACCTCAAATCCGTTCCCGAAGACCCCTGGAATAATGAATACCAGTACGTTAGCCCGGGTACAGAAGGCCCTTACGATCTATATTCCTTCGGCTCTGACGGCCAGGACGGCGGTGAAGGCGATGCCGCAGACATCAGCGTTTGGAATACCGAGCAGTAATTGATTGTGAACCACAGGACAGCCCATTCCGGTTTTACGCTGATCGAAATTCTGGTTGTCCTGATCATTGTCGGGCTGCTGGCGTCGCTTGCTGTCTTCAGTATGGGAGGCAACTCCCAGCAGCGTGAGCTTGAAAGTCATGTCCGGGAGCTTTACCTGCTTATGCAGACCGCGTCTGAACAGGCCGTCCTCAATAACCTGGAACTCGGTTTATTGTTGGAAGAGGATGGCTACCGTTTCGTCGCGTTTCAGGATGAATCCGGTGAATGGAAGCCCTCCGGTGAGCGGCTTTTCAACCAGCGAACGCTGCCTGAATGGATGACCGTCAGTCAGTTCGTTGAGAGTGATGCCCCTCGCTTAGCCTCTGCGGAAGATAAGCTCCGCCCAACAATCGTCTTTTTCTCCAGCGGCGAAAACACGCCCTTCGAAATTGAATTTACCATCGGAAATGACAGTGATCTGATACATACCCTTGCTTCCGACGGGGTGTCTCAGTTGGAGTGGCGGCAGCCCGGTTCCGGAGATGAAGAATGGTAAGGCGGCAGAAGGGCTTCACGCTACTCGAAGTGCTAATTGCACTGCTCGTTTTCAGTCTCATCGCGACTGCGGCTGCCGAGGTGGGTAGCCAGTACATTTCCAGTTTTGAGCGGGTCAGAGACAAAACGCTTGCAGGGTGGATTGCTGAAAACCGTATAAATGAGCTGCGGCTACAGGAAACGCTACCGGGCACGTCGGAAAACTCCCAAGATTCGGAATTTGGCACATACCGTTGGCAAGTGACCACGGTGGTGCAAGGCACTGCAGAACCGTCGATGAGGCGGGTAGAAGTGACGGTCGCAAAATACCCCAGTGAGAAGAACGAGCCTTACCCGGTGCACTCGCTGTCCGCTTTTCTGGGGGCGAAATGAAGCGTTCGAGCGGTTTCGTCAGAGCACAATCGGGCTTCACCCTGATGGAAATGCTCATCGCAGTGACCATCACCGCCGTCATTGGTTTGGGTGTCTGGCAAGTCGTCAGCAGTGTAGTGAACTCAAGAGATCGAGTGAATGCATTGGCTGAGCAGTTTGACGGATTGCAAAAGGCCATGTTGTTACTGGAACGGGACATCACCCAAGTCGTTAATCGGTCGGCGAGAGATGTTTATGGTGACTTCAAACCCTCACTCACGTCCCGAGACGATGCTTTCGAACTTCTACTCACGCGCCAAGGCTGGCGGAATCCTTTGGGATTGCGGAGAAGTGGTTTGCAGCGGGCAGGGTGGGAGTATACCGGCACTGAGCTTCGGCGCCGATACTGGCCGGTTGTGGACCAAGGTCAGGAAGAGGACGGTCGCGACATTGTGTTGCTGGATAACGTCAATAACTTCCAAATCCGCTTCTTAGACGATGAAGGCAAATGGCACGACACTTGGCCAACAGATCAAGCCATGGCCACAATGACCCCAGGCGCAAGGCCGGTCATTGAGTTGCCTATAGGGTTGGAAATCACGCTTGAGCACGAGCGTTTTGGAGAGATTGTACGGCTGTTTACGCTT
This sequence comes from Marinobacter sp. SBS5, assembly GCF_048285575.1. Lineage (NCBI taxonomy): Bacteria > Pseudomonadati > Pseudomonadota > Gammaproteobacteria > Pseudomonadales > Marinobacteraceae > Marinobacter > Marinobacter sp. SBS5. The sequence goes on along the minus strand of NZ_JBLWAZ010000009.1, from coordinate 132,010 downwards.
CCGGATTTCTCCCAAGAACACGCGCAGTCGGTGGTCAACCAGCAGCAAAAAGCCGCATCCGAAGATTCAACAGAAGATACGGGTGAAAATGCTGCCGAGGGTGGATCATGAGTTCGTTGCAGCGCATAACCCGAAAAGGTCAGTCGGGTGTGGCGCTCATCATGGTGCTACTGGCTATGGCCTTGGTGGTGCTGTTGGCTACCGGTATGACCAAACAACAAAGCTTACGGATTTATAAGGCCGGGCACTATTTGGCGCAACAACAAGGGCTCAGCATTGCCCTTGGGGCCGAAGAGTTTGCGAAGCGGATATTGATTCGCGATTACGAAGAAGATAAAGAAGACGGCAACATGGTGGATAGCCTTGATGAGTTTTGGGCCATGCACGCGGCTGTACTGCCCCTTGATGAAAATGGTGTTGTTGAAGTTCAGATTGATGATCTCGGCGGGCGTATCAATCTGAACGACTTGATCGCACCCAATGGTGAAGTAGACCCACTGACCAAAGACCGTCTCTCTCGGTTACTGATTGCTCTAGGAATCAATGGACTGAACGTCGACACCCTGATTGATTGGGTTGATGCCGACGACCAGACCGCCAGCGCCTATGGTGCCGAAGACGGCCAGTATTTGATGGCAGATCCGGGATTCCGGGCTGCAAACCAACCCTTTGTATCGATCAGTGAGCTAAGATTAATTGAGGGCATGAAGGAAGAAATCTATGTAGCTCTTCGGCCACATGTTTCTGCGTTGCCGGTAAGTGGCATCGGTATCAACGTCAACAGTGCCACAGCGCCAGTTCTGATGTCTCTCCATGGTGAGCTGAACGAAGCCCAAGCCGAGGCCATCATTGAGAAAAGGGAAGAAGAGCGGTTCGAGAATCTTCAAGATTTTCTGGCTCTACCTGAATTCTCCGGGCTGGGCTTGAAACGGAATGGCCTAACGCTGCAAACCCGTTTTTTTGAAGTCGTATCACGGATTACCTACGATAATCGTGTCGTAAATATGGTCAGCACGGTGTTTCGTAATCCAGAAGGTGAGGTCCGAACGGTTCACAGGGATACCGGACAAAAGAACAGGATCTCCAAGGAACCTTATACTTTCTCAGAAGGATAACCATGTCTTATCGTCTATATGTGCGACCACTGCCGCCATTTGCCGACCCGGAGCAAAGCCCGGACGCCCAGCTTTATAGTTGGGTGTTGCACGATGCCAGTGGCGACGCTCAAGCGCGGGGCAGTGCGGACCCTAGAGCCGTGATCGAGCAGACTTTGGCGCAAAATGCGTTAGATAAGGTTCTGTTGATTGGCCTGATCCCTGGGGATGAAGCTGCCTTTTGTATGGCGGATATTCCGGCAAAACAAAACCGCTTCGTCCAGCAAGCACTGCCGTACGCGGTAGAAGAGCAAATCGCACAGGATATTGAGACAGTACATCTGGCACTTGGACAGCATTCCGACGAAGGGTATCTGGTTGCAGCGATTGATTTTGCGCAAATGGAGCGGTGGCAGCGTCTGTTTTCGGGCTGGGATCAAGTGCGGCTCGAGGCGATTTATCCTGATGCGTCACTGTTGCCAGCGCCCGACTCCGGTTGGATGATGTGCCTTGATGACGACTTCGTATTGATGCAAAGCCAACGAGGCGAATGGTTAAGAATGCAGGCCGACAATCTGCCATTGTTTGCCATGACCATGGCCGCACCGCCATCGGAAGAGGTTGTTGCAGAAATGCCCGTTCAGCTATGCGGAGGAGAGGCAGAATTAGAACGCCAGCAACCCTTGGTGAATGAGCTATCCGGTTCAACGGGCCGAGTGAACGTTCAGCAGAAACCGCTAGAATTATCAGTGCTTGAATTCCTGGCGTGGTCCCACCATCAGCATTTATGCCAACCCGTCAATTTGTGTCAGGGCCCGTTCTCCATCAAGGTGTCGGGCTCCAGCCCGCTAAAAGCATGGAAACCTCTGATTGCCGTTGCCTCGCTTTGGTTTGTTATACAGCTTGGCCTGGATATCGGGATGGGCATGTACCACAAGCAGCAAGCTGATGAGCTGAAATCGCAAGCGATGGCGATCTACCGGCAAGCTTTTCCCTCGGACCGCCGTACCCATGCCGGAAATGTTCGTCGAGTTATTGAAGGGCAGTTGCGTGTAGCCGGGTCACAGGGAACCGATGTGGATTTCATTACGCTGATGAAGTTCACCGGGGACCAGTACGGTCGCCTGGCAGGCGGTGGGGCGGTGACATTTAATTCCATCAACTATAGCCGGAATCGGGGCGAGTTAGTCGTTGATGTTAGAGCAGACAGTTACGATCGGCTGAGCCGATTGCGCAACGGGTTGGCCAATGAAGGGTTACAAGCTCAGATTGGCTCGGTCGTTAACGAATCTAACGGCGCTCGTGGCCGCTTGACGGTTTCAGGAGGGTAAACGATGTTTCAACGCCTAAAAGACCAGCCCGCCATTGAAAAACTGATTGCGCGATACGATCAACTACCGCAAAGAGACCGGCAGGCTTTGACTGTTCTGCTTGTAGCATTGGTTATTGCGGTGCTGTATTTTGCTATTTGGCGTCCGGTTTCTGATTATCGTAACAACGCCGAGGCCAGCCGTGAGAATGCCGGTGAATTGTTAGCCTGGATGCAGGCTAACCAGACCACCATTCAACGACTTGGGACTGCGGGTGCTGGTGGCTCGTCATCCAGCGCTGCGGATCGGCCCGCAGATGGCCGGGCGCTGATGGCTTTGGTGACTCGGTCTGCCGGAGAAGCAGGCCTTTCTCTCCAACGCTTTGAACCCTCTGGCAACGACGCTATTCGAGTGTGGATGGAAGGCGTCCCGTACGCGGATGTCGCCGCTTGGTTGGAGCGGTTGGACGCCCAGCATGGAATTCTGATTGATCAAGCCGCAATGGATAAAGGTAACGAGCCCGGGAAAATATCCGTCCGGCTCACTCTTGCCATTTAATTTGTTGGCGGGTTACACGAAATACAGGAGACATAGTGTCTAGTTCCCACGATTTTGACCTGATTATTATTGGTGCTGGTTCTGGCGGTGTTCGTTTAGCCAGAATGTCTGCTCAAACGGGTGCCAAGGTAGCCGTTGTAGAGTCCCGGTACCTTGGTGGAACCTGCGTAAACGTAGGCTGTGTACCCAAAAAGCTGTTCGTGTACGGGGCCCATGTCAGGGATGAATTGGAGGATGCACAGGGGTATGGGTGGAACATTCCATCTGAAGATGTGAGCTTCGACTGGCCCACACTGGTTGCCAATAAGAACGCTGAAATAGAACGGCTTAATGGCATCTATGGCCGAATGCTGGAAAATGCCGGTGTCACCATCATTGAAGGCACTGCAAGCATTGTTGATCCGGAAACGATAGCGGTAGGGGACAAGCAATACACCACCAAGCACATCACCGTTGCTACCGGAAGCTGGCCTGTTATACCGGACATTCCAGGTAAGGAATGCTTGCTCACCTCAAACGAAATGTTTTACCTACCGCAACTCCCGCGCCATGCGGTGGTTTGGGGGGGCGGTTACATTGCTGTTGAGTTTGCGGGCATTCTGGCTGGGTTAGGTGTTGAGACCACCTTGCTGTATCGCGGGGATCTGTTCTTGCGTGGATTTGATGAAGATATTCGTCGATTCACCGAGCAAGAAATGCGTAAAAAAGGCGTAGATCTGCGCTTTAACGTGACCATCGATTCGGTAGAACCTGACAACGCGCTCTACAAGGTGAATTTGAGTGATGGCAGCAGCCTTCAGACAGGCTTAGTGATGGCGGCAACAGGCCGCCGTGCGCTCGTCGATGGCTTAGGGCTTGAGCAGGTTGGGGTAGAGCTTAACGATTCCGGGCATATCGTTGTTGATGAGCACTTCCGCACAGGGGTTCCATCTATTTCGGCGCTTGGAGACGTGATTGGTACACCCCAACTTACACCCGTTGCGTTGGCGCAAGCGATGGTATTGACCCGGCGTTTATTCGGCGATGGTCAAGGGGATATGGATTACAGCGCCATTCCGACTGCAGTGTTCTGTCAGCCAAACATCGGAACTGTAGGACTGACCGAAGAGGAAGCGATCAAAGCCGGTCACAGCCTGCGTATTTATCGTTCAGACTTCCGCCCAATGAAGTACACGCTGAGCGGTCGCGATGAACGATGCCTGATGAAACTGGTGGTAGACGACCAAACCGACAAAGTGTTGGGAGCCCATATGGTTGGCCCAGATGCGGGGGAGATTACCCAAGGTCTGGCCGTTGCGATTAAAGCGGGTGCTACCAAAGCCCAGTTTGATTCAACTCTGGGCATCCATCCCACCTCAGCAGAAGAGTTCGTGACAATGCGGACGCCTATTCAGTAACAGGCAGATCAAAGGGTATCTCAAAACGGAATGAGGTACCCTGGCCCATATCCAATTCTATGTGAACATGCCCTCCCATCAGTTCAACCAGTCGTTGAACCATCGATAGATTAAAACCTGCTCCCCCATATCTCGAGTGGGTGTGTGGATTGTGAAGATTGTTGGCATTTTGCGTACTAGAGCTAGAGTCACGTACGGTGCAGGAAATCAGAACATGCTGCGCATCGACTTTCACCCAATTGGTCCTCACCGTAATGAAGCCATTGCTGGTTAGTTCAAGGGAGTTATCTAGCAGCCCGCTTAACACCTGCCTCACTCTTGGCGCGTCGCCTATGACCATCGCTTTGTCCGGCCAATCGCCGAGACAATGAGACTCTAAAGAGAGCTCCTGTTGCTCTGCGGCATGCCGGTACGATGCTATGCAATTGGAAATCAGTTCTCGCAGGTCAAAGGGCTTAGCATCTAACGCCTTAGCGCCGCTGTCCAGGTGGGCATAATCCAACATGTCGGAAATAACCGTTAACAAATCCTGAAGCGATTTCTTGGCGGTATTGAGGTAATCCTCTTGGCGCGCGGTTAGCGGTTCCTGCTCGATGTGCTTGATCATACCGATCACACCGTTCAGGGGAATGTTGAGTTCTTGTCTCATACTCGACAAAAATTCTGATTTAACTCTGCTCGCGTGTTCAGCTTTTTTGCGCTCAGCTTCCGAAACCGCGAGGGTTTCGTCACGAGTGGTTTTAAGATCTTGAAGGCGTTGCGCCAGCTCATTGAGCTGCTGTTGAAAATCGACGATTTCGGCCGCAACGCCTTTTGAATGAATGGGTTCGGCGCGATAGTCGCCGCGTATGAGGTTGCCGACACGACTACCCAAGTTTTGCATTGGGCGAAGTATATTGCCCAGAAATATTTGCACGAAAATGATGGCGAACAACAGCGTTCCGCCGCCCACCAACAGGGACGACCACCAAATACTCCGAAGTTTAAGGTCTAACGTTTCTGTACTCACGCCTACCTGAACGGTGCCAATCCGAAGAATGCCTGCACCTGTGTTCCAGCCTGTTAGAAACCATTCCGCCTCATTTTTTTCGCCAAGCATCAAAGGTTCCTGAAAAATCTCAGACTCGTAAACTTGGTAACGGCGGGCGTTGATATCCACGCTCGGATTATCTTCACTGGAAAATCCGATTTCCTCACCAACTACGTCCATAACTCTGACCCAATCCGCATCGCTATGCTCAAGGGCATTTTCAAGTACCTGTTCTAGCGCAAAGCTGTTGCCTGATACGATGGCGTATTCAAGAACAGGGGCAAGGTTATCGGCCAGTAACTGGCTACTCTGGGCCATAGAGTCACGGGCATCATCCAGCCGGACCCAGGTGAAAAATGCAACAAGAACGCTAAACATCAGGAGCGCAGGTAAAACGCCAAGAAGCAACAAGCGCCGTGAAAGTGAAAGCGATATCGATGACGCTTTCTGTTGGTGATCAGTCATCGGACACCTCCTGAGATGATTTCAGGAGTAGCTTATCTACAATATTTGATAGCTGTTCGGGCTCACTCAAAGGTATGTTGAGTGACCGTGCTACCTGCCTGTTAACATCAACGTTGTAGTCTTCTGGATAGCTTGCCGGGGGAAACCTACCGTTTGCCGAATAGTAGATTAGGTATTCCGCTGTTCTATCGGCCATTGATGAATAAGTTGGATAGCTTGAAGCGAGAGACCCGGCTTTCACGTACGCCTGGCTAGGCCCTATCAGTATTTTGCTCCGCCTGTAAGCGGTAAGAAGAATGTGTTTGATGTTTCTTGGGTGATAAATGTCACCGTCGGGCGTCCCCAAGAGTAGGTCGCCGTAGTTCAGCGCGCGTATGAGCGTAGGGATCAGCTGTTCTTGTTTCGTTACAATGAACACCTGACCTTTAAGGCCAAAGTCTGGCAGACGCTCCAGTAAAGGGTCATACAGTGAGCGGTTATGCGGACTCACCAAAATGGCCACTTTCGTTACGTGGGGCAGTATGGCTTTGCCTGTGAGCGCTTGCCGAATCAGCGGCACGTCGTAAAGAACAGCGCTTATTTTATCGGATACTTCATGAGGGTATTTGTCTAGAAACTGGCGCTCAATCAAGGTACCTAAAACGGCTACATTAGGCTTTTCCCGGCGTAAACGGTCAAATGCTTTCGGACCAATGGTAACCACCGGTTCATTGCCGACCGTCGCAAGCTGGGAGTCGGCTACCAATTTAAGCTCGATATTAGGCCCGGCCCGATCTGCAATAAGACCCACAAAATAGCTATCCAGAGCTCGGTTGCCGGAACCCACGACAGACACCTGTTGGGGGATAATGGTTTCGGATTGAGAATAGGCGCTAAGAGGCCAACTGGCCATGAGACAGCAGACGGCAAGTAAGCTTAGGAGGCCTCTCAAGATCAAAATCTAACGCCCGCTTCCAGAAAAAACTGATTATGATCTTCGATGTTGTTGTCTGAACTCAGCTCTGGCTCCCGGTTCAAGTAATGTTGCATGGTGAGAGCGAGTTCTGCGGTGTAGTCCGTACGAACGAATTGCTTGGCTACCCGGAAATCAATCCGTTCAAACTGATTCCCGGTACGAAGAAATTCGTCGGCCCAATAAAATGCAGATGACGTTTTGACATCAAAAGGAAGGTCCTGAATGATGGCTAAGCTTCCCGAGTGCCGGGTAGACATTCTGGTAAGAAGTCCCGCTTGGTACTCATGCTGTTTGGTATGTACCTCACCCGATTCATCGAGAATAGGGGGGCCGATGTAGCGTGAATCTTGGTCAAGATATGCGTATGTGGCCCGCACGGCGGTGTTTGGATAATCGAGCGTTGCTTCCACTTCAAATCCTTTTTGGTCGACATCCACGTTGTTGCCAAGCGTCCATTTGGCCAACTGAATGACACCACTGATCATATCCCGCATTTCATCTTTGAACCCACGAACCTCTAAAGATAATAGCGCAGATTGTAGGGGAAACTGCCCAAAATAGCTTATCTCCCGAGACGTAATTCGTTCTTCTTCAAGGTCTCTGCCGAGCGTTAGAGCGCTGGGTGTTTGAGCCGCATCGGTTACCGTTATCCGACGCCCTTCGAGGTCAGAATAGTTGGCTGGGGTGACATTGGTCAGGGTAAAGCCCGTGTTCGGGCTTTGTTCGAAAGTGTCCGGGGGGCGCACTGCTTGCGAAAACACGAACCGGATAGCGTGATGACTATTGATAATAAAGTTTGTTGCTACTCGCGGCGAAAAATAGCCCTCGTCTGTGGTACTGGAATGCTCCCAGTTGCCACCAGCGTTCAGGGTCATCCACGGCCAAGGCGTATACTCCAGGTTGCCAAAGTAGCGCGACTGATAGCTGTGTTCGCGACCATCGAAATAAGTTTCCGAACGCAAGGTGTTTTTTCGGAACCCAGCGCCGGACACCAGCTTGAGATCGTTGTTAAAAATCAGCGTATCTTGGATTTCCACTTCGAGCCTTGTGTCTTCATAATCCGCATTGACGCTGGCACGCAAGGGCACCTCACCCTCAACGGGGACTTGGCACGGCTCGTAACGTTTACCCGGATTATTGGGATCTTCTGTTCGGAAATAGAGTGGCGGACCGTTCGGATCTCGCAAGCAATTAATGGCTGACTCGCCTAGCTCAATATCATAGCGATCCCGGCGGTTGAAATTCGAAACGCTGGCAAGAATATGGAAAAAGTGGTTTTCCGATGTGCTGTGGTTTAATTGAGACTGGATGTAGTAATCCCGCACATCAATATCCGGATGCTCAACCGGGTCCACTTCACCGCTTTTCCCCATATCCTGTTGTTTGATGCCATCCGTGACCCCGGCTTTTACTTCAATATTTGTGTTTCGGTTGAATTTGAACCGACTGTCATATCCGAAAGCGTTGATGTTGTGGCCGTCATTAAAGGGAATCTGCTCACCACCGTCCTCTTGGTAATCAAATCCGCCAAATTTGCGTTTCTCATAAAAAAGCCGCCAATCAACCTCCTGCCCCGCACCCCCAACTGAGCCAAATGTTCGTATATGATTCCTCGAACCGCGGGTTACCCGAGCTTCTGCCCCCGCCGTGTCGGCCGGATCACGAGTGATGATGTTGATGGTTCCCAGGAACGCATTAATGCCATATGCGGCAGAGTTCGGGCCTCTGGCCACTTCGATGCGTTCGATCAACTCGAGTGGTACCGGCATGGTCTCCCAATCCATGTCTGAAATCGTTGCTCGATGGGCTGTGCGGCCATCAACCAGAACTTGCATTCGCCTTTGTTCATAATGCACTGTGCCATGATAGGTGGCGACTGGCTGATGGCTACCAACGAAGTTAACAGTCATACCGGGCACCAAGCGAAATACTTCGTAGAGATTCATAATGCCCAGATTGCGAATCTGGTCGCCTTGAATAACGGTGGTAGTGCCCGGTACGCGGGTTTTCGGTTGTCTTAAACGAGTTGTGGTGAGTACCTCGGGGATGTCGTTGTCAAACCCGTGAAGTTCACTAGAGAAGGGCGGTTCTTCGGCTGTCGCAGAGATCGGTATCGCAACCCCTAAACTGCTGATGAATATTGACCAGCCGATATACCTCGCGAATTTCTTGGCTTTTACTGAACAGGACAAGCAATTCGTATCAGGCATAGTAGTCGTTCTATAATTAATTGTTCAGCGGGGTAGTTAGTAGCCTTTATTCTCCAATCCTAGGAGAACCAATACCATTTGTCTCGAGAAAGTTTACAGAGACTACATATTTGGAGTGATTGTTGTATGAGCTGCTGGGAAATTCTGGGTATTGAGCCGACGGGTGACCGCGAAGAGATTCGTCAGGCTTATGAGCGCCAGATGAAATTTGCTTCAGCCGAAGAAGCTCGAAAATTGGACCAAGCCTATCGTGAGGCTGCTGGAGGCGAACCTCGGGCTAACCCGGTTTCTTCGCCGGAACCGAGCTCCGCGGAGGATGAACAGCTGGATGCCAACGAATCCCAAATCGTGCGAGAAGTGGTCATCCAGATTAAAGCACTGATGAATGATTCAGGCCGCCAGCAGGATGCTGGTATCTGGAAAGCGATACTGTGCGAACCACCTGCAGATCAGCTGCCGCTTCGTCGCGAAATCGGCCGACAGCTTGAAGCGTGGATTCGGCCATTGGCTGAAAACGGTTCACTTTCTCAGTCGGTGGCTCGTTTTTTGGGTGAGTGGTTTGAGTGGTTCAGCGTCCAGGAAGTTATTACCGAGCAAGAACAACAATCACGTGATCTCGAAGCACGCGAGCCTAGCGTTGAAGAAGAGCCGCTCTCGCAAACAACAAATTTCTGGCCGGCTGTCATCGGATGGATCATCGGGTTAGTGATTCTGACCATGATCTTTGGTGGTATGGGCGTTGGCGGCTGAAGCCTGCTCAATTTTAACCCGATACTTCTGTGCCAAAATGGCACCAACGATGACCTGGATCTGGTTATAGCACATGATCGGTAATACGATCATCCCGAAGCCAGGGTGCCCGGAGAACAACACCTTGGCCATGGGCAAGCCAGATGCCAAACTCTTCTTCGAGCCGCAGAACACCACTGCGGCTTCGTCCTCCAAACTGAACCCGAATTTCCTGACCATTAAGGTCGCTGCCAACATAAATAAGCCCAGCAGTGCGAAGCACAAAAGAATGGCCAAAACGATGGCTTGAACAGGAAGGTTCTGCCACAGGCCGCTGACTACCGAATGGGAAAATGCAGAATAGACGATGATCCAGATAACGCACTGATCATAGCGCGACATAAGCGACTCATTGCGCCCAAGAAATCCGCCCAGCCAAGGCCTCATGGCATGGCCCGCCGCAAAGGGCAACAAAAGCTGAAGAACAATGTCTTTCAGAGCTTCTGTCACAGAAAAGTCGCCATCCCCGGATGTGGAGACCAGCAAGAGCAGCAAGAAGGGCGTTAGCATCATGCCAAATACGTTGGACGCAGCAGCGCTACAAATTGCTGCGGGCACGTTACCTTTGGCCATCGCGGTATAGGCGATGGAAGAGGATACGGCAGAGGGCAGCACGCCAAGATAAAGAAAACCAAGTCCAAGATCTTTCGGCATCCATTGCGGCACGATATTACTTAGGCCGTTGATGGGCAGAACCGCCAGCGGGAAGAAAACGAAGGTCAGTGATGTGATCAGAATGTGCAGTCGCCAATGAGTCGCGCCGTCTATAATCTGTTGACGGGATAAAGCCGCACCGTGAAGAAAAAACAATAAGGCCACGGCCCAAGTGCCGAGACTGGCAATGGCGTCGGCAGCGGCACCCGTTACCGGGAAGAATGAGGCTAAAACAATCGCACCCAGCAGCAGCCAGGTAAACGTATCAATACGAAATTTCATGAGTAGACCTTAGTCAGTTACCCGGGTCCGGAGTGATAAAGGTGTAATCAGCGGTATCGACTGAACGTGTGGCAAATCGATAACTGAACGTAAAACCGGGCCAAAGCGCCGTGTTTCTTCCGTGGTCATCTAAATACCAAGAGTGGCACCCGGAATCCCAAACCGTGCCATCCAATCCTTTCTGGACCACCGAACAATAACGGGTTTGGCGATCCTCTCGCACGTCCATCGCTGAATTCGGATACTTGACCAAAGCATCCAGTGCGCTGATGACGTACCTGAATTGCGATTCGAGCATATAGAGAATCGAATTGTGGGCCAAGTTGGTGTTCGGGCCATAAAGCATAAACAAGTTCGGGAAACCGTTCACGGCGATGCCTTTAAATGCCTTTGCACCTTCAGACCAGACATCATTCAACGACACCCCGTCACGCCCGGTGATTGTAATGGGCGATAAATATTCGCTCGCACGGAACCCTGTCGCGAAAATGAGGGCGTCAGCAGGTCGATGATGGCCACCAGTGGTGACAATGCCTGTTTCATCAACGTGCGAAATACCCTCTGTAATCAGATCAAGATTTGGCTGATCGATAGCCGGATACCAGTCATTGGAAATAAGAATGCGCTTACAGCCAATTTGATAGTCAGGGATGATGCGCTTGAGCTTGGAAGGGTCCGTTACATGGGCCTCGGCTTCTTTAATCGCCTGACGGGCGACCACATCCAAAAGTTTGCTGAATCGGGTGAAGGCCAACGCACGGGATTCGTTCTTCACGTAAATCAGTGCGCGGTAGAATCGATCCCAGAGAGGCACCTTTTTAAACAAAGTTTGCTCCGATCGTGAAAACAGACGATCGGATTTCGGGACGACCCACGCAGCCGAACGCTGGTACAAATCCAGTTTCTCGACGTCAGGGACGATTGCCGGAACAAACTGTATGGCGCTGGCGCCGGTGCCAATGACGGCCACTCGCTTACCGGACAAGTCGAAATTATGGTCCCAAGTGGCCGAATGAAATGTCCGGCCTTTGAAGCTCTCAACACCGGGAATAGCAGGCACCGCTGGCCGGTTAAGTTGACCGGTGGCTGTGATCAACACCTTAGCGTTATAGGACTCGCCAGATTCGGTAGTGACCGTCCACGAATTATCCGCGTCATCATAGCTTGCGCCTGTGACGGCTTGATTGAAGCGGATATGCGGCTGCAAATCATATTTGGCAATACAGTGTTCAATGTAGCCTTGGATTTCCGGTTGTGGCGCGAATTTTCGGCTCCAGTCATGCTTTGGCTCGAAAGAGTATGAATAAAGATGCGATTGCACGTCACATGCCGCACCGGGGTAGGTATTGTCGCGCCAAGTCCCGCCCGCTTTAGGCGCTTTTTCCAGCAAGGTGAGGTTCGTGTAGCCGGCTTGTTTTAGCTGGATAGCCATACCAATGCCACCAAAGCCGGTTCCAATAATAATGATGGAGAGTTTTTGCTGCACACGCCGTTTCATGGTTACTGCCTGATTATTATTTTGTTGCCAGACTATAGCGCCCAACGCAGATAACAAAAAGCCCCGAGCCTGTTTTCAGGTCACGGGGCTTTTGGGCAAGCAGTGCCTTGCAACCAAGCGATTACATGCTGCTGGCATTAGCCGCGTCTTGGAAGTTCCAGTCTACAGTACGTGGTTGGTGGCTATCCGCTACAAACAAATGCCCAACATTGGGTACGGCATACCAGAGCTCACCGCGAGTGGGGTTTTGCTGCGCGAACTCAGCATGGCTCATACCGGTTTCCCATAGCTCTATGCTTCGCCAACCCTCAGGAGCCAGCTCCAGACGTACTTCGGAACCAATCAGACTGATGGATTGTATGCGCAAGGGGAGGCGAGCATGAGTGTTGGGTGAACGCGACAGCTGAACTTCATGTGGCCGAAGATAGAGCTGGGCTTCTTGATCGCCTTTGGTGCTGGGTAACGACACCCATGCATCACCCTGAACCAGTTTTTGGTTTTTAACGACACCTGACAGCACATTTACGTGACCTAGGAAATCGAACACAAAACGGCTGTCAGGGCGAGCGTACAGCTGGGCAGGGCTATCCACTTGTTCAACTTTACCTTGGCTCATCACGACCACTTGATCGGAGAGCTCGAGAGCTTCTTCCTGATCGTGGGTGACGAAAATGCTGGTGAAGTGATATTCGTCGTGCAGTGCACGCAACCACCGGCGGAGGTCCTTTCGAACCTTGGCATCCAGCGCACCGAACGGCTCGTCCAGCAGTAGAATCCGTGGCTGTGTGGCCAAAGCGCGGGCCAGTGCTACCCGTTGCTTCTGCCCACCCGACAATTGCGACGGATACCGGTCCGCCAGTTGCGGCAACTGGATCATTTCCAAAAGTTTCTCAACGCGCTGGGCGATTTCCTGTTTCGAGGGGCGCTCTTTGCGTGGGAGGGATTCCAAACCAAAGGCAATGTTCTGTGCGACCGTCAAATGGCGGAAGAGCGCATAATGTTGAAACACAAAACCGATATTCCGGTCACGAACGTGCAGATTGCTGACATCTTCGCCGCCAAACAATATTTTGCCCGCATCGGAGGATTCAAGACCCGCGATAATCCGCAATAGCGTGGTTTTGCCGGAGCCTGACGGGCCGAGTAGAGCGGTCAGCTTGCCTTCAGGAATGTCCAGGGAGACATTGTGCAGCGCCTGAAATTTTCCAAAGGTTTTGTTGATGTTCTGGATAGTGATGCTCATGTCAGACACCTCCTGTTTCCGGCGCGGAATGTTCAGATTTAGCCTGCCGCCACTCGACAAAGGCTTTGGCTACCAGTGTAAGAATCGCAATGGCAGCAAGTAACGAGGCACTGGCGAAAGCCCCGACGATGTTGTAATCCTGATACAGCAGCTCAACGTGTAGGGGCAAAGTGTTGGTTTGGCCTCGCACGTTGCCCGACACTACCGACACCGCACCAAATTCCCCAACGGCCCGTGCGTTGGTGAGTATCACCCCGTAGATAAGGGCCCACTTGATATTAGGCAAGGTGATCTTCCGAAAAATACGCCAGCCTGACGCACCCAGAACCACGCCCGCTTCCTCTTCCTCGCTGCCTTGTTGTTGCATCAGTGGTATGAGCTCCCGGGCAACGAACGGGCAGGTCACGAATACGGTCACCATCACAATGCCGGGCCAAGCGAACATGAGCTGAACGTCGTGGGCGCTGAGCCAACCACCAAGCCAACCGTTGCGGCCATAAAGCAGCAAATAGAGCAGACCTGCGACCACGGGTGATACAGCAAACGGAATGTCGATCAAGGTGATCAGCAATTTACGGCCTGGGAACTTAAACCGGGTGACCGACCACGCCAGTGCAACACCAAAAATCAGGTTCAGTGGAACGGTCAATAATGCCACGAACAGCGTCAGCCCAATCGCGTGCAGGGTGTACTCGTCCATGATGTTGCCCGCGAGGGTACTCCACCCCGCGCTCAGCGCCTGAGTAAAGATCACCACAACCGGAATCACCAGCAAGATCACGGTCAAGATCAGTGCCAAGCCGATCAGTGTGCGGCGAACCCAAGGCTGGTCGCCCACGCGGTTTCTATGGAGTGACATCTATCGGCCCTCCAAACGGCGTAAGTAACGGCTTTGCCATAGATTGATCGCAAACAGCAGAATCAATGAAGCCAGCAGCACCATAGAAGCAATCGCACTGGCGGCTGCGTAGTCGTATTCCTGCAAGCGAATAAAGATCATCAGGCTGGTTACTTCGCTGACGTAAGGCGTGTTACCAGCGATAAAGATGATGGCACCGAATTCGCCCAGGCTCCGTGTAAACGACAACGCAACCCCCGTAATCAATGCCGGCCAAAGAGAAGGAAAGATAACCTTGCGGAACACACGGCCGTCGGAAGCGCCCAGACTCACAGCCGCTTCTTCGTCAGCAGGTGAGAGCTCTTCGAGTACTGGTTGAACGGTGCGCACAACAAAAGGAATACTCGTGAAGGCCATGGCCACCACGATACCGATGGGGGTGAATGCCACTTCGACGCCCAGTTTGTCTAGCCACTGCCCATACCAACCGTTTTGCGCAAACAAGGTTGCTAGCGTGATACCGGCTACCGCAGTAGGCAAAGCAAAGGGAAGGTCCACGACCGCATCAATCAAACGCTTGCCGGGGAATTCGTAGCGCACCAAGACCCACGCGAGAAGGAGACCGAACGCGCCGTTGAACAAAGAGGCGGCAAGGGCTGTCCAGGCGGTTACTTTATAGGATTCGATAACCCGTGGGTCCGTGATGGTGAACACGAACTGGTCCCACGTCATGCCAGACGTTTCCACCACCAGCCCGGTTAACGGCAGCAACAGGACAAGGCTGACGAAAAACAGGGAGATACCAAGGCTTAACCCGAACCCGGGTAAAACTCGTTTGCTACGACCGGAAAAACGCCGCACTGCGGCGACGCTTGTTTGAGCGGATGCAGACATTAGAGTCTCTTACCGCCGACGCTGAAGCTGGTCGAGCTTACCGCCGCTGGCAAAGTGAGCTTTCATAGCCTTTTCCCAGCCTCCGGCGATTTCATCGATGGACTTAAGTTTGAGGTCACGGAAGCGGTCCGCGTTCTCTTTCAAGACGGTTTCGTTCTGAACCCGGTAGTTGAAGCTAGCCAGAAGGCGCTGAGAATCTTCAGAGTAGAGGTGGCTTAGATACTCTTTCGCCAGAGCCTCGGTACCATTTTGCTTGGTGTAATCATCGATCCAAGTCACCGGGAATTCAGCCAGGAAACTGACTTTCGGGGTAACCACTTCGTATTCACCTTCCAAGCGATCCGCAATGTTCAGCACTTCGGATTCGAAGGTCAGCAAGGCATCACCAATACCGCGCTCAACGAAGGTGGTGGTTGCACCACGGCCGCCGCTGTCAAAGACGCGGACTTGGCCCAGCAAAGACGCAAGGAAGTCATCAATCTTGTCCTGATCGTCACCGAACTGATCCTGCGCAAAGCCTAATGCCGCCAAATACGTGTAACGGCCATTACCCGATGTTTTGGGGTTAGGCATCACCAAAGAAACGTCTTCGCGAATCAGGTCATCCCAGTTTTGGATGTTCTTAGGGTTACCCTTGCGCACCAAGAACGCCATGGTGGAATAATAAGGAGAGCTGTTGTTGGGCAGGCGTTCTGCCCAGTTCTCAGGGATCAGACGACCCCGGGTGTGAAGGATGTCGATGTCGGTAACTTGGTTAAAGGTAGCAACATCGGCCTTCAGGCCTTGGATGATGGCTTGCGCCTGCTTGGAAGAACCGGCATGAGATTGTTTGATATCAACAGTTTCGCCGGTTTTTTCTTGCCAATGTTTCTGGAACTCGACGTTGTATGCGGCGAACAGCTCGCGAGCAATGTCGTAGGAGGTATTGAGAAGCTCCCGATCAGCAGAAAGAGCTGGCTGAGCAGAGAGTAGGGCAGCGCCAAGCGCGATGACTTTAAAGAACGTTTTCATGTCGAGCTCCTCAGTACCTAATAAGTAAATCTGAGGGGCAATTTAACAAAGCTTGCTAAGAACTAAAAAGACTTTAAGCGACTATTCAAATTACTATTTCGAATATGTTGTTAGTAACGAAGTAATGCAGAACCCCACGTAAAACCGCCTCCGAAAGCCTCTAAGAGCACGACTTCTCCGCGTTTGATACGCCCATCACGCACAGCTTCATCCAGCGCCAGAGGGATCGAGGCGGCAGAAGTGTTGCCATGTCGATTCACTGTGACCACAACCTGGTCCATCGACATATTCAGTTTTTTGGCGGTGGCGGAAATAATACGAAGGTTGGCCTGGTGCGGAACCAGCCAGTCTATGTCGGATTTCTGCATCTGATTCGCTTCAAGGGTTTCATCGACAATCTTGCCGAGCGTGTTCACCGCCATCTTGAACACTTCGTTTCCCTTCATTTCTACAAACGCCTGACCCGCCTTCACGGCGTCGAAGTCATTGGCGACACCACAGGGCACGTGAAGCAAGGTTTCATATCGACCATCAGCGTGCAGGTGGGTAGATAGAATACCCGTTTCCTCGCTGGCCTCGAGTACCACCGCGCCAGCGCCATCACCAAACAGTACGCAGGTGGTACGGTCTTCCCAGTTCAGAATGCGAGAAAACACCTCGGCTCCGATCACCAGTGCTTTTTTACTACTGCCAGAGCGAATGAACTTCTCCGCTGTGGCCAGCGCATAGACAAACCCGCTGCACACAGCTTGTATGTCAAAAGCAGGACAACCTTGGAGACCCAAGCGTGCTTGGAGAATGCAGGCGCAGCTGGGGAAGATTTTATCCGGGGTTGTGGTGGCGAAGATGATCAGGTCGATCTCGGAAACATCGATACCGGAAGCCTCAATCGCTCGCAAGGCCGCCTGTTCTGCCAAATCCACAGTCGTTTGGCCGGGAAGGGCAATGTACCGCTGCTCGATACCGGTACGTTCTCGAATCCACTGGTCAGAAGTATCTACCTTCTTTTCCAGTTCAAGATTGGTGACAACGTTGTCTGGCAAATAAGAACCAGTTCCGGCTATGCGAGCGTAAGTCATGGGTGGCGTCCAAGGTCATATGCGATCATTAATGACCTCATGCTAACCTTGCGCCACGGGAATCGTTATTAGCGGTTCGTCTCAGCCCTCTTTTAATGTTCTCATATCGATGACAAAACGGTACTTAACGTCGCCTTTCTTCATGCGCACGTAGGCGTCATTGATATCTCGGATATCGAGCATCTCCACGTCGCAGCTGATGTCGTGTTCTGCGCAGAAATCCAATACCTCCTGGGTTTCTGGCATGCCGCCAATCAAAGACCCTGCAATCACACGGCGTTTGAGCAGTAACAGTCCTGCATTCACCGGGGGCTCAATGGCAGACAGTAGCCCAACGAGAATGTGGGTGCCATCGTGATTCAGACATTTCAGGTATGGGTTCAGGTCATGGGCGACGGGAATCGTGTCGAGCAAGAAATCGAACGTGTTTGACACGGCCTTCATCTGGTTGCGATCCGTTGAAACCACAACGTGATCCGCGCCTTGTTTCTTGGCTTCCGCAACTTTACTTTCGGACCGCGTGAACAAAGTGACCTCTGCCCCTAGTGCTTTGGCAAACTTCACGCCCATGTGCCCAAGGCCGCCCATGCCAAGAACACCCACTTTATGGCCTTGCCCGACCTTGAAGTGCTTGAGGGGAGAGTAAGTAGTAATGCCAGCACACAGTATGGGAGCCGCACTTGCAGGGTCGAGTTTCTCGGGAACCCGAACGACAAACCGCTCACGGACGACGATGTTATCGGAATAACCGCCCATCGTGATCGATCCGTCTTGCCGATCAACCCCGCCATACGTTGGGGTCATGCCTTCATCACAATACTGCTCAAGCCCGGAATCGCAGGCAGAACATGTGCGGCAACTGTCGACCATGCAGCCAACACCGACGAGATCGCCTGATTTGTATGCCGTCACGCCAGGGCCCACGGCCGTAACGCGACCAATGATTTCGTGCCCGGGAACCACCGGATACTGAGAACCACCCCAGTCATCTTCTACAACATGCAGATCGCTGTGGCACACACCGCAGTAGTCAATCTCGATGGCCACATCGTCGTCACGAAGGGAGCGGCGCTCGAAGGTGTAAGGGGCCAACCCGGATTCTGCCGATTGAGCGGCGTAGGCGCGCGTATGGGACATGGAACACTCCTGGATTATTTGTATGTTTTTATACCGAGCTCACGGTACTCGCACTTGAATATAGATAACGTCACGTGTAACAGAATGTAAAACCAATCTAAACCTTCACCCGGGATTAAATGATGAGAATCCGCTTGTCACACGCTAAAACGAAACTTTCTCTGGTCGTCATGGCCTGTACATTGACGTTTGGCGGCTGCATGCCCGGCACCATCGCCACTACCGTCGGCACAGGATACGTGTATGAGCAGAAACAGGATCAAAAATACAAACACAATGTAGAGCGCGCCGTTGATCAGTATCAGCAGGATCACGCGGGCTCACCCTGTCAGCACGGCGAAGACCGCATTATGGAACCTGCAATCAAGATCATCAAAGAACACCGCCTAACGGGTGTCAATGAGGTTATTGAGCGATTGGATACCATTTATAAGAATGAATCATTGTCTGAAAACGTACGTGCGGGCGCGCTTTACAACATAGCGGTATTGGAGTCACGCCGAAAATATCCTAATAAAGCAAAAGCCCGTGACCGCTTCAAACAGCTCTACGCCGAGTTCCCGAATGAATACCGTTGTATCTTTGAGAAATCGGAGTGGCGGGATGAGATGATTAAAAAGCAATTGCTGCTACCGGGCGAAACTGTGGATTCATTCCTGAAAGATGCAAGGCGCGATGCCGAACGCCGAATGCAGTAAACGCAGGCTGGCATAAACGAAGCGCAAGGGCAGGGCGAAATGTTCCGTGCTACTTTTGAGGGAGAGGGCTGAAATTAACAGCCCTGTAAACTCATCTGTAGCGAGTGCAATCTATGAACCTGATCATTATCGGTGCCGGTATTATGGGAAC
Source organism: Marinobacter sp. SBS5 (assembly GCF_048285575.1). Taxonomy (NCBI): domain Bacteria; kingdom Pseudomonadati; phylum Pseudomonadota; class Gammaproteobacteria; order Pseudomonadales; family Marinobacteraceae; genus Marinobacter; species Marinobacter sp. SBS5. The sequence goes on along the minus strand of NZ_JBLWAZ010000009.1, from coordinate 112,717 downwards.
TACCCTTGCTGTGCTGGCAAAAGAGATGGTTCCCAATCTAGACATCACGATTCTCGAACGGCTCGATGGCCCCGGAGCCGGAAATTCCTGGGCTTTCAACAATGCGGGAACTGGGCACGAGGCTAATTGCGAGCTGAATTATACCCCGGTCGATGAAGAGGTTATCTCTGTTGAGAAAGCGTTAAAAATTCACGCGCAGTTCAACGTGGCTAAACAATTTTGGGCCTATCTCGTTCGCAAAGGCGCCATCGAAGACCCTACCTCATTCATTAACCCCACCAAGCACTGCACCATCGTTTCAGAGCAGTTCATAGACATGTTGAGACTGCGTTTTAACGAGATGTCTGCTCACCATTTCTTCGAGCAGATGAAGTTCTCTGATGACTTCGATGAGATCAAAAGCTGGATCCCTTTTACCATGGAAGGGCGTGCACGCCATGAGAAAATGGCCGCAACAGCCATCGAAACCGGTACCGACGTTAATTTCGGCTCATTGACCGAACAAATGGCGGCCTACGCAGTGCGTGAGTTAGGGGTTCAAATTGAATTTGGCACCCATGTGAAAAGGGTACACAGAAGCCCCACGGGCCAATGGCTGATTGAAGCCCAAAACGATGAGGGCCCTATTCAGCATAAAGCGGATGTGCTTTTTGTGGGTGCAGGCGGAGGCGCCTTTCCGATTCTGAAGAAAAGCTTGATGCCGTTCCGCAGCCGATTCACCGGCTTTCCAGTGGGTGGCCGCTTTTTACAAGCACCGATCAAGCCTGAGCAAGCCGAGCAATACCGGGCAAAAACCTATGGCAAAGCAGAAGTGGGAGCCCCTCCCATGTCGGTGCCTCATTTGGATTTGCGGATGGTGGATGGGCAGCACTATCTACTGTTCGGCCCATTTGCTTCCTTTAAGCCTGTGCTCGAAAAAGGCCGCGGTTTCTTCGACTACCTGACCTCGTTACGGTTACACGATATCCCCGGGCTCTTGAATGTCACGCTGGACCACTTCCCGCTGGTCAAATACCTGGTATCCGAGAGCTTTAAGGGCAAGAAGAGCATGTTCGCCGAGCTGGAAAAGTTTGCGCCCGGGCTGGGTGACAAATTTGACTGGGCACCTATCGAAGCCGGTCAGCGCGTACAAATTATCAAAGACGGCGCTTTGCAGATGGGGACAGAAATCATCGTTTCTACGGACAGAACCTACTCCACACTGCTCGGCGCCTCCCCCGGAGCCTCAGTTTCGCCAGAGGTCATGTTACGTTGTTTAGAGCGTTTATTTCCGGCAGCGGTAGCCGATGATGGTGCCATGCGAAAAAAATCAGAGATGTTCCCGGAGGATGACCTTGAAGTTTTGGCCCATAACCCAGACCGTTACCGGGAAATTCGCGATTCGGTCAACCAGACGCTGGGAATAACCACTCCAGAAACACAAAAGATGTCAGGGGAGAAAGGATGAGTACGCAAAGAAAAGAGGTTTTTGACCAAGAGTGTGAAAAGCCGGACGGGTGTCAGAATATTGATCTGTTGATTGAAACCCGTCAAAAAGATCTCGGCGGCTTTAAAGTGCGCCGTGTTCTGCCAACGATCAAACGCCGCATGGTTGGGCCGTGGATCTTTTTCGATCACATGGGGCCCGCTGAGTTCCCCGCCGGTGAAGGTATTAACGTGCGGCCGCACCCACACATCAATCTGGCAACGGTGACATACTTGTTCGAAGGCGAAATACTGCACAGAGATTCGGTGGGCAGCTACCAGACCATCCGCCCGGGTGATGTGAACCTCATGGTGGCAGGCAAGGGCATTACCCACTCTGAGCGGGAGCGTCCCGAGGTTACTGAAAAGCCGCACCGCCTGCACGGACTGCAGCTCTGGCTCGCACTGCCTGAAGCCGATGAAGAGGTTGAACCCGCTTTTTATCATTATCCCGATGCCGAGATTCCCCGGGTGGATGTCGACGGCGTGCCGGTTCGAGTTATTATGGGCAGCGCTTACGGGAAATCCTCCCCGGTTAAAGTCTATGCGGACACGCTTTATGTCGAAGCACACTTAAAAGCCGGCCAGAGCATCGTGGTTCCAGATGCGGAAGAACGAGCCGTTTACGTTGCTGAAGGAGAGGTTTCGGTTAAAGATGCCAGCATTCACGAGTATTCCATGGCGGTGTTTACCGATGAGAAGGGAATTGAGCTGACGGCAAAGCGTGATTCACGCATCGCGTTTGTCGGTGGTGAGAACCTGGGCCATCGGTATATCGAATGGAATTTTGTGTCGACTCGGCGCGAACGTATTGAGCAAGCGAAAGCTGACTGGAAGGCCCAAAACTTCCCGAAAGTCGTGGGTGATGACGACGAGTTCATTCCGTTGCCGGAGTAACGTTCTGCGACTTCGTTTACATCGTTAGATCAATACTCGAACTTCTAGACCTTGTTGAGCGCGCAATGAAAAGGTGATGATTCCGCCATAGCGTTCGACGATATCGCGCACGATAGCTAGGCCCAGACCGTGGCCTGGTGTCTGCTCGTCCAGTCTAACCCCTCGCTTTCCAAGATGGGCAAGTTCCGTCTCTTGAACGCCGGGGCCGTCATCGGCCACAGCGATCAGTGGGGATCCGGCAACCTCCTCCAAGGTCAGTTCGACGTAATGTGCTGACCATTTACCTGCGTTATCCAGCAAGTTACCCATGATTTCGTTGAGGTCGTGTTCCTCAATAGCCCATCGACAGCCTTCCGGTAAACTACTTGAAAGCTCAAAGGACTTGTCGGGATACAGTCGTCCCAGCATCCAGAGCAGTTCACGGGCTTGTTTGAGAGGGTCGGCGCTCATCCCAACTTGTGGGCCTGCAAACTGGCTGCGGCGCATCTCGGCTTCAAGTTGAGTATCGATACTGTCCAGCCGGTTAGCCATTTGCAGACGAAGATCGTCATTGAGCGGTCGCCCCGTGTCCTCTAGGATCTGGCGAACGGCGGCAATCGGGGTCTTGACGCTGTGGGAGAGATTGGCCAAGGCATCCCGTGATTTCTCAAGCCTCTGGGCAAGAGAATCCAATAGTTGATTAAGCTGTTTAACCAAGGGGTCGAATTCTTCCGGGGCCTGTATATCAATCCGGTTGATTTGGCCACTCTGAAGGCGCGTTAAAGCACTTTTGAGCTTAATGACCGGGCGCATGGCCATATTGATGCCGAGCCATATTACGACGATTAACATTAGAATTAAGACAATGGAAACAACCGCAGTCCAAACGTGCAGCTCCATTTGACTGTGTTTCAGAGCACCGAAATCTTCCGAAACAATCACAACAATTGGTATTCCATTCACCGAGAAGGCTTTTCGGTAGGCCAGCATATCCGAGGTCGCTTCCGGCCCCGTTTGGCCTTGGACGCGAATCGGTCCACTTCCACTATGATCTAGTAACGGGGTTAAGATTGTCCGCCAACTATCTGGTAATACTAGGGTTTTCGATGGTGTCTGTATAGCGAATGCGTGATGAAATACGTCCTGAAAATAATCTCCGGTGTTTAGCTGATTAACATTGCCGTTTGTTTTGCGTATTTGGTGCTCCAGAAAGGCCACCTCATCTTTGAGCCGGTCTTCGACAAATGCCCGGGACATCCTGTCGAGCAAATAACCGTGAATAACCCAAGCAAGCGCCATCAGGCCGATGCCTGCCGGCAGCAAGCACAGGAGCAGAGTGTTCTTTACCGACCATGGTTTCTCAAACAACCTCATTAAACAGATACCCCTGGCCGCGCCGCGTTAGGATGGAGTCGGCTCCCACGAGCTTTCTCAGCCTGCGAATATAAGCTTCGATAACGTTTTCATTAGGCGTGTCATTCAGGCTGTAAAGTTGTTCCATTAACTGGTCTTTGGAAAAGACTTGGCCCGGGCGACTCATCAGACAGCGTAATAAACGGAATTCGGTACCCGTCAGGCTATGCTCGGTGCCGTCGGCCGTTTTTAAAACCTGGCGATTTTCATCAAGCTCGAAAGGGCCGGCTTTGAGCATGGAATCCACGCGACCGTCGCTGCGGCGTATGATGGCGTTGAGCCGGGCTATGAGCTCTTCCAATTGGAAGGGTTTGGCGAGATAGTCGTCTGCACCCGCTTTAAGGCCGCTGACCTTGTCCTGCCAGTCACCTCGAGCTGTAAGTATCAGTACCGGAAAATTAACGTGGTTCCCCCTCCAGATTTTAAGTACGTCCAGCCCATTCCCGTCGGGCAATCCCAGGTCCAGTACCACAGCTCGATAATCCTCTTGCACCCCCAAGCTTGTGGCATCTTTGGCGGTTTTCGCCCAATCGACGCTAAACCCCGCTTTTTCAAGTTGGCTAATAAGTCCGTCGGCTAACAAACGATCATCTTCTACCAACAGTAGGCGCATGGATTGGGTCTTACTCCGTGAGAATGGTTGGCCGAGAGTATGAGGCAGCTACCTGAATCGGGCCTGAATGGTAAAACATTTGCAATTTTCAGCAAGGATTCAGGTTGGTACGGGACAGTAGGAACCTCTTAAGCGCCACGTCCTTCCCAACCCTTGATAGGAGAATAGTTATGACTTTGGCAAAAAGCATAGTTCTGGCAACCGCAGTCACATTGTCGCCGGCAGTTTTTGCAGGCGGAACACACGGTCATGGGCATGGATCCCCAATCGGCGAACCCGGTGTAGCTTCGGAGGCCAGTCGCACGATTACTGTCGAACTGTACGATAACTACTACGAGCCTGAACAGATCGAGGTGAGTGCAGGGGAGACCGTTCGGTTCGTCTTGGAGAACAAGGGTAACTTGGTGCATGAGTTCAATATCGGCACGCCATCCATGCACGAAGCGCATCAAGAAGAAATGATGATGATGGTTGAGCACGGTGTCATTCAGGGTGGAAAGCTCAATCACCACATGATGGAAATGGACATGGGAAATGGCCATTCCATGAAGCACGACGACCCCAACAGCGTGCTGATTGAGCCTGGCAAAAGCGGGGAGATCGTCTGGACGTTCAGCAACGAAAGCAACATCGAGTTTGCCTGCAATGTACCCGGCCACTATCAGGCTGGAATGTATGGTGATGTCACGTTCAAGTAAGTCGCTCTCCTAATTTGCTAACGGATATACGGAGTGGATCTCATGAGAAAGCGCCTTTTGGCGGGGCTTTTCAGCCTTTTTGTTCCGGCGTTGGTGTTCGCTGGGGAATATAACCTGACGGTAGACCGTGTCACGATTGATACCGGTGATTTCATCAAAGAAGGTATTGGATATAACGGAAAATCCCCAGGCCCTGTGCTTCGGTTCAAGGAAGGGGAAGACGTCAAAATCAATGTCACGAACAATTTGGATGAAATGACATCCATCCACTGGCACGGCCTTATTCTGCCGTTCCAGCAGGATGGCGTGCCAGGTATTAGTTTTCCGGGTATTAAAGCGGGCGAGACCTTCACCTACGAATTTCCTGTGGTACAGGCTGGCACCTACTGGTTCCACAGTCACTCTGGCTTTCAGGAACCTGACGGCGCGTTTGGCTCGATCATTATTGAGCCAAAAGGCCGCGAGCCATTTCGCTATGACCGGGAATACGTTATCCAACTAACGGACAAACACCCCCACACTGGGGACCGGATCATGCGCAATCTGAAAATGATGCCGGATTACTACAATCGTGAGCAGCAGACGGTTGGCGAATTCTTCAGTGATGCTAAGAAAAACGGCTTGATAAACACCCTTAAGGACCGGATGGATTGGGGTGACATGCGCATGATGAAGGCGGATGTGGAAGACGTGCAAGGGTTTACCGGCATGATTAATGGCAAGGGACCGAACCAGAACTGGACCGGGCTGTTTGAGCCCGGTGAGCGTATCCGTTTACGCTTCATTAACTCCTCTGCGATGACCTACTTTGACGTTCGTATTCCCGGGCTGAACATGACCGTGGTTCAGGCCGATGGCAACAACGTGCAGCCGGTTAACGTGGACGAATTCCGCATCGGGGTTGCTGAAACCTACGATGTCATCGTTCGGCCGCGCGATGCACAGGCTTATACGATTTTTGCCGAGTCAATGGGGCGCTCTGGTTATGCTCGCGCAACGCTGGCACCCAAAGAAGGTATGGAAGCGGCAGTTCCAACTATGCGGAAGCCAGCCCGACTCACCATGGCCGACATGGGTGGCATGCACGGCATGGATCATGGCGATATGGGCCACGGAGGTATGAATCACGGGTCCATGAACGAGATGGATCATAGCGGCATGTCTGCCATGGACCATGGATCAATGGAGAGTATGGACCACTCCGCCCACAGCAGTATGGGGTCCGACAAGGAGAAACCAAACGATCCGTTTTACGCTAAAGGCAGCGGCATCATGCCCGAAGCTGCCAATGGCGGTAAGTTCCTGTCTTATGCGGACTTAAAGGCACAGAATCCCTTGTATGAAGAGCGGGAGCCTACCCGTGAAATTGAACTTCGACTGACGGGCAACATGGAGCGTTATACCTGGAGCATAAACGGCGTCAAATACGAGGATGCTGACCCCATCCGGCTGCAATACGGCGAGCGTGTCCGGTTTAAGTTCGTCAACGAAACTATGATGACGCACCCAATGCACCTTCATGGTATGTGGTCCATCCTCGACGTTGGTGCAGGTCAATGGAACCCTGTTAAGCATACAGTGAGTGTTCAACCGGGCACGACTGTGTTCATGGAGACTGAAGTGGATGCACCGGGCCAATGGGCATTCCATTGCCATCTTTCGTACCACGCCGCTGCCGGCATGTTCCGTAAAGTCGTGGTTGAAGGTGGGCCGCAGTCCTCTCAGGCTTCCGCAGAGTTGGTGACGAACGAAGGTGGTGGCGCATGAGCTTTTCTCGCTTCTGGCTTACGGCTGGCCTCATCGGCTCGGTACTAATGCCAGGTTTGGCTGCTGCTCAGGGAATGATCGAAGACACCACGGAACGCAAACAGCCGCTCAAGATTTGGGGTATCCAGTTCGAAGAAGTTGAATACCGCTACAGCGATGACGATGAAGAACTCGGTGTCTGGAACGGCGATTTCTTTTACGGAACTGACGCACTGAAAGTCCGGTGGCTTACTAAGGGTGAGTACGCCATAGAAGAACAAGCGTACGAAGGCTTGGAGAACCAACTGGTAGGCCAGATTCCAATCTCAACCTTTTTCGATGCTAAAGCAGGTGTTCGCTTTGATACGCCGGAAGGTCCTGATCGCACTTATGCCGTTTTGGGCGTTTCCGGACTGGCTCCTCAGTGGTTTGAGGTAGACGCAAACCTCTATGTTAGCGACGAAGGTGACACCTCTGCCGAGGTAGACGCCGAATACGAGCTGCTATTGACCAATTACTGGATTCTGGCTGCTACGCTCGATGCCACTATTGCCTTTAGCGAGGACCGGGAGATCGGTATCGGCAAGGGACTGGTTTCCACGGAAACAGGCTTGAGGCTGAGCTATGATCTGGTCGACCGATCTTTCTCTCCCTATTTAGGCGTTGTCCACGAGCGAAAGTATGGCGATTCGGCAGATTTCGCAGAATCTGAAGGAAGTAGCACCGAGGACTGGTTCGTGGTTGTAGGAGCCAGAATCTCTTTCTGACTGATAGTGAGTCACGCCGCCTCCGCTGAACGGACACTCATTCATTGAAGGCGGCGTTTTGAAAGTCGGTGTAGCCTTGGTAGTTCGTTTGAATCTATATTATGGCCCGACGTTGTACCTGTTGAGCCAACACCATGGATAGTAGCCTCCCGAAGTACCAATTACTGGAAGATGAAATAGAGCAAGGTATCGTGGCTGGCCGGTGGAAATGTGGCGAGCGATTGCCCTCCATCAGAACGCTGTGCGACCTGCACGGTTGCGCAAAGATAACCATTCAGCACGCGCTGCAACGGCTGGAAGCCAAAGGATTGATCGAATCCCGTGAGCGGGCCGGTTTCTTTGTTACCTATCAGAATGAAGAATTCGACACGCCCTGCCGGATGGAGCGGATTGAATCACCTAAGCCAGTATCTGTAAGCGAGCTGTTTCGGGACATTATGACGAGAAGTGCGGCGTTTGATCTAACGCCGAATCTGCACTCCGGGGAAATGCCTCAAGGGATCGTGCAGCTAAACCGTTCAATTGGTCGGGCACTACGGCGTCAGAAAGGGGATTTTCAATACTATGATGAACCCGCGGGCGATCCCGGCCTGAGAAATCAGCTTGCCACGCTATTTTCCAAAAGAGGCTGGAAGACGGATGCATCCGAACTTTGCATTACCTCTGGATGCCAACAGTCTCTATTTTTGGCCTTGCTTACGGTTTGTTCCGAAGGAGATATCGTCGCCGTCGAATCGCCGGGGTTCTATGGCGTTCTGCAGTTGTTGGAACAATTGAAATTAAAGGTCATCGAGGTGCCAACCTCTTTGCAGACAGGCATGGATGTCGCTGCGTTTTCAGATATTCTGGAACATTGGGACGTTCGTGTTTGCGTGGTACAACCCGCGTTCGCAACACCAGGAGGTGCGGTTATGCCAAGAGCCGCCCGAAGGCGGTTACTTGAACTAGCCGAGAAGCACGACCTCGCCATTATCGAGGATGATATCTACGCCGAAACGGGCTGGTCGGGTGTGCCAGACACACTTAAATCTCTGGACCAATCGGGCCGGGTTATTCATTGCAGCTCGCTGTCAAAAGTACTTTCTCGCGATCTTAGGCTCGGCTGGGTAAGTGGGGGCAGGTGGCACGCTGACATTCTTCAAATGAAACTGACCTCTCAATTAGCGAGCAGTCGCTTTGTTCAACAAGGTGTTGCAAGCTTTATCCAAGAGGGCGATTACGCTGCGTTCGTGCGCAAGTTTCGTCTTCAATTACGAGAGCAGCGGGACCAGTTACTGGAGTATTTGGCAGCATGGCCATTGGCGGTGCGGACAACGGCGCCTCAAGGCGGTTTAGCCGTTTGGGTCGAATTACCAGAACAGATCAATACAATTGATGTCTATTCTAAAGCGCTGGATGAGGGCATCGTCATTACACCAGGAAGCCTCTTTTCAGTGTCAGAGCGGTTTGGTAATTGTTTAAGAGTCAGCTTTGCTCACCCTTGGGATGACCAGCGGACGCGAGCGCTGAAGCGCATATTGGAACTGGTTCAAGACCCGTAACGGTTGCCTGTACCTATAAAACTTAAAAAAATTGGGCCTGTCTCTATTTCTGGCAGGCCTCCATACTTTCCCGATCAGTTTCATACAACTTTTGGGAAGGTAAACGGTCAATGAATCGACTGATCCCGGTCACACAGGTTTCACCGAACTCCTCGCCAAGTCGGGCGCCCGGCAAGATCTACCCACGAAGCTTTTCAGGCATATACCGTCAAATCCGAATGGGGGGCGGCGCCATTCTGTTCGCTTTGTATTTTGGAACAGTCTGGTTGAACTGGGGCGAGCGACAGGCCGTTCTATGGGATATCGCAGACAAAAAATTTCACATATTTAGCGCGACTTACTGGCCGGAAGATCTTGTTCTGTTGTCAGCCATCCTGATCATCTGTGCGTTCGGACTTTTCTTCATAACCGCTGTCGCAGGCAGGATTTGGTGCGGGTACGCCTGCCCACAAAGTGTTTGGATGTGGGTTTTTCTCTGGGCTGAAAAACTGGCCGAGGGCGACCGTCGACAGCGCATGAAGTTAGATAGCGCAAGAATGAGTCAGAAAAAAATCCTGAGACGAGTGCTGAAACATGGCCTTTGGCTGCTAATCAGTGCCGTGACTGCGGTGACCTTTGTCGGGTATTTCACCCCGATACGAGACCTAGTGCCAGATCTTCTGTCATTTAATCTCTCCGGTTCAGCACTTTTCTGGGTGTTTTTCTTCACCGCAGCGACATACGTAAATGCTGGCTGGTTTCGTGAAAAAGTGTGTTTACACATGTGTCCCTATGGTCGTTTCCAGTCCTCCATGGTTGATAATGAATCATTGGTGGTCGCGTACGATGCTGGCCGGGGCGACCCTCGCGGTAGCCGATCCATTGGGTCAGATCCGTCTGCTCAAGGGCTGGGTGATTGTATAGATTGCGAAATGTGTGTGCAGGTGTGTCCGACTGGCATCGACATTCGTGATGGCCTGCAAATGGAATGTATTGGGTGCGCCGCATGCATCGACGCGTGTGATTCGATCATGGACAAAATGGGCTACGAAAAGGGACTGATTCGTTACGCCAGTTTCAATGAGCTGAATACCGGCACGAGGCATATCCTCAGGCCTCGCCTTGTCGCCTACTTTTTTATACTGGCAACCATGATTGGTTTGTTTTCCTGGGCTTTGATCACTCGACCTTTAATAACGCTGGAGGTTGAACGGGATAGGGGGCTCTTCCGGTATAACGGCTCAGGGCTTGTTGAAAACAGTTATCTACTCAATTTAACCAATAAATCCAATGAAACGCGGCATACCTTCATTCGGGTCTACGGTGCCGAAGGATTCAGCATGCGTGGGCCGGATAGAGTGACGCTTAACGCCGGCGAACTGAGGGAAATTCCTGTTGTTCTGGAAAAAGATGCCTCAAGCATCCCGGGCGCAGTGACCGACGTTTCCTTTGAAGTGACCACTTTCGAAGAGCCCGATCGGCGGATTGTCGCACCTACTACGTTTTTAACGCCCGCTCCCCGGTGAGGGTAATGGGCTTTGCCCTCAGAGAATTCCTTCAAGGTTCATCATTTGGATGATGTCCTGGCAATGCCCTTTCAGAGCATCCCTCAGCAATCGCACTGCTGGCGTGATCGATTGCCGTGTTGGGCAAATCAACCATAACTCTGAGACCGGTGGCGCATACTCAGGCATGACATTGACGACTCTTCCCGCCAGCAGGTCGTCCGAGATATCGAGGCAGGATTTCACGGCCAGGCCGTGTCCCGCCACACACCAGCGCCGAACCAGATCGCCATCGTTGGACGCCCGGTTGCCTTTCATTTTTATTCGAAACTCCTCGTCGCCCCGCTTAAAGGTCCACAAATCGTAGGGAATGTCCTGCAGTTGATAGAAGAGCCCGTTGTGGTTGGCCAGATCGTGTGGGTGCGCGGGGGTTCCATGCTCGCTCAGGTAACTCGGTGTAGCGCAGAGGAGGCGTGGAATGTCACAGATTTTGAAACCATACAGATTGGAGTCATCGGGCGAGCCGTAGCGAAGAGCCATATCGACGGAATCCCGGAAAAAATCGACGTTGCTGTCGGTAATTTGAACGCGCAAGCTCAGGCCCGGGTGAGAGGTCATTAATTGGTCGATCCACGGGACTACCCGGTTCCGGCCAAGATCGGATGAAACCGATAGCCGAATTTCTCCTGCAACGGCTTCTTCGCCGGAGCGAATGTTCTGTCGGGCCTCGTCCAGCAATGCCAGTGCCTGCTCGCATTGAGGCAGATACTTTTCGCCGGCCGCTGAAAGCCGAAGGTGGCGGGTAGAGCGAACAAACAGCTCAACCCCCAATGTCTGTTCAACGCGTTTGACGGCCGCGCTTGCGGTCGCAGGGCGCATATCAAGGCTGGTGGCGGCCGCCGTGATGTTTCGGAATTCGGCCACTTTGAGCACAACAGTCAGATCATCGAAGGTCATTTTCAAAAACTATTTGAATATGTTTATGGGATTAGCCTGTTTTTCGTAGTGTAATTAAGGATCAAACTGAGTGCCACTACCAACTCACTCGGGAGAAACCCATGAAAGCTGTTGGATACACCGACTCTTTACCCATCAACGATCCAAAATCCTTGCAGGACGTTGAGCTGCCACAGCCAGTTGCTACAGGAAGGGATCTGTTGGTCCGGGTTAGGGCGATTGGCGTCAATCCGGTTGATGCCAAGGTGCGCCAGCGTGCCGCAGCAGAGGCGGGTCAGATTAAGGTTTTGGGCTGGGACGCCGTCGGAGAAGTCGTCGCGACGGGCGAGGGCGTCTCATTATTCAAGCCTGGCGATCAGGTGTACTACGCAGGCGATGTTACCCGTCAGGGCAGTAACGCGGAGTACCAGATCGTTGATGAGCGCATCGTCGGCCGAAAGCCCGCGAGCCTGAGCGATTCGGAGGCGGCAGCACTGCCCCTGACTAGCATCACCGCCTGGGAAATGCTCTTCGACCATCTCGGTCTTGTGCAGCAGGACCCAGGGAACATTACCCCGAGTAATGAGGTAATCCTGGTGATTGGCGCCGCCGGAGGGGTTGGTTCCATACTGATCCAGTTGGCCAAGAAACTGACCGGTGCCACCGTGGTGGCGACCGCCTCGCGGCCTGAGTCGCGCCAATGGGTGGAATCATTGGGTGCAGATTTTGTCGTGAATCATCGTGAGCCGCTGCAGCCGCAGATCGAGCAACTGGTGTCGGAGGGATCAATCACCTCGATCTCTCACGTGGCCAGTTTGAACGCCACCGATCAGTACTTCGATGATTATGTGGAGTTGCTCCGGCCGTTCGGGAAAATTGCCTTGATTGACGATCCAGCGGCCCTGGATGTAATGAAGATGAAACCGAAGAGTCTGTCGCTTCACATTGAGTTTATGTTCGCCCGTTCCATGCATAGCGCCGAAGACATGCAGGTTCAGCACGAGCTGCTGGACAAGGTCGCGAGTCTCGTGGAACAGGGCTACATTCGCACCACCGCCGGGAAGAATCTGGGGGCAATTAATGCTGAACATCTGCGTTCAGCACATGCCGAATTGGAAGCAGGAACAGCGGTAGGCAAGATCGTTCTGGAAGGCTTCGAGTAATCAGAACTTCTGGCTATAATGCCTGGCTTTAGCCCGTGACCGCTATCTGTTGATAGCAGCGCGGGCGAACTGTTTCGGAGCAGGTCGCTCTCACGCCGCACCACTGCCTCACTAGACTCCGATTTCAAGCAGCCTGACATCTGCCTGCAATGGGAATCTGTCTATTCAGAGTATCGCCGATGCTGCCTGCTACAGGTGTCCCGGGATGCCGTGCGGGTGTATGCTCACAGGGTGTCCAGAGCAACACAGTCACTCCCGCTGGCCCATAAATTGCTTGTCACTTGAGAGTTAACCACCTGGCTCAGGCCAATATTTGAGAGTGATTCGACTGTGCAGGAACTTACCGGAAGCCAAAAGAAAATCAGTTTGTGGCGCCACAGTTTTGTACGGCGTTACCTGGTCATTGCGTTATTGATAGCGGTGCTTCCACTGGTAGTGGTCACCTGGCTCTATGATCGATTCACCGGCGAATTGCTTGAAGATTTAGGCGAGCAGAAAGTTCAATATTCCATGAACGCCACCCGCGCTGCACTGTCTGGTTTTCTGAAAGCACGGAAGTTCGAGCTAGAAACGATTGCCGATTTGCCCAATATCGAGCGGTTCGTGTCTGAGGATCCCATGTCTTCGGAACTGGAACCGACGCATGCGCTCATCAGCTTTGAAACCGACAGTTTCGATATCTATGGCGTGCTTTTCTTTGACGCCCAATGGCAATTACAAACGGCGTTACCGGGTGTTGCATCGTCGGGGCCTCCTTATTGGGGAGGCATGGAGCTTTCTCTGGATGGGTTGCCCAGACGAAAGTTTGCTGATTTCTGGTTAATCGGGCCCCAAGAACCTCGGCCCGGTCTTTCAGGCTGGTTCCTGTTGGCAGCGCCGCTCCCAATGAACGCGGGCGAAACGGAATCCCCCGGGTTTGTGGCATTGCATATTCGTTTTTCCAGCTTGACCGAGTTGCTAAAAAAACAGTCACAGATCGACGGTTTTACCCCGCTGGTAAGCACCTCCGAAAGCCAACGGTTTACGGTTACTGGTCGAGTTGCTCAAGATCAAACGCCCAGTTGGCTTAGTGAAGAGTTCGCTCCCGGCTGGTCGATTGAAGTGATCAAGCATCATCCGGATGTGGACTTCAGCCAAGAGCTGAGGCGCCCCGCCTTTCTGATGGGGGCGGGCGTATCAGTGCTGCTGGTCATCGGGTTATTCATGATTGTCATTCTGCGGACCAAAAGGCGATTTGGGCCGTTGCTTGAGGGCGCAGAAGCGGTTTCCAGAGGGGATTGGAATATTCATATCCCCTCTAAGGGGCATGATGAATTCACCTTGATGGCCAATGCGTTCAACCGCATGGGCGGCCGCCTGCAAGCGCTGATTGATTCGCGTCTTGAAGTCGAGAAAAAAGCGGTCCTTGGAGAATTTTCGGCCAGCATCGCCCATGAGGTCCGCAACCCATTGGCCACGATCAAGGTCTGCGTGCAAAGCTTCCCTCAGGACGATAACCCTCGCAACGCCGAACTGATCACGCTGGTTCTGGAAGAGATCGATCGCGTTAATGAAGTCGTTGAGAATCTGCTGAGCTTTGCTCGTCCGTACGATCCTGAGCGGGTTTGGGTTACGGCTGGTGATCTACTTCGGCGTTTGGCCGCTCTGATCGATCCGCTCGCGGCCAGAGAGAACATCCATTTGAGTCTCTCAGGAGAACTCGATGCGCCCCTGTGTGTCGATGAAAACCAGATTCAGCAGGTGTTGATGAACCTGGCGCTCAACAGTATTCAGGCTATGCCTGAAGGGGGCGAGCTGAACCTCGATGTTCAGACCCTCAATGATAAAACGGTTATTAACGTCAGCGACACAGGTATCGGGATGGTAGCTGAAGCACTCGACAGGGCTACAGAGCCATTTTACACGACCCGAAGTCAGGGCACCGGCCTGGGCTTGTCTATTTCAAAACGCTTGGTACAGCTTAATGGTGGTGATTTGCGAATAAGCAGCGAATCGGAAGCCGGTACGAGAGTTTCGTTGACTTTCAACGCTTCAAAGGACAGTCATGGATAATGCACTCATTCTGATTATTGATGATGAGCAGCGCCTGGTGCGCTCGTTGCAGTTAGCGCTGGGAGCCGATGGCTACCGGATCGCAACCGCCCACACCGGTAATGATGGAATCGAAACCGCGCTGGATCGTCAGCCTGATCTGGTGTTACTGGATCTGCGTTTGCCGGATCTCAGTGGACTCGAGGTATTGAAGCAATTGCAGTTGCAGTTGCCTGCTTGTCCGGTCGTGATGTTTTCCGCCCATGGGGATATCAAAGTTGCCATTGAGGCTGTCAAAAGTGGCGCCTTGGATTTTATTACCAAACCTTTTGATATTCATGAGCTTAAGCGTTTAATTTCACGCACATTGGAACGTTGCAGATTGGACAAGGAAGTGCGTTTTCTCCGTGAGCGCCAGCTAGGAGAAGCCCGCCTGATCGGCCGCAGTGAGGCGATGCGACGCCTGCAGGAAGACGTCACCCGTATCGCCCGAAGTGGTGCCAAAACGCTGCTGTTGCAGGGTGCTTCGGGCACCGGTAAAACGGCGGTAGCGCGAGAGGTCCACCAACTCTCAAAGGTCGCATCCGGTCCTTTTGTTGAGGTTAATTGCGCCGCTCTACCTGAACAACTGCTCGAAGCCGAACTATTCGGAGCGGAAAAGGGCGCCTATACCGGGGCCCACCAACGACGCTCAGGACTGGTTGAATTGGCGAACGGGGGCACGCTTTTCCTGGACGAGATCGGCGAAATGTCTTTGGCTCTTCAGGCTAAGTTATTGAGCTTCCTTGAAGACCATACCTACCGGCCCATTGGTTCCAATCGCGTTTATCAGGCAGAGGCGCGGATTATTGCGGCCACCAATCGGGAATTGGAGTTGGCGATTGAAGAGGGTAACTTCAGAGCGGACCTTTATTATCGACTAAATGTGATGCCGGTGCGGGTTCCGGAGTTGGCGCAGCGGAGGGAGGATATCCCGCTGCTTATCGAACATTTCAGTTTGAAAATGGCCGCCAGTGAAGGCTGTTCTCCGGTGTTGTTTGAGGCGGATATTATGGCCCACCTCGTTGATTACGACTGGCCAGGAAACATCCGCGAACTGAAAAACCTGCTGGAACGGCTGACGGTGCTTTATCCCGGTGAAGTTGTGACTCTCTCCATGCTGCCTCCGGAAATGCACCCGACCGATCAACCTATCCTCGCTGGTGATGGCTCTATTGAATCGCGTCTGGCAGAAACCGAGCGGGATATCATTCTCAGAACCCTGAATCAGGCGGGTGGGCGCAAGGGCGCCGCAGCAGAAAAACTGGGAATATCCCGCCATGCCCTGAAGCGACGGCTGCAGAAGTTGGGAATTAGCGAATGAAGCCTGAAGGTGTTTGGAATTTAACGCGGCTGTCGGCTGCGGCTTTGGGCATAGCCATGGGATTCTGGCCTTCGCTGGCCTCTGCCGCTGGGCAAGAGCCTTTGACTGGGGCGTCCCCGACCGAAGCTGAGCTTAGGGTTGGCTGCATTTACCCATTGACCGGGCCGATGGGGTTTTTCGGGCGCGACGCGGATGTTGGCATCGGGATGGCTTTAGACCGACTTCAGCAATTGAATCATCAGTTGACGGAGGCTGGCGAGTCTAAGCTCTATCCCCGTCTTGAGGTTCTTCTCGAAGACAGCAAAGGTAAGCGCCATCGTAGCGCAACCCTTGCTCGTCAGTTGGTTGAAGAGCAGGGCGTCAGTGTTCTTTGCGGCGTGGTGTACTCAAGCATTGCACTGGAGATCAGTGCTTATGCGCAACAGCAGGAAATGCTATTCATTGGCGCAGGGCACAGTTCGTCAAGACTGACGCAGGAACCGGTTAATCCGTGGTATTTCAGGGTCAACAATGACAGCCGGCAATCGATGAGGGCCGGTGCGCGCTACTTGAAGGAAATGAAGTCAGAGCAGCCTTGGACCACGCTAGCCTACGTCGGCCCCGATTACGATTATGGCCACCAGGCATTGGAGGACTTGCTGGAAGGACTGGAGGATCTCAATGTGCCCTTCGAGATCAGCGGGGAGTACTATCCAAAGCCCTCGGAGCCGGATTTTTCAGCTTATATTGAAGCACTTTTGATCTCGCCTCCAGATATCGTGATCTCCAATTTTTTCGGCGATGATTTTGCCAACTTTGTACGCCAGGCGCATTTGCAGGGATTGTTAGAAGTCAGCCGTCTGGCCAACTTTGACACTGGCGGTGGTTACGATGTGATTGCCGCCCTTGGAAATGACCTGCCTCCCGGAGTCATTCTTTCAGGGCATCACCATATCAATTGGCCGGACACGGCGAGAAACCGTGAGTTTGTAGCGGAGTTTCACCGACGCAGCGGCCGGTATCCGAGTTTCATGGCCGAAAGTGCTTATGCGGCGATATTTGCGGTTGCCGAGGCCTGGCGGCAGGCAGAGACCACCGACGCTGAAGGGATGCGCCGGACGCTCGAGGGACTGAAACTGCCTTTGCCCGAAGACCCGCCAGGGTTTCAGTCATGGATCGATCCCGTCAGTCATCAAATAATGCAGGTGACTGCCATCGGCGAATCGGAGCCCAATGAAAACTATCCGCCCGCTAAACGCATGTTGGGTAACTGGAAGATCTATCTGCCGGAAATTCAGCCTTGATTGGCTGAGCCGTCAGGCATCGAGATCGGTCACTGCCATCCTAACTGATCATGAGCGCACGCCGCTCATGATCAGATAGGGGATGAGCGAAAACCGCTCATCGGTTCGGCCTAATCCGAGCGGTTTCCGCTCATAACTCCTCTTCTCTCAAACTCATCTCGGTTTTATTCGCCTAAAACAGCGAAATATTCTTTTTTTTAAGGTTGGCATCAGGATTGCTCTATCCCGGCAAAGCCCAAATAAAAAATCGAGGCCAACCATGAAAAAAACCAAACTGCTTCCTTCTGCTGAAAACGCTTACGAGTACCCTCTGCTGATCAAAAGCCTGTTGTTGTCAGGTAAGCGTTATTCTCCGAACCGCGAAATCGTTTACAGCGACATCTTTCGTTACGACTACGCGACTCTGAACGAGCGCATCGCACGTTTGGCGAATGCTTTGGAAAAAGCTGGAATCGGTGCAGGCGATACCGTTGCGGTAATGGATTGGGACAGCCACCGTTATCTGGAAGCCTATTTTGCGGTTCCCATGATCGGCGCTGTGTTGCATCACGTGAATATTCGCCTGAGTCCGGAACAGATCATTTACACCATGAATCACGCGGAAGATGACATTCTGCTGATTCACGATGATTTTCTTCCGATGGTCGAGCAGGTTGCTCCTCAGCTCAACACGGTTCGTGACTTTATCCAGCTGACAGACGGCCCGACTGCCGCTTCGACCACCCTGAATGTGGTCGGCGAGTACGAGTCGATGCTGGCTGAGGCTAGCACTGAATATGATTTCCCGGATTTTGATGAGAACTCGATTGCAACAACCTTCTATACCACTGGCACCACGGGTAACCCTAAAGGGGTTTACTTCAGCCACCGTCAGTTAGTGTTGCACACACTGGTTACAGCTATAACGCTGGGTAGTTCCGATTCAAACGCGCTGTTGCGGAGCGACGACGTCTACATGCCGATGACGCCGATGTTCCATGTGCACGCTTGGGGTGTTCCTTATATCGCCACCATGCTCGGAGTTAAGCAGGTCTATCCGGGCCGTTACGAGCCGAATCGTCTGGTTCAGCTGTTCCGTGATGAAGGCGTTACCTTCTCTCATGGCGTCCCGACCGTTCTGCAGATGGTGCTCAATTGCGAAGAAGCCAAGACGACCGATCTGTCTGGCTGGAATATGCTCACTGGTGGGTCTGCACCCACTCAGGCTTTGTCGGCTCAGATGGCAGAGCGAGGTATTAATTTCGTAACTGCGTACGGCATGTCCGAGACCTGTCCGGTCATCACGATGGTGAACCTGAGCGATGAGGAACGTGCGCTGCCAGTTGCTGAGCAGAGCGCCGCCCGAATTCTCGCCGGTATCGCAACACCTCTGGTTGATATTCGTATCGTTGACGCAGATGGCAACGACGTTCCCCATGACGGTGAGGCTGTCGGCGAAGTGGTTGCGCGGGCACCCTGGCTGACTCAGGGCTACCTGAAAGAACCCGAAAAAAGCGCCGAGCTATGGGAAGGAGGCTGGCTCCATACCGGTGATGTGGGTTCGATTAACAGTAAACACACCCTGCAGATTAAAGATCGAATTAAAGATGTGATCAAGACAGGTGGCGAGTGGATCTCCACCATCGAATTGGAAAACCTGATCAGCAAGCATCCTGGCGTGTCCGAGGTGGCAGTGGTTGGTATTCCTGATGAGCGTTGGGACGAGCGTCCAGTCGCTACCATAGTGCCTCGCGAAGGCGAAGAACTCACCCCGGATACCATCAAGGACCATCTCAGACAGTTTGTCGACAGTGGTGAAATTGCGAAGTGGGCGATTCCAGAGCGAATTGAATTCGCTGTTTCGATTCCAAAAACCAGTGTTGGGAAAATCAATAAAAAGGTAATTCGTAGCGAATTGCTCCCATAAAACTGAATCTTGCTTCATGCCTCTGAGTGCCATTAGCACGCACTCACCAGCCAGTTAGTCATCCCTTCGCCTCACCTTTTGACGGTTGTTGAAAGGTGAGGTGTGGGCGATGTCCAACAACAAATAAGAACAAGGAACACCTATGAACCAGGATCTGATCCTCGAGACGAGAGGCCTCGTCAAAGAGTTCAAGGGTTTTACCGCCGTCGACGACGTTAATCTGAAAATCGAACGGGGTACCATCCATGCCCTGATCGGCCCAAACGGCGCGGGCAAAACGACTGTCTTCAATCTGTTGACCAAATTTCTGACGCCTACCCGGGGCCAGCTGCTGTTTAACGGTCAGGAAATTACCAAGAAAGATTCTGCCTCAATCGCGCACATGGGGATTGTTCGCTCCTTTCAGATCTCGGCCGTATTTCCGCATCTGACGGTACTCGAAAACGTTCGGGTTGCGCTGCAGCAAAAAAGAAAAGACACCTTTGCCTTCTGGCGTTCAGAAAAGATTCTCGACGAACTGAACAGTCGGGCTCTGGAGTTGCTGGATTCGGTGGGCCTTCGGGAGTTCTCCCATGCACAGGCCGTCGACCTTCCATACGGTCGTAAACGCTCGCTGGAGATCGCCACCACCCTCGCGCTTGATCCCGAACTGCTGCTTCTGGATGAACCTACCCAAGGTATGGGTCATGAGGATATCAGTGTGATTGCCGAACTGATCAAAGAGGTCGGCAAGGATCGCACCATCCTGATGGTCGAGCACAATCTGAACGTGGTCGCAGACCTCTCCGACACCATTACCGTGCTTCAACGCGGAGCGATCCTGACCGAGGGCAACTACGAGACCGTATCGGCAGATCCAAGGGTGCGTGAAGCCTATATGGGCGTTGAAGAAGATCAGCTTGAGGGCGAGGGCACCGAACACAATGGCCCGGTCGTGGAGGCATCGGTATGAGCACGGCGACGAAGGTTCAATCCAACCGCGAAAAGCTCCGAATCAGCGATCTGCACGCTTTTTACGGCGAATCCCACATTCTCCATGGCATCGACATGACGGTTAACCAGGGCGAACTGGTGACTCTGCTTGGGCGAAATGGCTCAGGGCGCAGCACCACCCTGAGGGCGATCATGAACATGGTCGGTAAGCGCACCGGATCTATCGTGATCAACGGTCAGGAGACCCTGAATGTACCGGCCCATAAGATTGCTCATCTGGGTGTAGGGTTCTGCCCTGAAGAACGCGGCATCTTCGCCAGCCTCAATGTTGAGGAAAACCTGATGCTGCCCCCCAAGGTTCGTTCAGATGGCATGTCGGTCGAAGAGATCTATGACATGTTTCCGAACCTTGCCGAGCGCCGCAAAAGCCAGGGTACCCGCCTCTCCGGTGGTGAACAGCAGATGCTGGCCATGGCTCGAATCCTGCGTACCGGAGCCAATATCCTGCTGCTGGACGAAATAACCGAAGGTCTGGCTCCAGTGATCGTTCAGAACCTCGCTGGCGTGCTGGCGAAACTCAAAGAACGTGGCTTGACGATTATTCTGGTAGAGCAGAATTTTCGCTTCGCTGCACCGATCGCGGACCGTCACTACTTGATGGAACACGGTCATATGGTGGACGAAATCAAAGCCCACGAACTTGTCGAAAAGACGGATCTGTTGAATACCTACCTCGGCGTCTAAAACCGAGGATGTTTTATCTGAACGAAGCACAACCTGTAACAAAAACAATGAGTTTGGAGATTATTATGAAACTGATGTTCAAAACTGCTGCTGCTACTGCTTTGATTGCCGCTGCCGGCATGGCTCACGGGAATTTGTCAGACGACAAAGTCAAAATTGGTGTCCTCACTGACATGGGCGGTGTCTACTCTGATATCACCGGTCAGGGCAGCGTCGAGGCGGTCCAAATGGCTGTCGATGATTTCGGCGGTGAAGTGCTCGGTAAGCCGATCGAGGTGGTTGGTGCAGACACCCAGCTCAAGCCGGACATCGGGTCCACGATCGCTCGCCAGTGGATTGAAAGCGAGCAGGTTGATGTTATTAATGGTGCTGTTGCCAGCTCGGTAACCGGAGCTGTTACCAAGCTCATGAGCGACGCCGGAAAGATCACTTTGATCGCCGCTCCAGCCAGTCATGCATTCACCACCAAGGGTTGCTCTCCTTATAACGCGCATTGGAGCTACGACGTGGTATCGCTGGCCAACGGAACCGTGAAACCCATGGTTGAGGCTGGCAAGAACCGGTGGTTCTTCATCACAGCGGACTACGGTTTTGGTCATTCACTGGAGTCTGTTGCAACGGGCGTGATCGAGGCGAATGGCGGTGAAGTTGTGGGTGCTGTGCGTGCGCCGCTGGCTACTACCGACTTCTCCTCCTATATCCTGCAGGCTCAGGCTTCCGGCGCAGACGTCATTGCGCTGGCCAACACCGGCAGCGACATGGTTAACGCCCTTAAAACAGCGGCGGAATTTGGTGTCACCGAGATGGCTGAAGTAGCCGGTTTGCTGGTGTTTACCCCGAATGCCCAGGCCCTGGATCCTGCCATCGCAGGTGGCATGAAACTGACCACCGGTTTCTACTGGGATATGGATGATCAGACCCGCGAATGGTCCAAGCGCTATATGGCTCGCATGGACGGCACACTCCCTTCTATGGCACAGGCCGGTGCTTATTCTTCCACTATGCATTACCTGAAAGCGGTAGAGGCAGCCGGCACCGACGAGTCTGATGCTGTTATGGCCAAGATGAAGGAAACGCCAGTCGAAGACTTCTTTTCACGTAACGGCTACCTGCGTATGGACGGCCGAATGGTTCACGACATGCTGCAGGTTCGGATCAAGACCGCTGCCGAGCGTAGCAATCCGAACGATATCTTCGAAATCGAGAAAGTGATCAAGGGTGAAGACGCCTTCTTGAAGCTCGAAGATGGTGGTTGTGAATTCGCACTGAACCATCAGTAACCTGACCGGGGCAGGGTTGCCTGCCCCTTCATCCCTGATTTACGACAAGAAAGGGAATCTTCGGCTTCCTTCTAGCTACTGTTGGGTGTGGTTATGGCAACTTTTTTCGATATCAATCTATTTGCCCTGTTCGGACAACTGCTGATCGGATTGATCAACGGCTCTTTCTACGCGTTGCTTGCTCTGGGCCTTGCGATCATCTTCGGTTTGCTGAAGATCATTAATTTCTCTCAGGGCGCGCTCTACATGCTTGGCGCTTTTGCCGCGTGGATCGGCCTGAATTATCTGGGAATCAGCTATTGGTGGGCGCTGGTACTGGTTCCACTGGCCGTGGGCGCATTCGGAATTTTAATGGAACGCGTGCTGATCCGGCCCATCGCGAACGAAGACCACCTATACAGCCTGCTGCTCACGTTTGGCATTGCCTTGATACTGCAAGGCCTCTTCAGCCACGGCTTTGGTTCTTCCGGTTTGTCCTACCCAATGCCTGAAGAGCTCAGAGGCGGGACGCGTCTTTCGTTTATGTATTTGCCCAACTATCGGGCCTGGATCATCGTCTTCTCATTACTGGTATGCGCGAGCACCTGGTTCATGATCGAGAAAACCAGACTAGGCGCCTATCTGCGTGCTGGTACCGAAAACCCTCAATTGATGAAGGCTTTCGGGATCAACGTACCGCTACTGGTTACCCTGACTTATGGTTTTGGTGTTGGCCTCGCGGGACTGGCTGGTGTGCTAGCCGCGCCAGTTTACACCGTGTCCCCGGACATGGGGGCGAACATCCTGATCGTGGTCTTTGCGATCGTCGTTATCGGCGGCATGGGTTCCATCGGCGGCGCAATTCTCACCGGACTGGCGATGGGTATTGTTGAAGGGCTCACCAAGTACTTTTATCCCGAGGCCTCCAATACCGTGATCTTCCTGGTAATGGTGCTGGTACTGCTGGTTAAGCCTGCCGGCTTGTTTGGCAAGGAAGCGTAGAAATCCCTGCGCTACATTTTCGCCGCTGATTCGTTGTGAGGTAACAAACATGTACAACAAAAAGCTCAACCTGGTATTGCTGGGCCTAGCGCTGGTCGCTCCTTTCGTTTTTTATCCTGTTTTTCTTATGAAGGTGCTTTGCTTTGCTCTGTTCGCCTGCGCCTTCAATCTGCTGCTGGGATTCGCCGGGTTGCTTTCTTTCGGCCACGCGGTTTTTCTTGGAACTGGCGCCTATGTCACCGGCTATGTGATGACCACCTACGGGCTCACGCCGGAACTTGGCATTCTCGCAGGCGTTGTTGTGTCCGCGCTGGTTGGTTTTGTCTACGGCAAACTGGCGGTTAGGCGTGAAGGCATTTATTTTGCCATGGTTACACTGGCGCTAGCCCAGCTGGCGTTCTTCTTTTACCTTCAGACACCGTTCACGGGCGGCGAAGACGGTCTTCAGGGCATCCCGCGTGGCAACTTGTTTGGTCTGATCGACCTGACCGACAACATGACCATGTATTACTTTGTATTGGCCGTCTTCATTATTGGATTTCTGACCATTTACCGAACCATTCACAGCCCCTTTGGTCAGGTCATGAAGGCAATCCGCGAGAACGAGCCACGGGCCATTTCTCTGGGTTACAAGGTAAACCAGTATAAGCTGATGACGTTTGTCATCTCCGCCACACTGGCAGGCCTTGCGGGTTCCACCAAAGCACTGGTATTCCAGCTGGCGTCCCTTACCGACGTTCACTGGTTCATGTCGGGCGAAGTGGTTTTGATGACCCTGCTGGGTGGTATGGGCACGATCTGGGGACCGGTTGTTGGCGCAGCGAGTATCGTTTCCATGCAGAATGTTCTCGCCTCCGGGCCTCTCGCAAACTATATCCATGTCGTCATGGGCATAGTGTTCGTGATCTGCGTGTTGGCTTTCCGAAAGGGGCTGGTCGGTGAATTACAGAAGTTGCTGAGAAAAAATGTCAGCTGAGTAGATTTGACTCATTAAACCCGCCGTTTTCGCCCAGCGAACCGCCGCATCGCCTGATCTGAGTTTACGTAAACGGATTCAGTGAAGGCGGCGCTGGCATGTCCAAGTTCTTCGCTGATATGCCGAATGTCGGCACCGGCCTCAATAGCCTGGCTGGCACCGGTATGGCGGAGATAGTGTGTTTCGGTACGAATGCTTTCGAGTTGTCGCGCTTCCTCGGAACGGCCTTCAGTGTCTAGTCTTTCGACGGCTAGCATGATTGCCTGCTCATATACACGCTGGATCTGGCGCTTACTTAAGGCTCCGCCTTTAGCCGAGGGCAGAATCGGGTGGTTGTCACCCTGTACCGGCATCGCGGTCAAGCAACCAAGGTGTTCTCTCCAGCGCTGTAGATAGGGCAGGTATTCATCTGGCAGGGTGATCGTGCGATCCTTGTCGCCTTTACTGAACACGTAATAGGCCCAGTATTCCTCGCCTTGCACGAATTTGCGTTTGAAGTCGCCAAACACCGGTGTTCTTGTTGATCCGTTTTGCCTCTGCCTTGGCGCTAATTCGCTCACCCGCAAAAATAACGACTTCATGGTCACGACAACGAACAGGTGCCGTTCGTATTTCCGGTTTTCATCGGCCGCCAACAACAGCGACTCCAACAAATAAGCCCACTGCATATCCGAAAGCCGCCGAACATCGGTTTCAGTATCCACATCATTAATGGTCTGAACCTTTTGGTCTCGCTTGCGCATGCCAATCATCGGGTTTTTCTGCACATAGTCCTGTATCAGCAGGTACTTAAAAAAGGTTTGAAGGGCGGTCTTGCTGGCGTTGAGCGAAGCTTGAGTGATTGCGTAGCTTACCGTGTCTTCGGCAGCTCCTTTCGTGGTGCGAATCGCAAAAGGGCGCCATTGTGCGTTCGGCAGACGAAGTCCCTGGCGATCTTGGAAGGCGGAGTAGATGCCTCTGCTGATCCAGCTTTTCGGCGGCATGGTCAGGGTTTTGAAATACGCCGTCATCACGTCGGAGTCGGTTTGCACTAAGGTGCGTTTCGAGGTGACCCAAAGGTAATTGAGGAAGCGCTGAACCTCGGAGCGGAAGCGAACGAAGGTGCCCTGGACATCCGAGTATTTGAGAAGAAACTTGCGGGTGATCGCGTAGTCCGCAAGCAACAATTCTGCGGAGATGCTCAGGCTTTCAAAGAACTCTGGTATTGAGGGGTGCCGGTGAAAATCGCCTTGGTCTTCAAGGTTTTCGGCGGTATCAAAAAGTGGATGTCCTGAAAATGATGGCATTTGAAACCTGTCTGAATTCTTTTCGAACAAACACGGAACTGGCGAAATCCGTGAACATAGCATTGACCTAAATGCCGATCAATTCAATAAGTTTACCATATAAAATTAAAGTAAATTCTAGGACAAGGTGCCGAACCCTGCGTCTTCACAACGTGCACACCTCGGTAGATTGCGATGCTCGAATCAAACGGGAAGGGTAGAATGCTCCTATTTCCGGCATAGTTTATAAAAGGAGCACCAATGACCATGCGACGCCACGGTGAAACACCAGAACTGGCTGCAACCCTCGTTGATCTCGCACCGTTGGCGGACTATTCATTCATGGACACGCTTAACTGCGATCCAGAAGGCAAGGCTAACGGAGCCGACCACGAACCACGGCAGGTGTTCTCGGGCCACTATGTTCCGGTCAAACCCACACCCATTGAACACCCTGAGTACGTCGCGCACAGCAAAGACCTGTTCCGTGAACTGGGTTTCGACGACAGCTTGGCGCAATCAGACGACTTCGTTCGCATGTTCTCCGGAGACCTGTCGGAGCTTCCGGAGCCTCTGCGCAAGGTTGGATGGGCGAGTGGTTATGCGCTTTCAATCTACGGCAATGAATTTTACCGGAATTGCCCGTTTCAGACCGGCAATGGGTATGGCGACGGTCGCGCCATTTCCGTGTTAGAGGCAGTCACCAACGGTCAGCGCTGGGAAATACAACTAAAAGGGGGAGGGCGCACGCCCTACTGCCGCGGCGGGGACGGCCGGGCCGTTCTGCGGTCAAGTGTGAGGGAATTCCTGGCTCAAGAACACATGCACGCACTGGGTGTACCCACCTCAAGATCTTTAAGCCTGTACGTATCGAAAACCGAGACAGTCCGGCGCCCATGGTATTCGGAGGGCACTCGCTCAATCGATCCCGATATTCTGGTATCCGAGCCCGTGGCCATCTCTACGCGTGTGGCCCCATCGTTCATTCGGGTGGGGCAGCTCGAACTCTTTGGTCGTCGCGCTCGTAAGCAGGAACACCCGCAGGCGATGAAAGAACTCGAAAAGCTCGTGATGCACCTGATCGATCGAGAGTACGGTAAAGAGATCGATCAGTCGCTGCCCACTCCCGACAAAGTCGTGCGGCTTGCAGGTGAGTTCCGTAGTCGGCTGACATTACTTGTTGCCAACTGGATTCGTGTTGGTTACTGCCAAGGCAACTTCAATAGTGACAACTGTGCAGCAGGTGGTTTCACGCTCGACTATGGCCCCTTTGGCTTCTGCAATGAGTTTGATCCGCATTACCAGCCCTGGACGGGCGGCGGACAACACTTCGCATTCCTGAATCAACCCGCAGCGGCCGAGCGGAATTTTTACTCGTTTTGCGTGGCGATGCGGCCTTTGTTGGAGAACAATCCAGAAAGTTTGCGACAGCTCGAAGAGATTCAAAGTGAATTCCCGAAATTCATGCAAGCACAAATGCAGCTCATGTGGGCTGCAAAACTGGGGCTGGATCGTTTTGACGCGGATCTATTCTCTGAGTTGACAAGACTGATGGCGGAAACACCTGTCGATTACACCCTGTTTTTCCGGGAGCTTTCGTTGTTGCCTGGCAACATTGAGCCACTTAAGAAGAGCTTCTACCCAAGCCAGGCCTATCGTGCACATTCTGAGAAGCTGAACGAGCGCTGGTCCACGTGGCTCGCGAAATGGCATTCGCTCATTCCGGTCGATAATCGTGAGCAGCTTTCCAGCCAGATGAAGCAGGTCAATCCGAAGTACAGTCTGAAAGATTGGTACGTGGTGCCTGCGTATCAGCAGGCAGCAGCGGGTGACTACACACTGCTACGAGAGCTGCAGAGCGTGATGACTCAGCCATACGCTGAGCAATCGGAAGACATTGAGCAGAAATATTACCGACTAAAGCCGTTAGAACTTTTTGATGTAGGCGGATGGTCGCACTATAGCTGTTCGTCGTGATTGGTTGGACCACCACTAGAGAGTACTAAACCTTCATCAGGCTAAATTTCGGCTAACGAAACAACCAGCTTGCAACCAGACGAACCACGCGAGGCATGTGGTAACCGATGATGTTTTCAAGCGGCTACTGGTGGGCTGGGCGTTGTAAAGATGCCCCTTATCGTGGGAGGGAAGGATCTCCTTGAAGGCAATCTTGTGGATGTCATACCGGATTGGCGTCCTCGCACCGGAATTTTTCATGCCGTGTTTCCGTCACGCCGAGGGCTATTGCCAGCGATTCGCACGTTTCTGGATTTTCTGGAAGAGTCTGTGGATGAGGTGGATTGATGACAGGTAAGCCGCTGATTAGCTCAAAATGTCCAATATACCTAAATATTGGACATTCTGAGATGGCCCGTCTGAAGGCCCCTGAGCTTCATTTATAGCTCGGCTTTTAATGCCGTTCCGGCCCCCAGTTTATGTTCGTGTGTGCAACGGCCATTAATCGACAGCAATGCCACGCTCTACAAGTTGGTTCCGCAGCAATTCAACCCTACGCCGGTTCACGCCCATATCGTAGAAACCAAGAAGCGATTGTGACCGAACATTCAAGCGCTGCTTGTCTGCATCAATCAGGACTTCTAGATAATCCGGAAAACCAAACGTATCGCTGTAGCAGGTAATATCCGCATAACCATAGCGGGCAGCGTTAAGAGAAGCGCCTGGTAGTTCGAGAGCTTCCGCTTTGATGATTGCCCAGGTTGATTCGCTCAAAGGCTCCACCAAACGAATAGGTTCGATGGCGTAATAACTCACCGTGGAAGACGTTGAGACGCAGTTTAGAAACGGCGTACAGCCATCCAGCGTAAACTGTGTTCCCGTGGGCGGAACGTTACTGGTCGAAGCGCAGCCTGAAAGAAGCAGTATCGCGAGAGCCGTAATGTAGCGCATGTTGTGAAAAGCTCCTTTTAACTGCGTTAATGGAAAATTAGAGATTGGGCAATGCAAAGGATTGGTAGACGACCACAAAAAGTGCTAAACCCGTGAAGCCAAGAATCAGAGGGTTAGCGCTTTAATTTCACACAAAGTGCTAAAAAAACTTCAAGTTAATTCTAGAATATCGATCTGATTTCTTTTTCCACACAAAGTACTAAATTCGTCGTACGCTCGGATTGCAACCTTCTTCCACCTCTGGGGCGCCTAATACGAAGTCAAGATCAACTGATAAAGGTAGGTAGAGCAGGTCAGACCATGAGGCGGTTCAGGTCTCCAGCGTCATAATGGCTTCCAGGAAACTTTTTGAGGGTTCTAGGTGGAAGTCCGTGGACGTCTACTGGTTGAACGACCATAGAAATTGCTATATCTCGGAAGCAACGAATCAGCAGTTTACACTACAGTTTTCACACAAAGTGCTAAATTCGCCGTTCGAGTTGGGGTGATTTTTAACAGCCTTTTGGTTTGAATAGTAGGAAACAGGGGAGTCGGTTAACTGGTTCAGAATTGGTGTAATCTGGTAATTAATACGGAGCACGCATCGATATGAATACAAAGCGTCCAACCGAAAAAGAACTCTTGGACGGCCTAATCGCCCACACGGCCCATGCGGATCAACTCGCGGAGCCGCTCCAACCCGCTGCAACTGAAAGGGAGGCTAAAGAAGTTGAGGCTCTAATCGGGCGGATACAGCGTGGCATTCCATTGTGACAGCTCCATCTAAAGATCCTCAGGATTAACCCATGGCATGCGCCAATCAATCAAAATTGGCCGTTTCAAATTTTCACAACAATCGGCGAGTTCCTCGGCTCATACCGTGCGGTGCAGGTACTGGCGTTAACCACCTTGGTTTGCCCCCGCTGGTATTCCCCGTAGCCTTCATGGATATGGCCGAAAATGTGCGCTTTGAGTGAGAGTTTTTGAATTCGGTCAAGCAAATCAATGCAGCCAACATTCTGGCATTTGAATCCAAGGTTTGCCTCATCACCAATGCTTTTAGGTGGTCCGTGGGTGATCAGCACATCGGTATTGTCCGGAATGAGCTGCCATTTCTGGTGTAACTGTTGGCCACGCTCCAGCATAAACGCCCAATCCATAAAGGTGGGTGTCCAGGGTGAACCCCAGAATCGAACACCCTCAATCTCGACGCCGCTGTCTTCCAGGTAAATGGCGTTCGTCAGTGCCTGCCGTGCTAATTCCGGAGTTTCCTGGAAAGCCCAGTCGTGGTTGCCGGCAATTACAATTTTGTGTCGGTGCGGCAGCGTTCCGAGCCACTCGTTGAGGTCTTCGATATTTTCCAACGTGCCCTGGCCCAGACTGTCACCGGCATGGATCAGCACGTCGCCATCGGGAATATCCGGAATTCGACGGTGTAGGCTATGGGTATCTGAAATACAGATTAATTTCATACCGTCCTCTCCGGTGATGTCAGTAACTCGGACTCTAATGACCATTTCATAAACGGCAGCAACCGGACAATGTTCCGAGCATCATCCACGCCCCGGTGGTGCCTGCCCTCAAAGGCGAGATTATGAAAAGCCAAAGCGCTGGCAAGACCGTTCTTTTTCTTCTGGCCGGTGGTGCATCGCCAAATCCGTTTCAGGTTCAGGTGAGGGCGAGCCAGAATAGCTGGCTGCGCCTCGTCCAGCATGCTTTGGGCTTCCAGGTGCAAGCGGTCATAGTTACCCCAGCTGCACCAGATGAAGTCGTTTGATAAATCACCTAGCCAACTGTTCATGGCTTTAACCGCCTTGGGCAGTGTGGGCGAAGCATCAGCCATCGACTGGGTGATTCCGGTCAACTCTGTGCAAAAGCTGCTTAGTGCAGAATTCCGGATTGGCCTGACCATAAACGATCTGGTATCCAACAGCTCCCCTTGTCGAGTCGCAAGAGCACAACCAAGTTCGATGATCTCCATGTTGTGGATACCTTGTCCCTCGCCATCAGGGGTTCTCTGGTCTTCCCAGCAGGTAGCCTCTAGGTCGACGATCAGGAGGGGAGAGCCATCTCTACGTTCAAACCAATGTCCCATATTTTGGGTCGCCCTAAAACCAAAGTTCCGTTTTTGTGAATTCCCATGGAGCCAATATGCCAATTACGAAGGCCCGTTGCACCCAGAACACGAAACGGATGAAGAGCTAACTCCTTATTTGCGTCGCGGTTTGGTTTGTCCGTTGAGTTTTCTAGTTTGTCTATTGTTACCTTCAATAAACGGTAAAAAAATAAACGACCTCAGCACCGTCATCGACAACGACAAGATCACCATTGCGGGCATCCCAAACGAAGCTTGGGATTACGTTGTGAACGGTAAGGCTACTCTGAATTGGGTTATGGAGCGTCAGGCCGTGACGACCCATAAGGCCAGCGGCATCGTCAATGACGCAAACGACTGGGCCCTTGAGACCATGGGGAATCCAAAGTATCCACTGGAGCTGTTTCAGCGGGTGGTTACGGTGAGCCTAAAAACTCAAGAAATCGTTCGTGGCCTGCCAAAGCTCGAGATTCTCTGAATGTAAGTAGTGACAGACAGGCTCCAACATAGCCGTTATAAGATCCGGGGTAAGCGTCCTGCTGCCCCGGAGTATCGATTTACCTCACAGCCTATTCGCCGAAAGGATTTTCACCAATAAATAAGCAGCGGATCATGTGAGTCACGATCAGGCGAAGAATCCAGCCAATCGAGTCAGTTATCCACTCCCACCAAAAACGCGTGCGACGATAGCTTTTTGCCATGCGCTTGCCTCCGTATGGAAACGAGAGCAGCTCTGACCCATCTCATCTGGCGGTTTGCCAAATCGGCTGGAACACCCTAGAATCATTATCGCTAAATGATGCTTCAACGGTTAGCCACTCTCGAAAGTAATCGTTCCGAAGCTTTGGGAAGAGGCGGCACACCTCTTCCCAGCACTTCCCCTCAGCTCGCATACTCTCGAGCCTTAGCATTAATTATATTCTAAAAGCCATTGCCGGCCAAACTTTTGGGAATAAGCGATAATGCATGTAGCTATATCCTTTAAATACAATGCGTTAGCGATCTATGGACAGCCGATGCAGGTCATTTTCACCACTGCGCATAATCTGAAGTTATGGCAAACCTACTCCCTCCGACGTGTCGGTTCGCCTGCTCGGATACAAGTTCCACATTAGTAAATCGATGATAGGAGATAGTTCAGCGCAGGCACACAGCTGAGCTTCACCTGATCAATCCGCCGGCCAACTGCGCTATTGCCTGAACGCTTGGTGCCCACTCCGTACTCGATGACTTACAAATTATTCTTGGCACAGGGTCGGCAGCGCCTCACGAAGGCCGGGGTCAACAGTAACCCGTGCGTACAGCGCTTTTCCATAAACCTGATGTTCTGACCGCCGGACCACTTCACCGAATTCGTGCACCAAAGAAACCTCCTAAATCTTTAGGAACCATTGGTAGTTAGAAAGGCATTCAATGTTGGCATGCCTCCTTAAACCTCGCAGTAAAAACGTTAGTTCTTTTGGCTACTTCGCAGGACCTCAAAATCGTGTGGAAACCATACCTTATCGAAATATCCTTTGGCGGCTTGCGCGATCCAGGGCGCAAAAACACGTGAGGACGGAAGATGCACCGAATGAAAGAGCTCTGTCGTTTGATCTTGATGGACCTTGTGGTAATCCGGTTCAACTGACCTTCTAAAGTCCCAATCAGTCTGGTCAACCCCTTGGCATTGTCGAATCCGGTTTTGCGCATCATCGGTTAGTTGAATGCCGAGCAGGGGAGACTCTGGCCAATAACGCGCAATCAGTCGTCCTTCCTCCAGCCGAGTTTCGAGAATTTGTGATGGATGGAGAGGATACTGAAAGATGTGATCAAGACCATGATAGCCTGTAGCCTTGTATTTTACGGTTCTATCGGCGGTTTTCACAAAAATCCAGCTTGCCAGACTGACAAACTCTGCGAATGCATTTTCGGAGGCGCGCAGAAAAAGCCAACGTTCAAAGTTTATGGTAGGCCGCCACGTAGTGCGTTGGCGATCCTCAATGAAAACCCCAGTCGCAATATTTGGCACCTGGCGGTAGTTCGCAAACCGGAGTAATTCATGAGAACCCGCGTTATCCAAGTCCGCCCAACACCGATAGGTGAACTTAAGGCTAATGAGTGAACACCAGAGACTGAAAGCCATGCAAAGATCGCACGGTGCCTTGCCCTCTCGAACGTCTTCAGGCCGAACATGTCTAAAGTCCGACCAGACAAGCCGGTGCTCAAACCCCAAACACGCTTTTTGCCAGCGGAGAATTCGCCGAAGAGCTACCGTGATCAGTAGGAGCATGTGAGCCTCATGAGCATCCAAATGCTGGTCACTCTCAGGAGTATGGCCTATTCGTCTGGGAGACTGCCCCCAGTCTAATTTCGGCCAGTGTTGAAGTTTGGAAATTCGGGATCGCAGGGCTCGATTGTGAGTAATGACGCTCATGCGATTCAATCGGTCGTGATTGATTCCGGCGGATCGCTGACATTCAAAGGCCAAGTAGTATGGGTTACCGATGTTCGGTTCAAAAAAACTGGGGTGTTCTTGATCAAAATGTGTGCCGACCCGACCTTGTACGTCCATTAAGCTCACATAGGCGTAGTTGTTCTTGTGCGCCTCACAGCGTTCTATCCATCGGGCGAGCCAACTCAGTTTGCGCATTTCCCGACGTTTTAGACATGCCTTTCCCCAAGCTGCCTTTGGCAGTGCACCACACTTGTTACAAAAGGGTTTTCGGGATTGGAATGGTCGCGTCCAGCTGCGTTGGCATGCGGGACATTCTGAAAGCAGTTCGCAATGATGAATTGGACAAAGCCTTAGACATGCCAGGCCGTAAAGCCAAGAGTGAAACAAATAGTCTGCGCACTTGGGGCATTGGTAAATGCGAGCTGGTAACGGCGGGAGAAACGGTTTGAGACGGGAGAGACTCAGTCCCGGATTGGCAACGAACAAACGCCGTGCCTGGGAGTAGGAACTCTCCTGAGGGTTTGCCCAAAGCAAACCTTCATTTAACCGGTAGGTCATAATCATCTCCGCCAACGGAACTCATCCTGGACTCCCAACCAGAGATACCAAGCTGGGCGCAATCCCTGCACCTTCCAGACTCTTGATCACACAGGCTTCCAACAGGGCACGGTCAGCTCTATCAGCGCAGCCCGGCAAGTAATCCATGAAGAGAAGATTGGTTGCCCGCGTAAACTGGGCCATTCCCCAGGAGGTCAACCCTAAAGGGATACCGTAGCGCTCTCGATAGTGACGCCAATAGAGTGGCGCGATGTCGGCCAGTCGCCAGCCTTGGCGATACAACGCCGGGCAGAAATATTCGGTGGCGCAGATTGGTGGCAACTCGGACACGACCAGGTTGTCATATTCATGAAGGCAATCTTTCAGTTCCTCTTCGGACCGAATGCCGTAGAAATAATCGAAATTGTTGAAGAAACGTTCCCGTAAGTAGCGATTCTCAGGGCGAAGCAGCGCTTTACCCAGGGAATGGAACTGATCCTGGTTGGCGATAAAGAACACAGAACAGTTAATATGCAAATTCACTAAATCGTTGTAGATCTCGGCAAAGGCATTGAGTTGATCAAGGGTTAAAAGCTGCGCCTCGTCGACAACCAGCACCACCTGCCGCGTATCGTTGGCCAAAGCCGCATCGGCGAGCCGAATCACAATGTTTTCTAGCAAGATATCTGCGGTTTTTCGTTGCAGATCAAAATCTAGTGCTCGGGCAATCTTGGCAAACACCGCTCGAATTGTCTCAACGTCTCGCAGCCCATAATGGGTATAAAGTACATGGATAGGTTGCCCACTGCGATTTTGTAGTCGATGCTGCAACGCTTTTACTGCCCTCGTTTTGCCTAGGCGTGCCTCACCAATAATGAGTCCGCCGGTATGGCCACAGCGCACCCAGGCTTCTATCCGCCTCTCAAGCGCGCTCGCCATTGGTGTGGGTATCCAAAAAGCGCTGGCATCCTCTAGTATCGATGCTGCTGACATTGTGAACGCTACCTCCGGTTTTTTGCCATATCGGGGTTCCAATCCGGTAGGCGTTCGAGCGCCTGCTGAAGTGCGGAATCATTCTCTGGGTTCGGCGTTGTGTCTTCCGCCTCTTTCGCGGGCAGTGTGCCTTCTTCCGGCATCAGTTTTGCCAGTTTTAACAGCGAAAGCGCCTCTTTCGGCAGATGGCGGTGCGCCAGCATGTAATCAAAGAACCCGCCCAAGGGGTCTCTTTTCGAGAGCACGTTTTGCCTAACCAGTTGATTGATTCGCTTACGCAGAGACACTGAGTGCGCAAAGCGCATCCAGGTAAGGGGCGCCTGAACGACACCAAGGGGACGGCCATCCAACGTCATCACGTGAAGCAACCGAATATCCCGAATGTCGATCAATACCGTAACCTTCTGGTTAAGTAGATCAGCGGAATTCAGTGCTGCGCCAGTATACTGACAGCCTTCAAAGTTGATCCGAGGGGCCTCCGCCTTAAAGCCCTTCCGCACGGTTACCGTTTGACTTCGTTCGTACGGACCGAGCCCCGGACCGAGATTGCTGGCACGGAGTGGCAGCAAGTGGTTGGCCATTTGGTACTGCATCTGCTCCAGAGGCGTGATCCCACCTTGATTGGCTAAGGGGCTCAGGTTGTACTCGGTCAACAACACACTGATCGCTTCCTCGAGCGCCCGCAGGGACACAAATGGTGGGCTTTTCTGTAGTTTAGAAGGTTCACGGAGCGGGTCGTTCGGATGACTCCCGGTCGTTGAGGGAAACCGGTGAATGTCCAAATTCAGTCGGCGGAACGCCTGCTCAATAAGTGCGCGCGCCTTAGGATTTTTAGGCAGCCCGAAATTAACGGTCGCACCAAGGTTTTCACAGACCATGCGACGGATTTGGTGCGACAGATGAGCCAGAGCATTATCCAATCGAACGATACCGAAGGTGGGCCGGCAAAACGACTCGTCTAGGGCGGATGGAAAACCGGCTTCCGCGGAATATGACAGCCCTGGCGCAGTGAGCGTGAGTGGCTCCCACGGTTGTACGAGCTGCTCCAGCAGTGCCAACACATCGGCGGAGTTGGGGTGGGCGGACAGTGCTATGGTCGCGGCTAGGTAGCAGCCTGTACCGACATCTCTCGCAAGAAGTAAGGAAATCCGCCCCAGGCGAAGTGGCTTCATTTGATCATGAAGAACCACCGCTGCGGCGCCCTTACAGTCGATATGAGCCTCGTCGATGTGAATCTCTTGAAAAGCACAAACCGGCACGGTCTTGGGACCGATCACGCGGTGATGCTCCTTTGGCATCTGCAGTTCTATCAGGGAGCGTTTCAGAAAACGGCGACACGACTCATAACCTAGAGAAGATGACGTAAATGGGTAGGTATCTTTGGGCCAACCTTGATCGTTCAGGTAAGCGATGAAACTGGCGTGGAATCGTCGAGGTGTCAAATTTTGGCTGCTTTTGTTCCGACGGACTTTCGCTCGGATCTGAGTCATGAGGTAGTCCGCCAGCCCCGGGACTGTCGCCAACACGTATTGAAACCCACAGCGGTCACCGGCTGGCTTTGCCAGCGTCCCAAGGGCGGCCCTTCGGCTGGATGTTTCCAATCGTTGGTGCGGAATAAGACCTGTTGTCAGAGCCGGAGGTGCATCCTCTTCGCCTGCAAGGCACCGGCCCATCAATTGGCTGACCCTGCCTGGCGTTACGTTGAAACTCTCGGCGACGGATTTGACGGGATGCCCTTCCAAAATGGCGGCGACGATCCGGGCGTTGGTGAGGTAGCGCCGACGCTTCTCTGCTGGAAAAGCTTGGCTATCCAAAAACGGCCACCGCTTGAATTCGTTCCATTCCGGCTCGTGAAACAAACGCTCTCGCCACGTCAGAACCATGCCGTCACCTCGGTCTCGTAATTGAGCGGGTTTTTCGACAGATCACAATGCAGGTGGTGACGGTGGAGTAATCGGTATAAGGCCAATTCAGCGGTATAACGTTCTATTCTCGGCGCCCCCCCAAGAAGGTCGCCGATGGTCATGGCGGTTTCCTGTCTAGCGGCATCAAACATCCGCTGCTCTTGGTCAACCGTATCGAAACCGTGAGCATGGGCATCGGCCAGCACTTGAACGATGGGCAACCAATGAAGCGCTAATCGCTCCTGGTTAAGCACCGCTTCGTTGGCCAGAACAGCGAAATGCATGCCGTGTTGCTCGAAGAACGCCCGTAACGGGATCTCTTTATCCGCGTCAAACTCCGCTCGAGGTTTCAGTTCGAGGATATCGATTTGCCCGTTCCGGACCACGTACACATCTGGTATGTAGGGTTTCCGGTTGACCAGCATCTGGTAAGGCTGCGGAACAAAACTGGTGACCTCAGGATCCGCCTCGAGAAGCAGGGCGTGTATGAACTCAGTGTAGCAATGGAAGCTGGCCCGTCCTGCGTATTTGACACAGCGTTGCTCGTAATAGTCCGCTTGCTTGGTCAGTTTCAAGCGGGTTGGTTGCTGCACCGGGACCAACTGATTCTGGCTGAACCGAACAGAGTGGTCGCTCAGAGGCGGAGGCTGGCTAATGAGGCGAGACGGAGCCATGTGGTGGTCCCCGAGCGATTAACGGACTAATAAGTATGGTCGACACTTGTCGATTGATCAAACTTTGATCAGTTTGACAGTTTGCGGTAGTTCGTCAAACGTCCCCTGTTTCTTGCGGTTTTCCCGTTGGTTGCCATACTTAGGAGACCGGAAGAGGGCGCTTGGCCGCGCCTGAAATTCCACCCCGAAATTGACAGAACCCCGGAGGGGAAATGTCAAAATCCATCACCAGCGCGCGGTCATTTCCGCGCCCGTCTCCAAACACCCGCTCGCTCGGCTTTCAGGAGCGCCCGCTGGTCTCGTTCCCGATCACCGAGGTGACCATCGATTGGGACCGGCTCATCGACAAGCGTCCGTTGTTGCTGGAGACCCTTGACACCATGCCGAAGTACCTGCTCAAACCCGAGGTGCTGACGCTGCTGGAGGCCGAGACCCACCCCATGCACCGGCTGATCCTGGATCTGATGTGGTGCACCGGCGCCCGGATCTCCGAGGTGCTGGCAATCACGCCGGCGAGTTTTCACGACGACGGCTACGACTTCGGGGTGGTCCTCAAGACGCTCAAGCAAGGGGCAGGGCGGCCGAGCAAACGCAGTCTGCAACGCTCGCCCAAGCGCTTCATCCCGATCCTCGACCGGGACTTCCAGACCCGGATCCAGAGCTATCTGTGGATGGGGAAGTTTCGGAAAGACGAGCGGATCTTTCCGATCACGCGCCAGGCGGTCAGTGCGAACATCGATCGGCTGTTCGAGCAGGTGGAGGGAAAGCCGCCGTTCAAGATTGGCTGCCACACCTTTCGGCACAGCTTTGCGGTACACCTCCTGCTGCATGGGCGGCCATTGAAGTTTGTGAGCCAACTCCTCGGTCACCGAAGTGTCGAATCGACGGAGGTGTACACGAATGTGCTCACGTTCGACGGAGCGCATTTTCTGGAAGGCGTGGAGTTCCACTAATCAACGCGACTCAAAATAACGCTATATATGGTGCCCGATGGCTATAAAAATACCCACATATTGACAGATGTAAAATTATGCGGTTAATATGCAACCAAACGTAACGACCCTAGGTGGCGATATGTCTGGTAAGAATCAGCACGTAGTAAGGCGAGAAAACGGATGGGCTGTGAGAGGAGAGGGCAATAGTCGTGACACTTCTCACCATTCCACTCAAGCTGAGGCTGCTGAGGCGGCGAGAGAGATAGCCCGGCGACAGAATAGCGAAGCTCTGATACACGGCAGAGACGGTCGGATACGGGAACGAGATTCCTACGGGAATGACCCTTTTCCACCGAAAGGCTGATACATGTGGCATCAACCCGCTGTCCGCAGCCAACTGCCCGGGTACCCATAGGTCAAGTGATAAGTAGATCGGTTTTTTAGAATGGGCGCTGATCACTGTCATGGATAGTTGAGGCAGAAATCTGGGAGATTCATCGCGAGGCTGAAACGGGTCTCCAAGAGGCCTCTTTTCCCTCCGGTGGCCACCCGCCGGCGACCGAAACCGATAGTCACTGGCTACCATATCGAAGCCATATCTGGAATGAAGCTTGATATGCCAGTAATCGCCCACAGGGCACGTAGGTGGTTGTTACAAAGAGGGCACAGGGGTGGAGAAAGATCTAAAGAAACAGAACAATACTACGATTGCCGCGCTATTAAGTGCTGCCGTCCTCGTGTGTTTGGGGTTTCAGTATGGTTTCAACTCCTTGCCAACATTAAAAGAGGGGCTTCTAACAGGCGTCGCTGGGGTGATTACCCTAGCTGTTCTGGTCTTTATCACCCATCTGCTCCCACACGATATAAAGCACAAGCTCGTCTTCACCCGTTTCGTGAATGAAATGCCCGGAGGACGGGTCCATCATCTCTGCAAGCGGGATTCGAGAGTGGTGTATGAAGACGTTGCATCACATTGGCCGCATGTCTTTGATGAGGCGATCGCCGCGGGTGATCGGAACTCCCTCTGGTATCGAGACATATACAAGCCTGTTCGAGATACCCATGAGGTCCGTCAATCGCACAGAAGCTTTCTCCTTTACCGCGACACCTTTTCGGGTTTGTTTGCTCTCCTGATTTTTACAATTCTGTGGGACTCCCTGGTAGACCCTCAACTTATTGGTGACATTGTTCCTGCTGTCTATGTCGTGCTTGTCATTTCATCCCTCCTGGCTCTTCTTGCCGCTCGCAATGCAGGTAACAGGCTCGTTGTAAACGCCGTTGCCGTCGCTCAATAGACGAAAGGAACTGTGCTTCATGAACTCAAAGGTTACATTTTTCCCTGTTGATAATGGTGACATGACCCTGTTGCAGCTTGCGGACGATCGCCAGACCTGCCTTCTGATTGACTGTCGGATCAGGCGTTCTGCCGATGATCCGGGAGACACGACGCCTGACGTTGCTTCTGAACTTCGCAAGCGAATTAAGACTGATCACCAGGGGCGGCCGTTTGTCGATGCGATGCTTCTCTCACACCCGGATGAGGACCATTGCCTTGGTCTCAGGGAGCATTTCTGGCTTGATTCAGTTGATGACTATCCCGACGACGATAAAGACCAGTCCAAGAAAAGAATCATCATTCGGGAGCTTTGGTCGTCCCCGATGATTTTCCGACGTGCTTCGAAAAAAATGCCCCTGTGCGACGATGCCAAGGCTTTCGCGAAGGAAGCCCGCCGTCGCGTCCAGGCAAACCGGGACAGCGGATTCATCGTTCCTGATGGCGATAAAATCCTTATCCTTGGGCAGGACAAGAACGGCAAGACAGATGGCCTCGAGCGCATCCTCGTCAGGCAGGGGGAGGTCATTCGAGGCATAAACGGCATTAGCTCAAACTTGCTGGAATCACGCTTACTCGCGCCGTTCCGAGAGCAAAAAGAGGATGTGGAGGAAGAGCTGTCGAAAAACGACTCCAGTGTTGTTATCAATTTCAGCATTAAGGAGTCCAGTTCCGGCTTGTATTCCAGCCGATTCCTGATTGGTGGTGACTCTGGTGTCTGCATTTGGGAGCGACTCTGGCGAGAGTACTCGAAAGACGACCTGCAATATGACCTGCTACTTGCCCCTCACCACTGCTCATGGCGCTCCCTTTCGCATGACAGCTGGTCTGAAAACGGCAATGATGCTGAGGTTTCCGAAGATGCCCGCTCTGCCTTAGCGCAGGCAAACGCGAATGCCTTCATCGTTTCCAGCAGCAAGCCTGTTGTCAATGATGACAACGATCCCCCCTGCATTCGGGCCAAGCGTGAGTACAAGAGCATTTTAGGGTCAGATGGTATCTTCAAGTGCACCGGGGAGGAGCCGACTCGAAATAAGCCGCAGCCTCTTGAGTTTAAAGTGTCCAGGTCTGGCTTTAGCAAGGTCGTTGTCGCTGCCGCAACAGTGTCAGTCGCATCATCTGCTCCACCCAGGGCTGGCAATGACGATTGAATATATTGACTACGGAGAGTCACTCGGAGCGTCGGTCACCTTGAATCTTCCGGAGCCATTGCGTGATCTGGCCGACGCTTGCAGCGACCATTCAGATTTCGACATTGTTGAATTTCGGCGGATTTCGAAGGATTCTTATGCGCTTGTGGTCGATGCCGGCGATGGAACCTTTGACGCTGATAACCCTGTTGGCATACGTCGCATCGAACGCCTGGCGATTGTCTTAAACCCCAATCTTGGTTTCCCATGGGAGGTCAGGGCGCTTCGATCTGATTTCCCGGTGACCATGCATCAAAACCATGTGGAGCCAAATTCTCCACGCTCCCTGTGTCTCTATGTTGAGCCCTGGTCATCTGTGGAGCGGACATGGAGTCCACAGTCATTTCTGGCTCGGGCCCTATGGTGGCTTAGGGAAACCGCCTGCGAAAATCTGCATCAAGCAAACCAACCTCTTGAGCAGCTGTTTTTCGAACCTGCGGATCAGTTTGTATTGCCCGAGAATTATTTCGAGAGACTCACTGACACCGGCTATAGTATCGTTTTCGACCAGCCACCATTCGCTTGTCGCGGAAGATTCTTGTACCAAGCCCGGGTTGTCGATCGTAAATCGCATCCGAGTTACCGGGGCAAACAATGGATACCGATTACGATCATCTTGCCTCCCATTACTCACGGCCGTATCGAGGAACATCCGAGGCACCTTGGGGATCTGCTTCAAAAACTCGAGTCTCGGGGCGCCAGTATTTCCGGATCGCTCCGTGAGGCGATTCAGGATCTTGTTCCTGAGGGGCAAAGCTTTGACTGGCCGGCCGATCAGACCAATAAGATACTTCTAGTGCTGGGTATCTCCCTCGAACGTGACGGCAAGACCGAGCGAACAGACGTTTACGGCTTCGCTATTGATAAACATCTTGGCCGTCTCGGTGAAGACCTTGACGCCCTGATGCGCAGTCCCGGCGAAAATAAGTGGTTTCGTAACACTGTGATTATGGAAAAATCCGGGCCCCTGAATGTGGATCGATTGGAAAGTTACCCTCTGACACCCGTTGGTATCAGGCTAATGCCGTCGAAGCAGGAGGTGAGGGAATACTCGGGCATCGCTGAATCACCATGCGATTTTAGCGGGGTTATTTCTGGACTTGGATCTTTGGGAAGCGCTGTTGCTTCAATATGGGTGAGGGAAAGTTGGGGCGACTGGGAATACGTCGATCATGATGCGATCGAACCCCATAACCTGTCTCGTCATATTGCCCTCGGACCATGTGTGGGTATGGCTAAATCTGAAATGATGAGCATGCAGGCCGCTTCAATGTTCTCCTTGGGTGGTTCTGAGATCAGCATGAAGAATGCCCATGTCAGAAAGCTTACAGATGACCTCCAGTGGCTGCATGGCTTTCTTGAAGACAAGGACCTCATGATTGATGCCTCCACGACCGTAGAGGTCCCTCGGGACTTGTCTGGTATGGACAGGTCTGCTCGCGTAGCAACAATCTTCATCACCCCCTCAGGTAGTTCTTCGGTTTTGCTCATGGAGGACCAGTCAGGGTACATCCGGAGTTTGTCACTCGAGGCCCAATATTATCGGGCCATTCTGACCAATGATCCCTGGGGCGCCCATCATTTGGAAGGGAACAAGGGGTACCTATGGGTGGGGGCTGGATGCCGGGACATTACTATGTCGATGTCTAACGAACTGATATCGCTCCATGCATCGATATTGGCTCGCCAGGTTAGGCTGCATTCCGAAAAGGAGGAGGCCCAGATCAAGATCTGGGATCACGATGGGATGTCTGGTTCTGTCAGAGCTCATGACATTCAGGCCTGCAAGCCCACGCATGCGGAAGTTGGGGGTTGGACTGTATGGTGGGATGTCTCGATTGAAGGGTATATGTCCAGACTCAGGGAGAATGAGTTGCCCAATGAAACCGGTGGTGTTTTGGTTGGCTTTATAGATCAGAAGATAAGAACAATATCGGTGGTTCTGGCCAGGCCCGCACCAGAGGACAGCGTTTCCACACCAAAGGAGTTTTTGCGCGGAACTGCCGGTGTAGAAGAAAATATCGATGAATGTCGTCGTCGAACTGGCGGGATCGTCTCATACCTGGGCGAATGGCATTCTCATCCAAGAGGCTGTCCATCAAATCCAAGCACTCATGATCGAAAACAGCTGGATTACCTGCAAGGCGTCATGGCTCGCGATGGAAGACCCGCAATCTCAATGATTGTCTCGGACTCAACGATCAGCGTATCTTTGGGCCAACAAACAACGACGGTTGAGTTGTCATTTTTCACTCCTGAAGAAGGCAAACTTAACCTTTGACTATTTCACTGCTGAGCGATTAAGACGCTTATAAACAAAAGCGGACATTCGCATTGCCAGTGGACGTGGGGTGTCGACCGAGAAAACTGCACCAGGGCTCAGGGGGGGGATATGTGATTGTAAACGGAACAGCTAAATACCGCTCTGAAATAGCAGAAATACCGTATTCGTTGTCAGCCTCACCATGTCCAATGCCCTGCCTGAGCTAGCTCTAGCCGAACGGTTTTTTGTCGACTACCATGATAGAGGTAGCAGGCTTGCCCAGGCTCGGCTCATTCCCTTTGTTTCGCGATTGCTCACACACCACCACTTAGCCCTCCAGACAATCTAAGTTGGTTGCTTCTTGATCCCAAAGCAATGCTCCTCTGCGGGAAATTCGCCGGCTCTGACCTCTCTCATACAGCGCAAACACATCCTTGATTGGAGCGCTCAGATCGACGTACTTCTGGGCGAATTTTGGCGTGTAGTCAGAGAACAGGCCCAGAATATCCTCCGTCACCAGCACTTGGCCATCACACTCGGGATCCTTTATCAGTTAAAGCACAACGAAATTGAGAAACCGCACCGCACCAAACACCACAACGCCCGAGACAACCGGCCACCCTAGGGACTTTGTTTTCCACCAGACCAGCAGAGTTGCGCTTCCCCCTACCGCCGTTGCAACCCAGGCATTTAGGGTGCCGGCTGTGGGGACCAGCGAAGCCCCCAGCATGGCCGCAATCATCACCGGGCCGAGCACCCCGAGCCACCTGGGCATGGCCGCTGTACCGCCCTGACTGTTTTCCCGAGCCAGACGCCTCTGCATCCACACCAGTGGTAACAAACGCATTAACAATGTACCCGCGGCGGCAACCATCACCGCAACCCACAGCTCACCAGCCATGCGTTAAACCTCCGCCCGTGTATTGGATTGCATCACAAAGAACACCGCCGCGCCCAGAAGCGCCGCAACCGGTATCGCCATATTGGGCAGGCCATTAGCCGCGAACAACAACGCCACGACAATGGCACACCCGAGCGCTGCAGCCCATAACCAGGAAGTGAATCTCGGGGCCAATAGAACCACAAACAGGGCCGGTAGCGCGAAGGGCATAACGTCATTCAGTAATGGCCAGCGCCCGGTCAGCTCCTGCCCCACAAAAGCTCCTAGGGCCGTGCCCCCTACCCAACTGAACCAGGCCAGCAACATGGCGCCAGTGAACCACCCCAGGCGTTCCGAGGGTGGCAACGCCGGCAGGCGGGTGTGCGCCAGAGCGAAGACCTGATCCGTCAGCCCGTGCATCAACCAGAACCACCACCGGTTCCCGGTGAGCCAGGGGGCCAGGTTCGGGGCATACACCAGATGTCGGGCATTAATCAGCAGCGTCATCACCACCACAAGCCACAACGGGGCTCCCGAGGCCACCATGCTAACAAACAGAAACTGGGAGGCCCCGGCATAGATGACCAAAGAGATGAAGATGGTCTCCCAACTGCTGAAACCGGCCTGATTGGCGATCAGGCCAAATGAAATCGCCACCGGAATGTAGCCACCGAGCAGCGGAATCGCATC
Source organism: Marinobacter sp. SBS5 (assembly GCF_048285575.1). NCBI lineage: Bacteria > Pseudomonadati > Pseudomonadota > Gammaproteobacteria > Pseudomonadales > Marinobacteraceae > Marinobacter > Marinobacter sp. SBS5. Next base: position 68,437 of record NZ_JBLWAZ010000009.1, on the reverse strand, counting down.
CCGTACCCCACTCACCCAGGCGCGCCCGCCCGCGCTAATTACCTGATCGCTCATGATTCCTCACCTTCTTTCTGATACACGATGGTGACCAATAACGTGGCCCAGGCTTCCCGGGTGCGATAAACGTGAGGCTGCTCAGCATCAAAGGTGTGGCTCTCGCCGGCCCGCAAATGCCGGCTTTGGCCGGTGACACCAACTTCCAACTGACCACTGATAACGGTAACGGACTCCACCGCTCCCGGCGTATGGCCCTCCGCCATGCGCGTGGTGTTGGGAGCACAGGACATCCAGTAAGCGTCTACCCGGGGATTGTCTCCCCCCTGATCCACAAGCCGGACCTGAACTCCTTCTTCACCAACCGGCACACGGATCGGGGCAACCAGGCTGCCGAAGGGGATATTAAGCTGAACCGCCAGTCGCCAGATGGTATCCAGGGTCGGATTCCCATTTCCCTGTTCCAGGCGGGAAAGATTCGACTTGGCAACACCTGCAGCGGCGGCAAGCCCCGAGAGCGACCATCCGCGAGCTACCCGAAGGGACTGAAGGTGTCGCCCCAGGGTTTCGAGAGAATGCTGATCCATGTAAACCACCTCCAATGTTCTATTTATAGAACGTTCTACAAAAGGAACAAGGAAATGTCAATGATGAGGTGCTAATCGCACCAGCATTCCAGTGCCGCCGATTTTCCGGCTGCTGAAGTATCGGTATGGTTGATCGGTTTTCCTACCAGTTGGAGCATGGAGGGCGGTGAGATGTTGCCCGAACCGGGTGACAAGGATGCCTGGTTGAATAGCTACTCTTGACGACGGTCTCTTTCAATCTGAACGTTCGCTTTGCGACCAGGCTGGCCAGCAGGGAACAATTTTCTGAACCATACTTAAAGACCCTTACCCTCCGAAGAGGGCCACGTCATGACGTTTCCTACCAGCAAAGTTCCCTGGAACAAAGGGAAGCTCGTCGGCCAGAAGCTGCCGCTCAAACTCGAACAAATATGGGCTATCCGTATTCGGTTAGAGATAGCAAAGAACATCCGCGAACTGGCGATGTTCAACATGGCAATTGACTGCAAACTCCGATCCTGCGATCTGGTAAAGCTATTGGTTCGAGATATTTCCAGAAACGGTGAGGTTCTGGACCGGGCGCAAGTCATCCAGCAGAAGACCAGTCAGCCTGTTCAGTTTGAGATAACCAAAAAGACGCGCGAATCGGTCGAAGCATGGATCGAGCTGCGAGGACTCGCAGGTATGGATTATTTGTGGCCGAGCCGGATGCGAAAGTTCGACCATATCACTACTCACCAATACGCCCGTCTTGTCAAAAAGTGGATTACCAGCATTGGACTTGATCCTTCAGTCTACGCAACCCATTCAATGAGACGGAGCAAAGCGACATTGATCTACAAGAAGACCAAGAATCTTCGAGCCGTCCAGTTGCTGTTGGGACACACGAATATGTCGAGCACCGTGCGGTACCTTGGTGTCGAGGTCGAGGATGCTCTGGAGATAGCTGAGAGTATTGAAATTTAGGTGCGTAGCTTCTGTATTTGGTCCCTTTGGATGCCGCAAACGCTGCCAGCCCCGGTCGATGATCACCCTCGGGCTTCGATCAGACTCCTCCCGTCGCTAAACAAAAGCGAACATTCATGGCGCCTGTAATCCTCGGGTCTGTCTGCCTAGTTGAGCGCTTGGTCATTCTTCAAGAACCTAGCAAACGGTCAAATGGACTAACTGTTCCAGCTCGTCGATCGCCAATAACGTGGGTGTAGATTTCAGTCGTGCGAATATCGCTGTGGCCGCGGATCTCCTGAACCGTTCGGATATCACTTCGGGATCTCAGTACCAAAAGCGTGGCGAAAAGTATGCGCCGTCACCCGATTGGTAATTCCGCTCGTTTGCACAGCCTGCCTTAATTGCCTCGCGTGTGTAGAGTGATGAGAGTGATGTCAGCAAATATAGGCAGCGATGAGGTGAACGCATCTTGTTGGGGGCGGGAATAGATAATGCCTGACCTGCCCCCAGTCTTTAATCCAACTGCTTCCTAGTAATGTCCGTTACTGCTGAATCAGTTTTGCCAAGTCGGAGAGCGGAGGCAAACTCCAGGGGTGTCTGATACACTAGGGATGAATGCGGACGCTGCTCACTGTAGTCCAAGCGCCAATTGCTGATCTTCTCCCGGGCGTGTGCGAGATCTCGGAACCAGTGTTCATTCAGACACTCATCCCGGAATTTTCCGTTAAAGCTCTCGACGTAACCATTCTGCATCGGCTTTCCGGGCTGAATCAGCTTCAGTTCAACGCCATGACGATAGGTCCATTGATCGAGTGCTTTGCCAGTGAATTTCGGCCCTTGGTCGGTTCTAACGGCTTTCGGGTAGCCTCGGAAGGCCGCAATGCCATCCAGGGTACGGGCTACCTGTTCACCCGAGATGCCCATGGCCACGGGAATGTCGAGGCATTCCTTGGTGAAGTCATCCACGATAGTCAGGCATTTGATCCTGCGCCCGTTGGCCAAGGAATCCATCACGAAGTCCATGGACCACGTATGATTCGGTGCATCGGGCAACACCAGGGGCTGTCGTTCCACCATCACACCTTTACGGCGCTTGCGTTTGCGGACGGCCAGGCCTGCCTTCCGGTAAAGCCGATAAACCTTCTTGTGATTCACCTCAGCAGCAACGCCAATCAGGGCGGAATTCATGGGAGATCGATCGGGACTGATCACCAACAGAGCGCAGATGGCCAGAATTGCGCAATTAAAGAAGATGGAGTAGCCCACACCAAGAAAGTACATCAGCACCGAAGACGTCAGCAGGCAGCCAACAACATTGCCGATTGTGCTCAAGGCTGTAGCACTACCGGCGGCTTCGCTTTTTCTCGTATTCTGGTCTGCCGCGTTAAGTAGCAATGGCACGGTCTGGCCAAGAAAGAATATTAGCCGTGCCATGATAGTCGGACAGAAGGCTAGCAGGTGGGTTAGAGCATTGCTGAGTACCGGGATTACCGCAGTGAGGTCCGTCACCGTCAGAACATACCAGCTGAAGAACGGGTAGGAGAGACCAATACCGAATAATCCTGTGGCGAAAACGAGGTTGATCAGCAGGGCACTGGAAAATTTCTCGGATGATCTCTTCCCAGCCTGATAATAGCCAAGTCCAGGGCCGCCAAAAAGCAAGTTATGAAAATTGAGGTGTAAGACACTGATCTGCCGATAAACGCGATGGTTTGACGGTTAGTGACCATCTGAATACCTGCACTGGCCAAGCCAGGGACCGCCCCTTCCGGTCGTTTCATATGTTCCAGAAACGCCTACCAAAAAATGACGCTATCTAGCAATTGGGATTGTCAAAGCTGATAAGGCCTGGAATTCCCGCGCCCTCTGCTAGTTTTGTCTTGCCGTAGCAGAGTTACTGCACCCCCGGATGTCCTGGGAACGCCCACGAGCTGGCTAATCGACCGTTGTTGATAACAGGCCTCTTAGAAAACTAAGTATCTAGAAAATTGATCATTGGCCCTACCCCCGCTTTTGAGGGGGGTGAAGCCAAAACGATTGAGATACGGTTAGAAATATCCAACAAACCCGAGCTGCCAACGATAGCTCTCCCTTAGTTAGAAAGGCGATTTTATGACCATGCAGATGACAGAAGAACAAAGAATGGCCACGGACGGCTTGAGGAAGGTTCTCGACGCTGAGATTGAGCCAAAATTGAGAGCCCACGGTGAAAAGTTTATTCCCAAAGAGATGATGAAGGGCTTCATCAAAACGTTGACAGAATATGGTCTGATCAGAGCGCCGTTCCCAGAACAGTGGGGGGGCTTAGAGATGGATTGGGTCACACATTTGCGCTTGTGGGAGGAGGTTGGTGTCAGTGCAATCGATCTGGCGCTACCAATCCTTATCAATGTTTCCGGCGCAGACATGTTAATCAGAAATGCTTCTGATTCCGTGAAGGAAAAATATGTCCCTGGACTGCTCTCTGGTGAAGTTTTCATAAGCATGGGGATATCTGAGCCTGACGTCGGTTCGGACGTTGCTGCTGCAAAGACGCGTGCAGTCCGTGATGGGGATTATTGGGTCATTAATGGAGAGAAAACGTGGATTTCCAATGGAGAGCATATGGATATCTTCGTATGCACCTGTAAGACCGGCGAAGGCGAATTGACACACATCCTTATCGAGGCAGATACACCGGGCCTCGAAGTGCGTGGCATTCCTAAAATGGCGTTGAACGGACAATCAACCTCTCAAATTTTCCTCGCGGATGTACGCGTACCCGTCGAGAACACTGTCGGGGAGATCGGGCAGGGATTAAAGAACACGCTAGTAACCTTTGAGCGTGCCCGGTGTCACATGGCCGCGTGGGGCTATTCGATTGCAAGACGGGCGATGGAAGAGTCAATTAAATACAGTCAAACCCGATCTCAACATGGGAAATTGATTGCAGGTCATCAGCTGATTGCAGAGAAAATTGCCAACATGGCTACGCAGATTGATGCCGCTCGATTACTTACGCTCAGGGCAGCAGAAATGATTGATCAAGGTTTGCGGTGTGACAAAGAGTGTGCGATGGCAAAGTGGTTTAGCACAGAAATCGCGGTAAAAGCCTGTCGAGATGCGGTTCAGATCCACGGCGGTAATGGTGTTACTAAAGAGTTCATCGTAGAGCGACTAGCGAGGGAGGCAATAATTGGCCCTATTCCAGATGGAACGACTGAAATCCAAAAGCTGTTAATCGCCCGATCACTAACTGGTGTACCGGCCTTCAGTTAAAAAGCCACCAAAACAAGATGACTTGGCGAGGTAATCAAATGACGAACAGTGCCTTACTTTATGAGCAATCTGGACCCGTTGGGTGGATTAATCTAAACCGCCCGAATGAAATGAATGCGATCAATCTGCAGATGCTGGATGAGTTTGAAGAGATTTTGCCCAGGATCGCTAATGATGATGCCGTAAAAGTCATTGTTTTGACTGGAAAGGGGAGAGCCTTTTGCGCCGGAGCAGATCTGAAAGAGATCCTTAATTCTGCTCGCTTACAACCCGGAGAAGCGGATTTTATCGATCGATTGACTGGGCGCGTTTTGAATGTACTTCGTGACTTCCCTAAGCCGGTAATCGCGGCCTTGAACGGCATCACGATGGCTGGAGGCCTTGAAACCGCCATGTGTGCGGACATCGTGGTTGCGGCTGATAGCGCAAGAATCGGAGACGCGCACGCCAACTACGGCGTATACCCTGGAGCTGGCGGCGCAGCAGTTTTACCAAGAATCATTCCTCTTAACGTAGCGAAATTTCTGCTTTTCACCGGTAGCACGCTTTCTGCAGAAGAAATGAAAATTTACGGATTTGTGAATCAAGTGGTGGATCTTAATTCCCTGCGAGCTGAAACACAAAGGATTGCAGAGTTAATCGCAGAGAAAAGCCCAATTGCGCTTCAACGTATGAAAACTGTGGCGAATGAAACAGGCAGCAAGGCTCTTCACGATGCCTTGGAGCATGAACAGGTACTCTTCCGACGCCACATGCGTTCATATGACGCTATGGAAGGCCTTAATGCATTTAGTGAAAAGCGAAGGCCTCAATTCAAAGGTTACTAAGTCACATTTAGGTCTCAAATATTCAAACAGGAGTAGATCATGAATTTGGAAAATAAAGTAGTTGTGATTAGCGGAGGTGCATCGGGTCTAGGGCTAGCAACTGCGCGCTATCTTGTGAAAAAGAAAAAGGCAAAGGTCGCTTTACTAGATATGAACCGAGAAGCCGGACTGAGTGCTGTAGAAGAGCTCGGTGATGAAAACGCGATTTTTATAGCCACTGATGTCACCGAAGAGAACGATGTGGATGCCGCGATTAGCGCAACGATCCAAAAATTTGGCGCAATCCATGTGGACATAAATGCGGCGGGGATTGTAGCCCCAAAAAAGATTCTCGATAAAAATGGAATTGCGGGCTCGATCAATAATTTTAGAAATGTAATAAACGTCAATCTAGTGGGCCTATATACAGTAATGGCTAAGTGTGCAGAAAAGATGGCACTGAATGAACCGGATCAAAATGGTGAACGGGGCGTCATTATTAACGTTTCATCGGGCGCTGCTTGGGAGGGACAGCTTGGACAGTGCGCTTATGGCGCTTCCAAGTCCGGGGTTAACGGAATCAATATTCCAGCAGCACGTGAACTAGGTTCAATCGGTATTCGCGTCAATTCAATTGCCCCAGGGTTATTCGCAACTCCGATGGTAGATGCGCTGGATTCAAAGGTGAAAAATGCCTTGATCGAAATGTGCGAAGCACCCAAACGGATGGGTAATGTTGATGAGTTTGCTTCAGCATGCGTATTTCTAGTTGAAAACGGATATATGAATGGTCGCTATATCCGTCTTGATGCTGCAACAGTTATGCAGGCGAAATAGCGGTAAAAGGATGTGTCCCTTTAGCCCTCCAAAATGGGGGGCTCTTTTTAAATTAATTAAATAAAATTTAACAGTTCGTTGAGGGATAAATTGTGCATACCACCAATAGAAGCGTTGCTCAGGGAAACATAATAAATATAGCTCCTCCTAAATTTGGAGAGCTGGTTTCTATCAGTGCTGGTCTGCTCTGGACGAGGCTTACAATTCCCTCAAAGCTTGACCATATAAATATCTATCTGATTAAAGATAAAGGCGGTTGGTTTGCCATTGATAGTGGCCCAAGTTCGGATGCTAATCGGGAAATTTGGGAAGAAATAGTACAAAAACTACCTGAGCCAAAAAAGCTCACTGGATTGTTGGTTACACACTGTCATCCTGACCATATTGGCCTCTCCGGCTGGATTCAGCAACATTTCCAAGTACCAGTCTATGCCTCCGAGAATGAAATTTCCAAAGCCAGGCGTGACGAGTTTAGCAGGTTATCCAGTGACCATGAAAAGGATGACTTTTTCTATAGAACTTTGGGGGTTTCGAATACAGAAATACCTGAGTTAATGAAATACGCAAGAGTAATGGATAACCTTTATGGTCTTCTCCCAGAGAAAGTAAAAATAATTGAAAAAGGCGAATCTATAATTATAGGCGAAAATGATTGGGATATTTGGTCCGGATCTGGTCATTCCGTTGAGCATATATGTCTTAAAAACGACAAGCTAGGAATATTTATCTCTGGGGACCAAGTGCTTCCAGGCATAACGCCTCATGTAGGTACGGATATAATAAGCTTAAATGACAATCCTATCAAAAATTGGCTCGAAAGCTTAACTGATCTAAAGTCATGGGTTAACCCAGATTATTTAGTTTTACCAGCGCATGAAAGGATATTTTTCAATGCAATAGCTAGGGTTGACGAGATTTTAGAGCATCATCACAACCTGTTAAGAACGTTAATTCGAAAGCTTGATCAATGGTTAACTACAGATGAATTGTTATCTTTTGTAGGTTGGGGCGCGGTGAAAGGCTTCGGTCGCTGCCTCGCACTTGAGGAAACATTTGCGCACTTAGTTTTTCTGGTCAATTCGGGAGAAGTAAAGATTCAGAAAAACGAGTCTTCTGACGCTATAGAGTTTCGCTCAATTTTAGTTGAAAAATAGTTATTTTACTGTTTCGATTAAATAATGACCTGAGACCATAGCTTATATAAAAATAAGTCCTAACAAGCGAGGAATTTATGAAAATTAATTTCAGTAATCACATGGAAAATTTGGCAAATCGATATGGTGAATGTGAAGCTATTGTAAATATTGAGCGTAATAGGCGCTACAGCTTCGCAGAGTTTCATGCACTGACTAACAGAATTGTAAACATGATGACGTCTTTAGGGCTCGGTGCTGGTGATAGGTTTGTTAATATTTTGGATAACGACAATCTTTCGTTACTTCATGCTCCTACTATTTTTAAAGGTTGTGTGACCGGAGCTTTTACAAACTTTAGAGATTCCTTGGAAGAACATACTTGGCAAGTTGAAGCTTCTGGTGCCAAAGTGGCATTTATTGAAAATGAGCTCCTCGACTCTCATTACAAGATGCTACGGGATAGAGACGTTACTGTGATTGTAATGGATGAGCCTAAAGAAAGTCTTGATGGTGTTTTCTATTTCTGGGATTTGGTCAACAAGGCGTCGGATCATAATCCAGATATAGTCGTTGATGACAGAGAACATTGCGCAATAATTCGGTTTACAGGAGGTACAACAGGTAAGGGTAAACCAGCAATGTACAGCATTGATAACTGGCTTAGCTGCCGTGACACGGCATTTGCCTTGCAAGATAAGGATGCATGGATCAGAAATCCCAGATGCATTCATATTGCACCAATAAGTCACGGGAGTGGTATGTTATTTTTGCCAACGTTGTATTCTGGTGGTTGCACCATTACACAAAATGAAGCTGACTTGAATCTATACTGCAAAAACATTGAAAAAGAAAAAGCGACGCTCACGTTTCTTGTTCCCACGATACTTTATCGTATGCTTGAGATCGATTCAGATTTGAGTTCTCTGAGGTTCGTGATCTATGGCGCTGCGCCTATGAGTCCCGGAAAGCTTAAACAGTTGCAAGAAAAACTTGGGAATATTTTTGTTCAGTGTTATGGCTCTACCGAACATTTTGGTTTTGCGTCGAACATGGGGACGAGTCAGCATTTGATTAATAGAGAAGAAGATGAGGTTAGGCTTAGTTCAGCTGGGCAGCCGACCCCTGGCGTTGAATGCATAATCGTGAACGAAAAAGGTGAGAAGGTCCAGAAGGGAGAAACCGGTGAGATTTGGGTACGTTCCCGAAGTATATGTCTCGGATATTTAAATGCTCCTGAGCAAACTGGGGCTGAGTTTAAGGACGGATTTTGGAAGTCGGGCGACCTTGGTTATATGGATGATGAAGGATTTATTTACTTGGTTGACCGGAAAAAAGATATGATTATTTCAGGTGGCTTTAACGTTTATGCTAATGAAGTCGAAGCGGCACTTAATAGCCACCCTTCAATTTTAATGTCGGCAGTTGTTGGTATCCCGCATGAAGAGTGGGGCGAGGCGGTTCATGCTGAGGTTACTTTACGCGAAGGTTGTGATGTAGGCGAAGATGAATTAGTTGCGCATGTTAAAGGTCTGATCGGTGGATACAAAGCGCCAAAATCTCTAATGATTGTCGATCAGCTTCCTACTAGTGTGGTTGGTAAGGTTTTACGCAGGAAAGTGCGTGAAAAATACTGGAAAGGTGAACGGAAAATTTCGTAATAGCAAGGTAAAAAAGTCATAAATCATAGTGACAATAAATGTCAAATTTGTGATTTAAAAGTTCTAATCTCGGAGAAATATAATGGAAGATATTTTTGTCGCCGGCGTTGGTATGACAAAATTTGGTCGTCATTTTGATCATAGTTATAAGGAACTGGCGAGAGAGGCTATCGAGCAGGCGCTTACTGATGCTGGAGCTAGCAAGGCTGATGTAAAGCAAGCATTTTTCGCCTCTTGCGTTATCGGTTTAATGCATGATCAACATATGATTCCTGGTCACGTTGCTTTGCGGTCGATGGGATTTGAGGGCATTCCTATCTTTAACCTTGAGGGGGCTTGCGCATCTGCTAGCACAGCCCTTCATTTGGCAGAGAACGCTATTAGGAGCGGGTCTTGTGACATCGCAATTGCTGTGGGCGTAGAGAAAATGAACAGCCCTGATAAGGCAAAAATGTTTTCGGCGTTTGACTCTGCTTGGGATGTTGAAACCGTGAGTGATAACCGGGACATCCTCTTAAAGATGGGGGAGGGAGTCGAATGCCCGGAGGGCTCTCAGTCCCCTAGACCATATTCCATGTTTATGGATGTGTATGCAGCGTTCTCCCGGTTCCATATGAAAACATTCGGAACGACCCAAAGACAAATCGCTGCCGTATCCGCAAAAAACCATCGACACTCTGTTCATAATCCTCTCTCGCAGTATCAGGTTGCGTATACTATCGAGGAGGTTTTGGCCGCACCGCCTATTACTTACCCACTTACATTGCCGATGTGCGCTCCTATTTCGGATGGCGCGGCGGCTGCGGTTTTGTGTAGCGCTGCGGGGCTAAAGAGGCTTAAGGGAGACAGCTCAAGAGCCATTAGGCTGCTTGCCAGTGTTGTGCGATCGAGCTCAGATCGAAGTTTCGATGATTTTGAAAATCACCTAACTGCTTTAGCTGCTAAAGATGCTTATGAAAAGTCTGGCGTTGCTCCAACCGATATTGACGTAGCCGAGGTTCACGATGCGACTGCGATGGGGGAAATAATACAGGCAGAGAATCTCCAGCTAGCGCCATATGGTGGGGCTGGGTGGGCTGCTGAAGCTGGCGAGTTCACTGTAGGAGGCCGAATTCCCATCAATCCATCGGGCGGTCTGGAATCCAAAGGGCACCCGATTGGCGCAACCGGAATAGGGCAAGTTTATGAGCTAGTGACTCAATTGAGAGGCGAAGCTGGAAAAAGGCAAGTCGAAAATGCTCAAATCGCCATTCAAGAAAATGGCGGCGGCATTTACGGAGTTGAGGAAGCTACAGCTGTAGTAAATATTTTTTCTAAATAGTACAAGGTTAGCATGGGCCATGTCGGGGCGCATATAGAGTGTCCCGCCATGGCAACTCAAGCTTTTCGACCTGTTGACTCAATGGATCAATTGGATTATTTGAGACTGAAAATTTTGTATTGTCGTTCCTCAACCCTAAAGGGTGATTTAGTGCGCCGTCTGATTAATATCATCTATGATTGAAGTTTTTCTGTCAGTAAGAGAAGTATTCAATTGTGCCCATGCCGATAGCTCCATTTAATCTGACCCTAAACGATCAATTGAAACTCCATGGCAGGTGCCGAGCCAGCACTTTGATCAAACGCCTAGTTCATCGTGTCAGTCTTCATTTCATAGGGAATGCATGCGAGACGGTCCCAGGGATATCCAGCTTGCTTCAGGTTAACACTCAAATGGTATTCAAGTGGCGCAAGCGCTACCGTGTGCGAGATTTTAAAGGGTTTTATGATTCACCGCGCCTGAGCCAGCACCGAAAACTGAACCGTGGAGACGTCAAAATTTATGAGCACACGGTTCATCAGGGTCCGATACAAGCCTTGCACTGGAGTATCAGCCTCATACGAACATGCCGGGGGCGCGTGTTGGCAAGTACATTAGCTGAAGAATGCGTTAAATTTGAAGCCGCAACGGCTCACTACGTTAAAATCACGAATAATCCGTATTTTCTCGAGAAAGTTTGCGACATTGTCGGCCTTTATCTGAATCCGACGGACAATGCGCTGGTCCTCATTGTTGATGAAAAGACCCAAATTCAGACGTTCGATCGAACACACCCAAATCTACAGCTCAAGCCAGGCCAAGTTGAGCGTCATCCGTACGATTACAAGCAACATAGCACGACAAGCCTTTACGCGGACTTCAACATTTTGACGGGCGAAGTTATTGGCCGTGTCGCCCAGAGTCATCACGCCTTGGAATTTATAGATGTTTTAAGACAGATTGATTGGGAAGCTCCGCAGGATCTGCAGCTGTGTATCATCTTAGATAGCAACTCTTCTCACAACACCTTGGAGGTCAAAGCCTGGCTCGCCAAGAATCCTCGGTTCAAGGTGCATTTCACCCCAACCAGCGCGTCGTGGTTGAATGAGGTTGAGAAGTGGTTTGGTCAACTGGAACGGCGCGCACTTTATCGAGGAAATTCAATTAGCGTTGGTGAATCGAAGTCAGGGATTAAGAAGTGTATTACGGTTCACAACGAAAAACTGGCCAAGCCCTTCCGGTGGAATAAAACTACTGGACACGATTGTATCATTGGCATGGCAATTTTGCGCTTAATCGATAATAAGCGTGTAAATTTAATAGGCGCTATATTTGGTGGGCTGGAATGAGGCAAAAACAAGATCTAAGAGGCATGCGACATCATCTGAGTTCGAATTGGCGCCTGCCGTTGATTCCGACCAAACTTTCACCGCCAAGGAGGTCTCAGCCTCGCTTTTCCCGAAAACGGCTGGAGAGTCTTGCCCCGGCAATCATGAAGCATGCTTTGACACTAGTCCAGGCGCCTGCAGGGTATGGAAAGACTACAATCGTTGGCCAATGGGCGGACATGTATCGAGGTGAAGATAAGCTTATAGCTTGGTTAAGTCTCTCAGAAGAAGACAACTCAGAAAAACGATTCTTATCATATCTCATCGCCTCACTGTCAATAACGAAGTCGAATTTCTGCAATGAATCTATTTTAGCGATTAACTCTGAACTATCTTCATCGATTGAAGTTGTTGAATCGATTTTGCTCGCCGAGTTAGAGGCCTCTCGAGAGGAAATCCTACTTACATTAGACGACTACCACTGCATTACTAATCCTGAAATTCACTCGCTAATGTTGCGTCTGATACAGAATCGACCCGAAAATCTCCATATTATCATTGCAGCCAGATCCGAAATTCCCATACGGCTATCTAAGCTGAAGTTGGAAAACCAATTGTTAATCTTGGGTGTCTCTGATCTTCGAATGGATTTTAGTGAGCTTGAGATGTTTCTAAACGAAGTTGTTGAGTTGGATCTACCTAAGAACGTCGCGAGATTGCTTTACGAGGTTAGCGAGGGATGGGTTGCCGGCGTGCAAATGGCGGCTTTGTCACCAAGGCTTCGCAAAGAACCAAAACAATTCCTTAATGAATTTGCAAGCGGATCGAAGGATCTTAAAAACTACCTCCATGAGGTATTAGTGGAACTATTACCTTCAGATTGTGAGGAAGCCCTTGTACGCTGCTCAATTTTAGAGCGCTTCAACGTATCGCTATGCGAGGTGGTTGGTGGGGTAAGCGATGGGAATGCCTTTTTAGAGAAATTGTCTCGGTTGAATTTGTTTATATTTTCGCTTGATGACAATAATGAGTGGTTCCGGTTTCATCGGTTATTTTCTGATTTTCTTCGAGAACGTTTGGGTCAGTTAGGTAAAAAGGAGGTGTTAGCCCTTCATCGTCTTGCTTGCAACTGGTTCGTCGCTCATGAGTTGTGGTCTGAAGCAGTGAGTCACGCTTTAGCCATTGGTAATTCAGATCTTGCTAAAACGTTCATCGAACGCTGTGCATCGGAAATGCTAGAAAAAAGCCGAACGGCCACACTGGTCAATTGGGGAAAGCAAATACCAGAGCATGAGTTGAGCAAGAATATTGACATACGCTTGGCAATCGTCCGGGCTCAGATGCTAATGATGGAGCTTCCTCCCATTCATGGCTTGCTTCATGAGATAGAGTCTGACTTGCAGAAAAGTGATGATGTTGATTTGATGGAAAGAAGAGAGGATTTGCAAAAACAAATACAGACAACGTCATCGCTACTTGGACTACTTGAGGACCGATTGGAAGACGCTAGGCGCTCTGCGGAGCCATTGATGGAAGCGCCTAGTGAGCTCAATAGATTTGAGTACGAAGTGGTCTTCAATGTCCTAGGCTATATTTATCTCCATCAAATGCGTTTTGATGAGATAGTTGAGGTACAGCGGCAAGCAGCTCGAATGACCAATAAGCTTCACTTCGGTGAGGGATACCGAAAAAGTTTTGAAGGCTTGGCCTGGTTCTGGCGTGGACGCTTAGATAGAGCTAAAGCATTGCTGGGAGAGTCTTTAGCGATTTCTGAAAAAATCGCCGGTCGGCGTTCGATGGCTTCTGTGACAGCCATCGCGAGCTTGGCCGAGCTTTGCTATGAGCGTAACAAAATAGAGGAGGCGGAGGAATTATTGGCATCTGCAATGACGGGCTCTTTGGACGCCTGCCTATTGATAACAGCACAAACCATTTATTCGCTTCTTGCTCGAATAAGTAAGCTGCGCGGAGAAAAAGCAGAATCTTGGATATTACTGGATAAGCTCGAAAAGGTTGCCATGAAAAGAGGGTGGGTCCGACTGGAGGGCCACTGCTATGCAGAGCGTATTCAGTCTGATATTTGGGAGGGTGATGGGGTATCAGCAACGAGAGAGCTAGGGCGTTTTGAACAGTATCTTGAGACCGTGAATCCGGATGTTATTGCTAAAGAACTCCTACATGATGATTGGCTAATATCGAAGGCACGAATTGAACTCCTTAATCAACCATCCAAGGGTTTTATAAAGGAGTTGCATGAGCGTATTACTGTTCTAGACCGTCAGGGTGCGTTTTATCGTAGTGCTAAATTCAGAATGCTGGCTGCGCTTGGAGAGTGGAAAATTGGCCAAACCAAGGCGGCTAAGAAAAGCTTAATTCCAGCACTCGCACTAGGTCAAGCGCAAGGCATGTTTAGAACCTTTGCAGATGAACTTCAAGGTGGGCAGTGTCTTCTAAAAAATATTGCTTCAAGTTTAGACGCACACGAAATGCGGTTGATGCCTTATATTGAAGGCTTAGTAAACAATATGGAACCTGCACCAAAATTGTTAGGCAATTTTGAAAAAGACCTTGAATCTGACTCGTTACCATCTGACATTTCTGATCTCGAACTCTTGAGTGCATCAGAGGTTACTGAAAGGGAGCGTGAGATTCTGGAACTAATTGGGGATGGTCTATTTAATAAGGAAGTTGCGAACCTATTAGGAATATCCGAGGGTACTGTCAAATGGCACCTAAAAAACCTATACAGTAAATTGGGCGTTTCCAGCCGAACTCAAGCCTTAAAAAGGGCGCATAGTCTAAAACTGATAAATTAACCTTCCCTCCCTGTCCCGCCCTTTCGAGGGGGGGAAGGTTGTTTATTTTTGGTTAGTATTTTGGGCCGCGAGAGTAAAGTAATACTGCTGAATTAAATGCCATTTCGATCGAAAGCATCTCGGAATATTAGGAGTTTTTATGGGGCCTCTTGAGGGAGTCAAAGTTGTAGAGTTTGCAGGGATTGGTCCAGCGCCGATAGTGGGTATGCTGTTAGCTGACTTGGGAGCCCAAGTTGTGCTAATTGAACGCAAAGTGATGAATTCAAACGCTGCAACAGTTGATCCCACTTTGATGGGAAAGGCTGCATTTTTTAAACGAGGTAAGAAGTCAATCACACTAAACCTCAGCAAATGTAGTGATGTTGAGGCTGCTTTGAGTTTAGTTGCAAAGGCTGATGTGCTCGTGGAGGGTTTCCGCCCTGGCGTTATGGAGAGATTGGGGATTGGACCAGAGGTATGCCTCGAAAAAAATCCAAAACTAATCTACGGTCGGATGACTGGATGGGGACAGACGGGACCGCTAGCGCCTTCGGCCGGTCATGACCTGAACTTTTCTGCCATCACAGGAGCTCTTTTTTACGGCGGTTTGCCAGGGGATATTCCGTTCCCGACGCCAACTTTGCAGGGTGATGTGGGGGGAGGGAGCATGTCTTTGGCGCTCGGTATCCTATCTGCACTGTTTCATGTCAATAAAACTGGCCAAGGTCAAGTGATTGATGCGGCTATTTCTGATGGTGTAATTTATAACATGATGCTTCTGGCCAGTTTGAGGGAACAAGGAGTCATTAGTGATGGCGACCGTAATGACTTTTTCAGTGGTGCGGCTCCGTGGTGCAGCACTTATCGGTGTGCCGATGATCGCTTTGTTACCGTTCAAGCATTAGAGCCTAATTTTTACCAAAAGCTAGTTTCTATTTGTGGTTTTAGCGATGATCCAGACTTTGTAGACCAATACGATAAGAGTTGCTGGCAGATAGCGAAGACGAAGATGTCAGCGTTTTTTGGCTCCCGTACGCAGGCTGAATGTTGTTCGCTTTTGGAGGGAACAGACGCTTGTTTCGCTCCGATTTTGAATTTTTCTGAGGCTGCAAATCATCCTCATAATCAGGCGCGTGAAAGCTTCATTCGTATTGACGGAGTGCTGCAGCCTGCACCCGCACCTAAGTTTAGTCTCACTAAGCAGGTGGTTGGTAGTATACCTGATTTGGGTGAGCACAATGACAATATTTTGGGACCGCTAGGTTTGTATAACAAATCCAATCTCTCTGATTGATATCAGAATCTTAGACGCGAAAGGTCAGAGGGGTTCTACCCCATTTCCACGGACGGTTTTAAAACGGCTGACAACTTCCGATCCTGAACGGCAACTCTACGTCGCATCCTGGGATTATGGAACCGCTCAATGTAGTCGAATACATCAGCTCGCGCTTCGTTCTGAGTGCGGTAATGCCGGTGGTGAATTCGCTCCCGCTTGAGCATCCCGAAGAATCCCTCGCAGGCAGCATTATCGCCACAATGACCGACCGCACTCATGCTGCTTACCAAACGGTTGCTACCAAGATATCGCTGGTAGTCACCACTGGTAAATTGACTGCCTCGATCTGAATGCAATACCACCGGGACTTTCCCCTGGCGCTGCCAAACGGCCATCTCAACGGCTCTGATCACCATATGCCGATCCTGCCGGTAATGCATGGGCCAACCAACGATCAGCTTGCTGTATAGGTCGAGAACCACGCACAGAAAGAGCTTTCCTTCCTGCGTGGGCACATAATACGTATTGGGAAATGGCTGCGACAACGTTGAATCGCCTGATACCTCAGGGCGACTCCTTTGCGAAGAACACCGCCGCTTCGCGCAAAAAATCACGCTCCTTCTTCACGCGAACCAATTCTCGTTTGAGACGGGCAACCTCCTCGTCTCTGGGAGAACCAGAGCCCTTGAAGGCCTTGTCTGTCTCCTCATCCGCTTCTCTGCGCCACCGAGACAGCAGGTTGGGATTAATACCAACCTCTAGGGCAATCTGGCGACAGCTCACACCGGGCTGACGGGTTAAAGCGATGGCTTCGCGTTTGAACTCTGGGCTATATCTTCTGCGTCTGAATATGAATACTCCTTTGGCACAGTGTGCCTCTTTTTAGGAATGTCCGCAGTAACGGGGTAGAACCCATCCGCCTCGGAGTGGCTGTAGCCCCCAGGCCACAGAGCCAGCTACTTTCCTTGCTGGATTAGCAGTTCCACGACGAACGGAAAACCTGGTGTTTATCAGCCCGTCAGGTGTGGGCAGGTCAACCCAGCAGGCCCGCTACAACTTGCTCCAGTTGATCGATAGCCTTTACGAATACCGGTCGATCATCCTGACCACCACCAAGAACCTCATCAGTTGGGGCGAGTTCTTCCGCGACGACAACGTGGAGGTGCCGATCATCGACAGGACGATACAGCCACTCACACTTCTTGTGTTGGGAGGCGAAACTCTCGACTGAGGCAGAAAGCTACAAGATTCACGATGAAGAGTGGGCAAAGTAGATGGCCATTGGAAAATCTTTACGCGGCCCCTTCTTTTGGGGGGGGAGTCATATGATTTATGAAGATACTTTGGACAAAGTTCAAAAACAAAAATAGTAGGCAAGAAATGAGTAATCCATATGTATTGCAAACCCGAGGCCTCGTAAAGAAGTTTAGGGGATTTCAGGCCGTTGATCATGTCGATCTACAAATTCGGCAGGGCGATATTCATGCCTTAATTGGCCCTAACGGTGCCGGCAAGACCACGGTTTTCAATCTCCTGACCAAGTTCCTGATCCCGACCAGGGGGCAGATCCTTTATAAGGGAGAGGACATCACCTCTCTGAAATCCGCCGCCATCGCCCGTAGGGGTGTGGTTCGGTCCTTCCAGATTTCCGCTGTGTTCCCGCACATGACTGCCCTCGAGAATATCCGCGTCGCATTGCAGACGTTCGAGGGCAACTCTTTCAGCTTCTGGCAATCCGGAGCCCGTCTGAACAAGCTCAATGAGCGCGCTATGGAATTGCTGGATGCGGTGGGACTGACCAGTTTTGCCAATACCACCACCGTGGAGCTGGCCTACGGCCGCAAACGGGCATTGGAGCTGGCGACCACGCTGGCGATGGAGCCGGAAATCCTGCTGCTCGACGAACCCACCCAGGGTATGGGCAGCGAGGATGTGGATCGCGTGGTGGAACTGGTGCGCAGCGCGGCCAAGGGCCGTACCGTGCTGATGGTGGAGCATAACCTGAGCGTGGTCAGCAAACTGTGTGACCGCATCACCGTGCTGGCCCAGGGGGCCGTTCTGACTGAAGGCGACTACGAAACCGTATCTGCCGATCCCCTTGTGCGCGAGGTTTACATGGGATCCGACGGTAGTGGCGAGCGAGGCGCGACCGAGACCAATCCCGCCAGTGCGGAGGCCGCCCAATGAGTCACGGACCGGACAAGGAATACGAACAGCTGCGGGTTTCCGGACTGCACGCCTTCTACGGCGAGTCCCATATCCTGCATGGCATCGACATGGTGGTGCACCGGGGTGAACTGGTAACCCTGCTGGGGCGCAATGGCGCCGGCCGCACCACGACCCTCAAAGCGATCATGAACATGGTGGGCCGCCGCACCGGCTCCATCATGATCAACGGGGAGGAGACCATGTCCTGCGCTCCCCATCATATTGCCAGGTTGGGTGTCGGGTATTGCCCCGAACATCGGGGCATTTTTTCGTCACTCAACGTCCAGGAAAACCTGACCCTGCCACCGGTGG
Organism: Marinobacter sp. SBS5; assembly: GCF_048285575.1. Lineage (NCBI taxonomy): Bacteria > Pseudomonadati > Pseudomonadota > Gammaproteobacteria > Pseudomonadales > Marinobacteraceae > Marinobacter > Marinobacter sp. SBS5. Next base: position 50,015 of record NZ_JBLWAZ010000009.1, on the reverse strand, counting down.
TGCGCAGCGGCGGCATGAGCCTGGAAGAAATCTACACCATGTTCCCCAACCTCTACGAACGCCGATTCAGTCAGGGGACGAAGCTCTCTGGCGGTGAGCAGCAGATGCTGGCCATGGCGCGCATCCTGCGCACCGGTGCCAATATGCTGTTGCTCGACGAAATTACCGAGGGGCTGGCGCCTGTCATCGTGGAAACGTTGGGTGAGGTGTTGGTGGCCTTGAAGAAAAAGGGCCTGACAATCGTTCTAGCTGAGCAGAACTTTCACTTTGCAGCGTCCCTCGCAGATCGCCATTACGTTTTGGAGTACGGCCAGATTGTGGAAGAGATTAGCTCACATGAGCTGAGTTCTAAAAGGGCATTGCTGGATCATTATCTCTGTGTATAGCGAAAGCCAACAATAGGAAAAGAAGTTTGGAATATTGGCGTGCAGTAACTCACTAGTTTTAAACCACAATACAATTAGCGACCTAGTTGGAGATATAAAAATGATAAATATGAAAAAGTCTTTCTTGGCGATGATTTTGTCCGCAGTGATCGTTAGCGATGCGAAAGCAGAAATTTCTGACGATATTGTGAAAATTGGCTATCTAGCTGATATGTCCGGTACCTACCGAGATTTGGTTGGGCCAAATGGCCTTGCTGCACTGGAGATGGCGGTGGATGATTTCGGCGGCAAGGTTGGCATGGCTGATATCCAAATCGTTAGCGCTGATGATCGTAATAGCCCCGACGTGGCTTCAAGCACAGTGCGCCGGTGGTTAGAGAATGAAGACGTGGATATGGTAGCGGGATTTGTAGCCTCTTCTGTATCTCTAGCGGCCATTGAAGTTATAAAAGAGAATAATAAATTAGGCATCGTGTCGGGCTCAATCGCATCAAGTATCACGAATGAGCATTGCTCTCTGAACCATATTCATTATGTATACGATACATATCCGTTAGCTGTTGGAACTGCCCGTGCTGTCGTAGAGGAAGGAGGAGAGTCATGGTTCATTTTGACTGTCGACTATAGTGGAGGCCATGAACTTGAAGCGGCGGTTTCAAGTGTCGTCGAGGCGAGTGGAGGTGAAGTTATAAAGACCCTTCGCCATCCGTTTCCTACACCAGACTTTTCTTCATTCATCCTTCAAGCCCAGGCCTCAGGAGCAGATGTGGTCGCTCTAGCCAACGCCGGAGCTGACGCGATTAACGCTATCAATACCGCTGGCGAATTTGGCTTGACTCAATCCGGCCAGAAACTCGCAGCATTGCTGCTCTTTCTTACAGAAGTGCACTCGCTTGGAGTCGAGACTGCTCAGGGGATCCAACTCACAACAGGTTGGTATTGGGATATGAATCCGGAAGCTCGCGCTTGGGCAGACCGATTCTTTGAAAAAACAGGTGTGCGTCCGACAATGGTTCATGCCGGTATCTACTCCAGCACAATACATTATCTTAATGCTGTCGAAGCTACGGGCTCCGACGACTCTCAGATCGTTCGCACTCAGATGATTAATACCCCCATCAACGACATGTTCGCAACTAACGGAAGGATTCGTCAGGACGGTCGTATGGTCCATGATATGTATTTGGCTCAGGTTAAGACCCCGGAGGAATCCCAAGGGGAATGGGATCTATATAAGATTGTCCGCACAATCCCTGCCGAGGAAGCGTTCCGTCCCCTTTCAAATAGTGTTTGTCCTCTAGTCACCGACAACAGGTAATTTTTCGACATGGGCTCTTGAATATTGAGTTTGAAGAGCCCTTGCCGGTCGGTTCGAATAACTTTTGACTATACATTTTTATTAGCTGATTTGGAGTCCGTTGCATGTCAATGGTGTTCGGCGTTCCTCTTGCTGTGCTGTCCGGCCAGCTCCTGATCGGGATTATTAACGGTGCCTTTTACGCCCTGTTAAGCCTCGGCCTTGCGGTTATCTTCGGTCTGTTGAAAATCATCAACTTCGCCCATGGCGCCATGTATATGCTCGGTGCCCTGGTCACCGTGGTTCTGTTTGACCTGCTGGGCGTCAATTACTGGGTAGCTCTGTTTGTGGCCCCAGTCCTGGTTGGCGCTTTCGGCTTGTTGATTGAATACTTCCTGCTCCGGCGCATTGCTGGTCAGGATCACATCTACAGCCTGCTGCTCACCTTCGGGGCGGCCCTGATCATCCAGGGCGTCCTCACCAACATCTACGGAGTGTCCGGGTTGCGCTATTCCATGCCGGATATGTTCAAAGGGGGCATCAACTTGGGTTTCATGTTCCTGCCGTACTACCGGGCCTGGGTGATCGTGGTGGCCCTGCTGGTGTGTTTCGGCACCTGGTTCATCATCGAGAAAACCAAGCTGGGTTCCTACTTGAGGGCGGGCACAGAAGACTCGCAGCTGATGCAGGGCTTCGGCATTAACGTACCCTTGCTGGTGAGCCTGACCTACGGATTCGGCGTCATGCTGGCGGCATTCGCCGGTGTGCTGGCGGCACCCATTTATTCGATAACTCCGGTGATGGGGTCCAACATTCTCATAGTGGTCTTTGCGGTGGTGGTGATCGGGGGCATGGGCTCCATTGGCGGGGCCATTATCACGGGCATCCTGATGGGCGTGATCGAAGGCCTCACCAAAACCTTTTACCCGCCGGCGTCCTCGGCCGTTATCTTCCTCGTGATGGTGGTGGTGCTGATGATCCGACCCACTGGCCTGTTCGGTAAGGAGGCATAATGATGAACCAGCCTGTTAATCCTGCCGATATCCACAAAGCCATTGTCGAGCAGCAAAAGATCCAGGACCGCAAGAAACTGATGGTGAACGGCGTTCTGCTGCTGTTGTTGCTGGCCGCGCCCTTCGTGATGTACCCGGTCTTCCTGATGAAGATCCTGTGTTTTGCCTTGTTTGCGGTGGCCTTTAACCTGCTGTTCGGGTTTACCGGTTTGCTGTCCTTCGGCCATGCCGCCTTCCTGGCCACCGGAGGCTACACCACGGGCTACCTGCTCAGTAATTTCTCCGGCCTGACCACGGAGATGGGGATTATTGCCGGTACCGCCATGGCCACCCTGTTGGGGCTGGCCTTTGCGTTACTGTCGATCCGCCGGCAAGGCATATACTTTGCCATGGTGACCCTGGCGCTGGCACAGCTGGTGTTTTTCTTCTTTGTGCAGTCGGAATTCACCGGCGGCGAAGACGGCATGCACGGCATCCCCCGGGGCGAGCTGTTTGGTCTGATTAACCTCGAAGACAACCTCAACATGTACTACTTCGTGCTGGTGGTGTTTATCACCTGTTACCTGCTGGTGCAGCGCATTGTCGGCAGCCCGTACGGGCAGATCCTGAAAGCCATCAAGCAGAACGAACCGCGGGCGGTCTCGCTGGGTTACAACGTGGATCGCTACAAGATCCTGGCCTTTGTGATCTCCGCCGCGCTGGCGGGTCTGGCCGGCTCCATGAAATCCGTGGTGTTCCAGCTGGCGTCACTGAACGATGCCCATTGGCATATGTCGGGCGAAGTTATTCTGATGACACTGGTTGGAGGTATGGGCACGCTGCTCGGACCGGTGGTGGGCGCCACCTTTGTGGTGAACATAGAGTATCTGTTGTCGCAGGGCCCGCTACGTGACTGGGTAGACCCCATCCTGGGTGGCACCTTTGTGCTAACCGTTCTGGCGTTCCGCAGCGGTATTGTGGGTGAAATCCAAAAATTCATAAAAAAGAACTTGGGGTGATTTAAACAGAATGTGGCTGGTTTTATTTTGGCGAATTGAGCTACTAGTCATTCTAAATAACGAAATTTTTAGCTCCCTGCAAAAATCCATAAAGACAGTATTTCTATAAGTAAAAGCTACGTGACTAAAAGACATTATCTCAGTTCTACTGATATCCTGAAGTTGAAATTAAATTTGTGGGTATTCGATTTATTCCGGCAGTGGGAATTAATTTTTGGTGCCCTGAAAAATTAATGTACAGATCTAGATTTTCTAAATGTTAGACATATACGTTGAAAGCCGAATATATGCATCAAGCCCCCCCCCACTTTTGAGAGGGGAGCCCATCAGAGGGGTGCATTACGATTGTTTTAGCATTACAAATTAAGTTTGAGATGCAAGTAGGTTTCAATAATTTAAAAAAGGAAACAATTAATGAACTATAAAAAAACCAATATCTATAAACTTAGCGCCCTTGCAGCAATTACTATGTTTTCTACATGTTCGGTATCTGCCTTTGAACTAGATGTGGCTGATATGAAGGCTAGCATTTATGGATATGCGAAGCTCGACATGATTTATGACGTTGACGGGTATATTGGACCTACTGTTACCCACCGTCTAATTTCCCTCGACAGTCAGGAGGGGGCGGAGGGACATGCTAATCTTCACGCCTTTCAAAGTCGATTAGGGTTTAAGACTTCCACTCCCGTCGCCGGAAGCACGCTCAACACAACTATCGAGGGCGATTTTTACGGAGGTGGAGGCGGTCAGTTCCGACTGCGACATGCATATGGTGAATGGAATGGAGTTCTTGCAGGGCAAACATGGACGAATTTTGGAGGTTTCCTGGGTTTTACGCCGGTTGTTGATTTCACTGCTCAGTTTGGACAGGGGAACATTACACGCCAAGCACAGTTGCGATATACGAGCGGTGGATTATCCATAGCATTGGAGGACCCCGGAAACATCGGAAGCAATGTTGATATGACTAATAGCCCCAGTACTGATGATGAGTTAAAGAATGGATATCCCGATTTAACTTTTCGGTATGGAGATCGTTATGGCGCTATTAGTTATGGCGTCTCCACGGTTTTAAGAGAGATCGCATATTACAATTCTGCTAGTGATAGCGATGAAAGTATTCTGGGCTGGGGGGTAAATTTTGAGGCTGCTTCAAAGGTGACGGATAGATTTACCCTTAGGGGCGCATTTACTCATGGTGATGGATTGGGGGGCTATCTTTACGGGTCACCTAGTGGTGCCGGATTTATTGACGCTAGCGGCTCTGTAGAGGGAATTAAGGGTATTGGCGGCACTGTTGGTATGACGATTTCGGTTGGTACCGGAAACGTGAATGTTGCCTATGGAATTGCAACGGTGGACTTGGACGATGCAGTTGGCCAGGGTGCAATGTCTTCGCTAGCGACCGACAGAGCGGAAAGCATCTACCTAAATTATATTTGGTCACCTGCTAAGCGTATCAACTATGGCGTTGAGGCCGGTTATCACAGCCGTAGAACACAAAGTGGCGAGGAGGGTGATGCAGTTCGTTTACAAGGAATGGTGCAGTATGTTTTCTGACGTGCCGTATATGAAAATGTTTGGATAGAATAAAGTCTTATCCCGAATATAAATCGACATTTTGCCCCCGTTGGTATCTTGCCAACGGGGGATTTTACTTGGTGGAGTGTAGAGTTTAGCAAATCTATTGGAAAGTCAAAGTATGAATTTTAATATTTAAATAATATATTGTGCTAGTGTTTTTGATAATAATAAATAAGTAAAAGTGTAAATTCACGATGAGAATAAATTTCTCTAAATAACAATTAAGTTTGAAATTGGCAAGATCGAATTTATTGACTTAATTGAATTTACCTTGCAAAGCGTGCCCCCCCCCTTTTGAGGGGGGATGATTTGGAAATAGGAAACTAATATCCGTTTGTGGCTAAAAGAATGGTTTGATATCGGTGCCTTTGGTGAGTCAGATGTCTTCGATAGAGCTAATACAATTTACCGGCTTTCGCATTGGTTGAGTGCGGAAAGTGTAGCTAGCTAATAACTAAGGATCGGTATTTTTATAAGTTTGAAATATTTATTTTGATAGGAGGCTTTCAAATGGCGGCGTTCATCGCTGGTACAAGTCTTGTGCCGTTTGCGAAACCGGGCTTCTCTGAAATGTATGACAGAATGGGCTCCGATGCACTTTTGCTGGCATTAAACGACGCTGGACTCTCACTCAAGCATCTAGATCAGGCTTATGTTGGGTATGTCTACGGCGACAGCACTTCAGGGCAACGAGCCGTTTACCGTGTTGGAATGACCGGAATTCCCATTATCAATGTAAATAACAACTGTGCGAGTGGATCAACCGCCCTGTTTTTAGCGCGACAGGCTGTAGAAAGCGGTGTTGCCGACTGTGTCTTAGCTTTAGGCTTTGAACAGATGAAACCTGGCGCACTTGAGCAAGTCTTTAGTGATCGACCCTCTCCTTTAGAAAAATTTGAAATGATTGCTGATGAAGCCTTTTTCGATAAGCGTGATTTGCCGGTAACGTTAAAGTTGTTTGGCGGGGCAGGGAAGGCTCATATGGATCTTTACGGAACAAAGCTCGAAACGTTCGCTCGAATTCGCGCAAAAGCCAGTGATCATGCTTTCAACAATCCTCAGGCGCTTTTTCGGAAAAAAGTTTCTACAGAAGAAGTGCTTCATGCTCAATCAATTTGGCCAGGCGTAATGACGAAAATGATGGCATGTCCGCCAACCTGTGGAGCTTCAGCTGCTGTCGTGGTTTCGGAAAGATTTGCGTTGAAGCATGGGTTAGATGCAACTGTTCGAATCAGGTCGCAGGCGATGGTTTCCGATTTGCAAGATACTTTCGAAGGTCCAGACATGATTAAGTTGGTTGGAGCCGGCCTAACGGAGTTGGCGGCCGAAAAAGTATATGAGCAAGCTGGAGTGGCACCTGAAGATATTGACGTAATTGAGTTGCACGATTGCTTTGCTCAAAACGAACTTATCACCTATGAGGCTCTTGGTCTTTGTTCTCCAGGAGAGGGTGAGCGTTTAGTTGAAGATGGTGATAACACATACGGTGGAACGTTCGTTACAAATCCTTCCGGTGGTCTTCTTTCAAAAGGACATCCTTTGGGCGCAACTGGGCTGGCTCAGTGTTTTGAGTTGACTCAACAATTGCGCGGGAACGCTGGAGCTCGTCAGGTCGACAATGCCCGATTTGGATTACAGCATAACTTAGGGCTTGGTAGCGCAGCTGTAGTTACATTATATGAAAGAACGAGATAAGGCTTTCAGAAATCCTATAATTTTTTTGGTAGAAGCTGAATTAACAAAACTAATAAAGGAGTTAAAGAAATGATTAACATAAAATACATACAAAAAAGAATTAAGTCTGGGACTGCCAAAAAGTTGGCATTAAGGTTAGTACTGTTGAGTGGTTTTTGTAGCGGTGCAGCGCCCGTGTCATCTCAAGAGATTGAGCGTGTGCGGTGGCAAGTTCCTACTGGCGCACCCACTACAGTTCCCGGTCTTGATGCAATAGTTCATGCTTCAAAATGGCTCAGCGAAATTTCGAATGGCCACGTTACCTTGAGAACCTATGAGCCGGGTGAGCTCATACCGGGATTTGAGGTAAGCAGTGCTGTTGAAAAAGGAACGTATCCAGCAGGGTTCACTTATACAGCATATGATCAGGGTTCTATGCCTGAAGCTTCACTTTTCTCATATATCCCTTTTTATTTGGGTCCAATAGACTATATCGCCTGGCATTATAGCGGCGGCGGTGAAGAACTGCTAGTTGATGCTTATAGTAAGAGAAATATACACCCAATTCTTTGTGGTGTTACCGGACCTCAATTGGGTGGGTGGTTTACATCACCTGTCAGTTCTATCGAGGATCTTAAGGACCTGAACTTCAGAATTGCAGGCTTTGGCGCAGATGTTCTTTCTGAACTTGGAGTAAATGTATCTTCAATTTCTGCAGCGGAGACTTATCAGGCGTTGGAACGTGGTGTGGTGGACGCTGCAAAACTAGGCCAACCTCTTGTGGGCTTAAAGTTTGGCTTTCCAGAGATTGCGAGATACTACATGGTTCCAGATTGGGCCCAGCCGAGCACTGCAACTCACCTCATGATAAATAAGGGCAAATGGAATGAGTTGGCGGTACCCACTAGAAGATTGATTGAAATGTCTTGTAAGGCAGCAACACTTTATACCCTTTCTGAAACCGAATTTTTGCAAGGTAAGGCAATTAAGGCCATAACTGAAGCTGGGGCTTCGCCAATTCAGCTTTCTGAAAATGACTTGACTAAATTGAAAGAGATAACAGACCAAGTACTGTCGAAGAATAGTGAAAACAGTGCGGCGTTTGCGCGTGTTTTACGAAGTCAGGTTGAGTTTTCAGAGTCCTATAAGAAATGGTCTCAGCAAGGTTATCTTCCTAACAAATATTGACATCTGAGGTATTAGGGAGAGTAGGTGAGCTCTCCCTAATATTGGTGAGGGTTATATATTTTATTAAAACATCTGGGGGCAGGGTGGTTAAAAAAAAGGAAGGCCATTTAAAAAGCGGGTTAAAATTAGAGTATATAAGTTTCTATATAGATAGTTTTGTTGTATTGATAGGGAAGGCGGTGTCATGGATTTGGTTACTGGTTCTGCTCGTCGTATTATTTAATGTTTTTAGTCGTTATTTGTTTAATAGCGGGTCAGCTGCCATGTTGGAGTTATCTTGGCACCTGTTTGGAGCGACCATGTTGATAGTTTTATCATACGCTGTTGTTACAGACGATCATGTGCGCGTAGATTTTTTGTCAGAGAAGCTCCCCGTTAGATGCGTAGCTTTAATTGAATTTTTATTAATTAGCGTTTTGGTAATTCCTCTTTTAGTTTTTATGACTGAAACTCTTGTACAGTACGCTTGGAATTCATTTGTTAAAGGTGAATCGTCTATGGCTCCCGATGGGTTGCCATATAGGTTTATTCTTAAAAGTATTATTCCATTCTCTATCCTGTTGTTGATGCTCTCATTGGTTTCTCGACTTATAAAAGATATCGCTTTAGTGCTCGGAAAACCAAAAAAATAGTAATATTATTTCTGATTTATCGGTTAACTATATGATTAGTGAGCAAGTTCTTGTAAGTTCGATGTTTGGATGCTTCTTCCTATTTCTGCTGATGGGTTTACCGGTAGCGTGGGCGCTATCTGCAGCCGGTTTTTTGTTTGCGATCATAGGATTCTTGTTAGTTGAGTATTTCAATTCGGATATTTGGTTTACGTGGCAAGGAACTATTGGTTCCTTAGATGCGAGAATTTACGGGTTGGTTGCAAATGAATTGCTGGTTGCGTTGCCAATGTTCATTTTTATGGGGATCATGCTTGATCGATCAGGAGTTGCTGAGAAATTGATGCACTCGCTTACTGGCCTATTTTCCACTCTGAAGGGAGGATATGCGGTATCAGTTGTCATCGTAGGAATTCTTTTGGCGGCTTCGACCGGGATCGTAGGCGCTTCTGTGGTGCTATTAGGAATGCTTTCTATCGGCCCTATGCTTTCTCAAAATTATAATAAGGGTTTGGCGGTAGGGACGGCTTCAGCTGTCGGTGTTTTAGGGGTAATCATTCCACCGAGTATTATGTTGGTGTTGCTTGCTGATAGACTCGGTACACCCGAGGCCTCTGTTGGACGGCTTTTTATGGCTGCAGTTGTCCCGGGGTTACTTCTGGCTTTTGGATATATACTCTATATTGTAACCTCTGCATATTTAAGACCTAGCTTTGCCCCATCGCAAGACACCGTTAGAAATTTTTCAATTCGTTATTTAATTGGTTTTTTACGGGCCGCTTTACCAGCCCTCGCTTTAATATTTGGCGTTCTTGGTTCAATTGTCTCCGGTATTGCCACTACAACCGAGGCATCGGCTATTGGAGCTGCTGGTGCTCTAGTTCTCGCAGGGCTTAACAAGCAGTTGAATATAATGGTTGTATCTGCAGCGCTTCATCAAACGAGCCGAACGATTGCATTTATATTTGGTATTTTTCTAGGAGCAACCGTATTTGCATCAGTTTTACGTGGTGTTGGTGGGGACGACGTAATTAGAAATTTAATAATTGATCTTCCGTTTGGTGCGACGGGTGTCGTAATTTGTATTTTGCTGTTAACATTTGTCTTGGGTTTTTTTCTTGATTGGATTGAGATAACGCTTATAGTTCTTCCCCTGGTTGCCCCAACTGTTTTTAGTTTAGGTGTTGACCCTGTTTGGTTTGCGGTCTTATTCGCTTTGTGTCTTCAAACATCTTTTTTGACTCCTCCAGTAGGACCTGCTCTTTTTTACATTAAAGGCGTATGTCCGACCGCTATTAAAACCAGGGATATTTATACTGGCGTTTTTCCGTTCATTATTATTCAGTTGTTGGTTCTTTTTGCGGTTTTTGTTTTAGATGATTTGGCTACCTGGCTTCCAGATATTATTCATAATTAGAGATTCCCATTGCATTGTGTTGCGATCCTTTTGGCCCCTTGTGGGGCCATTTTTTTGCTTGCGAAGCCGGCAATCCCGGCCATCTGAAACTCAGTGGTAATAGCAGAGAACAATTCTACTGGCAGTGGCGTCGCTGGCTTACGTGGGTCTTGAAGAATCCTTAGGACGGTAACGGTACATAAGGCAAGTGGACCTGTTTCTGAAGCCCGGGAGGGTAGGTGTGCAGAAATGCGCGACACCCGTTACTCAGTTAGACCTGTGCTTTGCTAGTAGAGCGTGTGATCTTCAAACCGTGAGCCAATTTAGCAATCGGGAAAGTGTGGCACAGAATCCTGGAGCAGCTGGGTGCAGCTGCGCGAGGTAAAATCCGAGGTCGCGGTGTGTGTGAGGTGGCTGATGAAGTTGTAATAGCGACTATTTTTCGGATTTAGAAACCTCTTATCAGCGTGGATCACAAAACCGGGATGACTGCTAGGGAGTTTCAGCGAACCTGTCTGGGCTACATACTATGGTTGGATGCGAAGGGAGGGCGAAAATCATTGAAGTGAAATGCGGAGGACCAGTGTGAGGGATGCTGCGTTCAAAGGCTGCCCGACGGGTTAGGGATGTGCATCGAGGCGCTGCGGGGACACATTGGCTTGGTAAGGGAGCAGAGAGATACTGTGGCGGCCGATTGCCAGAGTGCTAGTACCCGGACGGATCGGTTGATACAGACCGGCAGCCAGGCCTATCCTCTATGCCGGCACGACAGAGATGTGCAGGCAGGAAGGCATACTATAGTCTGAACTGTTTGATGAAGCATGATGGGCAGTTGTTGTTCTCTTATACGGGCCAGGTTTACCAAGGGTGCTGTCATAAGGGCCAGATCATTGCATAAGCCTGACCTTCGCTGGTTCTTGGATTGCCTTAAGAATCGCTACTGGAACCTCGTTGCATAACCATCTATCAACTAACCTGTGGCTGTTGGCGAACGCTCCTACGCTGTCGCTCCGGCACGCCGCAAAGCCAAGGCGTTATTCCAAAATCTGAATGTCCGCTTTGCGACCAAACCCAACTTCGCATTCAGGCACCAATGCATCCCTAATAGCCATGAAATCTACGTTTGCTTGGTCAGATTCGGCATATGAGTCGTGATTGGAGGGGCAGGGCAGCTGTCGGTGTCCGGCGCTATCAACAAGACACATAACAAATGGGCTGAAAAATATAACCTGTCAGGTACGCAAACCAAGGTGCATTTGAGGTGGTTGAACAATAATAACAAGTGCTCTTGAAAGTTGATTCGGTTGCCGTACTAACCAACATATTTGTACCCGGCATCTTGCAACGCTTCCTTCAGTGACTCCTCGGGAGGTTCTTCGTAAATGAGCGTGGTTGACGGTGAGACATGGCCAGCGATTTTTTGCGCGACTTTAACCGACTTCTTTTGTTCATGAATGATATTCGTCATTAACGTCCTCCGGCCGCTGTGGGAGCTGGCTCGCTCAATACCTGCCCAATGTCTCTGCATGAGAGCAAAGTGTTCCTGGAGAGTATTGGGAGAATAGGCGCCTCCTTTTTGAGTCAGAAATAGAGGATCCGTCCTTTTCACTGAGGGTTGTGCTGCCAGGCGGATCGCAAGGTGATTTCCTATAGCCGTTCTCAGCGCAACGTCATTCATCGGAAGATCACGCGATTTACCACGATGTTTTTTGACCTCAGGATAAAAATCCTCCGGCTTGATCTCGGCACCGGCCTTGACCATGGTTTCAATTCGCTGAATAAGCTGATGAAAATCGTAGACACTAAAACTGATTCGACGCCGCTGGTACGTGGATTTGGATCGCTTTAACGCATCGGAACCTTTAGTGTAGGCCGCAGGCAACGCCAGAATTTCTTTAAGCTTGAACGAGCGCTGACCAGAACGTTCAGGGCCGAGTTCTGCGACGTCCTTGATCTGAAGAAGCGCGATCTCCTGAACTCGCAGTCCAAGCTTGAAGCTGATCTGAACCAGCGCCGTGTTCTTTTCCGGGTAGCGATGCTTCTGGATAACACCTAAGAGGTGGGCGAACTGTTCGGGCGTGAGCACGCGTGCCTGGCCGGTTTTGCTCATCGGATAAGCTCCTGGTAAGCCGCTCGGATGCGAGGAGAGGGTAAAGATAAAATCCGTAATAATGTTATTTTAACGGATTTATGGTTTAGACCACAGGGTAAATTTCGATACTGTAAAAATGTCCAGTATTTGAGAGTACTGGACATTATTGCAACCCTATCAAAATCAAAGCTGAGTGCTTGTATTTCCATCGGCCGTTCCCCGCTTTGCAATATTAGCGAGCTCCGACGCAGTAGATTTTTTTGGTGAGTATCCAGGCCGGAAAAAATATTCGGACTTAATGGATGAACGTTTTCTCAAAACTTCCTTCAGTTTCGTGGATTTCCAGAAAATGATGGAGCAAGAATACCTAGGGCTAGGCTGACACCACCAACACCAATGGTTCCCAGCGACGCGATGTTGAACAGGGTGACGAAGTAATTGTCCATCACATCAAAGTGCGCCGGCGACACCCACCAACCGGAAGGGTTTGTCAGCTAAACAATAGGCTTCTTTCTGCAAACGATAAAGAACAAGGAGGTGGATCTATTGATACTTGGCCGTACCAACTTTTGAGGGATACGCCGGATTTAGTGTTTTGTGTGGAAATTTAGCACTTTGTGTGGAGAAATTTAGTACTTTGCGTGGACGTCTAGCTGCACCTCTGGATACCGAGTATACAAAGTTCTGCTCCATCCACAACTGCGCATAATGTATATTATGTTAAATCATAGTTGTGATTGGAAATACTCGTTGGTAAAGTACGCACTTCTTTGGGGAGTAGCCTGCTTCCATTAACGGAAGAGTCCGTATCAACATACTTGGCCACATGCCATGGTGCGGACACCACTTCGGTTGGCGAGACCATTGATATACCCATGCCTTAGGTCGGGCGTGTGGCTATATCGTGGACTCAATATGCCCGACCGGAGTTAAGGAATGAACCCAGTAGCCCTTCTTTTACTTGCTTTTGCCATGTCCACCGATGCTTTTGCCGCCGCGATTGGTAAAGGCGCAACCTTGAAGAACCCTCGATTTCTAGATGCTTTGCGGATGGGGCTGATTTTCGGAACCGTGGAAGCCATTACGCCCTTGATTGGATGGCTAATCGGCAAAACAGCTGCCGCATATGTTGAGGCGTGGGCCCACTGGATCGCATTTTTCCTGCTCGTCGGCTTAGGCGCACACATGATTTACGAAGGCATGAAGCCCGGCGATGAAGAGGCAGAGAAACCGTCTAGCCATTCGCCGCTCAAAGTTATTCTAACTGCCATCGGCACCAGTATTGATGCTATGGCCGTGGGTGTCGGCTTGGCCTTCATCAACGTGAACATCTGGATCGCAGCAGGCCTAATTGGTGCAGCAACGACCATCATGGTAACGGTCGGAGTGTTAGTAGGAAGGACGGTCGGCTCGTTGTTGGGTCATCGAGCGGAAATCTTTGGCGGGCTTACACTTGCAGGCGTAGGAGTGTGGATTTTGATGAGTAATTTATAGGTCAGTTCACTCAGTTTTCTTGCTTGGTCCAATTCAAATACCAGCGCTCGCTCTCAGTAGGATGCACGTTTTCTCTTCTGAGAGCGATGAAGCGCCACCCTCCTCTGCCTGATCCGCCCGTTACCGAGACGTTTTAATAACCGCTAACGCAACTCCCAACACCGATAGCAGACCACCACAAAGAGCTAGCACACCGAGACGCTCATCAAAAAGGATGTAGGCCTCCAAGGCTGTCACAGGAGGTACCAAATAAAACAAGCTAGCAACTTGAGATGCAGCTCCCCGGCGAATCAATTGCATTAAGAGCAGGATGGCACCCACTGATAGGCCTAGCACCAGCCAACCCGTGGCCAATATCAATTGCAGTTCCCAGGCAACTTCCCGCGATTCAAACGCAAAAGCGCCTATGGCAAACAGGACTGCGGCCGCGCAGTACTGAACGAAAGCCCCTGGGACCAACTCGACACCTTGGCAGTAACGCTTCTGATAGACCGTGCCAATCGAAATGCCACCTAGCGCGATCACAGTCCAGAGTAATGTCCAAAGAGGAAAGCCCGATGCTTGATCCGCTCCCCCCATTTTTTCCAGCATCACTAGAGTGACACCGACCAACCCCAGCACCAAGCCGAGCCACTGACGCATCGCGATGGCTTCCCGAAGAACCACAACTGCCACTGCCGCCGTGGCTAAAGGTTGCAAGCCGACGATAATCGAAACAACTCCAGCGGGCATACCATCCTGAATCGCATAAAACACTCCGCCCAAATAGAGTCCATGTACTAGCAACCCGGTAACCGCTGTATGGGCCACTCCATTTATAGAAGGCCATTTCGACTTCAACCACCAAGCAACCAGACCCAGAACGCCGATGGTCGCCAGCATTCGGTATAGCAACAATGTGAATGGTTCGGCGTAGGGTAGCCCGTACTTTGCGCCAATAAAGCCGGTGCTCCAAAGCCACACAAAAACTATCGGCATCAAACCAACCGTGAAACGGCCATAGCGATTAGCGGACAAAATCCTGGTTCCTATTGTGGGTCAGACAATTACTACCTGAAATCTGGCGCCGGGAAGTGGCTGCATTGCATTGAATTTTCATTCATTAGCGGTTGGAGTGTATCTGTAATAGACGGCACTTAATACTCGGGCTCGTTCGATAGCTGAATACCTCGGGACCCATAGAATAGAATTGTAATGAGAATGCTTCTCAGTATAATGCGCATCATCTTTCCTTGAAGCGCTGGAGCCCCCATGACCAAACCAGAAGTAAAAAAGCCGCTTAACCGTCATCCCCTAGCCGTTGCCATTTCACTGATTCCCTTGTCGTTGGCCGCAATGAGCGCAGCACCGGCAATGGCCCAAAACAATGAAAGCACCTCTACCCTACTGCCCGGCTTAACCGTAACGGCGGATTGGTTGGGGGCTCCGACCAAGGAATCTGAGAAAACCTACACCGGTGCTCGCACCGTCGTAGAAAAGGACCAATTGCAAAATTCGGGCGCACTGAATCTGGAAGATGCCCTGCGCCCAGTGGCAGGCGTAACGGTGCTGGATGAAACTGGCACGGGTATTTTGCCTAACATCGGCGTTCGGGGTCTCAACCCATTAAGAAGTGAGCGGTTGCAGCTGCTGGTCGATGGCTATCCAATCGCAATTGGACCATACAGCAACGTGGGTGTCTCGCTATTCCCGGTTACACTTCCCAGCTTGGAAGTTGTAGACATAGTGCGAGGCGGCGCCTCTGTGCACTACGGCCCCAACAACGTTGGCGGCGTCGTCAATATGGTGACTAAACCCATTCCCGCAGAAACCACGCAAACGCTGCGCGAGCGGATTACCATTGCCGAGGAAACGGGCAACGTCTTTACCGACACCTATTACCGTATCGGTGGGCGAGCAACTGACAACCTCGATTTGCAGCTTCAGGCAAACGTGCAGCGCGGTGACGGGTTCCGTGACCACTCCGACACCAAAGTCGACAACCTGATTCTGGACGCGCGCTATTACCTGAATGATCAGCACGAGCTGGCATCCCAACTGCAGTACTACCGGGTAGAAGCCGACCTCCCCGGCGCGCTCTCGCCAGAGGCCTATAAAGAAGATCGCACCCAAAGCCAGCGGCCCCACGACGGCTACGAAGCCGACATGAAGCGTGCAACCTTTACCTGGACCTACACGCCATCCAATAACGTTGAGTTTCAATGGCGTAATTTCGTGCACGATGCCGATCGAACGTTCTTCTTTGGTCAGAACTTTAGTAGCGGCGGCCACTGGGCAGACCCAGCGGAAGACTCTACGCTTGTTGCCGATTCCCCGCGCCTGTTCACTGTCTACAGCACCGAACCAAGACTCGCGATCAAGCGTGGCCGGCATGACATCACCGTTGGTGCCCGCTTCGTCAGCGAAGATGTGGAGTTTGACGTAAACCGGCTCACTTTGGAGACCAACGAGCGTAATGCCGCACGAGATTGGCATCTGGACACCCGTGCCATGGCGTTTTACCTGAGCGATACGGTGTCGTTCCTTGATGATCGCCTGACCGTCACACCGGGGCTTCGGTACGAAGACGTTGCCATGGACTTTCAGGATAATTTGAACAACCAGAAAGAAGAGAATAACGCAGAAGAGTGGTTGCCCGGGCTGACCGTTGGTTTACAAGCGTCAGACGAACTGTTCGTGTTTGCGAACAGCCAGCGGTCACTCGTACCGGTGCAGATTGCCCAGACTACCCGCGAAGGCGAAGTGGCAAACGAAACCGCATGGAACCACGAGCTGGGCGCTCGTCTTCAGGTTACGCCGGATTTACTCTCTTCAGCGACTCTGTTCCGGATCGATTACGAAGATCAGATTCAGTTCAACCGATCCACTAGCCGATACGAAAACCTTGGCGAAACCCGCCATCAGGGTGTCGAGCTGTCCAATCGCTTGTACCTCAACAACACATGGGAATTGGGGCTTGGATATACCTTTTTGGATACCGAACAGCTGAACGGCGGCAACGAAGGCAATGAGCTGCCTAACGCCCCGCGCCACAAAGTCAGCGCCGATGCGGTGTACAACTATCAGGCGTGGGATGCCCGCCTTAACTGGGTGTACGTCAGTTCCAGCTACAGCGATGCGGACAACACCGAACAGGAAACCGACAACGGTAGCTCAGGCAAGCTACCGGATTACCATCTGGTCAATGCTCGGCTTGGGCGTGATTTCGCGGTCGGCAGCGGCAACGTGTTAAACCTTGGCTTGGCCGTCAACAACTTGCTTGATGAAGACTATTACTTCCGTGGCGTAGACGTTAGCCCGGTTGGCCGTGTGCCGCAGCCTGGCCGTAGCTTTGTTCTCGAAGCACAGCTTGATTTCTAATGTTTGGTTTTCGGAATTTGGCAATAGCGCTGCTCTGTGTTCTGGTTGTCCCGGCCGGCTGGGCGGACAATCAGAACCTAGAGCTGACCGATGACCGCGGGGCTACCCTGCGGTTAACGTCAGCAGCAGTCCGACCAGCAGCAATTTCATCCTTTGGCGCCGATGTGTCGTTGGCGCTTGGCATCGTTCCGGTAGCCGTTACGGACTACGGCCTTCAAGGTGTGCCAGACTACCTGGCCGGCCAACTTAAAGGCGTCCAGACTTTGGGCCCACGGCATCAGCCCAATTTGGAAATACTGTCGGAGCTCTCGCCTGATCTCGTTATCGCCATTCGGCGCTATACCGAGAAAGACGGGGCTCATATCGAATCGATCGCCCCCCTACTCGCGCTGGACCTCATATCCTTACCCGACAGCCTTCGCGCTGTAGATTTGGCGGGGCGAGCATTGGGAGCCCATGAAAAAGCAGTCGCGTTGAATGGGGAATTTCTGGAACGGCTTAAGAAACTCGCCGCACGCGCCGACGGCAATCCCGTAAAGACGATTGCATTGCTGACCAGTGGCAGTGAAACCCCCTTCATTTATTACGACCACTTTCTGCCTACCGCGTTGCTGGAAAAGCTCGGCTTCGACAGCGTAGGGGGCCATCCAAACCCGGAAAACGGCATTCCGTTGGGCTACAGAATCAGTCTGGAAGCACTGCTGGAGCTTAATCCGGACATCATTCTTATGTTGCCGACAAGCCGACAGCGTGCATTTACGATGAACCCGATTTGGCCATACCTGAAAGCAGTACGCGGTGACCGCGTATTTGAAGTGCCTCACTACTGGAAAGAAGGTGCAGGCCCAATCGCCCGCGAGCGCATCCTTGAAGACATCGAGCGGTTGCTAGTCCATCCCTCTGAAGCGGTCGCTGATAAATAATGGAAAATGAAACCACCGTGCGCCCTCATAGGCTGTACAGCGCAGCAATCTTGGTTTTGTCTATCCTGTTTGTACTGGGTTTAATGGCCGGTTCCCGGTGGGTCTCGCTGCCGTCTTTATGGGCCGCAGTGAACGGTGGCGGAGATATGCTGACCAAAGTCAGCGTGATGGAGTTACGACTACCCAGAAATCTGCTGGGCATGCTGGGCGGTGCAGCGCTGGGAGTAGCCGGCGCGGTCATGCAGGGCGTTACCCGAAACCCGTTAGCATCGCCAGGCCTGACCGGCGTGATTGCATGTGCAGCATTGGCGGTGGTCTCACTCAGAACCTTAGCCTCACCGGATGCATTCTGGCTCCCCCTGATGGCACTTGCCGGAGGCCTTCTGGGTGGCGCGCTCACCTTCGTGATCGCTGGCAGGCGACAACTTCAGCCTGAGCGGGTCGTACTTGCTGGTATTGCAGTCACCTCTCTGGCCACTGCTGTGACCACTGGCCTATTACTAGTTTCCGGCGCTGAAGCAGCCGAACTCTATTATTGGTTAGCGGGGAGTCTGATGGGACGCGGATGGGTGCACTTCGAGTTGGTGCTGCCGTGGCTTGCGTTACCGCTGTTGGTTATGTTGTTCATGCATCGCCCGTTCAAATTACTGCAACTCGACGATGACCTCGCACTGGCCATGGGATTAGCCGTTGGGCGCTGGCGTCTCACTTTTCTGCTGCTAGCACTCCTGATGGCCGCCGCACTCGTGGCTTTCACCGGCCCGATCGTGTTTATCGGATTGGTATCACCCCACATCGCCAAACGATTGATTGGCAGCCAAATCAAACACTGGCTCCCTCTGAGTGCATTGCTCGGAGCATTGCTGCTGCTGGCCGCCGACATGCTGGCCCGACAGCTCGCTTTCCCGCAAGAGTTGCCAGTGGGCATGCTCACTGCCCTGATCGGAGCGCCCTGGCTGATCTATCTTCTTAACACCAAAGCATCAGCCCGGAGCGCATAAGGTGACAGCCAACGTAACGGTAAACAAGCCTTCGAATCGCCTAGCCACAGGCCTGGTAATCGGGGGGATTGGCTTAATACTGGCTGTCACGACTGGCGTCCAGGCAGGGTCCGTAGACCTGACATGGTCGCAGATCTGGGCAGCTTTGGCAGGCGACAGCACCGAACACGTTCAAAGGGTCATTTTCGAAATCCGATTGCCCCGAACCCTGGTTGGGCTGATGATCGGAATTCATTTTGCCGTGTCGGGGTGGTTACTTCAGCTACTCAGCCGAAACCCCTTGGCGGAACCCGGTATTCTGGGTATTTCTGCTGGTGCCAGCCTGGTGGCGGTGATCGCCTTTATCATCGGAGACTGGTTGGTTTCCAGCGCGAATCCCTATAACAACGCTTCTCCCGTGCTTCACTATTTACCGTTGTTCGCGATGGCCGGTGGATTAATTGCGGCATCGGCGGTGTATTTGTTGGGTCTGAGCAATGGCCGTTTGTCACCGTTGAAGATGACCCTGACCGGCGCGGTGATCGCCGGTATGCTCCATGCATTGACCACCGGTGCGCTGGCGTTCTGGGGCCACGCCCATACCGAACTGGTTGCGCAGTGGCTAGCCGGCTCGCTCTATGGCGCAAAGTGGAACCATCTTAGTTCGTTGCTTCCATGGACGGTCATCGGGTTGGCTGGTGTTGTCCTGCTCGTAAGACCATTGAAAGTGATGCAACTGGACGACCAACACGTTCACACCCTAGGGTTGTCGCTCAATCGCTGGCGAGCGTTTGCCCTGCTGATCGCTACCCTGCTCGCGGCCAGCGCCGTTGGCGTTGCGGGCCCAGTGGGCTTTATTGGGCTATTGATTCCGCACATTAGCCGCAAACTGGTTGGAGCAAACCTACCGGCGCAGCTTCTGTTTTGTGTCGTGTTCGGCGCCCTGCTGACGGTTGGCGCTGATGTGCTCGGGCGAACTCTGTTTACACCCTACGAGGTGCCCGTAGGCGTAGTGTCCGCCATTCTCGGCGTGCCCTTCTTTCTCTATCTGTTATCGCGGCAATCCTGAGGCCAGATACCACCATGATACGAACCGAACAGCTCTCGTTAGCGTATGGCGCAACACCCGTTGTAAACAATGTTTCTCTGACGATTCCCGAAGGGGGGATTACCTGTTTGCTGGGGCCCAACGGGTCCGGTAAGAGCACCTTATTAAAAAGTTTTGCCGGGTTGTTGCCAGCACGTTCCGGACAGGTTTTGCTGGACGGGCAACCAGTAAACGAATGGGATCGCCGCCGTTTGGCATTACGCCTCGCCATGTTACCGCAAAAGCCGATAGTGCCAGACGGCATCCTCGTGAAAGATCTGGTTGCGTTGGGGCGTTTTCCTCATCGAAAGTGGTGGCAGCGTCACCACGCCGACGACAATCGAATCGCCTACCAATCCATGGATATGACCGGGGTATCCCAATTAGCTGAGCGGCCAGTCGAGTCGCTTTCCGGTGGGCAACAACAACGAGTGTGGATAGCCATGGCCCTGGCTCAGGAAACCACAATTTTGCTTTTGGATGAACCCACTACGTTTCTGGATTGGGGCTACCAACTGGAGGTGCTGGAGCTTCTCGCCAAACTTAATCGCGAGCATGGATTGACCGTGGTCATGTCTCTGCACGATCTCAATCAAGCTGCACAGTTCGCCGATCAGATTGCGATTATGGCAGAGGGTCAGCTGGAGACTACCGGTAGCCCCAGCGAAGTCATTACCGAAGCATTGATCCAAAGAGTTTTTCGGGTTGAAACCACCGTGTCACATCAAGCCAACGGCAGACCATTCTGTTCGGGCTATGCGGCTGCCTATAAAGCTGCAACGACTACTCTTAACATGCATCATGTTTAGTAGATTCAGGTGATAGCTTGCTCATCATCAAAGGTTTAGAATTGCGCCAATCTTGGCTGCTGGAAGCCATGTTCCGACCACTCTAGTATCAGGTTTCTTGTCCCTATGACTGCCCTCGATATTGCTCTCATATCTTTTGCTGTGCTGGCGCTGCTTGGCGTTATCTTCGAAGAAGTTATTCACGTAAATAAGGCAAAAACGACGTTGTTCTTCGGAACACTCAGTTGGATGCTGCTTTTTTTGTTCAGCGGCGGTTCTGAAGAAACGGCAGTCATTGGTACGGGTCTTTCCGAAAGCATTGCAGAAATTGCAGGCCTCTGGCTGTTTCTGGTTGCGGCCATGACGTTTGTTGCTTACCTAAACAAGAAAGGCATGATCGAGAACATGATCTATCTGATTATGCCCCGGCACGTTACGGAGCGGCGCTTACTGTTCCTGACAGGCCTTTTCTGTTTCGTGTTTTCATCGTTAGCAGACAACATAACCGCCACGCTGGTGTCATGTTCACTGATCCTGTCATTAAACCTTGAACTTAAGAAACGATTACAATTCATTGTTTTAGTTGTATTTGCCGTGAACTCGGGCGGGGTCTCTTTGATCACGGGCGATGTGACCACCCTGATGATTTTCTTGGCAGAGAAGGTTGAGATCGTGACTTTGCTCACGTTGGCCATTCCAGCTTCTATTACGGTATTCATACTGGCGGTGCTTCTGTCTCGGGGCTTAGACGGGACGGTTGAGCTGAAAGCCAATACAAATGAGGTTCGAACGGTAGACGCCGTCATTGCCGGGCTCTTTCTGGTCACTATTATCGGGACGATCACGGTTAACGCGCTGTTCAGCGTGCCGCCTGTACTTACTTTCCTGTTCGGCCTTTCAATCATGTTCCTGGTGTCCCGCTTTATGAGCGACGACAACGACCTGGACCCGATCCTTGAATACATACGAGTGATCGAGTTTGAGACCTTGCTGTTCTTCCTAGGCATTTTGCTGCTGGTCGGCATGCTTAAGGAAATTCATGCACTGGATTCCTTAGTCGCGATTTATGACGTGCTACCGCCCATCTATGCGAACTACTTGATGGGGATTTTCTCGGCAGTGATCGATAACGTGCCGTTAACGGCTGCGTTGTTGAAAGCGGGCATCGATATGAGCCCAGCTGAGTGGATGGGCCTAACTTACGCAGTAGGTGTTGGAGGTTCGTTGCTGGTTATTGGCTCTGCGGCCGGTATTGTCGCCATGAGTAAGATCGACGGTCTGACCTTCGGTGCTTATATGCGTTATGCGCTGCACCTGCTGCTGGCTTATTCGATGGGTTATGGTGGCGTGTTGCTTTTGGGTCGTTTCATATTGGCTTAACGAAAAATGCCCGCGGGCTTTCAGCGCGCGGGCATTTCTTGGCAGGCCGGTTTAGAAGTTAAACTGAACGCCTAAGCCGATGCCGTCTATGGTCACGTCGTCGTCATCGTAGTAACGCATGTATTCGAGGTTACCTGATAGGTTTTGGGCCATCTCGAAGTTTAGACCGGCACCGTAAGAAAAGTCAGAATCATCATCCGAATCAGAACCGAAAGCCGTGTCGACTTCAAGCTCAGTGCGGGTAAAGCCGATCACAGCGTATGGAGTGACGGGGCTTTCGTTAACCATGTTAAAGGTCGCGTAGCCACCGAAGAAGTTATTCACTTCTATATCTGCCACCCCGTTAATATCGTCATCATTAACGCCAAAGCCCGCACGAGCTTCAAAGCCTATGTATTCGTTAGCCATTACGCCAACCTTGCCAGAGAGAGTACCTACGTCGGCATCTTCCCCGTCAAAATCCAAGTTCATAAACGTGTAATTCAGACCCGCATACAGCGCACCAACCCCAGACTTATACATGTCCGCAGCCGATGCCGTTCCTGCCATAGCGATACCCGCGGTAGCAATGGATGCGATCAGCAAGTTTTTTCGAATAGTCATCAGCTTTCTCCTCAGCATGAACAACGTTATTTTGCTTCTCCCTTTAACTTGAACGATCAAGGCCGATATAGCCATAGGGAAAAACGAAATTTAACGTCTTTTAATTTCCCGTTAATACTTGGTAGAAGGCCCTGTTTCCTTGCGGTTGCACGGAACGGGGGGTATCCTTCCGCATCTCACTGTTAGCTGTTTTGGGCACCTCTTGAGAAACCTTAGTCCTGTCATTCTAATCGTCAGCATCATGTTTATACTTCTCAGTGTATTCATGACGTTACCGATTTTTCTGCTTTCTTTTACACCGTCTGGTGCGCCCAATGCCACTGCGTTCGCAGAATCGGCGGCTCTGGTATTTATCATTGGGGTGATTGGCGTGCTGAGCACCCGCCACCGGTCAAGAGACTTAAAACCTCGCTACATGTTCGTGCTGACCGTCTCCAGCTGGTTCATTATTTCTGCGTTATCTGCACTGCCCTTCTATCTGAGCGACAACGGGTTGTCTCTGGCAGACGCTGTTTTTGAGGGCACATCAGGGATCACAACCACTGGCGCAACGGTGTTAACGGGGCTCGATGATTTCGATAAAGACCTGTTGCTTTGGCGCTCGATTCTTCAGTGGCTGGGCGGCATTGGCATCATCGGTATGTTCGTTGCGGTACTGCCGCTTCTCCGTGTGGGCGGCATGCGCCTGTTCGCCACCGAATCCTCTGAGTGGACAGATAAAGCACTACCCCGCATGAAAACTCTGAGTCGCGGCCTGCTGGTTGTCTATGTGGTGCTGACAACGGTCGCCGTGTTGACGTACTGGGTGTCGGGCATGTCGCTGTTTGATGCCTTTAACCACGGCTTGACCAGTATCGCGACCGGCGGGTTTTCAACATCTGACTTCTCGATGGGCAAATTCAACGACCTGATTCTGGCAGAAGCCACGCTTTTCATGATTCTAGGCAGTTTGCCGTTCTTCCTGTTTGTTCGGGAAATGCATGGCCAACACTTCGCCTTGTTTCGGGATCAGCAGGTTCGGCTTTTTCTAACCATCCTGCTTACCATTCCGGCGCTGCTAACGCTTTACCGCTGGTGGGTATCACCGGTTCATTTTGATCCGCTGCATAATTACATCTCGGTGCTTTTCAACGTAACGTCAGTGATCAGCACATCCGGCTACGCCTCCGAGGACTATTCCGCGTGGGGGCCTTTGGCTTTCGTGGTGTTTTTCTTTCTGATGTTCGTAGGCGGGTGTTCCGGCTCCACCGCCGGCGGCATGAAGATCTTCCGATTCCAGCTTTCGTTGATTGTTCTTCGTGAACAGCTGATGAGGCTTTTGCATCCCCGAGCAGTGTTCACCCGAAACTACAACGGCAGAGCGGTCAGCGATGAAATCATCTCGTCAATGATTGCCTACACATTTATGTTTCTGCTGTGCTTTCTGGTGATCACGGTTCTGCTGGCCTCCCTTCAGCTCGACTTCATCACCTCCTTGTCCGGCGCTTTAACATCGCTGACCAACGTTGGCCCGGGCTTGGGTGACATTATCGGCCCTGCCGGTACGTTCGGTCCGCTACCAGACGCTGCGAAATGGATTCTGTCGGTGGGTATGCTGATGGGGCGACTGGAGATTTTGAGTGTGGTGATTGTGCTTTCACCGGGGTTCTGGCGCGGCTGATCCTGCCACGCCAGAATATGCCCGGTTAATCTTGCTCGGGCTGATGGCTCTCATCGTGCCTGCGTGCTGCCAGTGCATTAATGACTGGGTTCGCATACATATCAAGCAAATACCTTCTGCCGGCCTCATCGCAAGCATCCAGACGCCTGTTCAGCTCGGCCTTCGCTTCTTCCCGCTCTTCGTTCGAATAAGCGCCAGCCGCAATCGCGTCGATACCCAGGGTGTTAGCCGTTTCGGGTGTTTCAACTTGTAAGCTGCGCATTTCATAAGCCGCCAGGTTCGACGCGTGCAGGTGATAGTTGGCATGCATCTCATGGTCGATACGTGCAGCCAGTGCCTTGGGGTTATCAGGTGCATCGGAAATTGGTGCCCCGAAATGCACGTGTACATGCCCTTTCGGCCCGGTTAGTCCTTTCATGATCTGCTCGGAATCCTCGCCCTCAGCCTTCATGTACGTTCCGGTACGCTCGCGAATCTCCAGCTCTCTGGCTTTGTCGGCATCGCAGGGGTCGTATTCGTAGGAGATAGACACCGGCACAATGTGAAGTCGGCTGAGCGCTTCATCAAAGCCCAAACCGGATTTCTTCTTGCTCATGTAGAACATTTTGATGATGGCCGGGTCTGTGGCATCGATGCCGTCTTTCGCCCGCCCCTCGCGCTGAGCAATCCAAACGCTGTGATTGGTATCAATGCTGTGATTGATGAACCCGGAAAGTGTTAGGTAAGCATCGCGCATCTCGCGTGGGCTGGTGATATTACGTCGCACCAGAAAGCTTTTGTTGAGCTTCATCATTTCGGCGAACACACGGTTGGACAACAGGTTGTCCCCGATAGCAATCCGCGTGGTCTGGAACCCGTTCTGGAACAGCAGGTAGTTCACGATCATCGGGTCGCAGACGATATCACGATGGTTCGAGATAAACAGATGAGCGCTGGTCTTGCTGAGATTCTCAAGGCCGCTGTGGGTGACTTTCAGGGTGGTATTCTCAACCAACTCACCGACATAACCTGACAAACTAATTTGGAGGTCATCGACCGTCTTGATATGACCAAAGTGCTTCAACAACCACCGGCGGATGTAAAATCTTAGCGGCGCCGGTGCCCAAGCAGCCAGCCGCGGGGATCTGAAGCGGCCGATCATGTTCAGGAATTCAGAATCATTAACCAGCCGTTGAATAGTGGGAGCAGTTTCTTCGTCCGAGTAGGGTCGAATTGAGTCAAATTCCTGCATGCGGGCCCTGTTGTTGTTCGCGGATGTTAATCGGATTTATAAGCGGTGCGGTATTGTAGCCGGTATAGAGCCGGTTTGCCTCTATCCAAAAGCCGTGGGCACCCTTCCAAAGACTGAATCTGGTATGATTCCGAGCCTGAAATGAACCCTGCCCAAAGGCCAGCACGCATCATGTACCACGATCAGGACTTCGAGCAATTAGCCAAAGAGCGCCCATTGGTTTCGGACAAGAGCCCGGAGCAAGTGCTGCACGAGGTTTTTGGTTATGAATCCTTTCGCCCACTGCAGGGTGACATTGTTCGTGAAGTCATTAGCGGCGGCGATGCATTGGTACTCATGCCCACCGGCGGCGGTAAATCCCTGTGCTACCAAGTGCCCGCACTGGTTCGAACCGGCACCGCGATTGTTATTTCGCCGTTGATTGCGTTGATGCAAGACCAAGTCAACGCACTGCGTGAATTGGGTGTAAAAGCGGCGTTCCTGAATTCGTCCATGGACTACGAGCAGGCTCGCGCCACTGAATATGCGCTGATGACCGGCGAGCTGGATCTACTCTACTGCGCGCCCGAACGCCTGATTCAACCACGTATCATCGAACTGCTGCACAACGCATCGTTATCGATGTTCGCGATTGATGAAGCTCACTGCGTGTCACAGTGGGGCCATGATTTCCGGTCGGATTATCTTCAACTCAGCATGTTGGCCGAAGAGTTCCCTGGCGTACCTCGCATTGCGCTAACCGCAACCGCAGATGAGCGAACTCGGAAAGAGATTGCCGAACGTTTATCTCTCACGAACGCCAAGCATTTTGTCAGCGGTTTTGATCGGCCGAACATTCAATACCGAATCACACCAAAGACTAATGCAAACAAGCAGTTGCTGGACTTTATCAAAGCTGAACATCAGGATGATTGCGGAATTGTCTATTGCCTTTCCCGAAACAAGGTAGATGCTACGGCGAAGTTACTGGCCGACAAAGGTTATACCGCCCTTCCCTATCATGCTGGCCTGTCCAATGAAGAGCGGTCCCGCAATCAGGAACGTTTTCTGAGGGAAGACGGTGTCATTGTTGTGGCCACCATCGCCTTTGGCATGGGCATCGACAAGCCTGATGTTCGGTTCGTTGCGCACCTTGATTTGCCGAAAAGCCTGGAAGCTTACTACCAGGAAACCGGGCGTGCGGGGCGGGATGGAAAGCCTTCAACGGCTTGGATGGTTTACGGCCTGCAAGATGTCATCAAGCTACGCCAAATGCTGGAAACCTCCCAAGGCAACGATCAGTTCAAGCGAGTTGAACGCCAAAAGCTGGACGCCATGCTTGGCCTGTGTGAAGTCACCCAATGCCGTCGTCAGGTTTTACTGCGCTACTTCGGCGACACTCTGGAAGAACCCTGTGGGAATTGCGATACCTGCCTGACACCGCCGGAAACTTGGGATGGCACTGTCGCCGTGCAGAAAGCATTGTCCTGCGTTTTCCGTACCGGTCAGCGTTACGGCGTAACTTATCTGATTGACGTGCTGCGAGGTTCGAGTAATGAACGCATCCTGCAGGCCGGCCATCAAGCCATATCTACCTTCGGAATTGGTACCGAGCTGTCGGCAAACGAATGGAAGTCAGTCTTCCGTCAATTGGTGGCAAACGGCTACCTGCGAGCGGATCCAGACGGTTACGGGGCGCTTCAGTTAACGGAGATGTGCCGCCCCTTACTAAAAGGCGAACAACGCATCGAGTTGCGCAAAGACCCGGTGGTGAAGAAGTCGTCGTCCAGTGCCGGATTTGGCAAGCGAAGCGGCTCCAACGTAAAAGACCAAATCACCGATCAGGCTGGTTGGGATGCGCTACGTGCCTGCCGCAAAGAGCTGGCGGACAAGCAAGGTGTGCCGCCTTACGTGATTTTCCACGACACCACGCTATTCGACATGCTGGAACGTCGGCCAAACTCGCTGGAAGAGCTGGCCGAAGTCAGCGGTGTCGGCGCAGCGAAGCTGGAGAAATACGGTGATATTTTCCTGCAAACGCTGCGCGAGATTGCTCAGGCCTGAGGCTTGAAGCCCTTCTTGCGCACGCGGTATTGGGCATAAGACGTAGCAACGTGATTGCCGTCTTTATCCCTTAGAACGCCTTCCAGAGTGAACTTGCCTCTGCCGGTCGCATCGGCTTCTGCCAATACCGCAGCCACGGTTTCTTCAGGGAGGTTGAATTCAACTTCCACGTCTGAATCGGCAGGCTGTAGAAATTCCAGCGTCATGCTTTTCAGGATAGGCGTGTAGGCAGGGCCCAGATCGAACAGCGCCAAAATGCCGCCCGGGATCTCAGCCACGAGGAAGTAGGCACCGGCATACAGACTGCCAAAATGGTTTTTGTTGCCCTTCAGCTTTACCTTGGCCCGCACATAGCCTGGGCGAACTTCTTGAACCGAGAAACCGTTACGGGTGGTAAACGGAATAGCCATACCCACAATGCGATTGATTGCGGTATAGCTGCCCGTCTTTTTTAGCCACTCCACCGGCTGCAACAAGGTTGCTTTTGCATCGGTATGTCCAACCCACTGGCCGGCAGTGCCGATGAGCGTATCAATAATAGCCATAATGCGGCTCCTCTAATTGTTGAGGAGGGAATAATTACAATACTGTTGCTTCGGTTCAAGAAACTTCGCGTAATTTCGGGTATTTTTAACGAAGAATACTCAGTTTTCCGTTAATCTTGCAGATCGTCCGATCCTGTTAGCTATAGAAGGACCTAGAGCTTGTTATCCCTTCTCAGAATCAAAGTAATGCGAGCGCGATACCTTTTGGGAGTTACAGCGGCACTATTATGTCCGCAAAGCTTCGCTGAGCCAGCTGACTCACCCGGCATCAGTAGTTACATTCTTTGGTATCGGAGCTACGACAACCCGGCCATTCTCTCCTTGATACAGCTGGCCCTTGAGAAAACGCCTGAATACGGCGACTTCAAACTGATTCGAAGCCAGGAGTTAAGCCAGGGGCGCGTCCTTCGGGAGCTTGCTAATCCCGAGTCCCGCTTGGTCGATATCGCCAATGTAGCCACCTCACCTGAGCGCGAACGCTTTCTTACACCGATCCCCATTCCAGTCGATGGCGGGCTCCTTGGATTCAGGGTCTGCTTGGTGCTACCGGAAAACCTGACAAAGTTCGACGACATCCAAAGCCTGGAAGACCTCCACACCCGGAATCTTCGCATTGGTCAAGGCGCACACTGGCCGGACACCCCCATTCTCGAAAGTAACGGCGTTAACGTGGTCACGCACAGTCGCTATGAAATCTTGTTTGCCATGCTCAGAAATCAGCGCTTCGATTGTTTTGCGAGGGGAATTAGTGAAGTCATGTTTGAAATGGGGCGAGCGGAGACAAAAGGCCTGGTGGTCGAGCCTACGCTGCTTTTCGCCTACGCCATGCCCTCTTACTTATTTGTCGGCCCAGACGATCTTGAAACCGCACAACGCCTACAACTGGGCCTGGAGCGCGCCATTGTTGACGGAACGTTTGCCTCATACCTGAAGCGTTCGTTCGGAGACAGTGTGGCCGAGCTGAAGCTTGATAGTAGAACCGTCATCACCTTAGACAACCCTCACCTAACGGAAGACTCCGAGCATGTTGCTAGAAACATACTCGATAACCTGAAGCGTAGAATCGAGTTTCTAACCAAGGAAGAGGATTAGGAAAGCTGGAGCTATTCGCGGGCCATCCATGGTCCCGCTCGGTAAACACAATCACTCCACTTTAAAGCGGCTCACTTTGTCATGCAGTGTTTGGCCGATGGTTTCAATTTGACCGCTGTACACGTCATTCTCACTCGTGGCCTCCGCCGCTGCCTGACCTTGCTCCGCAATGCGCGTGATCGACGCGTTCAGCTCTTCAGTAACAGACGTCTGCTCTTCCGAAGCGGTGGCAATCTGAGAGGTCATCTGACTGATTGAAGTGATGGCTTCTGCAATTCGATTCAAAGACTCCATCGCATCCTGAGCTTTTTCCATACTCACATTAGAAACCGCGGTAGACGCCTTCATCACGTCAACAGCATCGTTAGCACCTTTTTGCAGGCGCTCGATCATATTATTGATTTCTTCGGTTGAGGCTCGGGTGCGTTGCGCCAGATTCCGTACTTCATCGGCAACCACCGCGAAACCACGGCCTGCTTCGCCAGCTCGAGCCGCTTCAATCGCAGCGTTAAGCGCCAGCAGGTTGGTTTGTTCAGCAATACCTTGAATCACTTCAAGAACCGTGGTGATCGAAGAAACGTCCTGTCCGAGCTTATCAATCACCTCAGCGGCAGCCGTAATCTCATGAGAAAGCTTTTGCACGGCATCACGCGATGCCGCAACCGTTTCCCGAGAACCCAAGCTTTCATGATCAGCTTGCTCGGCGGCTTCCGCTGTTTGCTGGGCGCTTTGAGCAATTTCGTTCGCAGCGGCGGACATTTCATTAATGGCCGTAGCCACCATGTTGATCTCGCCTTGTTGCCCTTCCACGCTGTCGCGACTTTTGCTTGAGGTTTGCCTGAGTGATGTCACATTCTGAGACAACTCCTCACTGCCTTCCTTAACTTCACTCACCACTTGCTGAATATTAGAAACGAACTTGTTGAAGTTCCCCGCGAGAATCCCGAATTCGTCACTGGCACTGTCATCAAGGCGCTGAGTAAGATCTGCATCACCGGACGCAATATCTGACATGGCATCGTTCAATCTCCGTACCGGAGCCATCAATGTACGAATACCAACGTGCAAAATGATCAGGGCGAGAATCAAACCAACAATGGCGATGGACAAGCTGGCAACTCTTGCATCCACGACAGGCTGGGTGATTTGGTCCCAATTAACAACGGAGCCAATGTACCAATCCACGCTTCGAGCATCAGAGATGGGAAAAAACGCGACGCTCCACTCTGTACCATCCCTTTCGAATCTGGCCGGGGTGCCATCCTTTGCCGGAGAATACCCAAGGAAATCCCGTGCACTTTTACCGATCAGCGACTGGTCGGGGTGGAACAGGATGGTTCCGTTACTGTTCATCAGTATGGCGTAGCCGGCATCTCCGAGGGTGATCGAAGCCAGCAGCTCTTGAATCATGTTCAGGCTGATATCCATACCTGCAACACCTTCGAATTTGCCCGAAGAAACCGGGGCGATGGCAGATATGATTGTTTCACCAGATGCCGCATCCTGATAGGTTCCGGTGAACGAAACTTTACCTTCCTCGCGCGCCTGTTTGTACCAAGGGCGCTTCCTAGGGTCGAAGCTGTCGCCCAAGCTTTGCTCGGAGGCTTTCGAGCGCATGATCATACGGCCATCCGTAGTGCCGACATAGACATCCTTCGCATTGCCGCCTTCAGTCATGGTGTTTAAAAGCAAACGTGCCTGCTCGTCCGTTTCTATTTTTGAAAGCGCCTTCGCTGTGGCACTGGTCATATCCAAACGGGAGTTCAGCCAGCCAGCGATGGTATCGGTGCTCTGGTTAACCGCACCGTCTAACATCGCAAATACATAGGTGTCTGTCGTCTTCTGAATTTGCCGATCAGAAGTAAAGGTGAATACTGCCATGATGACGGCGATCAGTACGCCGACAGCAACCAGCAGCTTCTGCCCGAATGAAAGTTGCACGATGAATGTTCCTCCAAAGAATGAGCGGTGCGCGAGTTTAATTTAGTTGTACGCGCGGCACAGTTACCAAGTGTATCGGCGGCCCCTGCTTGTTCTTTAGGTGAACGTGTGGGTGCCGGCATACTCTGCTAATATTCGACGCACCGTCGTCTTTTGCCGATGCTGAACCCTAACGGAGAGAGTTTGAATGGCCCACGAAGATCTACATTTGAATCTGCGCAACCTCACCCTCGATGACTACAGCGAATTACAGGCGTTGATGGACGATGTGTATGACGACATCGGCGGCGCTTGGCCAAAAGACACCATCAAAACCCTGGTTGAACAGTTTCCGGACGGGCAGGTTTGTATTGAGGAAAGCGGCAAACTTGTGGCCGTTGCGCTAACTGTGTGCGTGAAGTACGAAAGGTTCAGCAACCCGCACGCCTACGACGACCTGATTCTTCGAAACGAAAAGATTTGGCATAACCCCAACGGCGACTCGTTGTACGGTCTGGATGTGTTCATTCATCCCGAATACCGTGGTTATCGTTTGGGCCGTCGTTTGTATGAAGCGCGTAAAGAACTCTGCCGCTCCATGAACCTTAGGGCGATTCTGGCAGGTGGGCGAATTCCTAACTACTTCAAATATGCCGAGCAATACACGCCGGAAGAATACATTCAGCGGGTAGATCGAAAAGAGATCTACGACCCTATTCTGAGCTTCCAGCTATCCAATGACTTTCAGGTCACCCGGTTAATGCACAAATACCTGCCGGAGGATGAAAAGTCACTTGGTTATGCCACTCTGCTGGAATGGCGCAACATCCTTTACCTACCGCCCACCTCCGTTCTGGACGTTAAAAAAACCCAAGTCCGTATGGGTGCCGTTCAGTGGCAGATGCGAGAGTTTGCTTCCGTCGAAGAAGTCCTTAAGCAGGTTGAGTATTTTGTCGATGCTCTGTCCGACTACAAAAGTGACTTTGCCCTATTCCCTGAATTTTTCAACGCACCTTTGATGGGCCTGACGGATCAGATGGATCAAACCCGAGCCATCCGTTTCCTGGCCGGGTTTACCGAGCAGTTCCGTAACGAAATGTCGGATATGGCGGTCAGCTACAACATCAACATCATTACAGGGTCGATGCCCCTCATTGAGGATGACCGTGTGTACAACGTTTCTTACTTGTGCCACCGGGACGGCCGCGTTGATGAACAGCGCAAAATTCACATCACCCCCCACGAACGACGCGATTGGGTGATCGAAGGCGGCCACGAATTTAACGTGTTCGAGACGGACGCCGGCCGAGTCGCCATCCTCATTTGTTATGACATTGAGTTCCCCGAGTTGGGCCGTATTGCCGCCGAAAAGGAAGTCGATATCATTTGCGTGCCTTTCTGGACGGACACCAAAAACGGCTATCTCAGAGTGCGGCATTGTGCTCAGGCAAGAGCCATTGAAAATGAGTGTTATGTTGTCATTACTGGCAGTGTTGGTAACCTACCGAAGGTCGAGAATCTGGACGTACAGTACGCCCAGTCTTCCGTGTTTTCTCCATCGGACTTTGCCTTCCCTCACGACGCGGTGATGGCCGAGACAACACCTAACACGGAAATGATCATGTTTTCCGATATGGACCTCGACAAACTCAAGTTGGTACGAAATGAAGGCTCGGTGACCAACCTGCTGGATCGTCGGGTCGATCTTTACCAAATAAAAACGCGAAAAACAGCAATAGAATCATAAACAGGGAAAACGGGTGTCATTGCCAAACGGATACAGTCCGTCTATTGTTCAAATTACGCCCGTTTTAAGTTGTCGCCATTAGAAACAGAGAACAGGTTTCATGAATAACGCTTTACCGGACCTTATCGCCCACTTCCGCTACCGTCATGGCTTCTTCCGCCGCGAAGCCGTTCATGCCCGGTTGTATGAGCTGGACAGCTTTGGTTGTGTGATGAAAACCGATAAGCCTTTCGAACCTGGCGACACGGTCACGCTTGATCTTGTGATGAAAATGCCACTGGATGACATTCGGGCAGAGGGTATATCCGGCCTCGTTACCGAGAAAAGAAAACACTGCAGCAACTTCTTCTACTCGATTGATTTCATTCATCTTGATGAGAATGAAAACTCCCTGTTAAGCGATAAGCTACGCCGAATTAGAGAAGTGCTCTACAAGAAGCAAACGCTCAGATCGCGCAGGGCTGCCGGCCCAGCATCATTATCACGGCAAACAGCCTGAATTGTTTTCTAACCTACGCCTTCCAGCAAGGAGACAGCCTGATGGCAAAGAAATCCAAGCCAAGCATTGAAGCAATCGTTAAATCGGTTAATAAAGAATTTGATAAAGCATCCACGCAGATCGAGGGCTTAATTAATGACGCCCTTAAGCAATTGGATCAGCTGCAGAGCCAGGTTCAGGAGCCTGTCCGCAAGCTACTTAAGGAAGTCGAAGAGCTACGGGAGCGTGAAATCGGGCGCTTTAATGACGAGCTCGAACGCCGAATGAATGATTTCCATGAGCTGCAAACAAGCTTGCTTGAGAAGTTGGGGATCGCGTCGAAAGAAGTCGAAACCGACGTAAAAAAAGTAGCGAAAAGCACAGCCAAAAAAGCTAAGAGTGCAACTAACACCGCTAAGCCTGCAGCCAAGAAACCTGCTGCGAAAAAGGCCCCTACCAAGAAGCCTGCGGCTAAGAAACCTGCTGCAAAAAAGCCAGCCGACAAGACAGACCTGACCTTAGTTAAGGGCATTGGGCCTGCAACAGCCAAGAAAATGAAAGAGGCCGGCATCACCTCGATTGAGCAAATCGCTAACCCGAGTGGTGACGACAAGAAAAAACTGGAAGGTTTTAAGAGCGTGAAAGGCTTCGACAGCCTGTCTAGTGAAGCGAAAAAGCTACTTTAAGCTTTAGGCTGACCAACGAGCGCCAGGGCTTTCTCCAAGCTCTGGCGTTCTTGCTCAGGTTGGAAGGTGTCAGAAAGCTCCACCACCCTCTTCTTAAGCTCCGCCAAAAACTCTTCATCACTCTCAACACGTACCAACAAATCTGCCAAAGCACGGTCATCCTTAGCCGGGAAATACCCCGGGTAATCATCACCCAGTAATCCCCTGTTCCCCGGTATGTCCGATGCCAGTATCGGCAATTCAGCCCGACAGGCTTCAGAGATAACGTTGGCGCCCCCCTCCATAACGGAGCTGATCACCATCACACTGCTGACCGCTATCAACGTTCCTAACTCAGTAGCGTTGAGCTCACCTAACCAACGAAACCTTGGGTTGCTGCGGCTCTCCTGTAAAGCCCTTTCTCGCCATTCATCACTGTGAGGCTTACCGGCACAGGAGACAATAATGTTTGAATCGTCTGGCAGGTGGCGGCTGGCTACAGCCGCTCTCAGGGAGTCTTTTTCATCTCTGAGGTGCCCCAGTACACAAATGTGAAATTGCCCAGGTTCCAGTCGAGAGCCTCCGAAGGCTTCTGGTTTGTCCGCTGATTGGCGTAACGTCAGCAATTTGCTTTCATAGCGTTTGGGGATGTCCTTCCCGACCAAATCGTGCAGTCCGATCAAAAGGTCGGCAAGGTCCATCGACTCATAGGTGACTTCTGGGTATTCGTGCTGGTGGTAATAAATATCCGTGCCGGTCAGCACTACAATCAGCGGCGTTCCCGGCCAGGCAGCCTTGAATGCTTTGATTGCTTTCGCGCTGCGCCAGGCATGAAGAGCGATGAGAACATCGCATTGAACGCCCTGATACTCCGTTTCAACTGCAACCTGATGACCAGACTGCTGAAGCAGCCGCTGCCATCGCATAGCTGTTGCCCGGTTGCCAGCTTTGGAATCCGGCCCTGCCGGAGTAATAATAATGATGTTCATAATCGCCAAATTCGGAGGTTTCAAAGATTCTGCATGGGTAGATGCGTTAGGTAAAGTATTGACTTGGAAAGCGGTTCATCAATCGCGTAATTCAAGGTATCCTGAAATGGATATTGGCATCCGCCTTTCCCTCGCTGATCTGAAATAACAAAGGAATGAATTCCATGGCGATGAAACAATTGCGCAAGTGGTTAGCCACTGGCCTTATCTCAATGTCTGTGTTTTCAGCAGCTCACGCAGAAACGTTCATTTTCACCGCAATTCCCGATGAAGACGAAACCAAGTTAGTTGAACGGTTTCAGGGCGTAGCGGACTACCTATCAGAAGAACTGGATGTAGACGTTCGTTACATCCCCGTTAAATCCTATGCCGCTGCCGTATCGGCGTTCCGCAATAATCAAGTTCAGTTGGCGTGGTTTGGTGGATTGTCCGGCGTTCAGGCACGCCGCTTGGTTGATGGCTCCGAAGCAATCGCACAAGGTGTTGAAGACAAAGCATTCGAAACCTATTTCATCGCCAATACCGAAACAGGCATCGAGCCTTCCGATTCACTGGAAAGCCTTGAAGACAAGCTTCGCGGCAAAACCTTCACCTTTGGTTCCAAAGGTTCCACCTCTGGGCGCTTGATGCCAGAGTTCTATATTCGTGACACATTTGATGAAGCTCCAGACTCCGTATTTTCACGGGTCGGTTTTAGTGGCAACCACACCCGCACTTTACGTCTAGTTGAAGCGGGCACCTATGAAGTAGGCGCTTTGAACTTCCAGGTTTGGGAAAAAGAGTTGGCAGACGGCAACATCGACACCAGCGCCGTGCAGGTGATCTGGAAAACTCCAACCTACCCTGATTACCAGTGGACTATCCGTGGTGACGTGAACGAAACCTTCGGTGAAGGCTTCAAGGATCGTGTCACCAAAGCACTGCTGGAACTGGATGACCCTGCCCTGCTGGAAAGCTTCCCGCGGTCCGGGTTTATTCCAGCTTCCAACGATGATTACGAGCCAATTCGTAAGACCGCTCAAAACATCGGAATCCTGGATTAATGTCAGAGTTTGATTTTCATGGCCTGACAGCCAGCTTTGAAGGACAGCGGGTCATTGGCCCGTTGTCTCTTCACCTCCGGGAAGGTGAGCACATCGCCTTGGTCGGCAAAAGTGGAGCGGGTAAATCCACACTGATTAAAGTGATTTACGAACGCCTGCAACAGCGAGCCTCCCTGATCCCTCAGGGCTTGGGATTGGTGAATGCATTACCGGTCTTCCACAACGTCTTCATCGGTCAACTCGACAAGCACCCAACCTGGTACAACACGGTGACGTTGCTACGCCCCTTTTCGAAAGATAAGCGCGACGTTAAAACTCTGCTGGAAGAACTTTCGATTTCAGAGAAGCTTTGGATTCCCGCAGCAGCACTGTCGGGCGGTCAGCGCCAACGCGTGGCTATAGCCCGTGCACTCTATCGACAGGCACCCATACTACTGGCTGACGAACCTATTTCAGCCCTGGACGGCCCGATGGCCCATGCCGCCATGAAATTACTGACCGGTCGCTTTAATACCAGCATTGTTGCGCTGCACGACGTGGAGATGGCGCTTGCCTACTGCGACCGGATTATCGGCATTCAAGACGGCCAGATTGCGCTGGATGAACCAGCGGCTAATCTGGTAGCGTCAGATATCGCTTCGATTTACTGACCGGCCGATCACAACTCATGTTCGCCTACCCTACCGTCCGCACCAGTTTCATCTTCTTGGCTATCGCCATAGCCGGATTGTTAGTAGCCGACATCGCCATTACCACGGCAAACCCTTGGCAAGATCTTGGTCGGTTATTCTGGGGCATCGTAACCCCTAACTTTTTCAGCACCGAAGGTTTGTTGACGGCACTTCTTCGCACGGTCGCGTTTGCCTTTGTGGGCGTTGCTCTTGGCAGCGTGTGCGGGTTCTTGCTTTCGTTGGTGTATCGATTCTTACCCGTGCGCATGTTCTGCGCGTTTATTCGTTCTATCCACGAATTATTCTGGGCGCTGATCTTTCTACAGTTTTTCGGATTTCATCCGCTCACCGGCGTATTGGCGATTGCCATTCCCTACGCGGGTATCTTTGCCAAGGTGTACTCAGAGATATTCGAAGAGGCAGACCCAGAGCCAGGCCGGCTGCTGCCTCCTGGAACCCGATCAATCTCATCGTTTCTTTACACCAAAATTCCAGACTGCTGGGTGCAACTGAGAACCTACACCGCTTATCGTCTCGAATGCGGTATGCGTTCGTCGGCCATTCTGGGCTTTGTCGGCTTGCCAACTTTGGGCTTTTATCTGGAGTCTTCCTTCTCCCAAGGATTGTATTCCGATGCAGGCGCCATGCTGGTGTTGTTTTACATTTTAATTGCCACCATGCCGCTTTGGGTGCGCCCAAAGTTACTGCCAGCTTACGTGTTGGCGGCACCGTTCTTCCTCGGCGATGGTATGCCCATTATTTGGGGCAACGTAAAACGCTTCTTTACCGAAGACATTGTTCCCGCACCTATTCGTAACGGTGAGGGCCTAATCGGGCTTTCTGAGTGGATGGGAGATGTCTGGGTTAACGAGGCTCTACCCGGCATCTGGAATACAGTGGTGCTCACCCAAGTAGCCTTGGTGGCCACCGGCATCTTATCGCTGTTGGCATTCCCGTTGATTTCCAAGCATTTCGGCGGGCCGGTTCGGCGCACCTCCGGCCATATCTTTCTGGTGATCGCTCGCTCTACACCGGAGTACATCCTCGCGTATATTCTGCTTCAGCTTTGGGGGCCGTCCATGCTGCCAGCGGTGGTGGCTCTGGCGCTACATAACGGCGGCATTATCGGCCACCTGATTGGCAGGCAGACCAACACCATTACACTGCGCCCTGACGCACCAACCGGCTTTTCCCGCTACAGCTGGGAACTGGTTCCCCGCGTATACCGGTCCTTTTTAGCCTTTCTGTTTTACCGGTGGGAAATCATCATGCGGGAAACCGCCATCTTGGGCATCTTGGGTATCTACACCCTGGGCTTCTACGTGGACAGTGCCATTCAAAACATTCGCTTCGATCGGGCGATGGTTCTTATCCTGATTACTGCACTGCTCAACATTGGCGTAGACGCACTCGGCCGCCTTATTCGCCGAAAGCTTGCTCTTAAAACCATGCCCACCTGCTGAATTAGCCCATTCCGCTGGGACAAGCGTCACAGATCAACAAGGCCGTGCGAAATCTGCGCTGAACTGTGGAGTTGGTTGCAATGCTCGCCAGTTACTCAATGTTACACTCCATAACATCTAGTGATGCATCATCCATGTTTTCAGGAACTTAGAACAATGGTTTACGGAGTGGTGGCTATAACTCAAATCGGGCTTCTTTTACTAGTCTGCTTACTAGGTGCGCGCATTTACACCCTGACTCGCACTGAACTCGCCGCCCCTCAGGGAGCGTCTGCTTCAACCGGCACCGGTATCTCCCTTCGATCCAGCCAACGAACCCGCGCACACGAAAACAGCGCGAATCCGTTAACACTCGATCGCACAGAACTGTGTTCCAAGTTACATATACTGGCGGGGCTTCAAGAACGTGATTGCCAGTTGAAAGGGTTGTCGTTAGCTGAATCACCGAATGCCGTGCGGGCGTTCGCAACCGCCTGGCTTTACGGAGCGAGTTGCTCCCTGTGCCCAAAGGCTGTGCGACATTCTGAGAATTTGGCCGGAATCGTAGCGGGCATTGCCAGCCGCAAAACTGGCATTCGTCAATCAGACGCCATGCAAACCATTGCTACGCTGACATCCAGCAATATTTTGCTCGCATGTTATCGAGCGGGACTTGAAGGCGCAGAGTTCTGGGAAGAAAACCACTACGTGCCTGCAACTTCAAGCCTATATGACGCCGTTACCAGCAATGCCTTTATCTGACCTTTTCTAATTCCCAGTCAGTACCAAGCGAGACGACTTCGGTTACTTTGTCTGTGTCGGCCAAAACACAGGTGAGCGCCGGCATACTGTAGCCACCCTCTTCGGTGTGTTGCATGGAATCAACATCCACCGCACGCACTAACCAGCACTGCCCTTTGGCGATCACTCGGGAGCGATGGCTTAACCCAAACACGAAGCGGCAGTAATCGAGCTTGAGCTGCAATAAATCTTGCTCGGTTTTTCGGATTTTCCGCAGCAGTACTTCCTGTACACTTTCCCCGTAATCCATCACTTAACCCCCGGAAGTAAAACCATCGGAAATTTAACTACGTTTTCGCCCTGAAAAACAGGATGGGTGCCTCACTTCCCAACATTTGTTGGCCGCTTTGTAAATCGATCTGCCAGACCATCTCGGAGCCTGTCGCACACAAGGGCGCCTCAAATTCTGCCGTAAAGTGGCTAGTGGATTGTCGCTGGAGAGGAACCGGATACTCACCCATGTACATCGAGCGCCCGCGCAGAACAGCAAGAAAACGGGCGGGGGCCGCCGGGGTATCCACGTTCAGCGCATACAGATGCTCACCGGCACTGTCTTGCTGAGGCTTCAAGCTTACGCGCCATTCCCCTTCTGGCGTGCTCCAGGTGCAAGGGCCATCTAATAGATCACATTCGGAGCGAACCCCTTCTTCTTCAGCATCACCCAAGTACTGCGAAGCAAAAACGGCCAACCCAATGACTGCGATCAGAGCGATCGATACCGAAAAAACACGTAACATCATAAGCCTCAGTTTGTATGCAAGCTCACATTATGGGGATATGTGCGCACAAGGCAAAGGTTTCTAAACTGCCGCCACCATGAGAAAATGTTCGGCTTTCTGGTTTGAGTCACCCACATAGACAGGACACATAGCCGTGCAGCCGGATATCTCCATAAAGAACCTGAATAAGATTTATGAAGGTGGTTTTCAGGCGCTCAACGATATCAATCTGGACATCTACCCAGGGGAGATTTTTGCCCTACTCGGCCCCAACGGTGCTGGCAAAACAACGCTCATCTCCATTATTTGTGGCATCGTCAATAAAACCAACGGGCAGGCGACCGCTGCAGGCTACGACATTGTTAAAGACTACCGTAAAGCCCGTGAAGCCATCGGCTTGGTGCCACAGGAACTCAACACCGACTCGTTCGAAACGGTTTGGGATGCGGTTTCTTTCAGCCGTGGGCTGTTTGGCAAATCCCCGAAGCCCAGCCACATCGAAAAAGTGCTGAAAGACCTATCCTTATGGGATAAGCGCAACAACCGAATTATGTCTCTTTCTGGCGGCATGAAGCGTCGGGTGATGATTGCCAAGGCCTTGTCTCACGAACCTCGCATCCTGTTTCTGGACGAACCCACTGCAGGTGTTGACGTAGAGTTGCGCCGCGACATGTGGGAAATGGTCAGAAAGCTCCGCGAGAACGGCACCACAGTGATCCTGACAACCCACTACATCGAAGAAGCCGAAGAAATGGCCGATCGCATCGGCGTTATTCGCCAGGGCCAGATCATTTTGGTGGAAGACAAAGACCGCTTGATGTCGAAGTTGGGCAAGAAGGAGCTGCGCCTGCATCTGCAGAACAAACTGGAAGCCATTCCGGGAGAGCTGACACTCGAGCCCTTAGAACTTTCGGAAGATGGCTACCAACTGATTTATACCTTTGACTCCCAGAAACAACAGGCCGGTGTAGCCAGGCTCCTACGGACCTTGGGTGATTTGGGCATTGAGTACCGTGATCTGCAAACACGGGAAAGCTCTCTGGAAGAGATTTTTGTTGGCCTAGTTAACGAGTAAAACCGCGCCCGCACGGAGATGGACATGAATTTGTACGGTGTAAAAGCAATTTATAAGTTCGAAATGGCGCGTATGCGGCGCACGCTGATGCAAAGCGTGTTGTCGCCGGTCATCTCTACCTGCCTGTACTTCGTGGTGTTTGGATCCGCCATTGGCTCTCGCATGGGCGACATCAACAGCATCAGTTACGGGGCTTACATCATCCCCGGCTTAGTGATGCTTTCGTTGCTCATGCAAAGCATTTCAAACGCTTCGTTTGGCATCTACATGCCGAAGTTTTCGGGCACAATTTATGAAGTACTTTCAGCGCCTGTATCCTACTTCGAAATCGTATTGGGCTATGTGGGTGCGGCTGCTACCAAGTCGGTTCTGCTTGGTTTGATCATCCTCGCTACCGCTAGGTTGTTCGTTGACTATTCGGTTCTTCACCCCTTCTGGAT
Source organism: Marinobacter sp. SBS5 (assembly GCF_048285575.1). Taxonomy (NCBI): domain Bacteria; kingdom Pseudomonadati; phylum Pseudomonadota; class Gammaproteobacteria; order Pseudomonadales; family Marinobacteraceae; genus Marinobacter; species Marinobacter sp. SBS5. The sequence continues at coordinate 8,597 of NZ_JBLWAZ010000009.1, read as the reverse complement.
GGTGGCGTTCCTCGCCCTGACGGCAGTCACCTTCAGCCTGTTCGGATTCATTATCGGCATATGGGCAGACGGTTTCGAGAAACTGCAGATCGTTCCGATGATGATCGTCACGCCTCTTGTGTTCCTGGGCGGCACCTTTTACTCCATCGATATGCTGCCTGAAATCTGGCAAACCATCAGCCTGTTCAACCCTGTGGTGTACTTGATCAGCGGCTTCCGCTGGGCCTTCTATGGCGTTTCAGATGTTCATATTGGCGTGAGCGTGGGCATGACTCTTATGTTCCTCGGCATGTGCCTGACCACCATCTGGTGGATCTTCAAGACCGGCTACCGTCTGCGCTCATGAAAGTACTCTCCTTTTTAATCCCCTTCTTCGCACTGGCCTTGGCGGGCTGTGGCGCGGCAGAAGCGGGAAAGTCCATCGCCCCGGTTGAACTGCCCCGCGCACAAGCCTGCTTTGTCAGTGGTGGAACGGGGTACCCGGTCAAGGTCGAGATTTCCAGCGACTCAGAAGAACGGAAAAAAGGGTTAATGGGTCGGCGCACGATGGCGGAGGACGCCGGAATGGTGTTTGAGTATCAGGAAGAACGGCCTGCGCGTTACGGGTTCTGGATGTACAAAACGCTCATACCGCTCGACATAGCGTTTCTCGATGAAAATGGCGTGATTGTGAGCATACGTCATATGCTGCCCTGCACATCCTCCCGCAGCTCAGGCTGCCCCATTTACCCGGCAGGAACCCCTTTCCGGAACGCCGTGGAAATGAATGCCGGTTACTTCAAAGCTCGGAGCATCGGAGTGGGTGACCGGCTCATTTGGCCTTCCGATGGCGCCTGCCCACCCTGATTATTTGTGGCGCCACTCTGGCTGGCGCTTATCGAGAAAGGCAGAAATCCCTTCTTTCGCATCGTGAGTCACCACGTTGCTGGCCATCACTTCCGCGGTGTAGTCGTAAGCTTCGTTGAGTGGCATTTCCAATTGCCGGTAGAAGGCTGTTTTACCCACGTTCAGGGTGTGAGCGGATTTCCCCGCAATCGTTGCCGCCATTGTGTAAACCGTTTCATCCAGCAACTCCGGTTCCACAACCCGATTCACCAACCCTATTCGCTCTGCCCGTTCGGCATCAATCATCTCACCGGTCAACAACATTTCCATCGCATGCTTGCGAGACACATTGCGTGAAAGCGCCACCATAGGAGTGGAACAGAACAGTCCGATATTCACTCCCGGCGTGGCAAACCGCGCGCCCTTCTCGGCGACCGCGAGATCACAACTCGCGACCAACTGGCACCCGGCCGCCGTGGCCACACCTGCAACGCGAGCGATGACCGGTTGCGGAAGATTTACGATTTGCTGCATCACCTCACTGCATTTTTCAAACAGCTCTTTTTGAAACGCGTAGCTATCGAACTGGCTACGAATCTCCTTAAGATCATGGCCCGCACAGAACACATGGCCTGCTGCTGACAGGACCACAACTCGGGAAGCTTCCTTCGCCGCGATATCCGAAAGCGCATCGCCCAACGCATTCAGCATGTCCATCGAGAGGCTGTTGCGGCGATCCGGTTGGTTCAATGTCAGCGTTGTGATGCCATGGTCATCCGTGCTGAGTGTGAGCAGATCTGCCATACCTAATATCTCCGAAATGCTTAATTGTTAGAATGCGCCCAGTATCAGACAAGTTGATTCGACTGTCGAATAGTAGCGGCAACACAGCCTTTTCCTATACTCTAAGGTACACCTAGATCCTTGATAAATCGCCGGATTCACCAAGGCTAACCCTGAAACGTGTATTGGCTGTTGGGAGAGCAGTGTGTTTTTACTAAAGCGCAAAGGTAACCATCGCCTACAGCTTACCCGCACACTGTCGGAGCCGGGGCGCTACCAGGTTGATCTGTATCTGTTTACCCCGCACGAAGACAGCCTGACCTCCTGGACACTTTCAGAGCAGCAGTTCCTGTTCAATTCGATCGAACACCGGTTCAGTTTGCTGGGCCTGCCGGAGCAGGATCGGATCGGTAAATCCAACCAAGCCTTCGCCCTGCTCTCACCTCACTACGAGATCACCTTTGGTTCCTGGCTGTTTCAATATCGGGCCTCCATGGAGCGCCTGCGCCAACAAATCGAAACCTCTGGCCTGAGTGTTGAGCTGATCAACCGGGCACTTCGCCTGAGCCGTAACTTTGCCCAGCGTTTGCGCAACTCATCACCGGCTAAAAGCAGCCAACAGCGTTATTACCGCTTGGCGGACATTTATTACTCCTGGCATACCGAACAGTTCTTGCTGGAATGTTTGGCGATAGAAGGCTTTGATGAGCTGGGGGAAGAGATCCGGGAATCGGTTATCGAATTTCTTGAACGGGAATACCAGCACCGGCAGGAACACGAATACCAGAGCAGCTTCAAAGGCGACGCAACGCGCGTGTGGAACCGGATGGGCCTTTATCACCGCCTGCTTGAATACCCGGTATTACTCAGGCCGAAGGTGATCGAGCTTGGTGACGGAACGCGCAAGATGGTTAAGGCCGTCTCAACCACACTCATCATGGCGCTGTTCACCTACATTCTGTTCAACACCCGAACCATCAGCGAGCAGTTGTCCCTCAGCCTATTGTTTGGCATCGCGCTGATCTACGCCGTTCGGGATTTGTTGCGCGATGACATGATCACCGCCATCACCCGTTGGCTACGCAAAGGCAAACCCCGCTGGAAAATCCGCCTGCTAACGCCCTACACCAGTAAACCCTTTGCCGGAAAACGAGTGTGGCTGGATTACCGCAAGCGTTCCGACCTACCCAAACAGGTTAAGGAAAGCTCCGGAAAATGGGTAACGAACGAAGCCCAACAAATCGTGTGCTATCGCTCGGTAACCTACCTGGACCACTCCGCGCTGGAGAAAAGCCATCTTCAGGAGCGCCTGAGCTTGGACTGCGAAGCGCTATGCGAAATGATTCAGCCCACCACCAACAAACTATACGCCTGGAGTGAAAAAGACGACTTCACCTCTGAGATCAAAGCCCACCCCATCGAGAAGCAACACGATTACGACCTGCTTCTGGTGTATTCCCAGACGGGCCAAGAACACCAGTCGGCGCAACGCTGGAGCCTGCGGCTAAGCAGCAGTGGGATTGTGGAATGCGAAAAGAAGAAGGCGAATTGGCCGAAGCCCGAGAGTGAGGAAAAGAAAGATAAGCAGGAGAAATAAATAACCGAAGGGTCAGCGATTTGTCGGATTTTTTTACACATTGAAGTATATGGTTCGAAGGGCTTGTTTGATAAACACCTGTATTGAATTGAAATTACACACGGTGGTGCAATAAATGCCTTCTTTACCAGTGAGGTCGTTATCAGCTTCATATAGGTAAAGTAGCTATGAAAACCACAATTCGACTAATGGCAATGAATGTTCTTGCGGTGTCTTTGCTGGCAGCCAGCCAAGCACAGGCGGGATTGATGTCGTGTTCCTCTGCAACTAGCTATTCGTTGTCTAATGCAACGCAAAGCGCGTGTTTCACCGGTAATGACAGCAACCAAATTGATAAGGATTTTTCGCTGTTTGGAATGGATGGATGGATGCTCGCTCACAAGAACGATGGTCCAGATGGTGATGGTCTAATTAGTTTTACGAGCGCACCGGATAATGGTGCTAAATCCGGGAATTGGGCAATCGATACGCTCGCAGGACTGGATAATATCGTGATCACGCTTAAGGCAGGAAACGGATTCGGGGCATTTCTCCTAGATTTGACTGTCGGTGATCCGCTCAGCGGAACATGGTCGTCAGGTAAAGGCCTATCGCACGCCTCGATCTACTACAAGGGTGAACCGACGATCAAAGTGCCAGAGCCAAGTATCCTCGCCTTGATGGGATTAGGGTTGTTGGGAGTTGGCATAGCCAGGCGAAGAGTTCAAAAATAATAAGCAATTAAAAGCCTAATTATTTAAGCCATCTCAAACGAGGTGGCTTTTTTTATAATTTACCTGAGGTTTTCACGTTTGTTAAATACCTCGAGGATAACTCCCATGAAACAGAACACTCCCCTCGTGACCGTATTTGCACTCGCTATCACTTATAGTTTTAGCGGGTATGCTGCCGAAAAACCGCAATCTCTATTAGAAGATGCGCTCAGTGCCGCACCTCCGACATTACGGGACACCGTTACCGTTTTAGACTGGAACCAAAATGTCCTTCAAGAAGGAATAAGCAACTACACCTGCTTCCCGACCCCACCCCAACTCACGGGAAAAGCACCAATGTGTATGGATGGGCCATGGATGGACTGGGCCCAAGCCTGGATGAACAAAGAACCTTTTCAGGCGAAAGCCATCGGAATCTCTTACATGCTCGCAGGTGATGGAGGGGCTAGTAATACAGACCCGTACGCTGAGGGGCCAACCGCTGATAATGAATGGATCGTCGAAGGGCCACATCTAATGATGATTACTCCAGATGCAGCTCTCTTAGAGTCATTACCGACGGACCCTAGCCTTGGTGGCCCTTACGTAATGTATAAAGGGACTCCATACGCACACATCATGATACCGGTAGGTTCTAGAAAATAGTCCGTTTCAAGGTATCGTGGTATGTAGTGGTGCCTTGTTACTCATAACGCCAGTGTTAGGTACCCCAGCCATCTGCTCATTGTCGGTGTCTTTTGGGACAGATGAACATTATGCCGGGTGAAATGCTAACCTGATCCCAGGTTTCCGCTACGATAAGACAGTCCAGCGACGCGGGTCACGCAGTTGCTGAGGGCTTGCCCCTCATTTTACGAGGCAACATCGGTTAGTGAGGTACCAGACCACCTAACTTTTTCAGGAGTAAAGAATGTCGGATACCAACATCGAACTTATTTCCACCATTAGCGAAGACAATAAACTGGAACTTGCCCTGCGCGAGATAGAGATCCCCCAGCCCGGCGAAAACGAAGTGGTCATCCGCATCGAAGCCGCTCCTATTAACCCGTCTGACCTGGGGGTGATGTTCAGCGTGGCCGATATGACGACGGCCACCCAATCCGGTAGCGCCGATCGCCCGGTTATCAGTGCCGATGTCCCGGCCAAGTTCATGGGTGCCGTTAAAAAGCGGGTTGGCAAGCCTATACCCGTAGGCAACGAAGGGGCCGGTACAGTCGTCGCTGCGGGCTCATCAGCCGCTGCGCAAAGCTTGATGGGCAAAACCGTTGCGGTAATTGGCGGTGGTAGCTACCGCCAATACCTCTGTGCCAATGTGCAAAGCTGTCTAGAACTGGAGCCGGGTACGACTGCAGCAGAAGGCGCGTCAAGCTTTGTTAACCCGCTGACGGCATTGACCATGGTAGAAACCATGCGCGCTGAAGGTCACAAGGCTATCGTTCACGCTGCCGCCGCCTCAAACCTCGGACAAATGCTCAACCGCGTCTGCATCGCCGACGGCATCGACCTGGTCAATATCGTCCGCAAGCCCGAACAGGAAGCGTTGCTGCGCGAATTGGGTGCCAAATACGTGGTTAACTCCAGTAGCGACAGCTTTATGGCAGACCTGACCCAAGCACTGATCGAAACCGGCGCGACTATCGCGTTCGATCCTATTGGTGGCGGTAAATTGGCTAGTGATATTCTCACCTGCATGGAAGCCGCCGTCGCTCGAAACATCACTGAATACAGCGTGTACGGGTCTGACATCTTTAAACAGGTTTATATTTATGGCGGGCTTGATCGTGGCCCCATCACGCTAAACCGCAGCTTTGGTTTTGCATGGGGTGTGAACGGCTTTTTATTGTTTAATGCATTAGGAAAACTGAGCAAGGAAACCACCATCGCCATGCGGAAACGCATAGCCGCCGAGATCAAAACCACGTTCGCCAGCCACTACACTCACGAAGTATCCCTGGCCGGTGCTTTACAACTGGATGCGATCGCGGTTTATGGCAAACAGGCTACCGGAGAGAAGTTCCTGATCAAACCACAGAGCTAACGTTTGATGTCTGTCCGCAAGGCAATCTCAGGCTGCTGGAGTAAGAATGACTCCAGCAGCCTGAATCTCTTTTTGTGCTGTTTACCCCCAGCATCAACGGCGTGGCCGTAGGCCACGTCCGATTATATGCGCTTGTTAACGAGCAAATTCATCAAGTGCCTCTATAGCTCTCTCTGCAGATTCGCTCTGAGTAAAAATATGATCGTGGTAATAACCTGAAATTACGTTTGCACTAATTCCATGCTCAGCAAGTTTATTTGAGAAAGCAGCTGTTAGCCCAACGGCATCAAGGCTTGAGTGAACACTCAATGTAATTCCTTTAAACACAGATTCGTAATCAACGTTTTTCTCATCCGCCTTAGATTTCGGAATGACTAATGTAAGCCCCTGAGATTCGCTGATGGATGCTATTGGTTCCAAATCTGAATAGTCTCCGTATCGAGCATCCTGGAACGTGCAAAATACATATTCCCCATCCATTAGTTCTGGGGACATGGATTTGAGTAGCTTTTCTAAGTTTTTCTCGCCAGTCATGGTTTGTCTCGCTCGCTAACGCCGCGCTCTGCGGCGCTCTCGTAATGAAGTCGAAGCCGCAATGAAAAGGGCATCCGGTGGAGAGCCTAAGTTATGGCTGTTTGTCATACACCGCTACGCCTTCCGGTATAGAGTACCAGTCTTGCTTCTCGCTCACCCAAACATGAGCGGTCGGTTGAATGATGCTGGTATCTGAAAGGTTTGACGGCTTGAGCTTGATTTTTTCAGGCTCCTTCGGATCAAAATGATATATTCGGTTTCCACAGGTTGGGCAAAACTTTGCTCCATTTGTGTTGCCGCTATCCGCGACTCTGCTCCAATCAACCATCTCGCCCTGAAACTCAACCATGTCAGCACCTACAACCGCGGTGATGCTAAATGCGCTTGTAGAAAGTTTCTGGCATTCTTTGCAGTGGCACGCAACAATCATCAGAGGAGCTGACAACAATTGGTATTTTACTCCTCCGCATTGGCAGGAACCTTCGATCGGGTATTTCATTTCCATCTCCGATAGCTCTATAAATCGCTAACGCTTGCATTTGCGCGCACAAAAAGCCGGGCGTAGTGAGTGTCTGCATGATGCACTGGTTAGGCTGTGTTTGCTAAGTAAAGGCACCAATAATTGCACCAATTAAAGTAAGCTCAACAACGCTATGAGCCGAATTTATTAATGTTAGTTTTGATGATGTACGAGCGAAACCGTTGTAGTAACCTAGCGACGTAATAGTAAACACGATCGCAACTACTGCGCCAAAAAATGCGCCGCTAAGAACACCAGAAACGTTTGTTACTGCTATCAGCAATGCAATTAACAGGGCTTTTGTTAGCCCCGAGATTAAAGACATAATAAAAGCACTTCCAAGGCCTTCGGTACTGTCAGCCTCTTCCTTTGTTATGCCTAAAGCATTAGCCCATGCTTCACCAAAAACTGTCCAGTGGTACCATACAAACCCAAGCAAATAACTAGCAATAGTTGCAACTGCTGCAGCGATGTAATTTATGCTTTGCAGTTCAGACATCCAATTCATGTAAACTCCTAATGTTATTTGAGCTGCCTAACGCAGAGCGCAAGTGACCTTGACGCAGCGAAGCGAAGGGCATCCGTGCGACGCGTATGGTTATACACCGGACTTGGCTTTTTGAATCAAATCTGCCAAATCCGGCGCGATTGGCATCTTCTTAAACGGACTAACATTTGCACCACCAGTATTACCTGGAGGGACCAAGCCAAATGCTGTTTTCGTCGCAGCGCCAACAATCCGAAAAACCTGACCAAGCGCCTCTCGGATTGAGCGATTTCGAGCAGCCCACACCAGCATCAATATATGGACCTTAACGTGCCAATACGTTGATTCTTGTCCTACAACGTGCGCCCGTTCTAGATAAGCAAATTCTTGCTGAGTATTACCGGCTAAATTTGCTCGCTTGGCGTTCGCCAGTTCGATTTCGACGTAAGGAGCTATTTGTTGTGAAAAACCACGTTTCATAAAGACCTCCTCTCAGGTGTCTACTGAAGTGGGGGAAGTGCAGAACGAACTACAACAACTTGTTATGCAATACACAGTCGTCGCACCTCATTCGATATACCCGCACAGGTCGGGCATGGAATTCTCGAATCGTATAATCTCCGAACCCGACCTTCTCCGTCACCCTAACGGAGGCTGTATGCTCCGGCTCGATAATAACAATTACCGACTCGCAGTGTTTTTGATCGAAAGCATACTGGAGAACACCTTTCACAGCTTCTGTCGCATACCCCTGATGCCAGAACCTGCGCGCCAGACGATAACCTAGATTGATTTCTTCAACATCGCCAACCAACTCCGGCCCAACGCCACAGAAGCCGATAAAATGCCCTGATTCCTTCTCACACAATGCCCATGGCCCTATTCCATGTGATTCGTAACACTCAAGGCACCTATCAACGAACTTTCGGGTAGCTTCTTCGTCGCAAACTCCACGAATGGAGAACTTCATGACTTCCGGATCACTGAGCATTGCGGTGAGCACAGGAACGTCTTGATGGGATAGTTTCCTTGCAACCAGCCTCTCTGTTTCAAACAATGGCACCGATCTCTCCCTGTGCATAACGAGGCTGTAGAAAAAC
>NZ_JBLWAZ010000008.1:8830-11472 GCF_048285575.1 Marinobacter sp. SBS5 | reverse complement strand
GGATTTCTCTTCGTCCCGGCGTGCGCCGCCAAAAGCAGCGTCGAACTTGTATTTGTCCAAAGCCTGCTTCAGGGCTTGGGTTTTCATCATGTCAGTGTGCTTGGCGCTGCCATGAGTAAATGGCCCGATGCCTTGTTTTACGCCTTCTTCATTGGTGTGCACGATCAGATCCAGCCCGTAACGGCTGACCTGCTTGTCGCGAAATTCGATCATCTCCCGGAATTTCCAGGTGGTGTCTACGTGCATCAGGGGGAAGGGAGGCTTGCCCGGGTAAAATGCCTTCAAGGCAAGGTGCAGCATGACAGCAGAGTCTTTGCCGACGGAATAAAGCATGACCGGGTTATCAAACTCGGCCGCCACTTCTCGGATTATGTGGATGCTTTCGGCTTCCAGCTGTTTCAGATGGGTGAGGTTGTATGTGGTCATGGTCATCCGTTGCCGCAAAGGGCCTTTTAATGGCTGTAATCAGGATGACAACTATAACAGGGCTCCATAGGGCATAAGAAGATGTCTGGTAAGACTTTTCGGTTCTAATGATATGGCGGGAGATTTATCGCAGTAGGTCAGACGGGCCGAAACACCTCGGCCCTCAAGTCGGCGATGGAGTCAGGATTGTCTGGACTCAGTGAAGAGTTTCCCGATGTATTGATCAACGTAATCAAACCCGTTGCCCTCAAAGCTCTGGAACTGCAAGCCAATGTGAAATTGGTCTCGGGCAATGCGGCGAATATGCACAACGTTGCTTTCAGCCACAATGGAGACCGGCTGAGTAGGGAGGACCGGCACCGGGAAGCGAGCCGTGAGCTGAATAGGGTTCTTGGGCGCGGGGGGTAACATATTCGGAATCAGTGACTTGGCGGTCTGTGCATCACACTGAATCATGACCCCGGTGCGGGAAATATTGGTGATTTTACACTGAAACTGGAAACCATCCGGCTTCTCGAGAGTGATCTCGGAGGATACGTCTATTCGCTGCTGATTTCTCAAATTAGGTTTTGCATCGAGAGGCTTCATAATGACTCTTCTTGCGTTTGACGTATCGAAAGAGGTTGCGTGTCCCATAATGCCTTACATCGAGGTTTGGTGTATTCTTGTTTGTTTGAAAAGTGAACAACACTGATTCTGCAGTAAATTGTGACAGATTCGCAACAGAAAATATGAACGAGGCGTCACAAGTTGTGCGACTTTTAAGATTCTGTCGTGCTCGCGATCCTAAATAAGTGCCGGCGGTAAGGCTGCAGTTGGCGAGCCGCTGATGTAAAATTGCGCCCCTACATTCATCAGGAGCATTGCTCCGGGATTCCCGAAGAACCGTTATGACCGAGAAGACAGAAAATGCCGCCCAAGGCGGAAAAGTTGGTTTTATCAGCCTTGGCTGCCCAAAGGCTCTGGTTGATTCCGAACGCATCCTGACCCAGCTTCGTCTGGATGGGTACGACGTGGTGCCAACCTATAACGACGCTGACGTTGTGGTAGTGAATACCTGCGGGTTTATTGATGCTGCCAAGCAGGAATCCCTGGATGCGATTGGTGAAGCGATTAATGAAAATGGCAAGGTCATCGTAACGGGCTGCATGGGTGCGGAAGCGGAGACCATCCGTGAAGCTCATCCCGGCGTGCTGGCAGTGTCTGGCCCTCACGCGTATGAGGAAGTCGTGGGTGCGGTGCATCAGTACGTGCCTCCGAAAAAGAATCATGATCCTTTTGTGGATCTGGTGCCGCCGCAAGGCGTCAAGCTCACGCCTCGGCACTATGCTTATCTGAAAATTTCCGAGGGCTGCAATCACCGTTGCACCTTCTGCATCATTCCATCGATGCGTGGTGATCTCGTTAGCCGTCCGATTGGAGATGTGATGGACGAAGCTCAGCGTCTGGTGGATGCTGGCGTGAAAGAGCTGCTGGTGATTTCTCAGGACACTTCAGCCTACGGCGTGGACATCAAATACCGCACCGGCTTCTGGCAGGGTCGACCACTGAAAACCAAAATGCAGGCGCTGTGTGAGGCATTGGGTGATTTGGGGGTGTGGGTGCGCTTGCATTATGTATACCCGTACCCGCACGTGGACGACATCATTCCGTTGATGGCTGAAGGAAAAATCCTGCCGTATCTGGATATTCCGTTCCAGCATGCCAGCCCGAAAGTGCTTAAGGCGATGAAGCGCCCGGCCCATGACAGTAAAACGCTGGAGCGTATCCGCAAGTGGCGTGAGATTTGTCCAGAGTTGACGATTCGTTCGACCTTCATCGTTGGCTTCCCGGGTGAAACCGAAGAAGACTTCCAGTACTTGTTGGATTGGCTGGACGAAGCTCAGCTTGATCGTGTCGGCGCGTTTACCTACAGCCCGGTTGAGGGTGCAACAGCCAACGAGCTGGAGGGCGCTGTTCCTGAAGAGGTGAAAGAAGAACGCCTTGCGCGCTTTATGCAGAAGCAGGCCGAAATTTCAGCGGCTCGGCTACAGGCCAAGATCGGTAAGACCATTGACGTGCTGATTGACGAGGTCGACGAAGAGGGTGCCATTGGTCGCTCCAAAGCTGATGCGCCAGAAATCGATGGTATGGTTTACCTGAACGATGTAACGGAGGTCGAGCCTGGCCAGATTGTGAAGGCGGTGGTTGAACACGCCGACGAGCACGACTTGTGG
>NZ_JBLWAZ010000008.1:3755-8825 GCF_048285575.1 Marinobacter sp. SBS5 | reverse complement strand
TTCGCTGATTTTGGCGATGTAGTCAGCGTAGTACTGATCGAAGTCTGTGAATTCCATGCTGTCGCGACCGCAGCAGCGAATGTTCCCGGATTTGATGTCATACACCCAGCCGTGGATTTGGATTTTTCCAGTGGCCAGTTTTGCAGCTACCACCGGATGGGTGCGCAGGTGTTGTACCTGCTGCAGCACGTTTTCCTCGATAGCTTCGTTCAGATACTTGCTGTCCAGACACGCATCGCTTGGAATGCTGTGTCGTTCACGCACGATCTCCATGGCTGACCGGCAATGCCCTAGCCACTCTTTAACGTGCGGAAGGCCGTTCAGGGACGGAATGTCCAGTGCGCCTTTAATCGCGCCGCAATCGGTGTGGCCGCAGACGATAATGTGACGTACCCCCAAAACCGCGACGGCGTATTCGATGGAGGCAGTCATGCCTCCGGTTTCATTACTGTGCGGAGGGATGACGTTACCGGCATTTCGACAGATGAACAGGTCCCCGGGGTGTGAGCCAGTGACCATGTTCGGGTCGATACGAGAATCCGAGCAGGTAAAGAACAGTACGTCCGGGTTTTGGCTATCAGCCAAAGCGCCAAACAGGTCTTTGTGCTGTGGATAAACGTTCTTGCGGAAGTTCAGTACACCGCGAACAATGTGATCCATAATGTTTCCTCCTGCCGGTCAGGCAATTTCGATCAATACTTCCCCCGGAGTAACCCGGTCGCCCTTGCTGACGTGAACCGCTTGTACGGTGCCATCAACACTGGAGTGAATTTCAGTTTCCATCTTCATGGCTTCAGTAATCAGAACTGCCTGGCCAGCGGTGACAGTATCGCCTTCCTTGACCAGCACATCCACTACATTTCCTGGCATGGCTGTGCTGACGTGGCCGGGATCGGTGGCGCGCTTGCGACCTTTGCTGCCGGCTTCTGCCACGTATTCGTTCAAGGATTCAAACACCACTTCCTCAGGCATACCGTCCAATGACAGGTACAACTTACGCTTGCCGGGCTCAGTATTGCCTACGCCGGTGACGGCCACTTCGTAAGTTTCACCATGCACATCAATGCGGAATTCAGTGGCCATGGCTGAACCCAATCGCCCTTGGCCAGATTGCTCTGCGGGTAAAAGCTCTTCCGGTTTGAGTGTGCCATCCTTGCGCTGTTGCAAGAATTCACGGCCTAGGTCCGGGAACATGGCGTATGTGAGCACATCTTCCTCGGAGTTGGCCAGACTACCAATGTCTTGTCTTAGTTTGTTGAGCTCGGGGGCAAGCAAGTCGGCGGGTCGACCTTCGTTGACCGTTTCATTGCCAATCGCTTTCTTGCGGAGGTCGGCATTGACGTCGGCGGGCGGGTGACCATAGCCGCCTTGCAGGTAGCGCTTCACTTCATTGGTGATGGTTTTGTAACGCTGCCCGGCGAGCACATTATAGACCGCTTGGGTGCCCACAATCTGTGAGGTTGGTGTGACCAGTGGCGGATAGCCCAGATCTTTTCGAACCCGCGGAATTTCGTTGAAGACCTCATTGATCTTGTCGAGGGCGTTCTGCTCTTTCAGCTGATTGGCCAAGTTCGACATCATGCCGCCCGGCACTTGGTTGATCTGAACGGAGACATCCTCGCGAGTAAACTCGCTCTCGAACTGATGGTACTTCTTGCGCACTTCCCGGAAGTAATCAGCGATCTCGCTTAGCAGCTCCAAGTCCAGCCCGGTGTCGTACTCGGTTCCTCTAAGTGCAGCGACCTGAGATTCGGTGGCAGGATGACTGGTGCCACTGGCGAAGGCCGAAATCGCGGTGTCGATACGGTCTGCGCCGGCTTCGATGGCCTTGAGTTGGCACAGTGGAGCAAGCCCCGCCGTGGAGTGGCTGTGGATCACCAGCGGCAGATCTACCGCAGATTTGATTGCCTTTACGAGCTCGTAGGTTGCATAGGGCGTGAGCAGGCCGGCCATATCTTTGATGGCAATGGAATCGGCACCCATGGCTTTGAGTTGCTCGGCCTGCTTCACGAACAGCGCGGGGGTGTGCACCGGGCTGGTGGTGTAGCAAATGGTGCCCTGAGCATGTTTGCCGGCTTTCTTGACCGCCTTCATGGCGGTTTCAAGATTGCGCAGGTCGTTCAGGGCATCGAATACCCGGAACACATCGATGCCGTTGTCTGCGGCTTTCTGCACAAAGGCTGCAACTACGTCATCGGCATAGTGCCGGTAACCGAGCAGGTTTTGGCCCCGCAATAGCATTTGCAGGCGGGTATTGGGTAGTGCTTCGCGCAGCTGACGCAGGCGCTCCCATGGGTCTTCTTTAAGGAACCGCACGCAAGCATCAAAGGTGGCGCCACCCCAGACTTCCAAAGACCAATAACCCACCTGATCCAGCTTGTCGCAAATCGGCAGCATGTCTTCGGTGCGCATGCGAGTGGCAATCAGGGACTGATGCGCATCCCGTAGGATAAGGTCGGTGACTTCTATTTTTTTCACGTTACTCATGTTCACTCTCCTCTGGATTACCAGCCAGCATGGGCTGCGATGGTGGCGGCAATCGCCAGTGCTACGGCACTGGGGTGACGTTTTTTGGAATAGTTCAGAAGTTCTGGGTGGCTGGGCACGAAGCTGGTGTCAAACTTGCCCGCCCGGAAATCGGGATGGTCCAGAATCTGCTGGTAATAATTGGCGGTGGTGGTAATGCCGTGTAGCCGCATATCATCCAAAGCTCGCTTGCCGCGGGCGATTACCTCGTCCCACGTCAGAGCCCAGACCACGAGTTTCAGGCACATGGAGTCGTAGTAGGGTGGAATTTCGTAGCCGGTGTAGATGGCGGTGTCCACGCGAACGCCCGGGCCGCCCGGTGCGTAGTAGTGGGTTACGCGGCCGAAGCTGGGCAAGAAATCGTTCTTGGGGTCTTCGGCGTTAATCCGGAACTGCAGGGCGTAGCCGCGATAGGAGATGTCTTCCTGTCGGTAACTCAGCGGCAAGCCTGAGGCGATCCTGAGTTGTTCGCGAACGATGTCTACCCCGGTAATGGCTTCGGTGATGGTGTGTTCCACCTGAACTCGGGTGTTCATTTCCATGAAGTAGACTTCATTGCCAGTGAGCAGGAACTCGACGGTGCCGGCGTTCTCGTAACCCACAGCCTTGGCCGCTTTGACTGCCAAACCACCGATGTACTGGCGTTGCTCAGGAGTGAGTTGAGGGCTTGGTGCAATCTCGATCAGTTTTTGGTTTCGGCGCTGAATCGAGCAGTCTCGCTCGAACAGGTGGATGGCATTGCCCTGGCTGTCACCGAGTATCTGTACTTCAATGTGACGCGGGTTGACGATGCACTTCTCCATAAACACTTCGGCTGAGCCGAAGGCCTTGGTCGCCTCGGAAATGACGCGCGGGTACTGGGTTTTCAGCTCCTCGGCCGAGTCGCAGCGGCGAATACCTCGACCGCCACCGCCAGACGTGGCTTTAAGCATGACCGGGTAACCGATTTCCTCAGCAAGCTTGAGTGCTTCATCCAGGTCCGCAAGATTGCCTTCCGAGCCGGGAGTGATCGGCACGCCGGCTGCGCGCATGCTGTCCCGGGCTTGGGTTTTATCACCCATTTTGTGGATAACGTCAGACTTGGGGCCGATAAAAGTCACCCCGTGCTGTTCGCAAAGTTGCGCGAACCGAGCGTTCTCAGACAAAAAACCATAACCGGGATGAATGGCATCGCAGCCGGTTTCCAATGCCAGATTCACGATTCGCGCGGGGTCCAGGTATCCGGCTAGCGGGTCTTCCCCTAGGGAGTAGGCTTCATCGGCTCGCTTCACGTGCAAACCGTAACGATCCGGCTCGGTGTAGATGGCCACAGACCGAATGCCCATTTCAGCGCAGGCCCGCACTATTCGAACCGCAATCTCGCCTCGGTTGGCGATCAAAACTTTCTTCAACATGGGAGATTCCTCGTTTCGTCGTCCCGAATGAAGGTCTTAAAAGAGTAGCTAGGATGAGAGATTAGTAAAAATTGATATTATTTCGTTTATGTATAATAGATTTCTTATAGTTCGTCTGTTGAGGGAGAATTTATGCCGCTGAGCATTCAAAAATTGGCGAATCGGCTGACTTTTCGGCAGCTTCAAGTGTTTAAAGCCGTTTATGATTTGAAGAGCTACAGCAAAGCCGGCGAGCTGCTGGGATTAACCCAGCCTGCGGTCAGTAGTCAGGTGCGTCATCTCGAACAGGCGCTGGAAATGCCGATGTTTGAATACGTGGGGCGCAAGCTGTATTGCACCGCAGCCGGCGAGGAAATGGCGGCCTGCGTGCGCTCTGTATTTCACGAGCTGGCGGATATGCAGAATCGCTTGGCAGCGCTTGAGGGCAGAGTGGCAGGTGATCTGCGGTTGGTGGCTGTGAGTACCGCCCAGTATGTGGTGCCTTATCTGCTGCGTTCTTTTCTAGAGCAGAACCCGCAGGTCAACATCTCGGTGGCGGTGGTTAACCGCGCAACCGCGTTGGAGCGATTAAACGAAAATAGCGATGACTTGGTCATCATGGGCATGGTGCCGCAAGGAAAACCGTTAACCTCGCTGCCATTTCTGGACAATGAATTGGTGCCAGTTGTTCCCGCTGGTCACCCGTTGCTTGAGCAAGGTTCGGTGAGCCCCGATGAGTTTCTGGACAGCCAGTTGCTGACGAGGGAGTCCGGTTCCGGCAGCCGGTTGGCTTTAGAGGTGTATTGCCAGAAACACCGCCTGAAAATGGAACCGGTAATGGAGCTGGGTTCGAACGATGCGGTTAAGCACGCGGTTCTGGCCGGCTTGGGTGTGGCGGTTATACCCAAGCTGAGCATTCTCTCGGAGTTGGCGTTAGGTTCTCTC
This sequence comes from Marinobacter sp. SBS5, assembly GCF_048285575.1. NCBI lineage: Bacteria > Pseudomonadati > Pseudomonadota > Gammaproteobacteria > Pseudomonadales > Marinobacteraceae > Marinobacter > Marinobacter sp. SBS5. The sequence continues at coordinate 3,981 of NZ_JBLWAZ010000008.1, read as the reverse complement.
ACCGCCCTTGATATCAAGGGGTTTCCGCTGCGTCGCAGTTGGTGTGTGGTGCATCCCCAGGGGCGGCATCCGACTCCGGCTATGAAGGCGTTTATTGATTACATTCAGCGGAATATTGCTGAGTTCGACAGCTTGTTTCGGCGATTGGGTTCTTAGTTTGGTGCTTTGGTTCCCTTTCTAGCCTGTTGGTTGGGGTGATAGGTGATGTTTGGGGCCCCTTCCCAAA
>NZ_JBLWAZ010000008.1:3560-3696 GCF_048285575.1 Marinobacter sp. SBS5 | reverse complement strand
AACACCACCATTCAGGCTTGGCAGCTATAGTCCGGTTGTTGAAATCGAGTGAAGGCGATGGTGCACATGATATCTGTGCAAGAGGACGTAGGCGGACTCTAGTGCGGAGTTTAAAAGCGTTGGCGGGAGGCTCCTC
>NZ_JBLWAZ010000008.1:0-3473 GCF_048285575.1 Marinobacter sp. SBS5 | reverse complement strand
CGCCCCCGCAAACCTGGCAGACCACGAGTAAGGCCGCAGCCCCAAAACTAAAATGCTAGGGCCGGAGTATAGCCCCCGACCCAAGCTCAATCCCATTAACCACCAAGCTTGCGAACAAGAATCTCGTTGAACAGCTTTGGGTTGCCCTGGCCTTTGGAAGCCTTCATCAAGGGGCCCATAAAGCCGCCGAGCATCTTCTTGCGCTTCTTCGGATCTTCCTCGCCTTGGTATTGAGCAACCTGATCCGGCATGCCGGCCAGAACCTCGTCTACCATAGCTTCCAGAGCTCCAGTGTCGGAAACCTGCTTAAGGCCCTTGGCTTCGATAATCGCATCTACGTTATCGTTCTCGCCAGACCACAGAGCTTCGAACACCTTCTTCGCGCCAGAAGAAGACACCGTGTTATCGGCAATACGAGTGACCAGAGCGCCAAGCTGAGCACCAGTAATTGGCGCGTCTGCCACCGACTTCTCTTCCGCATTCAAGCGAGCAGAAAACTCACCTTGAACCCAGTTGGAGGCCAGTTTTGCGTCCTTGCCATGCTCAACAGTTTCCTCGAAGAAACCGGCCAGCTTGGCGTCGGCAGACAAAATGCCAGCGTCGTAGTCGTTCAGGCCGTATTGCTCCTTAAACCGAGCGCGGCGAGCGTCTGGCAGTTCCGGCAAGCGGGCGCGGGCGTCTTCGATAAAGGCATCGTCGATTACGACCGGCAGCAGATCCGGGCAGGGGAAGTAGCGGTAGTCGTTGGCTTCTTCCTTGCTCCGCATGGAGCGAGACTCATCCCGGTCGCCGTTGTACAGGCGGGTTTCCTGAACGATCTCGCCGCCGTCTTCCAAGATGTCCATCTGGCGCTCAACTTCGTGCGCGATGGCCTGTTCCATAAAGCGGAAGGAGTTCAGGTTCTTGGTTTCGGTGCGGGTGCCGAGTGTGTCAGAGCCTTTGGGTTTGAGCGAAATGTTCACGTCGAAACGCATGGATCCCTGAGACATATCGCCGTCGCAGATGCCCAGCGACGTCACCAAGCTGTGCAGTTTCTTGGCGAAGGCCACGGCTTCTTCAGCACTGTTCATGTCTGGCTCGGTCACTACCTCGATCAGCGGTGTTCCTGCGCGGTTCAAGTCGATGCCGGACATGCCGTGGTAATCCTCATGCAAGGATTTACCGGCGTCTTCTTCCAGGTGGGCGTGGTGAATGCGTACCCGCTTGGTGCTGCCGTCGGACAGGTCGATGTCTACATGGCCGGGACCAACAATCGGCTGGGCCAGCTGCGTGGTCTGGTAGCCCTTGGGCAAATCCGGGTAGAAGTAGTTTTTACGCTCAAATACCGAGCGACGACCAATTTCAGAATTGGTGGCTAAGCCAAACATCACGGCATAACGGAACGCCTGTTCGTTCGGAACAGGTAGTGTGCCCGGCATGGCCAGATCAACGGCGTTGGCCTGGGTGTTGGGCTCGGCGCCGAAGGCGGTGCTAGAGCCTGAGAAAATCTTGGTTTTGGTGGCAAGCTGAACGTGAATTTCCAACCCGATCACGATATCCCACTGCATGTGTTCGTCTCCTTATCCGGGCTTATTGAGGTTCACGCTGGTGCCAATCGGTCACCTGCTGGAACTGATGGGCTGCGTTCAGCAGGCGCGCTTCGGAGAAGTAATCTCCGATAATCTGCAAACCAACCGGCAAACCGTCAACAAAGCCGGCAGGCACAGACATGGCCGGAATGCCCGCCAGGTTGATGGCGATGGTGAAAACGTCTTCCAGGTACATAGTCACCGGGTCAGTCGTTTTCTCGCCCTGAACGAAAGCGGGGGAAGGCGACACCGGGCTCATCATCACGTCCACGTCTTTGAACGCATTGATAAAGTCCTGCTGAATCAAGCGGCGAACCTTTTGGGCTTTCAGGTAATAAGCATCGAAGTAACCGGCCGACAACGCATAGCTACCCACCAAAATCCGGCGCTTAACTTCGTTGCCGAAACCTTCCGCGCGGGTGCGGGTGTACATATCCATCAGGTCTTTCGGGTTTTCGCAGCGGTAGCCATAACGTGCGCCGTCAAAACGGGACAAGTTGGCGGAGGCTTCCGCCGGAGCAATCACGTAGTACGCAGCGATAGCCAGTTTGGCGTTCGGCAGGGAGACTTCCTTCACCGTCGCGCCCAGCTTCTCGTATTCACGCACCGCATTGCGAACCTGCTCTTCCATAGCTGGCGACAATTGCTCGCTGAAGTACTCCTTCGGCAGGCCAATCTTCAGACCTTTCAGCGGCTCGTTCAGCGTGGCGGTGTAATCCGGCACTTCGCGGTCGATGCAGGTCGAATCCTTCGTATCAAACCCGGCCATCACATTCATCATCAGCGCCGCGTCTTCCGCCGTGCGCGTCATGGGGCCGCCTTGATCGAGTGAAGAAGCAAAAGCGATCATCCCGTAACGGGAAACCCGGCCATAAGTCGGCTTCAAACCGGTAATGCCGCACAACGCCGCAGGCTGGCGGATAGAGCCGCCGGTGTCGGTGCCCGTGGCCGCAGGCACCAACCGTGCCGCGACAGCCGCCGCCGAGCCGCCGGAAGAGCCTCCCGGTACACGCTTTTCACCCCAAGGGTTGGTCACGGCACCAAAAAAGCTGGACTCGTTAGAAGACCCCATGGCGAACTCGTCCATGTTGGTCTTGCCCAAGCACACCGCGCCGGCGGCTTTAAAGTTCGCCGTCACCGTGGCGTCGTAAGGCGGTACAAAATTTTCCAGCATCTTCGAGCCGCAGGTAGTGCGAACGCCGTTGGTGCAGAAAATATCCTTGTGGGCAAACGGAACCCCAGTCCAAGCCGTCGCTTTACCGGCCGCACGCATCTCATCGGCTGCTTTGGCCTCGGCCAGCGCCTGCTCATCGGAGATGGTAATAAAGCTGTTGTACTTACCGTCTTCACTCTTCAGACGGTCGAGGAACTGTTGTGTCAGCTCCACGCTTGAAATCTTCCCGCTCTCCAGCTCTTTGGAAAGCTCTGCTACGGATTTGTTATGCATCATCAATCCTGAAAACTATGATGGTCAGAAAAATTGCCGGGTAAAAGGCAGCGGCTGATTAGCTGAACAAGTTCACTCGATAACCTTGGGAACCAGATACAGCCCATCCTCGGTAGCGGGCGCAATCGCCTGAAACGCTTCCCGCTGATTGGTCTCGGTGACCTCATCCGCGCGCAATCGCTGAACGGCATCCAGAGGATGCGCCATGGGCTCCACGGCATCGGTATCCGCAGCACTTAACTGATCTACCAGATCCAGGATGTTGCCCAGATCCTTCTCCAGAGCCGAAACCTGCTCGTCATCCACTTTGATGCGGGCGAGCACGGCAACTTTTTCAATGTCCTCGCGGGAAATGCTCATGTTGCCTCCAATAAAGCATGTGTGAATACAATTTAATGCAATGATGTTCGGACACCTAAAACGGGCTGTTTCAGGCGCTCCTGCGATGTCCGGGGATG
>NZ_JBLWAZ010000007.1:0-15595 GCF_048285575.1 Marinobacter sp. SBS5 | reverse complement strand
TGAAGGCGGCCGTACCGTTGGTGCCGGCGTGGTAGCTAAGATTATCGAGTAACCTTCGGGTTACTCGTGTACAGTGTAGTGTTGCACTGAGTAGTTTCGGTGCAGGCCAGTAGCTCAATTGGCAGAGCAGCGGTCTCCAAAACCGCAGGTTGGGGGTTCGATTCCCTCCTGGCCTGCCATTTTTTAACATCCGGATACATAAGCTGATTCCTATGGAGTCAAGAGCCGTTCAATCATCCAGTCGTTTCGATCTAGCGAAATGGCTGGTTGTTTTCGTTTTGATTGCTGCCGGTGTGGTAGGTAATCAGTATTTCAGTTCCGAGTCCGTGCTGTACCGGGTTTTGGCTCTCGTGGCATTGGGTGTTGTGGCGGCTTATGTGGCGCTGCAGACCGATAGGGGTCGCCGTTTTGCGGCTCTGCTTAAAGAGGCGCGTGTCGAGATCCGGAAAGTAGTGTGGCCCACGAGACCTGAATTGGTGCAAACCACCGTTATTGTGGTGGTATTTGTTCTGGTTGTGTCTTTGATTTTGTGGGGTATGGACTCGCTGATCAGTTGGCTTGTCGCCGGCTTTATCGGTTAACAGGAGTGTCAATGGCTAAGCGCTGGTACGTCGTTCATGCGTATTCTGGCTTTGAGAAGCAGGTAATGCGCGCTCTTAAAGAGCGAGTTGCTCTGGAAAGCATGGAAGACAAGTTTGGCGATATCCTGGTTCCGACCGAGGAAGTCGTTGAAATGCGTGACGGGAAAAAGCGCAAGAGTGAGCGCAAGTTCTATCCCGGCTACGTTCTGGTTCAGATGGAGCTGGATGATGAGTCGTGGCACTTGGTTAAAGATACCCCGCGTGTTCTTGGCTTTATTGGTGGTACGAAGGAAAAGCCAGCTCCGATTACTGAGCGTGAAGCTGAGGCTATTCTGCGTCGCGTAGAAAGCGGAGCTGATAAGCCGAAGCCCAAGACTCTGTTCGAGCCGGGTGAGGTTGTTCGGGTTATCGAAGGGCCGTTCGCCGACTTTAATGGCGTGGTCGAAGAAGTTGATTACGACAAGAGTCGTGTCAAGGTTGCTGTGTTGATCTTTGGTCGTTCAACTCCTGTAGAGCTGGAGTTTGGTCAGGTCGAAAAAGACTGACAGCAAGCTTAGAAAATTAGAGCTCGCTCGCCACGGCGTAGCGGGCTTTTTGTGTCTGCTAAGCGCAGATGTAATCACCGGGGAGCCGAAAGGCGATTGAACCCATAGGAGAGCTATCATGGCAAAGAAGATTGAAGCGTATATCAAGCTTCAGGTTGCTGCCGGTCAGGCCAACCCAAGTCCCCCCGTTGGTCCTGCACTGGGTCAGCGCGGCGTAAACATCATGGAATTCTGTAAGGCGTTCAACGCCCAGACTCAAGGCATTGAGCCAGGTCTGCCGATTCCTACTGTTATCACCGTTTACAGTGATCGCAGCTTTACCTTTATTACCAAGACTCCACCAGCGCCGGTTCTGTTGAAGAAGGCTGCAGGTGTTAAGAGTGGTTCCGGTCGTCCCAACACTGAAAAAGTTGGCACCGTAACACGCGCTCAGCTGGAAGAAATTGCCAAGACCAAAGAGCCGGATTTGACTGCGGCCGACATGGACGCAGCGGTTCGTACCATTGCCGGAACAGCCCGTAGTATGGGCCTGAACGTGGAGGGTCTGTAAGATGGCTAAGTTGAGCAAGCGTAAGCAGCTGATCGCTGAAAAAGTAGACTCTACCCGCGCATACTCTGTCGATGAGGCTGTTGCCCTGTTGGCTGAAGTGGGTCAGGCCGTTAAGTTCAAAGAGTCCGTTGATGTTGCTGTTAACCTGGGTGTAGATGCACGTAAATCTGACCAGGTAGTACGTAGCAGCACTGTTCTGCCACACGGCACAGGTAAAACTGTACGTGTTGCTGTCTTTACTCAGGGTGCAAACGCCGAGAAAGCGACAGCTGCTGGTGCAGACATCGTTGGCATGGACGATTTGGCGGAAGAAGTTAAGAAAGGCAACATGGATTTCGACGTGGTTATTGCGACCCCGGATGCGATGCGTGTTGTTGGTCAGCTGGGTCAGATTCTTGGTCCCCGCGGCCTGATGCCTAACCCGAAGGTTGGCACTGTAACTGCAGACGTTGAAACTGCTGTTAAGAACGCCAAAGCTGGTCAGGTTCGTTACCGTACCGACAAGAACGGCATTATCCACGCTCCGCTGGGTAACGTTGAATTTACTGCTCAGAACATCAAGGAAAACCTTGAAGCTCTGGTTGCAGACCTTAAAAAGGCCAAGCCTGCGTCGTCTAAAGGTGTGTATCTGAAGAAGATCACTATCTCGTCGACCATGGGTCCTGGCCTGACTATTGATCAAGGTTCGTTGAGCCTCTGATCAGTAGTTACTTTGTAAGTCTAGGCGGAAGCCGAGGCTGTCAAAGACCGCAGGCCCCTGAGGCTCTTGGCAACAAGAGCCGCAAGGGTTAAAGCAACGCCTGCGCAGACGGTGTGAAGACGTTCTCTCTGAACCCAAACACCGTAAGGCGCCCTTTTTATAAAGGGCAATGATGGGTTTGCCGGGGTTGTCCCGGCGAAATCGAGGAGAAATCCAGTGGCAATTAGACTCGAAGACAAGAAGGCGATCGTCGCTGAAGTCAACGAGACTGCTGGTGCTGCTCTGTCTGTGGTTTTGGCTGACTATCGTGGTGTTACCTCTGGTGACATGACGGCGCTTCGTGCCAAGGCTCGTGCTGAAAACGTACATCTGCAGGTTGTTCGTAACAACCTTGCAAAGATTGCGATTAAAGGTACTGAGTTCGAGTGCATCGATCCTGCGTTGGTTGGTCCGACCATTCTGGCTTTTTCAATGGAAGATCCGGGTGCCGCTGCGCGCCTGTTGAAGGATTTCGCCAAAGAGAAAGAGGCTTTCGAAATTAAGGCCCTGGCCGTCGGCGGTGAGCTGATGGGTGCGGACCAGATCGATCGCCTGGCCACTCTGCCGACGCTGCACGAAGCGTTGACGAAGCTGGCTATTGTTACACAGGCACCAGTAACCAAGCTTGCACGTACTCTGAACGATATTCCGGGCAGAATTACACGTGTAGTAGCTGCAGTTCGCGACCAGAAGCAAGACGCTGCTTGATTCTGTTGAACACCATATTTTATTTTTTGGGAGAAAGTCATGGCTCTGTCTAAAGACGATATTTTGAATGCAATTGCTGAAATGAGCGTAATGGAAGTTGTTGAGCTCGTTGAAGCTATGGAAGAGAAGTTCAACGTTTCTGCCGCTGCAGCTGTTGCTGCTGCGCCTGCAGCTGCTGCTGGTGGCGAAGCCGCTGAAGAGCAGACTGAATTTGACGTTGTTCTGACCGCTGCTGGCGACAAGAAAGTTAACGCTATCAAGGCAGTTCGTGAACTGACAGGTCTTGGCCTGAAAGAAGCGAAAGAAATGGTTGATGGCGCTCCTTCTACTGTTAAGGAAGGCGCTAGCAAGGAAGAGGCTGAAGAAGCCAAGAAGAAGCTTGAGGAAGCAGGCGCTTCTGTTGAGCTTAAGTAATAGTCGGTTGTTGATCGACACCGCGCCATAGGCGCGGCGAGGCTGGTGGCTATATGCCACCGGCCTTTTTGTGTTGTATATGCTATAGAGTCTGGTGGGTTAGATCGGGTTAGTTTCAGATTTATAACCTGCAGCCAGAGTCTTGTTCAAGGCGGCGCAATATGCCGAGCAACTCGGCCCCGAAGCAGAACACATGATTGCTTCTTGATACCAGGTATCAGGTCTAAAGCTGGGGAATGCAGATGACTTACTCCTACACCGAAAAAAAGCGGATTCGCAAAGACTTTAGTAAATTGCCTTCCGTGATGGACGTCCCCTATTTGCTGTCTATTCAGCTGGATTCGTTCCGGGACTTCCTGCAAATGGAAGCCGCTCCTGAAGACCGCCGGGAAACCGGTCTTCACGCAGCGTTCAAATCCGTATTCCCGATTGTCAGCTACTCTGGCAACGCCGCGCTCGAGTATGTGAGCTACCGGATCGGCGAGCCAGTATTTGACGTTAAGGAATGTCAGCTCCGGGGCGTTACGTATGCGGCGCCACTGCGGGTGAAAGTCCGCTTGATCATTTATGACAGAGAATCGTCTAACAAGGCGATCAAGGACATTAAAGAACAAGAAGTCTACATGGGCGAAATGCCCCTGATGACCGAGAACGGTACCTTCGTTATTAATGGTACCGAGCGCGTTATTGTTTCCCAGCTGCACCGGTCGCCGGGTGTGTTCTTTGACCACGACAAGGGCAAAACTCACTCCTCTGGTAAGCTGCTGTATTCAGCGCGAGTGATTCCTTACCGTGGCTCTTGGTTGGACTTCGAATTCGATCCGAAAGATTCCGTTTTCGTTCGTATCGACCGTCGTCGTAAATTGCCAGCCTCTATTTTGTTGCGGTCTCTGGGTTACACTTCAGAGCAAATGCTGGCCATGTTCTTTGAGACCAGTAAGTTCACCATAGGCAAAGAGGTTTGCAACCTGGAATTGGTTCCAAGCCGTCTGCGTGGTGACATCGCCACCTTCGATATCAAAGATAACGAAGGTAATGTCATTGCTGAGGAAGGTCGCCGGATTACCGCTCGTCATATCAAGCAGCTTGAAAAAGCGGGCATTACCGAGCTGGAAGTTCCAACGGAATACCTTTACGGCCGGGTTCTTGCCAAAGACATGATCGATGCGTCCACCGGTGAGGTCCTGGTTGAGTGCAACACCGAGCTAACCGAAGAGGTGATGGAAACGATCCTCGACGCCGGTGTGAAAGAGATTGAAACCCTCTATACCAACGACCTCGACTGCGGTCCGTTTATGTCTGACACCCTGCGTGTAGACCCGACCCGGACACCACTGGAAGCGTTGGTTGAAATCTACCGCATGATGCGTCCTGGCGAGCCGCCAACGAAAGAATCTGCGGAGAACCTGTTCAACAATCTGTTCTTCTCTGAAGAGCGTTACGACCTGTCTGCCGTTGGCCGGATGAAGCTGAACCGCCGCCTGGGCCGTGAAGAAAGCACCGGTGAAGGCATCCTGACTCACGAAGACATCATCGACGTTCTCAAGACGTTGATCGCGATTCGTAACGGTCAGGGCCAGGTCGATGATATCGATAACCTGGGTAACCGTCGTGTTCGCTGTGTGGGCGAAATGGCCGAAAACCAGTTCCGTGTAGGTCTGGTTCGTGTTGAACGTGCCGTGCGTGAGCGTTTGAGCCTTGCAGAGAGTGAAGGCTTGATGCCTCAGGACCTTATTAACGCGAAGCCGGTTGCGGCGGCCGTTAAAGAGTTTTTTGGTTCCAGCCAGCTGTCTCAGTTCATGGACCAAAACAACCCGCTGTCTGAGGTGACTCACAAGCGTCGTATCTCGGCATTGGGCCCAGGCGGTCTGACTCGTGAGCGCGCAGGCTTTGAGGTTCGAGACGTTCACCCGACTCACTACGGTCGTGTGTGCCCAATCGAAACGCCGGAAGGCCCGAACATCGGTCTGATCAACTCGTTGGCGACTTACGCCCGCTCTAACTCCTACGGCTTCCTCGAAAGTCCGTACCGGAAGGTTGTAGACGGTGTTGTTACTGATGAACTGGTGTACCTGTCAGCGATCGAAGAGAGCAACTACGTTATCGCACAGGCGAGTGCTGCCACAGATGAAGGCAAGCGCCTGACAGACGAGCTGGTTACCGTTCGTCATCAAAACGAATTTACCGTTGCTCCGCCAGAAGCGGTTAACTTCATGGACGTTTCTCCGCGCCAGGTTGTATCTGTCGCAGCGTCTCTGATTCCGTTCCTTGAGCACGACGATGCTAACCGCGCCTTGATGGGTGCGAACATGCAGCGTCAGGCGGTTCCGACACTGATTTCGCAGGTGCCTCTGGTAGGTACCGGTGTTGAGCGTACTGTTGCCCAAGACTCCGGTGTGTGTGTTACCGCGCGTCGTGGTGGTGTGATTGAGAGCGTCGATGCGGCTCGTATCGTTGTTCGTGTCAACCAGGCAGAAACCGAAGCTGGTGACGCAGGTGTGGATATCTACAACCTGACGAAGTACACCCGCTCCAACCAGAACACCTGTATCAACCAGCGTTCTATCGTTCGCGAAGGCGACGAAATCGCGCGTGGCGACGTACTGGCAGACGGTCCGTCCGTAGATCTGGGTGAGCTGGCTCTGGGCCAGAACATGCGCATTGCGTTCATGCCGTGGAATGGTTACAACTTTGAGGATTCCATCCTTATCTCCGAGAAAGTGGTTCAGGAAGATCGTCTGACCACCATCCACATTCAGGAACTGACCTGTGTGGCTCGTGATACTAAACTGGGTAGCGAAGAAATCACCGCGGATATTCCAAACGTGGGTGAGAGCGCGCTGGCCAAGTTGGATGAATCCGGCATCGTCTATATCGGTGCAGAAGTAGGTCCCGGGGATATTCTGGTCGGTAAGGTTACACCGAAAGGTGAAACCCAGTTGACGCCTGAGGAGAAACTGCTGCGTGCGATCTTCGGTGAGAAAGCGTCTGACGTGAAAGACACGTCACAGCGGGTTCCAACTGGTACCCGTGGTACGGTGATCGACGTTCAGGTCTTCACCCGCGATGGCATCGAAAAAGATTCCCGTGCTCAAGCTATTGAAAAAGAACAGCTTGATAAGTACCGCAAGGATTTGAAAGACGAATATCGCATTGTTGAAGGTGCAACCTTCGAGCGTCTGATGGTTGCCTTGAAGGATCAGGAAGTCATTAGCGGCCCCGGTTTGAAAAAGGGTGCTAAGCTGGATGAAGCGTACTTGGCTGAATTGCCACGTCCGGACTGGTTCAAGCTACGGATGAAAGACGAAGCTCTGAATGAGCTTCTGGAAAAATCTGAGCAAGGTCTTGAAGAGCGCAAGAAAGAGCACGAAGCGCGCTTTGACGACAAGAAAGGCAAGCTTCAGCAGGGCGATGATCTGGCACCGGGCGTGTTGAAGATTGTTAAGGTTTACTTGGCAATCAAACGTCGTATCCAGCCAGGCGACAAGATGGCCGGTCGTCACGGTAACAAGGGTGTTATCTCCGCGGTTATGCCGATTGAAGATATGCCATACGACGAATTCGGTAATACCGTCGACATCGTTCTGAACCCGCTGGGTGTACCTTCGCGGATGAACGTTGGTCAGGTTCTGGAAACCCACTTGGGTGCCGCAGCCAAAGGTCTGGGTGAGCGGATCAGTCTGATGCTTGATGAGCAGCGCAAAGTCGCTGAGCTTCGCGAGCTTCTGGACCAGATCTATAATCACTCGGATGAGGTGTTCAAAGTTGACCTCGATAGCCTTAGCGATAAGGAAATCCTCGAGCTGTGTAACAACCTGCGTGGCGGTGTTCCAATGGCGACCCCGGTATTTGATGGTGCCGAGGAAGCTGAAGTTAAGCGGATGCTTGAGTTGGCCGGCCTGAGCACGACGGGTCAGACCAAATTGTACGACGGCCGTACCGGTGATGCGTTCGATCGCCCGGTTACAGTGGGATATATGTACATTCTCAAGCTGAACCACTTGATTGACGACAAGATGCACGCGCGTTCGACCGGTTCGTACAGCTTGGTTACCCAGCAGCCGCTGGGTGGTAAGGCTCAGTTCGGTGGTCAGCGCTTCGGTGAGATGGAGGTCTGGGCGTTGGAGGCATACGGTGCCGCCTACACCCTGCAGGAAATGCTTACCGTTAAGTCCGATGACGTCAACGGCCGGACCAAGATGTATAAAAACATTGTCGATGGTGATCATCGTATGGAGCCGGGCATGCCCGAGTCCTTCAACGTTCTTGTCAAGGAAATCCGTTCGTTGGGTATCGACATCGAGCTGGAATCCGAGTGAGCCGAATAGTTTTTTGGCAGCGTGAGCGGGCACTGTGTGTGCCCGCCCGAGATTAACGCCATCCGGAGCTTTTACTGATGAAAGATTTACTGAATCTTCTCAAGAGCCAGAATCAGAGCAAGGAATTTGACGCCATCCGTATTGGGTTGGCATCGCCTGACATGATTCGCTCCTGGTCTTTTGGCGAAGTGAAAAAGCCTGAGACCATTAACTACCGTACCTTCAAGCCGGAGCGTGACGGTCTTTTCTGTGCCAAGATCTTCGGCCCGATCAAAGATTACGAGTGCCTGTGCGGTAAGTACAAGCGTCTCAAGCACCGCGGTGTTATCTGTGAGAAGTGTGGCGTAGAAGTCGCACTGGCCAGCGTTCGTCGTGAGCGAATGGGCCACATCGAGCTGGCAAGCCCAGTCGCTCACATTTGGTTCCTGAAGTCACTGCCGTCCCGCATCGGTTTGATGCTGGACATGACTCTGCGTGATATCGAGCGGGTTCTGTACTTCGAGAGCTTTATTGTTATCGATCCGGGCATGACGACCCTCGAAAAGGGGCAGCTGCTTAACGATGAGCAGTATTACGAAGCCCTGGAAGAGTTTGGTGATGAATTCGACGCCCGCATGGGCGCCGAGGCCGTTAAGGAATTGCTGCAGGATATCGACCTGCAGGAAGAGGTTGATCGTCTTCGTGAAGAGATTCCTCAGACCAACTCCGAAACAAAGATCAAAAAGTTCAGCAAGCGCCTAAAAATTCTTGAGGCCTTCCTGTACTCCGGCAACAAGCCGGGTGACATGGTTATGACTGTACTGCCAGTTCTGCCGCCGGATTTGCGTCCGTTGGTTCCACTGGACGGTGGTCGTTTTGCTACGTCTGATCTGAACGACCTCTATCGTCGTGTGATCAACCGTAACAACCGTCTTAAGCGCCTGCTGGAGCTGAACGCTCCGGACATCATCGTGCGTAACGAGAAGCGAATGCTTCAGGAAGCGGTTGATGCGTTGCTGGACAACGGTCGTCGTGGCCGTGCCATCACCGGCACCAACAAGCGTCCGCTGAAGTCATTGGCAGACATGATCAAAGGTAAGCAGGGTCGCTTCCGTCAGAACCTGCTTGGTAAGCGTGTTGACTACTCTGGACGTTCGGTCATCGTGGTTGGTCCTTACCTGCGCCTGCACCAGTGTGGTCTTCCTAAGAAGATGGCTCTGGAGCTGTTCAAGCCGTTCATCTTCTCCAAGCTTGAGCATCGCGGACTGGCCACCACCATCAAAGCCGCCAAGAAAATGGTTGAGCGCGAAGAGGGTGTGGTCTGGGATATTCTTGATGAAGTTATCCGTGAGCACCCGATTCTACTGAACCGTGCGCCTACGCTGCACCGTTTGGGTATCCAGGCATTCGAACCAGTACTGATCGAAGGTAAAGCAATTCAGCTGCACCCATTGGTTTGTGCGGCCTATAACGCCGACTTTGACGGTGACCAGATGGCGGTACACGTACCGCTGACTCTGGAAGCTCAGCTTGAAGCCCGTGCATTAATGATGTCGACCAACAACGTGTTGTCGCCAGCTAACGGCGAGCCGATCATCGTTCCTTCTCAGGACGTTGTATTGGGCTTGTACTACATGACGCGTGAGCGCCATGCGGCTGTTGGTGAGGGCATCGTATTCTCAGACGTGAAAGAAGCCCACCGTGCTTATGGCGCGGGCAAGGTTGATCTTCAGGCTAAGGTGAAGATCCGCGTTAAAGAAGTTGCGATCGCGGAAGACGGATCCCGCAGCGAAGCCTACCGTATTGTGGATACCACGGTTGGTCGTGCGCTGTTGTTTGATATCGTTCCTGATGGCCTACCGTTCGACATCGTCAATAAGCCGATGGTGAAGAAAGCGATCTCGAACCTGATCAACACCTGTTACCGTGATGCTGGGCTTAAAGATACCGTTATCTTTGCCGACCAGCTGATGTACATGGGTTACCACTATGCAACCCGCTCGGGCATCTCGATCTGCTTTAACGACTTCGAGATTCCGCCAGAGAAGTACGAGTTGGTTGACGCTGCTTCCGATGAAGTAAAAGACATCGAAAACCAGTACGCCTCCGGTCTGCTGACACAGGGTGAGAAGTACAACAAGGTTATCGATATCTGGTCCCGCGCTAACGACAAAGTGTCGAAGGCGATGATGGAGCGGCTGTCTAAAGAGCAGGTTATTGGCCCCGACGGCAAGCCGGTTAAAGGCGAAGACGGCGAAGAGCTGATGCAGGAGTCATTCAACTCCGTATACATGATGGCCGACTCCGGTGCTCGGGGTTCCGCAGCTCAGATTCGTCAGTTGTCTGGTATGCGTGGTCTGATGGCTAAGCCGGATGGCTCGATCATTGAAACGCCGATCACTGCGAACTTCCGTGAGGGTCTAAACGTACTTCAGTACTTTATCTCGACTCACGGTGCTCGTAAGGGTCTTGCGGATACGGCTCTGAAGACCGCGAACTCCGGTTACCTGACCCGTCGACTGGTTGACGTATCCCAGGATCTGGTTGTCACAGTTGAAGACTGTGGTACCGACGAAGGCCTGTTGATGACGCCGCACATCGAAGGTGGCGACGTTGTTGTGCCTCTGGGTGACCGTGTATTGGGGCGTGTTACGGCTCGGGATGTGTTCACCCCGACGGATAAAGAAAACGCTGTTGTTGAAGCCGGCACTCTGCTTGACGAGAAAACCGTTGAGTTGGTCGAGCGCGCAGGTGTGGATGAAATCTGGGTTCGCTCTGCGATCACCTGTGATACACGCCACGGCATTTGTTCAATGTGTTACGGCCGTGATTTGGCTCGTGGTCATCGGGTTAACGTTGGTGAGGCTGTCGGTGTTATCGCTGCTCAGTCAATCGGTGAGCCGGGTACCCAGCTGACTATGCGTACGTTCCACATCGGTGGTGCTGCGAGTCGAGCGTCTGCTGTTGACAACATCCAGGTTAAGCACGGCGGTACGGTTCGCCTGCACAACCTGAAGTCTATCGAAAAGACTGATGGTTCACTGGTTGTGATCTCTCGTTCGTCTGCCTTGGCGATTGCCGATGAGCAGGGCCGTGAGCGCGAGTGGTACAAACTGCCATACGGTGCGGTGCTGTCTGTTAAGAACGGTGACGTGGTAGAGGCAGGTGTTGCGGTAGCCAAATGGGATCCGCACACGCACCCAATCATCGCCGAAGCGAAAGGTACGGCCAAGTTCGTCAACATGGAGGAGGGCATTACTGTCCGCACCCAGGCTGATGAGCTGACAGGTCTGTCCACGATGGAAGTTATCGACGCGAAAGAGCGTCCTGCTGCCGGTAAGGATATTCGTCCTGCGATTCAGTTGCTGGATGAGAACGGCGAAGAGGCAGAGCTTCCGGGTGGTGGTGCAGCGATATTCTTCTTGCCGTCGAATGCATTGGTGAGCATGTCGAACGGTGCGAGAGTTGAGCTGGGTGATGTTGTAGCTCGTATACCGCAGGAAAGCTCGAAGACTCGAGACATTACCGGCGGTCTGCCACGCGTTGCCGACTTGTTCGAGGCTCGTCGCCCGAAAGAGTCCGCGATTCTGGCTGAAATCAGTGGTGTTGTATCGTTCGGCAAAGAAACCAAGGGCAAGAAGCGTTTGGTTCTGACGCCGAAGGATGGTGATGCCTATGAAGTTCTGATTCCGAAGCATCGTCAAATGAACGTATTTGAAGGTGAAACGGTTGAGAAGGGTGAGGTAATTTCCGACGGCCCATCCAATCCGCACGACATTTTGCGTCTGCTGGGTGTGGTTGAGTTGGCGAAATATATCACCAACGAAATTCAGGACGTTTACCGTCTGCAGGGCGTTGTGATCAACGATAAGCACATCGAAGTTATCGTTCGTCAGATGCTGCGCAAAGTGGAAATCACCGATCCGGGCGATACCACCTTGTTGTCGGGTGATCAGGTTGAAATCACCCACGTGCTGGAAGAAAACGAGAAAGCGATTGCGGCTGATAAAGAGCCAGCGCGCTTCGACCGCCTATTGCTTGGTATTACCAAAGCATCTCTGGCGACCGAATCGTTCATTTCTGCGGCTTCGTTCCAGGAGACAACTCGGGTTCTTACCGAAGGTGCGGTCACTGGTAAGCGTGACTACCTGCGCGGCCTGAAAGAAAACGTTGTGGTTGGTCGCCTGATTCCGGCAGGTACCGGTTTGGCGTATCACAGTGCCAGACGTCGTCGTCGCGACCTGGAAGAGCAGGGCGTAACGGCAGCGGATGTAGAAGAGGCTCTGAGCGCAGAACTCAATCGCGAAATTTGATTGAAGAGCGTGCCACCTCTGGGTAGATACTTATCCAGAGGTGGTTAAAAAGAGAACAGTCGTCTTGACTGTGCCCGGGCGCAGGCTTAAACTTGCGACCCTAAATTTTACCCTCTGAATGGAGGGTAAGTTTCATTGGTATGGTTTTTTGGAGTTTGCTTACATGGCAACGATTAATCAGTTGGTGCGTAAGCCTCGTAAGCGCAAGGTAGCCAAGAGCGATGTTCCTGCTCTTCAGGCCTGTCCTCAGCGCCGTGGTGTATGTACTCGTGTATATACCACAACGCCGAAGAAGCCGAACTCAGCACTTCGTAAAGTGTGCCGTGTTCGTCTGACTAACGGCTTCGAGGTTTCGTCATACATTGGTGGTGAAGGTCACAACCTTCAGGAGCACAGTGTTGTGCTGATCCGTGGCGGTCGAGTAAAAGACCTTCCGGGTGTGCGCTATCACACTGTTCGCGGTACTTTGGATACCCAGGGTGTTCAAAACCGTAAGCAGGGCCGCTCCAAGTACGGTGCAAAACGACCCAAGTCCTGATGTCCCTAGTGGGTGTCTTTTATCGTTGCTTGTCAGAACGGTAAGAGTAAGGCTGAGTAGCGATTGCTATCTCAGGGGTTCCTGAAGACCTTTAAATATAAGGGCTTATCGATGCCTAGAAGAAGAGTTGCAGCAAAGCGGGAAATTATTCCTGATCCTAAATTCGGCAGTGCGCGTCTTGCAAAATTCATCAATCACGTGATGGAAAGCGGCAAGAAGTCTACTGCAGAGCGCATTGTTTACGGTGCTCTGACAATTGTAGCCGAGAAGTCTAGTGAAGAGCCGATCGAAATGTTCGAAAAGGCCCTGGAAAACATCCAGCCGATGGTCGAGGTTAAGTCCCGTCGTGTGGGTGGTGCTACCTACCAGGTGCCGGTAGAAGTACGGCCTTCCCGTCAGAATGCGCTGGCCATGCGTTGGTTGGTGGAGTTCTCTCGGAAGCGTGGTGAAAAGTCCATGGCTCAGCGTCTTGCTGGCGAAATTCTTGATGCGGCCGAGAGCAAAGGTTCTGCAGTTAAGAAGCGTGAAGACGTACATCGCATGGCAGAAGCCAACAAGGCCTTCTCTCACTTCCGTTTCTAATCAGCCGAGGTTTATACAGTGGCACGCAAAACACCGATTAAACGTTACAGAAACATTGGTATCTGTGCGCACGTTGATGCGGGCAAAACCACAACGACCGAGCGTATCCTTTACTACACCGGTCGTAGCCATAAGATGGGTGAGACCCACGATGGCGCGTCTACCACTGACTGGATGGAGCAGGAGCAGGAGCGTGGTATCACCATCACCTCTGCCGCTGTTACGACATTCTGGCAGGGTATGGATAAGCAGTTCGACGAGCACCGCGTAAATATCATCGACACCCCGGGCCACGTTGACTTCACTATCGAAGTTGAGCGTTCTCTTCGTGTTCTTGATGGCGCTGTTGTAGTTTTCTGCGGCTCTTCTGGTGTTGAGCCTCAGTCAGAGACTGTTTGGCGTCAGGCGAACAAGTACGAAGTACCTCGCATGGTGTTCGTTAACAAGATGGACCGTGCTGGCGCAGACTTCTTGCGCGTAGTTGAGCAGATCAAGGCTCGTCTTGGCGCTACTCCTGTGCCTCTTCAGTTGCCAATTGGTGCTGAGGATGAGTTCGCGGGTGTTGTGGATCTGCTTCGCAACAAGGCGATCTACTGGAGCGACGACGATCTGGGTATGACCTACCAGGAAGGCGAAGTTCCTGCGGATATGGTTGACCAGGTTCAAGAATACCGTGAAGCGCTGATTGAAGCAGCTGCAGAAGCGAACGAAGAGTATATGGACAAGTATCTCGAGGGTGGCGAGCTTACCCTGGAAGAGATTAAGGCGGGCTTGCGTGCTCGTACTTTGGCCAACGAAATCGTTCTGGCTTGCTGTGGATCTGCATTTAAGAACAAGGGTGTTCCTGCTGTTCTGGATGCGGTTATCGAATATCTGCCGGCTCCCGACGAAGTTCGTGCGATCCGTGGTGAAGTTGACGAAGACGGAACTGAGGAAACTCGTCCGGTTGATGACAACGCTCCGTTCGCTGCTTTGGCGTTTAAGATTGCAACGGATCCGTTCGTTGGTGCATTGACCTTCTTCCGGGTCTACTCCGGTAAGCTTGAATCCGGTAACTCCGTATTCAACTCGGTGAAAGGCAAGAAAGAGCGTGTGGGCCGTATGGTTCAGATGCACGCTAACGATCGTGAAGAGATCAAAGAAGTTCTGGCGGGCGATATTGCTGCGGCGATCGGCCTTAAGAACGTCACTACGGGTGATACCCTGTGCGACGAGAATCATAAGATTATTCTTGAGCGTATGGAGTTCCCTGAGCCGGTTATCTCTGTTGCTGTTGAGCCGAAGTCGAAGGCTGATCAGGAAAAGATGGGTGTGGCTTTGGGCAAGTTGGCCCAGGAAGATCCTTCATTCCGTGTTCGCACTGATGAAGAGTCTGGTCAGACTATCATCTCCGGTATGGGTGAGCTTCACCTGGATATCATCGTTGATCGTATGCGTCGCGAGTTCAAGGTAGAGGCGAACATTGGTAAGCCTCAGGTTGCCTACCGCGAATGCATTCGTAAGCCGGTTGATGTTGAAGGTAAGTTTGTTCGTCAGTCTGGTGGTCGCGGTCAGTACGGTCACGTCAAGGTTAAGCTTGAGCCGCTGCCGTTGGATGAGGAAGATGGCGAAAACTTCATCTTCGTGAACGAAATCGTGGGTGGCGTTGTTCCTAAGGAATACATCCCGGCTGTACAGCAGGGTATTGCTGAGCAGATGCAAAATGGTTGCCTTGCCGGCTATCCATTGCTGCGCATCAAGGCGACTCTGTACGACGGTTCGTATCACGATGTTGACTCCAACGAAATGGCCTTTAAAGTTGCCGGTTCCATGGCGATGAAGAAAGGCGCCCTTGAAGCCAATCCTGCGCTTCTTGAGCCGGTCATGAAAGTTGAAGTTGTCAGCCCTGAAGAGTACATGGGTGATGTCGTCGGTGACTTGAACCGTCGTCGTGGCCTGATTCAGGGTATGGATGACGGCCCTGCGGGCAAGATCATCCGCGCAGAAGTTCCGTTGTCGGAAATGTTTGGTTACGCCACTGACCTGCGTTCAGCAACACAAGGTCGGGCGTCTTATGCGATGGAGTTCTCTCGTTATATGGAAGCTCCTTCGAACATTGCCGAAGCGATCATTAAAAAGGGTTGATCCCCAGGACTTAAGAAACAGGAAGAGGTGTAACCGTGTCTAAAGAAAAATTTGAACGTAGTAAACCGCACGTAAACGTCGGCACCATCGGTCACGTTGACCATGGTAAGACCACTCTGACCGCTGCTCTGACTCGTGTATGTCACGAAGTTTGGGGTACGGGTTCTGCAAGTGCTTTCGATCAGATCGATAACGCACCGGAA
>NZ_JBLWAZ010000006.1:0-58202 GCF_048285575.1 Marinobacter sp. SBS5 | reverse complement strand
ATTCATAAGTCCCCTTCTCAGCTATTTCAGTTTAAGGTACTTTCAGGCAACCCCAATACTTGGGGGAGTCTTTGGGAGGAGAGCTTTCCCGAAATTTGCGGAGCCATGGATGGCGGAGCAGAAGCGCCCAAGGATGGCTTGAGCGTTTTCTGTACGGCCGCCCCCGCCATGCGCCATGACCAAGGCCCGAAGGCTAGAGGAGATCCATCTCTACGGTCAGACTTTGTCGTAAAGCTTTGAGCCAGACTCCACAAACTCGCGGGATTTCTCCTGCATGCCGGCGTCGATGGCAGACACCTCATCCATGCCCTGCTCCGCTGCGTAATCTCGTACTTCCTGTGAGATTTTCATGGAACAGAACTTGGGCCCGCACATGGAGCAGAAGTGGGCCACTTTGGCCGAGTCTTTCGGTAGAGTTTCATCGTGGAACTCCCGAGCAGTGTCAGGGTCCAGCGCCAAGTTGAACTGGTCTTCCCAGCGGAACTCAAACCGTGCCTTGGAGAGCGCATTATCACGAATCTGAGCACCCGGATGGCCTTTCGCCAAATCAGCCGCGTGGGCGGCGATTTTGTAGGTGATGATGCCGGTTTTGACGTCATCCTTGTTGGGCAAGCCCAAGTGCTCTTTCGGCGTGACGTAGCAAAGCATGGCACAACCAAACCAGCCGATCATCGCCGCACCGATACCTGACGTGATGTGGTCGTAACCGGGCGCGATGTCCGTGGTCAGTGGGCCGAGGGTATAGAACGGCGCTTCGTCACAGCATTCCAGCTGCTTGTCCATGTTTTCTTTAATCAAATGCATGGGCACGTGGCCGGGGCCTTCGATCATGCATTGCACATCGTGCTTCCAGGCAATTTTGGTGAGTTCACCCAAGGTTTCCAATTCCCCGAACTGCGCTTCGTCGTTCGCATCGGCGATGGAGCCGGGGCGCAAGCCGTCGCCGAGGCTGAAGGACACGTCGTAGGCCTTCATAATTTCGCAGATGTCTTCGAAGTGTTCGTACAGGAAACTTTCTTTGTGATGCGCCAGGCACCATTTGGCCATGATGGAACCACCGCGGGAGACGATGCCGGTGGTGCGTTTGGCCGTCAGCGGCACGTGATGCAGGCGCACACCCGCGTGAATGGTGAAGTAATCCACGCCTTGCTCGGCCTGTTCAATCAGGGTGTCCCGGAAGATTTCCCAGGTCAGGTCTTCGGCGACACCGCCCACTTTTTCCAGCGCTTGGTAGATCGGCACGGTGCCGATGGGGACCGGGGAGTTTCGGATGATCCACTCACGGGTTTCGTGGATGTTTTTGCCGGTGGACAAGTCCATCACGGTGTCGGAGCCCCAGCGAATACCCCAGGTGAGCTTCTCGACTTCTTCTTCAATGGAAGACGTGACCGCGGAGTTACCGATATTGCCGTTAATCTTCACCAAAAAGTTTCGGCCGATGATCATCGGTTCGGTTTCAGGGTGATTGATGTTGGCAGGGATGATCGCCCGCCCGCGAGCCACTTCTTCACGAACGAATTCCGGAGTAATTTCAGCCGGCAGGCTGGCGCCGAACGACTGGCCCGGATGCTGATCATCGACCAGCCCCTGCTCACGGGCCTCTTGGAGCTTCATGTTTTCCCGAATGGCGATGTATTCCATTTCCGGGGTGATGATGCCTTGGCGGGCATAATGCATTTGAGTGACGTTCTTGCCGGGTTTTGCTTTGAAGGGCTTTCGCTCATCCATGAATCGAAGCGGGTCTAGCAGTGGGTCTTTCATGCGCCGGCGGGTGAACTCGGAGGTGTAGCCATCCAGTTGTTCAACGTCGCCGCGTTCAGCAATCCAATTGGCACGAACCGGCGCCAAGCCTTTACGCAAATCGATGTTAGCGTCCGGATCGGTGTAGGGGCCAGACGTGTCATACACCAGTACCGGCGGATTCTTTTCGCCGCCCATTTCGGTCGGGGTGTCGCCCACCGTAATTTCCCGCATTGGCACCCGAATGTCGGCTCGGCTACCCTGCACATAGATTTTTCGTGAGCTTGGTAATGGTTTGATTGCTGCCGAATCCACTTTTGCGGAGTCGCTGAGGTATGCTGGTATGTCCGTCATGTCTGCTCCCAGTAATATCTGAGGTGTCAGGTCGCGTATGACGGAGCACTGCCAAAACGCCATTACTGGCTACATGGCACTGTTCGTGCGGTCTTAATCCCTACGCCGGTATTATCCGGATCAGGTCGCGGGTTCTGCGTTGCAATCTCAGCCTATCACCGGTTTCTGGCGATTCAGCACCCCGTCAAGACGCGAATATCGAATTCGTTGCTTACACAATGTGTGAGCTTTTCAAGTGTAGAGACGGGACTCATTATTGTCCATAATGAGCCACCGATACTTTTGGACCATACTGTCGCGTTAGCACTCGGCAATGTGGCCTTCCGATCCTTGTATCCAGATCACGGATGCCCGGAGACAGTTTGTCAGGAGATACAATGAAAAAACGCTTACTTCCAGGACTGATCACCCTGCTTGCAGCTCAGCCTGCATTCTCTCTGGATTTGATGGAGACTTACGAAAAGGCGCTGTCTTACGACTCCGGCATTGCTTCGGCCATGGCGAGATTTCAATCCCAGCAAGCCGCCAGTGACGTAAGCAAAAGTACATTGCTGCCTCAGATCGGCGCTTATGCCGAAGCCAATCACATCGACTTCGATGCAGATAACGGCCCTGGAGACAGCTACAAGTCCCTGAACTACGGCGTTCAACTGACTCAGCCTATTTTCCGGGCGGACAACTGGTTCCGTTACGATGCCAGCCAGTTCCAGACCGAAGCCGCTCAAGCTCAATACAACCTGGCTCAGCAGCAATTGATTCTTGACGTTGCAACGGCTTACTTCAACGTGTTGCGCGCTCAAGATACCGTTACCACCGCTCAAGCCACCGAAGCAGCCATCCAGCGCCAATTTGAACAGGCTCAGGAACGCTATGATGTCGGCCTGATTGCAATCACCGAAGTGTATGAAGCTCGTGCCAGCTACGATGACAGCAAGAGCCTGCGCATCGCCGCTGAAAACCAGCTGAACGTGGCCCGAGAGCAACTTGCCCGCCTGACCGGCGAATATGCCGCCGATCTGGAAAACCTGCGTGAAAACTTCCCGCTAGGCCGCCCGAACCCGATGGACCCGTCCTCTTGGGAAGCCACGGCTTTGGAGCAGAACTGGTCTATCCAGGCGGCCATGTACCAACTGAACGCCAGCGAAGCCAACCTGAAAGTGGCCAAATCCGGCCATATGCCGACGCTCGATCTGGTGGCTTCCTACGGTGAAACTGAGCTTGAAAACGCGAAGACCCCGCAGCAAGAAGGAACCCAAGGCGTTATCGGGCTCCAACTCAACGTACCGTTGTACATGGGGGGTGGCACTCAAGCAGGCGTGCGCCAGCAGCGTTCATTGGTCACGGTGGCCGAGCAGGATTTGAATACCGTTCGCCGGGACGTACAGGTCAATACTCGCAGTTTATTCCTGACCGTCAACAACAACGTGGAAACCGCTTCTGCGCTTGAACAGACCATCATCTCCCGCCGCAGCGCTCTGGATGCAACGCGCGCCGGTTACGATGTCGGTACACGGAACATTGTGGAAGTGTTGGATGCAGAGCGAGCTTTCTACGTAGCGCTGCGGGATTACGCCAATGCCCGTTATGACTACGTGATCAACTCTCTGCAGTTAAAGCAGGCCGCCGGCACGCTCAGCCCACAGGACCTGATCGAGCTGAACAACTGGCTCAGCGAAGGTGCCCGTGGCATTGAAGCGATGGCAAACGACGGTAAAACTCTGGAAGACCCCTCCGAGTAATTCCCGCCGGTTTTGCAACTATACCCGGGCCGCCGTCAGGCCCGGGCGTTAGACTCTTTCGATGATCCCTTCGACCACTTTATCCAACGCACCTCGATTTTTATTCACCACCGCCAGCGCGCGCTGTCCGTAGACTTTGCACTCTTCCGCATCGGTCATCAGGCGACTCACTGCTTTTGCTAAATCTTTACAGCCCTTAACCATCTGAACGCCTTGGTCAGCCACCAAACTCTCATAGATTGTCTCGAAGTTGAACACATGGGGCCCGGAAAACACCGGCATTCCCCAAGCAGCAGGTTCTAGCGGGTTATGCCCTCCGCGCTCGATCAGCGAACCACCCACGAAGGCTATATCACTGGCGCCGTAGAGCATCATCAGCTCGCCCATAGTGTCTCCGAGATACACCTGAGCCATTTTCGGGCTCTCGTTCCGGGAGCGACGGGCTACCCGAAAGCCCTTTTTTTCGGCCATCGCTGCAACGGTATCGAAACGCTCCGGGTGTCGGGGCACAATAACCAACAGCGCATCATCGTGCTGTTCAAGAATGCTCTGGTGGGCACTCAGCAACTGCTCGTCTTCACCACTGTGAGTGCTTCCGGCAATCCAGACCATCCTACCCTCGAGCGTTTTTCGAAGATCCTCGGATGCCTTTCGCACATCATCAGGGATATCCACATCAAACTTTACACTGCCCGTCACTTCCACGCGGTCCGCTGCCACCCCAATGCGCCGAAACCGCTCAGCATCCGGTTCCGCCTGAGCCGCCACCCAACTAATGCTTTTCATCACGGGTGCCGCCAGCCCTTTGACCTTTTCATAGCCTTGAGCTGAGCGTTCAGACAAACGGGCATTAATCAGGAACACCGGCACCCTGCGCCGACGACACTGGCGGATCATATTGGGCCAGATTTCGGTTTCCAGAATAACGAGAATGCCCGGATTCACACGGTTCAGGAAACGTCGAATCGCACCGGGTGTGTCGTAGGGGGCGTAGGCATAGGCGACTCTGTCGCCAAACATCTTACGGGCCTGAGCTAACCCGGTATCGGTCATAGCTGTCATCAGTATCGTTGCGCCTAGCTCCTTTGCTAGCAGGCGCCGGACCAAAGGGCCCGCTGCGATGGTTTCACCCACGGATACCGCGTGCACCCAGATAACCGGCCCAGACATTGCCGGAACTATGCCTAGGCGATGCTGCCAGCCTTGGCGAAGAGCCGGTGCTTTTCGGCCCTGCCACCACAGCCGAAGCAGGATAAAGGGCAGAACCAGCCGGATCAGCTGGGAATAGATAAAATGAAACACGCAGGACTCCCGGCAAAACAGTGCGTTATCATAGGACGAAATTTGTCGAGTGGCTGCATCTTGCCCTCGGGCTAAACGTTTGTCGATTCGGGATTCACGATTTTGAACAAGAAGTACCGCAAACAACCCAGAAACACCGATTACTCAGCTTACCGCCATCCCCGCTGGTGGCCAACTTGGCTAGGCATATCGATTATGTGGCTGTTCGCTCAACTGCCCATTCGTTTTCAATGGTGGCTGGGCAAGATCGCGGGCTTGCTGGCGTGGAAACTGGCCAAGAGCCGGCGGCACGTCACCGAAGTAAACATTCGGCTGTGCTTTCCGGACCTCTCGGAAGCAGAACAAGCGGAGCTTGTCCGAAAAGCGTTTATCGCCAACGGCATCGGCTTGATGGAGCTGGGCATTGCCTGGTTCCGTGATCCCAAGAAGCTCACTGGCATCACCCAAGTGCATGGCCTCGAGCACTTTGAAAAGGCAATGGAAGATGGCCATGGCGTTCTGCTTCTGGGCGGCCATTACAGCACTCTCGACCTCGGCGGCAGTCTGGTCACCGAGTTCATTGATGCCGACGTAATGCAGCGGGATCACAACAATCCTTTGACCAACGCCGTCATGACCCGAGCACGGGGCCGCCGGTACGGTACAGTTTTGTCGTCCAAAGACTTACGGGGCCTGTTCCGAAGCCTGAAGAAAAACCATGCAGTCTGGTATGCCACCGATCAGGATTATGGCCGCAAAGACATTGTCTTCGCCCCCTTCTTCGGCATTCCTACCGGCACTATCACCGCCACATCCCGAATTGCGGACCGCAGCAAGTGCCGGGTTGTTCCGTTCAGCCATTTCCGCCGTGAAGACAAACCCGGCTACGACATTTACTTCCACCCTGCGCTGGAAAACTTCCCCAGCGGCGATGATCTGGACGATGCGACTCGCGTCAACGCCATTATTGAACAAGAAATCCGAAAGGCCCCGGACCAGTATCTGTGGATGCATCGTCGGTTTAAAACCCGGCCGTCAAAAGATGACCCGGGCTTTTACAAAAAACGGAAGAAAAAGAGGTAACGCGTGAATCCAGAAACGCGGGCGCCGGCTATCTGGCTGATTACCGATAACAAGCCAGGACACAAAAATCAGCTAAAAGGGCTGGGCAACCGTTTGCGGGTACTCACCGGCGCCAGCATTTACTGGGTCAACGCTGCAGATTCTCCGGTACCGCTCTGGCGCGCTCTTTTGGGCGTTGCCCCCGCCATGGATTCGCCCCCTCCTGCGCCCGCCCTGATTATTGCGGCAGGCTCGGGTACGCACCGGCTATTACTGGCGCTGCGCCGCCTTCGAAAAACCCGTACCGTGGTTCTGATGAAACCCGCCTTCCCGCTCGCTTGGGTAGATGCGGCTATTATTCCCGCCCACGACAACGCAAAAGCTTCGCGCAAAACGCTCATCACCGAAGGCGTGATCAATGCGGTCACGCCGATGGCACAATTGACCCCAAAGCCGGAAGCTCTGGTCTTGGCTGGCGGCCCATCCCGTCACTTTGTCTGGGAGGACGATGCCGTTTTTTCCCAGATTACAGACTTGATCGCACGTTACCCCGAGTGGCGATGGACTATCAGTAATTCTCGCCGAACTCCCGCAGCCCTCACTGCCAAGCTAGATGAACTGCAAGGCCCTAAAGTGACCGTCGTCCACCACGAAAACACCCACGACAACTGGCTGAATCATCAATTGGCCGCGTCAAGAGCTGTCTGGGTAACACCGGACAGCGTCTCGATGGTTTGCGAAGCCGCGACTTCCGGCGTACCAACCGGCTTGCTGGATTTGCCCGCCAGAGGTCGCAGCCGAGTCGCCAAAGGCGTCACCCGACTCGTGGAGCAAAGCTGGGTTTTCCGCTGGAACGAGCACAGCAGCGTTATGAGTGAGCAGGCTGAGCGACATGCGCGACTTTGGGAAGCGGACCGTGCCGCACGCTGGCTGACCCATCGATTTATCACCATCCCCGGACGCGCCAACAAGGAGGCTCCGCATTGAGAATACTTCAGGCACTTCCTGCCCTGTACAGCGGCGGTGTAGAGCGTGGCACGGTGGAGTTCGCGGCTGAACTGGTCAAGCGTGGCCACGAATCTTTTGTGGTATCCAACGGCGGCCCGATGGCTGAACAAGTGCGCGGCCAAGGTTCCACGCATCTTTACATGCCGATCCACCGCAAAACCCCAGCCTCGTTCGGCCAGATTCTGCCGATGCGACAGCTACTACAGAGCCTTAAACCCGACATCGTGCACGTTCGCTCCCGCATGCCAGCCTGGATCGTTCACCTAGCGCTGAAGTCGCTGCCGGCAAGCGAGCGCCCCGCCATCGTCTCGACCTTTCATGGCATGTACTCGGTGAACCCCTACAGCGCGATCATGGCCAAGGCGGATCACGTGATTGCAGTATCCAACTGCGTGAACGACTACGTACTGAAAAACTTTCAAGTACCGGAGGACAAGCTGACCGTGATTCAGCGCGGGGTCGATATTGACGCCTTCCGCCAGCGCGCGATCAATGAGCAGTGGCGTGACATACTACTGTCACGATTCCCTCAGCTCACGAACAAAAAGATCATCATGATGCCGGGCCGTATTTCCCGGTGGAAAGGTCAACTGGATTTCCTGAAAGCCATGGAAAGCATCGTCCGCCAGCGTCCGGATTGCCACGGCATCATCGTGGGCGGGGCGGAGCCCGGGAAGGAACGTTTTTTACAGGAACTGGAAACCGAACGAAGCCGGCTAAACCTGACCAACCAGGTATCGTTTCTTGGTCAACGCAACGACATGACCAACCTGTATTTGTTTGCGGATGTGGTTTGCCACATGTCGACCAAGCCGGAACCGTTCGGCCGCACCGTTACAGAAGCCTTGGCCTCGGGCACGCCCGTTGTCGCCTACAATCGTGGCGGTGCGGCGGAGACCTTACAGGCTTGTTTCCGGGACGGTTTGGTAACACCCGATGATACGGAAGCTTTTGCTCACACCGTACTGGAGTTGCTTGATAGGCCGAAGCAAGAGGTTGAGCTGCCGGAGCGGTTTTTGTTGCGGGCGCAGACGGAGGGGACACTAAAGATCTACGAGAAGGTCCTGACTGAGAAAGGCGCACGTTCGGGATGAAGGTTCTGATGCTGATGCTCTCGGACAACCCAGGAATTGGCGGTCTTGAGAAGCACACCCGAGAGCTGGCCACCGCGCTCGCTGAACTGGGCCACCAAGTATCCATTGCAGCCGCTCCGCAGCACGTTGCACCTATGGAAGGCGTTTCCTGCATCCCTGTGAACGCGCAGCGGTCGCGAAACTCCATCCCGTTGCTGCTCACAATCTTGCGGATTATCCGGGAAGGAAACTACCAAGTTGTGCACGCCCAAGGCACCAAAGCAGCGTTTGTTCTGCAGAGGCTGGCGCCGTTTATCAAGAAGCTCGCTCGCATCGCCAGCATTCACGGTTTCAAGTCACGCTACCCCAAAACTGGCGTTTTCCATCAGCTGATCGCAGTCAGTAAAGCGCTCGCAAACGACATCAATCAACCTGAGGTTACGGTAGTCTACAATGGGGCCTCAGTTGCCAATCAGGCCCCCGCGGAGCTCCCCCGAGAGGCCGCCCGCCCAATGTGGTTAGCGGTTGGGCGACTCGCACCGGTTAAGGGGTTTGACCTGCTGATCAAAGCCTTTCAGTTCTGCCCCGGCACTTTATTGATCGCGGGGGACGGTCCGGAGGACCAACGGCTTCGAGCGCTCATTGACTCCACAGGTCAAGCTGGCAAGGTTGAGCTTTTAGGCTTTCGAACAGACATCCCCGCACTCATGGCCGCCGCCAATGGCGTCGTGATTAGCTCTGAACGAGAGGGGTTTTCCTATGTCTGCGCGGAAGCGCTACTGCTCGGCAAGCCGGTTATTTCCACCAACGTCCCGATTGCCAATGAAGTCTTGCCCAAAAACCACATATTCCACGGCGGCGAGCCAGCCGAGTTTGCCAAGTTACTGCAACAAAACCTGGGATCATTAACCGCCGACCAAGCCGAGGCAAGAGCTTTCGCCAATGAAAAGCTGTCGTTGTCTGCCATGGCCGCAAACACGATCGCGGTTTATCGAAAAGCTTCAGAAAAACTCGCTCTAGAGCGCTGCAAGCGATGACGGGTTACACTGAAGGAACCCGCACTTTGACCTCGCTACCTAACTCTATGCTCGATTTAACTAGCCAACAACCGTTCGCACAAGGCTCTAACCGCAAGTGCTACACACACCCGCTGGACGCCACTCGGTGCTTGAAAGTAATTCGCCCCGAAAACATCACCGCGCGATTTGAGCGGCAATCGCCCGTGAAGCGACTCCTTGGCGCAGATCGGCTCAACGATAACGACCAAGAAATTCGAGCCCACCACCAGCGCGCCATCCTACAGCTCTTTGAGCAAGGCGATGAGGCGTTGGTCTGGGCGCATCTGCCCAAGTTCTATGGCAGCGTTCCCACCTCATTGGGCGAGGCCAATGAAAGCGAACTGATACGCTGCGCGGACGGCAGCGTTGCGCCAACACTTGAGCGCCTAATTAAAGAGCAAGGCCTTACCCCCGAGCTGAATCAGGGCGTCGAAGAGTTTCTCTCTTGGCTGCAGCAAACCAAAATACTGACCAGAAACCTGCTCCCCCACAACCTAGTGATTTCAGATCGATTTGACCACCCTCGCCTGTTTCTGGTTGACGGGCTGGGCGCACCGACCATCCCACAAGCACTAGATGCCATACCGGGTTGGAGTTCACGCTACATTAAACGGAAAATCGCACGATTCAGGAAAAGACTGGCCTGGGAACAAAGCGATTCGGGCTTATCTTGGGAAGATTTCCAAGGCTTAAGATAAACGCCGCAAGGTCAGCATGTTAGTATGTCGTCCACTTTGAATGTTAACGGAACTGTCAATCATTAAAACGCGCGGAGTGCACTCATGATCCATCCCGTCATCATGGCCGGCGGCACCGGCTCTCGCCTTTGGCCACTGTCCAGGCAACTGAACCCGAAGCAGTTCCTAAAACTGACGGATGATCATTTGTCGATGCTGCAACTCACTGTGGCCCGACTGGACGGCATGGAGTCTGCAGACCCACTTCTGATCTGTAACGAAGACCACCGCTTCCTGGCTGCCGAACAAATGCGGCAAGCGGGTTATAAAGATGCGCGGATTATCCTAGAGCCTTGCGGCCGCAATACCGCACCCGCCATTGCCCTTGCGGCCCTGCAACTGGCGAAGGCGACCGATGACAGTGCTGACGACCCACTGATGCTGGTACTTGCTGCGGACCACCTGATACAGGACGTCGCAGCTTTCCAACAGGGCATCCAGAAAGCGATCCCTCTGGCCCGACAAGGCAAACTTGTCACCTTTGGCATTGTCCCCAGCCATGCCGAAACTGGCTACGGCTACATCAAACAAGGTAAAGAGCTCGAAGACCGCAGCTATGGCGTCGACCGATTCGTCGAAAAGCCGGATCTGACCACTGCACAGGACTATCTGGCTTCCGGCGACTACCTCTGGAACAGCGGCATGTTCATGTTCGGCGCGCGCCAGTATCTGGCCGAACTTCAGAAGCACCGCCCGGAGATTTTGTCGGTGTGTCAGGCTGCGGTTGAGGATGCCAACGAAGACCTTCACTTCACGCGTGTTAACGAAGCCATATTCGCTGAGTGCCCTGAGGACTCCATCGATTACGCCGTGATGGAGAAAACCCAAAACGCGGCTGTGGTAGCTCTTGACGCTGGCTGGAGTGACATTGGCTCTTGGTCTGCCCTCTGGGACGTGTCCGAGAAAGACGCGAACGGCAACAGCTTCATGGGTGATGTTATTGCCCACGACACGACAAGCACTTTAGCGCGTTCCGAAAACCGCTTGATCGCCACGGTCGGTGTGAGTGATCTGGTGATTATCGAAACCAAAGATGCCCTGCTCGTTGCCCATAAAGACAAGGTTCAGGACGTTAAAAAGATCGTCGAACGGCTCAAGAGCGATGGCCGAAATGAACACATTAATCACCGGGAAGTTTACCGGCCTTGGGGCGTTTACGACTCCATCGACAGCGGCGAGCGTTACCAAGTCAAACGCATTACTGTAAAACCCGGCGCAAAACTGTCCGTTCAGATGCACCATCACCGCGCGGAACATTGGATTGTGGTGAGCGGCACCGCCAAGGTGACCAATGGCGAGAAGACTTACTTGGTGACGGAAAACCAGTCTACTTTTATTCCGGTTGGCCAGGTTCACTCATTGGAAAACCCGGGAGTCATCGACCTTGAGTTGATCGAGGTTCAATCAGGCTCCTATCTAGGCGAAGACGACATCGTGCGCTACGAGGATCGGTACGGCAGGTCATGAGTAAGCTGAAGTATTTTCTGATCGCCGGCCTTTTGAGGCTCGTTAGCTTTTTGCCTTTGCGTGCCGCTCAATTTATCGGGAAGTGGCTTGGCCTCCTTGGCTGGGCCATGAATGGGCGGTCCCGAAAGGTGACCGACACCAATATTCGCATCTGCTTACCGGAATTGACTTCTGCCGAGCAACGTCAGCTATCAAAAGACTCCATGGCGCACACCGGCATGACCGCCGCAGAAATCCCTTTGATGTGGGAGTGGTCTGTTGAGAAATGTCTGGGACTGATCAAGGAAACGAGAGGGCTGGAGCTGGTAGAGGAAGCGCTCGCCTCGGGCAAAGGCTTAATCTTGCTCGCGCCACACATTGGCAATTGGGAGTTGATCGGCCTGCTGTTCTCATCCCGCTACAAGATGGCCTCGCTCTATAGCCCCCCGCATATCAAAGAATTTGAGGATTATATGATCCGGGTCCGGGGGCGCGTTGGTTCAGAATTAGTACGAGGAGACCGCAGAGGCTTGCTTCGCCTGATGGGCATTCTCAAAGAAGGCGGCGTTGCCGGCATCCTACCCGATCAATCTCCACGTGGCAAAACCAACGCTTACGCGCCTTTCTTCGGAATGGAGGTGCGCACGATGACGCTGGTCAACAAGCTGATGCTGAAAACGGGCGCTAACGTACTGGTAGCCTTCGCCGAACGGCTACCCCAAAGCAACGGTTTTCGCATTATCGTGGAAGAAGCGGCTCCCGGAAACGGTGATGCTGACCCAGTTGTCGCGGCAACTGCCTTGAACAAATCCGTCGAGAAAGTCGTCCGGATGGCACCGGCTCAGTATCAATGGGAATATAAGAGGCTCCGGCACCGGCCGCCTGGAAACCCAAACCCGTACTACCCAGACAGGGTTTGCCGCTGATTCGCCATTGTCGAATACCTGAGCAAGTGCAGACAGGCATCTGGCCAGAACCCGCGTTATACTAGCCACTTTCTTTTACACGCTAACTTTTGGACACTGGAATTTTATGGCCCCAACGTCAATCGGTGTGGTTATTACCACCTACAACTCTCCCCTCTGGCTGAGCAAAGTACTGACGGGCTACGAATGTCAGACATTCACCAAGTTCCGGGTCATCATTGCTGACGATGGCTCTACCGATGAAACTCGCGCTCTGATCAATAGCTTTAAAGAACGAGGCATCTTGGAGATCGACCACGTATGGCACGAGGACGACGGTTTTCGGAAGTGCCAAATTCTCAATAAAGCCATTCAAGAGACACGTTGCGACTACCTGATCTTCACTGATGGCGACTGCATACCCGAGCCGGACTTCGTGAAAACCCACCACGATCTTGCTAAGCCCGGGCTCTTTTTGTCCGGTGGCTATATCAAGCTCACCATGCCGGTATCCGAAGCCATTGCAGATGAGGACATCCGCTCCGGTGTCATTTTCAAACCGGACTGGCTGGTCGCTCACGGGCAGCCGAAGAATCACAAATTGTGGAAACTTTCCCCTTCAACGGGATTCCGCAACTTTATGAACTGCATCACGCCTGCCGCTGCTAGCTGGAATGGCATGAACAGTTCCACCTGGACTCAGGATTTGATTGCCGTTAACGGATTCAACGAAGACATGCAGTACGGCGGCTTGGACCGGGAACTGGGCGAGCGCCTCTGGAACTACGGCCACAAATCTCAGCAGATACGCTACAGCACGGTTTGCCTGCACCTCGATCATGCTCGCGGTTATTCCAAACCCGAGATCTGGGCGAAAAACAGAGCCATCCGAAAAGCCGTGAAGGACAACAAAACCTTCTGGGCGGAAAACGGCATTGCAAACGACCGACCACCAGCCCACAAATAAATATAAGCCTCTGATCAAAGGTTCTGAGAATGAAAGTTAAAGAATATCCACCGTCTTTGTGGCGCACACTTCAGTTGAAATCGTTACCTGCTAAAAAGATCAAGGGTGGGCTTTCTGAGAACGTTGCCAAAGACGTTGTCATCTCATTTACATCGATCGCCTCGAGACTTAAGTATGCACACCTGGCGGTGAGAAGCATTCTTTCTCAGACGGTAACGCCTGAGGGAATTGTTCTCTGGCTTGGAAAAGATTGTGAGCCTGAAATCCCTGAGCAATTGCTTAAATTAACTGGCGGTATATTTAGCATTAGATTCTGCGAGGATGTTGGCCCGCATACCAAACTGATTTATAGCCTCTCTGAATTTCCAGATCGTCGTATTGTCACCTGTGACGATGACCTGATGTACCCTAGGGATTGGTTGGAAAATCTCCTGAAAGCAGCCGAAGAGTTTCCTAATGATATTATCGGTAATCAGTGTCGACTGATCACGGCGGCGGCTGATGGGGAGCTTTGGCCTTATAAAAAATGGCCATACGAACAACCTGGCGCATCGCATGCCAACACGCTCCCCCTAGGTTATGCCGGCGTTATCTACCCCCCAAAATCACTCCCGGAGTCAACGCTATCGCGCGAACTGTTCAAACAGCTTTCACCGAAAGCTGACGACTTGTGGTTCAAGGCCATGAGTGCCGTAAACGGTACCAAGTCCAGACGCTCTTCATACCAGACGAGCAAGCCGCTACCAATTCCATTCTCACAGGCCGTATCCCTGAAAAAGACTAATGTCAGGGAAGACGGTAACCGAGAACAATGGAGCAAGCTTGCGGAGCACTTCGAATTGTCATTGGATAGAGCTTAAATCAGTACATGCAATATTTACGGGACACACTGTATCAGCAAGTTGATGCTGGCCACGGCATCACAGCCTTTAAGCGTACTGGCTGGCCTAGTGAAGACGCAGTGTCTGGCAACTGGAAAGAAGCAATCGCAAGCATGCTCCATGGAGAACAGCCCAAAGCGAGCGTCCCATGGATTAGCGGTGCTTCCACCCCCGTCATACTAAAAGTAAACGAGCTGAAGTACCCAAGTCAGCGAGTAAGGGCTCTACTAGGAATTCAGCGCCATGGCCGATATGAATGGGCTACCGCCGAAATTCACACCGCACTGCAGATGCAGGGGAAACCTTACATACCAAAACTGTATGCATACGGGTGGTCAAAAACTCGTTTCGGCTTGCCGGACAGAATATTCTCTATTACGGAATTTCTGAGCGAAACCAAAAGCGTTGAAGAGATTGCTCGCGACGAGGAAAGTTCCGAAATAGCATTACGCTTGGCTCTCGATACATTCCGTCAGGCCATCGACGATGGCCTTCTTCACTTAGACCCTTGGGCAGGAAATTGCCTAATTTCTAATAAGCAGAAAAAATGCTGGCTGGTCGATCTAGAATTTTCCAAGCTAAACAGTAAAGCTCCCATCGAACATACGTTGGGCTTTTGCTGCGGTTTTTTCTACAAGGGAAGTATAACTAACCATTTCACCCCTGCAGAATATCAAAAGTTTGTTTCAGACTGGTTTTCCCAAGTATTGCCCAGCAAGAACTTGCAACTCTTTATCGGGAAAATGGACTTTTACATGAACAACCATGTGAAAAGGAAGCGGCGTTTTGCAGCATTCTAGCTATAACTGTAGCATTGCAAGATTCGGCCTCGCTATTGGTGACCTGCCCAGCGGCCTCAATCGGATTGAGGCCGCTTCATGTTTGTTTAGCCGAAAGGAACATTGACAGGAACAGCCGCTTCAAAGCCCTAACGTCCAGTCGGTTGATCCGCAAAATCCGCACGAGCGTTCGCCTATAATCCTCGAATAGCCCGGCATCTTTCTGCCTTCTTGCCAGCAAATTCAAGTAACGTGATGCAAGCTTAGGATGACGATCAATAAAGCCTGCATGCCGATCCGCAACCAATGCATCACTTTGGGCCTGTTTAAGCAGGTTCTCATTAGTACTCAGCCGAGGCCCCGCATGTACAAAACAGTCAACGAGAGGCGTTGTTATTGCACCACAGCCGCTCCCGCCACTCAACATTCTAAAAGCTAACTCGCGATCCTCAGAAACCGTAAGCGACTCATCAAACCCTTCGAACTGACGTAGAATTTCGGTCCTAAAACACATCCCGCTAGCCCCAACATAAGCCACGGCTTCGTAGTCTAGCTCTGAAGAACCGGACTGCCGACGAATCATGCACGGCCGCTGACGGGTTACGGCACTTTTCCCGGACGCTTCATCCTGTACGTTCAACGAAGACCAAGCAAAATCAATCTCACCTTTCTGCGCATCAAGAAATTCGATCATAGCTTCCGCATAGCCAGGGAGTAGCACATCGTCATCATCTAGAAAAGCAATGTACTCTCCGGCAGCTCGAGCTAGCCCCGTATTTCGAGCTGCAGACACACCACGAGCATGCTCATGACGTAACAACGAAACCCTGGAGTCCAATTGCGCGCAATTAGCGGCCGGACAACTTCCATCATCCACCACAATTATTTCAAGATCCGCATAGGACTGATTCGTTGCCGATTCGACAGCTTTTATTAGCCTATCAGGCCGGTTATGGGTAGGAATGATTATTGATAGCTTAGGCATGTTTCTCCAGGCAGCAGCGGTTGTGCAAGAGCATAAGTATATCCGATTAAGTTTTGGGGTTCAGTCCGCTAACGGCATTGCCATAATGAACATACCCTCTTCACAGCCCTCATACATGGTACAATGATAAGTCTTTCCCATGCCGCCACACTTTCAAGTAACCATTAACGCTCATGCAAAACCCACACGCTCTCCCTGCCTCGGACTGGCGCGACGTTATTAATTTTACGCCACTTTTCTACGCCATGACGGCTATGTGGTGGATACCTGATGGTGATAAATATACCCCAGCCATTATTCTTGCCATTCTTGTTTTCTACATCGCGTCACAAGCATGGAGAACTAGACAAAGAGCTACGAACTTTGCCAAGCATATTTTTTCGAGTGCCGTAACTACATCTGCTCTAATTTGCGGCACTGGCTACTTACTTAACGGGGGCAGCATTTCTGAGTTAAGAACACTTTCAGCGCTATCGATTTTTGCTTGGCTATCAACAACCTTCAAGCTCAACTACTGGGCTTGGCTGTCAGTGATTTTCATTGCAGGCGCAGGGTTTATTACCGTGAGCTACTACCAATACTTCATTGGAGGAGTGACTCGCGCGCATCTTTATTACAATCCTATTCCCTACGCGACGGGCCTAGGTACCGTGCTGGTCAGCTCTCTATTTTTAGCAGTAACATCTCAAAAACTACCCATAGCACTATCCGCTTGGATCGTCACTCTGCTTCTTTTTTCGGCTACCGCGATGACTGGGACTCGAGGAGTTGTTCTTCCAGCAGCATTGATCATATGCACGGTTACCTCCTATTACCTTTGCAGAAGCAAAAAGCTCAGAAAATCAGCCATCGCTGCCACCATCTCTGCAGTTTTTGCCATTTCCGCAGTGGGTCTGCACATTTTTGAAGACCGAATTGACCACACGCTAGCGGAGATTTCTCTCATCGCGTCAGGAGACAAAACCAGCTCAATCGGGTTACGCCTCCAGTTTTGGGAAGCTGCGACCGTAATGGCGACGATGGAGCCCCTTACCGGACTTGGGGAAAGTCACAAATCCGTATACCAAGAATTAGCCGCGCAAGGTTTGGTTGACCAAGCAGCCGCAAGCTACGCCCCCCACCATTATCACAACCAATTTCTGGATACATTGGTAAAGCGGGGAGTTCCCGGATTACTCGTTTTATTGATCTTGCTGATCCTACCCACAGCTCTCGCAGCCAAATATTATCGCGACACCCCATTGGTGCTTGGCAGCATTGGAGGAATGACAATCCTGTATTCGGTAGCATCACTAACGGATGTCCCTTTCAACCACCCCGTGACCATCAACCTTTTCGTGTTGTCGTCAATAGCACTTCTTAGCCTGAAACCCGACCCACAACGCTAGCAATCTACACTCACGTCACCACCCGCTTATACCCAGCGAGCTTGCATAGGGCGGCACCGACCTTTCGCTTAAGTCGTAAGCGCCGCTTCTTAAGATAGTTAGCAAAACCTTTCTCACCCTTCGCACTCAACCCTGCTCGACTACTCTCAATATAGCTTTCGCTTCTATCTTCTGGATGCGCCAGTTGATTACTAAAATGAATGACCCCATCCGTTTGGGTGGGAAAAAATGCCCACCAAGCATCAGCCAATTTCAACGATTCGTTCTGGGAAGCCAGAATACGTTCGGCGCTTGAACGAGTCACTCCATAACAGCATGTCCGAAGTATGTGAGCGTTTGAATACCGAGGCAGTGCATACAAGTGGTCTCGACCAGCCACTTTGCCAAGTATATATTTTCTAGAAGGCAAACCTTCCTGGCCGCCAAATATAATCAATGCATTATCCGGAATCACGCCGAGGTCATCGATGGATGCCGCCAACGACCTGTCATTGCCAATCACATCATCTTCGAGGATGACTGCACGCTCCGCTCCTGTTTCGAGAAATAACTCCAGGGCCTTAATGTGACTTAGACTGCAACCCACTTCTGCTGGCGCGAGAATACGCTTATGGTTTTCCATAGCGCTAGACGCGTAGCGAAAATAATCTTGGGCACTCAACTTGCGACCGTCCACCGCCTCGACCAGCGTCATGGTCGAATAGAAATCAGGAAAACTTTTCTCTAAGCGCTCACGGCGTTCCGAGTCGTCTTTCATGGAGACCAAAAATATCGGTGTGCTCTTCATCAATCAAACTCTCGATCGGGTGCCGCATCTCTGGCGGCACGCTTGATGCGTAACATTTGTTTTTTCTTAAAGACTCGATGCTCAAAGCTTTCGGTGTCAGACCTCAATTCTCCCGGGCTTTCTCCCCAGGCATCTAGGTATGCTTCGTGCAAAATCCGCGGCATATCTCCAGGCGGAAGCCTTGCCCCCAAATTAGCCAAATTCGTAAGTGCCAGCGATTCGCTCAGGCCTCGAGGGTGCAGCCGCACATCATCTTCGTCAACCATCCGGATAACGTCATCGGAATTTATGAGGTAATTAGTCAAATTGCAGTCGAGTTGCTCAATCCCTAACTTGTGGAGATCAGCTACGGAGCGCCCTAAAAGCTCCAAAAGCT
This sequence comes from Marinobacter sp. SBS5, assembly GCF_048285575.1. NCBI lineage: Bacteria > Pseudomonadati > Pseudomonadota > Gammaproteobacteria > Pseudomonadales > Marinobacteraceae > Marinobacter > Marinobacter sp. SBS5. The sequence goes on along the minus strand of NZ_JBLWAZ010000006.1, from coordinate 39,636 downwards.
CCAAAACTCGAGCTTTTTCGCTTTGCTCGGAGGCAGATCGAAGGACCTCACGCATTGATTTGTATCCCGAGAGGAATTCTGTGGCAAAACCAAAACACTGAAGCTTCTGAACCCACCCTGCATAAACAATACCCGGCACAGGCCCTCCTGCACGCCGGATTTTTTTACCGCGCCAGAGTGCTCTCAACCAATGAATCAATCCAAACAACGGCTTTCGATAGCATTTGATCGCGACTTCCTGCCCATCAATCAAAGCGCGATAAGTAATGCGGGTTCGCCGAGTATTGGAGTGAAGCTCTTCTTTAAGCTCGATAGTCGCCATCAGTAAAAATTGCGCTCTAAAACATCAAATTAACGTTCTTCATGCTGATAGGCATGGAGCAAAACGTCCCAGTACGCTTGTCGTTGTTCATCGCTCAGGTGCGTACAACGTTTCTCAACAGAACGACGTAAACGACTCAAGTTTTTCTGGCGCCACGGAGAACTCAGTTTATTGTCGCCCGACGCCACTAGTCTGCATCGATCGAAATCAATCAGATAAATACCTTCGCCCGCCACCAAAATGTTGTCACAATTCAAATCCACATGATCCAAACCATGATCGTGAAACTGGCGAATCACCTTACCCAACCTTCGCCATAGATGCTCATTAGTAATAGACGCACAATCGGCAAACGTTACCGCACCCGGTATGCGCTTGATCAAAATGGCCGCCTGATACCAAAATAGGCGATACCTCCACACAATTGCAGCGACAGGTTCTGGTACAGGCAAGCCTGCAGCATGCAACTGTTCCAGTAAGCGATGCTCAGCCACAGACCGCGCGCGATCAAACCCCGTAAAAAAGTAGGTTTTCTTGGCAATCCGGGACATAAGCCCGCCTCGCCGGTAGTGTCGAAGCACGATATTGTCAGTGTCTCGGCGTATAAACCAAGCGCCACCCCGTCCCCCAGACGAGACGGGTTCCGCACTGACACCCCAGTATTCGGGATGAAACCATGCTTCAGAAACACCATGAAAGGCTTCAGCAACCACTAGCTTTCGTTGATCAGGAGGCGTAATTCGGCTCGCGGCTGGGTTCACAAACTGGGTTCTCCGAGGCAGGTACTGATCGGTGCTGGATAAAGACGTTGAAAGCCCTTTGGGCTAAACTGGCGCTCAGTTTACCAACGAGCCCTCCCGGGCTCCACATCCAGCAGTGAAAGATTAGTAAACGGATCTTAAATCAATGAATTCCATCTGTATCCTCCGCCTATCCGCCATCGGCGACGTCACTCACGTCATTCCGGTTGTTCTGAGCCTCCAAGAACAGCTACCCGGCGTCCAAATCACCTGGGTCATTGGTAAAATCGAAGCCAAGCTAATTGGCGACCTGCCGGGTGTCGAGTTCATTATCTTCGACAAGAAGGCCGGTCGGCAGGGCTACGCGGACCTGCGGCAGCAAATGAAAGGCCGAAAGTTTGATGCCTTGCTGCACATGCAGGTCGCCTTGAGAGCGAACCTCGCAGCTGCGTTGATCCCGGCCAAGATCAAGGTCGGCTACGACAAAGCTCGCAGCAAAGACCTACACAGCTTGTTTATCAACAAGCGTATTGCTCCGGCGCCACAGCAGCACGTCAGGGATTGTCTGGCGAGCTTCCTGGAACCATTGGGGCTCAAAGCCGCCCCACCCCAATGGCACATCCCACTGTCAGACGCCGATCATGAATTTGCGCGCAGTCACCTGGCCGCAGACCGTAAAAACCTGATCATCAGCCCCTGCGCCAGCCACACGCTGAGGAACTGGCCGGCGGAACGCTACGCGCAGCTTGCGGACTATGCCATTGAAGCTTACGGCATGAAGGTCATTCTCGTGGGCAGTCCGGCACCTTTTGAGGCAGAGTACTGCACCGCCATCGAAAGCGCCATGAAGCACATGGCCCACAACATTTGCGGCAAAGACACTTTGAAGCAGCTCACAGCCATGATGAGCGAAGCTGACCTTGTCGTTGCACCGGATACCGGCCCTGCTCATATTGCAAGCTCGGTGAATACCGACGTCTTAGGCATTTTCGCCGCCAGCAATCCCAACCGCTCAGGGCCCTACAATTCTCTGAAATGGTGCGTAAACCGCTACCCGGAAGCACTGCAAAAGTTCACAGGTAAAACCGTAGAGGAAGCGCGCTGGGGCGCAAAGGCAGAATTCGAGGGGGCGATGGAACTTGTGTCCGTCAAGGACGCTACCGAAATGCTGGACCGCTGGGCGACCGAAAACAGCTGATCACCCAAAACAAACTCGCTGAAGCTCCAAAACACGGCCGGATTAACGGCCGCTCAGTAGCTTCAGCGAGCGCTGTACCGCAAGTTTTATTTACGGGCGGTGTAATCCTGATAAGACTTCTCTTCTACAAAGCGCGAACCTAGCGCCAGGTTCACTTCCTTCTTGATGGCTGCACGCTTGTCGTTGGTGACATAGACCGCACGAGCGAGCTCAATAAAACGTGGGCCGAAGTTCTGGTCCGCTTCTTCGTCACGGATATCGTCTTCAATTACCCACAGCTCTTCGTTCACCGCTTTAAGCTGCTTACGCAAATCGGCAATCTCAGCAGCCTTGTCTTTTACTGCTTCGTCCCAAGTTGCGCTCAGCTCATCAAGCTCCAAACGCACGTTCTTGACCTTCGCTTCGTCTTTAATGCGCTCGGATTTGATTTCAAGGATCGTGATCTTATCCAACACTTCACCGAAAGAAACCGGTACCTTGATTACGTCTGCCATTGTCTTGCCCTGTTTTTCCGTGAGTTCAATATAGCGAAGCCGCCGGAACTGAAAGCACCGGCGGCCACCTTGGAACAGCTAACTGTCTTAACCTTTAACGTGGGTCAGCCACTCAGAATGCTGAGCCAGCTTACCCTTAACCGCATCAAAATACATGCTCTGAAGCTTTTCCGTGATCGGGCCACGCTTGCCTTCGCCGATGGTACGGCCATCCAGTTCGCGGATTGGCAGTACTTCGGCGGCGGTACCGGTGAAGAAGGCCTCTTCCGCAACGTACACTTCGTCACGGGTAATGCGGCGCTCTTTCACCTGCAAGCCAAGTTCTTTGGCGAAATCGATGATGGTGGCGCGGGTGATACCTTCCAGGCACGATGTCAGCTCAGGAGTGTGCAGAACGCCATCACGAACGATGAAGATATTCTCGCCGGAACCTTCCGCGACATAACCTTCGTTATCCAGCAACAAAGCTTCTTCAGCACCGCCAGAGATAGCTTCGTTCAACGCCAGCATGGAGTTGATGTAGTTACCGTTGGCCTTCGCCTTACACATGGTGATGTTGACGTGGTGACGAGTATAAGAAGACGTACGCACCTTGATGCCCACTTCTTTGGCCTCAGGCGACATGTACGAGGGCCAACTCCAGGCGGCAACCATCACATGCACTTGCAAGTTATCAGCACGAAGACCCATGCCTTCAGAACCCAAAAACACCATAGGGCGCAGGTAAGCTTCGTCCAGATTGTTTTCGCGAACGGCGGCACGCTGGGCTTCGTTGATCTCATCTTTGCTGAACGGCATCTTCATGTTCAGGATGTGAGCCGAGCGGAACAAGCGGTCGGTGTGCTCTTTTAGGCGGAAAATCGCCGGGCCATTAGCGGTATTGTAGGCTCGCACCCCTTCAAAACAGCCTAGGCCGTAGTGCAAGGTATGGGTAAGGACGTGGGTTTTGGCATCACGCCAAGGAACCATTTCACCATCCAGCCAGATAACGCCATCGCGATCAGCCATCGACATTTCTTTTCTGCTCCTAAAAAAGCGATTTTCGGGGAACTCGCATTCTAGCAGGAATACTCGCCAGAAATAAATTTAGCTTGCTAACCAAGCATGACTTTTTTCCACATCTTTTCGATATAAACACGCTCATCAGCAAATCTTTCCCCCTCCACGCGACTGCTCAGGTTCTGCAGCGCCCGCCGGTGGATAGTGGATCGCAAGGTAATGTATGCCTCACGTAGCTTCTCAGTGTCCGCCACGTCGAGCACTCCGGCCCGTCCTAACTCCTCTAATTGGCGAATGTTATCGCTCCACTGGGTCAGCTCCGGGTGCTCGGCACTCCAGGCCAGCATCAGGTATTGCACCATGAACTCAATGTCCACAATGCCGCCGAGATCGTGTTTAACATGAAATTCCTCGGCTCTTTTGGCCTCTGGCGTTCCAAGATTGGCACGCATCTTCTCCCGCATGTCGACCACTTCCTTACGCAGCGCCGGCTTATCACGCTTGGTACACAAAATGTCATGCCGAACCCGCTCGAACGCGGCCAAGGTATCTCGACACCCCGCCACACCTCGAGCGCGCGCCAACGCTTGGTGCTCCCAAGTCCATGCATCATTCTGCTGGTATTTCTCAAACGACTGAAGCGTGCTGACCAACAGTCCCGAGTTGCCGGAAGGCCTTAAACGCATATCCACTTCGTACAACTGTCCAGACGGTGTTTGCGTGCTGAGAATGTGCACAATACGCTGGCCAAGGCGCGTGTAGAAGATGGCATTATCGATCGGCTTTTCGCCGTCGGTGGTCAAGAGCGGGTCGGACTGATGCACAAACACCAAATCAAGGTCCGACGTATAACCCAACTCGATACCACCCAGCTTGCCGTAACCCAATATCGCGAAGTCGGTATCGCAAGCTGTTCCATCCGAACGTTGTGGACGTCCGTGCCGACTCACTAGATTCGAGAAAGCCACATCCACCACATGATCCAGCACCACTTCCGCAATCCAGGTCAGGTAATCACTCACCTTCATCAGCGGCAAGGTACCTTTGATCTCAGAGGCTGCTACCCGCAAGGTATGCGCTTTTTTGAAGTGCCGAAGAGACTCCATCTGTTCTTCGAGATCTTCGTATGGAATCCGAAGCATTTGCTGGCGCAAATCATCCTGCAACGCTTCTTTCGCCGGCGGGCTGTACAAACTCTCGGCGTTCAGTAGCTCGTCCAGCAGCAGCGGCGTGTCCGCCAGCAACTTGGCAATCCACGGGCTTTCACTGCACAGCCCCACCAGCTGGGTGAGCGCATTCGGGTTTTCCACCAGCAAGACCATGTAGGCCGTCCGGCGCAGAATTGCCTCAACCAACTGCAACACCCGCTCCAACGTTTCCGAGGCATTCTCAACGTCGGTCAACGCGCTCAGCAACAGCGGCATAAACTGATTCAGGCGTTTCCGCCCTTGGGTTTGCATCGTTTGCACGGTACGGCCATCGTGCAGGGCCGCCAGCAATTTGTAACTGCCCTCCGGGTTTTCGTAGCCTTGCTCGGCCAGCCACTCAATGGCTGCAGGTTGATCCATTTCCGACAGCCACAGTTCAAACCAGCCATCGTCCACCGCGGCATCGCCGTCACCCTCTTCATCTTCGGTGGCGATGATGTTGGCAAAGTGCAGTGCCACCCGCTCTCGATGCGCCGCTAACGCCGACTCACAAGCAGCCCAGTCGTCAAACCCCATGATGCGTGCGATACGAGCCTGGCACAGAGGGTTATCCGGCAGTGTTTGGGTCTGTTTATCTTCCACCCCTTGCAGGGCATGTTCGATATTCCTCAAGAACACATAGGCTTCACGCAGCTCATTCACCACTGGTGAGGGCAACAACTCTAATTCTTCCAATTCTTTGAGAATTTTCAGCAATTCCCGCTGCTGCAGCTCTCGATCACGACCGCCGCGGATAAGCTGAAACGCTTGCACCACAAACTCGATTTCCCGAATGCCGCCGCTACCCAGCTTGATATTGTCTTCCAGCCCCTTGCGCCGAACCTCCCGGCCAATCATTGCTTTCATGTTGCGGAGCGATTCGAACGCACTGAAGTCGATGTATTTCCGGTAAACGAACGGCCGCAAACTCTCAATCAGAATCGCTCCCGCGCGTTGGTCACCGGCGACCACCCGAGCCTTCACCATGGCGTAGCGTTCCCAGTCACGGCCTTGGTCCTGATAGTAGGTTTCCAATGCCGCGAAGCTCAGCGCCAACGCACCACTCTGACCATAGGGCCGCAGCCGCATATCTACACGGAATACAAACCCGTCAGCGGTAATCTGGTCCAACGCCTGAATCAGCCGCTGCCCTAGCCGGATGAAAAACTGTTGATTATCCAAGGCACGGCGACCACCTTGGGTTTCGCCGTTCGAAGGAAAGGCAAAGATCAGATCTATATCCGAGGAAACGTTCAGCTCTCGGCCGCCAAGCTTGCCCATCCCCAGCACGACCATTTTCTGGGGTGACTCCTCCCCCGTTACTGGATCTTTACCCCAAGGCGTACCAAATTCATGGCAGGCTTTGGCGTAGAGCCAGTCCAGCCCGCCATCAATACAGACGTCGGCAAAGGCGCTGGTGGCCAGCATGGTTTCTTGAAGGTCTGCCCACCCCATTAAATCCCGCCAGATAACGCGAAACTGCACCTCACGGCGGAAGCGGCGCAAAGCGCTATGCAGAGCGGGCTCTGCGTCTACGCCTTCCTGGTAGCTGGCCCAGCGTTCCGTCAGCCACGCTTCGGTGGTAGGCTCGGTGATAGGGCGAGCGGCGAAAGCGTCGCGCATGAAATCAGAGTGGCGCTCAAGCGTTTGGCGCAAGAACACGCTGCGCGCCAACGCCTCGGCAATGTCCGCCTCGGATACCACGGCCAGCCAGCTCGGCACGCCGCCCGGAAATACCGATGACCAGCAGGCCGACACATCATCAGCAAGCGTTGCTGGCAACGATTCCCAAGGCTCGGACATAACGCAACTCCCTTATCTCTCTGATATATTCCGAGTACTGTATAACGAACTCGCCAAGGACTGAACAGGCCCCGACACCAATGATGAGAAACAAGCGACCGCTAAATCCGGAGCATACCCAGTCGCACCTGCCCATGGGAGGCCTGATACGTCAGCGTGTCAAACGGCTTTTCCTTGCGCTTGCACTGCTGGTGAGCGCTCAAATTCTGATTCTTTGGGCGGTCGAGCCACTGACGTTTCTGGAAGCCTTCTGGCTGACCATGACGACTCTGGTAACCGTTGGCTACGGTGACTTCGCGCCGGTGACCGCCATTGGCCGCATCAGTACGGTATTACTGATGTTTATATCGGCCATCACCCTGCTGACCTTGATTGTGAGCGACTATATTGAATACCGCTTCTACCGCCGTGAACGAATCCTGACTGGACGCTGGATCTACAATATGAAAGACCACATCGTAATCATCAATACGCCCCGAAGCGGAGGCGAGCAGTACTTCATGCGCTTCGCCTCTCAAATTCGCTCGATTCCGGAATACCATACCGTGCCCATCATACTGCTGACTCGCCAGTTTCCCGGTGGTTTGCCAGCAGAGCTAAGAGATTGCGGCATGGTGCATTTTCACGGCGCCGGTAACGACCCGGAAGCACTCAAAGCCGTACACGCGGGCGACGCTCGGCACATTATCGTGCTGGCCGCAGATGAAACCGATGCTTTTTCGGACAGCCTGACCTTCGACATCGCACACCGTCTGACAGAATCCAACCTGGGTCATCGCACAACGGCCGAATGCGTCAGTGACAACAACCGCGATCGTTTCAAGACCCTCGGCGTGCGCACCGTCATCCGCCCCGTGCGCACCTACCCGGAAATCATGGTGCGCGCTGTGGTCGCGCCAGGGTCCGAGAAAGTCCTCGAGGACATGTTCAATTACGAACGCGACCACCCTCATCGCTATGAGCTCGAACTGGACGATCTGACTTGGGCTGACATCGTCAGCGCGCTCGTCCGTCACGGCATCGGAACGGCTCTGGCCTATATCGACCATGATAACGAGGTGATCTGCCACCCGGCCTCCAATAAAGAAGTGGAAGGCAAAGGACTGATCGTATTGGTAAGCTCCAGCGACACTCCGACCGTGACCGTGGTGGAAGAAGCCTTGGACCGGTATCGAGAATTCCTCATGAAGTGGCGCGAGCTGCAGGGCAATGGCGCGGAACATCATAAATAGAACCAACGGGGTCATCGATGTCATTTCTGGACGCTGAATTCTTCCAGCCATTAGTTACAGCGCTCGCAGCGAACGACGACAGCGAGATACAGTCAGCTGCCGCTACGTTCAACGCAGCGGACTTAGCTGATTTCATCGAGGCGCATCCCGAAGCCGATGCCGGCATTCGTCTGATAAAGGCATTGTCCACGGAGAGCGGAGCCAAAGTACTTGGGTACATCGGCCCGGCAACCCAAACGCTGATATCCAACCAACTACCCACGCGCAGCCTGACCGAGCTGGTAACGGCCATGCCGTCGGACGAGCGGGCCGATTTCTTCCACCTATTGGACGAAAACAAACAACACACCCTGCTTCAGTCGCTCGCCAGCAAAGAGCGAGAAGACCTGCGACGCCTGACAAGCTTTGAAGAAGGCACCGCTGGGGCGCTGATGAGTTCTGAATACGCGATGATCAGCACCGGCGTAACCGCCAGCGCTGCCATCGACCTGCTGAGAAACACCGCCCCCGACAAAGAGACCATCTATCACGCCTATGTGGTCGACGATAACCATACTCTGCTGGGCGCGGTTTCTCTGAGGAACCTGATCACGGCAATGCCCAGCACTTCGGTCAACGACCTGATCGCGACTGGTTTGGTGACTGCCAATACCGACACTTCCCAGGAAGAAGTGGCGCGATTGATTTCGCGGTACGACTTACTCGCCCTGCCGATCGTGGATCACGACAACCGACTGGTCGGCATCGTGACCTACGATGACGCCATGGATGCCGCCGAAGCCGAGGCCACCGAAGACATGCACAAAGGGGCGACGGTCGGCAAACTCACCGGCACTCTTCGAGACGCCTCCCCATTTTCCCTGTATCGCTCACGCGTACAGTGGCTGGTAATTCTGGTGTTCGCCAATATCTTTACCGGCGCGGGCATCGCCTATTTCGAGGAGATCATTTCCGAACACATTGCTCTGCTCTTCTTCATGCCTCTGTTAGTCGCCAGCGCGGGTAATGCTGGAGCTCAATCAGCCACCTTGATGGTTCGAGGCATGGCCACGGGCGATGTCACCGTTGCCGACTGGGGACGCCTACTGGGCAAAGAAACATTAGTATCCACCGGCCTTGGCCTCACGATGGCTGCGGCCGTGATGGTGGTTGGGCTACTAAGGGCCAGCCCCGAAATAGCGGGAGTCGTTGCGGTCACCATGATTGTGGTGGTAATGGTAGGCAGCCTGATCGGCATGCTGCTGCCCTTCCTGCTCGACAAACTGAAGTTTGACCCAGCGACCGCCAGCACACCGCTGATCACGACCATTGCGGACGTAAGTGGCGTGCTGATTTACTTCAGCATTGCCACCGCCTTGCTCGATATCAGCTAGCGGAGGCGATCGCGAGTTGCAGCTCGCCGATGCGGGGAGCTCGTTGAACGAGGTCAGGAACGGCGGCACCACGGATCAATTCAGGCATGAGCTGATCCCACACAGCCTGGAGGCCCGCTTTACCTGCTTCTCTTTGCACAGATCGCAACGACTCAGCCGAGAAGGAAACGGACTCCTGAAGTAGCCAAGCGAGACTTAACTGGTGCAGAAAGGCCGTCACGGATAGCGCCTCGGGACATTGGGCAAGTGTCGGCTGATGAATACCGGCAAGGTGGTAACCCTGCTCCGCCTTACTCACCAGATTGAGGAACACCGGAACTTCACGGGCCAACGCCGTTGCCCAGACCATCAGTGATGATGGCGCGCCGGACTTCAGCTCGAACTCCACTTCGTGCAGCGGCCTTGCACAGCCACTGCCCACAATCTCTCCGAAATCCACCGCCACCTCGATCACGGCGTCAGCGGTATTCAGCATCACAATCTGACGAGTGAAATTGGTTTCGAAAGCCAGCTTCAGCTCGGATAAATCCAACTGATCGTTCAGCGGGGTTTGCTCGAGTAACGACAAGTCCAGATCAGCGCTCGGTATCTCCCACTCCCACTCTTCTCGACGATGAGCACCGTCCACAAACTCGCCTTGGGTTTTCAGGGTTTGTATGTAACGGCCGCCAGTCTCACGCACGCGCAATGCTGCTCTGGCGAGATTGAGTGCTGCGTTCGGGGTGTCGTAGTAGCGATTGATCAGCGTTTTTCTCGGGCCTTCGGAAGCTTCCGGCTGGGCCAGCAACCATGCAAGCGCGTTGGTTTGGGATTGCTCTGACAAGGTGAGTTTGATTTCGAGCTCGGTAGCCATAGGGAATTCCTGAAAAACGGAGGGGCTAAAAATACAAAAACCGGTGACCTAAGTCACCGGTTTTCGATACTACTGGATTAGCTGGTTAGCTGATCAGAAGTAGTAGGTAGCACCAACAGAGACAGCTGAAGCTTCGCTCTTGTTAGCAACACCGTAAACTCCGTCATCACCGCCGGCCAGGTTGCCTTCAACGTAGACGTACATGTTATCTGACAGGTTATGCAGCGCCTGCAGAGCAACAGTGTCCATCTTGGCGTCGCCGCTTACACCGTCAGCTTCTGCCAGCTCGTATGACAGCGCGAACACGTTTTTGCCCAGAGTGTAGGTACCTTGAACACCAACAATGTCGTAGGCATCTTTACGAGTCTGATACTCAAGTGAAGCACCAAAAGCATCTGCGGCGTATGCTACACGCACACCGTAGGTGTTTTCGTTGTTCTTCGGAGCTTCAGCTGTGCTGGAAGAATACGATGTAGCGCCATCGTTAGAGTCCATAGCAAAAGCAAGAGTCAGCGCATCAACGGAGTAGATAGCTGCCAACTGGTATGGGTAGCTCTTGCCACCAGATTGCGCATCGCCATCACCATTGATCTGAACCGCAGCACCCAGCTTCAAACCACCGAAAGAAGGCGTCATGTACTGAATCAAATCGCCTTCACCTGTGGTGTAGCTACCACCGATGTTGTACTTGGCCACTTCGTAGTAGTTAACGATACGGTCGATAGTAGACTCATACAGAGAGTCATCAGAGCCAACCCACACCTGACCGAAGTTATCACCCTTCACACCGATGTAAGCTTCGTCCAGCTTGATCCGACCACGACCTTTTGATTTGTCATCAGCATCAATACCGTCAAGCTCAATCTTCAGAAAGCCGGTAATACCTGGTGCGATTTCATGGTCGTGCTTCACACCGATAGTGGAACCGTTGTCGTTGTGAGCGATGTCACTGCTGCCGCCATCAACGTTGTTGTGGGTCAGAGCGTACTGGATGTTACCGTAAACAGTCGGCAGGTTGCTTTCTTGGGCCAGAGCAGCGCCAGAGAAGGTTGCAGCTGCGATAGCAGAAGCAAGAATAGTTTTTTTCATGTTGCATCTTCCTTTGTGAGTTAACTCAGGTTCTTCGACGGGTCTTAAGGCCCGATCTTTTCTTTTTATCCCAACAAGGCGAACAGCAGGCCTTGATTCTCAGTCACTTACAGAACTCTGTTAAAGTTCCCTGTGATGATCCTGTTTTAATACAACAATTACATTTTTGCAAATTTTTAGCGGCTATTTTTTAACCTAAACAAGCCCCAGATTCAAAACTTGTGTGTCCGTCCATACTTACGACAATTAGAGCCTAGCATCGCAAAATTCAGACCTAAATCCACTATTATCTTTCCAACCAACACGTTACAAAACTGGTCACTTGTCGCGAGCGCCCTAAGATCAGATATCAGCACCCGGGAACCCCAAGCTACGCCCTGATCATGGGCATTATTACGTCGGCGTTAAAATGACCTATTTTGACCCACCCACTTCCAACAAAAAGGTAACCGGGCCATCGTTCACTAACGCCACTTTCATATCTGCCCCGAACTCGCCGGTTTGCACACGCTCAGCCCCCAACAGGCTCTTCGCCTCGGCCACAAACTCCTCATACAAACGATTTGCCACGTCCGGGGAAGCCGCCAGAGAAAAGCCTGGCCGGGTTCCGGAGGAAGTATCCGCCGCTAAGGTGAACTGGGGAACAATTAAAAGCGAGCCACCGGAGTCCTGAACGTTCACGTTCATCCGGCCCTGCTCATCGGGGAAAATCCGGTATGAGAGAATTTTCCGGCACAGTTCCTTTGCCTCTTTTGATGCGTCATTCCTTTCCACGCCCAAGAGTAATAAGAGCCCATTGCCAATGCTGGCAATCTGATGGCCCCCTACGGCAACACTTGCCTCGGATACTCGCTGGATCAATCCTTTCATTTAGTCCCTTGGCAACTCGGCTCGCGGGGTTAAAACACCGTAATGCACCAAAGTGTATAGAGGCCACTCAAAGGTCGCAACCCCGCCAAGTTAACAAAAAGTCTAATAATCAACCAGCTGAAGGCGTGCCTTTGGCGATAACTTGTTCGACTCCACGAATCAGCGCGTCCACAATTGCAGGCTCGGAAGCTGAATGGCCGGCATCGCGAATGATTTGCAATTCGGCTTCAGGCCACGCCGCACTAAGAGCCAGCGCATTATCCAATGGGCACACCATGTCATATCGACCGTGCACGATAACACCCGGAATCTCCGCCAGCTTTTGTGCGTCTCTTATAATTTGACCCGGTTCTAAAAAACCTTGATTCATGAAGTAATGACACTCAATTCGGGCCAGGGCGATGGCCACATGCGGATGGCCGAAATGCTCAACCACCTTTGGGTTCGGCTGCAGGGTGGCGCAGCGCCCTTCCCACACCGACCAAGCTTTGGCGGCTTGGATCTGCTCCAACTCATTACTACTGGTTAGGCGCCGATAATAGGCCGTTACCATATCGCTTCGCTCAGCCTCTGGGATGGGCGCCAGATACTCTTTCCAATAATCAGGAAATATCCGACTGGCCCCCTCCTGATAAAACCACTGAATATCCCGCGGCCGGCAGAGAAAGATCCCTCTCAGCACCAGCCCCAACACCCGTTCCGGGTGAGCTTGCGCATAAACAAGGCTGAGCGTTGAACCCCAGCTCCCTCCGAACAACAACCAGCGATCCACACCCAGAAACTGCCGCACGGCTTCCATATCGGCCACTAAATTGGCCGTGCAGTTGCCTTCCAACTCCGCCAGCGGGGTCGACCGTCCAGCGCCACGCTGATCGAGCAAAATGATCCGACAACGTTCGGCATCAAAGAACCGACGGTGATAATCCTCGCAGCCTCCGCCCGGCCCACCATGCACCACCAGCACAGGCGTACCCTCAGGATTGCCAGATTCTTCCAGATACAGTTCATGAACGTCATCCACGGCAAGACGGTGACGAGCATAGGGCTGGATTTCAGGATAAAGACTGAGCATAACCGACTCCGTTAAATGACTAACGGTAGTCTAGCCGAGAATGGCGAAAGGGATTACAGCATTAACGAGAGAGGTGTCAGAAAAACTCGAAAGGCAATCGACCCGGAGCAGAGAGACAAACACGAAGGGAAAGGCTGCGCTTTCCCTGAACTTCTCGTGAATGCCCGCACCACTCCGGGCCAACCGTGCCTTACTTCTTACCGGCGCGCTTACGCTCGTTTTCGGTCAGAAGCTTTTTACGCAGACGGATCGACTTGGGCGTTACTTCCACCAGCTCGTCGTCGTCAATAAACTCAAGCGCCTGTTCAAGCGTATGCTTGATGGGCGGCACCAGGCCGATCACTTCGTCCTTACCAGACGCACGCATGTTATCCAGCTTCTTACCCTTGGTCGGGTTAACCACCAGATCGTTATCGCGGCTGTGAATACCACATAGCTGTCCTTCGTAGATTTCCTGGCCCGGCTCAAGGAACAACTTGCCTCGGCTCTGCAGGGTTTCCAGCGAGTAAGTCAGCGCAGTGCCGGTGGCCATGGAAACAATGACACCGTTTTGACGGCTGGTCACTTCACCCAGCTTCACAGGACCGTAATGACTGAAGGTCGAAGTAAGGATACCGGTACCGGAGGTCATGGTCAGGAAGGCGTTCCGGAAACCAATCAAACCACGGGCAGGAATGGTGTATTCCAAGCGCATGCGGCCTTTGCCGTCCGGGATCATGTTGGTCATATCGCCACGACGCAGACCCATTTGCTCCATAATGGGGCCTTGGTGCTGCTCTTCGATGTCGATGATCACGTTTTCGTACGGCTCTTGCTTCTCACCGTCTACTTCTTTGATCACCACTTCCGGACGACCAACCGCCAGCTCGAAGTTTTCGCGACGCATGTTTTCGATCAGTACCGACAGGTGCAGCTCACCACGGCCAGACACTTTGAATTTGTCTGCGGAGTCACCTTCTTCAACACGCAGAGCTACGTTGTGCAGCAACTCTTTTTCCAGACGCTCTTTAATATTGCGACTGGTTACGTACTTACCTTCTTTACCGGCAAACGGCGAATCGTTGACCTGGAAGGTCATCGAAACCGTCGGTTCATCAACGGTCAGTGCGGGCAGCGCTTCAACATTAGAAGGATCACACAAGGTGTCAGAGATGAAGAGCTGATCCAAGCCGCTCACACACACAATGTCGCCAGCCTGAGCTTCGTCAACTTCGACACGCTGCAAACCGGAGTGACCCATGATCTTGAGGATTCGGCCGTTACGCTTTTTACCGTCAGCGCCGATCGCAACTACCGGAGTGTTGGTAGACACTTTACCGCGCGCGATACGGCCAATACCGATCACACCCAAGAAGCTGTTGTAGTCCAGCTGGGAAATCTGCATTTGGAACGGCAGTTCCAAATCCACGTCGGGTGCTGGTACGAAATCCACGATGGCCTGGAAAACGGCGTCCATGTTGTCTTGCATGTCTTCGTGATCCATACCTGCAATGCCGTTCAAGGCACTGGCGTATACGATCGGGAAGTCAAGCTGTTCATCAGTAGCGCCAAGGTTATCAAACAGATCAAACACCTGGTCTACGACCCAGTCCGGGCGAGCACCAGGACGGTCAATCTTGTTTACCACAACAATCGGACGCAAGCCCGCTGCGAACGCTTTTTGCGTTACAAAGCGGGTTTGTGGCATCGGGCCGTCAATCGAATCGACCACGAGCAGAACACTGTCTACCATGCTCATGACTCGCTCAACTTCGCCACCGAAATCAGCGTGTCCCGGGGTGTCCACGATGTTGATGTCGTAGTCTTTCCACTTCAGCGCAGTGTTCTTCGCCAGAATGGTAATTCCACGCTCTTTTTCCTGATCGTTGGAATCCATAACGCGCTCGCTTTCGAGCTCTTTACGGTCCAAAGTTCCGGACTTGCGCAACAATTGGTCAACCAGGGTCGTTTTA
Organism: Marinobacter sp. SBS5; assembly: GCF_048285575.1. NCBI lineage: Bacteria > Pseudomonadati > Pseudomonadota > Gammaproteobacteria > Pseudomonadales > Marinobacteraceae > Marinobacter > Marinobacter sp. SBS5. The sequence continues at coordinate 24,452 of NZ_JBLWAZ010000006.1, read as the reverse complement.
CCGTGGTCTACGTGGGCAATAATGGCAACGTTTCTAAGCTTATCAATCACAACTGGTATCCTGCAGAAATTAGCGGGACGCAGTATATCGAAAAGTCCATGTCGATAATATGAAGATTAGTGCTTAATATGTAATCAATCACGAAGCGCACTGTTATTAGGCATTTACGGCCAAGGCGCACCATTTTGGCGCACAATTAAACGATTAAAAACGCACAAAACTGTGCCGCTGACGCCCCGGCATGGCTCGAAAGCCCTGCAACTGCGCTTTTGTGAGGCAATATCGGCAAACTGGCAAGGCCCTTGCTTAAGTATAAACAGCCGCAATTGAAAGGTAAGGGCCACCGGCTTCTGATAAGCTTCCCTCACCTGCAAGCAGATCGGGCCTCAGTACACTGAACGATCCGGCACAACGAATATGTATAACTTACGGAGCATGCACAATGTCCAAGACTGTTGATTTGATCAAAGAACACGAAGTCAAATGGGTCGACCTGCGTTTCACCGACACCCGCGGTAAAGAGCAACACGTAACTCTGCCTGCCTCTGAGGTAGACGAAGACTTCTTTGCCGACGGCAAGATGTTCGACGGTTCTTCCATCGCTGGCTGGAAAGGCATCAACGAATCAGACATGATCCTGATGCCGGATGACAGCAGCTCCGTACTGGATCCGTTCACTGAAGAAACCACCATCAACATTACCTGCGACATCGTGGAACCCACCACCATGCAAGGTTACGAGCGTGACCCACGCTCTGTTGCTCAGCGTGCTGAGGAATACCTGAAATCCACCGGCATCGCTGACGGCGCCCTGTTCGGCCCGGAGCCTGAGTTCTTCATCTTTGATTCCGCAAAATGGAAGACCGACATGCAGGGCTCTATGTACGAGCTCTACTCGGAAGAAGCCGCCTGGGTATCCGGCGAAGACTTCGACCGCAACAACATCGGCCATCGTCCAGGCGTTAAAGGCGGTTACTTCCCGGTTCCACCGGTAGACAGCCTGCACGATCTGCGTGGCGCTATGTGTGCGGCCATGGAATCTATGGGGCTGACCATTGAGGTTCACCACCACGAAGTCGGCACCGCCGGCCAGTGTGAGATTGGCGTCGGTCCTAACAGCCTGACCAAGAAAGCAGACGAAGTACAGATCCTGAAGTACTGCGTGCACAACGTTGCCCACGCGTACGGCAAGACGGCGACCTTTATGCCCAAGCCCGTTGTTGGCGATAACGGTTCCGGCATGCACGTACACATGTCCCTGAGCAAAGACGGCAAGAACCTGTTCGCAGGTGATAGCTACGCTGGCCTGAGCGACGAAGCTCTGTACTACGTTGGCGGCATCATCAAGCACGCTAAGGCTATCAACGCCTTCACCAACCCGGCCACCAACAGCTACAAGCGTCTGGTACCAGGTTATGAAGCACCGGTTATGCTGGCCTACTCAGCCCGCAACCGCTCTGCCTCTATCCGTATCCCGTATGTGAATAGCGCCAAAGCCCGTCGTGTTGAAGTTCGCTTCCCGGATCCGGCCGCTAACCCGTACCTGGCCTTCTCTGCACTGATGATGGCCGGCCTAGACGGCATCCAGAACAAGATCCACCCTGGCGATGCCATGGACAAGGATCTGTACGACCTGCCGAAAGAAGAAGCTCTGAACATTCCGAAGGTTGCCGAGACTCTGCAAGAAGCTCTGGACGCCCTGAAAGATGATCACGAGTTCCTGACCCGTGGTGGCGTGTTCACCGAAGACATGATTGCCGGCTACATCGACCTGAAGCGTGCCGAAGTTGAGCGCATCAACATGACCACGCACCCGGTTGAGTTCGAGCTGTACTACTCCTGCTAACTCATCGCACCGTAAAGGTGCCATGACGCAGAAAAAAACCCGCCTCGGCGGGTTTTTTTTGTGGCCGAGTCCACAAAACCCACCCAACAACTGTCGCTCTTAACGAGATGTAACCAAGCGAGCCCTCCACAGCGTTGATATCACCGCCCTTGCCCCTGATAATCAAATGAGTTAACCAGAGCACAGGCCACGATCATGAAAACACTTGTCACGCTCGCATCCGGAATCCTTCTTCTGGCCTCTTCAGCAAGCTGGGCTGAGGTCTACCGCCACGTTGATGCCCAAGGCAATGTCACCTTCTCCGACGAACCCATGAAAGGTGGTGAGGCCGTCAAAGTAAAACCCGTCACCACGATCACACTACCCAAGCCCGAAGTCGTGCGCGAAACCGACAAGCTGCGCGATGAAGTTAAGCGCGAAGGCGCTTCTTATGACGACTTGGCCTTCGCTTACCCGCAGGATGACCAGGCCTTCCATAGCGGCAACGGCACCGTAACTTTTCAAGTGCACAGTACGCCCGGCCTGAAACCCAACCACAAATATGAGATCACACTCGACGGCCAACCAGTCGGCCAAAGTACATCGGGCTCCGTCACCGTCCAGAATATTGATCGCGGCACCCACAGCGCGGTCGCTCACATAGTGGATCACAATGGCGTGCAGGTAAAATCGAGCCAACCGGTTCGCTTCACCATTCACCGGCCATCCATTGCACGCTAAACCAGGCGCACCAATTTAGTGCGCCCGCACCAAATTAAAGCCATACTGTAGGCAACAAAAGGGCATAACCCGGGCTACCTACAGGCTTCCCTCTCGCTTTGTATCAATTCAATGCACCGCCTGCCCCGCCCAGGACCGCTCTCTTGAGTTTCACGCACCTTTTTTGACTTCACACAAAAATTGGTTCGTTTTTTGCAAAACCTGAGTGATAACCATGAGCGCCCAACGGGATCCCAGCATGTCGTTTCGACCATCCAGCACCCTGGAAACCGGGTACAAAAGCATTCTCGACAGCCTGACAACAGCGGTGCTGGTCTTGGGTGATGACCTGACTATTCGCTACCTAAACCCGGCCGCCGAGAACCTGTTTGAAACGAGCCTTACGCGGACTCAGGGGACGCCTCTGCACGAGGTTCTCATCGATTCAGAGAATGCGCTGAGAACACTGCACGCAGCGGCAAAGAACGGCCAATCCTACACACGGCGCGAGGCTGAGTTCGCATTACTGACCGGATCCCGCCTGATGGTGGATTACTCAGTCAGCCCCATCAGCATTGACCCTATTGAACTACTGATCGAACTCCAGCCCATAGACCGCCAGTTACGTATCAGTCGGGAAGAAGACATTATTTCCCAGCAGGAAGCCTCCCGAATTCTTGTCCGAGGCATGGCTCACGAGATCAAGAATCCACTGGGCGGCATTCGAGGTGCAGCACAACTGCTCGACCGCGAACTGGACAGTGACGGGCAACGCGAATACACCCAGGTCATCATTAACGAGGCCGACCGGCTGCGCAGTTTAGTGGACCGTATGCTCGGGCCCAACAAAGCCCTGCAGATCGCCCCGACCAACATTCATGAGGTTCTTGAGCGGGTTCGTACCCTGATCGAGGCGGAAAGCCGGGGCAAGGTGCAGCTGCAGCGTGATTACGATCCCAGCATCCCGGAATTCTTGGGCGACAAGGAGCAACTCATTCAGGCGGTATTGAACATTGCTCGGAACGCCATGGAAGCCGCATTTGAAAACGAAAGCGCTTCAGGTTCCGAAACAACACCCACAATAACCTTCCGCACCCGAACCTTGCGACAGTTCACCATCGGCCATCAACGCCATCGCCTAGCTTGCCGCATCGACATTATCGACAACGGCCCCGGCATTCCAGCCGACCTGTTGCAGAACGTTTTTTACCCCATGATCAGTGGTCGGGCTTCAGGCACTGGCTTAGGGCTATCGATCACCCAAAGCATCATCGGCCAGCACCGGGGCTTGGTGGAATGTGAAAGCGAGCCAGGAAAAACCGACTTCATTATCTTCCTGCCTCTGGAGGACACTTTATGAATCAGCCAGAAAACGTCTGGATCATCGACGACGACAAAAGCATCCGCTGGGTTCTCGAGCGAGCGCTGAGCCAAGCCGGCCTGCAAGTTCAGGCCTTTGACAGCGGCGAAGGCATTATTGCCCGGCTCGAACGGGAACGACCGGACGCGATTGTCAGCGACATCCGCATGCCCGGCGTGGATGGTATCACCCTGCTTTCCCGAATTGTTGCATTGCACCCGGACGTTCCTGTCATCATCATGACCGCCCACTCAGATCTGGACAGCGCGGTCACCAGCTACCAGACCGGAGCGTTCGAATACCTACCCAAGCCGTTTGATGTCGATGAGGCGGTCGCTTTGGTGAAAAGGGCCATCGCTCACAGCCATGAACAAAGAGCAACGGCTGAGCCTCACATTGAAGAGGTCCAAAAGAGCACTGAAATCATTGGCGAAGCACCGGCCATGCAGGAAGTGTTTCGAGCCATCGGCCGGCTTTCAAACTCGAACATCACCGTGCTCATCAACGGTGAAAGCGGTACCGGCAAAGAGTTGGTTGCCCAGGCGTTGCACAACCACAGCCCCCGCGCCCGAAGCCCATTTATCGCCCTGAACATGGCCGCCATTCCCAAAGACCTTATTGAGTCCGAACTGTTTGGCCACGAAAAAGGCGCATTCACCGGTGCCGGAAGCACTCGCCAAGGCCGCTTCGAGCAAGCCAATGGCGGCACGCTATTTCTGGACGAAATCGGCGACATGCCCGCCGACACCCAAACCCGCTTGCTGCGCGTCCTCGCCGACGGAGAGTTCTATCGGGTTGGGGGCACCACCCCAATCAAAGTGGATGTCCGTATCATCGCCGCCACTCACCAAGATCTCGAGAAACTGGTGAATGCCGGCAGTTTCAGAGAGGATTTGTTTCACCGCCTCAACGTGATTCGTATTCACTTGCCTAAACTGGCCGAGCGACGGGCCGACATCCCCCGGCTGGTTCAACATTTCCTTGAACAAGCAGCTAAAGAACTGGCCGTAGAAACCAAACTTCTGCGCAAGGATGCTGAGGAATACCTCTCAACCCTGCCTTGGCCTGGAAACGTTCGTCAGCTTGAAAACACCTGCCGCTGGCTCACGGTGATGGCCAGCGGTCGCGAAATTCACGTTGCCGACCTGCCCCCCGAGCTTTTGGATCAAGCCGAATCGGAAAACGACGCTACCGGCCAGACTTGGCAAGAGGGACTGAAAAACTGGGCAGAACAGGAACTGAAGCGTGGTAAAAAGAGCGTACTGGACAAAGCCGTACCCGAGTTCGAAAAGATCATGATTGAGACCGCACTGAAACATACCGGCGGGCGACGCCGTGACGCCTCGATTCTGCTCGGCTGGGGCCGAAATACTTTAACTCGAAAGATTAATGAGCTGGGTTTGGACCACCCGGAAACGACGGAAGAATAGCGGTCAACGCATCAAAGCGAATGACACAAAAAACCCGAGCTGATGCTCGGGTTTTTTGTGTGTACGACTACGAGTTAGAACGGGATATCATCATCGAAGTCGTCAATGGGCTCAGGCATAGCACCTGTCTGCTGCTGCGGCGCAGGGTTGTTATAACCACCCTGCTGCTGTTGCTGTGGCGGCGCGTTGTATTGTTGCTGCTGCGCCGGTGCCTGCTGTTGCGGACGACCCTGAGGTGCGCCTTGGTTCATGCCACCTTCACTTCCGCGGCTATCCAGCATCTGCATCTGGCCGTTGATATCCACAACAATCTCGGTGGTATATCGATCCTGACCATCCTGACCTTGCCACTTACGGGTTTGCAAACGCCCTTCGATATAGACCTTTGAGCCTTTGCGCAGGTACTGCCCAGCCACTTCCGCCACCTTGCCGAAGATAACAATCCGGTGCCATTCGGTTCTCGGAACCATCTGACCCGTCTGGCGATCCTTGTAACTTTCGTCGGTCGCCAGGGTCAGGTTAACCACTGCATTACCATTCGGGGTGTATCGGGTATCCGGGTCTTGGCCCAGATTACCGATCAGAATTACCTTGTTTATGCCTCGTGCCATGTTCTGCTCCTGGTGTTTTTTGACCGAACGCCTGCGCTCCCTGCAGACATCCAAAGTTTAAGTATTGTCACCCTGCCGCACAAAATCCAGGTGCGCAAGCTGATCTTCATTAAAGTGCTGACGATCCACCTTCAGGTAGGCCGTCGAAGCTTCTTCAACAATAACTACGTCCGCTACGCCAGACAGGCCGCGTAAGCGCTGATCGATATCGTCAAAGGTCGTCGCGACTGCATCACGCAACTGCACCACAAAACTGGTGGTGTAACTGGGCGTGGGCATAGAGAGCGCCACTAGCAACCAAACAGCCAGCCCGCCGGCCATTAGCCACAACACACCGTCCAAGCCGTTTTTTTGTAATAGATACCCGCCCAGCGCGCCTCCGAGAAAAGCCCCGAGAAACTGTGAGGTCGAGTAAACGCCCATCGCCGTACCCTTACTTGCCGCAGGCGCCTCTTTACTGATCAACGACGGCAAGCTGGCTTCCAGCAGATTAAAAGCCATAAAGAAGAAAAACAAAACGATCCACGCCAAGCCCAGACTGTCCGTCACGCCTGTCAGCGCCGCAGTGGCCAGGGCCAATAATGCTATCGCGCCACAGAGGACGGGTTTCATTTTACGCTTTTTCTCACCAATGATGATAAAAGGCACCATGGCAAAGAACGAAGTCACCATCACGGTGAGGTAAAACCACCAATGGGAGCTAGCAGCCAGCCCCAGTTGATCCTGGAGCATGGTGGGGAAAACCAAAAATAGTGAAGTGAGCGCGAAATGCAGTGCGAAGATTCCAAAATCCAGGCGCAACAGCCGGCCATCCGCCAAGACCTTCCCGACCATCTCCCGCGCGGGGTGCGTATCGGCACTCACCTTGTGTTGATGCGGCGTCGGCACCACTTTAGCCACCACTATCAGCGCCAGCAAAGCCAATACAGCCGTGGTGTAGAAGATACCTGACAACCCCCAAGCGGCGCCTAGTAAGGGGCCCGCAACGAGAGACACTGAAAAGGACAAACCGATGGAGATCCCGACCGTTGCCATCGCCTTGGTGCGCTGTTCTTCTCGAGTAAGATCGCTCAGCATCGCCATCAAAACACTTGCGATGGCACCAGCACCCTGCAGCACCCGGCCGGCAATTACGCCGTAAATCGAATCTGAGATGCCTGCCAACACACTGCCGGCCGCAAACAGAACCAGACCAATATAGATCATTCGTTTACGGCCAACCCGATCCGACAGCAATCCGAATGGAATCTGCAACAGCGCCTGGCTCAGCCCATAGGCACCTATCGCAAAACCGATGAGTGCCGGTGTCGCGCCCTGCAAATCGCTGCCAAGCAGAACAAATACCGGCATAACCATAAACAGGCCCAGCATACGCATGGCATATACCGAAGCCAGAGCCGCTACTGAGCGTTTTTCAAGCGCGTTCATATAACCCGTGCCGGACAGAATGAATGAGGTTGCGGCCGTGGGCCGCGAGGCGCGCATTGTACCAGAAGCTGAAAGCTGACGGGACTACTCACAAGGGTGTAGCGGTTGTGCACCACCAATTTAGCCGGCACCTTCCGAAAACGATATACTGGTCGTTTTTCATCGAAGCGAGGTGTTATGGACCATATCCAGATCAAGGGCGCGCGCACCCACAACCTGAAGAACATCGACCTGGATATACCACGGGACAAACTCATCGTGATTACCGGTCTCTCTGGCTCCGGCAAATCGTCACTGGCGTTCGATACCCTCTACGCCGAAGGCCAAAGACGTTACGTGGAATCCTTGTCGACCTACGCGCGGCAATTTCTTTCAATGATGGAAAAGCCCGATGTAGACCACATCGAGGGCCTGTCGCCTGCCATTTCTATCGAACAGAAATCCACGTCCCACAACCCGCGCTCAACAGTGGGAACAATAACGGAAATCTACGACTACCTGCGATTGCTGTTTGCACGTGCTGGCGAGCCTCGATGCCCGGACCATCATCAGCCATTGGAAGCTCAGACCGTCAGCCAGATGGTAGACCAAGTATTGGCACTACCTGAAGACAGTAAGCTGATGATCCTGGCGCCAGTCATCCGAGACCGGAAAGGTGAACACCATCAAGTCATCGACACCATGCGCAGCCAAGGTTTTATTCGGCTACGGGTAGACGGCACCGTCTATGACATCGATGACGTACCCGCTCTCGACAAAAAGCGTAAACACCAAATCGACGTGGTGGTTGACCGCTTCAAAGTAAAGCCGGGGCTGGAACAGAGACTCGCCGAAAGCTTCGAAACCGCCCTCGATCTCTCCGACGGCATTGCCCTCGTCGCACCTATGTCAGGCGAAGGCGAAGAACACACCTTTTCCGCCCGCTACGCCTGTAACCAATGCGGTTACTCCCTGAGCGAGCTTGAGCCGCGCCTATTTTCCTTCAACAACCCCGCTGGGGCATGCCCAACCTGCGACGGGCTGGGCGTTAAACAATTCTTTGATCCCGAAAAGATCATTCAACATCCGGAAGCCACTCTGGCTTCCGGCGCCATTAAGGGCTGGGACCGCCGGGCCGTCTACTATTTCCAAATGCTCACCAGCGTTGCTGAGCACTATGGCATGGATCTGGAAACCCCGTGGGATGAGCTACCACAAGACTTCCAGAAAGCCCTGCTGTACGGAACCGGAACCGAAGACGTCACCTTCCGTTACGTCAACTCCCGAGGCCAGATCATCGAAAAGGCGCACCCATTCGAAGGCATCTTGCCCAACTTGGAACGCCGTTATCGGGAAACCGAATCCCAGAGTATGCGGGAAGAGCTGGCCCGCAACCTGAGCACCCAACCCTGCAAAGACTGCCACGGCTCTCGATTAAGACAGAGCGCACGGCACGTCTTTATCAAAGAGCAAAACCTCCCAGACGTAACTCGCATGCCAGTGGGTGAGGCATACCAATACTTCGGGGAACTCGCACTTCCCGGGCGTAAAGGCGAGATAGCCGACAAGATTCTGAAAGAAGTACGTGAAAGGCTCCAGTTTCTGGTTAACGTCGGCCTAGAGTACCTGACCCTGGAACGCAGCGCCGACACCCTCTCGGGGGGCGAAGCGCAACGAATTCGCTTGGCCAGCCAAATTGGTGCTGGCTTGGTCGGTGTCATGTATATCCTCGATGAGCCTTCCATTGGCCTGCATCAGCGTGATAACGATCGATTGCTCGCCACCCTGACCCACCTTCGGGACCTAGGCAACACCGTGATCGTCGTAGAACACGATGAAGACGCCATACGTGCCGCCGATTACGTCATCGACATTGGCCCCGGCGCTGGCGTACATGGCGGTCAGATCGTCGCAAGAGGCACCCCAGCCGACATTATCGCCAACAAAAAGTCCTTGACCGGCCAATACCTGAGCGGCGCCAAAAGCATCGCCATACCGCCCGAACGCAACAAAGGAAATGGTAAAAACCTGGTACTGACCGGTGCAACCGGAAACAACCTTCAAGATGTCACGTTAACGCTACCTCTAGGCATAATGACCTGCGTGACGGGCGTATCCGGCTCTGGTAAATCGACCTTGATCAATAGCACCCTCTACCCCGTAGCGGCGGCGAAACTAAACAAAGCGACCAGTTTAAGCCACGCCCCCTACAAAAACCTGAAAGGGCTAGATCACCTCGACAAAGTGATCGACATTGACCAAAGCCCCATTGGAAGGACCCCCCGGTCCAACCCGGCCACCTATACCGGGTTGTTCACTCCGATCCGAGAGCTCTTTGCCGGCACCCAAGAAGCACGCTCGCGGGGCTATAAAGTCGGACGCTTCTCATTCAACGTCAAAGGCGGCCGCTGCGAAGCCTGCCAGGGCGATGGCGTCATAAAAGTAGAAATGCACTTCCTACCCGACGTATACGTGCCCTGCGACATCTGCAAAGGCAAACGCTACAACCGGGAAACTCTGGAAGTCCGCTACAAAGGCAAGAACATCCACGAAGTGCTCGACATGACTGTCGAAGAAGGCCGTGAGTTCTTTGACGCCGTCCCTTTCTTAGCGAGGAAGTTACAAACGCTGATCGACGTAGGCCTCTCCTACATACGATTAGGACAAAGTGCGGTCACGCTATCTGGTGGTGAAGCCCAGCGGGTAAAACTCGCAAAAGAGCTTTCCAAACGAGATACCGGCAAAACTCTGTACATCCTTGATGAACCAACAACCGGCCTGCATTTCTACGACATCCAGCAGCTATTAAACGTCCTGCAACGATTACGAGACCACGGAAACACCATCGTGGTGATCGAACACAACCTGGACGTGATCAAAACAGCGGATTGGATTGTCGATCTGGGTCCGGAAGGCGGTTCTGGTGGCGGGCAGATTATTGCGGAAGGTACTCCTGAAGACGTAGCAAATAACACTAACTCCCACACCGGCAAATACCTAAAGCCGATGCTGGAAAAATAAGGAAACCAGCACAAAGCTACGTCGGCCTGGGGTGCTAGGTCTATTTTCTGCCGGAAAAAGATGTCTGAGCGCAGCGAGTTATTTTTCCAAAGAAAATAGACCTAGCACCCCGGGCCACCCCGCCAAGTCTAACCACACCAATGAACACCCAAATTCCAGACACAAAAAAACCGGGAACCATTCGGATCCCGGCCTTTCCAAGAAATAGCCTAAACGATTTTACTCGTCGTCGCCCATCTCTTCAGCTTCGATGTCCAGAGGACGACCGACCAGCTCAACAAATGCCATAGGGGCATTGTCGCCAGCACGGAAGCCGCACTTCAGGACACGAAGGTATCCACCCGGTCGCTCGTTGTAACGGGGGCCCAGCTCGTTGAAAAGCTTGGCTACCGCTGCATCGCTCCGCAGGCGCGCGAACGCCAGACGACGGTTTGCAACCGAATCATTCTTTGCGAGCGTGATCAATGGCTCTGCTACCCGACGCAATTCTTTCGCTTTCGGGAGCGTCGTTTTGATCAGCTCGTGCTCAACCAGTGACGCAGTCATGTTACGGAACATGGCCTTGCGATGCGCACTGGTCCTGTTGAACTTACGACCACTCTTACGATGACGCATTGCTCTGATTCCTTACCTTAAACTAATCGGCGATTAACCGCCCAGAACCCGGTCATCACCACGAAGGCTTGCCGGCGGCCAGTTATCAAGACGCATTCCCAGAGACAAACCACGGGACGCTAGAACGTCCTTGATCTCGGTAAGCGACTTTTTGCCAAGGTTAGGCGTCTTCAGCAGCTCCACTTCTGTGCGCTGAATTAGATCGCCGATATAGTAAATGTTTTCTGCCTTCAAGCAGTTAGCCGAACGTACAGTCAACTCAAGATCATCAACCGGACGCAACAGAATCGGATCAATTTCTTCCTCTTCTTCTACGCGCTCAGGCTCTTTCTCATGATCGAAATCGACGAACACAGCCAATTGTTGCTGGAGGATAGTCGCGGCCCGGCGAATTGCTTCTTCCGGATCGATCGTACCGTTAGTCTCCAGATCAATAACCAGCTTGTCGAGATCTGTACGCTGCTCAACCCGTGCGCTTTCAACCGCATAAGACACTCGGCGAACCGGGCTGAACGTAGCATCAAGCTGCAAACGCCCAATGGCACGAGTTTCGTCCTCGTCCAGTCCACGCTGATCAGCTGGCTCGTAACCGCGACCACGAGACACGCGCAAGCGCATGTTCAGTTCGCCGTTCTCGCTCAGGTGACAGATAACGTGTTCCGGGTTAGCGATTTCAACGTCGTGATCCAACGTGATATCGCCAGCAGTTACAACGCCCGGACCTTTTTTGCTGAGTGTCAGCTCAGTGTCATCACGTCCGTTCATCTTTACGGCAACGCCTTTGAGGTTCAAAAGAATCTCAATGACGTCCTCCTGGACACCCTCGATGGCACTGTACTCGTGCAGGACACCGTCGATCTGTGCTTCAGTCACGGCGCAGCCTGGCATCGAAGACAGAAGAATGCGACGAAGCGCACTACCCAAAGTATGACCAAAGCCGCGCTCTAGCGGCTCCAGGGTAACCTTGGCACGCAAAGCGCCGGACTCTTTCACGTCAATCGTACGAGGTGTCAATAACTCATGTACTGAACGCTGCATAGACGCCCCTATCTGCTATCGTTGCTAACTGGGCTTTACTTAGAGTAAAGCTCGACGATGAGGTTCTCGTTGATGTCGGCAGGCAGTTCAGTACGCTCAGGCACTGACTTGTAAACGCCGGACATCTTGTTGGCGTCAACCTCTACCCAGCTCACCGGCGCGCGGCTACCAGCCAGTTCCAGTGCGCCTTTAACACGCAACTGATTTTTGGCCTTCTCACGCAGACTCACAACATCACCTGCTTTAACCTGATAAGACGGAATGTTCACCGGCTTATCGTTAACCAGGATCGCTTTGTGAGAAACGAGCTGACGGGACTCTGCACGGGTAGAACCAAAGCCCATGCGATATACAACGTTATCCAGACGGCCTTCCAGAAGTTGCAGCAGGTTTTCACCAGTTGCACCCTTCCGACGGGCTGCCTCTTTGTAGTACCCACGGAACTGCTTCTCAAGCACACCGTAGATACGACGAACTTTTTGCTTCTCGCGAAGCTGCAAGCCGTACTCGGACAGACGACCGCGACGCGCGCCGTGCATACCCGGCGGAGTCTCGATGTTGCACTTGGAATCGAGCGCGCGAACACCGCTCTTCAGAAAAAGATCTGTCCCTTCACGACGAGACAGCTTGCACTTCGGGCCTATATAACGAGCCATATTTCACTGTCTCCTGTGTTAGACGCGGCGCTTTTTGGGCGGACGACAACCGTTATGGGGAATCGGCGTCACATCAGTGATGTTAGTGATCTTGTAGCCACACCCATTCAGGGCACGAACTGCAGATTCACGTCCGGGCCCAGGACCCTTAACCTCTACATCCAGGTTTTTAAGGCCGTATTCAGCAGCCGCATTACCGGCTCTTTCAGCTGCTACCTGCGCAGCAAAAGGTGTGCTCTTACGTGAACCGCGGAAACCAGAACCACCTGAAGTGGCCCAGGACAATACGTTGCCCTGACGGTCCGAAATGGTCACGATGGTGTTGTTGAAGGACGCGTGAATGTGCGCGACGCCATCAACAACCGTCTTTTTCACCTTTTTACGGGTACGTGTACCTGGCTTTGCCATGTTTGCCTACCTGTTACTTACGAATAGGTTTGCGTGGACCTTTACGGGTGCGGGCGTTGGTCTTGGTGCGCTGGCCGCGAACTGGAAGTCCGTGACGATGGCGCAGACCACGGAAGCAACCGAGATCCTTCAAACGCTTAATGTTCATCTGTACTTCACGACGCAAATCGCCTTCGACGGTAAACTTGCCCACTTCAGTACGAAGTGCTTCAAGCTGCTCGTCGCTAAGGTCTTTGACCTTGACGTCCGGCTTAACGCCGGTTGCATCGCAAAGCTTCTGGGCTGTTGTCTTGCCGACACCAAAAATGTATGTCAGTGAGATAACAGCATGTTTGTGATCGGGTATATTGACACCGGCTATACGTGCCATCCAAATTACTCCGCGTTCAAAGCTTTGCTGTGTGAATTTTCCGCCACAAAAAGGGCGCGAAATAATAACGCTTGACTCGAGCTTGAGTCAAGCGCCTTATTCCGAACCCCTTTTACAATGTCAGTTCAGATCCCGAAGGATTAGCCCTGGCGCTGCTTGTGGCGAGGCTCCGAGCAGATGACTCGAACTGAGCCATTGCGTCGAATTACTTTGCAGTTACGGCAAATTTTCTTTACCGAAGCGCGTACTTTCATTGTCGACTCCAGTTTTCAAGGGGAACGGCTTTCAGCCGTTCCGTCCATAGCCCTTGAGATTGGATTTCTTCATCAGCGATTCATACTGATGAGACATCAGGTGCGACTGAACCTGCGCCATGAAATCCATCACCACGACTACAACAATCAGCAGTGATGTACCGCCTAGATAGAAAGGTACGTTACCTGCAACCATCAGGAACTGAGGGAACAGGGACACCGCTGCGATATACATAGCCCCGAACAACGTCAGACGTGTAAGAACACCATCGATGTACTTCGCCGTCTGCTCTCCCGGACGAATTCCCGGAATGAACGCGCCGGAACGCTTGAGGTTATCCGCAACTTCTTTAGGGTTGTACATCAGCGCTGTGTAGAAGAAGCAGAAGAAAACAACTGCTGCTGCGAACAGAATAATATACAAAGGTTGGCTCGGAGCCAATGCCTGTGAGACATCACTTAGCCATTCCATGCCTTCACCTTGCCCAAACCACTGTCCCAGGGATGCAGGGAACAACAGAATCGAGGAAGCAAAGATCGGCGGAATAACACCGGCCATGTTCACCTTGAGAGGCAAATGGCTGGATTGCTGAGCAAATACCTGACGCCCCTGCTGCCGTTTTGCATAGTTAATGGTAAGGCGGCGTTGACCGCGCTCCATGAACACCACAAATCCGACTACAGCAACGGCCAGCACGCCAATACCGAGAACAACCAGCAGACTCATCTCTCCGTTACGTGCTTGCTCCAGGGTCTGACCTATAGCCCCCGGCAAGCCCGCGACGATACCTGCAAAAATAAGCAGGGAGATACCGTTTCCGATACCACGCTCGGTGATCTGCTCACCAAGCCACATCATGAAGACGGCACCACAAACGAAAGAGACAACCGCCACAAAGTGGAAGCTGAAGCTGTCGTTAAACGTAACACCTTGAGAGGCAAGCCCCACCGAAATACCGAAGCCCTGAACCAGGGCTAGGATAACCGTACCATACCGCGTGTACTGGCTAATCTTACGACGACCAGCTTCACCCTCTTTTTTCAGCTGCTCAAGCTGCGGACTAACCGCAGTCATGAGCTGCATGATAATAGAGGCCGAAATATACGGCATAATACCGAGTGCGAAAATACTCATGCGCTCAAGCGCACCACCGGAGAACATGTTAAACAGGCTCAGGATTGTACCCTGATTCTGATCAAACAATGCCGCCAAACGGTCTGGGTTGATGCCCGGCACCGGAATATGAGCACCGATGCGGTACACCAACAACGCCAGAAAGACAAACCAGAGCCGCGAACGCAGCTCTGCAAATCCTTTTCCGGCACCCGCAGGCAATGATGCTGTCTTGGCCATTTAGTCCTCGACTCGTCTTAGTCTTCGACTTTCCCACCCGCGGCAACAATTGCCTCGCGTGCGCCTTTGGTGACACGTAGCCCTTTAACGGTTACCGCGCGGTCTAGCTCACCAGACAGCATAACCTTAGCAACGCGAATCTCTTCACGAATGATGTCAGCCTTCTTCAGTGCAGCCAGATCGACTACGTCACCCTCAACCTTCGCCAGTTCGTTCAGGCGAATCTCAGCAACGTAACGCTGCTGACGCGAGGTGAAACCGAATTTTGGCAGACGACGGGCCAAAGGCTGCTGACCACCCTCGAAACCAGGAGCTACAGAGCCACCGGAACGGGATTTCAGACCTTTATGACCACGACCGCCCGTTTTACCGAGTCCGCTACCGATACCACGACCAACACGCTTAGCGGTTGGACGTGAACCAGGTTCCGGAGCAAGTTCGTTCAGACGCATCTTAGTTCTCCTCAACCTGCACCAGGTAATTAACCCGGTTGATCATACCGCGAATAGAAGGAGTGTCTTCTACCTCAACAGTGTGACCGATTTTACGAAGACCCAAGCCTTTTACACAAAGCTTGTGCTTAGGCTGGCAACCGATTGGGCTGCGGGTCAGAGTTACTTTGATCGTTTTTGCGTTCGCCATGACTTCAACCCAGGATTTCTTCGACGGATTTACCGCGCTTGGCTGCAACATCTTCAGGCGCGTTCATTGCCTGCAGACCCTTAATGGTTGAACGTACAACGTTCACCGGGTTGGTAGAGCCGTAGCACTTAGAGAGAACGTTTTGAACGCCCGCCACTTCAAGCACTGCACGCATCGCACCACCAGCAATTACACCGGTACCTTCGGAAGCCGGCATCATGAACACTTTAGAACCGCCGTGCTGTGCACGAACCGGGTACTGAAGCGTGTTGCCGTCTAGAGCGACATCTACCATGTTTTTACGCGCAGCTTCCATAGCCTTCTGGATCGCGACCGGAACTTCCCGGGCCTTACCACGACCAAAACCAACGCGTCCTTTACCATCACCCACTACGGTCAGTGCAGTGAAGGCAAAGATACGGCCGCCTTTAACAACCTTAGCGACTCGATTGACCTGAACCAGCCTTTCCTGGAGCTCAGGCGCCTTCTGTTCGTTAACGCTCATCTTCTCCACCTCTTAGAATTGCAAGCCAGCTTCACGAGCACCGTCGGCCAAAGCCTGAATGCGACCGTGATAACGGTAACCTGAGCGGTCAAATGCGACCTTCTCAATGCCTGCCGCCTTAGCGCGCTCAGCAATCAGCTGACCGACTTTTTTAGCGGCGTCCACGTTACCGGTTGCACCCTGGCGCAATTCCTTATCCAACGTGGAGGCAGTTGCCAGCACTTTGCTGCCATCTGCTGTAGTAACCTGGGCGTACATGTGACGCGGTGTGCGGTGAACGCACAGACGGTCAGTACCCAGCTCACGAATCTTCATGCGCACTTTACGTGCGCGACGCAGTCTTTCGTTATTCGCGCTCATAGTCCCGCCTTATTTCTTCTTGGCTTCTTTGCGTCTTACCTGCTCATCCGCATAACGAACACCCTTACCCTTATAAGGCTCGGGCGGACGGAACGCGCGAATGTCTGCAGCGACCTGGCCAACCTGTTGCTTGTCGATACCGCGAATTACAACTTCCGTGTTAGACGGAGTTTCAGCGGTAACACCCTCGGGCAGCTCATATTCAACCGGGTGAGAAAAACCCAGTGTCAGATTGAGCTTTTTGCCTTGCGCCTGAGCACGGTAACCTACGCCTGCCAGCTGAAGCTTGCGCTCCCAGCCTGTAGACACGCCGTTAACCATATTGTTAACCAACGCCCGAGTAGTACCAGCAAGAGCGCGGGACTTTTTAGCACCATCGCGCGCCGCAAAGCGAAGACGACCGTCTTCCTGCTTTACTTCAACCGCTTGGTGAATAGTGAGTTCAAGTGCTCCTTTGGAGCCCTTTACATTGATTTCCTGTCCGTTCAGCTTAACCTCAACACCGGAAGGCAGCACGACAGGATTATTGGCAACCCTGGACATGTGATTCTCCTAGAATACGGTGCAGATGACTTCGCCACCCACGCCAGCAGCTCGTGCGGCGCGGTCTGTCATAACGCCCTTGGACGTTGAGACAATCGCGACTCCCAGACCACCGGATACTTTCGGCAGTTCCCCAGCGCCCTTGTACTGGCGCAGACTCGGACGACTAACCCGCTTGATCTCTTCAATAACCGGCTTACCACCGAAGTATTTCAGGTTGATCGTTAGCTGGGGCTTCGCGTCAGCTGAAACGGAAAACTCTCCAACGTAGCCTTCGTCCTTCAGGACCTGAGCTACCGAGATTTTCATCTTGGAAGATGGCATGACCACGTCGGCCTTCTGTGCCATCTGAGCATTACGAATACGAGTAAACATATCCGCAAGCGTATCTTGCATACTCATTACAATGAGTCTCCTGATCTTTTTAGTTGTGCAGCGGCGCGCCGCACCGCTTACCAACGGGCTCCTGACCGAAGTCAGGATGCCTGTCTTACCAGCTCGCCTTAGTCAGCCCTGGAACGTCACCGCGCATGCCGTATTCACGGAGTTTAATCCGTGAAAGTTCGAACTTGCGCAGAACGCCGTGAGGACGACCAGTCACCTGGCAACGATTCCGAAGACGTGAGGGGCTCGCATTGCGAGGCTGCTGTTGCAGCTTCATCTGTGCGTCCCAACGCTCTTCGTCGCTGGTATTAGGGTTTTTGATAATCGCCTTGAGCTCAGCGCGCTTGGCTGCGTATTTAGCCACAGTCTGCTCACGCTTCAGCTCACGGTTTTTCATTGAAACCTTAGCCATGTCACTCGTTCCTTATTTCTTGAACGGAAAGCCGAAGGCTTTCAACAGTTCGCGACCTTCGTCGTCGGTACCGGCAGAGGTAGTGATTGTGATATCCAACCCGCGGACCTTGTCGACTTTGTCGTACTCGATCTCAGGGAAGATGATCTGCTCACGCACACCCATGCTGTAGTTACCGCGACCGTCGAAGGATTTCGGATTGAGGCCACGGAAGTCACGAATGCGGGGAACCGCAATGTGAACCAGGCGATCAAAGAAATCCCACATGCGCTCACCGCGCAGGGTCACTTTACAACCAATCGGCCAACCTTCACGGATTTTAAAGCCCGCTACGGATTTTCTCGCCTTGGTAACAACAACTTTTTGACCTGCCAGACGCTCAAGATCCGCGACGGCATTTTCAATCAGCTTTTTGTCACCAACAGCTTCACCGACACCCATGTTCAGGGTGATTTTTTCGATACGCGGAACCTGCATAACGTTCTTGTAGCCGAACTCTTTCTGCAGGGCGGGTACCACTTCCTTTGAATACTGCTCTTTCATGTTAAGCATCGTAACCACCACCGCTTACTGGTTATCGACAGGTTCTTTCGTGGACTTGAAGATCCGCACTTTAGTGCCGTCTTCCTTAATCTGGAAGCCAACACGATCGGCTTTGCCGGTCTGCGGATTAAAAATAGCCACGTTGGAAGCCTGGATAGGCGCTTCTTTTTCGACGATACCACCTGGGGTGCCGAGCATCGGGTTAGGCTTTGTGTGCTTCTTGATCATATTGATCCCAGAAACAATCACGCGACCATCGTCCTGAACCTTCAGAACTTTACCACGTTTCTCTTTGTCTTTCCCCGCGGTGACGATTACTTCGTCATCTCGTTTAATCTTTTTCATAACCGGCCTCTGGTCCTTTAAAGTACTTCGGGTGCCAGTGAGATAATCTTCATGAACTTTTCGTTTCGCAGCTCACGAGTAACCGGTCCGAAGATACGGGTACCAATGGGCGCGTCCTGATTGTTCAGAAGTACCGCCGCGTTACCGTCAAAACGGATCAAAGAACCGTCTGGACGACGCACACCCTTACGGGTACGTACTACAACAGCCTTAAGGACCTGGCCTTTCTTCACCTTGCCGCGTGGGATGGCTTCCTTAACGGTCACCTTGATGATATCCCCAACGCTGGCATAACGCCGGTGAGATCCGCCCAGGACCTTGATACACATAACTTGACGTGCACCGCTGTTATCCGCGACTTCAAGCATTGTTTGAGTCTGAATCATGGTTGTTCTCCGGGCGAATTACACCTTGGAAGCGCGTTCGGTGACCTCAACCAGAGCCCAGCTCTTAGTCTTGGAGACCGGACGGGTTTCCTCGATGGTTACGGTGTCGCCGATGTTGCACTGATTGCTTTCATCGTGCGCATGGATCTTGGTTGAACGCTTCATGTACTTACCGTACAGAGGATGTTTCACCTGACGTTCAACCAGGACCACGATGGACTTGTCCATCTTGTTGCTCACGACCTTGCCGCTCAGAGTTCTGGCAGTTTGGGTAGCTTCGGTCATGTCACTGTCCTGCCTTTTCATTCATTACCGTTTTAACGCGCGCAATGTCACGTTTCACGTTGCCGAGGAGGTGAGACTGATTCAGCTGACCCGTTGCTTTACGCATACGCAGGTTGAACTGCTCCTTCAGGAGGTTGATCAGCTCGCTGTTCAGCTCCTCAACGGACTTTTCACGCAGCTCTGTTGCTTTCATCACATCACCGTCCTCGTTACAAAGGTGGTCTGTACAGGCAGTTTGGCCGCTGCCAATGTGAAGGCTTCCCGAGCCAATTCCTCGGATACACCTTCCATTTCGTAGAGCATGCGGCCTGGCTGAATTTCAGCCACCCAATACTCGACAGAACCCTTACCTTTACCCATTCGAACTTCGAGTGGCTTTCCGGTGATCGGCTTGTCCGGGAAAACCCGAATCCAGATCTTACCGCCCCTCTTGATCTTACGAGTCATGGTACGACGCGCTGCCTCAATCTGACGCGCAGTTATACGTCCACGGGTTGTCGCTTTCAATCCGTATTCACCGAAGCTCACCTTAGTAGCTCGCTGAGCAAGACCGGTGTTACGGCCTTTCATTACCTTGCGAAATTTGGTGCGTTTTGGTTGCAGCATAAGAGTGCCCCTTTACTTAGAACCTTTCTTCCCAGAGGCTTTCTTGTCAGCACGGACCTGTTCCATACCACCAAGAATCTCACCTTTGAAGATCCATACCTTCACGCCGATAACGCCGTAAGTGGTGTGCGCTTCATAGGTTGCGTAATCAATATCTGCACGCAGTGTGTGCAGAGGAACACGACCTTCGCGATACCACTCGGAACGTGCGATTTCAGCACCCCCAAGACGACCACCAACCTGAATCTTGATACCCTTGGCACCCTGACGCATAGCGTTCTGAACAGCACGCTTCATAGCGCGACGGAACATCACACGACGCTCGAGCTGACCAGCAACGTTTTGCGCTACCAGGCGGGCATCCAGGTCCGGCTTGCGGACTTCTTCGATGTTGATGTGCACGGGCACACCCATCATGTCGCTAACTTCACGACGCAGACGATCAACATCTTCACCCTTCTTACCGATAACAATACCGGGACGGGCGGTATGGATCGTGATCCGGGCGTTCTGAGCAGGGCGCTCGATCACGATCTTGCTGACAGACGCCTTAACCAGACGCTTGTCTAGGAACTCGCGAACCTGAATGTCATTCAACAGGTTTTTCGCGTAGTCCTTTTTATCGGCATACCATACTGAGTTGTGCTCTTTGACCACACCCAGGCGCATGCCGGTCGGATTTACTTTATGACCCATCTGAGCATCTCCTACTTGTCGGCGACCTTGACGGTGATATGACAGGTGCGCTTCATAATACGGTCAGCGCGCCCCTTGGCTCGAGCTTTGATTCGCTTGAGCGTTGGGCCCTCATCCACCATAACAGTGGAGACCCGCAGATCATCAACGTCTAGACCTTCGTTGTGCTCAGCGTTAGCGATGGCAGATTCAAGAGCTTTCTTGATCACGCCAGCCGCCTTCTTCGGGCTGAAAGTCAAAATGTTCAGGGCGTCCTCAACAGCCTTGCCGCGTACTTGGTCAGCGACAAGACGCGCTTTCTGAGCTGAGAGGCGAGCGCCCTTATACTTGGCTGCTACTTCCATTTCTATTACCTCAGGATCAGCGTTTAGCTTTCTTGTCGGCCGCATGACCACGATAAGTACGCGTTGCCGCGAACTCACCCAGCTTATGTCCTACCATATCTTCGGTGACATAAACCGGCACGTGCTGCTTGCCGTTGTGGACTGCAATGGTCAGGCCTACCATCTCTGGGAAAATTGTCGACCGGCGGGACCAGGTTTTAATTGGACGCTTGTCGCTTTTTTCCAGAGCTGCCTCGACCTTCTTCAACAGATGCAGGTCTATAAAAGGACCTTTCTTTAAAGAACGTGGCACAGCAATTACCTCTATGTAGTCGTTTACTTGGCCGAACGACGACGTACTATCATCTTATCAGTACGTTTGTTCTTACGAGTCTTATGCCCTTTGGTCGGAACACCCCACGGAGTAACCGGGTGACGTCCACCAGAGGTACGCCCTTCACCACCACCATGCGGGTGGTCAACTGGGTTCATAGCAACACCACGTACTGTTGGACGTTTACCGCGCCAACGTGATGCACCCGCTTTACCAAGCTGCTTCAGACTGTGCTCACTGTTGGACACTTCACCCAACGTGGCGCGACAATCTACAAGCACCTTACGCATTTCACCTGAACGCAGGCGGATAGTGGCGTAAGCCCCCTCCCTTGCAACCAGCTGTACGGATGCGCCCGCAGAGCGAGCCAGCTGAGCACCTTTGCCAGGCTTGAGTTCGACGCAGTGAATCACTGAACCGACCGGAATATTCCGGAGCGGCAAAGTGGAACCCACCTTGATCGGCGCGTCGACGCCGGAACGCACAGGATCACCGGCCTTAACACCTTTAGGAGCGATAATGTAACGACGCTCGCCATCGGCATACTTGACCAGCGCAATGTGCGCTGAGCGGTTAGGATCGTATTCCAGGCGCTCGATGACCGCCGGGATACCATCTTTAGTCCGCTTAAAATCAATTACACGGTAGTGCTGCTTATGACCACCACCAATGTGGCGACTGGTGATGCGGCCATTATTATTACGGCCACCAGTCTTACTCTGTGCTTCTACCAACGACTGGTATGGGCGCCCTTTGTGCAAATCCGGGTTGTAAAGCTTTACAACGTGACGGCGTCCGGCAGATGTTGGTTTGGTCTTGACGATCGGCATATTACGACCCCTTTACCTTATTCCACATCCAGAAAATCGATGTCCTGACCTTCTGCCAGCTTAACGTAAGCCTTACGAATGTCATTACGCTTGCCGAACCCGCGGATAGTGCGCTTAAGCTTACCCTTACGGTTCAGAACCTGAACACCTTCTACGGTGACGTTGAACAGCTGCTCAACGGCTTTTTTGATCTCGGGCTTGGTCGCATCAGGGGCAACACGAAAAACCACCTGACCGTGCTCCGCTACGCGAGAAGCTTTCTCTGATACGAGTGGTCCAAGCAGGACCTTGTAAATACGTTCCTGATTCATCCCAGCATCTCCTCGATCTTCTTCAGAGCGGGAACAGTGACCACGACCTTCTCGTAGGCAACCAGGCTAACAGGATCCAGACCTGCCACGTCACGAACGTCCACATGAGGGATGTTGCGAGAAGCAAGGTGCAGGTTCTGCTCAACGGTCTCAGACAGAATCAGGGCATTAGAAACACCCAACTCTGCCAGCTTCGCTGTGAACACCTTGGTTTTCGGAGTTTCAACGCTGATCTCGTCAACCACTACCAGACGCTCCTGACGAACCAGCTCGGAAAGAATCGAGCACATGGCCGCACGGTACATCTTACGGTTAACTTTCTGTTCAAAGTCGCGAGGCTTGGCAGCGAAAGTTACGCCACCTGAACGCCAGATCGGGCTACGAATGGTGCCAGCACGCGCACGGCCAGTACCTTTTTGACGCCAAGGCTTCTTACCACCACCTCTGACTTCAGAACGTGTCTTCTGAGCCTTAGTACCCTGACGGCCAGCTGCCATGTAAGCAGTAACCACCTGGTGAACCAGAGCTTCGTTAAAATCT
The DNA here is from genome assembly GCF_048285575.1 of Marinobacter sp. SBS5. Classification (NCBI taxonomy): domain Bacteria; kingdom Pseudomonadati; phylum Pseudomonadota; class Gammaproteobacteria; order Pseudomonadales; family Marinobacteraceae; genus Marinobacter; species Marinobacter sp. SBS5. The sequence continues at coordinate 1,338 of NZ_JBLWAZ010000006.1, read as the reverse complement.
TTGGCAAACGCAGCGTCGGAAACAGAGATTCCCTTGCCGCTACCAGTAATTGTCAATTCCATCGAACCGCTCCTCAGGCTTTGACTGCAGGCTTGATGACAACATCGCCGCCAGTTGCGCCGGGTACGGCACCACTTACTAGCAGCAGGTTGCGCTCGGCATCGACACGGACAATCTTGAGGTTCTGCACAGTAACCTGCGCATTACCCATCTGACCGGCCATCTTTTTACCCTTGAATACCTTACCCGGAGTCTGGTTCTGACCAATGGAACCCGGAGCACGGTGAGAAAGGGAGTTACCGTGGGTAGCATCCTGCATGGAGAAGTTCCAGCGCTTAACACCGCCCTGGAAGCCCTTACCCTTGGATCGACCAGTGGCATCAACCACTTGACCGTCTTCGAATAGAGAGACTGTCAGCTCGCCGCCAGCGGCCAGCTCTTCACCTTCACCTTCAGCCAAACGGAATTCCCAGGAACCACGACCAGCTTCAACGCCAGCTTTTGCGTAGTGACCTGCTTCCGCCTTGGTAACACGGGAGGAACGACGAGAACCTACGGTTACCTGAACTGCACGGTAGCCGTCGTTTTCGAGAGTTTTGAGTTGAGTAATCCGGTTAGGTTCAACCTCGATTACTGTAACAGGCAGCGCCTGCCCATCTTCCGTAAAAATACGGGTCATACCGGCCTTACGACCGACAACACCAATTGCCATGTTTCACCTCTTAAGTGTACGGGGCTCGCACCCTCTATGGCCTATGACAGTTACACACACCAATACCGAAAGGTATTAGCCGAGGCTGATCTGAACGTCCACACCTGCTGCCAGGTCCAACTTCATCAGAGCATCCACTGTCTTTTCCGTAGGCTCAACAATGTCGAGCAAACGCTTGTGCGTACGAATTTCATACTGGTCACGCGCGTCTTTGTTGACGTGCGGGGATACCAGTATCGTGTACTTTTCCTTCCGCGTCGGCAGAGGAATAGGACCACGAACTTGAGCGCCAGTCCGCTTAGCGGTATCGACGATCTCCTGCGTGGACTGGTCGATAAGGCGATAATCAAACGCCTTCAACCGGATTCGAATTTTTTGGCTTTGCATGATGCACCAAACTCCACTCGTAGCAGCTACTAGTTAGCCGACCTTCAAAAAAAGGAGCCGCATTGTATGCATAATACCCAACCGTGTCAACTGCCGAGGCAATTGACACGGTTGGGATAGCTTTGCGACCTAAACAGAAAAAGGGGCTGAGAATTTTCAGCCCCTTTTTCCTGATCAACCGAGCATATTACTCGATGATCTTGGCAACAACACCGGCGCCAACGGTACGGCCGCCTTCA
>NZ_JBLWAZ010000005.1:0-42751 GCF_048285575.1 Marinobacter sp. SBS5 | reverse complement strand
GCCATGGATGGCCGGAGAGAAGCGCACATGGATGTGCTTGTAGCGTTTTTTTGGAGGCCGTCCCCCCGAGCCACCAACACCCAGCTAGCAGGCTAGCGGGCGACAACCCCCAAGCTTCAATTACTGCTGATGATACTTGGCACTCAACTCAACAACAGCCTCAATGAACGCACCCGCATGCTCCGGGTCCACTTCTGGCGTAATACCGTGACCCAGGTTGAAAATGTGCCCAGTGCCCTGCCCGTAACGAGACAGAATATCTTCCACTTCCTCACGGATACGCTTCTTAGGCGCATACAACATAGTCGGGTCCATATTGCCCTGCAGGGCAACTCGATCACCCACTCGTGCACGGGCGTTGCCGATATCCGTGGTCCAGTCCAGACCGACAGCATCACAGCCCGTATCGGCAATCGACTCCAACCACTGGCCACCGTTCTTAGTGAACAGAATCACCGGAACCCGGCGACCTTCGTTTTCGCGAATCAGCCCGTCTACAATCTTCTTCATGTAGCGCAGCGAGAACTCTTCATAAGCCCAACCGCTTAGCACACCACCCCAAGTATCGAAGATCTGAACCGCCTGAGCGCCGGCTTTGATTTGGCCGTTCAGGTAGTCAATGACCGAATCTGCAAGGTGGTCCAGCAAACGGTGCATCACTTCCGGCTGACCGTAGGCCAGTTTTTTGGTCTCGCGGAAATCCTTGGAGGAACCGCCTTCTACCATGTAAGTGGCCAGTGTCCACGGGCTACCGGAGAAACCGATCAACGGAACGCGGCCATTGAGTTCACGACGGATGGTGGATACCGCGTTCATCACGTAATCCAGATCGGATTCAGCGTTCATCTTCGGCAGCGCATCCACATCCGCTTCAGAGCGGATAACTTTACGGAATTTGGGACCTTCGCCGGTTTCGAAATACAAACCAAGACCCAACGCGTCGGGAATGGTCAGGATATCGGAGAACAAGATCGCCGCATCCAACGGATAGCGTTCCAGCGGCTGCAATGTCACTTCACAGGCCAACGGTGTGTTCTTGCACAGACTGAGGAAGTCACCCGCCTGGGCCCGGGTTGCGCGGTACTCCGGCAGGTAACGGCCCGCCTGACGCATCATCCACACCGGGGTACGGTCCACAGGCTGGCGCATAAGGGCGCGCAGGAAGCGATCGTTCTTCAACTCAGTCATAGTTACAGTCTTCTCATCGTTTAAGGGTCAGAGACAATGGGTGCCAATGATACCCCGTTTGCGCCAATAAAAAAGGGCGGCTTTCCCCTAGGAAGCCGCCCTTCTGACACCGATCAAGCTTTTACTCAGACATCCAGGTAATCCAGGATGCCTTCTGCGGCCTGTCGACCTTCCCAAATCGCGGTGACCACCAAATCCGAACCGCGAACCATATCGCCGCCGGCGAAGATTTTCGGGTTGCTGGTCTGGAACGGAAGTTCCGCTTTCTCTGGTGCCGTTACCCGACCGGATTCGTCGGTATTCACTCCAAGGTCTTCAAACCACGGAGCCGGGCTCGGGCGGAAGCCGAAGGCTACCAGCACGGCATCAGCTGGAATCACTTCCTCACTGCCGGGCACCACTTCCGGGCGACGGCGGCCGTTCTCATCCGGCGCACCCAGCTCGGTGGTTACAACTTTGACGCCTTCAACTTTGCCATCACCAACGATTTCTACCGGCTGACGATTGAACAGGAACTTCACGCCCTCTTCTTTGGCGTTGGCCACCTCGCGGCGGGAACCCGGCATGTTGGCTTCGTCCCGACGGTAGGCACAGGTCACGCTTTCCGCCTGCTGGCGAATGGAGGTACGGTTGCAGTCCATGGCAGTGTCACCACCACCCAGAACGACTACACGCTTGCCTTTCATATCGATGAAATCGGCAGGCTTCTTCTCGAAGCCCAGTCGGCGATTCACGTTGGAGATCAGGTACGGAAGTGCATCGTGAACACCCGGCAGATCCTCACCCGGGAAACCACCTTTCATGTAGGTGTAGGTGCCCATGCCCATGAATACGGCATCGAACTCTTCAAGAATGCTCTTCAACGATACATCCTTGCCCACTTCGGTGTTCAGGCGGAATTCCATGCCCATCTCTTCGAACACCTGACGGCGGCGAGCCATCACACTCTTTTCCAGCTTGAACTCTGGAATACCAAAGGTCAGAAGCCCGCCGATTTCCGGATAAATATCGAACACAACAGGCTTCACACCGTTACGCACCAGCACGTCGGCACAGCCAAGACCCGCAGGGCCAGCACCAATCACGGCAACCTTCTTGTCTGTCCATGTCACCTTGGACATGTCTGGCTTCCAGCCCAGCGCAAAGGCGGTATCGGTGATGTACTTTTCAACCGACCCGATGGTAACTGCACCAAAACCGTCATTCAGGGTACAAGCGCCTTCGCACAAGCGGTCCTGAGGGCACACGCGGCCACATACTTCAGGCAGCGAGTTGGTCTGATGACACAACTCCACAGCTTTCATGATATTGCCTTCCGACACCAGCTTCAGCCAGTTTGGAATGTAGTTGTGCACCGGGCACTTCCACTCGCAATACGGGTTACCGCACTCCAGGCAGCGGTGTGCCTGAGACGCAGCATGGGTTTCTGTAAACGGATGATAGATCTCACCGAACTCTTTCTTCCGCTTTTTCGCCGGCACTTTCTTCGGGTCTACCCGCCCTACTTCGACGAACTGGAAGTCATTATGAAGACGTTCTTTCATAGTGTTGCTCTCATACTTTCGATTTCGACGCGGACTGCGCTCGTGGCGCAGCCCAACTTACAGTTTTCCCGGTGATTACTCCGGGCGGGCTCGGGTGCTGGCCAACAGGCTGCGTAAATTCGCGGCCTTCGGTTTAACCAGCCAGAACCGGTTGATGTAATCGTCGAAATCCTCCAGAAGATGTTCAGCCCAAGCACTTCCGGTTTCGGAAATGTGCTCCCGAATCACACCGCGCAGGTGGTTTCGGTAGGCTTCCATGTCTTCCCGTGCAATACGCTGAATCTCAACCAACTCGTGGTTGTACTTGTCAACAAAGGTGTTATTCAAGTCCAGAACGTAGGCGAATCCACCGGTCATACCCGCACCGAAGTTGTAGCCTGTTTCGCCGAGAACTGTCACCAAACCGCCGGTCATGTATTCGCAGCAGTGATCGCCTGCGCCCTCCACAACAGCGTGGGCACCCGAGTTACGAACCGCAAATCGCTCGCCCGCCGTACCCGCAGCAAATAACTTACCGCCAGTTGCGCCGTACAAGCAGGTATTGCCTGCGATGGACGTTTCCTGGGTTTTGAAGTCACTGCCACGAGGCGGCTTGATAACCAGCTTACCGCCGGTCATGCCTTTGCCTACGTAGTCGTTGGCGTCGCCGTGAAGAACCATATTCAGGCCACCCACGTTCCACACACCGAAACTCTGACCGGCAGTGCCAGTAAGATCCAGAGTAATCGGAGCGTCAGCCATGCCCTTGTTTCCGTAGCGAGCGGCAATTTCACCCGACAAACGTGCGCCGATAGAACGGTCACAGTTGGTCACTTTGTAAGTCCAAGCGCCACCGGACTTTTCATTGAGTGCCGCGGCGGTGTCTTTGACGATCTGCTCAGCCAACTGACCCTGATCGAACGGTACGTTACGCTCTACCTGGCAGGTCTGCGGCTTGTCCGCTGGAATATGGTCGTTTTCCAGCAAACGGGTCAGATCGAGCTTCTTCTGCCGCTCGGTGTTACCCGGCAGGCGCTCGAGAAGATCAACGCGCCCGACCAGCTCTTCCAGATTGCGAACACCCAGCTTGGCCATCCACTCGCGTGTTTCTTCCGCGACAAAGCGGAAGAAGTTCATCGCCATTTCAACGGTACCCTTGAAGTGCTCCTCACGCAGGTAATCGTTCTGAGTCGCCACACCGGTCGCACAGTTGTTCAGGTGACAAATACGCAGGTACTTACAACCCAAGGCAACCATTGGCGTTGTACCAAAGCCGAAGCTTTCCGCTCCCAGAATGGCCGCTTTCACCACGTCCAGACCGGTTTTGATGCCACCATCTGTTTGCAGACGAATCTTGCCACGCAGGTCGTTGGCACGCAGAGCCTGCTGAGTTTCGGTCAAACCGAGTTCCCATGGGGAGCCGGCATACCGGATAGACGTCAGCGGGCTGGCCGCAGTACCACCGTCATAACCAGACACAGTAATCAGGTCAGCGTAGGCCTTGGCCACACCGGCGGCGATGGTGCCCACACCCGGCTCCGACACCAGCTTCACAGAAACCAACGCTTCCGGATTGACCTGCTTCAGATCGAAGATCAGCTGAGCCAAATCTTCAATGGAATAGATGTCATGGTGAGGCGGAGGTGAAATCAATGTCACACCCGGCACCGAATAACGCAGACGAGCAATCAGGTCGTTCACCTTACCACCCGGTAGCTGACCACCTTCACCCGGCTTGGCGCCCTGAGCGACTTTGATCTGCATAACGTCTGCACTGCGCAGGTATTCAGCGGTCACACCGAAGCGGCCGGAGGCAACCTGTTTAATCTTGGAGCGCTTGTTCGTGCCATAGCGTGCGGGATCTTCACCGCCTTCACCAGAGTTCGAACGGCCACCCAAAGTGTTCATAGCCACAGCCAGAGCTTCGTGCGCTTCCGGAGACAGTGCGCCTAGCGACATGGCCGCCGAATCAAAGCGCGGGAAGATGTTTTCTACCGGCTCAACTTCATTGATATCGATAGGCTGAATGCCATCTTTGAACACCAGCAGGTCACGCAAGGTTGCGACTGGGCGCTCATTAACCAAGCTCGCGTATTCTTTGTAGTGACCGTAGTCACCACTGATGACCGCATCCTGAAGCTTGCCAACCACGTCCGGGTTGAACGCATGGTATTCCTGGCCATGAATGTACTTCAGCACACCACCGGGGGACAGCGGTTTACGGGGCTTCCAAGCAACCGAAGCAAGCAGCTCCTGGTCCTGCTGGAAGTCACCGAAATCAGCACCCTGAATTCGGCTGGGTACGCCCTTGAAGCATAGATCAACCACGCTATCCGCAAGACCGATCGCTTCGAATAACTGAGCTCCCCGGTAGGAAGCAATGGTTGAGATGCCCATCTTGGACAGAATCTTCAACAAGCCCTTGTTAATACCCTTACGGTAATTGTTCTTGGCTTCGATCGGATCCATCATCAGCTCGCCCGTCCGAATCAGATCGTTCATGACCTGATACGCCAGATACGGATAGATAGCGGTCGCGCCAAAGCCCAACAGTACGGCGAAGTGATGCGGGTCACGCACCCAACCACTTTCAACGATGAGGTTGGTATCGCAACGCAAGCCATTAGCCGACAGGTGGTGATGAACCGCTGCGGTGGCCATCATAGCGTTCACCGGCAGCTCGCCTTCCACCAAGTCCTTATCACTCAGAATCAGCAGAACCTTGCCATCACGCACCGCCGCTGCAGACTCTTCACAAACTCGAACAATCGCCTGTTCCAGCCCTTCTTCAGGGCGGTAGCTGAGGGCCACACGACCGACTTCAAAGCCAGGACGCTTGTTATTGGTAAGCCTGAGGAACTTGGCCGGTGACAGTACCGGCGTTGTCAGAATGACACGGTCGGCATGGTCAGCGGTTTCCTCAAACACGTTCCGCTCTGCACCCAGACAGGTTTCGAGCGACATCACGATGGTCTCGCGAAGCGGATCAATCGGCGGATTGGTCACCTGCGCAAACTTTTGACGGAAGTAATCCGCAATGTGGCGCACCTTGCTTGAAAGCACGGCCATAGGCGTGTCGTCGCCCATGGAGCCAACGGCTTCTTGAGCACTTTCAGCCAGAGGCCGAAGCACCTGATCCCGCTCTTCAAACGATACGTTAAACATCTTTTGATGAACCAGCAGCTCTTCCGGCCCCATCAATTTGAACTCCGGAGACTCCTGATACAGCGTGGATTCCACCCGAAGTGCGTTTTCTTTCAACCAGCGCTTATACGGCTGCGCATTTTTCAGGCGCTCATCGATATCCGGAGTGTGCAGCACCTCGCCGGTTTCCGTATCAATCGCCAGCATCTGGCCTGGCCCTACCCGACCCTTGGCAACCACATCGCTGGGAGCGTAGCTGTATGTACCCACTTCCGAAGCCAGCGTGATGAAATCATCTTTGGTGATTACCCAGCGCGCCGGACGCAAACCATTTCGGTCGAGCATACACAGCGCATAACGGCCGTCGGACATAACCAGTCCAGCCGGACCATCCCACGGCTCCATGTGCATCGAGTTGAACTCATAAAAAGCACGCAGATCGGAATCCATGGTATCGACATTCTGCCACGCAGGCGGAATCATCATTCGAACGGCACGGAACAGATCGACACCGCCGGCCAGCAGGATTTCCAACATGTTATCCATGCTGGAGGAGTCAGACCCGCTCAGATTGACCAACGGCTGCAAGGTTTGCAGGTCGGGCAGATCCGGTGAGCTGAATTTGGCGGCACGGGCAATGGCCCAGTTACGGTTGCCATCAACCGTGTTGATTTCGCCATTGTGTGCCAAATAACGGAACGGCTGTGCCAACGGCCACTTGGGCATGGTGTTGGTTGAGAACCGCTGGTGGAAAACGCAGATCGCGGTTTCCAGATCGGGATCGCCCAGATCTTTATAGAAATTCGCCAGATCCGCCGGCATCATCAGGCCTTTGTAGGCCAAAGTGCGGTGCGAGAGACTGCAGATATAGAACTCCGAATCGTCAGCCATATCTCGCTCGGCATAACGACGACCGAGGAACAGGCTGATCGCGAATTCCTTCTCTGCTTTATCGCCCGGCTCGACAAATACCTGCTCAATGCGGGGCAAACAATCCTTTGCCATGGGGCCCAAGCAACTATCATCCACGGGCACTTCGCGCCAGCCCATGATTTCGAGCCCTTGCTCGGTCAATCTGCGCTCAATAGCAGCCCGACCAGCGGCAGCCTTACTTTCCTCTTGAGCTAAAAAAACCTGGCCAACTGCAAATAAGTCGCCAGGTTTTTTCCCAAACGCTGCTTCAGCAGCTTTAACCAAAAAGGCCTTGGGGCTCTGCAACAGCAGACCACAACCATCACCGGTCTTTCCGTCGGCAGCAATGCCTCCCCGGTGGGTCATGCAGGTGAGTGATTCGATAGCTGTTTCCAACAGCTTATGGCTAACCTCGCCCTTCATATGGGCTATCAGGCCAAAACCGCAGTTGTCCCTGAATTCATCGGGATGATACAAGCCTGTTGTCATAAGCGTTCTCTCACGTAAAAATCATTCCCGCCAACGCATTTCGCACCACCGTAGTGCACAAAATGAGCTGACACTTTAAAAAAGGGGGAAGGGATTATACGTATGACAAACGATCACGCAAGAAGTTTTAAACTTTTTCTTAACTTGAAAGGAATGCGTGCACCACATAGGTGCACTTTTATCGATTCAGAAGCTTTCGTATGTGCGAATCCAAGGTCTATCGACTTTTAATGCCTCAGGAAGGGTCGCAGCGGCAGATTCCGCTTCGTTCCGGGTCGCGTAGCTTCCATACACCAACATAAACCACGGCTGCCCATCACGTTCGCCTACGGTATAGCGCAACCTTTTATCTTCCGGCAACCGGCCAAGCACATTAAGAACGGTTTGTTCCAAACGCCCGGCCACCAACTGGAGGGTCCAGCCCTGGCTTTGTTGCAAGCGCTCCAAAGCCACAAAACGCTCCGGTAAAACAGGGGTAAATGTGGGCTCTGGCTCTGGCTCTGGCTCTTCAACAGTTTTCGCGGGTTCCTGCGGAACATCCCGCACAACCGACGGCTCAGTTTCTGGCGCTTGAGGCGCCTCACCCACTGCGGTCACGCGCTCTGCCGGGACGGCTAATGCCGCATCGTGCTCGGCAATCACAGCACCTTCATTTTCTTCTATCGCAGACTCCGGCCCTATCGTAATGCTTTTACGCACCCGTTCCGGCGCAACCGATTGATCCGGAAGGTTTTCTACAGCCTGATCATACTGCAGAGATACCAGCCACCACGAAATACCAAGCAACAACACAGCAAGTGCCGGCCAGCGCAAACTTTGGATAGACGGGAAATTAAACCGGGACACCCCATGAGAGCCAGCCACCATGTCGAGCCAGACGCCCGGCGTTACCCGTTTTAAACGACCCAAACTGCCCTGGCTTAGGGCATGTATCTGCTTTAAACGGCAGGAAGACAGCAACTCATCCACCGAACCACCCGTTTTATTAACGCGGGGTTCTAAATAGGCAAAAACATCGTCTTTATCCAACGGAGGCAGCGCGAGATGATGCACGTATCCAGCATCAGGCTCAGATGAAAGAACCCGCTCGACGGCTTCACTACCGGCAAATACGGGTACGGCGGCGGCCGTGCGGTCAGCCGCGACGAATGCGGACAGAATAAGATTCAGAACATCCGGAGGACATCGGTCGGCATCATCTACCAAAAGAACCTGCCGCCGGCCACGTTCAACACGACTCTCAGACCATGAAAAATAACGATAAACCGCCTCTCGTGGCTCGAAGTCTTCAGGAATAGCCGAGCGCGTTAAGCTTTTCAGTTCTCGCGCCAGCGCGGCGGCACTTGTCAGGGCAGCTACCGGAACATGGTGAAAGTCCAGTCTTGCCGACTCACTTCGCACCAATTCGGTCAGCACTCGCGTTTTCCCTGCCCCGGGCGCGCCCGTAACAACCAACGCCATATCACCAAAACCACTGAGATGACGCAGAGTCTCCAAAGCATGCTGCCGCATCGCCCCTGGAAAGAATGGCGAGTCCATCTCAAGCGGGTTCTCGCTCAAACCATAGCGCTGCTGCAGACGCGGGAACAACCCACCGCCATCAAGACTGCTTAAAGTGTCCTGAGCCACACCTCATCCCTGTATTATTGTTTTCTGGGTAGACAACCGGTTAACGGATAAACGCCTGCAAGGTCGCACGCAAATTCGCTGGCTTATAGTCTGCGGTAACCCAAGCATCACCCAGCTCACGCAGGAGCACCAAACGAATCTGGCCATCGACATTTTTCTTATCCACAGCCATCAATCTCATGAAATCTTCTTCGGTCATGCCCTCTGGAGCCCTTTCAGGAAGGCCCGCGCGACGAATTAATCTATTCGTACGGTCTTTATCAGAGGGTGAGATATGCCCCTCTCGAACAGACAGATCCGCCGCCATCATCATGCCGGTTCCAACCGCTTCACCATGCAACCAGTTGCCATAACCCGCAAAGGTTTCGATCGCGTGGCCAAAGGTATGACCGAGGTTAAGAATGGCCCGCAATCCACCTTCTTTTTCGTCCAGAGAAACCACTTCCGCCTTGCACTCGCAGGAGCGGTAAATCGCTTCACCCAGAGCCACGGTATCCAAGGCACGCAGGGCGTCAACATGATCTTCCAGCCAACCAAGGAATTGCGGGGTTCGAATTAAACCGTATTTGATCACTTCTGCCAGCCCCGCAGACACTTCTCTGGCCGGAAGGGTTTCGAGCGTGTCGGTATCAATAAGAACGGCTTGAGGCTGATGGAAGGCTCCGACCATGTTTTTGCCCAAAGGATGGTTAATACCGGTTTTACCACCGACCGATGAATCCACTTGCGACAATAGCGTGGTCGGTATCTGAATGAACGGCACACCACGCTGGTAACAAGCAGCAGCAAAACCTGCCATGTCTCCAACCACACCGCCACCTAAAGCCGCGATTGTGGTATGACGGGTGTGGCGATTTTCCAGCAAACCATCGAAGATGAGATTCAGCGTCTGCCAGTTCTTGTGTTCTTCGCCATCTGGCAGTGTCACCACATCAATCTGTTTACCAGGAAAACAGGCCTTCGCTTTTTCCAGATATAAAGGCGCGACTGTCTCATTGGTGACAATCATCACCTGACTGCCACTCACCCAGGGCGTGAGATCGTAAGAGCCCAACAACCCCGACCCAATCACGATGGGGTAACTGCGCTCACCAAGATCAACTTTGAGTTCTTTCAGTACCTTGTACATGCTGACGACCTTCCTTCCGCCTTTGCCTTCTATGCCTTGGGGTTTTGGGACTGATTCTGTTCACCAATTGCCGAACCACAAGCCGCGGGCTCTTTCGGTCGGTGTACATCACTATATCGGCTAACTGAGTATACAAAGGGTCCCGGATCGCAAACAGCTTTCGTAATACCCCTTCGGGATCATCATTTTGTAGAAGGGGGCGATTGCGATCTTTTCTTGTTCTCTCAACCTGCTGTTCAATCGAGGTTTTCAGGTAGACAACCACTGCGTTCTTACGCAATAAAGGGTGGTTTTCCGCGCGCATCACGGCACCACCGCCTGTCGCCAAAACCACTTCAGATTCGACTGTCATCTCGTCAAGCATTGCGGTTTCTCTTTGCCGAAAGCCACCTTCACCTTCGACATCAAAAATCCACGGGATATTTGCCCCACACCGCTCCTCGATGACTCGGTCTGAATCCATAAAACGATAACCGAGCTCTCTGGCAAGCAAACGGCCGATAGTGCTTTTTCCGGCCCCCATGGGCCCAACCAGAACAACGCGTTTGGGCAAAGACATAACTTTCCGCTCAACAATTTTTCAGGCGGATGAGAATAGCACAGGGCGCGCCAATCCATAACCTCGCCAGGCCTCGGACACAAAAAAGCCGCCGGTATTAGCGGCGGCTTTCAAACTCAGACCCTGTTACTGGATCAGGTCGCTCTTGATGATCTTCGGTGTGATGAAGATCAACAGTTCACTGCGCTCGTCAACATGCTCGGTGCGCTTGAACAACCGACCTAGGTAAGGAATGTCACCCAAGAACGGCGTTTTGGTCGTTTGGGTTGCAACTTCTGACTGGAAGATACCGCCCAGAACTACCGTTTCACCGTTCGCTACCAGAACCTGCGTAGTGACTTCATTGGTATTGATTGACGGGATGCCTGCGGTCACTTCACCGCGAGAGTCTTGGTTCACCACCAGGTCCATAATGATCTTGTCATCCGGGGTAATCTGCGGAGTTACCTCCAAAGAAAGAACTGCTTCTTTGAATGAGACAGAGGTAGCACCACTGGACGAAGCCTCCTGATAAGGAATTTCTTCACCGGACTTGATCGAAGCGCTTTGGCGGTCAGCCGTCACAACGCGCGGCTGCGAAACAACTTCAGCACGCCCGTCGCTTTCCAGTGCAGAAAGCTCCAAATCCACCAAGAAGTCATCGCTACCCCAGCCAATGGCAAAGGAAGACGCCCCCTCTCCAGTCACGCCTAGATCCACACCCAGAGCTCCCGGGAACGAAATGGTATTGCTTCCACCACTCGCGGCATCACGCGCTTCGCTGAGAGTTCCCAGCGAGCCACCCACAGTCACAACGTCGTTGCCACTCACATCATAGGCTGCACCACCCCAACGAACCCCCAAATCTTCGGCTACGTTGGTCTGTGCACGAACAATACGGGCTTCGATAGACACCTGACGCACCGGAACGTCCCAAGTGCTGACCAAGCGGCGAATCTCTTCGAGCTTATCCGTGCTTTCGCGAACCGTGATGGTGTTGGTGCGCTTGTCCGAAGACACAAAGCCGCGAGATGAAATCAACTCGGCGTCAGCCTGGATCAAGCTAACAATTTCGTCGGCCTTCGCGTAGTTCACCTGAATAATATCCAGTCGAACCGGAGCTAGCTCAGCAATCTGTTTGTTCGTTTCCAGCTCAAGCTTCTCACGAGCCGCAATTTCTTCCGCCGGCGCTACCAGCAACACGTTACCAATCTGGCGCTTATCCAAACCTTTGGTCTTCAAGATCAGATCCAGCGCCTGATCCCATGGTACGTTCTGCAAGCGAAGTGTGATGCTTCCGCCCACAGTGTCACTCGCCACCAGGTTCAGGCCGGTGAAGTCAGCAATCAGCTGCAATACCGAGCGAACTTCGATGTCCTGGAAGTTGAGAGACAACTTCTCACCGGTATACGGGAACTTCTCTTCGCGACGCGTTTCCGCTTCTTCTTGAGATATTTCCTCAACGCTTACGGTGAATTCGCGGCCAGACTGATAAGCGATGTAGTCGTAATCCCCTTCCGGACGAATTTCTACAACGGCATTGCCGTCTTCCACAAAGGTGTCGATGCGAGTGACAGGTGTTGCAAAGTCCGTCACATCCAGACGACGTCGAAGATTAACCGGCACATCCAGATCCGGCATCGTCAGACGGATGCGTCCACCCAGCTCAGTCAAGTTAACCGCTGAAGAACTGCTGCCCAAGTCAACAATCACCCGCCCTTCGCCGGCTTTCCCTCTTCGGAAATCGATGCCCGCCAACGCATTTCCACCCGTCTGAGCAGAAACAGTCGTTTGTGACGCAGTGGATGTCGCAGCGACCGACGAAGCGGCACCACCGATCGTCATCACCAGCGAATTGTTATTTCTCACCGTCTCGTGCGGAACCAATTCAACCAGATTGAAGATCAAACGGGTGCGATCTTTGGTTTCCACAACGGTCACGCTCTGAGCATTACCAGAGCCAAGTGGAATGCTGCGCTTATTAATTGCGCTCGTTGTATCTTTCAGGTCAACGGTAATCCGCGCCGGCCGCTCAATGGTGTAACCCGTCGGCTCCGGCGGAGTTCCATCAAACTCCATGGTCACTTCCAAGCGTTCACCCGGCAGCGACGAAAACGATACGTCTTGCAGCGTGACCGCGCTGGCCAGGCTGCTCCATAACCCCACGGCAATAATACCTACGGAGACATTAAGTTTTTTGAACATCGCTAGCCTCGACCCTAAACCTGTTTGTTCTTGCATATTTCTTGTATTCATCATCCTGCCGCTCCTGAGCCCTCATCCAAAGACAAGGAGCGGGGGCGTTCAACCCATCCACCCCGGCCATTCGGAACGATTTCAATCAGTTCGATGCGCGTTTCACTGACACCTACGATACGGCCATAGTTTTGCCCCATGTAGTTCCCAACCCGCACTCGATGAATGCCTGATGCGCCATCCCGCACCAAGGCATAAAGGCTTCCGCCAGAGCCTTCCAAGGTTCCCACCATAGTCAGCGATTTCAGATCAAAGTTCTCGAGCACCTCTCTCGGGCGATCAAGATCCGGCTCGACATCGGTGATAGGTTTTTCGTCCACCATGGTGAGCTGAACATCAACGGGCGGCTCAAACGGTGCCCTGCGATCGGCCGCCGAATAACTGAAGGCCTCATAGGCCTTGAATTCTGGCAAGGGCTCAACGTGCCCCCGGGGTTTCGCCCGGGTATCCGCCATAAACTTGTCCAAATCCGAGAAGCCATTTCCCTGGGAACAAGCCGTCAACAACGACGCCAGACACACACCCAGCCAGGCTTTTCCTGCATGCTTCTTTGCCATGCTTACTCTCCAGCCCGGTAACGGTAGGTACGGGCTACAACTTGCATATCAAGTCGCTCGCCATTTCCACCGATTGGTTTAATCGTCAAATCGTGCAGCGTAACAATTCGCGGCAGACTTGCCACACTGCTCACGAACGAAGCCAGCTCGTGATATGAACCTGAAACCCGCACATTAATAGGAAGTTCAGAGTAGAAGTCTCTCCGGCGTTCTGGCTGTAATTTCACTTCCTGCAAACTCAGACCATTACCTAGCGCTGTATTGGTAATATCTTCCAACAAGCCCGGCACCTCGGTTTCACTTGGCAACTGGCGGACCAGAGCTCCAAAGGTTTCTTCCATTTCGACCATTTGAGCTTTGAACACTTCCAGGTTGGCCACCCGATAGGCCTTCCGCTCATACTGCTGCTTTAACTCTTGCTCTTTTTGCGCCACTCGATCCAGCTGCACGTACTGGTCTTTAATAAAAAACCAATATCCGCCGCCCAGAATCAAGCCAAACACCAAGAGGAACACAATTGCCTTGATCGGTGCAGGCCAAATACCTGCATTATTGACATCCAGATCGTTGATATCGAATTCGTTAAGACTTTTCAGTGAGTCCGCGAGGCTCATTATTTATCCTCCCCTTCGGGCTCTGGCGTTTTCTGCTGAACCGATAGATTGAACTGACTGTAGCCAGCACGACGATTATCTGCGGCAGCAACGTTGCTGAGGTTTGGTCCCGTAAACCACTCGGAATCGTCATACTGACGCATCAGATTGGAAATCCGACTGTTAGATTCTGCCATCCCGACGATATCCAGACGTTCACCCGTCTTCTTAAGATCGGTGAAGAACACCCCATCCGGAAGCGTCCGAACCAACTCGTCAAACACCCGAACAATCACCGGACGCTTGCCTTGCAGATCTTGAATAACCTTCATCCGGGCGAGTAGCTCATCGCGCTGACGCTTAAGGTTTTCAATTTCTTTAATCTGCTTATCAAGCTGCTTCGCTGCTGTCTCAATGTAGGCATTGCGGGACTGCTGGTAAGCGATTCGGTTATCCGTATCTGTTTTCCACAAAAACACCAAGCCGGCCGCAATAATCACGGCGCCCAACATCATCACCACAAACTGCTTCTGCTTCTCCGCGCGCAGTTCTTCGCGCCAGGGTCTGAGGTTAATTTTTGCCATCAGTCGAAACTCCTCATCGCCAGACCACAGGCAATCATCAACGATGGAGCGTCATTGCTCAGCGAGGATGCATTCACCCGGGACCCCACAGCCATATCGGCGAACGGGTTAGCAACCAACGTAGGCGTCCCTGTTTTCTCTTCGACCATTTCGGTAAGGCCCTGAATCGAAGCTGTACCACCCGCCAAAACCACGTAATCCACAGCGTTGTACTGGCTTGCGCCGAAGAAAAATTGCAGCGCTCGTGCCACCTGCTGGACAACCGCTTCCCGGAACGGGTTTAGCACTTCGGCCTCATAATCATCCGGCAGGCCACCTTGTTTTTTGGCCAGCCCCGCTTCTTCTGTCGACAAGCCGTACCGACGCTGAATTTCCTCAGTAAGCTGTTTACCACCAAAGATCTGCTCCCGGGTGTAAACCGTCTTACCTTCGGCCAGAACACTGAGGGTGGTCATGGTTGCACCGATGTCTACGATGGCCACGACCAACTCTTCGCCCTGAGAATCCAGCTGCGGCTCGATCAGCTCGTAGGCCCGCTCAAGGGCGTAGGCTTCAACATCGACAACCTTTGCGTTCAAGCCTGCGATTTCGAGAGCGTCTTCCCGAACGTCGACGTTTTCTTTCCGACAAGCAGCAAGAAGCACATCGACCTGATCCGGATTGCTTTCGGAAGGCCCTTGTACTTCGAAATCGATTGCTACTTCATCAAGGGGATATGGAATGTATTGATCCGCTTCCAAAGCAATCTGGTCTTCCATCTCAAATTCATTGAGGCCGGAATCCATTTGAATCACTTTGGTGATGACCGCCGAACCGGAGACTGCAACAGCCACCTGTTTGACACTAGTGCGGGACTTAGACGCAACACGCTTGAGCACTTCGCCCACCGCCTCTACGTCTGTAATGTTTTTCTCGACAACTGCGTTGGCCGGAAGGGGCTCAACAGCGTAGCTTTCGACCCTGTAACGGTCGCCCTGCTTTGACAGTTCGAGGAGTTTTGCTGAACTGGAGCTGACATCAACCCCAAGAACAGAACTGGATTTTTTTCCTATCAATCCGAACACGCGCTCACCCTATACCTGGTTGAATACACCCGGCGTTGGAGCCCCCCGGCCTCTTGCCTGTTAGCGACAGAAGTTCCGAGATCGCTCTCTTAGTTTTAAGCAGTTTCCCTGCTTTTATCTGTTTTATATGTAAGAGAATTTCTTATTCATTCCGTCTACAATGCAATCTCTCGAATCTACGGGAGACGTTGCACGCCGGAAGGCCGCCAAACCTTCCTAAAGCAATTTCTCAAATAATAGACCTATATCTAACAGATGTCAGAAAAAAATGTCTCATTTGATGCGTACATCTCGTGTTTTTGCCTGGATCATTCTTACCGGCCTGAGTGTCGCCGTCATAATGTCTGCAAGCCTGTATCTTTATTTGCGACCAAGCCTGCCTCCTGTCGAACAACTGCTCGACGTCAAACTGCAAACGCCTCTGCGGGTGTACAGCAATGACAACAAATTAATAGCAGAATTCGGCGAAAAGAGAAGGACGCCGGTCACAATCGAACAGATCCCTACACTTCAGTTACAAGCCTTTCTGGCCGCGGAAGACTCCCGTTTTTACGAGCACTTCGGAGTAGACATCAAAGGCCTGACACGGGCTGCGATCGAACTGGTCTCCACCGGATCGATTCAATCCGGGGGCAGCACCATCACCATGCAGGTTGCAAAAAATTACTTTTTGTCACGCGACCGGACCTTCATCCGCAAGTTCAGCGAGATACTTCTGGCCATTCAAATTGAGCGAGAACTGAGCAAAGAGAAGATTTTTGAGCTGTATTTGAACAAGATTTATTTAGGCAATCGTGCCTACGGCATTTCCGCCGCCGCTCAAGTGTATTACGACAAACCTGTTAACGAACTATCACTCGCACAGATGGCGATGCTGGCCGGCCTTCCCAAAGCCCCCTCAGCCTATAACCCGATCGCCGACCCGGAACGCGCCCTTGTGCGCCGCAATTGGATACTCGGTCGCATGGAGAGCCTGGGTTTCATTACCAGCGACGCTCGTGAACTGGCCGCCGGAGCACCCATCACCGCCAGCTACAACGCTCGAGACACAGACGTCGATGCCGACTTCGTCGCAGAGATGGCACGATCCGAAATGGTCCGCAGATTCGGCGACACCGCGTATACAGATGGTTATAGCGTCACCCTGACCGTCAACGGTCTGAAACAGCAAACCGCAACCGATTCATTAAGAGCGGGCCTCGAAAATTACGACCGCCGCCACGGTTTCCGGGGTGCCATCGCACAAATTGACATCGATGGCATGACACTCGCCGAACTCTCGGGAGAGCTTGCCAACTACTCTAGCGTGGAGAGCTTGATCCCGGCCATCGTGACTGCAATCGATGACAAGAACGGCGTCGTTGAGACTCATACCCGTGCCCTCGGCCCCACCAAAATCGCATTTGACACCATGAAGTGGGCACGCCGGCACCGCACGGAAAGCCTTACCGGCCCGGAACCGAAAAAGCCGTCTGACGTCGTCAGCGTTGGCGATGTCATTTATGTAAAAGCTCTCAACTCCGAAAAGCCCTCCGAAGACGCAACGGCTGTCACGCAAAGCGTTGCCCTGGCTCAAGTACCGAATGTAGAAGGCGCGCTCATCTCTCTGAACGCCAAGACCGGCGCCATTGAAGCACTCACCGGCGGCTACAGCTTCGGACAAAGCAAATACAACCGGGCGACACAGGCAAAGCGCCAACCAGGCTCCACGTTTAAGCCCTTCTTGTACCTGGCCGCCCTCGAGAATGGTCGCTCCCCAGCCACCATTTATAACGATGCGCCAATCGTGCTTGATAACTCCGATCTTGAAGGCACTTGGCGCCCCCAAAATGCATCCGGCCAATTCTACGGACCAACAACCTTGCGCAAAGGCCTGTACCGCTCGCGCAACCTGGTGTCGATTCGACTACTGCGCGATCTGGGCATTCGCACTACGCTGGACTATCTCGAGCAACTTAAACTCCCTACCGACAACATGCCGGCAAACTTGTCACTGTCGCTAGGAAGCGGCCTGCTTACGCCCATGGATCTGGCTCGCGGCTTTGCGGTCATTGCCAATGGCGGCTATGACGTACAACCCTATTTGATCGAAAGTATTCGCGAATCCAACGGCACGGTGATTTATGAAGCACCGGAAACGATTCTGTGCGACCACAATTGCGACCAACTTGAAGAGCAGCACAGCAATGCTCTCGAAATCACAGAATCCAATGACGCCCTGCCGGAAACTGCCGGCATCACCCTTCCGGCCTCACGAAATCCTGAAAGCCCCAGAATCATGCGCAAACTGGCAGATACCCGCTCGGTTTACATCATGCACTCGATCATGCAAGACGTGATCCGAAAAGGCACAGGCCGCCGCGCCAACGCCATGGGCCGCAGCGACTTAGCAGGAAAAACCGGCACCACGAATGAGCAGAAAGACACTTGGTTCGCCGGTTACAACCACAGCGTAGCCACTACGGTTTATGTTGGCTTTGATCAACCGGCACCGCTGGGGCGTGGAGAGTACGGCGCCAGCACCGCGTTACCGATTTGGATCGACTACATGAAAGTTGCTTTGGCCGACACCCCGCCTTCGCTAATGCCTCGGCCCAACGGCCTAGCCAACATTCGCATCAACCCGGAAACTGGCGCACGCGCACACCCAGATGAAGAAGGCGTTTTCGAGCTATTCAAAGAAGAGAATGTTCCGGCTCCGCTAACCGCTGATGAGCTTGGCAGCCCTTCAGGCGGCGCCCCGGAAAGCTTTTCCCGGCAGATTTTCTAAGCCGGGAACGCCAAGACAAGACAAGCAACCATAAAAAAACCGGCGGGATCACCGCCGGTTTTTTATGCATGAAGCTGAACTACATCGGAGTTAGATGATGTCGTCCATAGACTTCAGCGGGTAGTGCGCAGGATAAGGTTGCCCTGCCACACCAGAATCTACAGCAGCGCGAGCTACCGCAGCAGGCACAACTTCCAGCAAGCGAACATCCATCGGCTTCGGAATGATGTAGTCCTTACCGAATTCCAGGCTATCTACGCCGTAGGCTTCACAGATCTCCTGAGGAACAGACTCTTTCGCCAGCTCACGAATAGCGTTGACCGCCGCTACTTTCATTTCTTCATTGATGCAGGTCGCGCGAACGTCCAGAGCACCACGGAAGATGAACGGGAAGCCCAACACGTTGTTCACCTGGTTCGGGTAGTCCGAACGACCAGTGGCCATGATCAAGTCATCACGGGTGGACATAGCCAGCTCGTGATTGATTTCCGGATCCGGGTTAGAGCAAGCAAACACGATCGGGTTCGCAGCCATCTTCTTCAGCTGTTCAGCTGTCAGAAGATCAGGACCGGACAGACCCAAGAATACGTCTGCGCCATCGATAGCATCATCCAGTGTGCGCTTGTCTGTTTCGTTCGCAAACATCGCTTTGTACTGGTTCAGATCATCACGACCAGAGTGGATCACACCCTTACGGTCGAGCATGTAGATGTTTTCAGAGCGAGCACCACAGCTGATCAGCAGCTTCGTGCAGGCAATGGCTGCTGCGCCAGCACCTAAGCAAACAATCTTCGCGTCTTCAATGTTTTTGCCCTGCAGCTCAAGAGCATTGATCATGCCGGCCGCAGTTACGATCGCCGTACCATGCTGGTCATCGTGGAAGATGGGCACGTTGCACTTTTCAATCAGCGCGCGCTCAATTTCAAAGCACTCAGGCGCCTTGATGTCTTCCAGGTTGATGCCACCAAAGGTGTCCGCGATGCGCTCAACAGTTTCAATAAACGCTTGCGGGCTTTCGGAATTAACTTCGATATCGAACACGTCAATTCCGGCAAAGCGCTTGAACAGTACGCCTTTGCCTTCCATTACCGGCTTGCTCGCCAGAGGACCGAGGTTACCCAGGCCCAGGATAGCGGTACCGTCAGAAATAACGGCGACCAAGTTACCCTTGGCTGTATATTTGTATGCGTTCTCGGGGTCCTTCGCGATCTCGCGGACCGGCTCGGCAACTCCAGGACTGTACGCCAGAGATAGATCGCGAGCTGTTTGAGTAGGCTTAGTGACTTCTACACTCAGCTTACCCGGCCGCGGTTTGGCGTGATATTCAAGGGCTGCTTCTTTCAGATCTTGAGACATTGCCACTGTTCCGTTTGTCACGTTTAAAAGTAAAAGCCGCCTGACCTCAGGTCGACGGAGCGCGACATTATGGCGCGCCCGTCCAAAAACGACAAGCTAAACCCGAATATTTTATAACCAGTCAATAGGGCATTTTGCTTATGCCATACATTGCTGGCCAAATTTCAAGCACAAAAAAAGCGCCCGCAGGCGCCTTTTTACATTTCGGCTAAGCTCAGTCTTTCTTAGCACCGATACGACCACCGAAACGCTTGTTGAACTTATCGATACGACCACCGGTGTCCATAACCTTCTGCTTACCAGTGTAGAACGGGTGGCACTGGGAGCATACGTCCAACTGCAGGTCGTGACCAACAGTAGAGCGGGTCTTGATCACGTTACCGCAAGAACAGGTAGCAGTGATGTCTTCGTACTTAGGATGAATACCTTCTTTCATGGCGAACCTCTTTCGGGCATGCCGCTACCTGATCACCGCCGGATAAACCGCTTATTGGGGTCAGGCACCGCAATTTTGAATCAATTGAAAGACCGCGCACTACCACGCCCGGCCAGAAACAGACCGCGAATCTTACTGGCAAAGCTGGCCACAGGCAAGTATCTTCCGCAGTGTCTATTGCATCAAAACCATCAGCCGGCGCTACATCACCGATTTTCAGGATACGCAGATACCGTGACACAGCCCAAAACCGCACGCATCGCCTTGAACCGCCCTTTGCGCCGGCTGTTCGATTACCAGATTCCCGACCAACTGCGACTAACCCCCGGCCAGCGCGTCAAGGTGCCGTTTGGCCGCCAGACACTGACCGGACTCGTGGTTGAAACCGGCGTACAACCTCCGGAAGGCATCACCCTAAAACCCATACAGACGGCACTCGAGCCGTGGGCAGCGCTACCGGACAACACCTTTCGCTTACTCGCGTGGGCCAGCGACTATTACCAACACCCGCTTGGCGAATGCCTGTTTACCGCCCTCCCCCCGGCACTTCGGCGCGGCAGGCCCGCGGAGCTAAAGCCAGACGAGCACTGGCAGACCGCCACAGACCAAGCCGCACTACCTGCAAATGCCCACCGGCTGGTCGCGCTATTTAATACCATTAAAACCTCGCCCGGCATCACCTCCAGCGCACTGGTGCAGTCCGGGTACAGCCGAGCTCAGATTCGCTCTCTAGAGCAAAAAGAACTGCTTCAGCAAAACGCCGCCAAAAACGTGCAGCCAGAGGCGCCAGAGGCCGCGCTACCAGCCCCCATTCTTTCTGAAGCCCAACAGAAGGCCGCCGAAAAGTTACCAGCTAACACCAAGGCGTTTTCAGCAAGTTTGTTGTTTGGCATCACCGGTAGCGGAAAAACCGAGCTTTACCTGCACTATCTAAAAACGCGGTTGCAGCACGACGAACAAGCGCTGGTACTGGTACCCGAGATCAACCTGACACCACAAACCGTCGCCCGATTCCGCCGCTACTTCGGCAACCGTATTCAGGTTTGGCACTCCGCCCTTAACGACAGCGAACGCCTGAGCACTTGGCTAAAAATTCGCAACGGCGAACCGATCATCCTTATTGGCACCCGATCGGCCGTACTGCTTCCTTTTACCAACCTTCGCACCATCATCGTGGATGAAGAGCACGACAACTCATACAAACAGGGCGAAGGCTTTCGCTACTCCGGCCGCGACGTGGCTGTGTACCGCGCTCACCTGAATCAATGCCCGGTCATTCTCGGTTCTGCAACGCCTTCATTGGAGTCCTGGCACAACGCCAGCCAAGGCAAATACAACCTTGCCCGCCTGGAACAAAGGGCCGGCAACGCCAAGCCACCCGAACTCACTCTCTTGGATATTCGCAGCCGCCCGCTGGAAGCCGGACTGGCCCGCCCTGCACTGACGGCTATAAAGGAAACACTGGATAGAGGTGAACAGGCGCTAGTATTCGTGAATCGCCGAGGCTTCGCCCCCATCATGATGTGCTTTGACTGCGGCCACATGGAAGAATGCCCTCGCTGCGACACGCGTTTGACCTACCACCGGCGCGACCGAGCCATGCGTTGCCACCACTGCGACTACCAAACGGCCGCAAGCCACACCTGCCCAAAATGCAAAAGCGAAAACTTCAAGCCTGTAGGCCAAGGCACCGAACGCACCGAAGAAACGCTGGCTGAACAATTCCCCGACACCCCCATCGTTCGGGTAGATAGAGACAGCACACAGCGCAAAGGCAGCATTCAAGCCATACTAAAACAGGTAAACAGTGGCGAGCCCTGCATTCTGGTGGGCACTCAAATGCTCGCCAAGGGCCACGACTTCCCTAACGTAACCTTAGTCACCGTGGTCAACGCCGACGGTGGCTTATTCAGCGTAGACTTCCGCGCCCCAGAGCAAATGATTCAGACCCTGCTGCAAGTCAGCGGCCGCGCTGGCCGCGGCGAAAAACCCGGGAAAGTGCTCATCCAGACCTGCCACAGCGACCACCCGCTGCTGAACGCCCTATGCCAGGGCAATTACCCAGCCATCGCAGACCAGCTTCTGGCCGAGCGGGAATCCGGGCTACTCCCTCCCTTCCGCGCCATGGCCATACTGCGCGCAGAAGCCGACTCCATGCAAAACAGCCTACAACTTCTGGACTCGCTGAAACCCATGGCCAGCATACCCGGCATTGAAGTTTGGGGCCCACTTCCCGCCGTCATCGCGCGAAAAGCCGATCGCCACCGAGCACAGCTCATACTGGTAAGCGATCACCGCAAACAGCTCAACCGATTACTCACCTACCTGTGCCAGCACTTGGACGAAGCCAAGTTACCCAGCCACACAAAATGGATGGTGGATGTGGACCCGCAGGAAACGGGCTGATGAGGACTAGGTGATCCCCGTATGCTTTTTGCTTACACTCCAACTTTCCGCGATAATACGCCTCTTCTATTTTCAACGGGCGCCCTGCCCTGACACCCACTCTTCTGAAAACCGAGTCATCTGACGCATGAAAGAGACCGTATCCGAGCTTCTCCAGTCTGCACTGGCCACCCTTCAATCCGAAGGCACTTTGCCGGCTGATCAAACCTTCACTCCTCAGGTTGGCAACACCAAGGACAAATCCCACGGGGATTACGCCTGTAACATCGCATTGGTGGCTTCCAAAGCTGCTGGCTGCCCCCCGCGCAAACTGGCCGAGGATTTAATCGCCGCGCTGCCTGAAAGTGATGCGGTTTCAAAGGTGGAGATTGCCGGGCCCGGGTTTATCAACTTTTTCATGAGCACCGCCAGCGCGTTCGGCATCGTGAACACGATTCTGGATGAGGCGGAACAGTTTGGCCGTAACAGCAACGGCAAGGGCGAGAAAGTTCAGGTGGAGTTTGTTTCGGCCAACCCCACCGGCCCGCTGCACGTGGGTCATGGCCGTGGCGCCGCGATCGGCGACTGCTTGTGCCGCCTGCTGGAAGCCAACGGGTACGATGTTACCCGTGAGTTCTACTACAACGACGCCGGTGCCCAGATCAATAATCTGGCCCTGTCGGTTCAGTCCCGGGTTAAAGGCCTGACGCCAGAGCACGAAAGCTGGCCGGAAGACGGTTACCGGGGCGATTACATTGTTGATGTGGCCAATGCCTACCTGGCCGGTGAGACCGTGGTCGCGGACGACCGTGAAGTCACCGCTAAGGCCGACCCGGATGACCAAGCCGCCATTCGCGAGTTTGCCGTTGCCTATCTGCGCCGGGAACAGGATCTCGACCTGAAAGCCTTCGGCGTTCAGTTTGATGTGTATTTCCTTGAATCATCTTTGTACGAAGACGGCAAGGTAGAAGCCACCGTTGAGCGCTTGAAGGCTAATGGCTACACCTACGAGCACGAAGGCGCCATGTGGCTGAAAACCACCGAGTTTGGCGACGATAAAGACCGCGTGATGCGCAAGAAAGACGGTGGCTACACCTACTTCCTGCCAGACGTCGCCTATCACCTGGACAAGTGGCAGCGCGGCTTCACCACCGTGATCAACGAGCAAGGTGCTGACCACCACTCCACCGTCACGCGGGTGCGGGCTGGCTTGCAGGCGTTGAAAGCAGACATCCCTCAGGGCTGGCCTGACTATGTTCTGCATCAGATGGTCATGGTCACCCGCTCCGGGCAGGAAGTGAAAATTTCCAAACGTGCGGGTAGCTACGTGACCGTGCGTGACTTGATCGACGAAGTGGGCCGCGATGCCACTCGCTTCTTCCTGGCCGCGCGCCGCGTTGATTCCCAGTTGACCTTCGATATCGATCTGGCCCGCTCCCAGACCAATGAAAACCCAGTGTATTACATCCAATATGCCCACGCTCGGATCTGCAGCGTATTGCGCAAGCTGGAAGCCGAAGGCGTTCAGCGTGGCCGCACAGAATGCATCGGCGACCTGAGCCTGCTGACGCTGGACGAAGAAAAGGAACTGGCAAACCAGTTGGCGAAGTACCCGGAATTGATTGCCAATTCCGCGGCTCAGCGCGAACCGCATCACCTGACTCACTATTTGCGTGACTTGGCAGGCCAGTTCCATACCTACTACAACGCGCACAAGGTGCTGATCGAAGACACCGCCCTTCGTGATGCTCGAGTGAGCTTGTACCTAGCCGTGCGCCAAGTCATCGAGAACGGCTTAGGCCTGCTGGGCGTAAGCGCCCCAGAGGAGATGTAAGCAGCTCATGGCCAGAGATTATGCCAAGAAAGACCGCCCTTCCGGCAAAGGTGCTGCCGCGCCCCGAAAGCGAACGGCCCAGCCAAGCAACAAGGCTAAGGCTAAGCCAAAGCCGAAACGCAGTGCACCTTCGCACTCCCAACAGGGCGGTTTGTCTGTGAAGTGGATTCTATCTCTGGCCGCTGTCGGCGGCTTTATTGGCTTCATTGTGTACTTGAACACTCTGCCTGCGGGACAGGAGGTTCGACAGCCAACACCCTCGCAGGCCCAACAAACACAACCCAAAGCCACCAAGAGTCAGCCCCCGGCGCAAACGGCCCGCAAGGAGCGTGATTTCCGCTTCTACGAAATGCTACCCGAATCCGAAGTGGTTCCGCCGAAGGTCGATGAGTACACACCTGGGCCCGCCAAACAGGCCTACGACTACGTGGTACAGTCCGGCTCCTTCCGTAGCAAGCAAGATGCCGAACGTCAGCGTGCTCAAATCGCCTTCCAAGGGCTGCGCGCTCACGTCCAGCACGTGGTTCAGGACAACGGCAGCGAGTGGTACCGCGTGAATGTTGGCCCCTTCACCTCACGGAGCCAGATGAACTCCGCTGTCGATAAGCTGGTCGGCATTAATATCCAACCTCTGGTTCGAAAGATTCCCAAAAAAGGTTGAATTCAACTCAACCGCCTCCATAACGTCTGAATACCAATCTTCATCAGGCAACTGGAGCCAAAATGACTACGATTGTTTCCGTCCGTCGTGACGACGAAGTCGCCATGGGAGGTGATGGCCAGGTTTCACTGGGCAACACCGTCATGAAAGGCAACGCCCGCAAGGTTCGCCGGCTGTATAACGGCCAGGTCATTGCAGGGTTCGCCGGCGGCACTGCCGACGCATTTACCCTCTTCGAACGCTTCGAGGCCCAGCTTGAAAAGCATCAGGGTAACCTAACCCGAGCCGCCGTAGAGCTTGCCAAAGACTGGCGCTCCGACCGCGCCCTGAGAAAGCTCGAGGCCTTACTGGCCGTAGCCGACAAGACCGCCTCACTAATCATTACCGGTAATGGCGATGTGATCGAGCCAGAACAAGGCCTGATTGCCATCGGTTCCGGCGGGCCCTTCGCCCAAGCGTCGGCTAGAGCCCTGCTGGAAAACACCGACCTGAGTGCACACGAAATCGCCGAGAAGGCTCTGGAGATTGCTGGCGACATCTGCATCTACACCAACCAGAACCGCACTCTGGAAGTGCTGCCCATCAAAGACTGACCGGAGCGACCATGTCTGCAATGACTCCCCGTGAAATCGTTCACGAACTGAACAAACACATCGTGGGCCAGCAAGAGGCCAAGCGCGCCGTAGCCATCGCCTTGCGTAATCGTTGGCGCCGGATGCAGCTAGACAGCAGCCTGCGCGATGAAATTACCCCGAAAAACATTCTGATGATCGGCCCCACCGGTGTGGGTAAAACCGAAATCGCACGGCGCTTGGCCAAACTGGCCGATGCCCCCTTCCTGAAGGTAGAAGCCACCAAGTTTACCGAGGTGGGTTATGTCGGCCGAGATGTGGAATCCATCATCCGTGATCTGGCGGATATGGCCGTTAAAATGCTCCGTGAGAAGGAAATGAAGCGCCACGAGAATCAGGCCCTGGATGCAGCAGAAGACCGCATTCTGGACGCTCTGTTGCCGCCTGCGCGCGACTTTAACGAAGACAGTGCCCGCAACAACGATTCCGCCAGCCGCCAGATGTTCCGCAAAAAACTTCGGGAAGGCGAACTCGACGACAAAGAGATCGACATTGACCTGCGAAGCAGTGGGCCTGGCGTAGAGATCATGGCGCCGCCTGGCATGGAAGAGATGACCAACCAGCTGCAAAGCATGTTCTCGAGCATGGCTTCTGATAAGCGCAAAACTCGCAAGATGAAAGTGGCTGATGCCATGAAGCGCGTGAAGGAAGAAGAAGCGGCCAAGCTGGTGAACGAAGAAGAAATCAAACAGAAGGCTCTGGTGGCTGTTGAGCAGAACGGCATCGTATTCTTGGACGAAATCGATAAGGTTGCCAAGCGCTCAGAAAACACCTCGTCGGACGTGTCCCGAGAAGGCGTTCAGCGTGACCTGTTGCCGCTGATTGAAGGCAGCACCGTCAGCACCAAATACGGCGCGGTTCGGACCGATCACATTCTGTTCATCGCTTCAGGCGCTTTCCACCTGTCCAAGCCGTCGGATTTGATTCCCGAGCTGCAGGGCCGTCTACCCATCCGCGTAGAACTGCAAGCGCTGACGCCGGATGATTTCAAGCGGATTCTGACCGAGCCGGATGCCTCTCTGGTGCAGCAGTACGAAGCACTGATGGGCACAGAAGGCGTGAAGCTGAACTTCGCGGAAGACGCCATTGCCCGCATCGCAGAGATCGCCTGTAAGGTGAACGAAACCACCGAGAACATCGGTGCTCGCCGACTACACACGGTGCTTGAACGTCTGCTGGAAAGCCTGTCGTTCGAAGCCGGTGACGAGGTGACCGATGGTTTTGAAATCACCGCTGCGTATGTCGACGAAAAACTTGGCGAACTCGCCGAAGATGAAGACCTGAGCCGGTTCATTCTGTAACCGCCCAGCGCTCAATAAAAAGCCCGGATGACGTCAATCATCCGGGCTTTTTTGTGCCTGCTTAGTTTTCCAAAGTTAACGCGTTATTCCGCCTTGGAAAACAAGTGCGTGACGTTGCTGAGCCCGGTTGCTAAACGACCCTTCTCCGCCTGTTTCTTACGGCCTTTCGCCACGTATAAGGGCAGCAGTTCACCGTAAAGACTTGTACTGATGGTGCGTTGTTCATCTTCCAGCCGGTCTCTGCGAAGTTTGATGCCGTACTTCGCCAGCTTGGGTTCCAGCTCATCCGCTCGATTCAAAAGATCCCTACGGGTCATCTGATAGGCGTGCTCACACACCATGCGGCGGCTCTGGAAGCTGAACACGTTAGAGAAAAACAGTTTGGCGTCGTCCCGCGTGGGTTCGAACAGCAGGATTTCTTTATCCGGATAATCTCTGGCGTACTGGGCAATTCCCGACTGCATCCGCGAATACACCATGGTGCGGAAGGTCTGAGATAACATATTCGGCATACCGGAATGTGTCAGTTCACCGGCCTTCAAAGAACCCGCACGCACCGCAGCGCTGGCATCGATCGGCACTTGCGGGTTAATCGCGAATACCAAGTCAGCTCCATCCTCGAAAGCCACGGATGCATGCAAGCCTTTTCTCAGAGTTCCATCGACATAATAACGGCCATCAATCTCCACCGGCACATACAAGCCCGGGGAAGCGGTGCTGGCCTGAACGGCTTTGGAAATAGGCACATGGTCAAAACCGGGCGCACCAAAGCACACCGCATCCGTGCTCTCCACATCCGCTGCTACAACGTACAGGCTGCGCTTTAGCTGCCGGAAATCGTTAGTACGGCCCAGCATGGTAAACGCCCGGCGCAGGTATTCGTGCAAGCCTTCGTTATCAAACAATCCCGCGGGTGCCGCCTGAGCAAGAATCGTCAGCGCTTCCAGCAGGCTTTGATCATAAGGGTTGTTAATGAATCGACGGATCGCCGTGCTTAGAAGCTTGGGAACGGCCAACAAACGACTGCCGATCTCACGAAACGCAGGGCGGTAGAAAACATCTGGATGGAAGGGATGCACCTCAGCCTCGTTACGCACGAAAATCCGGCACAACTGGGCAGTGGTTACCTGATTAGCCAAGTGGGACGCAACGAAAGAGCCAGAGCTTACGCCAACGTAGACACTCAACTCATTGAAGTCGAGACCATCGAGCGCTTCGTCGAGAGCCCGCAATGCGCCGATCTCGTAGATACCACCTAACGGCCCTCCGCCCCCTAGGGCTAGGCCTATTTTGGGTGTTGGCTTGAGCTCGGTCGCGTCTGTCATCAACTATCCTTTGTAGGTACTACAGGTCAGATTAACAGTACTAAGCTACCAATTGATTTTAGAGTAAACACACTAACAGCTAAATCAATACTTAAATCGCGGTCTGTTCACACACTGGCGTTTTCACCGGACGAAGGTATCGGCCGAAGCCCGCGTTTCGGAGCGCCAGATCGACACAGCTTTTTATGACATGGGGCGAATCCAGCAGCAAAACGTCTTGTAGCAATTGAACGGCCCATTCCCGGTCGACACTGCGAATCACCGATTTCACTTTCGGCAGACTGGCCGCGTTCATCGACAGCGAATCATACCCCATGGCCATCAACAGCAAGGCTCCGCCCGGGTCGCCCGCCAGCTCACCGCAGATGCCCACCGGTTTACCCACAGCATGGGTGTCTTGCGCGATACGCACCAACGCCTGCAATACCGCGGGGTGATAAGAATGATAAAGCTGAGCAACCCGCGGGTTGTTGCGATCGACTGCCAGCAGATATTGCGTGAGGTCGTTGGAACCAACAGATACGAAATCCACACGATCCGCCAGTTCGCGGATCTGATAGACCGCCGCCGGCACTTCGATCATCACCCCCACTTTGGGCATATGGACATCGTATCCCTCTTCCCGCACCTCGTGATAAACGCGGTAGATCAGGTGCAACGACTCTTCTACCTCAGAGACGTTGCTGATCATGGGCAACATGATTTGCAAGTTGTTCAGGCCTTCGCTGGCCTT
The DNA here is from genome assembly GCF_048285575.1 of Marinobacter sp. SBS5. Classification (NCBI taxonomy): domain Bacteria; kingdom Pseudomonadati; phylum Pseudomonadota; class Gammaproteobacteria; order Pseudomonadales; family Marinobacteraceae; genus Marinobacter; species Marinobacter sp. SBS5. Next base: position 13,712 of record NZ_JBLWAZ010000005.1, on the reverse strand, counting down.
GAGCATGGCCCGAACCTGCAACAGGAAAATTTCCGGGTGATCGAGCGTGACCCGGATGCCGCGCCAGCCCAGAAACGGGTTTTCTTCCTGAATCGGGAAATAGGTCAGCGCTTTGTCACCGCCGATGTCCAGAGTACGCATGGTGACCGGGTTAGGGGCAAAGGCTTCCAGCTGCTCCCGATAGTATTCCCGCTGCTCTTGCTCGGACGGGAAACGGTCTTTGATCATGAACGGCACTTCGGTCCGGTACAGCCCGATGCCTTCCGCACCGTGAGAGAGTGACCGCACCACGTCGGTCATCAGGCCGGTATTCACCAGTAAAGGTACCCGGTGGCCATCCAGCGTTTCACAGGGTTTATCCCGCAGCTCTTCCAGCCCACGGAACAGTTCGTCCTCTTCTTCACAGATGGCCTGATAAAACGCTCTAAGATCTGCAGAGGGTGAAGCGAAGATTTGCCCTTCAAAACCATCCACCACCAACTCGCGACCACCGAGCTGGTTGACGGGTATATCCACAAGCCCCATCACGGTAGGCACGCCCATGGCCCGCGCCAGGATGGCTACGTGGGAGTTACTGGAGCCTTTAACCGAGACCAATCCCACCAATTGCCCTTTCGGCACTTCGCCCAGCATCGCCGGGGTCAGCTCTTCACTGACTAAAACCGTGCGCTCAGGGTATTCCAGATGCTTTTGTTCACCTTCCTGCATATGCGACAGCAGGCGGCGGCCAAGATCCCGAATATCCACCATGCGTTCCTGCAGATACAAATCGTCCATCATTTCGAAATGGCGAATGTACTGCTGAATGACCTGTTTCAGGGCACCTTGTGCCCAAATACCTTCCTGAATTTTGCTGACCACTTCACCGGGAAGTGCGCCGTCATCCAGCATTCGCAAGTACACATCAAACAGTGCTTGCTCTTCAGGCCGAAGCTGGGATGCCAAACGGTTGGCAACTCGCTCGATGTCTTCTTTAACCGCTTGAACTGCGCTCCAAAATAGCTCCAGCTCATGGTCAATATCTTCCGCAGGCTTCTCCGGGACAACATCGAGATCTGCTGACGGATACACCACGGTACCGGTGCCGATCGCGACCCCCGGTGCGCCAGGCACCCCGCTGAAACAAACGTCGTGGGCTTCTTCACCAGTTAATGACAGACCGCTGATGGCGCCGGTGGCTTCGCTGTGGGCAATCACTCCGGCCAACTGGGCAGAAATCGTCACCAAAAAGGCTTCTTCACCCTCATCAAAACACCGGGAGTTCTCGCGCTGCTGAACGACCAGAACGCCCAACACGGCGCGGTGGTGAATGATGGGCACACCCAGGAATGAGCTAAAGCGCTCTTCACCGGTTTCCGGAAAGTAACGATAACGGGGATGAGAAGGCGCGTCTTCAAGGTTTATCGGCTCCTCACGGGAGCCCACAAGCCCGACAAGGCCCTCGGAGTGCGCCAGACTGACATTGCCCACCGCGTCTTTATAAAGACCCTCAGTGGCCATCAGGATGTATCGGTTTGAGGCGGGGTCGAGCAGGTAGACCGAACAGACTTCGGTGCCCATTGCTTTCTGCACTCGCGAAACAATGATATCGAGCGCCTCGCTCAGGTCACGGGCGCTGTTCACCTCTTGTACAATACTTCGCAAGATGCCGAGCATGGGGCTATTCCATCATTTTTGGTGTTCCTTCAAACGCCGGTTTGACTCTCCTTTTTGCCACTGTTCCATATTGTGAAACAGTCTGGGGGCCAGTTCTCTCAGCGCGCGCCTATACACTTCTCTTTTAAATGAGATCACTTGTCCCAACGGATACCAGTAGCTAACCCACTGCCAACCGTCGAACTCAGGTGAATCTGTACCATCTACGCGAACATGCGCATCTGGTGACAACATCCGCAACAGGAACCATTTCTGTTTTTGCCCCACACATACGGGGTGCGAGTTGTGGCGTACCATCCTTCTGGGCAGCCGATACCTTAGCCACCCTCGTGTACATGTGATGATCTCCACATCATTGGCACTAAGGCCAATTTCCTCTTCCAGCTCCCGGTACAAGGCCTCTTCAGGCGACTCATTCGGATTTATACCGCCTTGCGGAAATTGCCAGGAGTCCTGCCCTATTCGCCTCGCCCAGAGAACTTCGCCCCTGTGGTTGGCCAGAATGATTCCGACGTTGGGTCTGAAACCGTCTGAGTCGATCACGGCACAGTCCTCGTAATAGTCGGTGGCCGGCTGGGTTTCCAACCGGCGAAATTTGTCCAAGTTGCTCTCATTCTTACAGAATCCCAATGGTTCAGCAAACGCTGCTGCGTGCACCACACCTCACCAGAGCCGTGCTAGACTGTCAGCTTTGCTCAAAAGCCTGTGACAATGGGAGGACGCGGCTTGACGCTCGCAATTTTTGATTTGGATAACACCTTGCTGGCCGGCGACAGCGACCACGCATGGGGAGAGTTTCTGGTGGAAGAAGGCATGGTGGATGCGGAAACGTATCGCCAAGCGAACGACCGCTTTTATCAGGAATACCTGAACGGCGAGCTGGACGTTTTCGAATACCAGCGTTTTGCACTGCAACCGCTGTCCACCCACAGCATGGAAGAGCTGGAATCCTGGCGCGAAGCGTTTATGGCGAAAAAAGTGCAGCCAATGATGCTGGAGAAAGCCGCAAAATTGCTGGCCGACCACCGTGCTCAGGGACACACTCTGATGATCATTACCGCCACCAACCGGTTTATTACCGAGCCGATTGCGGAGCTTTTGGGTGTGGATTACCTGATTGCGACCGAGCCGGAGTTGGTGAACGGGCGGTTTACCGGAGAAGTAGCGGGCACACCGAGCTTTCAGGACGGCAAAGTGGTGCGGCTGAATGACTGGTTAGAGGCCTACAATGACACTCTGGATGGTGCTTGGTTTTACAGCGACTCCCACAACGATGTACCACTGCTGAAATTGGTGCAGAACCCGGTGGCTGTAGATCCGGACCCAACGCTGGAGAAACTGGCTACTGAGAATGGCTGGCCGGTGATGTCGCTTCGGGACTGAGGCTTCCGAGCATCTTAGCCCGCTCACCAACGGGACAGTCTTTCCGGGATACTCTGTGAATACATCCCTGTACGCTCGACAAAATCATCCTTGATTTTGACGAGCCCAGAAAGACTGCCCCGCCGGCGAGCTACATTGGCTGCAACTCTCGCCTTTTTACAAAAAACCCGTCAGCGAGCGCACGAAGCAAGATTTGATGTAATCCGTTTCAGGAATCCCCGGCACAACCGGATGATCCGGCGCCTGATGCCCCTGCTCCAGCAACTGCACAAACCGATCAATCTTACGGCCACTGCCGCGGATAATGTCGATTAACTTTTCCTGCGACAAATGCATGGAGCAAGAAGCAGACACCAGCAACCCGTCACGTTCCAGCAACCGCAACCCCAGCTGATTCAATCGGGCATAAGCCTGCTCACCAGCCTTCTGATCACGGCGGCGCGGAATCAACGCGGGCGGGTCCAACACCACAATATCGAACTTCTCTTTCTCGTCCGCCAGCGCTTTCAAAGCATCAAAGGCATCACCTTCAATGGTATCCACATTATCCAGACCGTTCAGCTTGGCGTTATGATGCACCGAATCCACCGCGGATGATGAAGCATCCACACAAGTTACCTGAGAAGCACCGGCACACGCGGCCTGAATGCCCCAACCACCCACGTAGCTGAACACATCCAATACCCGTTTACCCGGCGCATAGGCTTGCAGCCGCTGACGGTTCATCCGGTGATCGTAAAACCACCCCGTCTTCTGCCCGCCAGCCAACGGCACCTCAAACTGCGCTCCGTTCTCTTCCACCCGCAAAATGTCGGTCTCTGGCCCGTGCGCAAACTCCACGTAATCGGACAGCCCTTCCACCTTGCGCATCTTGCCATCGTTCTTAAGCACCACCACCCGTGGATGCGCCAAACGCTGAACGGCCCGCACAATGGCGTCTTTCATCAGCTCCATACCGGCGGTGGAAATCTGCACCACCACAACGTCATCAAAACGATCCACCACCAGGCCAGACAGCCCATCGCTGTCACCAAACACCCAGCGATAAAACGGCTTATCAAACAACCGCTCCCGCAACGAAAGCGCTGCCTCCATCCGATCCGTCAACCGCTTGGGCGTCATACCCTGGGAAGGTTCCCGACTGATCAAACGACCACAGATCAACGCATGGGGGTTCACAAACACCGTACCCAGTGGCTTGTCATTCGACGCCCGCAACTGAGCCTGAGCCCCGGCTTCGAACTCGGTTAACGGGCTGCGTTTGATATCCACCTCATTGCTGTAAACCCACAAATGGCCAGCACGGAGACGGCGTTCTGCGCCTTTGCGCAGATAGAGAATCGGGAAATCCATTAGTTAATTACCTGAGAGTTCTGTCATTAAGAGGGCCGCAAATTATCGGGGCGTGTTTCCGGGGGCAGGCCTCCCGAAACTGTGCGGAGCCAAGGATGGCGGAGCCCAAGCGTCACATGGATGTGCCGAAGGAGCGTGTTTCGGGAGGCCTGCCCCCGGAAACACGCTTGCACCAATCTAAAACCTTAGCCTTCTGAAGCTACGTGCTCAGCATAGGCTTCAGCATCCATCAGGCCATCCAGCTCACCTTCATCCGCCAGCTTAACCTTGAACATCCAGCCTTCACCATAAGGATCTTCATTAACAATCTCCGGCTCATCCTCAAGCTTCTCATTCACCTCAAGAACCTCACCAGTCACCGGGCTAAACACATCCGAGGCGGACTTCACCGACTCCGCAACACCCGCTTCCTCACCGCCATTGACCGTAACTCCCACTTCCGGAACGCCAATATAAACCACATCACCCAACTGCTCCTGGGCAAAATCCGTGATGCCAACAGTGGCTGTGCCGTCAGCCTCAACCCGCACCCACTGATGAGTATCAAGATATTTAAGATCCGCAGGAATATTGCTCATAATTTGTGTGTCCTGTTGAAAATTTTTGCGCAGTTTAACCGAAGAGCTTAGTTCCAGCGAATGCTACGGGCCAGCTTCATAAACGCAACCAAGTAATCCACCTCCCGGTCACGCTCCCGAAAGCCCAAAAATATCTGCTTCGGCATGCCACCCTTACCCAACTGCAACGCCTTAAGCGGCATTTTCTGGGCGTATTCATCCACTAGCCAGCGAGGTAACGCTGACACCCCGCGGCCGGCAGCGACCATTTGCAGCATAATATCGGTTGTTTCAATCGTTTTGTGGAACGCAGGCGCGGCGTGAGCCGGCAAAAAGAAACGGGTGAAGATGTCCAGCCGCTCCGGCGCTACCGGATAGGTGATCAATGTTTCACTCGCCAACTGCTCTGGCTCTACCCAGGTATTTTCCGCCAGCGGATGATCGCTCGTCACCACCAGCACCTGCTCGTAATCGAACACCGGTTCAAAGCAAACACCGGGGCGGTGCAGCGGGTCTGGCGTGACCAGCAAATCAATATCGTGACCAAACAGCGCGCCCATTCCGCCAAACTGGAACTCCTGTTTAACATCCACGTCCACATCCGGCCACTGCTGCAGATAAGGGCCAACCACCTTCAATAACCACTGGTAACAAGGGTGGCATTCCATACCCACGCGCAAACTGCCGCGCTGGCCTTTGGCGACTTGCCCGATCAGCATCTCCGCGTGTTCAAACTGCGGCAAAAGCCGGTTGGCGAGCGAGAGCAACTGCTGGCCCGCTTGGGTGAACCGCAGCTGCCGCCCTTCCCTGAGCCACACCGGCGTTCCCAACTGCTGTTCTAATTTTCGAATCGCATGACTCAACGCGGATTGCGTCAAATGCAGCTGCTCGGCCGCCGCGGTGAGCGAGCCCTGCCGCTCAACCGCTCGAAATATTTCTAAGTGACTGCGCTCAATCATGGCTTAACCGTGAATTCTGCTCATGGATTGTTGAGATAATACCATTTTTATTCATCACCCAAACCCCATAACCTTGCCTACCTACTTACAACAGAAACCACCAAGGGCAGCATCATGGCTACGACACACAACCTCGGTTTTCCCCGCATCGGCGGTCAACGAGAACTGAAATTCGCACTAGAACATTACTGGGCAGGCCGTAGATCTGAACAGGACCTGTCTACAACCGCCGCGGAGCTGCGCCAACTCCATTGGCAGCAGCAATCTGGCTTGGACTTTGTACCGGTTGGGGATTTCTCGCTCTACGATCAGGTGCTCGACATGTCTGTCACGCTGGGCAACCTACCGGCTCGCGCGGCGGATAAAGAAGGAAACGAGCTAGACGCCTACTTCCGTGCAGCCCGCGGCCGCGGCGCTAACGACAGCCCCTGCTGCGCCATCGCGGCCGGCGAAATGACCAAATGGTTCGACACCAACTATCACTACATCGTTCCGGAGTTCACTGCCGACACCGAATTCAAGCTGAATACGGAACGGCTGATCAACCAGCTTGCTGAAGCACAGCAACAGGGTGTCGCGGCGAAACCGGTTATTATTGGCCCCGTTACTTACCTGTGGCTTGGCAAAACCTCCGACGGCAGCAACCGCCTTGATCTACTGGAGCGCCTGCTGCCTGCCTATTCGCAATTGCTGGAAATTCTCGCCGATGCCGGTGCCGAATGGGTACAAATCGACGAGCCCGCGCTGGTTACAGAACTGGATGCCAACTGGCGTTACGCCTTCAACCTCGCCTATCACCAACTGAAAGCCAACCGCCCGAAGCTGTTGCTGGCAACTTACTTTGGCGAGCTGCGCAACAACCTGCAACTGGCGTGCGAGCTGCCGGTCGCCGGGGTGCATCTGGATGCCATCAGCGCACTGGATGAGGTTAACCGAATTGCGGATTGGCTGCCGACGCACAAGGTTCTGTCGCTGGGTGTTATCAGTGGTAGAAATATCTGGAAAACCGATCTGAACAAAACCTTGGACTGGCTGGAGCCGGTGCATGAAAAACTTGGCGACCGCCTATGGTTGGCACCGTCTTGTTCGCTGCTTCACGTGCCCGTCGATCTTGCACAGGAAACCGGCCTGGACCCAGAAATCCGTAACTGGCTGGCCTTTGCTCTGCAAAAGCTCGAAGAGCTTCAGGTGCTTACCCGCGCTCTGAACGAAGGTCGGGAGTCCGTCCAACAACAACTAACGCATAATCAGTCAGCCATCGACAGCCGCCGTAACTCGACTCGCGTTACCAACCCGGATGTTCGAGCAGCGGTAGCAGAGATAACGGCAGAACTTGGCAATCGCCAAAACCCTTATGCGCAGCGCATTGCGCTTCAGCAGCAAAAATTTCAGCTGCCAGCGTTTCCGACCACCACCATCGGCTCGTTTCCACAAACCCCGGAAATCCGCCAGGCACGTTTGCAGTTCCGCAAAGGCGATTTGGCGGCAGCAGACTATGAAGCCCAAATGAAAGCGGAGATCGAACGCTGCATTCGCAACCAAGAAGCCTTGGGGCTGGACGTTCTGGTTCACGGTGAAGCCGAACGTAACGACATGGTGGAATACTTCGGTGAGCAGCTGGAAGGCTATGCCTTCACCCGTTTTGGCTGGGTGCAATCGTACGGTTCGCGCTGCGTTAAGCCGCCCATCCTGTTCGGCGACATCCGCCGCCCGAAGGCTATGACCGTAGACTGGATTCGCTATGCCCAATCACTGACCGACAAACCCGTGAAAGGCATGCTGACCGGGCCAGTGACCATACTGAACTGGTCGTTCGTGCGAGACGATCAACCCCGTAAAGACTCGTGCCTGCAACTGGCACTGGCCATTCGCGAGGAAGTTCAGGATTTGGAAAAAGCCGGCGTGAGCATCATCCAGATCGACGAAGCCGCTCTGCGCGAAGGCTTACCGCTTCGCCAATCGGACTGGGAAGGTTATCTCGACTGGGCGATCAACAGCTTCCGCATTGCCGCCAATGGCGTAGAGGACAGCACTCAGATCCACACGCACATGTGTTATTCGGAGTTCAACGACATCATCGAGGCCATCGCTCGCATGGATGCCGATGTGATTACCATCGAAACCTCACGTTCCGACATGGAGCTGCTGGATGCATTCAAGAGCTTCGAGTACCCGAACGACATCGGACCCGGTGTGTATGACATCCACTCGCCTAACGTTCCCAGCAAGGAGCAAATCATTAACCTGATGAAGCTCGCCGCGGAGCGCATTCCGGCCGAAAGGCTGTGGATTAACCCGGACTGCGGGCTGAAAACGCGGAAGTGGGAAGAAGTCACCCCCGCGCTGGAGACCATGGTGGCCGCGGCTCAGGCGTTGCGGGCATAAAGTAAACAGAGAAAGGGTGTGCCGAACGGCGCACCCTTGTAGGCTTTCTATGGATGAAAAGGTAATGATTTACCAACCTTCTGATGGTATGCCGTGCTCCTTGAGGTAAGCTCCGTGCTCTTCGAGATATTCTGCCGTGCGCTCTTTGAAGGCATTTACATCCCCTTCCACTTCAACACCTGATAAACGCATCACTTCCACCGCATTCGTGATCTGGTTCATCATCCACACCACAACTTCCCCGCCGGGAGCCAGTCCCAAAACCAAGGTGCTTCTGGGTTTAAAACTGACCGTGCCGTTTTGGTTAAGGCGCTTTGCCGGCTCTAGCATGCGCTCCTTCAAATCCGGCGGCACTCGTATCAGGATTGCGTAGTACTTCTGTTCAGAAAACGAGAACCAATGCAGCGCCATCAAATTGGGAAAGGGCTCCATTGCACCACCCCCTCCACTAGGCCCATAAGGCCCCTGCCAGCAACACCCCAAAGAACCTACCGGCACACGCCAGCTTCGTTCACCCGATTTTTCTAGATGCAAATTAAGCACCCACATATCATAGTGCTGAGGGGCCGCAACGCCGACATACCAATAAGGACTCTCTTGCTTGAAAGTGTTGCAACCAACCAGTGACAAGTACGCAATAACCAAAATCAGATTTCGAATAATCGACACAACCATTCCTTAAACATTGGGGTAAGCAACTCGCTCACCGGAATCAGTGGGCGCATTAGGGCTAAAATTACGACCGATACGGAACGAAGTCAGTGTATCTCCAAGGGCTAACTCGAGTGGATTGTAGTGAGCGGAATAGTGGGTATAGCGTTGCCTGATCAGATTTCGGTGCTCCGTACTTAGCTTCGGTTTATCAATTCCTCCAGCAACCTGTTCTAGGAGTGCATTTGCAACGGGCTCTAGCTCTTCAGGCAATCGATGCTCAGCTTCTTCCGGGTCAATCGCCTTGAACGGAACCCCGCGTTTGGCAGCTAATTCATGCATGACCTTAAGCCCCACCCGAGAATATTCACCACGTATTTGTCTAACCATTTTCAAGGAGAGCTCCACTCTACCGCTTGGTGCAGGGTGCTCTAGCTTATTCTTCACCACGCTAAGGCTCGGCTCGCTTTCCACTTTATCAACACCGGAGATAGAGTGGCGGCCCATCGATAGTATTAGAGGCAGACTGAATGAACCTATCCATCCCTGCGCCAATTTTTTCTGCTTCAGTGCCACAAGGCTATCCCATTGCATCGTTTGCTCTGGCCACCTCACCCGATTCGACGGAACTAAATGCGGCGGACTTATCAGGACCTCCTCGCGCTGAGTGTCGGGATAGCCCCCGCCGATATCTGAGTGAGCGCCTAGCAAGCTGATTTCACGGAAATTATCCGAGAGACTGCCATTGGCTGCTCTTAAACTATTTAACGCAAAATTTTCTCGGTGCTCATCTTCAGCTACTAACTGAACGGCATGCCCAACCTTTGTAGGGTCTAGGTATACTTGAACTGGATCATTTCGGTGATTGCCCGCCCAAAAGTCCAGAGCCTCCGGATTAATAACCGCCGCAACAGTATCAAACAGCCCTACAAACCTAATCACCACTTTGTTTGGCCACTCCATTTGATGGCTTGCTAAAATCTGGCCAAGCACCCCATCTCTTCCTAAACTTATCTCACGAACAGCATGACGCGCTGCAGCAGCCCCGCGACTGAAACCAAACAAGTCAAAGCATAATTCCTCTATTGGGTCAGCCAAGGCCAGCATACTAATCTGCCTGACCACGCCCGCTAACGCTTCTTCAACCTGGCTAATTATTCCAGTATCGCCTATCCCAGTAGCGGCCCCCACTAGGGAGTCCCCCTGTCCAGTTTTGGTACCTACACCCCCCACATATACCGAGCGTCGATGAATAGTTTTATTTGAATCAGCTACGCTCGAGCGATCGTAAAGATCGGCCAATTTGGCCACGTTCGTGGGAGCATTCCCATAACTCCCTCCCATCATTAACGCAAGACGGTATGAACACTCTTCCTCCGATATCTCCCCTCGCTCGAAAGAATGAACACACTCCTTAGCCGCACGTTCCTCCAGCTCCCTCGAGTTCTCGGCGTTATTCAAGGTGCCATCTGTGAAGATGCCGATTTCGAGGTGAATTTCCTGAGGTTTTTTTGAGGTTTCGGGCTCATCGTCTTGAGCTGTGGATAAGGCAAGTGGCGCCAATGACTGTGCTGGGAAACTCGTCGTTGAGTTTTTGGATGACGGTCGTTGTTGCCGAGCCTCTTCCTTCTGTTTCTCCCGATACTCTGAGCCGAACTGACTGGCTCCGAGGTAGCCAACACTTCCAATGCCTTGGTAGGCTAGCTGCTGCGGTGTAATGCCGTGTCGGTTCAGTGCTTCCACGCTGCTGCGTATTTCGGAGTTGGCTACACCCTCACCCAAAACCCAGTGTTCAGGGCTATCACCAGAGCTCTGCCAATACACCACCGGAGCTGAAGGCTCACCATCGACAACCTCATGGACTAGCCAGAGTTCGCCTTCGTCAATTCGACGCACAACCTCCTCAACTAACCCAGTTCGGTAATGTCTTGCGGCTCGACCTCCGGCAGGGTATGTATTAACTCGCCCTAGCAAACGCTCAACGTCCACTTTGTTGGCGTTATGACTGTTATCTAGGATTAGGGATTTAGCTTTTACAGCGGCAAAAAATGGGGATTCCAGCCTGGGAAGATCTGCGGCACGCAAATCCCAGGTGCTTACAATTTTCATGGCTCGTCATCCGTTGACTGAGGGTGTTCGTCCTTGTGAAATCGTATTCACAGCGTTGCTATCGTAACAAACTGATCATCCCAATCAGTGAACTGCCTTCCAGTGGCGAGCAGGAGTTTCCCAAGAGTTAAGCGAATCGTCTTGAGGTCAATATCCGGTGCTATTTTCATCCAGTTCGAACTCGAACCGGCTTGCTCTGCGGACTTCGGTAACAACACTTCCTGAAGGGTCTAACTCAATCCACCGGTAACCTGGCGCACGGGGTTCTACCGAGAAATCACTGGCTCCGGCGGTAAACTGGATGCATGTGGAGGGGGTGGCGAGCAATTGAACACCATTCCGTTGCTCGCTAAGCTCTTGATGGATATGCCCCCACAGTACAACTTTCACCTGCGGGTGCTTATCGATGATCTGCCAAAACGCCTCTCGAGTTTTCAGGCCAATTTTTTCCATCCAATCGGAACCAATGTCCACTGGGTGGTGGTGCAGGCAAACCATGGTGGGTAGTTCGGGCTGTTCAGAAAGTACGCTGTCGAGGTGAGCCAGTTCTTCGTCAGACAACTCGCCGAACACTTTTCCATGAACGGAAGAGTCGAGCATCACGAAATGCCAACCGCCCTGCACCCACTGGCGCTGATCTGCTTGAAACTCTGCGGCAACAGCATTCATCAGCGGGGTATCGTCGTGGTTGCCCGCTATCCAAAGCGAGGGGCACTGGAATACCTGCAGCTGTTCCCCGAAATATCGGTAGGCTTCAGCCGAAGCATCTTGAGAAATGTCGCCGGTGGCCAACACTAAGTCGGGCTGCCCGTGCACCTTCAGCACTTCATCAATAACCGCAGCCAAGCTGTCTCGGGTGTTAACGCCCAGCAAGGCTCCGTCTGACTGCGCGGTCAGGTGGGGGTCCGTCAACTGCAGCACCCGTAACGGGCGCTTGGGGTCAGAGTTGGTCATGCAAGCCCTGCTGTTGTCCATGCGACTGGTTAGAATTGTTCTTAGTGTACGATGGCTGTGCCTCGTTTCATTGGCAGAGAATTAAGGATATGTCACATTCTCACCAATCGCGCTTATTATTTTTCAGTATTTAACAACTATGGCTCAGGCCTGCGCCCCCGGCAATGTGCACCTAAGCTCAGTTTCCGCCTTGACCAGCGGTCCAAACGGCGTGTTCCATGGGAAGGTGACCGAAGCGCAAACAGTAATCCAACCAGTCGGCAAGAAAGCCGTTAATCTGGACCTTTTCATCCGGATGGTGCATGAAGCGGTTCGGGTAATCGTTCACCGGGGCAATATGCCGATGACGGTAACAGCTAATCACCTCAGCCATCGTCGCATCGTGATAGACACGCACAGTCATCCTAGGGTTGTTGAGCCAACGGCCGCTGTTATGTATCTGTTCCAGCAGGAGAGTTTCTGTGAACTTTGCGGTTTGCAGTCGCTCGATTCGCACCCGGCCCAGATACTGATCTTCACGGTGCAATTCGATTTCACACACGTCGTCATCATCAGCATCAAGCTGTCTCAGCTTCCGCAGCCGGTGATAGTTGCCATCACACAGCGCGCCCAGCTGGCGCAAGTCCGGCACGTATCGTTTTGGTCGCTTCACCCATTCGGTCATACCCGCCACTCCTTACGCAACCTGTCTCGGTTCAGTTGCAGCCATTGAATGGCGATGATGGCAGCCGCGTTGTTGATACGGCCGTCGGCGATCATGGCGAAAGTTTCTTCAGCCGAGACGACATGAGAAAGAATGTCTTCATGCTCATGCTCGACGCCAAACACTCCACCAGCGTCGGCTGTGCTGACCTGTCCACAATAGAGGTGAATCATTTCGGTGGTGCCGCCCGGCGATACCATGTAGTCACAGATTTTGTCGAGTCGGCTGAAGCTCAGGCCGGCTTCTTCTTGGCCTTCTCGTTGTGCAACGTCTTCGGGACTCTCACCGTCTTCGTTCATGCCGGCCACGAGTTCAAGCAGCCAGGGCGATTGGTTACGCCCCAGAGCGCCGAGCCGAAATTGTTCAAGTAATACGACTTCGTCCCGTTCTGGATCATAGGGCAGTACGCAGGTGGCGTCGCCGCGGATGAAGAGTTCGCGGGTGAAGGTGGGCATTTCACGGCCATCGAAGCGCGGGTGGGTCAGCCAGAGCTTGTCCATGCGGAAGAAGCCCTGGAAGACGGTTTCGCGTTTTTCGACTTTGACGTCGTTGGCTGTGAACTGGAACGGTTTTGGCATCGGTTCTTCCGGTTTGGTAATCGGTTTTGAACGATAGCCTTTGACGTTGGTTGGGTGCAAGGGGCCAGATACTGGCCAGGCCTGATCATTTTGCCACCAGCCTTCTGATTCGTTGCATTGCAGGCATTGGGGATCCCTTTCCAAAAAACGCTCCTTCGGCCCCCCTCCGGGGTCCGGCCCGCAATCGCAGATTGCGGTCGTTCGACTGTCGCATGAAGCTTTGCTTCATAAGCGCTCGGCCGAACCCATGTGGCGCTTCTGCTCCGCCATCCATGGCTGCGCACATTTTTGGAAAGGGATCCCCAATGCCCGCTTCGAGCTTCGAGCAATACGCCAATAAAGGTCTTTTCGTGGCCTGTATAACTGCCAAGATCGATTGAGCATGGCGGGGGCGGCCGTACAGAAATTTGCGGAGCCATGGATG
>NZ_JBLWAZ010000004.1:419552-545826 GCF_048285575.1 Marinobacter sp. SBS5 | reverse complement strand
ACCATCGCATCCTGGTCGTAGTTGTAGTGCTTGAAACGAGGCATCCCGACGACTCCTTGTCTGTTTGCTCAATGCTACCAAAACGAGTTCGATTTGGGTTTTTTCTACAGCCTCAACGCCAGCCAGCATGCGCGGCTACGAAATGTAGGCGTCGCCGTGCCTGGCCTTGTTAGGCCGTCACCCGAGAACTGAGCCCTCACGCTCAATGAAATCGAGCCACTTTTTGAAGTCTGCCTCCGGCATTTGCCCTAAGTGTTCAATATCCTTACTGGATTTCACGACTCCAAGCATGTTGAACAGTGCTACAAACGCAGTGACTTGATAATGAAAAGAAGCCCACGCCGGGTTTTTTAATAAGTCCTGCTTTGCAGAAATCGGCGCGCCTTCCTGATATTCGTCTGGAAGAGGAAGGCTATCGGGAACGCAGCTCTCGATTCCTTGCAGCAAATCATGGCAGTGTTCCAGCGCATACCGAAGCTTCTCGCCTACGTAGGTGAGCGGCGGGCCATTTCTTGATTCGTTTTTCTCATAGGCCGGCCCATTTGTACTTTTCATAAAGTCATCGATATCCATGCTTGAACCTCTGTTCGTTTACTGGCCTAACGCTGAAGGTAACCGGCACCGGAGCGCAGCGAAGGGGACCAAAAGCAGAAGGCTTTTGGTGTGGACTTCACCCACTGGTTAGCGATTATTGCTCCTAGCGACAACACCAAGCTGCAAATTAACTTGCTCACGCCATGAATCTTCTTTCTCCATCCCACCGATGGAGACACTCAGCTCCTCGCCACAAAGTTCTGTCAACGCCTTGGAAAAAGCGTCCTCAATTTCCGACAAGCGAACTCCTTTAAGTAACTCAAAAGGTTTTACCGTCTGAAATGCTGCTCCAAAAATATCACCAAAAGACGCCTGCTCTATCTGGTCAGTCGTACCGGCTTCACGCTTCGCTTGCTCATTCGCAATGTATTCCCTCGCTTCCTCGACCAATTGACCATTGCTCTCAATGAACCTAACAACTAGCTCTTCATCCTCGTATCGGCGCAGAGTTTCGAGGATCGCTTGCACTGATGGATAGTGGCCGTTTTGGATCGTTAACATAGCTGACGTAACGGCTAGATGCTTGTCTCTATACAGCGCATCTAAAAGATGCACTGTAGCTTCTTGTAAGGGGTGGACATTGTTCGACATATCAATCCTTATATTCGCTAACACCAGTGGTAATGGGCGTCAACGGAGCGCAGCGCAGTTGGCGTCCCTTTAACCACATTGTTAGGCATCATCAAGCACCCGAAAGCTCTGAGGTTGTACTCCAAACGCATTCTTGAAATGGGCCGATGCCCAAGTCTCCAGTTCATCCATTGAAAATTTACTAGTCAACCACCAAAAGTCATAGCTAAAATCTCCATCGTCGATTATCCACTGACGACATAGATTGTATGTAGCAACCCAAGAATAGAACTTATCAAATGATGACTGAACTGACTTCTGATCTTTATCTGCGAATAGCCTTGGATAAATATCTCCATCTGATTGGTCTTTAAATAAGGCTTCGTGCTCATTAAAAAGACGAAGACTCTCGTCTGAGCATTTATTCCCGGCTGAATACACACCGGTCCAACAAAAGTATGCAGGGTTAGCGAGCTTATCTTTCTGATATCTTATAAATCTCGAAAAAATTAATCTAATCGGTTGATTCTCGTCACCAAATTCAAATTTCTTTTCCTCCTCCATCAGTTTTATAAGGCTTGGCTCATTTTCAGCCCATCGCGATATTAAAGAGGCAATTTGGATGGGAGATGGACAAACAGTAGCTTTCGATAACAATTCAGATGCCTCGAAATACTCTGATGAGGAATAATCTTTAATATAGCCTTTAAGCTCAGGATGCTTCAGGGGAACCATACGGCATAAAAATAAAAATCTTATTCCTGGATCAACAGATTCGATAAATGACTCAAAGTGCATTATATCGAACGGAAAACCATCTCCCGGGTTCATTGCTAAGTCAAGTATCAGAAGGAATAGTGCGACTACAGGGCTATCTATTGAATCCGGCCGTTCAGTCTCTGTAAGCTCCAGAAACACCGCAAACGCTTTGTAATAAACTCCGTTGAGCATACCTAGCTCCTCGAAATCACCCCAAGTAAGTTTGCCTCCGGAGGCAAAGAAAAGATATTGCATTTGCAGAAATCTAGCTTGGCCTTCGTAGATTTCTTTGAGGCCAACTGGAGGGACCCCGATACTAGATCCATGATAATAGCCTTCGACCTTATCATCACTTAACTTTTCAAAACCTTCGCCCCAATCTTTTGCGTTAGGCAAAAATTCAAGCTCCCGGTCAAAGCAAGAAGAAAGTAGATTAATGAAAGATGAATACGCAATATGAAACGAGTGACCTACTGATTCGAATAATCGATCATTAGAGATTTCTTTCGCAGACTCCGGCACTATAACTCTGAACTTGAAAAACTCAATGTCATGAAAATTATTCAAAATGACATTTATGGTTTTAAATTCATCATCTTCAGGATCAATCTCTTTAGAGTTCAGTTCGTTGTATTTTTTTATTGGCTTAACCGGACCAACAATATCTAAGTACCGTTTTAGATATGAGTGGTTGATATGGGTCTGCGACGGATAACTTAGGCTTAAGATTAAACCGGAAATAGAGCCGGAGTGTTGCCACCAATGAATTGTTTCGTGGAAATACGTAGAGAACGCCTGTATTGTATCGGAGTCATAATCGCCTGACTTCGCGATTCCACTTTCAACTCCCTCAAGGAGAGCGTGGAGATCAGGCCTAAGTCTCAGTACGAATTGCATTGTGTCATATAGGCCTTTCGCATTTAAGCAGCTCTTATAATCTTCCGTATATTCGCTAGACCATTGATCCAACAGAATTTCCCTATTAAGCTTCAAGCGGATTCTCCATAGTTTGGTTGCATTTACGCCTAACGCCGCCATAAGCGGTGAGTAATAGCTTGCTGAAATGTGAAGCGAAGCGGAACCGAGCAAGCTGTTACGAATCCGACTTAATGGCTTTGTTAGAAGCCTTTATTGACTGATCACTTCCTCACCGTCATCCGAGATGTAATTATCTTTAAAATATTCAATTATCATTTGCCTATTGTCGTAAGTGAGACTGTACCAGCTTGTTTTCCAAGCGGTAAATGCGTGCCATGAGCGACCTAAAATTTGCTTCTTTGACATATTTCCAAAGGATGTACTCACAGCAGATAAATAAACCTCTTCTAGCGGTGTTTCCTTTATGTCCATAATTGAACCTAAATGAACCAGCCATTTAGCCAAATGTACGTATTGATTCCAGGCACCATTTTCGGATGTGAAATTGTCTTTTCTCTTCAAAACGTCTTTCAGGAACTTCATAACATCGGGATGAGATATTAGAATTCCGTTTGAGGACAATGTTGCTACAATCTCGAAAAATGAATCGCTTTTCTTTAAATATGTATCGGTGAACTTCTTTGTACCTTCAAGCACAGGCATTAATAGGTTTCTAGACTTTGCTACACGGTCTTTAATCTTGTTATGCTTGCCTAGTATTTCAGATATAAAATCGTCAATTTCGGTATTATCTATAACTCGCAGACCATAGCTTCTATCGTAATAATCTTTAACATTTTGATCTACCTCTCCTCGCGACAAAAGGAATAGGTTTTGTCTATTTATATCGTGAATTCGATTCGATCTTTGGTTATTCAAAATAGCCCTAAAATTGATATCGCCGAGGGAGTAACCAATAATTACGGTCGTATTTTCCTCAATTAACGTCTGAATCTTCTTCGAGAAGTAATCTGGACGATTTATAAATCTAAAGTAATCATCAGCTGTAACTACCATTTTCTTTGGATGCTTAACTGAGCCATGTACATGATAGATCTGAACACCCTTAGGCTGCCTATTGACGGGATAACCGATAGAGTATGTTGTTGATTCTTTATCTTCTAGCAGTCCCTTTTCGATCAATTCATCGTAATTGGTTGTTATAAATTTCAAATCAGGAAACTTTTCAACGAAATTCTTAACCTTGTCAGAGTTTTTCCCCAATTTTAACTTACGAATAATTTTGGCTATTTCCGTGTGCAGGCACTTTCCTTCAGACTTCATCCTTACTTGTATTATGCTTGCGCATTCTTCTAGCGGCATCACTGGCTTATTGTCGGGAAATAACTGTTCAATAAGTTCATCACCACCTTCAATTTTTTTCGCACATTTTTGCAACAGACTTAACCATGACGGTGCTTTCAAATCGCTTAAATGCATAGAAAACCCAGTCCCTACAAACATACATATCGATTTTGATTCCAATGCATAAGCTAATTCGTAGTAGGGATCCAATTCTTACTCTCCATGTGTCGATTATGCTAAGCGGGCTTCTAACAGCAACTAGACCGCGTTCCGCGATATTGCAAAAAAGTGCGTTCTCGATAATGCCACTTTTTAATATCCGCTCCACGCCTTAAGTCTCAATTTTAACAACAGGTTAGCCCAGTTTCGGCCGACCCTCCATGTAATCGCTTGACTTCTTGTTTTCGTGAAACCAATAATGCTGTACAAACGTACAGCATTAAAAATCAATTAAGAGGCTCGCCAATATGGACGGCATACAACCTCAACCGCGCCTCCGGGATCAAGTTCGCGCGGTCATCCGGGTTAATCGCTACAGCATTCGTACAGAAAAATCCTATTGGTACTGGATCCGTTTTTTCATCCGCTTTCACCAGATGAAGCACCCTCGGGACATGGGGCCAAAGGAAGTAAATGAATTCCTTACCTGGCTAGCAAGTAACAGAAGCGTGTCGCTTACGGGTGAAGGATATTGATTTCGGCAACCAAATCATCATTGTACGGGATGGTAAGGGCGCAAAAGACAGAACAACTCTCATGCCGGGCACGCTGATTTCCGATTTAGAACGGCAAATTGCCTCCATTCGAAAGTCCTGGAAAGAAAAAGACCTCTCCCTGCAAACACCGGTAAGTCTCCCATTTGCCCTTGCCCGCAAGTATCCCACCGCAGATCTGTCGCTGGATTGGCAATGGTTGTTCACCTCACACTCTCTGTGTAAAAACGACTTCGGTAAGGTGGTTCGTCACCACATTCACACCAGTTCTGTGCAGAAAGCAGTGAAGGCAGCCGTTTCTGCAAGTGGCATTGGCAAGTCCGCAGGCTGCCATACCTTCCGCCACACCTTCGCCACTGAACTCCTGAAACGCGGCAACGATATCCGTACCGTGCAAGATCTACTCGGCCACGCAGACCTGCGAACCACCCAAATCTATACCCATGTTCTAGGGCAAGGTTTTGCGGGGGTTCGCAGCCCTTTGGGATGAAAGCCGTTCAGCGTGGGTGAGTACTTACCACTCCAACTGAGCCCCGGTCTGGTACTCAATCACCCGCGTTTCAAAGAAGTTCTTCTCCTTCCGCATGGTGGCCTGCTCATCCAGCCAGGGCGATACGTTTTTCGCCCCCGGGAACGGCTCTTCCAGCCCTACGGTGCGGGCGCGGCGGTTGGCCACGAAGCGGAACTGTTCGATGTGATATTCCGCGGAATAGCCCAGGATCGAGTCGCGCAGAATGTAGTTGGCGTAGTCGCGCTCAGCGGCTTCGGATTCTTCCCACATCTCACGCACGGCTTTCGGGTCGAAGCTGATGTTTTCTTCTTCCAGTATCTGGTTGACCACTTTCAGGCCGAAGGCGAAGTGCATGGCTTCGTCGCGCAGTATGTACTGGAACTGCTCGCCCGTGCCGCGCATCAGGCCGCGGCGTTGCAGGGCGAAGATGGGGCTGAAGCCGTTGTAGAACCAGCAACCTTCAAACACCGCTGCAAAGAACAGGTACGACATGATGAATTCTTGCAGGTCGTCTTTGTTGCGCAGGTTGATGTCGGGGCGCATGGCGGCGTCTAGCCGGCGGTTGGCCATCTGGATTTTGGCGTTAATCTGCGGCACCACGCGGTAGCGGTTGTAGATTTCGCTTTGGTCCAGGTTCAGGGTTTCAATGCAGTGCTGGTAGGTCCAGGTGTGCAGAGCTTCTTCGTATACCTGGCGCGCCTGGTAGATCTGCAGCTCTGGCGCGGTCATTTTTTCCATCACGGCCAGGCCGATGTTGCGCATGGCCAGTATGTCGGAGGTGGTCAGGTAGGCCACCACGTTTTCGAACACGTGCTTTTCCGCCGGGTTCAGGCGGTGGTGGTAGTCGTGAACGTCCTGCGCCATGTTCACGTCCAGCGGGGTCCAGTGGTTTTTGTTGGCGTTCATGAAGAACTCCCAAGCCCACGGGTATTTAAACGGCGCCAACTGATTTACGTCGGTTTCGCCGTTGATCACGCGCTTGTCGTCTACGTTCACCGGGGCCACACTGCTGTGTGCAGAGGGCTGGCTTTGTGGTTTGGTTTCGTCGTCCCAATTCAGCATGGTTTTGCCTCTCAATAGTAGTAAGTGGTTACTGACATGCTTCGCAGTCGGGTTCGTCAATGCTGCACACTTGTGGCTGTGGTGCGGCAACCGGGGCGGCTTGTTCGTTCACGCCGGTGGCTCCTAGAGAGCGCAGGTAGTAGGTGGTTTTCAGGCCACGTTCCCAAGCCAACTGGTACAGCTCATCCAGCTTTTTACCGCTGGGCTCTGCCATGTACAGGTTCAGGCTCTGGGCTTGGTCCAGCCATTTCTGGCGGCGAGAAGCAGCTTCCACCAACCAACGGGCATCAATCTCAAACGCGGTGGCGTAGCGGGATTTCAGTTCGGTGGGTATGCGCTCAATTTGCTGCACGCTGCCGTCGTAGTATTTGAGGTCGTTCACCATCACGTTGTCCCACAGGCCTTCGGCCTTGAGGTCACGCACCAAGGAGGGGTTCACCACGGTGAATTCGCCGGAGAGGTTCGATTTCACGAACAGGTTTTGGTACGCCGGCTCGATGGATTGCGACACGCCCACGATGTTGGAAATGGTGGCCGTCGGCGCAATGGCCATCACGTTGCTGTTGCGCATGCCATGTTGGGCGATGAGTTCACGCACCGGAGCCCAGTCCAGTCGGCTGTCGGTGTTCACGCTGATATCGCCTTCCCGGCGGGCATTTTTCAGCAGTTCGATGGAATCGATGGGCAGTATGCCTTGGCTCCACAGCGAACCTTCGTAGGTTGCATAAGCGCCCCGCTCGGCCGCAAGCTCAGCGGATGCACGGATGGCGAAGTAGCTCAGCTGTTCCATCGCCACATCGGCGAATTCCACCGCTTGCGGGCTGGTGTACGGCAAGCCCAATGCGTAAAGCGCGTCCTGAAAGCCCATCAGGCCAAGACCCACCGGGCGATGTTTCAGGTTGGAGTTGCGCGCTTGGGGTACGGCGTAGAAGTTGATGTCGATAACGTTATCGAGCATGCGCACGGCGGTGTTTACGGTGCGCTCCAGGCGCTGCACATCCAGCTCGCCATTGCTGATGTGGGCGGCCAGGTTGACCGAGCCCAGGTTGCACACCGCAATTTCATCGGCGCTGGTGTTCAGGGTGATTTCGGTACACAGGTTGGAGCTGTGTACCACGCCCTTGTGCTGCTGCGGCGAGCGCAGGTTGCAGGGGTCTTTGAAGGTGATCCACGGGTGGCCGGTTTCAAACAACACGGTCAGCATTTTGCGCCACAGCTGCTTGGCCGGGATGGTTTTGAACAGCTCGATTTTGCCTTCCGCGGCCAGCGCTTCGTAGTGCTCATAGCGCTCGCGGAATTCGTTGCCGTACAGGTCGTGCAGGTCTGGCACGTCGCTGGGGCTGAACAGGGTCCAGTCGCGGTCTTGCCGCATTCGCTCGATCAGCAAATCCGGTACCCAGTTGGCGGTGTTCATGTCGTGGGTACGGCGGCGTTCGTCACCGGTGTTTTTACGCAGTTCCAGAAACTCTTCGATATCCAGGTGCCAGCTTTCCAGATAGGCGCACACGGCGCCTTTGCGCTTGCCGCCCTGGTTTACCGCTACGGCGGTGTCGTTCACCACTTTCAAAAACGGTACTACGCCTTGGCTCTGGCCATTGGTGCCTTTGATGCGAGAGCCCAGCGCGCGCACGGGTGTCCAGTCGTTACCTAGGCCGCCAGCCCATTTGGAAAGCATGGCGTTGTCGCGAATGGCGCCGTAGATGTCTTCAAGATCGTCGCCCACGGTGGTGAGGTAGCAAGACGACAGCTGGGAGTGGCGGGTGCCGCTGTTGAACAGTGTCGGCGTGGATGCCATGTAGTCGAATGAAGACAACAGGTTATAGAACTCGATGGCGCGGCTGTTGGGGTCGTCTTCACGCAGCGCCAGACCCATGGCCACACGCATGAAGAATACCTGTGGCAATTCCAGGCGGTCGCCTTTCCAGTGCAGGAAGTAACGGTCGTACAGGGTTTGCAGGCCGAGGAAACCAAACTGCTGGTCGCGTTCGGGCTTAATCGCGGCACCCAGCTGTTCCAGATCGAACGCGGCCATGGCTTCATCCAACAACTCGTAACGAATACCGGCGTGAATAAAGGCGCTTAGAGCCTGTGGAT
Source organism: Marinobacter sp. SBS5 (assembly GCF_048285575.1). Lineage (NCBI taxonomy): Bacteria > Pseudomonadati > Pseudomonadota > Gammaproteobacteria > Pseudomonadales > Marinobacteraceae > Marinobacter > Marinobacter sp. SBS5. Next base: position 537,300 of record NZ_JBLWAZ010000004.1, on the reverse strand, counting down.
AAATCTCCGCAAGGTTCAGGCTGGTATCAAGGTTCAGAGCGGTCACGCTTTCCAGGCGCAGTTGTTCCAGCAGCAAACGGGCGGTCACGGCGCTGTAGTCTGGCTCGCGCTCGATACGGCCGCGGGCGGTCATGATCAGTGCGCTCAGTACTTCGGCTTCGTCGATGCCGTTGTAGAGGTTGCGAATGGCTTCTTCCACCAACGAATCGCCTTCAATACCTTCCAAGCCTTCGGAGGCCTGCTCAACCTGGCGCTTCATCAGGCCCAAATCCAGCGGTACGGTGCGGCCACTGGCTTGTTTTACGGTGAGATGAGGGTGCGCTTCCACCGGTTCGTGCTGGGCGCGCTCTCGGGCGTGTTCTTCACGGTAGAGTACGTAGGCTCTGGCTACTTTCTGTTCTTCCGCGCGCATCAGGGCCAGTTCAACTTGGTCCTGTATGTCTTCGATGTGTACCCGGCCGCCAGCTTTCAAACGACGACTGATGGCTTGAACAACCTGTTCAGTTACGCGGTGTACGGCATCGTTAATACGGGCAGACCCAGCGGCTTTGTCTCCTTCAACCGCCAAGAAGGCTTTGGTAACGGCTACGCTGATTTTAGAGGGAGTGAAGCTGACCAGATTGCCGTTGCGCTTAATAACCTGCAGGGCTTCTGTGTCGGATGGTGAGGTGGGCCGCGGTTCGGCCAGAGCTGTAGCAGACATACCGTTATCTCCTGAATACGCGTGAGTTCTATAACCTTCGCGTACGCAGGACGAACAAAGCATCAACCCGATCGGGCTGTCGCTGTGCCATGTTCGTTGCTGCTCACCTTATGGTGCCAAATGCAGGCGCCTGAGTCGCGAAGGTGCAGTCGAGCTGTTTTCTTTGTGGCGTTAGAAAACAACACGTCTCTGGCAGGTCTTCGGACTCAGGGGCATGAACCTTGTGGTTCTGCCTTGTGTGGCGACTTCCCGGCGGTTGCCAGTGTCAATATGCCACGCTCGTTCCCCAATACCGCTGCGCGTCAGTTCCGGATTCTCACCGGATTCCCGGCTACCTTTTAAACGATGTGTTTGAATTTCGCTCAAAACACAACATCTGGTAGCTAGCCAGAGACATCACAACTATATACACGAACTCAAAGAGAAACAAGATGGGGGGAGTTTCACTCTTTAAAGCGCTGGATAGCCCCGTAACAGGATAGGTTGTTCGCTGGTGTCGGCCGGAGGTACCTCGCCTCGTTCAGCCAAACGGTGATAGGCAGCATCAAACTCTGCACGAAGCACTTCCGCCCTCGATGTAGCAGCCGAGAACAACCACGCGCCTTTCCGGGTGCGGATTTCACTTTCTTGAATCAATAAATCCCGGGATTTCGTCAATTCTTCAAGAACTGGATCACGATAATCCAGCAGGTAGTCCCCTCGGCCACGTTTGAGCATATCGATGGCAGAGCGGTGATTGGGGGCATTGGTAATGCGGATGTCGTCTTGCTGCTCCAGCCATGACCGAAGACCGCCATAAGTGAAACCGTTGATCAGTATCACGACTCGATCCCGAAAGTCGTCTATGTGCGTGATCGGCGCTTGGCCTTCGCGATACCAGGCACTCAATGCAACCGAAACCAGATTGATCTCACTGTCGATCACAGCACCGTTCAAGGCGGGAACTTCGGTCAAACCCAGCGCAAAATCAATCGTGCCCTTTTTCAAATAGAGATAAGCGCGACTGACCGGAAGGTACAAAAACTCCAGCTTATAGCCAGCCTCCTTGGCCACCTTTTCGGTTATACCCACCATTACGCCTTCTGGCTCGCCGAAGGCGTTCTGGTAGGTAACCGGACGGAACTCCATGTAAGCAACACGCAGGGTGCGCGTGCCTGGATCAGTGTGCTGAATGTTTTCTGCGTGCACAGAGCTCAAAACCACACAGAGACACAGCCCGCTCAAAAACACACGAGTGAAGCGGAACCATGCTCTGGACCTGAGAAGGCTTAGGCGCATAACAACCCTCTGGAATCTCTTTAACGATAGCAAAGAGTAACAGATCGAAAGATTGTCTGTGCAACCCAATACTCAGAATGGTTTAGAAAGCATGGGTAACCATATACAACCCGACCCCGCCCATCACCAGCGTATAGGGGAAGGCCATGATCACCATCTTACCGTAGGATAAGCGCACCAGAGGTGCGATAGCCGAGGTGAGCAGGAACAGGAACGCGGCCTGGCCATTGGGTGTGGCAACACTCGGCAGGTTGGTACCGGTGTTGATCGCCACAGCCAGTGTTTGGAAGTGTTCGTAACTGATGCTGCCGCTATCCAAAGCCTGCTTCACTTCACTGATGTACACCGTGGCCACGAAGACGTTGTCGCTGATCATGGACAACACACCGTTGGCGATGAAAAACATGCCCGGCTGCTGGCTTTCGGGCAAACTCAGGACGTAATCGATAATGGGCTTGAACAGATGTTGCTCGTGGATCACCGCCACAATGGCAAAGAACACCACTAACAACGAAGTGAACGGCAGGGATTCCTGAAAGGCTTTACCGATTTTGTGTTCATCGATCACCCCGGTAAAGGAGGTAATCAGAATGATCACCAAGAGGCCGATCAGCCCCACTTCTGCAATGTGGAGCGCGAGCCCCAACACCAGAACCACAGCGGCGGCTGCCTGAACCCAAAGTGCGGCTTTATCGGAAGCCGTGCGGCTGGTGCGCTCATTTTCGGCAAACTCTTCCAGCACGCGACGTACCGGTTTCGGCAGCCGGCCGCCGTAGCCAAACCAACGCAGCTTTTCCAGCGCCCAGCAGGTGCACAAACCGGCAACCAGCACCGGCAAACTGACCGGAGCCATGTGTAAAAAGAAGCCTGCGAAGTCCCAGCCCACCACTTTAGCAATCAACAGGTTTTGAGGCTCACCCACCATGGTCGCCACGCCGCCAAGCGCGGTACCGATGGCACCGTGCATCAACAAGCTACGCAGAAAGGCACGGAAGTTTTCGAGGTCTTCCCGGTGCAGTTCGACCACTTCGGCATCGCTGTTGGCGTTGTGATCTTTCTGCTGATAGCCCTTACCGGATGCGACCTTGTGATACACCGAGTAGAAGCCTACCGCCACGCTGATGATCACCGCAGTGACGGTAAGCGCATCCAAAAACGCGGACAAAATCGCGGCGGCAACGCAGAAGAGCAATGAGAGTGCCGATTTTGAACGCACGCCCACCAGAATTTGGGTGAAGGTAACTAGCAACAGCTCCTTCATGAAGTAAATGCCCGCCACCATGAACATCAGTAGCAGAATAACCGGGAAGTTGGTGAGCACTTCGTTGTAGACCGCATCGGCGGTGGTTAGGCCAATCAACAAGGATTCCACCGCCAACAACCCGCCCGGCAGCAACGGGTAACACTTGAGCGCCATTGCCAGCGTGAAGATGAATTCACCAATCAACAACCAGCCCGCAACGCCTGGCCCGAATACGTACATCACAATTGGATTGGCGATCAAAAACAACAGGATGACTTGCTTGTACCAGGTAGGCGCGTTGCCGAGGAAGTTTCTTGTAAAGCCGGAGATCACGGTTGTGGGCATCGCGAGACTCTTCTCAGAAAAATGTGGCTGACAAGTCTAGCAAGTCTTGGACATAAAACCGTTATCTTCCTCGATATTTATGATGCGAAGGTATAGTTTGCCAATTGATCCATACCTCTAAGTTGTATGCCGGTAGCTAACCGCCGTTGGCGAACAACATTGCCATCGCCACACAGCGGAGCTACTAATTCCAATTCACACCTTTCACTGAGCAGTAAGCTCTGCACGCTCTTCTTTCCTCGCTACCCAGTAGCGATGCACTGCAAATATCAGAGACGCCACCGTAAGCATGATGAAGACCCAAGTAATCGGACCTCTGTAGAAGATCGACGGATCGCCTTTACTAATCAGGATAGTTCGCCGCAGATTATCCTCGAACATAGGCCCCAGAATAAACCCAATCAGAAAGGGCGCCGCGGCAATGCCGGTGCGATTGAACACGAAGCCCATGAGTCCGAACGCCAGCATCAGACCGATATCGAACGTATTGTTATTGACTGCGTACGCTCCGTAAATGCAAAACATCAAAACAATGGGTAACAGTATGGTTTTCGGTATGTCCGCAATCAGCGAGAAATAACGGATCGCGGCGTTCCCCACAAAAACCAGCACAAAAGAGCTAACCATGATGCCGCAAAACAAAGCGTAAACCAGAGTCAGGTTTTCCTGGAACAAGACTGGGCCCGGCGTCAGACCGTGGATCATGAAGGCTCCGAGGATAATCGCGGTGATCACGTCACCCGGAATCCCAAGTGACAACAGTGGAATCAGGGTGGCACCTGCTACACCGTTATTGCCCGCCTCGGCTGCCGCAACACCCTCCACTTCACCCTTTCCGAAATTGGCCTTGCGTGGTGATGTCCGCTTGGCTTCACTGTAAGAGATGAACGCCGCAGATGTGGCGCCCGTGCCCGGAATCGCACCGATAATGACACCGATAATGCTGCCCCGAACCACTGTTTTCAGAGAGCCCTTGAATTCTTTCCACGTCAAGGAGGCACCGGTCACAGCCGTGCGTATGTGCGGCGCCACCTTGGATGTATAAAAATCGATAACTTCAGGAATAGCGAACAGGCCGATCAGCAGTGGTATGAACGAGACCCGGTCCATCAGATTGTAGTTATCAAAGGTCAGCCGCTGAGTACCGTACACCGCATCGAGCCCAACGGTCGAAACAATGATACCGAGGCCGGCGGCGATAAGCCCTTTGACAACCGAGGTTCCGGACACCGACACGATGATGGTCAGCGAAAAACAGATCAGCCAGAAATACTCCGGAGGCCCGAAGTTGAGGGCAATCTTGGCCAGATACGCGGCGAAAAAGATCAACGCCACGTTCGAGATCATATCCGCGACCACGGATGAATACAGCGCAGTCTTCAACGCCTTTTTGGCCTGCCCCTGCTGTGCCATCGGATAACCGTCCAACAACGTGCAGGCTGCGGCCGGCGACCCCGGGGTACGGATCAGAATGGCAGTTATAGAGCCGCCGTACATTCCACCTTTATAGATGCCCACCAGCAGAAGAATGGCGGTTACCGGTTCCATCGAAAAAGTGAAGGGTAGAGCCAGCGCTACCGCCATTGTGGCGGTCAGGCCTGGAATAGCGCCTACCACGACCCCGATCAAAACGCCGGCCGCGATAGCAAGAAAGTTATCGACGCTCAGAAAGAGCGTTAAGACTTCTGAAATATTTTCCATTGTGTTTAATCCGAAACGTTCTGTCTGATACCAGACGGATGCCTTTGCTCTGCTTTGAGCCCCAGTTCATGTCGGCCGGGATACCTCAGATCTGGAAGAGCATTTCCCAAAGTGTTCCAACCGGAAGTGGAACATTCAGCACATAGATAAATAGCAGCGTCACGATCACCGGAAAGACCAAGGCCAAGGCATAAACCCCAAGCCCCCGCAGACCACTGGCGAGGAACAAAAAGGCGCTGGCCAGAATGCCGCTTCCCATGGCACCCAGTTCTTCAAAAAAAATCGCGTAAACCACCCCGGCTGCAAGCATCAAGGCTTGACGGGCCAGCGGCACACCCCGGCGGAGTTCATCGGTTTCGGTCCGCTTGGGCGGCTTCGTCATTCCGTCAATCATCAGAAGAAACGACAGGATAAAAACCAGCCATCCTGCCACCTGAGGTAGGAATCGTGGCGAGAGCAAAGGATGCTGCATGTAGGGGGGCATATTGATGTGGGTGGGAACCACATAGAACAGGAAGATTGCCGCCAAGATGCAGAAAGCCCCACCAAGCAGTGAATTAGGGTTCCACCGACCATGATGGTTGCCCATCGTCGCAACGGTATGAATCTCAGATTTTTCCATGAATGACCTCTGTATACTGATCAGCCTCAAAGAAAGAGGCGGGATGGCCCTAGGACTCAATCCCGCCTCTATAGCAGTTCCTATCAGCGTTTCAGGTTTGCCTGCTCGGAAACTTCAGACCATTTCGTCAACTCATGCTGAACAAACTGTTGGAAATCATCACCCACTTCTGTGCCAGCGACCGCACCAAACTGCGGCAGAAACTTTTGAAAACCTTCTCCTGACATCATCTTATCCAGCGCTTTCTGAAGCGTCGCCAATCCTTCTTCCGGGAACGACTTGTGAGCAATCAGACCAAACCAAGCCGACGTTTCGTAATTCTCCAGACCATAGCTTTTACCCGCCTGCTGCATCGCTGGGACACCCGGCAGGAATTCAGATTCGTTCGGTGTTGTGACCGCCAGCGCCTTGAGCTTGCCAGACTGAATATGAGGATAAACCGTCGGCATATTTTCGAAGGCAACATCCACGTCACCCGCCAGCAGGGCTGGCAAAGCTTCACCCGATCCACGGAAGGGCACGTGCACAAGGTTGGATTTGGTCAGGTTTTTAAACAGCTCACCGGACATATGAACGGAGCTACCGATACCAGGGGAGCTGAACGACAACTCCTGTTCACGGGCAGCTTCAACAAATTCGGCAACGGTGTTGTAGGGGCTGTTGCCCGGAACCACCATGACGTTCGGGATATTAATGACGTTGCGGATAAATACGAAGTCTGCGATGGGGTCGTATCTCAGGTTTGGATAAATCGCCGCGCCAATCGTGTGGCCCGGCGAGGCCATCAGCAACATGTGATCGGAATCGCGTCCACCGCGAGCTAGCTGGCCTGTGGCTACGGTAGAACCCGCTCCTGGGCGATTTTCCACCACAACCGTCGTCAATTCACGCTGCAGGAGATCCGCTACTTTACGGGAGAGTAGGTCGGTTGTGCCGCCAGCAGAGTAAGGGACCACTAGGCGAATGTTATCGTCAGGCCACTCATCTGCTTGGGCTGTGCTACCCAGAGCCACGCAAGCCGCACCCACAGCGCACAGAACTGAGCGCGTTAAACGAAGTTTCATTGCTTTGATCATTTTTATGATTGTCCTCATAAGACCCTAATATGTTCGAATATCGAACTTATGTTCGCTTATTGTTCGCGCAGGTAATTTCACACATTCAATAAAGAGGTGCAAGATATTTTTGCCACACCAGACAGCAGCATTTACGTTTCATGAAAACCGGAATTCGCCCACAGCTATATCGCGGCAACGCTTAAACGCGCCGCAATCGAAAGATTCAGACTATCTGGAGTTCGCCCTAAGCCGACGATCAGTGAGAACGGTTCGGTTTAGCTCTCTGCCCAAGGTCGAGCCAGAGAGCGGGAACTTGAAAACAAGAAAGGCCTGGGGTTGGTTACGGTAGGACTTCGGCGATTTTCCGGGCGGCATGTTGCATGATCGGGACATATTCTTCGACAATCCGATCCAGAGAAACGGTGCTGACATGACTACTCGAGTTCAGCGCAAACCGTGCCTGGCCGCGTCGATCAAGCACGGGCACAGCCAGCGCGCGCATGCCTAGCTCCAGCTCCTGATCCACGATGGCGTAGCCGTTGGTGCGGATTTTCTCCAGTTCCTGCCGGAGCTCGTCTGGGCCCTTGGTATAAGCTGTTAGTTTTTCAAAGTGGGTCTTTTGAAGTAAATCTTCCAACTCCTGATTCGCTAATGCCGACATCAGTACGCGTCCACCGGACGTTGCATACGCCGGCAACCTGGCGCCGATCTGCAGGTTAAGGGGGATCAAGCCACGCCGAGGGATTCGAGCGACGTAAACAATATCAAGGCCGTCCAGCACCAGTGCGGAGCAGGATTCACCCAACTGGTAGGTGACCTCCTCCATAAAGGGCGTGATGGTATCGGAAAAATCTAGCGACGCGAGATAGGAGTAGCCAAGTTCCAGCACCTTGGCGGTCAAACGAAACTTTTTGTCCTCCAGCGAAACATAACCTAGCTTTTGCAAGGTCAGCAAAAACCGTCGGGCCGCCGCTCGCGACAACTGGTTTTTTTCTGCAACCGCTGACAATGTCATGGAGGGCGTGTCAGTGCCAAAAGACCGAATTAGTTGAAGTCCTCGGGCAAATGTCGACATAAACTCTTTGTCGGCCTTGTTAACATCGATTTCTTTCTGACTCACCCGCAATCATCCCTCTCAACGATAACTGAAACGATCGTTCGACAAGCGATCAATTTCTGAAGATGCGGGATGATGACAGTGAAAAATCAGCTATGCAAGCTGCCCTGATCCACTGGGCTAAGGGGCGGGAGCCCGCCCCCGGGCGCGGCAACTAGGGCTTCAGTTCTTTGTTGTCGCCCAATCATCCAGGCTCTGACCATTCAGGACCAAAGTTTCAAGCAGTAATGCTGGTGCCCAGTGTGCTTCTCCGGTTTGCTTCTGGAGAGCAAGTAGGCGCTCATACACTTCTTTCAAGCCTCTACGAGCTGCGTAAAACATCGGCCCCCCCCGATATGACGGGAAGCCATAGCCACACAGATAAACCACATCGATATCACTCGGGCGCTGGGCAATGCCCTCCTCTAATATCCGGAAACCCTCGTTGACCAAAGCCAGCAAATGCCGGTCGAGAATTTCCTCATCGGTAAAGCTACGACGCACTACACCGTGCTTACGCGCCTGGGCCTCAATCACCGCCAGAACCTCCGGATCAGAAGAACGGGCTCGGGTTTCGGGGTCGTACTTATAATAGCCGGCCCCTGTTTTCTGACCGAGCCGCCCCATTTCCACGAGGGCATCGGCAATGCAGTAGCTGCGAGGGTCGCCTTTCTGGTCATCGGTGAGCGCCTGACGTGCCTTATAACCAATGTCCAAACCCGCCAGATCACCAACGGCCAGTGGCCCCATCGCCATGCCAAACCCCGTCAACGCACCGTCGATCTGCTCAGGCTCAGCACCCTCGATCATGCACAACTGTGCCTCGCGAGCGTATTGTCGAAGCATTCTGTTGCCAATAAATCCATAGCAAACGCCAGCCAGAACAGGCACCTTACTAATGCGCTTGCCCAATGCCATCGCGGTGGCGATTACATCAGCCGCCGTCTGGTCCGTTCGCACCACTTCCAACAAACGCATTACGTTTGCGGGACTAAAAAAGTGCAGGCCCACTACATCCTGTGGACGGGAGGTGAATGCAGCAATCTCGTTGATATCCAGATACGAGGTATTGCTAGCCAGGATCGCGCCCGGCTTACAGACCTCATCCAAACGGCTAAATACCTGCTTTTTGACGTCCATACTTTCGAAAACGGCTTCAATCGCCAGATCAACGGCGGCCAACGCTTGGTAGTCAGTACTGCCGTTAATCAGAGCCTGACGGGCCTCAGCCTCTTCTTGTGACAGCTTGCCCTTACTAACGGTAATGCCATAGTTTCTGGCAACCAGAGCCAGCCCCCGGTCCAGACCTTCTTGATTGAGCTCCAACAATGTCACGGGGATACCCGCGTTGGCGAACGCCATGGCAATACCGCCACCCATGGTGCCAGCGCCAATAATACCGACCCGCTTGATGGCACGAGGACTCACGGTTTTATCAAGGCCTGAAACCTTCGGAGCCTGGCGCTCAGCAAAGAAAACATGACGCAGCGCAGCGGATTGCTCAGATTGAGAGCGCTCAACAAAGCGAGAACGCTCGTAGGCTAATCCTTCGTCAAACGGCTTGGTCATTGCCGCTTCCACGCAATCCACGATACTCTGGGGAGCTTCTTGGCCTCGCTTTCGCTTTTTCAGCATATTGCGGTATGCCTCAAAGTCTTGGGAGCTGAAACTATCCGGCGGAATCTGGTCATCGCGGATACGCCGCAGGGGCGAACCATCCACGATGCAGTCTCTCGCGAAAGCAAATGCGGCCTCAGGGAGCGAACCGTCCAGAACCCGATCGATCAATCCCATAGCCAAAGCATTATCCGCACTGATTTTTTGCCCACTGGTCATCATATCCAGCGCAGGCTTAACACCGATGAGTCGGGGCACCCGCTGAGTACCACCGGCACCAGGAAGCAGACCCAATGTCACTTCTGGCAATCCAACAAAAGCTGAGGGCACGGCGCATCGATAATGACAGCTAAGGGTCAGTTCAAACCCGCCGCCCAGCGCGTTACCGTGAATTGCCGAGATCACCGGCTTGGCTGAGGACTCAATCGCCGCATTGACTTGGGGCAGTGAAGGCTCCTGTATCGGTTTTCCGAATTCGCTGATGTCGGCCCCTGCAACAAACGTCCGCCCCTCGCACAGAATGACCACGGCTTTGGAGTCGTCGTCTTGAGCTTGGGCCACGGCATCAAAAATGCCCTGGCGTACGCCATGAGACAGTGCATTAACCGGCGGGTTATTTATGGTGATTACACCCAGTTCGTCGATACGATGATAACTAACCAACATAGATATGGTTCTCCTGCGTTAAAAAAACCGTGGCCGACCTGTTAAACACGGCACGCCACGGTGGAGAAAAAAGTGCCTTCGAAGTTACAGAACGCCACCGGCGCGTAACGCCTGAAGATCATCCGCAGACTTGCCTAGTATGCGTTGAAGTACTCCATCGGTATCTTCACCCAACAAGGGAGGCGCTTTGGAATAATTCTGTTTCGTTTTAGAGAACTTGATGGGATTAGCAATCCCCGGCACCTTACCCAGCTCAGGATGTTCCAGCTCCAGCTTCATGTTCCGTGCTTTCACTTGCGGATCCTCGAAGACTTCCGCAATGTTCTGAATCGGACCACACGGGACATGAACCTTTGCCAGACGATTCATCCAATCAAGGCTGGTTCGGGTCCGGGTGTATTCGCACAATTTCCCGACCAGTTCCTGACGATGAATGACCCGCTGCGGGTTGGTAGAAAAACGCGAGTCTTCTGCGAGTTCCGGACAACCGGCAGCCTTGCACAACCGCTGAAACTGTCCGTCGTTGCCCACCGCAATAATCACCTGACCGTCCTGGGTCGGGAACGGCTGATACGGTGCTAGGTTCGGATGATATTCACCGGTACGCCCCGGCACATCGCCACTACAAAAATAGTTCAGCGCCTGATTAGCCAACCAGCTCACCTGCACATCCAGTAAGGCCATATCGATATGTTGGCCTTCGCCAGTTTTCGACCGATGGTGGATCGCAGATAGAATGGCGATTACCGCATTCATACCGGTGGTGAGATCCGCCACGGCCATACCCACGCGTTGCGGGCCGGCACCCGGCTGCCCATCCGCGGCACCGGTGATGCTCATCAGTCCAGACTGGGCCTGAATCAGGTAATCGTATCCGGCGTAGTTTGCCATCGGGCCGGTATGGCCAAAACCGGTGACAGAGCAATAGACCAACCCAGGGTTGATTGCTGATAGGTCGCTATAGCCCAGCCCTTTCTTATCCAGGCCGCCTGTTTTGAAGTTCTCCACCAGCACATCGCACTCAGCCGAGAGCTCTTTAATCAGTGCCTGCCCCTCAGGTTTACCGATGTCCACCGTTACCGAGTGCTTACCACGGTTGGCAGACAGATAGTACGCCGATTGCTTCGTCGGGTTACCCTGCTCGTCTTTCAGCCAGGGAGGCCCCCAGTGGCGGGTGTCATCGCCCAGACCAGGCCGTTCGATCTTGATGACCTCTGCTCCCAGATCAGCCAGGATCTGGGTACACCAGGGACCGGCCATTACACGTGACAAATCCAAGACACGAATACCGGATAACGGACCAGACATAACCGACTCCTCGCTCACGATGCACCATTAAGGTCGCGGATCATTTGCTTCGCAATGACCAGCTGTTGAATTTGAGAGGTGCCTTCGTAAAGGCGGAACAGGCGAACGTCGCGATAGAAACGCTCAACACAGTATTCACTGATGTAGCCTGCCCCTCCGTGAACCTGCACCGCTCGGTCAGCAACGCGACCCACCATTTCGGTGCAATAGAGTTTGCAGCTGGCCGCGTTCATCGACACCGGGGCACCCGAATCGTAAGAGCGGGCGGTTTCTTCAACCATGCATTTTCCTGCGTAGTACTCAGTCTGGCTGTCCGCCAGCATGGCCTGAACCAGCTGGAACTGAGCGATCTCCGTTCCGAACTGTTTACGCTGAGTGGCGTAAGCCAGGCTCTCATCGATCAGGCGCTTGGCAGTTCCAACACTCAGAGCACTAATGTGCAATCGGCCCCTGTCCAGAACCTTCATTGCCGTTTTAAAGCCCTGACCTTCCTTACCGCCTATCACCGCGTCTGCCGGAACCCGAACGTTGTCGAAAATGACATCACAGGTATGCGCGCCCTTCTGGCCCATTTTCTTGTCCGGCTTGCCGAGTGAAATCCCTGGCAAGTTCGCGTCTACCAAGAAAGCTGAAACGCCTCGGCCACCTTCCTCTTTAGTGCCTGTTCGGGCCATCACCGTAAAGACGCCTGCCCTCGGAGCGTTCGTTATGTAGCGCTTGCTGCCGTTTATAACGTAGCTGTCTCCGTCACGACGCGCCGTGGTCATCACAGACCCCGCATCGGAACCGGCATCGGCCTCGGTCAGCGCGAAAGAGCCGATCAGCTCACCACTGGCCAGCTTTGGCAGATATTCGGCTTTTTGTTCCTCCGTACCATCAATAATGATGCCCTGCGAGCCTATACCTACGTTGGTTCCAAACATGGAACGAAAAACTGGGGAGGTGTAGCCCATTTCCTGAATGATGGCGACTTCCTCTGACATGCTAAGGCCAAGGCCACCAAACTCTTCCGGAATAGACAGGCCAAAGAGTCCCATCTCCTTCATTTCGTCAATAACTTCTTCTGGGATTCTGTCTTCTTCAGCCACCTGCATTTCCAGCGGCACAAGGCGATCGCGTACATACCTACGAACGCTATCAACAAATTGGTTCAGGGTTTCTTGATCAAGTGCCATCAGGGCCTCCACAGTTCTTAAATGCTTACGAAGTCTGTCCCAGTATGGGAGCAGCAAGGATGAGGACCGCGCAAAGACCGCCACTCAACCCCAAAAAGAGAAATGAATACTTAAGGTTCCAGGCATAGGCAGCTCTACGCGCGCGATACCCTGTGAACCGTTCCAGGAGCAGGGCATTCGCCGAGAACGGGGTGCCCGCAATGGTGATACCCCATCCAGTTACCATGCCTAGACCCAGTGCAACCACACTGGCTTCCGGCCAGATCGGTCCCATCACGCCACCAATCACGGTGGCAGTTACAATCGGATTGACCGCCACCATACCCCCCAGGTAAAACACCCAAGGGATACAGAACGCCGCCAACGAATACGCCCAGTCTGAAAGCGCAAAGTCATCGCCCAGTGAATTCAACGCCGTGACGGCCAACGCTCCCCCTAGAAACGAAGCTCCTCCCATAATGGCGAGCTCATTGACCACATTCGACAGGGTGGGCAGGCGGGCAGAACCAGTGGAGAAGCGCCGGACCAGCAGACACAAGGCCGCTACGGTTAAACAGCTGATAGTCACAGCCTGTGAATATCTCAGGCCGGCCCAGGTATTAAGCGCAAACGCTTCCAATGACACCAACAACGCGAGGCCAATGAATCGGGCCCAGGATCCAAGAGCCTCAGCCGCTTCTTCTGAATCCGGCTCAATCATCTCGATACCGTCTTCGCCCGAAGTTTCCTTCTCACGGAACCAGACGCCAATCATCAGATAGGTCACCGCAAACGGTATACTCCAAGCCAACAACCTCCAGCTTGCCAATCCAGGCAACAATGTAACGGTCATAACCACCGCTACAGACAATGGCGATCCCATCGGCGAGGCCCCGAATCCACGAATCACGGCTCGCGCCGCGTTCCGGGAGGCCGCGTCGTCACCCGATAGCTGTACCCGGGCACCAATCATCGAGGCGACTAAGCCAACGGAACCGAAGTTCAGAGGGATAGCCAAAATACCGGTCCCAAAGCTCAGTCCCATATACCGACTGGAAGACTGACCTTTAAACAAACTGCGGGAAATAACGTCCAAATCTTTAGATGTGCCAAGAACGCCGGATAACACCATGACCGACAGAATAAGCCCGACGATCCCGGCCATACTCTGCATTGCACTGCCCAAGACCGTCGGATCAAAAACCAGCGCCAAAACGGTGACGATCAGAATTAACGCCGCGATGGTTCGGGCAACCGGGCGCAGCAAACCCCAGCCGAGAAAAATAGCGGTGCAGGCCAGAATCACGGTGATGGCTGTACTGCCAGGCAAGAAAACGGAGGCTCCGAAAAACAGAGCTAGGTAGGCAATCCCTGAACGAAACTGCGAAAGGGTGAACGTAGCCCCCATACGATTGTCCGGCTCTGAGTGCATATCTCAGTTAGCCGCCACGCCATCTTCGTGCTCGCCGCCCAGAATGTAACGGAACGAACCTTGGGCAGTGGCAACCAGAATTCCGTTACACGTCACTTGTGCCTCGGCGAAAAAAATCTTCCGGCCACGACTCATCTGACGGGCTTCAACAACCATGACGCCATCCTGAACCGAGTTCATGAACTGAGTATTCAGTGAAATCGTTCCGCAACGGCGAATGTTACCAGGCACCCGACAGTATGTGCCGGCCAACCCTGCAGCACTATCTAGAAGTGAGCTCAACGCCCCTCCATGGACTGATCCATTGCGATTAAGATGAATGTCAGTCACCGGAGCGGAAATAACCGCTCGACCCAACTCCCACTCCACCAATGAAAAACCGAGAGCCGCTCGAAAGCCGCTTAACCCTTCATTTTCTGCGTCTAGGTTCTGGTTATCCATCGTGTCATCTCGCCGATCTTTTTAGGAATGCCGGCACGATAACACTGCGAATAAAATGCCACTATTATATACTTTATATATCTCCCATTTAATTAATGTATATCTTGGTGACCCCTACCCTCCCCGAGCCGCAAGGAAACCGCCATGGCCTTCCAGCTAAAAATTGATCTCCGGCAACTGAATACTTTCCTGACCATTGCCAACACCGGCAGCTTCAGTAGAGCCTCCGAAAAACTGTTTACAGCGCAGCCCGCCTTAAGCCGACAAATCCGGCTGATGGAGGAAGCTCTGAATGTGGAAGTGTTTGTTCGGCACGGTCGGGGCGTCATTCTGACACCCGCGGGTGAGCTGCTCTACGATAAAGCGCTCACCATTTTCCAGGATCTGGAGCGGACTCAGGCATCCGTGTCAGCCATTGCCGGTGAAGTCACCGGACAAGTGGTTCTCGGCATTTTACCGACAGCCGCGCACACGTTTTCCGGAGGGATCATCGAAGAATTCCGTCGTAATTATCCACAGGTTAACCTCGCCGTAAAATCAGCGATGAGTGGCACCTTGCAGCAACTGGTGGCACAACATCGCGTTGACTTGGCAATTACATATAACGACGGCAAACAAAAACACCTGAACTACACCCCACTCATCGACGAGCGCTTTTACCTAATCGCTCCCCCCAAAAGCAAGGTAGCGCAACGTCAGGATATATCACTGAGTGAAGTCCTAGAGCTTCCTTTGGTAATGCCGGAAGAAAAGCACGGGCTTCGGGAGCTTATGGAACGGGAAGCCATGCGCCAGCAACAAAAACTTGAGCTGGCAATTGAGGTCAACGCTTGGCCACTGATGACCGATCTGGTACGACGCGGTCTCGGATACACGGTTCTTTCTTATGCCTCAGTTCACGAAATGGTCGGCCGCGCCGAGGTGGTGGCCATTCCAATTGTTACTCCGGAGTTGTACAGGTCGCTCGCTATTGTGACGCCGAAAGACCTGCCGCCCTCCCTTGCCACCCTGAAGCTGGCAGAAACCGTGCGACATCAAGCTACCCAACAGATCGAACAAGGCATCTGGAAAGGTCGAGCTCTGCTTGCCATAAACCAGCAGGATAATGTGGCTGTTCACAACAACGAGAATCCCAGCCGCTAACAAAGGCTCCATTTATATAATTAATATATACACATTATCTAAATTAGATAATGGTGCGAACTCTATAACACTGATAGCTTGCTGCCGGCTTTAACAACGGCGCCTGAGTCCCTAGGGTCCGGCGCTCTAAAAACAGAAAAAATAACACTTTGAAAGGCAGCAACGATGACAAAAAACAAACTATCTCTGTCAGTAAAACTTTTTTCAGGCGCATTGCTTCTTGGCACGGCGAACGTCGCCAGCGCCTTCGAAATCCAGACCGACGACGCCAATGTAAACATCTACGGCTACGCCCGTCTTAATGCCTCCTACGATATCAATGAAGACATCAGCAAAAGCACAGGTACTCGTTCAGGCGATTTCAGCCAAGTAAATACCGGATCGGCGGAAGACGGCGAGGCGAACGGCTATTTTGGCGCAGATGCAGTTCAGTCCCGCCTTGGTGTAACCACCACGTTGAACAACGGTGTGAAAATTAATGTGGAAGGCGATTTCCGAGGCGGCACCAGCGGTGGCCAGTTGCGTCTGAGACATGCGTATGGCCAATACAAAAACTGGATAGTAGGCCGCACTTGGTCAAACTATAACAGTTTTGTAGGCAACACCTCCGTACTAGAAATGGACGGCGTTGCGGGCAATGCTGGTCTCTATAACCGTACAGCTCAGGTTCGTTACACCACTGGAGGCTTGTCTCTGGCCGTAGAGGATCCGAAATCCAAGATTCAGGGCCAGCAATCCAAAACCGGCTTCCCAACACTGACAGCACGTTATGAGAGCAAGAGTGGCCGTCTGAGTTATTCCACCTCAGCGTTGTTGCAGGAAGTTGGTTACGACACCGGCAGCGAAGACGACTCCGCCATTGGTTTTGCAGTGTTTACAGCAGCCAAATTTCAGGTGACAGACACGGTCACGATCCAGGGTAATGTGAATTACACCGATGGAGCTAACGGCTATCTCTGGCGTTCAGGCACAAACTACTACGGCGAAGATGCCTACCTGAATGGTGATCGTGTTGAAACCATTGTTGGCTATAGCGCCAATCTGGGCACCACGATCAAGGTCGGGCCGGGAAGCCTTAGCGCTGTCTACGGCATGACTACGATGGATTGGGACGATGCAGTTGACGATGGCCTTGACGTCAACGACAAACACGAACGTAACAGCAATGCCTTCCTGACATATAAATGGAGTCCGGTAAAATCCGTCACGCTCGGTGTTGAATATGGCCGCTACGAAGTGAAGAAGGTCAGTGGCGAAGAAGGCGACGCAAACCGCTTGATGTTCGCCGCCCAATACAATTTCTAGCCCCCTCAGCCTCTTAAATCGAGGGCTTTGCCTGGACAGGCTATTTTACTCTGTCCAGGCTTTTTTCAAAGCACTGATCATAAGCGAGGCGCCATCGTCTCTTACGCTCAAAGACCTTTTGCCCCCGATCCCGGAACTCCGGCTAGGCATTACCGTGTGGCCAGCTGAACAGATTGTGCTGCTTCCTGTAACCGTGGCAGATAAACGGTCATCAATGTCTCCATATCTACCCGAGCGGCATTGGTGCTGATATTGATCGCGCCAAGAAGCTCCCCGCTACCCGCAAATACCGGCACTGCAACGGAACGGAGACCTGAATCCAGTTCCTCGTCGACGATAGCATAGCCTTGCTCACCCGCTTTATCGATGGCGGTACCCAGCGCCGCTTTGTCAATAATAGATGACTCCGTGAAACGCTCTAGCTGGACCCGGTCTAGAAAAGCAAGCCGTTCCGATTCCGGCAACTGCGCCAACAAAACCCGCCCCATTGACGTGTAGGCGGCTGGCAGTCGCGTACCCACCGACAGGGTAATCGCCATCAAACGGTGCCGCGCTGCAGATCGCACCACGTAGACCACGTCGTTTCCGTCAAGCACGGCCAGAGAAGAGGATTCTCCAAGCTCTGCTGTGATGTCCTCTAAGTACTGCTGGATAACCGTCCGGTACTGATTCGATGCCTGATAGGCATAACCCAACTGTAAAACCCGAGGGGTGAGTTCGAACTGACGACCATTGCGCTTTACAAACCCAAGCGCATGCAGGGTTAATAAAAATCGTCGCGCCTTTGCCCTGTCCATGTTTGTTCGTGCGGCCACCTCTGTCAGGGTCATACGTGGGTACTCCGAGTCGAAAGCCTGAAGTACCTCCAGCCCTGAAGCCAGTGCTCCTACGAAATCCCTATCCCCGGGCTTAAGAATCTGCTCGTCCATTGCCGCTCCTTAAATGGCTTTCGGTGTAAATATCGACTCATGATACCAGATAGTTCGCAATGCGAACATCTGTTGATATTTTCCGATTCGCTGCATTTTACCCTTGACGATGAAAACCAAATCGCGACATTATGTTCGTAATAAAAACTTATGTTCGCAATACGAATGACCACTATAATGCACTGGAGACACTGCAATGGCTGAATTTCTTTCCCTCCGGGAAGCCGTGAGTCGTTATATTCACGACGGCGACGCGGTCTGCCTGGAAGGGTTCACGCACCTGATTCCGTTCGCGGCCGGCCACGAGATCATCCGTCAGGAAAAACGTGAGCTGACCCTCATCCGCATGACCCCAGACCTGATTTATGATCAGATGATCGGTGCAGGCTGTGCAA
The DNA here is from genome assembly GCF_048285575.1 of Marinobacter sp. SBS5. Classification (NCBI taxonomy): domain Bacteria; kingdom Pseudomonadati; phylum Pseudomonadota; class Gammaproteobacteria; order Pseudomonadales; family Marinobacteraceae; genus Marinobacter; species Marinobacter sp. SBS5. Next base: position 518,864 of record NZ_JBLWAZ010000004.1, on the reverse strand, counting down.
AAAAACTGATTTTCTCGTGGGGCGGCAATCCCGGTGTAGGCTCGCTGCATCGTATGCGGGATGCCGTGGAAAGAAACTGGCCCAATAAGTTAGAAATTTTTGAACACAGCCACGCTGCCATGGCGTGCGCCTACGAAGCAGGTGCCGCTGGCCTGCCATTCGCAGTTTTACGTGGTTACGTCGGCAGCGACCTGCCAAAAGTAAATGCCCAGATAAAATTCATCGATTGTCCGTTCACTGATGAACGCCTAGCCGCTGTGCCATCTGTTCGCCCAGACGTTGCCGTCATTCACGCCCAGCGCGCTGACCGAAACGGTAACGTGTTGATAGAGGGCATTGTTGGTATTCAAAAAGAAGTCGTTCTGGCAGCCAAGCGCAGCATCGTAACAGTCGAGGAAATCGTCGATGACCTTGGTGCGTCCGTTAACGCATGTGTACTGCCTGCCTGGGCAATAACCGCCATCGCTGAGGCGCCTAAAGGCGCAAGCCCGTCCTATGCATTGGGTTACTACGACAGAGACAACGCCTTCTACAAAAGTTGGGATGGCATCGCCCGTGATCGTGAAACCTTCCTGACCTGGCTTCAACACAATGTCTTCGAGAAAGGAACTGCATTATGAACCTTGAGTTTACCTCCTCGGAAATGATGAGCGTCACTGCAGCCCGAGCATTGACCAATGATATGACGTGCTTCGTCGGTATTGGTCTTCCTAGCGAAGCGGCCAACCTAGCCCGCCTGACCCATGCGCCCGATATCACTCTGATCTATGAATCCGGAACACTGCAAACGAAGCCCGACGTGCTCCCCCTATCCATTGGTGACGGCGAGTTGTGCGAATCGGCTCTGACCACGGTCGCTGTTCCCGAAATGTTTCGTTATTGGCTACAGGGTGGGCACATCAGCGTCGGCTTCTTGGGTACCGCCCAGATCGACCGCTACGCCAACCTAAATACCACCTTGATCGGCGACTATCGAGAACCAAAAATACGTCTCCCCGGTGGCGGAGGCGCTCCAGAAATTGCAACCAACGCGAAAGAAGTCTTCATTACGATGAAACACTCCAAACGCTCGTTCGTAAAAGACGTTGATTTTGTCACTACATTGGGTTTCGGACGAGACGGTAAAGCCCGGGAAAATGTGCCCAATATCGGGCGTGGCCCCACGATCGTCATCACCGACTTGTGCATTCTTAAGCCGGATCCAGAAACCAAAGAGTTGGTGGTCACGTCCCTGCATCCAAACGTGACTCGGGAACAGGTGATCGAGGCCACGGGCTGGGAGATCCAATTTGCGGATCAGCTAGAAACCACCCCCGAACCGACAACCAAAGAACTAAGCGTCCTGCGTGATCTAAAGGCACGTACGAACGCCCACCATGCCAGCCAATTGTGAGGTTTACTATGACTGACGTCTTTCTCTGCCATCCGCGCCGTTCGGCCATCGGCCGCTTTGGCGGCACCCTCGCCAGTGTTCGCCCAGACGACCTTGCGGCCCATATCTTTAAGGCCGTGTTGCAGGAGGCCCCCGAGCTGAACCCAGGCGCTATTGACGAAGTGATGATGGGCTGCGCCAACCAAGCCGGTGAAGATAATCGTAACGTGGCGCGCATGTCAGCTCTGCTAGCGGGCATGCCCAGCTCCGTGCCGGGCACCACCCTCAATCGATTATGCGGCTCCGGCATGGACGCCGTAGGCACAGCTTTCCGTGCCATTCGTGCAGGGGAAATGGAATTGGTTTTGGCTGGTGGCGTGGAATCCATGTCTCGCGCCCCTTATGTGATGGGCAAAGCGAGTTCTGCCTTTTCCCGCGGCCAGATGATCGAAGACACCACTATAGGCTGGCGCTTCGTGAACCCACTGATGAAAAAGCAGTACGGCACCGACTCCATGCCGGAGACCGCAGAGAATGTTGCCGAAAAATTTGGAATATCGCGGGAAGATCAAGACCAGTTCGCTTTCCGGTCTCAGCAGAAAACAGCTCGAGCACAAAGCTTAGGGGTGTTCGCAGAAGAAATTGTGCCAATATCCATTCCGCGCCGTAAACAAGACCCGCTCATATTCAACACCGATGAGCATCCGCGCGAAAGTTCATTGGAAAAACTCGCCGCCCTGCCAACGCCCTTTCGTGAAAACGGTAGCGTCACCGCGGGCAACGCTTCAGGCGTTAACGACGGCGCCGCTGCCATGTTAGTGGCTAGCCAAGAAGCCGTGAATAAACATGGTCTCAAGCCCATGGCTAAGATCTTGGGTATGGCCACCGCGGGTGTAGAACCAAGCATTATGGGTATCGGGCCTGTGCCCGCCGTTAGAAAACTGTTGGAGAAACAGGGGATCAGCATCGATGAAATCGACGTAATCGAACTGAACGAAGCGTTCGCCGCTCAGGGTCTGGCCGTTCTACGTGAGTTGGGCGTCGCCGACGATGACCCAAGGGTTAACCCCAACGGCGGCGCGATAGCACTTGGGCACCCACTGGGCATGTCCGGCGCTCGTTTGCTGATGACCGCAGCCCACCAACTGCAGCGCACCAGTGGCCGCTACGCACTTTGCACGATGTGTGTGGGCGTGGGCCAGGGTATTGCCACACTGATCGAAAGGGTCTAACCAAAAATCCTCTCCGTCATTTCGAGCAGTCGGTCGCATATACTGCGACCGACTGCTCGTCAAAGGCGGCTACCCGGCCAAGTTGAGCATGGGCAACCATCTGAAGTTTATTTCCATAGCTCTGGTCGATTGGGTTAAGAAATAAAGCAAGCAGCGCGAAGCTGATAATCCAAATCATCGGGTTTCAGCGTGTGGCTGATAATTTCAAGCCGTGATTCGTCAGCGGGTTCTGTTTCCAATAGCGTTAATGTGCCTTGCACGGCATTCAACATCCACCATCCATCGGTTGTGTGCACCACCCCTTTAAAGCGCTCAAATTCCTCAGTATTGGCCAGACTTTCCAGCGCGATCGGATCAAACACGGTGTCTTTATGGATGCGCCAGCCCATACTGGAATAGCCATCGCCCATATTGAAATACGACTGCCATGGCTCATCAGTTAGTGACGGCTTTTCGGCCTTTGGTTTGCCATGGTGATGGTGGTGACTTTCAGGATACTGTGGGGGAAGTCGATCAGAATCCCCCGATAACCATGCTAGGGGGAGCTGCCCTCCACTGATCTGTCCAATGCGCCGCTTTGCTGGCTGCCAATCACTCGCCCAAGCGTCGAACCGGGCTAACTGTTCGGGTGTGCATAGATCAGCCTTGCTCGCGACTAACAGCTCCGCTACAGCCACTTGGTCATGGAACTGCCGGCTGGTAAGCACACGCTCGTCTTCCAGCCGGCGCGGATCCACTAGGCAAACGGATGTCGAAAGGTGCAAAACATCGGTGTAAAACTCGCCGGTCAGGGTCTCGATCACCTGTGCCGGATGGCCCAATCCTGTTGGTTCGATAAACAACCGGTCTGGGCGTGAAAAACTGATCAGGCTGTTGAGTCCGATCTGCATGGGCAACCCTGAGACGCAGCACATGCAGCCGCCAGGCACCTCTTTCACTGCCACACCTCGATGAGACAGAAATGCACCATCGATACCCACCTCTCCGAACTCGTTGACCAACACCGCCCAGTTCTCTCCTTCCGGCTTCTGCTTCAACAGGTTGAGGATTGCCGTGGTCTTGCCAGCGCCGAGAAATCCAAGCACTAAGTGAGTGGGAATACGTGTCGGGGCGTCTGTCATGGGTTCGTCGTTCCCTGTTTGAAATCAATGTATGTGGATGAATACAGGGCAACTACTTTCAACACGCCACCCAATACTATGACGTTATAACATAACAATTATGTCATACGAAAATACAAGCTTATATCTTTTACCATTTACCTAGAGCGTTACGGCCGTTAGCCGGCCGTAACTGAAAGGCCTATCAGCGTAGACGGTCAGTTATTCGACCGTCACACTCTTAGCGAGGTTACGAGGCTGGTCTACGTCTGTGCCTTTCAGTACCGCCACATGATACGACAGCAGCTGCAGAGGCACGGTGTAGACAATCGGTGCGGTGATTTCGTGGACCGAAGGTAGCTGCATCACGTGAATACCCGGCTCGGCTTTCACGCCTGCGGCTTTATCGGCAAACACAAACAACTCGCCGCCCCGGGCGCGTACTTCTTCTAGGTTAGATTTGAGCTTCTCAACCAAGTCGTTGTTGGGGGCGACAGTGACAACCGGCATCTCGCTGTCCACCAGTGCCAACGGCCCGTGCTTAAGCTCGCCTGCGGGATAGGCTTCCGCGTGGATGTAGGAGATTTCCTTCAGTTTCAGAGCACCTTCCATCGCCACCGGATACTGGGAACCGCGGCCCAGGAACAAGCTGTGGTTCTTGTCCATGAAGGCTTTGGACAGGTTCTCGATTTCACCGTCCAGCGCCAGTACGTCACTGACTTGGCCGGGCACCAAGTGCAAGGCTTTAACGATCTCGGTTTCTTTCTCTTCGCTCAGGCCGTTATGACGGGCCAAAGCCACAGAGAACAATAGCAGCGCAACCAGCTGAGTGGTGAAGGCCTTGGTGGAGGCCACACCAATTTCCGGGCCGGCCTGGGTCATGATCACCAAGTCGGATTCACGCACCAAGGAGCTACCCGGTACGTTGCAAATCGCCAGCGCCGCACGGAAGCCGGCTTTCTTGGCCTGACGCAAGGCGGCAAGGGTGTCGGCCGTTTCACCGGACTGAGAAATGCACAGGAACAGAGTGTCCTGCTGAATCACGTGCTTGCGGTAACGGAACTCCGACGCGACTTCCACAGAACAAGGTACACCGGCCAGTTCTTCAATCCAGTAACGCGCGACCATACCGGCGTGGTAGGAAGTACCGCAGGCAATGATCTGAACGTGACGGACGTTCTCCAATAGCTTGGCGGCATCGGTGCCCAAGGCCTGTTCCAGAACGCGGCTGTCGGTGATGCGGCCGGTCATGGTGGCTTTGACCACCTTCGGCTGCTCGTAGATTTCTTTCAGCATGTAGTGGCGGTATTCGCCTTTATCAGCGGAGTCTGATGCATGCTCGAAGCGGGTGATGCTGCGTTCAACCACGTTACCGTCGCGGTCTTCGATGGCGATCTTGTCCTTGCGGATGTCGGCGATATCGCCTTCTTCCAGGAACATGAAACGGTCGGTAACCGGCAGTAGGGCCAACTGGTCAGAGGCGATGAAGTTCTCGCCAATACCCACACCCACCACCAGTGGGCTGCCTTCACGAGACACCACCATGTGATCCGGCTCGTCGGCGTGGACAACGGCCAGCGCGTAGGCACCGCGCAGGCGGGTCATCGCCGTTTTCACCGCCTTATACAGGTTGTTGTCGGCCTGATAGTGCTTGTTGATCAGGTGAGCAACCACTTCGGTATCGGTCTGGGAGGTGAACTCGTAGCCTTCGGCTTTCAGCTCATCACGCAGTTCCTGATAGTTTTCGATAATACCGTTGTGAACGATGGCCAAGCGGTCACCGGACATATGCGGGTGTGCGTTCAGCTGAGAAGGTTCGCCGTGAGTAGCCCAACGGGTATGGGCAATCCCCATGTGGCCCGCAACGGGATTGGCTTCGATCGCATCTGCCAATGCAGCAACCTTACCCACTTCCCGGGCGCGCTGTACCTGAGACTCGGAACCCACAACGGCCATGCCCGCAGAGTCGTAACCCCGATACTCGAGTCGGCGCAGACCCTCCAGCAGAATCCCCTGGACATCCCGTTCAGATACCGCTCCTACAATCCCACACATGCTGCTATCACCTGTTCGTTAATCGGTCTTTACGCTTTTTTGGGCCGTTCCCAGCCTGAAATATTTCGCTGCTTACCACGCGCCACCGCTAGGTCGTTCTCGGCGACATCGCGGGTAATCGTGGAGCCCGCGCCAATGGTGGCCCCTTCATCGACTTTCACGGGTGCCACCAAAGACGTGTTGGAGCCAACAAACACACCATCACCCAGTACGGTGCGGAACTTATTGACGCCATCATAGTTGCAGGTGATCGTGCCTGCACCCACATTCACATTACGGCCAAGAGAGGCATCGCCTACGTAACTGAGGTGATTGATCTTACTGCCCTCACCCACGATGGCTTTCTTAGTTTCTACGAAATTACCAACCTTGGTATTGGCCGACAACTCGGTGCCGGGGCGCAATCGTGCAAAGGGGCCTATTTGAGCATTGGCTCCGACCACCGCACCCTCAATCACGCTGTGGGCTTTAATTTCGGCGCCGTCGGCAATGGTCGCATCTTTAATGACACAACCCGGGCCAATGCTGACATTGCTGCCAAGGCTGACTTTGCCTTCAAACACCACGTTAACATCAATCCACAGGTCGTTGCCGATGCTGAGCTCACCGCGTACATCAATACGGGCAGGATCAGCCAGGGTGGCGCCTTCAGTCATCAATCGCTCTGCTTGCTGCAGTTGATACCAACGCTCCAGCTCAGCCAGTTGCAGGCGGTTATTCACGCCCTGTACTTCAAACGCCGTCCGGGGCTGGGAAACCTCTACGCTCAGGCCGTGCTCGACGGACATGGCAATGATGTCAGTCAGGTAGTATTCGCCCTGAGCATTGCTGTTAGACAGCGTTGGTAACCAGCTCTTCAGGTGCTTGGCCGACACGGCCAGAATGCCCGTGTTTACTTCTTTAATCGCCTGCTGTTCTGCAGTGGCGTCTTTCTGCTCAACGATAGCCTGCACCTGACCTTCCGCACTGCGCACAATCCGACCGTAACCCTGCGGGTTGTCCAGATCGACCGTGAGCAATGCCAAACGCTCTTCGTTGAGCTCTTCTACCATGCCTTGCAAAGTATCTTTGCTGGTCAGCGGTACGTCGCCGTACAACACCAGTACCCGGGCGTTATCCGGTAAGTCCGGCAACGCTTGGGCGACCGCATGACCTGTCCCTAGCTGCTCAGTTTGAAGCACCCAGTTGACGCTGTCATCCTCCAGCGAGGCGCGCACTTGATCTGCACCATGACCAATCACCGTGTGTATTTTTTCTGCGCCCAGCTGCTTCGCGGTTTCAACAACGTGATGCAGCATGGCTTTGCCGGCTACCGGGTGTAATACCTTCGGCAGTGCGGATTTCATCCTTGAACCCTGACCGGCGGCCAGAATAACAACGTGTAACGGATTCATGGGGCGATCAACTCCAAATTCGTTGGTCATCTCATAGTAAAAAACCGCACCCCGATGAAGGGCTTATGGCTTCCTTTCGAAAAACCAAAGCCCGCCACCTGCGGATGCGGTTCACTGTCAGGCCTGTCCGGGCACTGACGCAAGCACTGCTTATCGCAGGTTCTTGCGCAGTTTCTGGATGGTGCGCAGCTGAGCAGCGGCTTCTGCCAACTCTGCTGCCGCCCGGGAGTATTCAAACTCACCTGATTTGTTTGCCAGTGCCTTCTCGGCTTCCTTCTGGGCTTCCAGAGCTGCAGCTTCGTCTACATCTTTTGCACGAACTGCAGAGTCGGCCATCAGGGTTACGAGGTTAGGCTGCACTTCGATGTATCCACCGGATACGTACAGAATTTCCTCGGCGCCACCCTGTTTGATGATCCGCACTGCGCCCGGCTTGAGCGCAGACAATAGCGGAGCATGGCCAAACTGAATACCAAGCTCACCCTCGGTGCCGGTGGCGATTAACATCTCCACCAGACCGGAGTAAATTTTCTCTTCGGCACTTACGACGTCACAATGTACGGTCATAGCCATTTCTTACGCCTCTTGCGTCTGAAAGTGAAGAAAGGTGTTACTTACCTTCCTTCGCCTTCATTGCCTTAGCTTTCTCAATTGCTTCTTCGATGCCGCCGCACATGTAGAACGCCTGCTCCGGCATGTCATCGTAGTCGCCGTTAAGAATTCCTTCGAAGCTGGCAATGGTCTCTTTCAGAGACACGTACTTACCGGGGGAACCGGTGAATACTTCAGCAACGTGGAAAGGCTGAGACAGGAAACGCTCAATCTTACGCGCGCGGGATACGATCAGCTTGTCGTCTTCTGACAGCTCGTCCATACCCAGAATGGCGATGATGTCTTTCAGTTCTTTGTAACGCTGAAGAACGTTCTGAACACCACGAGCAACGTTGTAGTGCTGCTCACCAATCACCAGCGGATCCAGCTGACGGGAAGTGGAGTCGAGCGGGTCGATCGCAGGGTAGATACCCTTGGAAGCGATGTCACGGCTCAGTACCACAGTCGCGTCAAGGTGCGAGAAGGTGGTGGCTGGGGATGGGTCAGTCAAGTCATCCGCAGGTACGTATACCGCTTGGATAGAAGTGATGGAGCCATCTTTAGTGGAGGTAATACGCTCCTGAAGCTCACCCATTTCCTGAGCCAGAGTCGGCTGGTAACCTACCGCTGAAGGCATACGGCCCAGCAGTGCAGATACCTCAGTACCGGCCAAGGTGTAACGGTAGATGTTGTCTACGAACAACAGTACGTCACGACCTTCGTCACGGAACTTCTCAGCCATGGTCAGGCCGGTCAGTGCTACACGCAGACGGTTTCCTGGGGGCTCGTTCATCTGGCCGTAGACCATCGCTACTTTATCAAGAACGTTAGAGTCCTTCATTTCGTAGTAGAAGTCGTTACCTTCACGAGTCCGCTCACCAACACCTGCGAATACGGAGAGACCGGAGTGCTCTTTCGCGATGTTGTTGATCAGTTCCATCATGTTAACGGTCTTACCAACACCGGCACCACCGAACAGACCAACTTTACCACCCTTGGCGAACGGGCAGATCAGGTCGATAACCTTGATGCCAGTTTCCAGCAGGTCGGCAGAAGCTGACTGGTCAGCATAACCTGGTGCTTTACGGTGAATGCCCCAACGCTCTTCTTCACCGATCGGTCCCTGTTCGTCGATAGGACGACCCAGAACATCCATAATCCGGCCCAGAGTTTTTGTACCAACAGGTACAGAAATCGGCTTGCCGGTGTTTTCTGCTTTCAGGCCACGTTTCAGGCCTTCGGTGCTGCCCATTGCGATGGTACGTACAATGCCGTCACCCAGCTGCTGCTGGACTTCCAGTGTTGTTTCGCCACCTTCAAGCAGCAGTGCGTCGTAAACGCGTGGCACGGAGTCACGTGGAAATTCCACGTCGATAACCGCGCCAATGATCTGAACGATGTGTCCGCTACTCATGCTCGGTTCCTCGTTATCTAGTAGTCAATAAAACCAGTAGGTTAGTGAGCGCGATCAAACAGATGCTGCGCCGCTCACGATCTCCGAAATCTCTTGTGTGATCGCTGCCTGACGGGCCTTGTTATAGGCCAGCTGGAGTTCATCAATGATGCCACCAGCGTTGTCAGTTGCGCTCTTCATAGCGATCATCCGGGCGGCTTGTTCACAAGCCAGATTCTCTACCACACCCTGATACACCTGGGATTCGATATAACGTGGCATCAACCCGTCAAGAATCGGACGTGAGTCCGGCTCGTAGATGTAATCCCACTGGCGACCGATGTCATCACTGGAACCTTCAGGCAGAGGCAACAATTGCTCCGACTTCGGGCTCTGCGTCATGGTGTTCACGAATTCGTTGCTGATCAGGAACAGGCGGTCAATCTTGCCTTCCTCGAACGCATTCAACATCACCTTAACGCTGCCAATCAGCTGTTCCGCACTAGGGCTGTCGCCTATGTGGGTCAGGGCTGCCACCACATTTCCGCCGTAGCTGCGGAAAAAGGAGGCGGCTTTCTGGCCGATGGCACAGATATCGGTCTCAATACCTTTTTCTTTCCATTCACGCATTTCGCGCACGAGCAGTTTGAACGCGTTCGTGTTCAAGCCACCACACAGGCCACGGTCTGAGGAAACTACAATGTAGCCTACCCGCTTGACCTCACGCTCCTGCATGAACGGATGACGGTAATCTTTATTGGACTTGGCAATATGTCCGATTACCTGACGCATCTTTTCCGCATACGGGCGAGTTGCCTGCATACGGTCTTGAGCTTTGCGCATCTTACTCGCCGCCACCATTTCCATGGCGGAAGTGATCTTCTGCGTGCTCTTGATGCTTCCGATCTGGTTACGTATTTCTTTTCCGACGGCCATAAGTCACTGCCTTTTCAAGTTAGACACTCAAAGGGACCAGCAGGCCCGCTCATCGGCGGGCCCAGTGGATTTACCAGCTCTGAGTGGTCTTGAATTTCTCCAGAGCAGCTTTCAGGCCGGCAGCGATGTCGTCGTTGAACTTACCATCAGGACCGATCTGGTCGAGCAGTTCTTTCTGCTCAGAACGCATCCAGTCCAGAAGCTGTGCTTCAAAGTTCACAACCTTGTCTACGTCAACATCGTCAAGGAAGCCTTCGTTCGCTGCGAACAGTACAGTACCCATTTCAGCCACGGTCATCGGGCTGTACTGGTTCTGCTTCATCAGCTCGGTTACGCGCTGACCATGCTCAAGCTGCTTACGGGTCGCTTCGTCAAGATCAGAAGCAAACTGGGCGAATGCTGCCAGTTCACGGTACTGAGCCAAAGCCAGACGGATGCTACCGCCAAGCTTCTTCATGATCTTGGTCTGAGCTGCACCACCTACCCGCGATACCGAGATACCTGCGTTCATGGCAGGACGGATACCGGAGTTAAACAGGTTGGTTTCCAGGAAGATCTGACCGTCGGTGATGGAGATCACGTTGGTCGGAACGAACGCAGAAACGTCACCAGCCTGGGTTTCGATGATTGGCAGAGCGGTCAAGGAACCGGTCTTACCTTTCACTTCGCCGTTGGTCAGCTTTTCAACTTCTTCAGCGTTGATGCGAGAAGCACGCTCCAGCAGACGGGAGTGCAGGTAGAAAACGTCACCTGGGTATGCTTCACGTCCTGGTGGACGACGCAGCAACAGGGAAATCTGACGGTAAGCAACAGCTTGCTTGGACAGATCATCGTATACGATCAGAGCGTCTTCACCGCGGTCGCGGAAGAATTCACCCATAGAGGTGCCGGAGTATGGAGCCAGGAACTGCATAGCTGCAGGATCGGCGGCGCCAGCGGCAACGATGATGGTGTGGTCCATAGCGCCGTGCTCTTCAAGCTTACGCACAACCGCAGCGATGGATGACTGCTTCTGACCAACCGCAACGTAGATACACTTGATACCAGTGTTCTTCTGGTTGATGATCGCGTCGATCGCAACAGCGGTCTTACCGATCTGACGGTCACCGATGATCAGCTCACGCTGGCCACGGCCGATTGGAACCATGGTGTCGATCGCTTTCAGACCAGTCTGAACCGGCTCATCAACGGACTGACGAGCGATAACGCCCGGTGCAACCTTCTCAACAGGAGACGTCTGAGTGTTGCCCAGCTCGCCCTTACCATCGATTGGGTTACCAAGACCGTCTACTACACGGCCCAGCAGTTCGTTACCAACCGGTACTTCCAGGATACGACCAGTACAACGAACTTTCTGACCTTCGGCCAGATCTTCGTAGTCGCCCAGAACAACCGCACCAACAGAATCACGCTCAAGGTTCAGCGCCATGCCGTATGTGCCGTTGGCAAATTCAATCATCTCGCCGTACATAACGTCGGCCAGACCGTGAATCAGTACGATACCGTCAGAAACGGAAAGGATCGTACCTTCGTTCTTTGCTTCGGAAGAGATATCGAGCTTCTCGATTCTCTTCTTGATGATGTCACTGATCTCGGATGGATTCAGTTGCTGCATGCCTTTGTCCTCAAACCTTGTGCTGAAATCAGGAGCCCAGAGCCTTGGCCATTCTGGCCAGCTTGCCACGGACTGAAGCGTCGATAACCAGGTCGCCTGTGCGTACTACCACGCCGCCGATCAGAGACTGATCCACTGCGGTTTCAAGCTCAACCTTGCGCTCCAGCTTTCTGGACAATGCGTCAATCAGTTTCTGTTGCTCGTCGCCCGACAGTTCGAATGCGGTATCGATTGTCAGCTTAACGGATCGCTCAAGATCTGCACGATACAGGGCGAATAACGCAGAAACTTCTGGCAACAGGGCCAGACGCTTGTTTTCAGCAAGAATCAACAGGAAGTTTCTGAGTGCTTCAGGCAGCGGCTCTTCAAAACAATCTGCGAAGAGTTCCGCCTTGCGTTGCTCAGACAGGCCAGGATTGGCCAGGATTTTCACTACCTCTTGGTCAGCCGCAACCTGAGCTGCGAAAGCCAGAGCCTGATCCCAATGATCAACGGCGTTCTGGTCCTGCGCGGCTTTAAATACGGCTTTCGCGTAGGGTCGGGCTAACGTAGTTAGTTCTGCCATGATGACCCTCTATTAGAGTTCTGCGGCCAGCTTTTCCAGCATCTCGCTGTGAGCTTTGCCGTCGACAGAGGTTTCCAGAATCTTCTCGGCACCGGCAACAGCCAAAGCTGCTACTTCGTTTCTCAGTGCGTCGCGAGCCTGAACACGCTCCTGTTGAATTTCTGCCCTGGCCTGTTCAATAAGCTTTTCGCCTTCTTTACGAGCGTCGTCCTTAGAGGCTTCGACGATCTGGGCGGCACGCTTGTTGGCCTGGTCAATCAGGGCTGCAGCTTCTTCTTTCGCTGTGCGCAGTTCGTTGGCAGCTTTCTCTTGAGCAAGCTCAAGGTCTAGCGATGCACGGTCTGCGGCGGAAAGGCCGTCTGCAATTTTCTTCTGGCGCGCTTCCATGGCTGCCGTGATCGGCGGCCATACATACTTGACGCAGAACCAGACGAAAATAGCGAAGGCAATTGATTGCCCTATCAACGTAAGGTTTATATTCACGGCAATATACCTCTTGCTATTCGTTGCGTCCTGGTTTCCGGAAAAAGGGCGTGGTGATGTGCACCAACGCCCTCAATTCGCGGTCTTATTAACCAGCAACAACGAAGATCAGGTACATCGCGATACCAACACCGATCATGGGAACGGCGTCAAGCAGACCAGCCATGATGAATGCTTTAGTTTGCAGCTGGTTGGCCATTTCTGGCTGACGAGCAGTAGACTCGAGCAGCTTGCCACCCAGCAAACCGAAACCGATACCGGCGCCCAAAGCACCCAGACCGATGATCAACGCAGCTGCGATAAATACCATTTCCATTGAGAACTCCTCAGTTTTTTCAGATAGTTAAGGGTTTGTGTATTTAAGGGTAAATCAGTGATCTTCGTGCGCTGCACTGAGATAAACCACAGTGAGCACGGTAAAAATAAAGGCCTGAAGCGGGATAACCAGAATGTGGAAAATAGCCCAAGGTACGTTCAGCGTCCACTGGACCCACAACGGCAACAAGGCAATCAGGATAAACACAACTTCACCGGCGTACATGTTACCGAACAAACGCAGTGCCAGACTGATTGGCTTGATGATCAGAGCCAAGATCTCGAGCATCAGGTTAACCGGAATCATGGACCAATGGTTGAACGGGTTAAAAGCCAGTTCCTTGCTGAACCCACTTACACCTTTCACCTTGAAGCTGTAGTACAAGATAAGCAGGAACACGCCAAACGACATACCGAAGGTAGCGTTTGGATCGGTGGTCGGAACAATCTTGAAGTATTCCAAGCCCATGGCATGAGCCAGAGACGGGATAAAGTCCACAGGAATGAGCTTCAGGACGTTCATCAGGAAGATCCAGACGAAAATCGTCAGCGCCAGCGGCGCAATCAGAGGGTTTTTGCCGTGGAATACGTCACGAACAAGACCCTGGATAAACTCGAAGCACACCTCTACCAGGTTTTGCAGACCACTCGGCACACCTTCGGTTACCCGAGAAGCGGCAAAGCGGAACAAGCCCAAGAATAGAAGGCCCATTGCGATGGACCAACCCATGGTATCCACGTGGATCGCCATGAAACCCATGTCTGCTGCTTCCTGGGCGGTGGTTGCAAATGACCAACTGGCCTCTTGCACGACACTGCCATCAGCCCGCTCATAGCCGGCCGGAAGCTTGCCATAGGTAAGGTTGGTTAGGTGGTGTTTTATATACTCTACTGGGGTATCAGCTGCCATACTGCTCTCGTCCAGTCATCGCTGTGGTTGCGGCCGGATGAGCCAGCGTAATGCCGTACCCAACACAACCATCACAGCAAAAGTGAATAACAGAGCCGGTACATGTACTGGCTCCATTAAAGTGAAAACGGCCGCAAAAAAAATCGCGGTAAGGGCGAGCTTGATGCTCTCTGCCCTGAACATATTTCCTACCGCCACATGAATTTGGCGGGCGCCCTGATACCTGAATGTTCGATGGGCAAAATACGCGTTTGGTATGACAAAAATAAGACCGCCGATAAACGCGGAATAACCAGCCAAACGACTTTCAGTTAACCATAACAAACTGAGAATGATCAGTGTGGCCATCTCTATAGTCAGCCACTTTGCTAGCGGCACGTACGTGATGGCTTTCCTATAACGGGTCATATCACCTACTGTCATTCCAAGCGCGCGGAATTATATGTGTTAACCGGTAGCTGTTCAACTGAGTCGCCGGGAAAATTCGGGTATTTTTTGATCAACGCGAAGTCTTCAACGCTTCAACTTCACACAAGTTGTGCTCTGCAACCTATCGCACAACCACATCTGGTGTTTCATGACGAAACCAGGCCTTTCGGATGATTTTGCTAAATTTATCGGCGTTAGCGAATATGGCCTAAGATCCCATCGAGCTCATCCAACGATGTGTACTCAATTACCAGCTTTCCCTTGCCGCGCTTGCCATGAGCGATAGACACCCGAGCACCCAATCGCTCGGAAAGGTCGTCTTGCAGGGCGCGAATGTTCGGGTCGAGCACTTTCTTCGCTTCACCCTTCTCTTCGGGGGTTTCCTGCTGAAAACGGCGAACCAGCGCTTCGGTCTGACGCACCGAAAGGGATTTGGCGACGACTTGCCGCGCCACTTGCATCTGTTGTTCTGGCGGCAGCGTCAGCATGGCCCGGCCATGACCCATTTCAAGATCACCGTGCTCCAGCATGGTACGCACGTCTTCGGTCAGCCCGATCAAACGCAGAAGGTTGGTAATGGTGGTACGGGACTTACCCACAGCCTCGGCAACTTGTGCCTGGGTCAGACCAAACTCGTCTTGCAACCGCTGCAGGGCAAAGGCTTCTTCTATCGGGTTCAGGTTTTCGCGCTGAATGTTTTCAATCAGCGCCATAGCAATGGCGGCTTCATCCGGTACTTCGCGGATGATGGCGGGGATGCTGTCCAACTCGGCCAACTGAGTAGCGCGCCAACGGCGCTCGCCAGCAATCAGCTCATAGCGACCATCGGCAATGGGGCGAACAACAACCGGCTGCATCACACCCTGTTGGCGAATGGAATCCGCCAACTCCTGCAGCGCGGCGGGATCCATATCACGCCGAGGCTGGTAACGCCCACGCTGAATGAGATCGACAGGAATATCCTGCATCTCGCCGTCGCGTTTTGCGCTTTCGCTGCTCTGATTGAGGTTCACTTTGGAACCCTGTAACAGAGCTCCTAAACCACGTTCGCCCAAGCCTCGCTTCTTCGCCGCCATGGTAGTTGTCATTCTTCCTAGTGAAATAATGGATGCATGGTTGCCTGACGGCAAACTATGTTACACCGCAACGGCGCTGGATGTCTTTTTGGTTCCGTGCCGACGAACCATCTCACCGGCCATCGCCAGATAAGCAATGGCACCCTTGGATGCCTTGTCATAATTCAGAGCTGGCATGCCATAACTGGGTGCTTCGGCTAGACGCACGTTGCGGGGGATCACGGCCCGATACACCTTGTCGCCGAAATACTCGCGTAGCTGGCCGGATACATCGAGCGTCAGGCTGTTGCGCGGATCGTACATGGTACGAAGGATGCCTTCCATTTCCAGCTGAGGATTCACGGTTTCCTTGATTTGTTCCACGGTATTCATCAAGGCCGCCAACCCTTCCAGTGCATAGTATTCACACTGCATGGGAATCAATACCGAATCGGCCGCAGACAGTGAATTCACGGTTAACAAGTTTAATGAAGGTGGGCAATCGATCAGGATGTAATCGTAATTGTCGCGAACACCGCTCAACGCCAAACGTAACCGGTGCTCACGGCCAATTTCGTTCATTAGCTCGACCTCGGCCGCTGTCAGGTCACCGTTACCCGGCAGCAAATCAAAACCGGCCGGGTCGGTTTTGACCATGACTTCTTCAGCCGTTGCTCGTTTAGTCAGCAAATCGTAGCCAGACAGTTCAAGGGCGTTTTTATCCACACCACTGCCCATGGTGGCGTTGCCCTGTGGATCCATGTCGACCAGCAACACCCGACGTTTGATGGCAACCAACGACGCAGCAAGATTGACGCAAGTGGTGGTTTTACCCACACCGCCTTTTTGATTGGTCACTGCAATCACGCGCGTCATGCTTTGCCTCCTGCTGTTGCGGGTTACCGGGATGATGGGTGCCGGGTGACGATTAACAAGTGTCGTTCACCATCAGCACCGGGGACCGTCAGAGAATGGTTGGATTCTACCTGCCAACGGCTTGGAAGGGCAGCTACTTCATCATCCGGATACTGACCTTTCATAGCAAGGAACTCACCGTCATCCGCCAAAAGTTGTCCACACCAGGTCACCAGGTTCTCTAAAGCGGTAAACGCCCGGCTGCTGATCTGACGGAATGGCTGTTCAGGCTGGCAATCTTCAGCACGACCGTGGATAACGTCTACGTTCTTTAAGCCCAGCTCTAACACGCACTGATTCAGAAACCGGGTTTTCTTGCCGTTACTGTCCAGAAGCGTGAAGCGTTTTTCCGGAAACACAATCGCCAGAGGGATGCCGGGCATACCACCACCGGCGCCGACGTCGAGCAAGTGATCGGTCGTTACCCAAGGCATGATGCTCAGGCTGTCCAGTAACTGGCGCGACACCATGACCCGTTCATCGCGGACCGCGGTCAGGTTATAGGCTTTGTTCCATTTGTTCAGCAGAGCGAGAAAAGCCAGCAACTGTTGTTGCTGGCCATCACTCAAGGAAAGCTGCATCTCAGCCAGCCCGTCTTGGAGCTGGCTTTGCCACTGTGGATAAGTCATAGATTTTGGATCAGGCGCTTTGCTTGCGGAGAAGGTCCCGCTTTTTCAGGTGAACGAGGATCTGGCTGATCGCAGCCGGGGTCACCCCTTGGATACGAGAAGCCTGGGCGACCGTTTCAGGGCGCACTTCCTGCAGCTTTTGTTTAATCTCGTTGGACAAACCGCCGATCACCTCGTAATCCAGGTCCACCGGCAGCCGAGTATTCTCGTTTCTACGCAAGCGCTCAATTTCATCTGCCTGACGGGAAATGTAGCCTTCGTACTTGACTTCGATTTCCACCTGCTCAGCCACCACCGGGTCTTCCGCACAATCACCACCAATGTCGGCAATGTGCTGGTACACGATTTCCGGGCGACGCAGCAGTTCTGCCAGAGACTGGTCTCGGGTCATCGGTTGCTTGAGGAAACCGTTGGCGCGCTCACCGGCTTCGGTGTTCGGGTGGATTCGGGTTTCTTCCAGTCGGCGGCGCTCATTGACGATGGCTTCGCTCTTTTCACAGAATTTCTGCCAGCGCTCATCATCAACCAAACCCAGCTTGCGGCCGGTTTCCGTCAAACGCAGGTCGGCGTTGTCTTCACGCAGGATCAGGCGGTATTCGGCACGGCTGGTGAACATGCGGTAGGGCTCACTGGTGCCCATGGTGATCAGGTCATCAACCAATACACCCAGATACGCTTCGTCCCGGCGCGGATACCATTCATCTTTGTCCTGAGCGCGCAATGAGGCGTTGATACCTGCCAACAGCCCCTGCGCACCAGCTTCTTCATAACCGGTGGTGCCGTTGATCTGGCCGGCAAAATACAGCCCCTGGATAAACTTGGTTTCCAGCGTGTGGCGCAGATCCTGCGGGTTCAGGTAATCGTACTCGATGGCATAACCCGGGCGCAGAATGTGGGCGTTTTCGAAACCGGGAATGGATTGCACAGCTTTGAGCTGAATATCGAACGGCAAACTGGTGGAAATACCGTTGGGGTAAAGCTCGTTGGTGGTCAAACCTTCCGGCTCAACAAAGATCTGGTGCGAATCCTTGTCGGCGAAGCGATTGACCTTGTCTTCAATCGACGGACAATAGCGCGGGCCCACGCCCTCGATGTTGCCGGCGAACATCGGCGAGCGGTCGAAGCCACTGCGGATGATGTCGTGGGTTTCTTCGGTGGTCCGGGTTACATAGCAACAGATCTGCTCCGGATGCTCATCGCGGCTACCAATGAATGACATCACCGGAGTCGGGTCATCGCCCCACTGCTCCTGCATGACCGAGAAATCAACGGTACGGGCATCAATACGCGGTGGCGTGCCGGTTTTCAGTCGGCCTACGTTAAAAGGCAGTTCCCGCAGTCGCTTAGCCAAGGCATTGGCTGGCGCATCGCCCGCGCGGCCACCGGCATGGTTCTGCATGCCGATGTGGATAACTCCACCCAGGAAGGTTCCGGTGGTGAGTACCACAGTTTTGGCGTTAAAACGGATACCCGTCTGAGTCACCACGCCTACGACCTGATCGTTTTCCACAATCAAATCATCGGCGGCTTGCTGAAACAGCGTGAGGTTGGGCTGATTTTCCAGCGTGTGGCGAATCGCTGCTTTGTAGAGAATCCGGTCCGCTTGAGCGCGCGTAGCGCGAACCGCTGGACCCTTTCGGGCATTCAATACCCGAAATTGGATACCGGACTGGTCGGTAGCTTTGGCCATGGCGCCGCCCAAGGCGTCGATTTCCTTCACCAGATGGCTTTTACCAATACCACCAATGGCCGGGTTACAGGACATCTGCCCCAAGGTTTCAATGTTGTGGGTCAGCAGCAGGGTTGCCGAGCCCATGCGCGCGGCCGCCAAAGCGGCTTCAGTACCGGCATGGCCACCACCAATGACAATGACATCGAAACGGGTTGGAAAATCCACACTACACCTCGGGAATCGGGGGATAAAATCAGGGCGGCGAGTATACCGCTTCGTCGCAGAAATTGCAGTCAGAATGTGCAATTTTTAACCAGATTACGTGTAATCCCAAACCACCCGAGCATCGTTAATCCAAAACACAACATAAAGTCAGGTTTCTGATCCCTGGAAGAAAACTGAAACCTACGGTTTTTCAGAGGCTTGTGGACAGCTCCTTAAAACTTCTTAAAGTTTTTATCCACAGAAAAAACGCCCGAACACACCCGTTAACAAATAGCTTAACTTACTAATAAATATGCTTTTTTATATTTATATCCAAAGCTATTCCCAAACTTATCAAACAAGTTATCCACAAATTCAGGTGGGCGACAGCGCCTTCACCTTAATCAATACACTCAAATTTGATCTGGGCCATCAACAGAGCCGCCAGCCAGGCGTTCCAACTCTTTTTCCACAGCGTTGGAGGACTTCGCAAATCGGGCCAACAAGTTATACAACACCGGAATGATGAACAACGTCAGTGTAGTCGCAAAGATCAGGCCCCCAAGTATGACCACACCGATCGCTGTGCGACTCTCAGCCCCGGCACCGGTAGCAATTACCAGTGGCACCGCACCAAACACTGTGGATATCGTGGTCATCAATACCGGCCTGAAACGAAGAATTGCGCCTTCAAGAATGGCATCCCGAACTTCGTACCCTTGATCTCGAAGCTGGTTGGCGAACTCAACGATGAGTATCCCGTTTTTGGCCATCAACCCCAGCAGCATGATGATGCCGATCTGACTGTAGATATTCAGACTAATGCCGGACCAAGCCAGCGCAAGCAGCGCTCCGGTGACCGCCAAAGGTACAGACAGCATGATAATCAACGGATGAATCCAGCTTTCGAACTGAGCCGCCAGCACCAGAAAAACAATCACGAACGCCAAGGCAAAGGTGATCAAGATGGCTGATGAGGATTCCTCAAATTCCCGGGAAAGCCCTCTGAACGAAACACGGGCTTCCGGAGGCAAGTTATCCACAGCCAGATTGTTCAAATAATTGAGCGCGGTACCCAAATCATAACCATCGGCCAATGAGGCACTGATGACGACGGCCGGTAACCGGTCAATACGCTTAAGATCCGGGTTAGCGCCAATTTCATCCACAGACACCAGTGCTTTCAAGGGAATCAGCTGCCCCCCTGCCCTGGGTCGCATAAATATCTGTTCCAGATCGTCCGGAGTCGCTCGATGGGCATCTTCGGCCTGAACAATGACATCGTATTCCTGCCCGCGATCCATATAGGTGGTCACTTGGCGCGACGCCAGCATGGTTTGCAGGGTCAGGCCGACGTCTTCAACCGTGATATCGAGATCGGCGGCCCGATCGCGGTCGATATTGACCCGCAATTCGGGGCGAGTCAGCTCAAAATCACTATCCACATTCAACAGATTCGGGTTTTCCTTAGCCCGCTCGACAATTTCATCACTCCATGCCTGTACCAACGCATAGTCCGGGCCCGCCACCACAAACTCCACTGGCTGACTGAAACCACGCTGACCAAGCCCGGGCGGGTTAATCACGTTGATACGAACGCCGGAGATATCCGCAATTTTTGCCCGTATTTCAGAGGTCACCGCTTGTTGCTTGACGGTTCGCTGGTCCCAAGGCGCCAGCCCCATGATCATGAACGCACTGTCCTCTTCGTTACTGAAGCCGACAATCGACAAGAATCGCTCTGCCGTCCCGTCATCCAGGTAGCCAAGCAACTCCTGCTCGGCCTGTTGAACAAAGTGATCGGTGAACTCCACGGTGGAACCCCGCGGCGCACCAACCGGCATGATGATCACACCGCGGTCTTCGGTAGGCGCTAGTTCCTGCGGTAGATTGGGATAGATCACTCCGGCAATCACCACCCCGGCCACCCCCAATCCCAACAGCAAGCCAGATTGATTCAAGGAAAACCGAAGCGCTTTCTCATAACCGTTGGTCAGGCCGTTCAAGACCTTTTCGCTGAACGCCCACAGCCGATGCCCTTCTTCCGTTTCAGGGCTGTGTCTGAGCCATTTCGAACACAACATCGGCGCCAACGTCAGAGCCACCAAGCTGGAAACGATCACCGCCGCGGCCAGCGTAAAGCCGAACTCCGCAAACAGCCGCCCGATGTTGCCGCCCATAAACGAAATCGGCACAAATACAGCAACCAAGGTCAATGTGGTGGCAATGACCGCGAAGGCGACCTGCTTGGCACCGTGGTAGGCCGCCAGCAACGGCGGTTCCCCCTCATCAATACGCCGCTGAATGTTCTCCAGCATCACAATGGCATCGTCCACCACCAGACCGATTGCCAGAATCACCGCCAGCAGTGTCAGTACGTTGATGGAAAAGCCCAGAAAACCTAAACCGATAAAGGCCCCAATGACCGCAACCGGTATGGTCACCGCGGGTATCAAGGTGGCGCGCCAGGAGCGCAGAAACAGAAAAATCACCAGAATCACCAACGATACGGAGATCGCCAGCGTAATCAGCACTTCTTTGATGGAGGCCCGGATAAAGATGGATTCGTCATAACTTTCTGAGATCGACACCTCGGGTGGCAAGGTTTCGCGAATCACGTCCAATTCCGCTTTTACCGCGTCGGAGACCGCCACGGTATTCGCTTTCGACTGGCGAATAATGCCCATACCGATGGCCGTTCGCCCGCTGGCCCGGAGCCGCCCGACATCGGATTCCACGCCCATTTGTACGTTGGCAACCTCGCCCAGGCGCAATAAATCGTTGCCATCCCGGCGTACCACGAGATTACGGAACTCGTCCACTGTGGATAAACGGCCTTCAGCTCGTACCGTGAAGTTGCGGGTAGCTGAATCTACCGAACCTGCCGGCAGTTCCACGTTATTAGCGCGGAGGGCCTGCTCGACTTCAGCCACAGTAATATTTCGCGCCGCCAGTTTTTCTCGATCCAGCCAAACCCGGATGGCGTAGCGACGTTCGCCCCCGATACGGACATCGGCCACACCGTCCAGCACCGAAAAGCGATCACTCAATACCCGGTCGGCAAAATCACTGAGCTCGGCAGCGTCCCAAACGTCACTGGTCAGCGTCACCCACATCATGGGCCGAGCATCGGAGTCAGCCTTTCGGACTACGGGCGGATCGGCTTCATCCGGTAGCCGATTCAGTATCCTCGACACCGCATCACGTACATCGTTAGCGGCAACATCAATATCCCGGGACGTATTGAATTCAATGTTGGTGCGGGATTCGCCCTGCTCGGTGGAGGATTCAATAGACCGAATACCTTCAATTCCGCTGATACTTCCTTCAATCACTTGCGTGATCTGACTATCCACCACCTCTGCCGCCGCACCGGTGTATTCGGTGGAAACAGACACCACGGGCGGGTCAATATCCGGGTATTCCCGCACCGGCAAGCCGAACAGCGCCGACAGGCCAAACACGACAATCAACAGGCTGAGCACGGTGGCAAACACCGGGCGCTTGATCGAAATATCAGAAAGCACCATGGATCAGGACTCCCGGACAGGTTCGAACCGGTTTTCGGGAATCGAGCGGTCAGACTCAACCACGCGGATGCGATTTCCGGAGCTCAGTCGGTCTTGCCCCGTGACCACGACCCTATCGTCGATGCTCAAACCTTTCGTCACTTCCACCCACCCCGGCATACGATTTCCAATCTGAACCGATACCCGGCGGGCTATACCATCTTCTGCCACAAACACATATTTTTCATCACCACGCACCATCACCGCCTGTTCGGGCAACACCAGACCTTTCCGTTCCTGTAACGTCAGTGATGCTGACATAAACTGCCCCGGCCGCAGCATGCCATCGGCGTTGTCGATCAATGCGCGTACCGCCAACGTCCGGCTCAGCTCGCTAATGCGGGTAGCGAGCTCCACCAATTGGCCTTCAAACACCTGATCGGGAAACGCCGGCGACACCGCTGAGACCGGCTGTCCAACCTTTACCTGACCGACAAACCTTTCTGGTACTGAAAAGTTCAACTCCAGCTGGCCGCTGGAATCCAACGTGGTAATACTGGTTCCGGCTTGCAAAAAAGCGCCCGGGCTAATGGCAGAGAGCCCAATCACTCCAGCAAACGGCGCTTCAATGCGATGGTTTTCCAGCCGCACTTTGGCGGCCTCCAACTCAGCCACCGCAACCGCCACAGACGTTTGCAGCTCATCAACCTGAGATTGGGAGACACTGTTGTTGGCGCGTAGACTGCTCGCCCTTTCATACTGCCGTCGGGCATCGGAAAGCCGGGCTTTCAACACCGCCAAGTTGGCACGCGCCTGTCGGTCGTCCAAACGAAGCAGCACATCCCCTTGTTGAACCGGTTTGCCAGGCTCCAGATTGATCGCCACCACCCGGCCACTGACTTCCGTCATCAACTCGACGGAGTCAACCGCCCGCAAGTTGGCTACCGAAGAGATCCGATCTCTGATCTGGCGCCATTCCGGTGTGGCGATGTTGACCGTTGTCGCCTTAGCCTGCCGAATCTGTCTATCGGCGACCGGTTGCTGGTTCAGGTAAACACCCGCTCCCACCAGCACCATGACGATGACCACCAGCCCAACCAACCACTGCTTCCACATGAGCTTTAACAACCTGTTAGTAATAAACGTTACGGGCTTATCCACACCCGGGATTCTGACTGACCCGCACAGGCCGATTCAGTTCCACTTACCTTATAAGACTCTTTTACACCACGCCATGCACCAGACTCCCAACCAAGCACTTTTGCATGATTTTTACACACTTACCCCCATTTCCAACTCCGTCATTTCGGCCAATTGTCCAAATTGACAGTGCCCACGGAGGTTTTCGTCAATGGCAGCCTCCTCTGAATACCGTACAACTAAAAGCATCAGGGTCATCGAGCCCTCTAATGCACACGGGAAGGATTGGTTATGCCTCAATACAAAGCACCCTTGCGGGATATGAAATTTTTGATGAACGACGTGTTCGATTATCCACGTCATTACGCTGGCCTGAGCTCTGGTGAGAATGCCACTCCGGACATCGTTGAAGCGATCCTGAACGAGTGTGGCCGATTCTGTGAAGAAGAGCTGAGCCCGTTGTACCAGGTAGGCGACGAAGAAGGCTGTAAGCTGGAAAACGGCGAAGTAACAACGCCAAAAGGTTTCAAAGAAGCGTACAACCAGTATGTGATGGGCGGCTGGCAGGGTCTGTCTGCCCCGGAAGAATTCGGTGGTCAGGGCTTGCCTGCCTCCATGGGTTTGTTCAAACAGGAAATGATGGGTACTGCTAACTGGTCGTTCGCCATGTACCCGGGCTTGTCGCTGGGCGCGATGAACACCATCTACCTGCATGGCAGTGACGAGCAGAAGCAAACCTACCTAGTTCCGCTGACTGAAGGCCGCTGGGGCGGCACCATGTGTTTGACCGAGCCTCAGTGCGGTACCGACCTTGGCCAAGTAAAAACCAAAGCCGAGCCACAGGCCGACGGTACTTATAAACTTACCGGTACCAAAATTTTCATTTCCTCCGGTGAACACGACCTCACTGAAAACATTGTCCACATTGTGCTGGCGCGTCTGCCTGGCGCTCCTAAAGGCACCCGCGGCATCAGCCTGTTTATCGTTCCCAAGTTCCTGCCATCAGCAGACGGCGGCGTTGGTGAGCGTAACGGCGTTACCTGTGGCAGCCTTGAGAAGAAAATGGGCATCAAAGCTTCCGCAACCTGCGTCATGAACTTTGATGATGCAACTGGCTACATGATCGGCCCTGAAAACGAAGGCCTGGAATGCATGTTCACCTTTATGAACACGGCTCGTATCGGTACTGCCATTCAGGGCGTTGGCCCTGCAGAGCTGTCATATCAGTGGGCTCTGGAATACGCCAAAGACCGTCGTTCCATGCGCGCTCTGTCTGGTAAAAAAGAGCCAGACCAAATCGCTGACAGCCTGATTCACCATGCTGACGTTCGCCGCATGCTGCTGACTCAAAAAGCCATCGCTGAAGGCGGTCGCGCCATGCTGTACTACGCGGCTAAAACGGCTGACCATATGGTTGAAGCGCACACCGCCAACGACGAAAAAGCCGCCAAGAAGCACGATGACAAGCTGGGCTTCCTGACCCCGATCCTGAAAGGCTTCCTGACCGAGCTGGGCAACGAAGCGGCAAACCTGGGTATGCAGGTGTTTGGTGGCCACGGCTACATTCGTGAGCACGGTATGGAGCAGATCGCTCGGGATACCCGAATTGCCACACTGTATGAAGGCACCACCGGCATTCAGGCGCTGGACCTGCTGGGCCGTAAAGTGTTGCTGATGACCCAAGGTGGCGCGGTACGGGAGTTCACTCTGAAAGTTGCGAACTTCGCTCGTAAGTACCTAACCAACAGCACCCTGCGTCCGATGGCCGTTGAGCTGCTGAAACTGACCGCTCAGTGGAACCTGCTGACGGTACGCGTGATGCTTTCTGCTCGCAAAGACCGCGATGTGGTCAGCGCAGCGGCTTACGACTTCCTGATGTACAGCGGATACGTGTCCATGGCGTATATGTGGCTGCGTCAGGCCGCGGTAGCGACTGACAAGCTGGAGAAAGGTGGTGATGAATCGGAAGCCTTCTACCAGACCAAGATCAGCACCGCAGAGTTCTACTACGAGCGCCTGTTACCCCGTGCCCAGAGCCATGCCACCAGCATGCTGAGCCCGACCCGTAACCTGATGCAGATCGACGCTGAAGATTTGGCCTTTACCGGGTAAATTCCTCGGTAACTTCTATCCCGGGTAGATGTTTCTACCCGGGATTTTTTTTGCGCTAAGTTTTATAGACCGTATTTGGTCTCTATGGCCTGATACATGCCGTTGTCTTTGATTTTTTTGAGGCCGTCTTGCAGCTTCTGAATGATGTCATCAGAAGTACCCGGATTCATCGCAAGATACAGCTCAGTCTTGTTGAACGAATAAACCGGCTCCAGCCCTTCAACATCCTGCTGAGACGCAAAGTAGGGCCCAGCCAGACGATCGGCTATCCACAGATCCACCTGACCCAGCTCAAGACGCTTCGGGTTAATGTCATCACTTTCCATCGCCGAGACTTTATAACCGCGATCGAGCAGATAGTTGGTCAT
Source organism: Marinobacter sp. SBS5 (assembly GCF_048285575.1). NCBI lineage: Bacteria > Pseudomonadati > Pseudomonadota > Gammaproteobacteria > Pseudomonadales > Marinobacteraceae > Marinobacter > Marinobacter sp. SBS5. The sequence continues at coordinate 492,870 of NZ_JBLWAZ010000004.1, read as the reverse complement.
CACATCGTTACGGTAGCCCGCGTACAACATGCCTTTGGTATCTTCCAACTTGTCAATTTTCAGGTTGGTTCCAGCAGCGGCAAAAATTGTCCACAGGTTTTGCGTCAACGGTCCTACCCATTTGAAATTCGGAGCCCGCTCTTCGGTGTAGGTTGTGCAAAAAATACCGTGGTTTCGCTTATTCAGGGCGCGATTGTAGCCATAGTCCCAGTTACGCAATTTGATGACATAGTCCAAACCTGACGTTTTCAGGATCGCTTTGACCATTTCAGAACAAATGCCGTCAATTTCATTACCGTTATGCTCAAAAGCACGACCGGTAGCGCTCATGTTGTAAGGAGGGAAGTTCTCGGTATAGATGTAAAGCTTGTCGGAGGCAGAAACGGTAGCGGTCCCTACGCTCAATGCCAGAACGCCCGCCAACGCTATAAATCGACCCAATTTACGCACGAATACTCTCCTTTATCATTGATACCGACTACCGATCTGAAACAAACTGAACGAATATAGAACGTTAGATTAACAAAGAGTATCGAATTGAGACCAAACTGCTAGTAATAAACTGTTAGTTTTCGTAAGGAAAATATTTTAAACCAAGGTAGGACCGGTACAGAGACCGGTCCTACCTTAAAACGACAGCCCCATTAAAAAACTGCCGTTAAAACGTTAAATTTGCAGATATCCACAGGCGCCGCCCTGCTTCGGAGTTCGCGTAACGGTTTCCGTAACTGGCACCATTGTCGTAAGCCTGATAATCAATGAAATTTTCATCCAGCACGTTGTAGATAGCGGCACTCAACCCAAGGTTCTCTGTTGCCTGAAATTTCCCGCCCATGTGCACCAGAGTGACCGCCTTGAAGTCCCCCAAATCCGCGTAGGAAGGGGCGCCACGAACCCGTTCTCTCGCACGATAGCGCTCACTCTCGTACTGAGCCTTCAGGTATGCAGACCAGCGCATTGTTGGTGCCCAGCGCAACTCAACATTTGCCATATGCTCCGGAGTATCGGTAAGCGGCTCGCCTTTATGCTCTCCGGATTTCTGTTCGCTGTCGGTATAGGTGTAGTTCGCTGCCAAGCGCCAATCCTGTGCGAAAGGCACCGAACCGTGCAATTCCACCCCCTGAGTGATGGCTTCATCAATATTCTTATCCCGACCAAACACGTCGGCCAAAGGCCAGTTACCTTTATCCACACACCCGGGGCGATTCGGGTCCTGTGCATAACTGCAGTTCAACAGATCCGGACCTTCGGCAATCTTGTCTGTAAATTCGTTGTAAAAAACCGTAGCGCCCACGCGGTACCCGGCTGGCTTTTCATACACCACCGCGAGCTCGGTTGAGGTTGATGTTTCGGGTTGCAGATCCGGGCTACCAAACATTGGAATGGTGCCCTGGCCGGTAAACCCGACAACACCGGGTTCCAGCTGTTCAAGACCGGGCGTTTTATAGCCGCGACTCACACCACCCTTCACGGTTAATTCCGGCGTAGAACTCCAAACCAAGTAAGCTCGTGGGCTAAATTGGCCGCCAAAAGAGTCGTGATGGTCGTACCGCCCTCCCAAGGTCAGCGCCAGATCATTGGCCAAGAACCACTCATCTTCAACGAACAGCGCTTTGGTTCTTTGTTTGAATTCCTGTTCGGCCACGCCATCAGTCATACGAGCATCAAACCATTGACCACCCACCGTCAGGACATGGTTATCAATGGGCATAACCATCTTGCTGTCGATGACCCGATTCTCAGCCTTTAATTCCCGATGTGATCCGGGCGCTTTTCCCGGCACCCCGCTAGGAATGACCCGACCATCAGTTTCAGTCACGTTTCTCATAATGCTGGTTTCCAGCGTTCCGACAGCAAACCGTCCGGTATGACCAACAGCAACCTGATCACGATCGAACTCCAGTTCCGGGCCATAGCCACGAGGCCCTAACGTGCCCAACTGACCTTCAGAGTTGTCGTAGTCTTGCGTGCTGGTTTCGATATCCAACCATAAATCGTGGGCGTCACTTGGCGCTACGATGAGCCGTCCGCCCACGGTATATTGCTCAGACTCTACCGGGCTTGGGCCACGGGTGCTGACTTCAATCGGGTCACCATTGAGATCCAGAAACTCCAATTCCGATTCATCCCGCTCGAACCAACGGCCACGAAGTTGCAGGCCAATCAAGTTATCCACAAGAGGGCCGGTGGTGTACGCACTGTAGGCTCTGCTATCGCCAAAATCGCGGTCTTGGTTCAGTGTGGTTTCCGCAGTCAGAGAGGTGCTCCACTCCGGGCTGACTTTGCGGGTGATGATATTAATCACGCCACCCATGGCATCCGAACCATAGAGAGTGGACATAGGGCCTCGAACGACCTCAATACGTTCAATGGATGCTGGAGGGGGTAGAAAACTGGTGGCTGTTTGCCCGAAGCCATTCGGCGTTACATTGCCTGCGGTGTTCTGCCGACGACCATCAATCAGGATCAGCGTGTATTCGGCAGGCATGCCTCGCATACGAATATCAAAACCACCTGTTTTGCCCGCAGAACCGCTAACATCCACACCTTCTACATCGGCAAGAATATCGGTGAGGCTAAAGGCCTGTTTATTCTGAATCTCTTCATGGCCAATCACCGTAATGCTGGCCGGAGCCGCTGACTGGCTCTGCTCAAAACCCGAGGCTGATACCACGATTTCATCCAGCTCGACTGGCTGCGCCGAAGCCTGTAGCGCAAAACCGGAAGACACTACAGCAACCGCAGTCGAGAGAATGGAAGTCCTGAACTGCATGAGCCACTCCTTTAAGTTGACAACAAATAACGAGTGCAAATGATAATCCTTTGCATTTGATACTTGCAATAACTTAATGAATGAAAACAAGCTTTAAAAAAGAGGGGGGCTATGAAAAAGCCCCGCAAGTAGTCACCTGCGGGGCGAAAAGATCTTACTGATTGAGGTGCTTCGCATGGAAGCGAAGGTGCTCTTCGATGAAGCTGGCGATGAAGTAATAGCTGTGGTCGTAGCCTTCATGCCGGTTCAATTCCAGCGGGTAGCCACTTTGCTTCGCGGCGGCTTCCAACATTTCCGGCTTCAATTGCTCAGTCAGGAAGTTATCCGCTTCGCCTTGATCGACCAATGCGGGTACAAACTTGCTGGCGTTTCGCATCAGCAGGCTGGCGTCATACTCAGCCCAGCTGGCGGTGTCTTTGCCCAGATAGGCACCAAAGGCCTTTTTACCCCAAGGGCAATTAACAGGATTACTGATCGGGCTGAACGCTGAGACCGACTGGAACCGCTCCGGGTTACGCAGTGCCAACACCAATGCACCGTGACCACCCATGGAATGACCAGAGATGGAACGCTGGTCACTGACTGGGAACATGTCTTCAATCAGCGCGGGCAGTTCGTTCAACACGTAATCGTACATGCGGTAATGCTTGCTCCAGGGTTCCTGGGTCGCGTTCACGTAGAACCCGGCGCCCTTGCCTAGGTCGTAGCCTTCATCATCGGCGACATCGTCACCGCGGGGGCTGGTGTCCGGCGCAATGATGGCCACGCCTAATTCGGCGGCCATGCGATGAGCACCGGCTTTCTGCATGAAGTTTTCATCCGTGCAGGTCAAGCCTGACAACCAATACAAGGCCGGAACTTTTTTGCCATTTGACGCTTGCGGCGGCAAATAGATCGCAAAACGCATCGAGCAGTTCAGCGTCTCAGAGTAATGGTTGTACTGCTTGTGCCAGCCGCCAAAACTTTTATTACTGCTCAGGTTTTCAATAGACATTGCAACCTCTCAACAAAACGGTCGCCTGCACGATAGTCAGGCGACCTGTTTCATTACTTGTCGAAGTGGATAACGGTACGGATGCTCTTACCTTCGTGCATCAGATCGAACGCTTCGTTAATACCTTCCAGGCCCATGGTATGGGTGATGAAATCGTTCAGTTTGAATTCACCCTGCATGTAGCGTTCAACAATACCCGGCAGCTCGGAACGACCCTTCACGCCACCAAACGCAGAACCTTTCCAGACCCGGCCGGTAACTAACTGGAACGGACGGGTGGAGATTTCCTGGCCAGCACCGGCCACGCCGATGATGACCGACTCGCCCCAACCTTTGTGACAGCATTCCAGAGCCGAACGCATCACATCCACGTTGCCAATACACTCGAAGGAGTAATCAACACCGCCGTCGGTCAGTTCAACGATCACTTCCTGAATCGGCTTGTCGTAGTCTTTCGGGTTGATGCAATCGGTCGCGCCCAGCTGACGGGCCAGTTCAAACTTGCTCTCGTTGATATCAATAGCAATGATGCGGCTGGCTTTTGCCATGGTGGCACCAATCACCGCCGACAGGCCGATGCCGCCCATACCGAAGATGGCCACGGTGGCGCCCTCTTCTACCTTGGCTGTGTTCATCACCGCACCCATGCCGGTGGTCACGCCGCAACCGAGCAAGCAGACTTCTTCCAGAGGCGCTTCTTTGTTGACCTTCGCCAACGCAATTTCTGGCAGTACAGTGTACTCAGAGAAGGTTGAGCAACCCATGTAGTGGTAAATAGGCTCTCCGTTCAGGGAGAAACGAGTGGTGCCGTCTGGCATCAGGCCTTTCCCCTGGGTTTCACGGATCTTCTGGCACAGGTTGGTTTTACCGGAGGTGCAGAATTTGCACTCGCCACACTCCGGGGTGTACAGCGGGATAACGTGGTCACCCACCTCGACACTGGTCACGCCTTCACCGATGGACTCAACAATACCGCCACCTTCGTGACCTAGAATGGTCGGGAAGATGCCTTCGGGGTCTTCACCCGACAGGGTAAACGCGTCGGTATGGCAAACACCGGTGGCAATCACACGGATACGAACTTCGCCAGCCTGCGGCGGCATCACATCCACTTCTTCAATGGACAGAGGTTGTTTCGGGCCCCAGGCAATGGCTGCTTTGGATTTGATGGTTTGAGTCATGTGGCTCTCCAGTTTTTGTAAGGCTTGGGCAGAGGCTTCTGCCATGTTGATGGGGTCATTGTATTATTATTCTTATGGTAGATAATCTACCATTCAGGCAAATCACCTTTACTGTACAGTAACAATAATCGAGTGCTCTGCGCGCTGTATCTTGTATCTAAGCTTACCCAACTCGTAACGCAAGGAACTGAAGATGTTTATCTGGGAAGGGGTCAGTGAATTTGTCGCGGTCGCTGAAGCCGAAAGCTTTACCGCTGCCGCGAAACGATTGGGCATTTCAACCGCGCAAGTTAGCCGGCAAGTCAGTGCGCTGGAGTCCAGGCTTTCTACCAAGCTGCTTTATCGCACCACTCGTAAGGTCTCGGTGACTGAAGCCGGCCAAACCTATTATGAATATTGTCGGCAGGTACTCGATGGTTTGGAAGAAGCCGAACGTGCCATGACCAACCTGCAACTTATCCCCAAGGGCAAATTACGGCTCACCGCGCCAGTGACCTACGGCGAGAAAGTCATTGCGCCCTTGGTGAACGACTTTGTATTGCGTTACCCGGAACTGGAGGTGCAACTGAACCTGACGAACCAGAAACTGGATCTGGTGGGTGGGGGCTACGATCTGGCCATTCGGCTCGGAAAGCTGGAAGATTCGACAATGATGGCCAAGCGTTTGTCGTCGCGAACCTTGTACGTGTGCGCTTCGCCTAACTATCTCTCAACCTATGGCGTGCCCCATTCGTTATCCGAACTGGAACAACACAATTGCCTACTGGGCAATCTGGACTACTGGCGTTTTCAGGAACGAGGCAAATCTCACAACGTTCGGGTTAAAGGTAATATGAAATGCGACAGCGGTTGGGCACTGCTGGATGCCGCTTTGAAAGGCATTGGCATCGTTCAGCTACCGGACTACTACGTTCAGCCTTCGCTGGACTGTGGAAAACTCGTGAACCTGCTGGAACATTATCAGGAAGCCGATGACGGAATCTGGGCCGTTTATCCACATAATCGGCACTTATCCCCAAAAGTACGGATGCTGCTGGATTTCTTCGACGAGTCGTTAAGTAAAAACAAGTGAGGCTGTGTTGCCTCACTTGCCGATACAGAACGAGCTGAAGATCTTGCCCAGCAGATCATCCGGAGTCAGATGTCCGGTAATTTCACCAAGAGCATCCTGAGCAGCTTTCAGATCTTCGGCCAACAACTCCCCTGCTCCGTAACCTTGCAATTGCGCCTGGCCCTGAATCAGTGAGTCCCGAGCGCGCTCCAGTGCATCCAAGTGTCGGCGGCGTGCCAAAAAACCACCTTCGGTGGTACTGGCAAAACCAATACAGGCTTTCAGGTGATCACGGAGAATATCTAGGCCTTCGGCTTCTTTGGCTGCAAGTCGAACGACGGGCGCGGCTTGCTTGGATTCGTCGCTTATTCCAACCTGCTCTCCGGACAAGTCCACTTTGTTACGGATCACGGTGACCGGCGCATTCTTTGGTAGCTGGTCAATAAAATCCGGCCAGATTTCATGGGGCTCGGTTTTATCCGTGGTGGTGGCATCGACCATTAACAAAATTCGGTCGGCCTGTCGGATTTCATCCCAGGCGCGGGCAATACCGATCTGCTCGACTTCATCGGGGCTGTCGCGGAGTCCTGCGGTGTCGATGATGTGCAGTGGCATACCATCAATGTGGATATGTTCCCTGAGAACATCCCGTGTGGTCCCTTCGATTGCCGTCACAATAGCGGCTTCTCTACCGGCTAACGCATTGAGCAAACTGGATTTTCCGGCGTTCGGCCTACCGGCAATCACCACTTTCATGCCGTCCCGGAGAATGGTGCCTTGCTGGGCTTCCGATAAAATCTTTTCCACACGTTGCAACAGACCATCGAGGTCAGTGGCGACTTTGCCGTCGGCAAGGAAATCGATCTCTTCTTCCGGAAAATCGATGGCAGCTTCCACGTAGATGCGCAGATGAGTAACCGCATCAACCAGGTCATCAATCTGCCGGGAGAACACTCCCTGCATGGAACGCACGGCGCAACGCGCTGCTTGTTCGGAGCTGCTTTCAATCAGGTCGGCAATGGCTTCGGCCTGAGCCAAGTCGAGCTTGTCGTTCAGGAACGCTCGTTCCGAGAATTCACCGGGGCGGGCCAATCGGGCGCCCAAATTACAGACTTCGCGCAACAACAGGTCAAGAATCACCGTGCCGCCGTGACCTTGTAGCTCAAACACATCCTCACCGGTAAACGAGTGCGGGTTCGGAAAGTACAGGCCAATCCCCTCATCAATCAGCTCACCCTGCGCATCCAGAAAAGGGCCAAAGTGCGCATACCGTGGCTTGGGCTCGAAGCCCAACATGGCTCGGGCAATGTCCGACGCTTCCGGGCCGGAAACACGGACAATACCTACCCCGGCCTGTCCCGGTGCGGTGGCAATGGCGGCGATGGTGTCGGTAGCTGGCTGCATAGTTTCTTTCCTGACTAGAACTGACAAAGGCTCCACATGGGAGCCTTTGTCGGGTCAGAAATACTAACGGATCAGTATTTCTTGCCTGCGGTTTCCGCTTCAATCTTGCGGGTAATGTACCACTGCTGCGAGATTGAAAGAATGTTGTTCACCAGCCAGTACAGTACCAGACCGGCCGGGAACCAGAGGAAGAACACGGTGAAGATCAGAGGCATCAGCTTCATGATCTTCGCCTGCATGGGATCAGGCGGTGTCGGGTTGAGGCTCATCTGGATGAACATGCTAGCGCCCATCAAGATTGGCAAGATGAAATACGGATCCATCTGGGACAAATCCTGAATCCACAACATGAACGGCGCGTGACGCAACTGAACACTTTCGAACAGTACCCAATACAGCGAAATGAAGACTGGCATCTGCACCAGAATAGGCAAGCAGCCACCCAGAGGATTGATCTTTTCCCGCTTGTAGAGCGCCATCATTTCCTGGGACATGCGCTGGCGGTCGTCACCGTAGAGCTCTTTCAATCGAGTGAGTTGCGGTGCTACGGCGCGCATTTTCGCCATCGAGCGATAGCTGGTGGCGGACAAGTGGAAGAATACCGCTTTCACCAAAACCGTCAGCAGGATAATCGCCACACCCCAGTTACCCACAAGGCCATAGAACCATTCCAGAATGATGAACAGTGGCAGTGAGATAAAGAACAACCAGCCGAAATCAACGGTTCGGTCCAGGTTAGGCGCCAGAGCTTCCAGTCGATCGATGATCTTCGGGCCAACGTATGCGGTCGCGCCCACTTCAGTTGTTTCGCCTGCAGCGACCGTTGTTGCCGGGTAGACAAAGCCCATTACGTGCAAGGGACCACGCCGTGTTGTCTGGAATTGGGCCGGAGTTTCGGAATCCGGTACCCAAGCGGTGATGAAATAGTGTTGCAGGAACGCAAGCCAACCGTTGGTTACTGATTCGTTGATGCGCGCTTCTTTGAGATCATCGAAGTCGTATTTTTCATACGGATCTTCCGGTGTGCTCATCACCATGCCTAAGTAGGCCTTGATACCCATGCTGGCTTGGGAGGTCGGGTCAGGCGCCTGATCCCGAACAATCTTGCCGGTGAAGTTGCCTTGCCAGGCACTGTCCGACTGGTTGTCGATCAGGTAACGAACGCCGATTTCGTAGCTATCGCGCTTGAACTGGTAGCGTTTGGTGATTTTAACGCCGGTATCTGTGGTGAATTCCAGATCCAGATTGAGCTCATCGCTTCCTTCTGCGAGTACAAATTCGTTAGCAGAAGCCTCGAATACCGGAGGTTTTGCAGCGCCGCGACCATCGGGCCCGTCGCGACCAATCAATCCACTTTCCAGGAAATAAGTACGATTATTGGTATTGGAAAGCAGCTTTAGGGGCTGTTCACTGTTCAACGATTCATCGAAATTGAGCAAAGAGCTTTCGACGATGTTACCGCCGATGCGATCAACTTTCAGGTTATAAACATCTGTCTGCACAGAAATATAACGATTACCTACGTTCTCATCGATTGCCGTGTTAACCGACGCAACGCCACCCGTTTCTGGTGTGGAAAACTCTTCAGTACCGTTACTGGAAGAACCGCTCTCAGGTAACACCATACTGTCCGCAGGCTGGGTACCATTGGAAAGAGTTTCTGCTTGGACCACCTGTGCGGTTTGTGGCTGGTGATAATCTTCGTTCCACGCTAGCACCATCAGATAACTGACAATCGCGAGGCCGGCAAACAAAACGATGCGTTGAATATCCATAAACTTAGTGTCTGGTCTGAGTAGTGGATTGGAGCGGTTCGATTGGGCTAGCTGTCACTTCCCGATGTGTATCCCTGTTGGATTCAGTGCCTGGCACTGGATCATAACCGGCATCTCCCCATGGATGACACCTCAACAAACGTGCACCAGCCAAGTAACTGCCTTTGAGTGCTCCGTGATGTTGAATAGCCTCGACGGCGTATTGTGAACAGGTAGGAGTGTGTCGGCAATGGCTAGCCATCATGGGACTGATAGCGTACTGGTAGAAACGTATGGGTAACAGCAGAAGTTGACGCATTACTCGTTGCCTTGAGCGTTCGCATCCGACTGGGTCATGGCAACCTGGCGATACTTTTTCTTCACCCTGCGCCAAATGTCGTTCAGTGATGAACGTACATCGGGGTTTTCAAGCTTATTCAGCCCTTGCCTGCCTAAAACAATAATATCGAGGCTAGGTAAATCCTGTTGCAGTCTGAATGTTTCCCTGACTTGGCGTTTTATCCGGTTTCTTTGAACGGCATGACGCAAGTTTTTCTTTGAGAAAATCAGACCGACCCTGGCGTGACCGAGGTTATTCGGGGCAGCCAGGATCAGAAAATTCCTGTGCGGAACCTTCAGCTGCACGTCATCAAAGACTTTGCCGTAATCTGCAGGCTTCAGAAGCCGAACGGATTTTGGAAACGTCAAAGCCTTCATGAGGCAGAAGTCAGCTTACGCAGACAGACGTGCGCGGCCTTTGGCACGACGACGGGAGATCACCTTACGGCCGTTAGCAGTCGCCATACGGGCACGGAAGCCGTGAACACGCTTGCGCTTCAGGACGCTCGGTTGGAATGTTCTTTTCATGATGATGTTCTCACAAATCGTAAATTGAAATTTGTAACTGGCTGCAAAATAGACAGCTGAAACAGGAGCGGCATTCTAGTCAAATCTGGGGGGAAGATCAATCGAAGTCTGAAGTGTAGACGAAGTTTTCTAGATGGGTAGATACCGCAACGACGAATAATAAATGTATTAGGTTCTTTTAAATTTCTTTTAAAGATTAATTATTACTGTTATTACGCACCCTGTTTTCTGTGGATAAGCAAAAAAAAACCAATAATAACAGTAGGATGGATTAATGATAAGGCTTGTGACATGTGTGGCTAAGCCCTGTGGGTAAGACCAAGACGGATTGTGAACAAGTGGCGTTTTGGATCTCGGGTCGAGTTATGCATGGATCGGTGCAGAGCTTTCACACAGGGCTCTACCCCGGATGTGCACAAGGTTCTGTGCATAACTATTTTTGAATCAATTTCTGTACACAAGCTTGTAGATATGTCTGTAACAGATTGAAAGGGCAGTTTAATTGTTTCCACAGGGTGTTCATTACCTAGATGAACGCCCTTTTCCTAGAGGGCTGGGCGGGGTAGAATTCGGGGTCATCTTGAATAACGGGGCAAGTTTTCCCCGTTGAGAGCATAGTCAGGTAGTTGGGAGCAGGCGGTCTTGCCGAATAGTATGTGGCATCAATGTCTTGAAGTACTTCGGGATGAATTTCCCGCACAACAGTTTAATACCTGGTTACGACCCCTTCAGTCCGATCATCGTGAAGGGCTGTTGATGCTGTTTGCTCCAAACCGCTTTGTTATGGATTGGGTCAACGAAAAATATCTCAGGCGTATAGAAGAAGTATTGAAAGATCTGAATGGAGGCCAGGCGCCCCGGGTTCAGATGAAAGTGGGCTCGGCACCTAAGCCTGATGACCCTGTGGTCAGATCCGTCCCTGAAGTGGATGAGACGGGGCATGCCGTTACCGAAGAAGAAAAGAGCGTTGCGGCTACCGCCGTGCAGCGGAGCGCGTCACCCAGCCAACCTGCGAGTCAGCCAGCACCGACAACGCCTTCAGTGGGTGGCGGCCAGCGCCGATCGGTACAGGTAGAAGGTGACATCAAGCACCAAAGCTTCCTTAATGAAACCTTTACGTTCGATACCTTCGTCGAGGGTAAATCGAACCAATTAGCCCGTGCAGCGTCGATGCAGGTTGCCGAGAATCCGGGCGGCGCCTACAACCCACTGTTTCTATATGGTGGCGTTGGTTTGGGTAAAACCCACCTGATGCATGCCATTGGCAATGAAATTGTTCGCCGTAATCCGAAAGCGAAAGTCGCTTACTTGCGTTCGGAACGTTTTGTCGCGGACATGGTCAAGGCGCTGCAATTGAACGCCATCAACGAATTCAAGCGTTACTACCGTTCGGTGGATGCGTTGTTGATCGACGACATCCAGTTTTTTGCCCGCAAAGAGCGTTCTCAGGAAGAGTTTTTCCACACCTTTAACGCACTGTTGGAAGGTGGTCAGCAAGTGATCGTAACCTGTGACCGCTTCCCGAAAGAAATTGTGGATATGGAAGAACGCCTCAAATCCCGATTCGGTTGGGGTTTGACGGTGATGGTTGAGCCGCCGGAACTGGAAACCCGGGTGGCGATTTTGATGAAAAAGGCCGATCAGGCGAAGGTGAAACTGAGCAGCGAAGCTGCGTTCTTTATCGCTCAGAAAATTCGTTCAAACGTGCGAGAGTTAGAAGGAGCGCTACGTTTGGTGATAGCGAATGCTCACTTCACTGGCTCTGAAATTACTCCCCCCTTTATTAGGGAGAGCTTGAAAGATCTGCTTGCTCTGCACGAAAAGCAGGTCAGTATGGATAACATCCAAAGAACGGTCGCTGAATATTATAAAATCAAAGTGTCTGATCTGTTGTCCAAGCGGCGCACCCGCACGGTGACTCGCCCCCGGCAAGTGGCCATGCTGTTATCTAAGGAATTGACCAACCACAGCTTGCCTGAAATTGGTGATGCTTTTGGCGGGCGCGACCATACCACCGTGCTGCACGCCTGCAAGAAAGTCCGAGAACTCCAAGAGACCGACCCGGGCATCCGGGAGGACTACCAAAACTTTATGAGATTACTGACCACCTGATGCGAAGGGTGGCAAGTTAATAACATTCACTTCCGATAACTGAAGCCGAGTGCCATGAAACTGACAATCAGCCGTGAATCCCTGCTTACTCCGCTGCAAAGCATTGCTGGCGTTGTGGAAAAGAAACAAACCATGCCGGTTCTGTCGAACGTGTTGTTGGAAGCTGAAGACAACACCTTGACGCTCACCGGTACCAACATGGAAGTCGAGCTGGTTGGCCGGGTAACGCCGGTGCACGTGGACCAGCCAGGTAGGATTACGGTTCCTGCGCGTAAGCTGTCCGACATCTGCCGTGCCTTGGGTGACGAAGCACCGATTGAACTGGCACAGGAAGGCGACCGGTTGCACGTTCGTGCCGGTAACTCCCATTTCACTTTGTCGACCTTGCCGGCTGAGCATTTTCCGAACGTGGAAGACGAGCCAGAAAGTTTTCGTTTGGAGCTTCCGCAGAAAGAACTGGGCCGCATGTTGGATGCCACGGCTTTCGCGATGGCACAGCAAGACGTTCGTTACTATCTCAATGGCCTGTTGCTGGAAGTGGATGCCGGTCACGTACGTACCGTCGCTACGGACGGTCACCGACTGGCGTTGGCGCACTTTGATATGGACACCGGTTGTCCGGAACCGCGTCAGGTGATTGTGCCGCGTAAAGGTATTCTGGAATTGGCTCGTTTGTTGGATGACGATGAGTCTCCGGTGACCTTGGTGATTGGCGACAATCATCTGCGGGCAACCGTGGGCTCTTATACCTTCACCTCCAAATTGATTGAAGGGAAATTCCCGGACTATAACCGCGTTATCCCACGCGGCGGCGATAAAGTTGTTATGGCTGACCGCGCCACGCTGAAAAATACCTTACAGCGTGCGGGTATTCTGTCGCATGAAAACATTCGTGGCGTGCGTTTGAATCTCAAGCCCGGCGAGCTCGAAGTCTTCGCCAACAACCCTGATCAGGAACAGGCCGAAGATGCACTGCCTGTGGACTATCAGGGCGAATCCCTTCAGATCGGTTTTAATGTAGGCTACCTGATCGATGTGATGAATGCGCTCAGCGATGCTCAGGTGAAGGTGACCTTATCCAACCCGAACAGCAGTGCATTGATCGAAGCCGAAAACGATAACGGTTGTATGTACGTTGTCATGCCGATGCGTTTGTAATTGTTGCGGGAGAAGTTGATGGGACCTGTAGTGAATGGAATCAAAGGTGCGTTCAGAATTGGCCAAACCCTGAGTGTGCTTGGCCGCACTGGCCTGAATTGGGTGCGGGGGGATCGCCCCCCTGCCCCGAAGCTGTTACGCCAGACCTTCGAGAATCTAGGTTCGACCTATATCAAGCTCGGGCAGTTCATTGCCAGTTCGCCGACTTTCTTCCCGAAAGAATACGTTGAGGAGTTTCAGTTCTGCCTCGACAGCACGCCGAACTTGCCCTTCAGTGTCATCAAAAAGATCATCCGGGATGAGCTGGGTCGCCCGATTAACGAGGTTTACTCGGAAATCGATCCGGTGGCTCTGGCCTCTGCGTCCATTGCACAAGTGCATGCGGCCAAACTGGTAACCGGTGAAGACGTGGTGATCAAGGTTCAGAAACCGGGTGTGGAAAACATTCTGCTGACGGATCTGAATTTCCTTTACCTCTCCGCACGTCTTCTGGAAACTTTGGCACCCAAGTTATCTTGGACTTCCCTGTCCGGTATTGTCGATGAAATCCAGAAAACCATGATGGAAGAATGTGACTTCATCAAGGAAGCCAATAACTTGAAGGTGTTCCGGGATTTCCTTGAAAGCACCGACAATGAAGAGGCGACCGTACCTCAGGTGTACGAACACTGCAGCAGCCGTCGTATTTTAACGATGGAACGCTTTTACGGTGTTCCGTTAACGGATCTCGAAAGCATTCGTGGTTATGCCAAAGATCCGGAACGCACCTTGATCACCGCCATGAATACCTGGTTCTCGAGTTTGACCCAGTGTGAATTTTTCCATGCGGATGTACACGCGGGGAATCTAATGGTGTTGAAAGATGGCCGGGTCGGTTTTATCGACTTCGGTATCGTTGGTCGAATTAAACCCGACACCTGGCAAGCGGTAAGCGATTTCATTTCTGCGATTATGGTGGGGAACTTCGAAGGCATGGCCGATGCCATGATTCGAATAGGCATCACCCATCGTGAAGTCCAAGTTCAGGATTTGGCGGCCGACCTCCAACGTTTGTATAAACAGATGGACCGAATGGTGCCGGACGAAAGTGCTTACCAGATGGAGCAGGCCGAAGACGACGTTAACCACATATTGATGGACATGGTGAAAGTCGGTGAAAGTCATGGACTGCACTTCCCGCGTGAATTCGCCCTATTGCTCAAACAGTTCCTCTATTTCGATCGCTATGTTCACATCATGGCGCCGGAAATGGATGTGTTCATGGATGATCGGCTAACCATGCTGCATTAACGAGCGAAGAGGCATAGCTTCTTGTACACTAAGGCAATGCTGGTATCAGCATTGCCTTTTGTTTTTTAAGGGTTCAAGTTCTCCATCTGATATTGAGATTCCCTTCTCTATGGCGCTAGTGAAACTCCAGACTCAGTGGTTTCGAAACCTGGAGCGTGAACCCGTTCGGTTCTCCCCTTCTTTTAACCTTCTATACGGTGCCAACGGTAGCGGCAAGTCCAGTGTGCTCGAAGCCATTGGTTATTTGGGCCTTGGCCGTTCGTTCCGGATCTCTCGTCATCAAGCTGTGGTTTCACACGGTCAGAGTAAACTAACCGTTTTCGGGGTCTTGGATGCCGGGCTGGATGAGCATGGGCAGGGTGACGGTAGTATTGAATCGGTGGAACATCGTGTGGGTATCTCGCGCGACATTGCATCGAAAGAAACCTTGTTGCGGGTAAATGGTGAGGCGGTTCGCAGCTTATCTTCCTTGGCGAAGCGGTTACCCGTTTCCGTCATCGATCCGGGCGTGTTTGATATCGTTGCGGGTGGCCCGGGCAAGCGTCGGCAGTTTCTGGATTGGTTAGTGTTCCACGTGGAACCTTCGTTTTCATCTTTGTGGCAACAATGTCAGAGGGTGACATCACAGCGGAATCAAACGCTCAGAAATGGTAGAATCGATGAGTCGTTGATGAGGGTATGGGATAATCAGTTTGCAGTGCTTGCTGAATCTCTCAGCGACACTAGAACCGCGGTTTTCCACAAGTTCAAAAGTGCCTTCGATGATGTGCTCAAAGAACTGGACGCCGGATGGACGGATGGCCTGAAGCTCGAGTTTTATCCGGGCTGGGATCGTAGCCATTCTCTGGTTGATGTACTGAAGAATCACAGAGAACAAGAACGCCGGATGGGGCATACGCTTTATGGTCCAAACCGTGCTGATATACGCCTAAAATTGGGCGGTCGTCCAGTGGCAGAGACATTCTCGCGTGGACAGCAAAAGACCTTGGTCATTCTTATGAAGATTGCCCAAGGCAAGGTTTTAAGTGATCTGGGGAAACAGGTCACTTTTTTGCTGGATGATATTAATGCCGAGCTGGATGTCCGTCACCGGATCATGCTTGCCCGGAAACTCCAGGATTTACGTTGCCAGGTGTTTATTACGTCCATCGAACACCCCGAACCGGATGTGTTGTGGACGGATAGACAGGCACCAGAATACAGAATGTTCCACGTGGAACATGGAAAATTGACGGAAGAATAAACTGGGTAAGGTTGCAGCAGATCCTTTAAGTACTGCTGAATCTGTTACCGGGTATCACCTTCAGGAGTCTCGTTAATGAGTGAGTCGAATTACAATTCCTCCAGTATCAAAGTCCTAAAAGGGCTGGATGCGGTGCGTAAACGCCCGGGCATGTACATCGGTGATACCGATGATGGAACCGGTCTGCACCACATGGTCTTTGAATTGGTGGATAACTCCATCGATGAGGCTTTGGCAGGTCACTGTTCTGAAATCGGTGTGCTGATTCATCCGGATGAGTCCGTCACCGTTCAGGATAACGGTCGTGGTATCCCTGTGGATATTCACGAAGGAGAAGGTGTTTCTGCCGCAGAAGTAATCATGACCGTCCTGCACGCAGGCGGTAAGTTCGATGACAACTCCTACAAAGTATCAGGCGGTCTTCACGGTGTAGGTGTTTCTGTTGTTAACGCCCTCTCCTCAAAGTTGACGTTGACCATTCGTCGTAATGGCAGGGTGTATGAGCAGACTTATACACACGGTGTTCCGAACGCACCCTTGGGTGAAGTGGGTGAAACCGATGCATCAGGCACCAAGGTACACTTTATTCCGTCACCTGAAACCTTCACCCAGATTCAGTTCCACTACGATATCTTGGCGAAGCGCCTGCGGGAACTAGCGTTCCTGAACAGTGGCGTGCGTATCCGTTTGACCGATGAGCGCAGTGGCCGAGAGGAAGTGTTTGAGTACGAAGGTGGATTGCGCGCGTTCGTTGAGCACTTGAATACGAACAAGACGCCCATCAACCAGGTATTCCACTTTAACCGAGAGCGTGAAGACGGCATTGCTGTGGAAGTGGCGATGCAGTGGAACGATGCGTTCCAGGAAAACCTCTACTGCTTTACCAACAACATTCCCCAGCGTGATGGTGGTACACACTTGGCAGGCTTCCGCGCTGCCCTCACCCGCTCGTTGAACAACTACATCGAGCATGAAGGCCTGGGCAAGAAGGCGAAGGTGGCCACCTCCGGTGACGATGCACGGGAAGGTTTGACGGCTATTGTCAGCGTGAAAGTGCCTGATCCGAAATTCTCCTCCCAGACCAAGGATAAGCTGGTTTCTTCAGAGGTGAAGACCGCGGTTGAGCAGGAGCTGTACCAAAGCTTTGCCGAATACCTGCAAGAGCATCCGAACGAAGCCAAACTGATCGTGAACAAGATGATCGAAGCGGCTCGTGCTCGTGAAGCAGCCCGTAAAGCCCGTGATATGACTCGCCGGAAAGGTGCGCTGGATATCGCTGGTCTGCCGGGCAAACTGGCGGATTGTCAGGAAAAAGACCCCGCCCTCTCTGAACTGTTCATAGTGGAGGGTGACTCTGCGGGTGGTAGTGCCAAGCAGGGTCGTGACCGGAAGACGCAGGCTATCCTGCCTCTGAAAGGTAAAATCCTGAACGTAGAGAAGGCGCGCTTCGATAAGATGTTGTCCTCTGCCGAGGTTGGCACGCTGATCACTGCATTGGGTTGCGGTATCGGCCGAGAGGAATTTGATCCTGACAAGCTGCGTTACCACTCCATTATCATCATGACGGACGCCGACGTGGATGGATCTCACATCCGCACCCTGCTGCTCACCTTCCTGTTCCGTCAAATGCGGGAAATCATCGAGCGTGGCCATGTCTTTATTGCTATGCCGCCGCTGTACAAGGTCAAGCGTGGTAAGCAGGAGCAGTACCTGAAGGATGAGAAAGCCAAGGTGGCTTACCTCACACAGACTGCTATCGATGGCGCTCAGTTGTTTGTAAACCCGGATGCCCCTGCGATCAAGGATTCCGCTTTGGAAACCATGATCAAGGACTACCAGGCCGTCATGAACATGATCGAGCGCTTGTCCCGTGCCTACCCGGCCAAGGTGCTGGAGCAGATGGTTTACAACGATACCCTGACGTTTGAACAGCTGAAAGACGAAGCCGCCGTTGCCGCTTGGGTCGGCCGCTTGGGTGACGGCTTGGAGCTGGATACTCGCACGGGCACCAAGTACACCTTCTCCGTAACACGGGATGAAGAGCGTAACTTGTTCCTGCCAAAGGTGACGGTGTTCATGCACGGTATTCCGTATGAGCATGTATTTGGTCATGACTTCTTTGAGTCAACGTCTTACAAGGCGATTGCCGATCTGGGAGAGACCCTTGAGGGTCTGATCGAAGAAGGCGCCTACATCCAGCGTGGCGAGCGCAAGCAACCGGTTCTGTCTTTTGCCGGCGCACTGGCGTGGTTGATGAAGGAAGCTCAGCGCGGCTTAAACATTCAGCGCTATAAAGGGCTGGGTGAGATGAACCCGGAGCAGCTTTGGGAGACCACTATGGATCCTGAAAGCCGTCGGATGATGAAGGTCACCATCGAGGATGCCTTTGCGGCAGACCAGATCTTCACAACCTTGATGGGGGACGATGTTGAGCCCCGCCGTGAATTTATCCAGACCAATGCACTGGAAGTTACCAACCTGGATATCTGATTCATCAGAACATCCGGTACAAAAAAACGGTGGTCTCCGAAAGGAGCCACCGTTTTTTTATTGAAAGAATAAACTGGGCGAATTACTTAGAAGACTGCGCCCTCTTCCGCTCTTTTTCCTTCTCTTTTTCAATCAGGTGCGGAGACATTACCTCTTCCAGCGTGTGCCCGGTAAGCCGGCGAATAGTCCGCCACAGGTACCAGAAGATCAGCATCATCATCACCATGGACGGAATAGCGATCATCGGGTAGCTGACCAGTGTCATGCGCCCCAGCTCTTCGTTAAAGGCTTGTGTACCAGCCGGACTGACCACAATCCACTTGGCCAGCACGTAGTTCATGATGGATGAGAACAGGAAGGTACCGGCGAAAAAGTAACTGGCTTTCAACAGACGGTTTTCGAATTCATCCACACTGTCCCGCTCTTCCAGCGACTGGTGAATCTTATCCACATCCAGCACATTCGGGTTATACAGCAGCGTTCTTACTAATGGGTACTTGGTACGGGTAGAGATCAACACCGCTAGACCAATCACGGCGGGAATGGCCGCTTCTTTGATGGCTAGCCAGCCGGCATCCAGTTCAAGCAGACCAATACCTCCGGTTAAGGCGACACTGATCAGGCCTAACAGAGCAATAAAGTTCTTTTTGCGATACCGGATCAGTTCGAACAAGCCCCAGCTTAGAGGGAACGCTAAACCGATGATCAGTGCGTTCACGCTGCCCAGATGCTCGTCGCCACTGAACTTCATAAGAATGACTGAAGGGATGACGATACTGACCAGAAGATCGACCCACGGGCGTGGCTGGTGGTCAGGAATAGTCGGGGAATTCGGGGACGTCATGATTACCGCCTGATAAATAGTTCAACGAGAGGAATAACACAGCTGAAGCCGCTTAGGCCTCCAGCAGTATACGATGAATTGAAAGGCCAAGGTAACCGCTTCCGGAGGTGTGCTTGTCTGGAAAACGGCACTAGGAAAAACGCCGGGCGTTGGCCCGGCATGCCTAGATTACGCGGGTTCAGGCGCCGGTTTCTTTGAGGCATTCCTCAACAATCGCCAGGCCTTCTTCCAGTATGTCGTCCTCAATCGTAACAGGCATCAGAAAGCGTAAGGTGTTGCCGAACATGCCGCAGCTGAGCAGTATCAGGCCTTTCTCTTTGGCTCTCTTGGTAACCGAAGCGGCTAGATCCGGAAGCGGCTTCCGTGAGCTTTTACTTTCCACCAGTTCAAAGGCTGCCATCGGGCCCAGATTTCGGACGTTATCCACATGGGCAAATTGCGTTTGCCATTGTTCGAAGCGTTTTCGCAAGGTTTCGCCCAAGCGCTGGCTTTTGCCCAGTATGTCTTCCTGCTCGATCACGTCAAATACGGCCAGAGCTGCCGCACAAGCCGTGGGGCTGCCTGTGTACGTGCCACCCAAGGAGTTGGGCCCGGAGGCGTCCATCACCTTGTCGGTGCCAACCACGGCGGAAATGGGCATACCGTCAGCCATGGATTTGGCCATGGTCATGATGTCCGGTTCAACGCCGCTGTGTTCAATCGCAAACAGTTTTCCGGTGCGGCCAAAGCCGCTCTGAACCTCATCGACGATTAGCAGGATGTTGTTGTCATCGCAGAACTGCCGTAGTGCTTGAAGAAAACTTGTCGGGGCCGCATAGAAACCGCCCTCCCCCAGTACCGGTTCCAGAACAATGGCGGCAGTATCCTGTGCGGGCGAATCAGTCTTCACGGTCATCATCAGGCCGCGGAGCGCATCGTCCTCGGAGACACCGTGGTACGGAACAGGGTATGGCGCCCGGTAAACCAGCCCGGGCATCGGGCCGAATGAGGTTTGGTAGGGCGCGGCCTTGCCGTTCATGGCCATGGTGAAGAACGTTCGGCCGTGATAACCGCCATCGAAACAGATGATGTTGGGCTTGCCGGTGGCAGCGCGGGCAATCTTGACGGCATTTTCCAGCGCCTCGGCGCCGGAGTTGGCCAGCATGACTTTAGCGTGGCCCCGAATCGGCGTGACTTCACTCAGCTTCTGGGCGACTTTCACATAGCCCTCGTAGGGCATCACGGTCTGGCAGGTGTGCATCAGTTTATCGAGCTGTGCTTTTACCGCGGTCACCACTTTCGGATGGCGATGACCGATGTTGAGGACACCAATGCCCCCGGCAAAATCGATCATTCGTTTACCATCGGCGTCCCACAATTCCGCGTTCAGGGCATGATCGGCAAATTGTTCATTGGGACTAGCGGCCCCTGCAGCCACGTACCGCTCTTTGAGTGCTTGCAGTTCTTGGTTGTTCACGTGTGCATCCCCCTGCGTCCGAGTGACGAATGTCTAACTTCAGTGTAGGAAGTACGCCGGCAGTACACAAACCGACCACAGAGGGCGGCAGGCACACGCCTGCGTTCTGCAGTAAACTCAGGCCGGTATCTGGATAACTTTATCCACAGCCTGATAACTGATTCCGCTCTGAACTTGAGGATGCCCTGTGCGCGCTTACGCCGATAACGATTACCCAGCCGACCACAAACCCGATTGGAAGCTGGTTGCCGGGCTCTGGCCTTATCTGGCCGAATTTCGTGGCCGGGTTGTGCTGGCGCTGTCTCTGCTGGTGCTGGCGAAGCTGGCCACGGTCGCCACGCCCATAGCGCTGAAATACATTGTCGACTATCTGGACCAGACCCATGCAGCCGACGTAGTGCTGTGGATCCCGGTGCTGTTGGTGTTGGCATACGGTGGCCTGCGCTTCGGCAGTACCCTGTTCAGCGAATTAAGGGACGCGGTGTTTGCCCGAGTCGCTGAACGGGCTATGCGGCGGGTGTCTTTGCGAGTATTCGAGCACTTGCATCAGCGAGAGCTGAGTTTTCATCTGGACCGAAAGACCGGCGGACTGGCACGGGACATTGAACGCGGTACCAACGGCATCAGTTTCCTGCTGCGCTTTACCTTGTTCAACATTGTACCCACGCTGCTGGAAATCCTGATGGTTGCCGGCATTCTGTTGGTAGTATTCAACGTCGGTTACGTACTGGCCATATTGGTGGCGGTAGTGGTGTATGTGGTGTATTCCATCAAAATTACGGAATGGCGCACCCAATTTGTCCGGGAAGCCAACGCGCGGGACAACGAGTCCAATTCACGGGCGATCGATAGTCTGCTGAACTACGAGACTGTCAAATACTTCAACAACGAGCGTTATGAGGCAGAGCTGTACGACCAGGATCTGGATAGCTGGGAACAGGCACGTCTGAAGAACCGGCTATCACTGGCGGCCCTGAACACCGGCCAGGCGTTGATTATCGGTGTTGCGCTGATTGTCATCATGACGATGGCCGTGCGGGAAGTAGCCAGCGGTGAGATTACGTTGGGCGATTTCACCATGGTGAACGCCTATTTGTTGCAGCTGTTTATCCCGCTGAACGCTTTGGGGTTCGTTTATCGGGAAATTCGTCAGGCCCTGGTAAACGTAGAACGCTTGTTCAAACTGCTTGGGGATAAACCGGCGATTCAGGACGCACCAAACGCCACCGAACTGGCTGTGGATAACTCGGAAGTCCGGTTTGAGCACATTCATTTTGCCTATCGGGCAGACCGGCCGATTCTTCAGGACGTTAACTTCTCGATTCCGGCTGGCCATACCGTGGCGGTGGTCGGTGCCAGTGGCGCCGGCAAGTCTACCCTCGCCCGTTTGTTGTTCCGCTTTTACGATGTGGGTAACGGGAGCATCTGCATTAACGGGCAGGATATTCGGCAAGTGGCTCAGGACAGTCTGCGCTCGGCCATTGGCGTGGTGCCGCAGGACACGGTGTTATTCAACGATACACTCTACCGGAATCTAGCCTATGGCCGCCCGGATGCAACCGAGGAAGAGGTGCATCAGGCTGCTCGGATGGCCCATCTGGAAAACTTTATCCACAGCCTGCCGGACGGTTACAACACCAAGGTGGGTGAGCGGGGTTTGAAACTTTCGGGCGGGGAAAAACAACGGGTGGCCATCGCCCGGGTGATCTTGAAGAACCCGCCCATTCTGATTCTGGATGAAGCGACCTCGTCACTGGACTCGTTGTCCGAGCAAGCGATCCTGAGCGCGTTGAAAGAAGTAAGCCAGCAACGCACTACCTTGGTGATTGCCCACCGGCTTTCGACGGTCCGTGATGCCAATACGATTCTGGTGATGGATGCGGGCCGTATTGTCGAGAGCGGCAGTCATAACGAGTTGCTGGCCCACGGCGGCTACTACGCTCATTTGTGGGAGCAGCAGCACCGCAGTGATGACGACAGCGAGGCTTAATCCTCGCTGAGGCGTTGGGCCAGACCTGAGGCGCGTACAACCTGTGTCTCGACGCTGTCCTGCAACACCTTGGCGTCGCCAGTGATCAGACTGAACCAGTGCCTGGCTCGAGTAATCCCGGTATACACCAGTTCTTTAGTCAATACCGGGCTGAGCCGGTCGGGCAGCACCAGACAGGTGTGGATAAACTCCGAACCCTGAGATTTATGCACAGTCATCGCGTACACCGTTTCCAGTTGCTGCAGCCGGCTGGGGGAAATCCAGCGGATACCTTCGCTGCTGTCACCACTCGGGAAGGCCACTCGCAGGGTATCTTTGGCATCGCCGTTGGCGGTTTTATCCCAAGGTACACGGAAGGCAATGCCGATATCGCCGTTCATCAAGCCGAGGTTGTAGTCGTTACCGGTCACTAGCACCGGACGGCCGGGGTACCAGCCTTCCGCTCGTGAAATCAGTTTTTCCGACAGCAGGTGTTTAGCCACCCGATCGTTCAAACCTTCCACGCCCCAAGGCCCTCGGCGCAGCGCACAGAGGATCTGGAAGTCGTTGAAGGCGTTCAGTACCTGAAGTGCCAGCGCATCCCATGCTTCGCGGGGACTGTCTGCATTGAGGTTATGATCCCGCATCATTTCGAGGTAGTGACGATAGCCCACCGGTGGCGGCAGCGCTTCACCGTTCACGACCCTGCCCTTGCCAGCGTTACGAAAACCCTCCGGACTGCCGGTAATGGCATGCTGGCAGATTTGATCCAGAGTCGTTTCCAGCTCGGGCTTTTGCGTGTGGCCATTCAGCCAGATCACGTCATCGAACTCGGCTTCGCGCATTTTCTGGCGCACGAAGTTATCCACAGCACCACCATTGACCGCCTCGGACACAGCACGAATGCCACTGCCCTCACCGAAACGGTAACTCTTGCGCAGCATTGCTACCGCTTGGTCCAAGGCATGGCCGTGGGTGTCGATCAAGGTCTCTGGTACCTGAGTACCCGTAATGGAGGCGAGCCAGGCGGCGGTATTTGGCGTGTAATGGCCTACCTTGGCGCGCTGGCACAATTCACCCAGCACAGCACCGGCATCCACCGAGGCCAGCTGGTCTTTGTCCCCTAATAGGATCAGCTGGGCTTGGGCGGGCAGCGCATCGAACACCGAAGCGATGAGGTCTACATCGACCATGGACGCTTCATCGATCACCAGAATATCCACCATCAACGGGTTATCTTGGTTATGCCGGAACTTACGGGAGTCCGGGCGGCTGCCGAGTAGCCGATGCAGAGTGGTGACTTTGGTGGGGATATCGTCCAGTACAACTTGTCCGGGCAACTCAGTAAAAGGCAAACGGTTGGCCGCTCCGGAAATGGATTCGTTCAGGCGCGCGGCGGCTTTACCGGTCGGCGCCGCGAGGCGAATGCGGTATTTGCGACCTGCTCGTTCTGGGGATTCACCCGCGACCGCTTGTAGTGCCGCCAGCAGCTTCACCACGGTGGTGGTTTTCCCGGTGCCCGGGCCGCCGGTGATCACCGAGAAGCAGCTGCGAGCAGCCACGGCACAAGCGAGCTTCTGGTAGTCGATGTCTTCGCTCGGAGCGAACAGCGTGTTCAAAGCCTGCGAGAGCGTGCGCGCGGCGGGCGCATCGGGCTCCGCCACTGGGGATGGCAAAGCCAACCGTTGCAAAATGCCCTCGGCAATACGCTGCTCGTAACGCCACAGCCGGCGCAGGTAAAGCCGGCCTTCGGTCAGAATCAAAGGTGACATGCGGGTGCCTTCACTGACCGCGAAGGATTCCGACAATGCGGATACGCAATCCGACAGAGTTATTCGGGCCAGTAGATCCTCCGGTTTCAGGTGGTTCAAATCCAGGGGCGTGGCTTGATTCAAGTTATCCACAAGTGGCTGCGCCTCGTTGGAAGATTCCTCCGGGGGGAGCGACAAGGTGGCATCGGCGTCGTCCAGCAGAGTGGCCAGATCAATGCACACGTGGCCTCGGCCGACTTGGTGGGAGATCAATGCCGCCAACAGAAACACCAGGGGATGCAGTGGCTCACCCTGCTCTTCGGACAAATCCCGAAGGAGTCGGGCAAAGCCCAGATCCAGAGGTCGAATCCACTCAGCCTGCTGCCATTGTTCCAGCAGTGCATCGGTTTTATCCACAGTGGCCAACAAGCGTGAGTTATCCACAGTCGGGTTTGAGGGCTCAACAGTGTTCTCATCACCCAAATCCATCGTCATCTGGTGGTCATTATTTCGGGTACGGCTCATGCGGCCACCTCCCCTGAAGCAGAGTCGCCATCAAACAAGGCATCCAGTTGCTCGATCAGCGCCTTCGGTGGTTTGTCGACGAACGCGCCACCGGTGGCAGAGTTCACGCCTCGCAGGAACAGATACACCGCGCCTCCAATATGCTGGTCGTAGTCGTAATTCGGCAAACGGGCTGTTAGCAAACGGTGCAGGGCCAGGAGGTAAAGCACGTACTGCAAGTCGTAGCGTTTATCCAGAATGGCCTCACCCATGGCTTGGTCGGTGTAGGCACTGTCATCTTCACCCAAAGTATTGGATTTATAATCCAGCACGTAATACTGCCCGTTGTGCTCGAACACCAAATCAATAAACCCTTTGATCATGCCATTGAAGCGTTTTGCCTCGGCCTGCGGTCGGTCGGCGGCGTTGAGCGTGTGTGCTTTAACCAACTCGTCGAGCTTTTGCACATTGACGTTGCGGCTTTCGAACCAGAATTCCAGTTCCGGGCGCAGGCTGGTTAGCTCGGCCAGGCTCACACGTTCATCGCCCGAGCGTTGCAGTGGGATGGGCTGAGTCATCAGCGCCAGCAGCCAGTGCTGCAAGGGTTCAACCCAATCACTCCAGCCGCGAGTACTGCAGCGGCGGGTCAGTTGCTCCCGCAGTTGCTCGGGGTTATCCACAACCCACTGGAAGCCGTGGTGGGTGCACCATTCCAACAGCTCATGCAGGAAGGTGCCGGGGCCCGCGCCTTTCGGAAAGTGGTGATGGTTTCGCTGGTCTGCCACCACTGCAGTGTCTTCCTCGGTATTCTGGGCGCTTTCTTCCAGCAAGTTCTGGGTTTCAGCGTCTTCAACCTCACCGGTGAACACAATGCCGGTGCCAGCCATACCGGTGTATTCGATCGACGAATAGCTGGCAATCCACCAGTCTTCTTTGGCTTCCCGGCTGGAAACCAGTGCCGGACCAAGGGCTTCCGGTGCCTGTTCGGTGTAGAGTGTGTCTTCCGGTTCCGGTAGCGGAGTGACTGTAATCTCCGGCCTGCCCTCACCCAAGGTGTTCAGGCACTGGCCGATGCTTTCTGCCCCGCTGCCGGAAATCAGGTATCCCAGCCCGCTTTGTTGCCAGTTATCGAGGGCTGCGGCACCCACCCAAGTGGCGAACCTTGCCCGGGTCAGCGCTACGTAGATCTTACGGATGTCTTCGCCCAAGCGTTCCTGATCGGCTTTGGCGACATCCTCGGCACTCGGGTCGAATACGGTGATCAGTTTGTTGTCGCTGTCGTGGTAGCTGACAAACGACTGCTTTTCACTCTGGGCCCGGTAGGCGGTGCCAAAGGGCAGGAACACCAAGGGATATTCCAGGCCTTTGGACTTATGCACAGTAATCACTTTCACCAAGGCGGCATCGCTTTCGAGGCGCAGTGTGCGGTGTTCATCTTCCTCGTCGGCAGCGCGAAGAATTTGGGTGAAATGGTGTACCAGCGCGTGTTCGCCGTCCAGCTGCAGGCTGTCTTGTTGCAGCAGTTCGGCAATGTGCAGAATGTCGGTCAACCGGCGCTCGCCATCGGGCCGTTGGAGCAAACGACCGGGCACTTCAAAATCCATCAGGAAGCTGCGCAGCATCGGCAGCACGCCTTGGTTCTGCCACTGCTGTTGATAACCTATAAAGCGCTCTATTTCCCGTTCCAGCACCAGCTCATCGGTGAGCAACTGGTTCATCGCCTGCCAGGATTGACCCAAAGTGGGGGTTGCCAGCGCAGCCCGGATGTAAGCCAGTTGCCGGGGTTCGGCAAAGGCTCGCAACCACGACAACACTTCTTTGGCTTCCGGCGACGTCAGCACCGAGCCCCGGTCGGACAAGTAAACGCTTTTGATGCGCCGGCGGCCCAAGGCATCGCGAACGGCACTGGCTTCATCCCGGTTGTTGACCAGCACGGCAATGTCTTGCGGGCTGACCGGTTCCAGATCGTTCGGATCATCCTGCAACACAAAACCAGCCTTCTGGCCCTGCCCCAGCGTTAGCAGGCGCGCAATTTCACTGGCACAGGTTTCGGCGATATCGGCGGTGGCGGTGCCTTTGGCGATCGCTTTGGGGCTGCCGTCTTTATGGGTATCGCCGGATTCGTGGGTCCAGAATATCAGGCTGGGTTGCGGTTCTCCGGTCACCGACCACACCCGTTTGGTGCCGTTGGCCGCGACACCCTGAAACGGCAAGGGTGAGGTATCGCCCTGACCAAACAGGAAGGCACCGTTGCGGCTGTGTTGGTCGCTGTATTCGAAGACCCGGTTTACAGCGGACACCATGGTTTGTGCAGAGCGGAAGTTTGTCCCCAAGGTGTAGGTGCGGTCTTGCACTCCTTGGCGAGCCTGTAGATACGTGTAGATATCCGCGCCTCGGAAACCGTAGATGGCCTGTTTCGGGTCACCGATCATCAGTAGGCAGGTATCTGGGTTGTTCTCTTCAACCTGGTAAATACGGTCGAAAATCCGGTACTGAACCGGGTCGGTATCCTGAAATTCATCAATCAATGCAACCGGAAACTGGCGGCGAATGGTGGCGGCCAGTTGTTCGCCCCGAGGGCCGTGCAGGGCATCGTCCAGCCGCGTCAGTAGATCGTCAAAGCCCATTTCCGAGCGTTTCTGTTTTTCATCTTCCAGCCGTTGGGCGATCCAGTGACTGGCGTGGCGCAGGATGTCGGATTTCGCGCTGGGCTGGTTCTGGCCGAATTCCATCAGGTCTTCGATGGCGTCGAACGCCGGATGATGCGGGGCCGGATCGTCGCCTTTCAGGATGTTATCCAACCCTTCGGGGGTCTGGTTTTTGAAGCCCGCGGCTGAGTCCAGCTTCTCCGGTAGCAAGTCGTTGGAGCCAGCCCAATCCACCAAGGTGTCCCAGACTTTCAGCATGGCGTTCTTGCTGCCACCGTGTAGCCGCTTGTTTTTGTTGAGCTCGTTCAGCAGATCGGCTACTTCCCCCTGCCACTTGGCCCAGTCGTAGCGTTTCAGCGCTTTTGACTGGTTTTCTCTTGCGGTGACCGCCTGTTCGATGGCGTTATGCACATCTGTGGGTGGCGTGCCGAGGCTTTCGGGATCGCCGATTAGGTTGCGGACGGCCGCACGAAGATCCGTTGGGGTTTTCCAGTGACTCAGGGCTTCATCCATCAGTGCCGGCGGTAGTGGGTAAACAAAGGTACGCCAGTAATCCCGGGCGACCTCGTCCAACAACTCGCTCTGGTCGGTTTCCAGCGTAAGTTTGAACAGGCTGCCACTGTCGAAGGCGTGCTCGCTCAACATGCGGTTGCAGAAGCCGTGGATGGTGGATACCGCGGCTTCGTCCATCCACTCCGCGGCGAGCAGCAGTTTTTTGCGGCAGTCGGGCCAGCTGGCCGGGTCCGGGTAGCTGTCGTCCCGTAGTTTGTGGATAAGTGCCGTTTCCGGTGATGGCTCAAGGCTGGCGGCGTGCTCGGAAAACACCTCGGCGGCCTGGGTCAGCCGGGTGCGGATACGGTCCCGGAGTTCTTTGGTGGCTGCTTCGGTAAAGGTCACCACCAGCAGGTTGGGCGGCAAGAGGTCCTGCAACGGGCTTTGTTCCGTCTGGCCGTGGCCTAGCACTAAACGCACATACAGAATGGCGATGGTAAAGGTTTTCCCAGTACCGGCACTGGCTTCGATCAGGGCGCTGCCGTTCAGGGGCAACGCCAACGGGTCGAGATTGGGGTTTCGCTTGTTCGTTTGCTCTGTCATTCCATGTTCTCGATCTGTTCAGCCGCGGACTTGCCCTGCTCTGCTTCCCACAGGGGTACATATAAGTCGTGCAAGAGCGCTTCAAATTCTCCACTGGCCATGAGTGATTCCGGGGTTTCGAAGGCACCGCGCAGGTAGCCGGTGTCTCTGCTCAACGCAGTGGTATAGGCGTTCTCGGCTTCATCAATGGCGCGTTCATGATTGCCCACGTGTTTCTTGCCGCCGTAGAAACTGGTGACCCAGGCAAAACCGGCATCGCAGTGAATCGGCAAGGCCCGGGTGGTGGCTTCCATCCAGCGCTTCACAACGGTTTCAAAGTGGTGCTTGGCGGTCTCGGTTGTCATTGGGGCAAAGGTAAACTTGCGGTCTTCTTCCTTACCCAGAATCAGCGTTGCAAACGGTTGGCCGCTGAGTTGCCCGGCGAGATGAATTAACCAGTCCCGCAGTAGGTTGGCGTAGCGTACTTTCCGATTGGAGCCCGAGCCGGTAAGCAGACCAGAGTTGGCGACCACCAGCCGGCACAAATCACCGCTGGGGTTGCGGCGCAGGCCATCAATCAGGTCGGCCACCTCCACGACACCGGTGGTATTTTCAAACGCGTAGTTGAAGGCCAAGGGTTCAGCCACGGCTTCCGGCCATTCTGCCAGTGCGATTTGGTAGCGCCCGAACAGGTTCGGCAAGCGCCCGGACAATTCGCTGCGCAGGCGGTGCTCAGTCACTCCCATGCCGAGATCACCCCGCCGTGCCATGCGGTCCAGCGTGGTTTCCAGCCGCTTGTTCAGTTCCTCTTCGGTACCGGCTTTGAGCAGGCTCTGCTGAATCAGTTCGTTATCCAGCCGCCAACGGTCCAGCCCGTTCAGGTCGAAGTTTTCGTTGTCGGTATCGTCGTCTTCCACCTCTTCAAAACGCACCTGAAGGCGGCGTTGATAGAAGGTATCGATGGGCTTTTTCAGAAAGCCGGCCAGGTCATTCAGGCTAATAGGCTCTTCCGGCGCCTGATACGGCAATGGGGTTTGAGTTTGTGCTGCCGGTTCAACCCCGTGGGCGCTGCGCCATTCCCGTTCATAGGTGAACAAGTTTCGGCTTTCCAGAACCTCAGCCAGAGGCTTGGCGGTGTCTTCCGAGCTGTTTTCTTTTGCATTGGCCTTGGGGAAGTAATCGCGGCTGAAGGGCTGCAACGGGTGTTGGGTGGTCAGCGCTTTCGTTACCTTCTGGCCCGGCTGCCCCGATACTGTCCACAGGCTGTCGAGGTGATCCTGAAGCTGGCCCACCAGCACCGATGGCGGCCGCTCGGAATCGTCCTTGATGCTGCGCCCTACCCAGCTGATGTACAGCTGTTCGCGTGCTGATAATAAAGCTTCCAAGAACAAATAGCGGTCGTCCTCGCGGCGGGAGCGATCTCCCGGGCGGTAGTCTTGGGCCATCAGATCAAAATCCACAGGTGGTCGGGAGCGGGGGTAATCGCCGTCGTTCATCCCGAGCAGGCACACTTTGCGAAAGGGAATCGCCCGCATAGGCATCAGGGTGGCGAAGTTGACCTTGCTGGCCAGGAAACGCTGGTTCAGGCCGCCTTCGTCCAAGCCGGACAGCAACACATCTTTGACGATATTGAGCGGCAGGGACTGATCGCTCAACCCGGCCGCCAGGGCATTTTCCAGCCATTGCTCCAGATGCCGGCGGAAGCGGTTAAGCAGCAACAGGTCACTGCCTTCTACCTTGTGGAAAAACTGCTCCAACATGCCCGAGAACAGCGTCTCCCACTGCTCGGGGGTGCGTTGGGTTTGCAGTGCCTGCCACAAGGTTTCCAGTTGATGCACAAAGTCACTGAGCCGGCCGGCCAGATCGGCTTGCAGGCCGCCGATTTCGCCATAGGGCTCTACGCCTGCCCAAGGGTCGTCCTCACCCATGCCGTAACCTAGCAGCATGGATCTAAGCCCCGATTGCCAGGTATTGCGGTCCAGTTCTGCGGGTAAATCCAGACTTTCCCGGTGTTGACCGTGCAGGCCCCAGCGGATGTTGGCCCCTTCCACCCAACGCCGGGCCAGCGGAATATCGTCTTCGTGGATGCCAAAGCGATCCCGAATGCCGGGGACTTCCAGCAGGCTGATGATTTCACTCACACCGAAGCGACTGCGGGGCAACGACATCAGCGTTTCCAGTGCGATCAACACCGGTTCGTGGTGGCGCTGCCCTTGGTCAGAAATGGTGAACGGAATGTGGCGTTTACGACCGGGTTGGTAACGGCCAAACACCGCCTGAATATGAGGGGCGTATACGTTGATGTCGGGCACCATCACGATGACATCGCGGGGCCGAAGGTTCGGGGCGGCATTAAAGGCTGCCAGCAGCTGATCGTGAAGAACTTCTACTTCTCGCTGAGGACCGTGGGCTTCGTGAAAGGCAATGGAATAATCCTGGGTCAGGTCCAGCTCGCGGGCTTGCTCTCGAATTTCCTGCAGCGGTGTCAGGTTGTAGATGTCATTCTGCAGTTGGTTCAACAGGCTGGGGGCCTCCCCGTTGCCGTGCTCCGAGAAGATATCGATCTTCTGGTCCGGGGTCTGGAAGCTGCTGCGGTATTCCTCCGGGTTGTCGAATTCGTCCAGCAGGCGAATATAGTCCCGGCCTTGTTTGCCCCAAGCCGCCAGCAACGGGTTGGCGTGTTGGTGCAGTTGGTCTTTATCATCGATCTGCGACAGTACCGGATGGGCCAAGCCACGTTTACGGTTGGCGCGAAGCAGTTCCCGGTCGCTGATGATATCGGCCCAGTAAAACTGGCTGGGGTTGTGCACACACAGCACCACCTGACTAAAACGGCTAAGCACGTACAGTGCTTCCAAAGCCTGTCGCGGCAGTGAGGAAACGCCAAACACGACGATGCGTTTGGGCAGTCGGGCCGGGTTAGCGGGCGTGGTGATGCGCTGGCCCTGTTCCATAAAACGAGTGTGTATTTGCGAACGGCTGGTACGTGAGGCTTCGCCCACATCTTCAACCAGCTTGCGCCACAACAACGGCTGCCAGAGAGTTTCCGGTGTCAGTGGTTTTTCTTCGCCCCTGGGCGTAATGAGAACATCCCGGCCCTGCTCCCAAGCAGCGAGCCAGTCGGCGCGGAAGACCTGATATTGGTCGAACAGATCCGCCACTTTTTCAGCCAACTGGAAGTTCCGCAGTTCGGTGTCGGTGCCTTCCAGAAAACGGGCTAGCGGAGTGAAGGCTTCGTCTTGCCCGACCAGTTCGGGTAAAAGCCGGTATAACCGCCACACCAGCCGGCTTTTATCGAAGGGTGACTGCTCGGGTACTTCGCCGTCCGGTAACACTGCTCGGTAGGCTTGCCAGATAAAACGGGCCGGGAATAGAAAGTCCATGCCGGCAGCAATACCCAGCCCGCCTTCCATGCCGTCTTCGGTGCGCTTTTCAGCCAGTGCCAGCTTCAACCATTGGGCAATGCCGTTACTTTGCACCAGAAACGTTTCGCTCTGTAGCGGCGGCATCGGGTTTTGCCGGCAGATGTACACCACCGCCCGGCGCAGATCTTCCAGATGGTTGGCGTGGATGGCGTGAAAGCCGGGTTCAATACTGTTGGTCTCAGGCATACCAGTGTTATCTTGATTCCGGAAAATGGGTCTGGGTGACAGGTTACCCCAAACCCGAGTTTGTTTCGTTAGGCAGGATATCCCTTTCATGCGACAAATGCGGTCGTATCCGACCACGGCGGATCTTGAGAACCCGTTGTACTACCTGGAAAACATGAACACCTTGGTGGACTGGGTGGCGGCGCATCACGGCGATCTCCTGACCGAGTTCGAGCGCGCGCGGCTGGCGAATTTCCGAGCGTTGCCGGTGGCGGCGCGGGCGCTGCTGACTCGCATGGTCATGCGCACCGGTGACTTGTTCCGTGTGGATAAGTTGAATTACCCCGAACTGCCTCAACCGGAAACCGAAGCCGTGGCCGAGCTGATTGCTCAGCAATGGTTGGAGCCTGCCCCGTTGCTGGGCCTAGAGGATGTGTTTCGGTTGTTTACCCTCGCCGAACTTCGGCCGCTGTTTGCGGACTGGTTGGCGCAGAACCGTTTGCCCAAAAGCTTACCCAAAGCCCAGCTGCGTGAGGCCCTTGCCGCCGCCTTGCCCGAACCCAAGCCGGTTCACCGCTGGTTTGATCAACCGGTGCCGCAGGTGGTGCAAGTACAGGATATGGCTCTGTTTGATCGCATCCGCCTGATGTTCTTCGGCAACCTGCGCCAAAGCTGGACCGACTTCGTGTTGGTGGAGCTGGGCGTACAGCAATTTGAAACGGTGCCCTTTACCCCCGAATCCCGGGCCTTCCAGCAGCGTGCTGAGGTGGACAGCTACCTGCAGATGCATCAGTGTCGGGAGCGCTTGGATGCCGGTGAGGCGGCAGACGAGGTTTGGCCGGATATTCCAGAGCCTGTGGATAACTCATGGTTAGTCAGCCGCCGAAACCGTCTGCTGTTGGAACTGGGCCGACAGGCCGAGCGACAGGGTAACCCGGAATTGGCGCTACAGGCTTGGGCCGCCAGTGGACACCGGGAAGCCCGGCTCAAGGAGTTACGATTGCTGGAACGCCTGAAACGGTTCGAGGAGGCCTGGGCCATCGCCGGTCAGTGGCAAACCGGCGAACTGAGCGATGCCGAAGCTCAAGGACTGGAGCGAATTCTGAAACGGCTGGCACCGAAAGTGGGCGAGCCGAAACCACAGGCGCCGCCCAAGCCGTTGATCCGGGAAATGACGGTAACCCTCCCCAAACCGGACACCGGATCAGTCGAGCAAGCAGCGTTGGCACACCTCAGCACCGAAAGTGCCCCGGTGTTCTATGTGGAAAACACACTGATCAATGCCCTGTTCGGCTTGCTGTGTTGGCCGGTGATTTTCAAACCCATCGCTGGCGCGTTCTTTCACCCCTTCCACATTGGCCCGGCAGACCTGACTCGAGAAGACTTTGTAGCCCGCCGACAAACGGAGTTTGACCAGTGCTTTGCTCTGCTGGAAACGGAGGCCTATCGGCGAATAATCCGTGAAACCTTCAAAGCGAAACAGGGCCTTGCGAACCCGTTTGTCGCGTGGCCGGTGGTCACCGAAGACTTGCTGGAATTGGCCATGGAGTGTATCCCGCCGGCACATCTCAGAGCGCTGTTTGACCGGCTGCTAACCAATGTGAAGGAACACCGCAGCGGCTTCCCGGATTTGATTCGTTTTATCCCCAACGGAGAAGCCCCGGAACACCGTTATGAAATGATTGAAGTGAAAGGCCCCGGCGACCGACTGCAGGATCACCAACGCCGATGGCTCGCTTTTTTCGACCAACAAGGTATACCCGCCAGCGTGTGTTACGTGCGTTGGCAGGATGCGGGGGGCAGTTCATGAAGGTGGCCGTTCGTACCCTGTGTGAGTTCGCTGCTCGCCACGGCGATCTGGACTTCCGATACACCCCGGCCCCCAGCGCGGAAGAAGGCATTGCGGGCCACCAAGCGATTCAGGATAACCGCGGTTACGGTTACAAAAGCGAGTATTCACTTACCGGTGAGTGCTTGGGTTTAGAGCTATCCGGAAGAGCTGATGGTTATAACCCGCACAACGGCCGGCTGGAAGAAATCAAAACCCACCGGGGCGATGTATCGCGTATTCGCGAGCACCAACGGGCGCTGCATCGAGCCCAATTGCGGGTTTATGGGGCACTGTTATGCAAACAAGAAAAGCGCAAAAAGCTGGAGCTGGCGCTGGTCTATTTCGACATCGGCAAGAGCAAA
Organism: Marinobacter sp. SBS5; assembly: GCF_048285575.1. Classification (NCBI taxonomy): domain Bacteria; kingdom Pseudomonadati; phylum Pseudomonadota; class Gammaproteobacteria; order Pseudomonadales; family Marinobacteraceae; genus Marinobacter; species Marinobacter sp. SBS5. Next base: position 458,524 of record NZ_JBLWAZ010000004.1, on the reverse strand, counting down.
GAAACCACACAGGTAGAAACCGCCAGTGCCGACGAGCTGTGGCAGGAACTCGAAGCTCTATGCACCCTGTATCAAGCCTGGGCCGAGCAGGAAGAACATCATCGGGAACAGCGCAATGCGTTGTTAGCCGAGCTGAGCTTCCCTTTCCCGGACTTCCGCCCACGCCAGCGGCAGCTGGCGGAAACGGTGTACAAGAATGCTGTAAAAGGTGAAACCTTATTGCTGGAGGCACCCACCGGGCTGGGTAAAACTTTGGGCACCCTGTTCCCGGCGTTAATGGCGATGCCCGCCGCAGGACAGGATCGGTTGTTCTACCTCACCTGCAGAAACACCGCGCGGCAATTGGCGCTGGATGCTGTGGATAAGTTGCGTTCGGCTCAAGACCCACTGCATCCCTGGCCGCTGCGCACCTTGGAATTGGTGTCGAAAGACGACGCTTGTGAACACCCGGACAAAGCCTGTCACGGCGATTCCTGCCCGCTGGCGAAAGGCTTTTTCGATCGTTTACCGGATGCGCGAGCCGAAGCTATTCAAAGCAAAAGCCCGCTAACTCAAGATATTTTGCAGCAAATCGCTGCAGGTCACGACATTTGCCCTTATTTTCTGGCTCAAGAAATGGCCCGTTGGAGCGATCTGGTGATCGGCGATGTGAACCGGATGTTCGACCAATCCGCCCTGCTCCACGGTTTGATCCGCCAAAACAACTGGAAAGCCAGTGTACTGGTGGACGAAGCCCATAACCTAGTGGACCGTGGCCGCGGCATGTACTCGGTACGCCTGGACCAGCAGCGCTTGCTGAAGGTTAAGAAAACTGCGCCCAAACCGCTGAAGTCAGCTTTGGACCGAACCGCTCGGGCCTGGCAGAGCCTGATTCGCGATCATGGCGATCAAAGCCAACCGGTGTTTCTGGCCACCCTGCCCTCACAGATATTGGGGGCCTTGCAGGCGATGGTCTCCACCATCACAGATTACCTCGCCGACAACCCGCCAGACCTCCCCTTGCAAGACGTGATGTTTGAAAGCGTGGCTTTTATGAAGCTGGCGGACAGCTTCGGTGATCACTCGCTGTGTGAATTCCAGCGCAGTGGCCGGGGACGGGCCAGTTTAACTTTGCAGAACCTGATTCCGGCAGATTTTCTCCGCGATCGCTTTGCCGCCGCCGACTCGGTGTTGCTGTTCTCCGCCACCCTAAGCCCCGGCGTTTATTACCGGGACTTACTGGGTATGACGGAAGACGCACGGTTTACCTCCCTGCCCAGCCCGTTCAGTGCCGATCAACTGCAAGTGAACTTTACCCCCGGCATCAGCACTCGGCAGGTTCACCGAGAGGCTTCGCTGCAACCCATTGCGGAGGTGATTGCCAGCCAGTACCGGCAACGCCCGGGCCACTACTTGGCGTTCTTCAGCAGCTTCAAATACGCCAAAGAAGCCAGCGACGCATTGTTGGCATACGCCTCAGACATTCCCCAGCGCAGCCAGCAACCGGGCATGAGCCCGGAACAGCGGCGCGAATTTCTGGCGGGGTTCCAGAACCCGAATGGCAGCGTGGCATTCGCGGTATTAGGCGGGGTGTTCAGTGAAGGCATTGATCTGCCCGGGGACCAGTTGATCGGTGCCTTCGTCGCCACCTTGGGCCTGCCGCCCTTCGACGCCTGGCACGAAATCCTGAAAACCCGACTGCAGCAGCGGTTTGGCAACGGCTACGACTACACCTACCTGATTCCGGGATTACAGAAAGTCGCTCAAGCGGCGGGCCGAGTCATCCGAACACCACAAGACCAAGGGGTGATCTGGTTGATTGATGACCGATTCATGAAACCTTCGGTGAATCGGTTGCTACCGGGTTGGTGGTTTCCTGCGACTAATTACTATTGCTAATTTAGATTGCATGCTTACAATTCGCCAGCTTCTCCCGCTTTCTTCACTTATCCTCAGGGCAGACACTGCAGATGAATAACACGGATCTTGTATTCCAGAGCTATGGCCGTTGTTGCCGAACAGAAGAGTTTTTTGTCGACTTCTACGATTTCTTCATGGCGAGCTCAGAGGCTATTCGCAAACGTTTTGCCAACACCGATATGTCGGCCCAGCGTCATCTTTTGCGGCATGGCGTTATGCAGATTATTCTCGTGGCACGAGGCATGTCTGACCGAAAACTCAGAGATTTGGGAAAAAGTCACAATCGCGACAACTATGACATTCAGCCGGAATGGTACGACTTGTGGGAAGAAGCGCTGTTGAAAACCGTGCGACTGCATGACCCGGAATATTCGCCAGCCTTGCGACAAGCCTGGAAAGACGTGTTAAAGCCGGGGATTGATCTGATTCGCGGGGCTTATTGAGGCTGAGGCGCCGAGTTTTTCTGAAGGTAGAAAAGGCCCTGTAGTTTTGAGCTGCAGGGCCTTTTTCGATCAACCGAACTGGAAGAACGCCAGCTTGTTGCCGTCTGGATCGCGCACGTAAGCACCGTAGAACTGGTTCGGGATACGCTGCCCCGGCTCACCGTCGCAGGTGGCACCCAGTTCAATGGCTTTCTTGTAGTAGCTGTCTACGGCTTCTTTCGAACCCGGCTGAAGGGCCAGCATGTTGCCGTTGCCCGGGTTGTTCGGTTCACCGTTGAACGGTGTGCACACCGCCAACATGGGCGAGCTCATGTCTTTGCCAATGAACGCAATGCGCCCCATATCCAACAGTACTTTTGCGCCCATGTCTGCCAGCAGGTCGCTGTAGAACTGCTTGGCCTTTTCCATATCGCTGACACCCAGAGTGACATATCCGATCATGATGAATCTCCGCTTAGGGGTTAATGTTGGGTAAAGCACTGTACTGAACAATACTCCGGTTACGAACAGGTTGCACCGAAATACCGAAAGCCGCCGCTGGAAGCGAGCGTGCAACTCCTCTTCCAGCCTGCATGCGAAAACCTTTGCGGTGGACGGAAATAGGCTGCTTTTAGGCTCGTTCAACTTTGACCCGTGATCGGTTTATATCAACACCGAGCTAGGCTTTGTAATTGAAAGTCCGGAACTGACTCAGTTGATGGAAAACCACTTTGAAGAGCAAGCGCGGATAACCGCCTACGAGGTGGTGCTGGACGATGAAGGCGATTTGCAGTGGGGTGAGCGAAATGGGGAGAAAGAGATCCGGCACAGCCATGATCCGGGCGTTGGGGTACTCAAGCAGATGAGAGTTTCGGTGTTTTCGTTTTTGTCGATCGAGCATTTGTTGTAGAGAGGCGCTTCACACACGCCTTCGCTATTCGATGACACAAACAAACTCACCGACTACTTGATACTGAAGGGCGCTGTCCTCATTCAGCTCAAGGCTCTCGAAGCTTTGATCATAGGAGTTGGGCTTGAGCTGAATGTGCGTATGGCGCCAACCGTGTTCGTCCTCGGTTTTAAAGCTTTCATACACTTTTACGGTGTAACGTGAACCGAAGTCGGCATCGACGCTGTCCGTGTATTCTACCAGTACGGTCTTGCCGTTTCGGCTGCCGCCACTATCAGGGCGGAACAGGCACAAAGTGCCATTGGGGATAACCCGATTCATCGATTCTCCGATCACCCGGCAGGCAAACATCCCTACCCGTACTTGAACTCCGTTGGGCACGATCACCCAGTCGTTGCTTTGTGCTTTCTGTAGGTCGCTGAACGTGCCGGCGGCTGCTTGTAGGTCAAACAAGGGCACAGCGTTGACGTAGGGCTCTAGGTCCACGACTTCCGAGGCTTCAAGTGCCGCCTGGCTGGGAGCACGGAGAGGAATGTGTTGTTTGAGGTATTCCCGAAGCGCCTTATCACAAGCATAAACGAAGGTTCCCCGAATTCCCCGAAGCATGATGGTTCGGTAGATATTGATGATGTATTGCTTCAGCTCTTCCGGATCTTTAATGCCCTGACCGCCAGTCCGGTCGAAATAGTTGGCCTTATCGATGACGATGGATTGGCTTTCCGTATCGAAACGGATCTCTTCCCCGAATATGATGCCGGCGTAGTTTAGGTCATAGCCCTGTGTGGTGTGGATGCAACCGACCTCGCTGTGCGAGCCCTCTTTGTTAATCCAATCGGTATTGGTGCTGTTCCAGCGAAGCTGCACGCCACCGACAACAATGTCATACGCTGTATTGTCTTTTTTCGAGATCCACGGCCATGAATAGCCGGCAATTAGCCGGGACAACCCGACCTGCGTTTCTTTCTCGTTGATGGCCTGTACCATATCGCCGAGCGATTCGAACACTTCGAATTCATAGTTTTTGGCTCGGAAGACTTCCTCTTCTTTAACACGACCGTTGAGCAGGTTATCAACAAACTCGACGTAGGGTTGCCCAGCTTTTACGCGGAACTGAGACAGGAGCGAATGTGTCACTGAATCCTTGGCGGCTTTAAGACGCAGGAAAACTTCCGTATCGGCATCCGAAGGTTTGATCGATTGCCCTTGGTCATAGAAGAAAATGGCTTTTTCAGATTGCTGGCACACCCAATCAACTTCGCTACAGCTGTGTTTGTCCATGCCCAATGCGGCACAGGTTTTGTCAAAGCCACCGAAGTAGGCGCCAAGGTTTTTGCGCTTTCGAAGGCGATGGGATTCATCCACCAACACGATGTCGTAGTGCTGTTTTGCCAGTTCAGACGGACTGATAACCATGTTGGGACTGAGGCCTGAGACGTGTCTGAAGGCCTTCTTCAGTGTGGTTCGAAAGGACGTCATCGGCACCACCAGTGCCATCTTTGGCTTGGGTTTGGCCTCCCGTAATTTCGAAAGTAGCGACTGAATTTCTGTTTCGTCTTCGGAGAAATCTCGAAGATCAACGTGATGATTTTCTGAGAGTAGCAGCTTGAACAGAAAGATCGCCAAGACGGATTTTCCGGTTCCTGCGCCGCCTTCAACCACGATGTTTTTTACACCGGGGTTGAGCAATTCATGCATGATGGTGAGCAGCCCCTGACGCTGATCGAAGGACAGTGATTTATAGGGGGAATATTTGAACACATCGGAGTTGTCGAGGTGATCCAGAGTACGAGATACCACCCCTTTGGCGATCAAGCGGTTCCAAACTTCTCGGAACACTTCGTTGTAGAGAGCGTCACGCTGGTAATAGTTGTGATCGGCGAGCCCGAGATTGCCGTTCAGCAAAGTATATTTGCCATCCGCCGCCATGTACTTAATCAGCAGCGATTCAACGTCCAGAGTCGCCGATTTGTTGAAGTATTCGCTGGTGATCAGATGAACAGCCGTTAGCAGTTGTTTCTCGTTGTGCTTGAGGTGGGTGCTCATACGGGTGAGCGTGTCTGTGGTTTCGCCGATGTAAGCACGTCGGTGTTTTTCATCACTGAGGACATACACCAAGGGCCAGCTATCTGCGGCAAAAGCGTTGTTACGTAACTCGCTTATAGCATCCTGGCTGAAAGGGTAACGTTGTACTTCTACCATCGACGCTTGCCTCATAGCTCCGTGTATTTTTTAGCGGTTCCTTTAGCCTTACTAACGGGGTATTTCTGCTCGTTCTTGGCAATCTTGTCGAGGACGATTTGTTCTAGATTCAGATCGTAGCTGTCTGCCAGTAGCAAGGCGTAGGCAACAACGTCTGCTAACTCCTCTTTCACTTTCTCTACATTAGCCTGTTCGGGGGACTTCCAGAGAAACAGTTCCAGCAACTCTGAAGCTTCGATGCTCAGAGCCAGCGATAAGTCTTTGGGGTTATGGAATTGTTTCCAATCTCTGTCGTCCCGGAATTGTCGTAGCCGGGCCAGTGCTTCCTTCATGTACGCCCCCTTCTATTTGATTGAAATATGGTTGGCAGCAAATCGCTGCTTTAAATATCGAGCATCAACAATTTGTTTCCAGAACATTAGCAGACTTACGAAGGATACAGAAATGCCATCCCGGAAAGGGGCATAGAGTGATAACAAAGAGGGAAAAAGAAAGAAAAGCGGGAAAATGGTCGGCGTGGCAGGATTCGAACCTGCGACCCCTTCGTCCCGAACGAAGTGCGCTACCAAGCTGCGCCACACGCCGATCAACGGCCGGTATTATACGGATTACCGGCCATTTTGCTAGCCCCTTCCTTGGGGAAATACCTACTTAAAACTGCGTGTTAGCGCTCTTAACCGGCTGTAGGTAGCAGGGAAATATCCGCAACGCGCAGGAACAGGTTGCGAAGGCGATTGAGCAGCGCCAACCGGTTGTTTTTAACCGCTTCGTCGTCGGCCATGACCATGACTTCGTCGAAAAAGTTATCCACAGGCTCGCGCAGGCTGGCCAAGGAAGTCAGAGCCGTGGCGTAGTCGCCCTGCTCAAACAACGGCAGCACTTTTTCTGCTTGCTCTTCGACCTTCTGGGCCAGAACCTTTTCGGGTTCATCCTGCAACAAAGCGTTGTCGACGGTTTCGCCGATGCTGTCGCCACCCTGCTTGGTCAGGATGTTCGATACCCGCTTGTTGGCGCCGGCCAGGGCCAAAGCTTCTGGCAATTGGCGGAAGGCTTCAACGGCTTTTACGCGGCGATTGAAATCCAGTGGGCTGGTCGGGCGACGTGCGTGCACGGCCAGATAGACTTCGGCACTGATGCCCTGCTCGTCGTAGAAGGCTCGGAAGCGTTCCAGCATGTAGTTGACCACGGTGCTGGCGGTGTTCTCTTCGGTCAGGACCGTAAAGTTCTCTTCGGCCCATTCACACAGGGTCTGCAAGTCCAGTGGCAGTTCGCGCTCGATGATGATGCGCAGAACACCGAGGGATGCACGGCGCAGGGCAAACGGGTCGCGGGTACCGGAAGGTGGCTGATTGATGCCAAACAGGCCGACCAGTGAATCGATGCGGTCAGCGATGGCAACGGCGCAACCGGTCAGCGTAGTCGGCAGATCGTCGCCGGCAAAGCGCGGCATGTACTGCTCGTTTAGTGCCTTGGCAACGTCGGCGTGTTCACCGTCGTCGGCGGCATAGTAGCTGCCCATGATGCCTTGAAGATCGGTGAACTCCAGCACCATTTCGGTAACCAGATCAGTCTTGGCCAGCATAGCAGCGCGCTCGGCCAAAGCAGGATCACTGTCGATGGCTTCGGCGATTTTCTTGGCCAGTGCAGCGACGCGCACAGACTTGTCGTAAATGCTGCCCAGTTTTTCCTGGAATACGATCGGCTTGAGCGCATCGATACGGTCTTCGAGCTTGGTTTTGCAGTCGGTTTCGAAGAAGAAGGCGGCGTCCGACAAGCGTGGGCGGATGACTTTCTCGTTACCAGCAACAACCTGAGCCGGATCTTTACTTTCCAAGTTGGCGACGGTGATGAACAACGGCAGCATCTGGTCGTTGTCGTCGACCACGTGGAAGTATTTCTGGTGTTCCTTCATGGAGGAGATCAGCGCTTCGGCAGGCACTTTCAGGAAGCGCTCGTCGAAGCGGCCGATCAATGGCACTGGCCATTCGTTCAGGGCAGTGACTTCGTCCAGAAGGTCTTCGTCAATAACGGCGACACCACCGGCTTCGTTCTTGGCCAGTGCGTTCACGCCTGCCCGAATCTGCTCGCGACGCTCGGCGAAATCGGCCAGTACGTAACCTTCTTGCTTGAGTACGGTTTCGTAGTCGGCCGGGGTCGGGATGATCAGTTCTTTCGGGCAGTGGAACCGGTGGCCACGGGTTTTGTTGCCGGGCTTCAGGTTCATGATCGGGGTTTCAATCACGTTGTTGCCGTACAGCATGATCAGCCAATGGACTGGACGCACGAATTCTGTGCGGTGGGCACCCCAGCGCATGCGCTTGGGAATCGGCAAAGCAGACAGTGACTGGTTGATCAGTTCAGGCAGCAGCTCAACGGTGGGCTTGCCCTTTTCGACGGTGCGAAACACCAGCCAAGCGCCTTTGTCGGTTTCCAGCGTGTCCAGTTGATCGGGGGTAATGCCCAACGAGGTGGCGAAACCGGTCAGTGCGCGGGTCGGGTTACCCGCATCATCGAAGGCGGCTTTAACCGCGGGGCCGCGTTTTTCCACAGACTTGTCCGGCTGAGCATCGGCGAGATCCCGAATGCGCACGGCCAAGCGGCGTGGGGCTGCGAAAGCTTCTACTTCGCCGAACGCAACACCGGCGTCTTCCAAACCTTTGATAATGCCTTGGGTGAAGGCGTCAGACAGGCCTTTGAGGGCTTTCGGAGGCAGCTCCTCAGTACCCAGTTCGACTAGAAAATCCTGTGTAGCCATTATGCTTTCCCCTGTTCCTGCTGAGCCTTTTTCGCTTTTCCGGACTTCTTGCCTTTGGCTTTGGCGTCAGCCGCATCGGCAGCTGCCAGCACCTCTTTGCGGAGCTGTTCGGGCGCCAACGGGAAGCCTTGCTTGCGACGGCTTTCAAAGTAAGCCTGAGCAACGGAGCGAGCCAGGGTGCGTACACGCAGGATGAAACGCTGGCGCTCGGTCACAGAGATGGCGTGACGAGCATCCAACAGGTTGAAGGTGTGGGAGGCCTTGAGTACCTGCTCGTAGGCCGGCAGCGGCAGGCCGGCTTCGATCAGGCGGGCACTTTCCCGCTCGTAAACGTCGAAGCTGTGGAACAGGAACTCGGTGTCGGCGTGTTCGAAGTTGTAGGTGGACTGTTCCACTTCGTTCTGGTGGAACACGTCGCCGTAGGTGACGACGCCGTCCGGGCCGTTGGTCCAAACCAGATCATAAACGCTGTCGACGCCTTGCAGGTACATCGCAATACGCTCAAGGCCGTAGGTCAGCTCACCGGTGACCGGGTAGCATTCCAGACCGCCAACCTGCTGGAAGTAGGTGAACTGGGTGACTTCCATACCGTTCAGCCAGATTTCCCAGCCCAGGCCCCAAGCGCCCAAGGTCGGAGATTCCCAGTTATCTTCCACAAAGCGAATGTCGTGTACCAGCGGATCCAGACCCAAAGCACGCAACGAGTCGAGGTACAGCTCCTGGATGTTATCAGGAGACGGCTTAAGAACGACCTGAAACTGGTAATAGTGCTGCAAGCGGTTCGGGTTTTCACCGTAGCGGCCGTCGGTTGGGCGGCGGCTGGGCTGCACGTAGGCAGCGTTCCAGGTTTCGGGCCCGATGGAGCGCAGGAATGTGGCCGGGTGGAATGTGCCGGCGCCGACTTCCATATCGAGAGGCTGTAGTACCACGCAGCCATGCTGCGCCCAGAAATTCTGCAATGCCAGAATCAGACCCTGAAAGGTCTTGATGTCTGGCGCGGAGTTATTGGTTGCCTTGTCTGTCACGACGATTGCCTGCTGGTCAGTCTGTGTGTGGCGCTCCGGTTTTACGGAGCACTCCGAAATTTGAAAACGCGCATTATACGCTGGCTGGCGCCGCTTTTCTAAGTGCCAATCTGCGTATTGATTTGCCGGGGAACCATCAGAAGAAGGTGAGCCCCACATGGAATAGCTTCTCGACGTCCCGGATCCGGGATTTGTCGACCAAAAAGAGAATAACGTGGTCGTTTGGCTGCACGCGCAAATGATCGTGTGCAATCAGCACTTCGCCATGGCGCACAATGGCGCCGATAGTGGTGCCCGGCGGCAGATGGATTTCATCCAGCCGTCTGCCAACCACTTTGGAGGAGCGGTGGTCACCGTGGGCGATGGCCTCAATGGCTTCGGCTGCTCCTCGGCGCAGAGCGTGTACGTTAACCACGTCGCCCCGGCGCACGTGTGTCAGCAAACTGCCAATGGTGGTCTGCTGTGGCGAGATGGCAACGTCGATAACACCGCCCTGAATCAGATCCACATAGTCCGGGTTGTTGATCAGCGTAAGCACCTTACGGGCACCCAAGCGCTTGGCCAACAGCGACGCGATAATGTTGGTTTCATCGTCGTTGGTGACCGCGCAAAAGACATCGGTATTCTCGATGTTTTCTTCAAGCAAGATGTCTTTGTTGGCACCGCTGCCTTCGAGGACCACGGTCTTACGCAGTTTTTCCGACAACATCACGCAGCGGTCGTGGTCCCGCTCCAGAATTTTCACCTGATAGCGGCTATCAAGCGCCCGTGCCAGCCGGTAACCAATGTTGCCGCCGCCACAAATGAAGATGCGCTTATACGGCTTCGACAGTGGCTGTAGCTCACTCATGACCGAGCGGATGTGGTCTGTGGCGGCGATAAAGAACACTTCATCACCATCTTCGATCACGGTATCGCCTTTCGGGATGATGGCACGGTCTTTCCGGAAAATGGCGGCAACCCGTGTGTCGATCTTCGGCATATGGGTGCGCAGATAGGACAGTTCGCGGCCAACCAGAGGGCCACCTTCGATGGCTTTGATGGCGACCAATCGGGTAAGACCTTTGGAAAACTCCAGCACCTGAAGCGTACCGGGATACTCGATGAGCCGGGTGATGTGTTTGGTGACCAGCTGTTCCGGGCTGATCAAGACATCAATGGGAAAGCCTCGAAGTTTATCCAGGTCTTTCTCTGTATCTTTGTTATAGAACAGAGCGGGATTGGCCAGATACGAGCCGGCGCGCACCCGACAGATGGTCGTGGGCGTTTTGTGCAGCAGCTTGGCAACCTGACAGGCCACCATGTTGGTTTCATCGCTGTTGGTGACGGCGATGACCATGTCGGCATCCTCGGCATTGGCCTCGTTGAGTACCGCAGGATAAGATGCCTTGCCGTGTACCGTGCGAATGTCGAGGCGATCTTGTAACTCCCGGAGGCGAACGCTGTCGCTGTCGATTACGGTGATGTCGTTGGCTTCATTGGCGAGGTGTTCGGCCAGCGTACCACCGACCTGGCCAGCACCGAGAATCAGGATATTCATGCGTCAGGTTTCTCCAGCACGGCGTAGAAAAAGCCGTCATGGCTGTTGGGATCCGGCAGCAAATTACGACCGGCATCCATATCCAGGCCCCAGCTCGCTTCGATCGGAATCAGCTGTGCGTGTTCTTGCTGTTTCAGGAAGCGCTGAATTATACGGTGGTTCTCTTGTGGAAACACCGAGCAGGTGGCGTAGACCAAACGGCCTCCGGGTTTCAGGATAGACCACATGGCGTTGAGCAGGCCAAGTTGGATGCCGGCAAGCGGCACAATGTCTGATTCACGGCGCAGCAGTTTGATGTCCGGGTGCCGGCGGATGACGCCGGTGGCGCTGCAGGGAACATCAAGCAGAATACGGTCGAAGGCCTGACCATCCCACCATTGCTCTGTGTCAGCCGCGTCCGCCTGTAACAGGCTGGCGGACAGATCGAGCCGGTCCAGATTTTCCTGAACTCGAGGCAGGCGATCTTGCGACTCGTCGATGGCAATGACTTCGGAAAGTTCGGCGCAGCTTTCAAGGATGGCGCAGGTTTTTCCGCCGGGCGCTGCGCAGGCATCCAACACTCGCTGGCCGGGCTGCAGATCCATCAAGGTGGTACACAGCTGCGCAGCTTCGTCTTGAACACTGACGGCGCCGTCGTCAAACCACGGCAGGTAGTCAACCGGAACCGGGCGCTCCAACTGAATGCCAAACGGGGCGAAGCGGGTTGCTTTCGCGCCAATGCCGGCGTCAGTCAGTAGCTTCAAATATTCATCGCGGCTAAAGCGCAAGGCGTTGACGCGCAGAGTCATTGGAGCCTGGGTGTTGTTGGCATCGAGAATGGCTTGCCAGTGGTCCGGCCAGTTGTGGCGCAGCTTTTCCACCATCCAGACCGGGTGGCTGTAGCGGCTGCTGTCGTCGCTAGGCTGCGGCGCGCCTTCCCGCTCGGCCGCTCTTAATACGCCGTTGACCAGCCCGGTCAGGTGCGGCCGATCGAGTGCGCGGCACGCTTCCACGGTTTCATTGAGCACGGCGTATGTAGCCTGTTCACTGAAACGAAGCTGAAACAGTGCCACCAGCATCAGATGATGAATAACCCGGTCGGGTTTGCGAATGGGTTTCTTCAGGCGCTGGTTGAGCTCGCCGTCCAGTCGGTGAAACCAGCGACAGGTGCCGTAGCAAATAGCCTGCAACTGGGGCCGTTGCTCCGGTGGTAGCTGGCTCAGTGCGTACGGTAGGCATTGTGAGAGCGACTGACCGTTCTCGACGGCGAGCAGCACGTCGGCTGCAACCGCGCGAAACGGCAGGGAGTCATAGAACATGATCAGTTCAGCTCCTGTTCGGGCATTAACACGGGTTTGCCGCCGTTAATCAAGTCGTTCACGCTCAGCGCGCGGGTGCCGGGTAGCTGCACCTGGGTGACTCTCAAGCTGCCGGTGCCACAGGCAATGTCGATGCCTTCCCGTTCACGGCGAACGACGGTGCCGGGGGCTTTGTCGCTGTCCTGCTCGAACGCCTGGGCCTGATGCAGGCGGATGCGTTGCTCACCCAAATCGGTAAAGGTGCCGGGCCACGGATTGAACGCGCGAATCAGTCGTTCGATGTCGGCGGCGCTTTTCGTCCAGTCGATGTGGCCTTCCTCTTTGGAAAGCTTGTGGGCGTAGCAGGCTTCGTCGTCGTTCTGGGGCTCGCCGGTCAGTGCGCCTTGGCGCAGTTTTCCCAGAGCGTCGACAATCGCTTCGCCACCCATATCGGCCAACCGGTCATGCAGACTACCGCCGGTGTCGTCCGGGTTAATTGGGGTGGCGGTTTTCAGCAGCATGTCGCCGGTGTCCAGGCCGACATCCATCTGCATGATGGTGATGCCGGTTTCCGCGTCACCGGCGGCAATGGCCCGCTGAATGGGTGCGGCACCGCGCCAGCGAGGTAACAAGGACGCGTGGATGTTCAGGCAACCGTGGATGGGAATATCCAGAACCGCTTTCGGAAGAATCAGGCCGTAAGCCGCAACGATCATCACGTCCGGTTTCAGCGCGGCCAGTTCCTGTTGTGCCTCTTCGGGCTTCAGGCTCTGGGGCTGGAATACCGGAATATCGGCATCCAGTGCCACTTGTTTAACCGGGCTCGGCATCAGCTTGCGACCCCGGCCGGCTGGCCGGTCAGGCTGACTGTAAACGCCTACGACAGTGTGCCCAGTCTCAAGAATGGCTTTCAGGGCGATGGCAGCGAAATCCGGGGTTCCGGCAAAAACAATGCGCACGGTGGTGTTATCTCTGTGTCGTTGAATACGAAAAAACCGGGTCGTAACCCGGTCCTGAATTCGGTCTGAAGTTGAGCGGCGCTACTCGGCTCGGATTCAGGCGCTCTGCTTGTGGAGCTTTTCCAGCTTCTTGCGAATGCGGTTACGCTTGAGAGAGCTGAGGTAATCCACAAACAATTTACCGTTCAGGTGGTCCATCTCGTGCTGGATGCAGACCGCCAGAAGGCCGGTGGCTTCGAGTACAAACTCTTCACCGTTCTGGTCTTTGGCCGTAATCCGGCAGTGTTCGATGCGTTTTACGTCTTCGTAAAAACCGGGCACCGAGAGGCAGCCTTCCTGCATGGCTTCCAAATCGCCATCCAGTACTTCCACTTTCGGGTTGATGAACACCCGCGGCTCGCTCTTGTCTTCGGACAAATCCATCACGATGATCTGCTTGTGCACGTTCACCTGTGTCGCCGCCAGGCCAATGCCGGGCGCATCGTACATGGTCTCGAACATGTCGTCGATCAGCGTACGGATTTCGTCGGTTACCTCGTCTACCGGCTTGGCAATGGTGCGAAGGCGCGGATCCGGGTACTCAAGAATATCTAAAATCATAGTGCTCTGGCTTCTCTGAAATGCGACAGCGTACTGCGCAAATTTTCTTCACAAATCTATTATGAAGCATGTGTGATGGGGGTATTATCCGATAAATTACCGATTGAGTACAAACTGATCAGTTAATAGTAGGATTCTATCGAGTATTTCGCAGAATTTACTGGAAGAACAAAAGATAACATCACAAATCCCCATACATCTTCTATAGTAACGGGAATAACAGTGTAACAAGCCGCGGGTGAACTGTGGTGCCGTTACCGAACGCTAAGATTCAAGGCACGCGATCAAGGATACAGACAATGAGGAAATTGTTGTACGCTCTGGCGGCTACTACGCTGCTGTTTACCTCCTGGGCCCACGCACAACCCGAGTTCAAGGCTGACCATCCTGAGCGTTACACGGTCGTCAAAGGGGATACCCTTTGGGACATTTCAGGGCGTTTTTTGAATAACCCCTGGTACTGGCCGGAAATCTGGCACGTTAACCCGCAGGTTGCCAACCCTCACCTGATCTATCCGGGTGATCGTTTGGCGTTGGTTTACATTGATGGCAAACCGCGCATTACCAAGGTTGCCTCCGGCGATGTGAAACTGTCTCCGCAGATTCGTTCTGAAGCCATTGATACTCCGATTCCCGCGATTCCGCTGGATGCCATTGCCAGCTTCCTGACCGACACGCGCATTGTCAGCCCTGAAGAGATCAACGGTGCGCCTTATGTGCTGGAAGGTGAAGATGGCCGCATCATCACCGGCGCCGGCGACAAAATCTACGCCCGTGGGGAAAAGCCCGCAGATCGCGTTGGCGTGTTCCGCCGCAGTCAGGAGTTTGTTGACCCGGATACCGGTGAGTTCCTGGGTCTGGAAGCGCGCAGCATTGCTCGTGGTAACGTCGCGGCTGAGAACGGTGACGTATTGACGGTCAACCTGACGAGTTCCAGTGAAGAAGTTCGCATTGGCGACCGCTTGCTGGTGAGTGAAGATCGCCGTCTGACCACCAACTTCATGCCCAGCTCACCTGATGAGCAGATCGAAGGCAAGATGATCTCTGTCGATGGTGGCGTGAACCAGATTGGTCAGTACAATGTGGTGGCCATTAACCGCGGTGCCCGTGAAGGCATGAAGGCCGGTAACGTGCTGGCGGTGATGAAGGCTGGCAACCGTGTTCGCGACCCAATCACCGGTGAGACCATTGAGCTGCCTTCCGAGCGTGCCGGTCTGTTGATGGTATTCCAGGTGTATGAAAAGTTGAGCTACGGGTTGGTATTGAAAGCAACTCGTGCGCTGTCGGTGGGTGACAAGGTCGTTAACCCCTGATACTTCCCTGCCCCTATATTCAGTGAAAGCTGGTTGTGGGGATAGCAGTACCACTGAATGGCTGGGCCGGAGCGCCCGGCCATTGTTGTTTTCAAGGATGAAAAAATGTCGGAACAGGAGTTTCTGCAGTCTGAGGCTGGCCGCTGGCTGGTGCTTTCTCTTCTCCCCCGGTTTGGTGTGCGAGTTCGTGAGCGCGTGCAAGCCAACACCTCCAGTTTGATTGATGCGCTTGATCTGAATGCCGCTACCCTCAAAGCGTTGGGTATGGGTACAGAAGCCATTGAACTGGTGCATGCCTGGCAAACGGTGGATATCAGTCACCCGAAAATCCACTACGCGCTCCGGATTCATCAATCGTGTCTGCAATATGGCATTGTGTTAATTGGCCAGAGTCATCCCGATTTTCCGGAGGCGCTACGGCAGATACATAATGCGCCCCTGGTGCTTTACCTTTTGGGCGACAGCCGGTTGTTGTTGCAAGACCAGATCGGCTTAGTGGGTAGTCGCAATGCCACCCGGCAAGGCTTGGATCATGCCCGTCAATTTGCAGCAGAGCTGAGCAAGCGCGGCCTGTTGATCACCAGTGGGCTGGCACTGGGCATTGATGGCGCAGCCCATGCAGGCGCGCTGGATGCAGGGCACCCGACCATTGCGGTGGTGGGGTGTGGATTGGACCGGCTCTACCCGGCGCAGCATCGCAAGCTGGCGCACCGCATTTTGAATAACGGGCTGATTGTGTCGGAATACCCGCCGGGTACGCAGGCACGGGCCGCCTATTTTCCGCAACGGAACCGGATCATCAGTGGTTTGAGTCGAGGCGTGCTGGTGGTGGAGGCGAGTTTGAAAAGCGGCTCGTTAATTACCGCGAGAACTGCCCTTGAGCAAGGCCGTGAGGTGTTTGCCATTCCCGGCTCGATCCACAGCTCGGTCGCCAAAGGCTGTCATCAGTTGATCAAGCAGGGAGCCCGGTTGGTCGAAACGGCGGATGATGTGCTGGAAGAATTAGGTACCTGGTGGTCGATGCAAGACAAACCGGCGCCAGTGGCTGCCAGCACGATTGAGAAGCCCGATCTCGACAGTCGGGAAATCGCGGTATTCGAGGCTTTGGGGTATGATCCACAGTCTACCGATGCACTGAGTCTTGCCACCGGATTACCGGCCGACCAACTGATGCAGTCGCTTTTGCTTCTGGAGTTGGAAGGTTTGGCGTGTTCTGCCCCGGGTGGGTATTTGCGGCGAGGCTGATCCGTGCATTTCCATTGTTTGATTAAGCAGGTTGTACGATTTCTCTATGTCGCCGACGTCGTCCTTGAATGCCTGGCAACTGCACTGTGCTCGTCGCACCGTGTTGGCCGGCGGAGTAATTGCTTACCCCACCGAAGCGGTATGGGGTTTGGGGTGTGATCCTTGGAATCATCAGGCTGTTGAGCGCATCCTGGAGCTGAAACAGCGGCCGATGGAAAAGGGCATGATTCTGGTGGCGTCTTCCATCGATCAGGTACGATTCCTTCTGGACCCACTGCCACGTGTGCTGCAATGGGAAGCAGAGCAGCACTGGCCTGGGCCAATAACGTGTTTGATCCCGGACGTACTTGAGCA
Source organism: Marinobacter sp. SBS5 (assembly GCF_048285575.1). Taxonomy (NCBI): domain Bacteria; kingdom Pseudomonadati; phylum Pseudomonadota; class Gammaproteobacteria; order Pseudomonadales; family Marinobacteraceae; genus Marinobacter; species Marinobacter sp. SBS5. The sequence continues at coordinate 442,026 of NZ_JBLWAZ010000004.1, read as the reverse complement.
AATCCCGGAATGGGTGAGGGGCCAACACAGCACCATCGCGGTTCGAGTATCTGATCACCCCTTGGTACAAGACCTGTGCGAAGCAACCGGGATGCCGCTGGTTTCAACTTCGTGCAATCCGGCAGGCCGCGCGCCTGCACGCAATATTTGGCAAGTGCGACGTTATTTCGGCAAGGAACTCGACCGCGTGATACCGGGAGCACTCGGGGGCAACCGTAATCCCAGCCGTATTATCGATATCCTCACCGGAAAACAGTTTCGTTAGGAGCAAGCATGTCACAGCAGCCAGACTCTCAGGCCGTTAAAGCGTATTTACTGAGCCTTCAGGACCGCATTTGCCAACGTCTGGAAGCACTGGACGGCCAAGCGTCCTTTATCCGAGACAGTTGGGACCGGCCGGAAGGCGGCGGCGGTATCAGCCGGGTGATTTCTGAGGGCAAGGTGTTTGAAAAAGGCGGCGTGAACTTCTCCCACGTGATGGGCGCCACCATGCCGCCGTCGGCGACGGCGCACCGACCTCATCTGGCGGGTGCACCCTGGCAGGCTATGGGGGTGTCTTTGGTGATGCACCCCGAGAACCCGTATGTGCCAACCTCCCACGCCAACGTTCGCTTTTTCATTGCCACACCTGAAAAGGGTGAACCGGTGTACTGGTTTGGCGGTGGATACGACCTGACCCCTTATTACGGTTTCGACGAAGACTGCGTACATTGGCACCGCACCGCGCGCAACGCGTGTGAGCCTTTCGGCGACGATGTTTACTCGAGGTTCAAGCACTGGTGCGACGAGTACTTTTACCTGAAGCACCGGCAGGAGCCTCGCGGTGTCGGTGGTCTGTTCTTTGACGATCACAATACCGGCGATTTCGATCGGGACTTTGCCTTCATGCAATCCGTGGGCGACAGTTATATTGAGGCCTACGAGCCGATTGTAAAGCGCCGGATGGATCATGCTTGGGGCGAACGGGAACGCGATTTCCAGCTCTATCGCCGTGGACGTTATGTGGAATTCAATCTGGTGTATGACCGTGGCACGCTGTTTGGCTTGCAGTCGGGTGGCCGGACGGAATCCATCCTGATGTCGCTGCCACCGATGGTGCGCTGGGATTACAGCCGCCAGCCGGAGCCCGGCAGCGAAGAGGCCCGGTTGACCGATTACTTCCTCACGGACCGGAACTGGTTGGAGGGTGTTGATGAAAAATGAACTCTACGCGGTGGTCGGAAACCCGATCAACCACAGCAAGTCGCCCCGGATTCACAGCTTGTTTGCCCAGCAAACCGGTGAGCCGGTGGAGTACACCGCGATTCAGGCTCCCTTGGACGATTTTGCAGGAACCGTAAAACAGTTCTTTGAAGCTGGCGGCAAAGGCCTGAACGTCACCGTGCCGTTTAAAGAGCATGCCTGGGCGCTTGCCGAGCACAGAACGCCCAGAGCGGAGAAGGCCGGCGCGGCTAATACGCTGTATCTGGATCAAGAAAACGATCTTGTGGCCGATAACACAGATGGTGTCGGCATTGTTCGCGATTTGCGTGAGAACCAGAAGGTACAGCTCCAAGGCGCGCGTATTCTCGTGTTGGGGGCTGGCGGTGCCGTGCGGGGAGTGCTTGGCCCGATACTGGCGGAACAGCCTGCGGCACTGACCATTGCCAATCGCACCGTTGCCAAAGCCGAGGCTTTGGTACGGTTGTTTGCCGAAGAGGCGGCCTCGGCTGAGTTGTCAGCCTGCGGTTTTGAACAGCCGGCACAGCCGTTTGATGTGGTTATCAATGGTACCAGCGCCAGTTTGCAGGGTGATTTGCCGCCGATCTCGGGGAGTGTAATCGGGCCGGATACCGTGGTGTACGACATGATGTACTCTCTGCAAACCACCACGTTCAACCAGTGGGCGCAGGATAACGGCGCCCAACGGGTTTACGACGGTTTGGGCATGTTAGTCGAGCAAGCGGCAGAGGCGTTTCATGTGTGGCGGTGTGTCCGCCCTGAAACTGCACCGGTTGTGGAAGAACTTAGAAACGACTGAGCCGGGGTTGATAACGTCGGCCATAAAGGATGGTCATGGATATTCTGACGCTTGTAGGGCTGCTTGCCGGAGTTGTGATTGTGCTGCTTGCCATGTTGGCAAACGCGTCGATTACGACCTTTCTGAATCTGCCGGGTTTGGCCATTGTTCTTGGCGGCACCTTCGCCGTTACTCTGATTAAGTTCCGGTTAGCCACCGTGGCCAGCGCGTTTCGGCTTGCGGCTAAAACCGTGTTTACCGATCGCCTTCCCCGCCCTTCTTCGTTAATTCTAGAAGTGGGTGAGCTGGGCCGGATGGTCCGTAAAGAGGGCATTTTGGGCCTCGAAGAGCACGAAGCCAGCGATGAGTTTCTGAAAAAGGCGATCAGCCTGTGTGTCGATGGCCACCCACCGGAGTTGGTGGAAGAGGCACTGCTGCAAGAAAGTCAGCAAATTGCCGAGCGCTACGAAGTGGCCGAGCGGGTATTTCGGGGTATTGGTGAATCAGCACCGGCGATCGGTATGCTGGGCACCCTGATCGGGTTGGTGCAGATGCTGAATACGCTTGATGATCCCTCCACCATCGGGCCCGCCATGGCCATTGCCCTGCTGACGACTCTATACGGGGCATTTCTTGCCCAATTGATTGCCCTGCCCTTGGCTGAAAAGCTGCAGCTGAAAGCCGAAGACGACGCTCGAAATCAAATGCTGATCATCACCTCCATCAAGAGCATCATGCGAGGCGAAAATCCCAGAGTGATGACAGAGCTTCTGTCATCCTACGTATCCCCTGAGCACCGAACCGATCTTGCGCCTGAAAAGGAGGCATAAGGTTTGTTGCTGCCCCGGCCTCGCAAACGGCAAAAAGCCAAAAACGGTGCGCCAGACTGGATCGTAACCTTTGCCGATCTGGCCACCCTGCTGCTGACGTTTTTTATTCTGCTGTTGTCGTTTGCGGAAATGGATGTGGAAAAGTACCGAGCCATGGCGAATTCCATGTCGGTGGCGTTTGGTTCCCAAAACGTTATTGGCGAAGGGATTGGAGGATCGCCGATTACGCTGGTGGTATCCAATACGGTGTCACTGCCGGAGCCATCGGACACGTTGCAAGACCAGCCAGAGTTTATTGACGAACGAGCGGAGCGGCCGGAAATCCGCCAGGTCCCGGGTGGTGTTCTGGATTTGAGTTCCAGGCTGGTGCGAGAGCTGGAACCGGAAGCCGCGGCCGGTACGTTGCAAGTGAACTATGACGAAGATCAGGTGGTGATCCGCTTTGCCGAAGAAGCGACGTTCCGGTCTGGGGATGCGGCCATCAAGCCCAGCATGATTCCGATTATTGAGCGGGTCGTGACGGTTTTAGCCGGTTGCGAGGGCGATGTGGTGGTGTCTGGCCATTCGGACGATCGCCCGATTTCCAGCAATAAGTACCGTTCCAACTGGGACCTTTCGGCCGCACGGGCGGTCTCGGTGGTGCATGAGCTGGTGATGAACCGGCAAATTCCTGCTGACCGTGTGATGGCGGCGGGACGAGCTGAAACCCGCCCATTGGCGGCGAACGATAGCCCGGAAAACCGCGCCTTGAACCGCCGAGTGGAAATCTCCATCCGAAACCCGGAGTGCCAAACAGACGAAGCGGTGGCTGATCTTCCTATCGAAATTCTGCCCTGACACCGGCTGTCTTATGCTTGCAGTGCAGATCCTCATAGTACTTTCATATAACTGAAACAGATTCAAAACCTTATACTGTGCGGCCTAAACATTTTGAATCCAGAAGGAGTGATATCAATGAGCGGACCGGATAAGCCAAAAGTTCTTGATGAAGTTTGGAGTGACGAGCGGGTAAAAAGCTTCCTGGACCTTGAGCCCTATGACAAGACGATTCAGGCAGACCACTTCGTACTGTTACGCGCCTATGAAGCCATGCGTGCCGACGATTTCGAGCGTTTTGTCGGTTTCTTTGTCGCCGCCGGTCGTAACCTGGACGCTACAGACGAGCACGGTGAAACCATGCTGGACCGTATCTCCAAGCATGGCCGTAGCGGCGATTACGCCCGCGCGCTGGAAAACGCAGGCGCCAAGGCGGCCGCCGGAAACTGAGTTCCGGCAGAGGTTATTCTGAAGCTTCGAGGTATTCGTTCTTCAGCTTCACGTAGTTGGCAGCGGTGTATTTGAAGAAGGTTTTTTCTTTGTCGCTCAGAGCCCTGGCTTGTTTGCAGGGCGAGCCGACATAGAGATAACCGGATTCAAGCCGTTTGCCCGGAGGTACCAGTGTACCGGCACCGATGATCACCTCGTCCTCGACGATGGCCCCGTCCATGACGGTACACCCCATGCCGACCAGCACCCGGCTGCCAATGGTACACCCGTGCAGCAGTGCTTTGTGTCCCACGGTCACATCGTCGCCCAGAATCAGCGGCCAACCACCCGGGTTAAAATCACTGGCGTGGGTGATGTGCAAAACCGACCCGTCCTGAATACTGCAGCGGTCGCCAATGCGGATTTTATGCATGTCGCCGCGGATAACGGTCATCGGCCAGACTGAGCAATCGTCGCCCATTTCCACATCGCCGATCACCACGGCACTCTCGTCTACCCAGGTACTTTCACCAAATTTTGGTGTGCTACCCTTGTGAGTTCGTACATTCGCCATTACATATACCTTTTACAGGCCTCGAATTGAGGGGAAGGAGTCTTTGGGAGGAGAGCTTTCAAAAAAACGCTCAAGCCATCCGTGGGCGCTTCTGCTCCGCCATCCATGGCTGCGCAAATTTTTGGAAAGCTCTCCTCCCAAAGACTCCCCCAAGTATTGGGGTTGCCTGAAAGTACCTTAAACTGAAATAGCTGAGAAGGGGACTTATGAATAACCCGTTACTAACTGACGATCTGCTGCCGAAGTTCGAGCACATTCGCACCGAGCACATGGAAACGGCGATTGACCAGATTCTCAGCAAGAACCGGATGAAGATCCAATCGCTGGCCGAACAGGAAGACCCCACTTGGGATACGCTGGTGCAGCCCATGCAGGCGATGGAAAATGACTTGAGCAATGCCTGGTCCGTGATCTCCCACCTGAACGGTGTGATGAACAACGACGACCTGCGCAAGGTGTATAAAAACTGCTTGGAAAAGCTGACCGAATACAGCACCGAAATCAGCCAGAATGAAACCCTGTGCAATGCCTATAAGAAACTCGCAGCACGGGACGATTTTAAAGATCTGAGTGAAGCCCAGCGCAAGTCTATCGAAAATACCCTGCGAGATTTCCACTTGGGCGGCGTTGATCTGCCGGAGGACAAGAAAAAGCGTTACGCGGACTTGTCCCGTGAGTTGGCCGAGCTGTCCAACAAGTTCAGTGACAACGTATTGGACGCCACCCAGAATTGGTTCAAGCACATTACCGATGTCAGCGAATTAGCCGGTGTACCGGAAAGCGCCCTCGACGGCGCTAAGCAGGCCGCTCGGCAGAAAGAGCTGGATGGTTATGTGATCACTTTGGACTTCCCCAGCTTCCATCCGGTGATGACTTACTGCGATAACCGGGAGTTGCGTCGGGAAGTTTATGAAGCCTTCGTTACCCGCGCTTCTGACCAAGGCCCGGATGCCGGCACTTGGGACAACACCCCGGTGATGGCCGAGATTCTCAAGCGCCGTCATGCGTTGGCGCAGCTGCTGGGCTTTAATAACTACGCCGAGCGTTCGCTGGCCAAGAAAATGGCCCGTAGCGTGGACGAGGTGTTGGAATTTCTGAACCAGCTGGCGGATAAGTCCAAGCCGCAGGCCGAGAAAGAGTTTGCCGAGCTGAAGGCGTTTGCCAAAGACGAGCATGGCGTAGACGATCTGCAAGCTTGGGATGTGGGCTATTACAGCGAGAAGCTTCGCCAGAAGCGCTACGACATTTCGCCAGAAACCCTGCGCCCTTGGTTCCCTGTGGATAAAGTGGTTCCGGGTCTGTTCCGGGTGGCTGAGAAGCTGTTTGGTATTCAGATCAAGGCAAAGCCCGAAGTCGAAACCTGGCACGAAGACGCCACAGCCTACTGCATCAGCCGCAACGGCGAGCCCATTGCCTGGTTCTATCTGGACCTGTTCGCTCGCCAAGGTAAACGTGGTGGTGCCTGGATGGCTGATTGCCGGGTACGCTGGCGCAATATGCAGGGCCATTTGCAGCTGCCGGTCGCCTTCCTGACCTGTAACTTCACTCCGCCGGTGGATGGCAAGCCGTCGTTGCTCACGCACGATGAAGTAACTACCCTCTTCCACGAGTTTGGCCATGGCCTGCACCACATGCTGACGCAGGTTGAGGTAATGGATGTATCCGGTATCAACGGCGTGGCTTGGGATGCGGTTGAGCTGCCGTCTCAATTCCTGGAAAACTGGTGCTGGAACCCGGAATCTCTGGCGTTGATTGCCAGCCACCACGAGACTGGTGAGCCGCTACCCGAAGATCTGCTGCAGAAGTTGCTGGCGGCGAAGAATTTCCAGTCCGGCATGGGCATGGTGCGTCAGTTGGAGTTCTCGTTGTTCGATTTCCGCTTACACGCGGAGTTCACTGACGAAGCCCCCACCAATCCACTCGACATGCACCGCAAGGTGCGTGAAAACATTGCGGTGGTGCAGTCGCCGGAGTTTAACCGCTTCCCGAACGCCTTCTCCCACATCTTCGCGGGTGGATATGCAGCGGGCTACTACAGCTACAAATGGGCTGAGGTGCTGGCGGCCGATGCCTTCTCGCTGTTCGAGGAAAAAGGCATCTTCGACCCGGAAACCGGCAAGGCGTTTTTGCAGAACATTCTGGAGAAAGGCGGTTCGCAGGAGCCCATGGAATTGTTCAAAGCCTTCCGTGGCCGTGAGCCTCAGGTGGATGCGTTGTTGGAGCAATCTGGCATTACTGGCGAAGTAGCCTGATACAATGAAAGCTGGCCGTGCTATTGCGGCCAGCTGGTTAATCTGGAGTTGAGTTATGCCGAGTCCAAAGCGTTTTATCGCCGGTGCAGTGTGTCCGCGCTGTGCGGAGATGGACAAAATTACGATGTTCACGGACGACAAAGGCGATCAGGTGCGTGAGTGCGTGGCCTGTGGATATACCGATGCCTTGTCTGAGGTTGAGCAGCCAGCGGCTCCCGAGATTGAAACCCGGGTGAATAAGCGGGGTAATGAAGACGACCATACGGTTAAACAGGTGGTGTTTTTTAAGGCTGGCTCTGAGGACTGACCGTTTTTGGAGAATGGCTTTGTAGCTTGGTTGTTTGGGAGATGGTCGGGGTTCGGGAGAGGGGGCCAAAACGGAAAACGTGGTTTTCCTGATAGTTTTGACACCCCCTACCAACCCCGAACCGCCCCGCAAAAAAGCAGGCTACAAAAGGCAGGCTACTTACAAAGTTAAAGAACCATAGCCGCCAACCACCCAAAGCCAAGCAGTGGCAAGTTGTAGTGCAGGAAGGTCGGAACAACCGTATCCCAAATGTGGTTGTGCTGACCGTCTACGTTCAAACCAGCAGTAGGCCCAAGGGTGGAGTCAGAAGCTGGGGAACCCGCATCACCCAGAGCACCGGCGGTGCCTACCAAGGCTACGATGGCCAGTGGGCTGAAGCCCATTTGCAGAGCCAGCGGAACATACAAAGCCGCGATGATGGGAATGGTGGAGAACGACGAGCCGATACCCATGGTAATCAGCAGACCGACCACCAACATCAGCAACGCCGCGAGTGGCTTGTTCTCGCCGATGGTTGCCACCGAGCCTTCTACCAGGCTGGCGATTTCGCCGGTTTCCCGCATAACCTCTGCAAAACCATTGGCAGCGATCATGATGAAGCCGATCATCGCCAGCATTTTCATACCTTCGGTGAACAAGTCATCCGCTTCTTGCCATTTAACAACGCCCGACAGGTTGAACAGAACGAAACCTGCCAATGCGCCCAAGATCATAGAGCCCAGCCAGAGCTGAACCACGAAGGCTACAACAATGGCGATCAAGGCCATGATCAGGGTTTTCGGGCTGTACTTAACATCCACCCGCTCAGTCTGGCTGATCAGTTTCAGATCGTAGTCGCGATCGCCACGGTAGCTGAAGAACACCGCAATCAGCAGACCCACCAACATGCCCAAGGCGGGCAAAGCCATAGCTGACATTACATTTAGCTCACTGGCATCCACGCCGTTGTCTGCCACGTTAGCCAGCAGAATTTCGTTCAGGTAGATGCCGCCGAAGCCCACGGGCAGGAACATGTACGGGGTGATCAAACCGAAGGTCAGTGCACAGGCCACCAAGCGGCGGTCCATCTGAAGCTTGGCCATAACGTACAGCAGCGGCGGCACAACCAGCGGGATAAAGGCGATGTGAATGGGCAGGATGTTCTGGGAAGACATCGCAACGGCGACCAGCACGCCGATAATCATGAAGCGAATGCCGGTGGCTGCGCCGCCTTCGTCTTGTTTGCCTACCAGAGCGAGTGCTTTGTCGGCCAGGGCGTGGGCAAGGCCGGATTTACCGATAGCGACAGCGAAGGCACCCAAAGTAGCGTAGGATAAAGCTACAGTTGCGCCGCCGCCCAAACCGGCGTTGAAGGCATCAATGGTGGACTCAAGAGACATTCCTGCGACAAGGCCACCAGATATGGCGCCGACAATCAGGGCAACAACAACGTGGATGCGGCACAAGCTCAGTACGAGCATGATCAGCACCGCGGCAACAACGGCATTCATGGCAAACTCCGGCTGAAAACTGAAAGTTAGCTGGCACCTCCAGGGCGCCAACGGTACGAAAAGTGGGCTAATGTGCAGGAAATGGCCGTGTCAGTCAAAGTGGTTGTGTAACTAACCTTTGGTGTCTACCCGGGCAAACCTGGGTACTTCTTCCCCGGCCACTTGGACCGTTTCGCGAAACATGCTGAGCGGGCGTACCCACAAACTGTGGTCTCCATATAGGCAGCGGTATACCACAAGCGACTCTTCGGTTTCGCTGTGCTGTGCCACGCCGATGACTTCGTAATCGCGGCCTTTATAGTGGCGGTAGCGGCCCGGAGTGATTGTTTGCGAGGATCGGCTCATGGATGTTGCCCCGTGCGAAGTGAGCTATGCTCAGTGTGTGCATAAAATTTAGCCAGTTAAACCATAGTCCCCGGCCAGTCGATGAGCAATGGTAGACGTGTTGTGACAGCTATTCTATTTCTTTTGCTATACCTGATCAGCCCTATAGCTCTGTCAGGCCCTGTGGCTTTTCAATGGCTGGAATCGTCTGCTGGCGATCTGACGCTGAACGATGTCCGCTCAGCACCCTAGACTCAATGGCGATCGCTATCCGCGAGTGAGGCCTTTAATCAGGGTTTTAGTGAAAAAGAAGTTCTGGCTGAAAATCCCGTTGCCTGTGGATAAGCGCAACCGACTTTTGGTCATTGGGTATCCGTTGCTTGATGAAGTCTCCGTCTACTGGGATAAAGGTGGTCGCCAGGAAGCCCAAGAGCATGCTGATGACGCACTTTACAGGGCCAAAAATAGTGGCCGAAATCGGGTGGTAGTCTGGCGTGATAGCCAGCCAACCACCGTCATCTGATCCTCAATTCTTGAGTTTATATCGGCCCGGCCCAAGGAAAATAACCGCTAACGCAGTAAACAAGAAGAAGCCTTGGAGCTCTAGTGACCAGCCACCGTTGCTGCTGAGTGACAAGAGCTGATGGCTGTGTACCAGCGCGATAGCCACAATCATATTGAAGACAACAATAAGCGCGCCAATGCGGGTCTGGTAGCCCAAAATGATCATCAGCGGGGCGATAATCTCACCGATGTAAACGCCATAGGCCAGGATAGCCGGCAAGTTGTGGCTGACTAATTGACTTTCAATAAATCCAATCCCGTTGAGCAATTTTGACACGCCGTGGAACAGCAGAAGGCCGCCGAGGGTGAGTCTAATAATCAGTTTTCCCAAGTCTGCATTGTCCAGCACGAGTGTTGTCTCCCTAGTGATTTCAACAAGTAAGGTGTATTCGCGGCGTTCAGTTTAGCGGGTTGCCGGGTAGCCTGAAAAGAACCGTGCAGAGTTGACGGGTAAAAGGGTCGGCGGGAAGGCTAGAGAACACTGGGCCTTAGCGAAAACTGGATGTGATTGCGGTCCAGAAGGTGTTCCCAGAACTGCCTCATCCAGTCCCACGCGCGGTTGTTGACCTGATTCACGAAGGGTTCGAGGTCGAGGCTATAGTAATCGGGTGTTCCCGCGATCTGAAGTACGGTGATGGTAATCGCATCATCCAGCTCATTGGCAAAAGGTTCGCCAATCAGCTCATGAACCAGCAGGTTGGCTCGGGTGGCTTCAAGGTCAATGAGCTCGCTGGCACGAATGGATCGGTTATTGTCGTGCATCTCTTCCATCAGGCGGTGGCACATGTAAGCCCGGATCAGTAGTCCGTCCAGACCATCGTACTGAACCAGCAAAACCGAAGGCTGAGTAAAGTATCGTGCTGCCCCGTCAATAAAAGGTCTGAACAACTCTTGTATACCGGCTTCTTGCGCGCAAGCATCCACGCACTCAATCAAGCGGGGCGCCATTTCGATGTATTCGATGGCGAATTGGAACAGGCTGGTGGCAGGATTCGAGCCGCCTACCACGATCGAGGTGGGTAACTGGTTCACCTTTTCTTTCATCTGGCGCAGAAACGTGCCGGAGCGAGCTTCCTTACGCCGAGCCTGATCAATAATCTCAAGGACTGCTTGTGGTGTCATTGCAGGAGATGCCGCTGTTTGTACGAGTTGAGGTCGCAAGGCCCCTCCTTGGTTTTACCAAGAGCAACCGGGAGCAGGAACGAGGTGGCTGGCCACCACAATACGCCTGCCATTTCTCGTTATTGTAGCCAAAATTCGCGAGAGTGCTGCGGCCGAGTGTTAAATAAAGTTTCGGCTGTTGGTGCCCGGTTTTAGCTTAGTGATGCTGAAACCAGCGATCATGACGTGTGTACTGCCAGCACAGCCAACCCATACTGGCGGCCCGGGCCAGCATCAGGCTGACCAGTGATAACCACAGGCCATGGTTGCCCCAGCCGGTTGTTAGCCACCAAACCGGAAGAAATACCACGAGTGCTGAAAACAGCATGGTGTTCTGCATCTCCCGGGTGCGGGTTGCGCCGATGAATACACCATCGAGTAAAAACCCCCAGACGGCTGCGAAAGGCAATAACCAAAGCCAGGGCAAGTACTGCCAGGCTGTGGTTTGCACGGCGTCGATGTCGGTCAACAGACTGATCAGCCAACGACCACCCAGTACGAAGGCAATGGTAAGCAGCAGTGCGCCCCAGATCGACCAGCGCAGTGCGCTGCTAAAGACGGTTTTAAATTGGTCTTTACTGTCCTTGCCAATGGCTTCGCCAATTAACGCCTCCGCGGCATTGGCAAAACCATCCAGCGCGTTGGAGATCACCAGCAGGAAGGTGATCAGCACGGCGTTGGCGGCCAGGATAATATCACCCTGTCGGGCGCCTTGGGCGGTGAAGAAAGCGAGCACCAATAACAGAGCGATGGTGCGAACCATGATGAAACGGTTCACCTGCAAGATGCGCAAGTAATCAGCGACATGGCCAAACAACTCTCGGGTCAGCTTTTGGCCTTCAGGCATGCGTTTGAGCACGATGGCAAAACCGATCGCAGTGGCGCCGTATTCCGCCATGACCGTGGCCATGGCGACCCCGCGACTGTTCCAGCCCAGTACGGTGACGAAGAAGATATCCAGCACGATGTTGATGCCGTTGGCGATGATCAGCATCACCATGGGCCCGCGGGGGAACTGGGTGCCGATCAGCCAACCGACCAGCGTGTATTGGCACAGCACGGCAGGCGCACTCCAGATCCGAATCGAGGCGTATTCAGCCGCTAGTTCAGCCACCGACGGGCTCGGGTTCATCAGATGCAAACCCGTTGCAATCAGGGGTGGATGGAACACGATCAGCAATAGCCCGATGCCAACCGCCAGCATCAGTGAGCGCAGCAATAAAGCGACCTGACGGAACGCATCTTGTTGCCCCCAAGCCTGAGCGGCGAGCCCGGTAGTGCCCATGCGCATAAAACCGAAGGTCCAGTACAAAATGCTGAATAGGTTGGCACCTACGGCCACGGCTCCGAGATATTCCGGGTTGTCTAGGTGGCCGAGCACGGCGGTATCCACCAATCCCAAGAGCGGCACAGTGAGGTTGGTCAGCATCAGAGGCCACGCCAGTACCCAGAGGCGCCGGTCTGTTGAGCTGAACAAAGTCTTATGCAGTTTATTCATCAAAACGGGCCGTTTATCTCATTTAGGTTTAAAGAGTTTTTTAGTGTTTTGCTAATCAGTGTCTACACTGACCAGTGATGTATCCATAAGCAGGCTTTCACTCGCGGACGTTTTGGTGTTGCGAGCACCGGAACCGACCGCAGAGGGATGACGCAAAATCCGACAAGAATAACACTCTGTGGAGACACAGTATGCGCGTGCATGCCAAGCGGGCAATTGCCCTAGTCGCTGGTCTGTTGCTACCGGCTGTGGTCATGGCGGACTGGACCATGAACATGACGCCGGGCGTAACCGGCACCAGCAATGAGATATTCAGCCTTCACATGACCATTCTGTGGATCTGCGTTGCCATCGGTGTGGTGGTTTTCGGGGTCATGTTCTGGTCTATCTTCGCCCATCGTAAGTCTCGGGGCTATAAACCTGCCAACTTCCATGAAAACACGCTGGTAGAGGTGCTTTGGACGGCTATCCCGTTAGCCATTCTGGTGGCCATGGCGGTGCCGGCCACGGCGACCCTCATCGAAATGTACGACACCACCGAATCCGAGGTCGACATCAAGGTAACCGGGTATCAGTGGCGTTGGCAGTATGAGTATATCAATGACGACTTTGGCTATTTCTCCAGCCTGTCCACGCCCCGTGACCAGATTGAGAACCGGCAGGCCAAAGGCGAAAACTATCTGTTGGAGGTGGACAAGCCGCTGGTGATCCCGGTGGGCAAAAAGGTTCGCTTCCTGTTGACCGCAAACGACGTGATTCACTCTTGGTGGGTGCCGGCGTTTGGTGTGAAGAAAGACGCCATTCCAGGCTTCATCAACGAAACCTGGACCCGTGTTGATGAGCCAGGCATCTACCGTGGCCAGTGCACCGAATTGTGCGGCAAGGACCATGGCTTTATGCCAGTTGTCGTCGAAGCGGTGCCGGAAGAGGAATACCGGGCTTGGGTCGCAGAGCAGAAAGACGCTGCAGAGGCAGAGCGACTGTTGACCGAGAAAGACTGGACTATGGATGAGTTGATGGCCCGTGGCGAGAAAGCCTACGCCAGTGCCTGTGCTGCTTGCCACCAGCCGAATGGTGCCGGCATGCCTCCGGCTTTCCCGGCACTGAAGGGTAGCCCCATTGCCACCGGCGATATGGCGGCGCATATCGATATTGTGGTGAACGGGGTGTCCGGCACAGCGATGCAAGCCTTTGGCGGGCAGCTGAGCGAGGTAGATCTGGCGGCAGTGATTACCTACGAGCGTAATGCCTGGGGTAATAACACCGGCGATATGGTCACGCCGAAAGAGATCTTTGATTACAAAAATAAAGAGTAGTTGACGCCAGATAACAACAATCACCAGCCATAATAAACGGCGGTAACGGGGGTTTTCATGAGTGCGGTTGCAGATACCCACAGCCAAGAACATCACCACGGCCCGGCCAAAGGCATCAGCCGTTGGCTGTTGACCACCAACCATAAGGATATCGGGTCTATGTACCTGATATTCAGCTTCGCTATGTTCTTGCTGGGCGGCAGTATGGCGATGGTGATCCGGGCCGAGTTGTTCCAGCCAGGTTTGCAGATTGTTCAGCCTGAATTCTTCAACCAGATGACCACCATGCACGGTCTGATCATGGTGTTCGGTGCGGTTATGCCAGCCTTTGTCGGGCTGGCCAACTGGATGTTGCCGCTAATGATCGGCGCGCCCGACATGGCCTTGCCACGGATGAACAACTGGAGCTTTTGGCTGCTGCCTTGTGCGTTCCTGATTCTGGTTTCCACGCTGTTCATGGAAGGCGGTGCGCCCAACTTCGGTTGGACCTTCTACGCGCCTTTGTCCACCACCTACGGGCCTCCGAGTACCACCTTCTTCATTTTTGCCATCCACATCATGGGTGTGTCATCGATCATGGGTGCGATCAACGTTATCGCCACCATCCTGAACCTGCGGGCTCCGGGCATGACCTTGATGAAAATGCCGCTGTTCGTCTGGACCTGGTTGATCACCGCGTTTCTGTTGATCGCAGTGATGCCGGTATTGGCCGGTGCGGTCACCATGATGCTGATGGACATTAACTTCGGCACCAGTTTCTTCGATGCCTCGGGCGGCGGCGATCCGGTGTTGTTCCAGCATGTGTTCTGGTTCTTCGGGCATCCGGAGGTGTACATCATGATCCTGCCGGCGTTCGGCGCTGTTTCTCATATTGTGCCGGCGTTTTCTCGCAAGCCCTTGTTTGGTTACGCCTCTATGGTTTATGCCGTGGGTGCGATTGCATTGCTCTCCTTCCTGGTTTGGGCGCACCACATGTTTACCGTTGGCATTCCACTGGCGGGCCAGCTGTTCTTTATGTACGCAACGTTGCTTATCGCGGTACCCACCGGGGTGAAAGTGTTCAACTGGGTCACCACCATGTTCCGAGGCTCGTTGAGTTTTGAGGCGCCCATGCTGTTTGCCGTGGCCTTCATCATTCTGTTCACTATCGGCGGCTTTTCCGGTTTGATGCTGGCCATTGCACCGGCAGACTTCCAGTATCACGACACCTACTTTGTGGTGGCTCACTTCCATTATGTTCTGGTGCCGGGTGCCATCTTCGGCATCTTCGCCTCGGCCTATTTCTGGTTGCCTAAATGGACCGGCAACATGTACGACGAAACCCTGGCCAAAACCCATTTCTGGTTGTCATTTGTCGGCATGAACCTGGCGTTCTTCCCGATGCACTTTTTGGGGCTGGCGGGCATGCCGCGGCGGATTCCCGATTACGCGCTTCAGTTCGCTGATTTCAACATGGTGTCGAGCGTCGGGGCCTTCATGTTCGGCGTTACCCAGCTGTTGTTCCTGTTCATCGTGGTCAAGTGTGCACGGGGCGGTGAGAAAGCAGCGGCAAAGCCGTGGGACGGTGCAGAAGGTCTGGAATGGACCGTGCCCTCGCCCGCGCCTTATCACACCTTCACGACACCACCCGAAGTGAAGTAATCAGGAGTTTCGTCATGGCTGATCAGCAGCAAGGCAAACGCAGTAACAGCCGGGTTATAGCTTGGTGCATGGCCGGTGTTGTGGGCATGTTTGCGTTTGGGTTTGCCCTGGTTCCGTTGTACGACGTGTTCTGTGATATCACCGGAATTAACGGCAAGACCAGTGGTCGTTATGAGGCTGGCACCAGTGACCAGGTGGATGAGAACCGGACAGTCACGGTGCAGTTTCTGGCCAGTAACGGACCGGGTATGACATGGGAGTTCCGCCCTGTGGTGCGCAGCGTAAAAGTGCACCCTGGTGAAGCGGTAACGGTGAATTTCTTTGCCTCTAATCCGACGGATAGCAACATGGTGGGCCAAGCAGTGCCCAGCCTGTCGCCATCGGAAGGCACCTTGTACTTCCATAAGACCGAATGTTTCTGTTTCAACCAGCAACCGCTGGAGGCCGGGGAAAGCGTGGAAATGCCGCTGGTTTTCATTGTGGACCCGGAGCTACCTGAGCACATTACCAAGCTGACGTTGTCTTACACCCTGTACGATCAGGGTAAGCCCGTGAACGTTTCTGGCCCTGCAACGGCAGACACAATAACCAACAATAACGGCTAAGCCATCGGAGAGAACTATGGCGGATCACCAGACCTACTACGTTCCCGAACAGAGCAAGTGGCCCATCATCGCCACTGTTGGCCTTGGGGTGACCCTCTACGGTGCCGCTTCCATCATGGTCAGTGGTAATCAGGGCGAAAGCACGACGGGCTCATGGGTCATGTTCTGGATTGGCGCCATGATTATGGCTTACATGCTGTTTGGCTGGTTCGGCAGTGTGATCCGTGAAAGCCGGGCGGGCCTGTACAGTGAACAGATGGACCGTTCGTTTCGCTGGGGCATGAGTTGGTTCATCTTCTCTGAGGTGATGTTCTTTGCCGCCTTCTTCGGAGCACTGTTCTACGTGCGGGTGTTCGTGGTGCCCTGGCTGGGGGGCGAGGGTGACAAAGGCAGTACCAACATGCTCTGGGAAGGCTTCCAAGCCAGTTGGCCATTGGTCAACAACCCCGATCCACAAGCGTATCAAGGACCGTCAGAGGTGGTTGGGCCTTGGGGATTGCCGTTACTCAACACCATTCTACTGGTGACATCCTCGTTCACCGTGACCATTGCCCACCACGCCTTGAAGGCCGGCGATCGCGCCAAGGTGAAGCTCTGGATGGCGCTGACCATTGCGCTCGCCGTGGTGTTCCTGTTTGTTCAGGGTTACGAATACGCCCATGCATACAACGATCTGGATCTGACGCTGCAGTCTGGTATCTATGGCAGTACGTTCTTCATGCTGACCGGTTTCCACGGGGCCCACGTTCTGTTGGGTACCATCATGCTCACGATCATGCTGATTCGGATCACCAAAGGGCATTTTACCGCAGACAACCACTTTGGCTTTGAGGCCGCGGCTTGGTATTGGCACTTTGTGGATGTGGTCTGGCTGGGATTGTTCGTGTTTGTTTATGTGCTTTGAATGACAAGCGCCATCATGGCGTTGGGTTGAGGGTAATGGATCCGGACCAGAGCGCGATCAACAGCAGGGCGAGCAATATCACACTCAAGGCGACCCGGATGGCTAAAGAGTTCACAACGCGCCGGGATTTGCCGCCATCGTGGATCAAGAAAAACAGACCGCTGAACAAGCTCACAATGACTGCGATCAGCAGTAGGACGATGGCAATTTTGAGCATGGTGTATCCCGTTGTTGTCGATCTTTATGGAGTGAACAGCGCCGGGTTAAACCGGCAGCGTGTATTCACTATAGCAAAGCATGGGTAGATCGTTTTGATGGAACGCCGATGGCATTTTGATTGGCGTCTGCTTGTTTTCAGCGGGTTTTTCCTACCGCTGCTTCTGAGTTTGGGTGTTTGGCAATTGAACCGCGCTGGGGAAAAAGAAACCCTGTTGCAAGCCTGGCAGCAACAAGCGACCGATACGTCTTGGCCAGAGTTGATTGCTGGTGACGCCCAGCCAGGCCTGCCGGTATCCCTTACCGGCTTTTACGGTGAGCAAACATGGTTACTGGATAATCGAACTCGAGACGGGGTACCCGGCTACGAGGTGTTGACCGTGTTCCGACCGCTTGAAGGGCCGGCGGTGGTGATTAATCGAGGATGGGTTCAAGGCGCACGCACACGAGATACCTTGCCTGAAATCGATACACCCAACGCATTATTTACCTTGAAAGGGCGCTTGGCAGAGTATCCGGAGCCCCCTGTGTTGGCCGATACAAAATCTGCAGCCCGCACTTGGCCAAGACGCGTACAGGCTTTGTCGAAGGCCGATGTTGCCGTGTTCGTTGATGAGCCGGCTCCGATAACCGTGATGTTAGCCGATCCGCAACAACCTGGAGCCTACCGGGCTGATCGAGTTCCGGATGTTATGGGGCCACAAACTCACTATGGATATGCGGTTCAATGGTTTGCGCTTGCCGGAGTGCTGACTATATTGACTGTAGTAGCGAGTTATAGGCGCAGCGAGACATAACAATAACGAATGACTGAAAGGCAGGACCCGACAATGACAACGACAACGGCTGACTCCGTGAGTGGGCGTGATGCCCCCAGCGCGGAACAGGTTCGCCGTGGCCGGCGCACAGCAATATTGCTGTTTGCTGTTGGCTTCGGGCCTATGGTTCTAGCAACCATCATGTTTTACACCGGCTGGCTCAACCCGGCAGGCATCACCAACAGTGGTGAACTGCTGCAGCCTGTGGTGTCCGTGCAAACCCTGAACCTCGAAACCGTCAGCGGCGAACCCCTTGCTGAGCGGTTCGGAGTGGAGAAGGTCGATCCTCAGTGGCTAATGCTGGTCGCGGCCGGAAACTGCACCGAGGCCTGTGAAAAGCTGCTGTATTTGGCCCGCCAGGTGAACATTGCTCTGGGCAAGAACGCACCGCGAGTGAGTCGCGCGGCCTGGTTGGGCACGACCCCGGCAGCCTTGGAAGCCCGCTGGAATGAAGAATATCAGCGGATGGAACGGCTACAGCAGGTGCCCGGTACCACCCCCGTGTGGCCTGAAGGCGTTAACCCGGACACGGAAGCCCGGATTTTGCTGATCGACCCTTTCGGCAATGTGATGATGCATTACGGTGCTGAACACACCGGCAAACAGATGCTGAAAGACTTAAAACAGCTGCTGAAGTTGTCGCAAATTGGCTAAGCGGGAGGTCAAAGCGGTGAAGCAGACTCCAACAGACGTTCTCGCCCGTAAGCTGGCAACATGGTCCACCCTGGCCTGCGCCCTCGCCGTGGTGGTGATCATGCTCGGTGCCTGGACGCGCCTTGTGCATGCCGGGCTTGGCTGCCCGGACTGGCCGGGTTGCTATGGTTTTCTTACCGTGCCCCAAGGCGAAACCAACATCGCCATCGCGAATGCTCGCTTCCCTGAGACCCCGGTGGATGTCGCCAAAGGCTGGCCAGAAATGATCCACCGATATGCGGCCGGTACGCTGGGGTTGGTGGTCTTCGGGCTGGCTATTGCCGCCATACGCCATCGTCGGGAACAATTGCCTGTGCGTTTGCCGCTGTTCATAGCCGGGTTCATTGTACTGCAGGGCGCTTTCGGCATGTGGACGGTCACTTTGAAGCTGTGGCCTCAAGTGGTGGCATTGCACCTGCTGGGTGGCTTTACCACGCTCAGCCTGCTTTTGCTGCTGACTTTGAGGCTGCGCAAGCGCGCAAACCTACACAGTTTGTCGGCCGGCGTGGTTGCTTTAAGCCTCAGCAGGCTTCGACCATGGCTCTACGGCGGTTTGTTATTGGTCGTGCTTCAGATTGCGCTGGGGGCCTGGACCGCCGCCAATTACGCGGCAGTAGCCTGTACCGATCTGCCGACTTGTCAGGGCCAGTGGTGGCCGGACGGCATGGATTTTCAGCATGGTTTTGATATTGCCCAGCAGGTCGGCCCGAATTATCTGGGTGGGCAACTGACGGATGATGGCCGGGTTGCTATACATGTGACGCACCGGCTGGGGGCCGTGATTGTATTGCTTTACCTCAGTCTCCTGCTGGTTAGACTCTGGCGGCAGCGGGGCAATAGTGGTCTTGAACGAAGCATCGTGTTGGTGGTCGGGGTGCTGGCGCTTCAGTTCAGTCTGGGACTGGCCAATGTCTGGCTGCATATTCCATTGGCCATCGCCGTGGCCCACAACGCGATGGGCGCCGGGCTTTTGCTATCAATGATTAACCTGATTTGGCGGCATACCCAATTGCCGCATTCAAAAGCAGTGAACACATCCCATACAACAACCATAAATCGGGAGGTAACGGCATGAGCGAGCAAGTGAAAGCGCTGCCGGTGCAAGAGTCTACTGGGTCAACACACATTTCGTGGCGCGATTATCTGGAACTCACCAAGCCACGGGTTGTGGCTTTGATGATCCTTACGTCGCTGATCGGCATGTTGCTGGCGGCTCCGGGAGTGCCCGGCTGGAGTGTTCTGCTGTTCGGTAATCTGGGAATAGCGTTGCTGGCCGGTGCCGCAGCAGTGGTCAACCACGTGGTGGACCAGAAAATCGACACTGTGATGGCACGTACCCGCAAGCGCCCGGTGGCGACTGGCCGGATTGCGCCCTTTGATGCGATTCTGTTTGCCGTGGTGCTGGCGGCGGCCGGAATGATTGTGCTGATGTGGCAAGTGAATGAGCTGACGGCATGGCTTACGCTGGCTTCATTGGTCGGCTACGCGGGTATCTACACGTTGTTCTTGAAACGGGCCACGCCCCAGAACATCACCATCGGTGGTCTGGCCGGGGCTATGCCGCCACTGCTGGGCTGGACCGCGGTAACCGGTCAGGTCGAAGGCCATGCTCTGTTGCTGGTCTTGATCATCTTCGCCTGGACCCCGCCACACTTTTGGGCGCTCGCTATTCATCGCAAAGAGGAATACGCCAAAGCGGGCATCCCGATGTTGCCGGTCACCCATGGCAACAAATACACCGAACTGCATATTGTGCTGTATACCGTGATGTTGCTGGTGGTCAGCCTGCTGCCTTTTGTCACCGGCATGTCGGGCGGTATTTATCTGGTGGGTGCACTGGCGCTCGGCTTGAGGTTCTTGCAATATGCTATCCGCTTGCTGAAAGATGATGATCGCCGAGTCGCTATGGACACCTTCAAGTATTCCATCGTGTACCTGATGGCGTTGTTCGTGGTGTTGCTGGTGGATCACTTCGTCTTTTTCTGAGCAGTGAGCATCACATTGATCTGACTGGGAGGCACCATGGGGCGTTCGTTGCGCTTTACGCTGATAGTGTTGTTTCTGGTGGTGGCACTGGGCTTCGGCCTGACGGTCGGCCGGCAGGTGTTTCTGGCAAACAATGAGCCGGCACCGGCGCCGAATCTCAGTGAATACAATACTTATGTGTACGATCAGCCTCGAGAGCTGACGGAGTTCACCCTGATCAACGAGCACGGTGAAACCGCCACGCGGGAAGATCTGAAAGGCCGCTGGACCTTCGTCTTCGTGGGTTACACCAACTGCCCGGATGTTTGCCCTGCGGCCATGGCGAACCTGCGCCAAACGGACAAACTGCTGTCTGCTGAACTGCCCCAGCCGGATTACCTACTGGTGACCGCAGATCCGGAGCATGACACCCCGGAAACACTGAAAGCCTATACGGGCTTCTTCGGCGAACATTTCCACGGCCTGACCGGTGAACTGGATACACTCAGAGCACTGGCTAAAAGCCTGAGCGCTGTCTTCGTTCATCGTGAAGTGGGCGGTCAGCTGCTGGTCGATCACAGCGGACACTTCGCGCTGCTAAACCCTGATGGCAAGCTCCAGGCCCTTATTCAGCCACCGCACAACCCGCAGGAACTGGCAGCAGCCTTTGAACGCATTTACCGCTGGGCCAAGGCGAATCACCCCAGAGCTGAGGGCACCTGATTGTGTTGGGCCAGGGTCCCACTGACAAAAACAACTGTCTACCTTATACTCCGCGGCTATAACTTAATTCTTGCATGGCCGGGCTGTAACCATGACTTCCTCATCGCACGTTTCCAGCAAACAGCTATTCACCGTGTTATTGGCCGGCGGTTTGTTGCTGTTGGTGGTGCATACCCTTGGCCGCTTTATATACACGCCCTTGTTGCCTTATCTGGTGGCTGATAATCAGATCAGCGCCTCCCAAGGTGCCGCCGTGGCAACCTGGAATTATCTGGGTTACCTGATGGGGGCCATGCTGGCCATTCGCTGGCATCGAATCGATCAGATCCGTTTCCTGTTACCGCTGTTTATGGTGGTGCACGTCATTACAACGCTGATCATGACTCAAACCGACGACCTAACGGTGATGTCTGTGATTCGCTGGATCAATGGCGTGGCAAACGGCGTGATTTTCGTCCAAGCGCCCGCTTTGATTCTGGAATGGCTGGTGTTGCGTAACCGAGCCTCGTTGAGTGGTTTGGTGTATATCGGTGTCGGTACAGGGTTGTTGGTATCCAGCGGCTTGGTATCGGGCACAGCGGATCTCCTCGAAGGCGCCCAGCGCTGGTGGCCGGCTGCTCTGGTCTCTATTCCTCTGGGGTGGTGGGGCGTGCAGCAGCTGCGAAAACTCGACGTTCCCGTTCGTGAGCAAGACGATTCCGGCCGAGCTATCACCACCACACCCCTATTGGACCGGGCCAGTGTGCCTTTGTTTCTAAGTTACGCCGGCGCGGGCTTGGGGTACATCCTGCCCATGACCTTTTTGCCGCTGCTGGCCAACCTCGAGTTGCCTGCCGATCACTTTTTACAGGATGGCACCTGGATGATCGTTGCGATTGTGACCATCCCTTCGCCCTGGCTTTGGAACAAACTCGGTGCCGTGATCGGCGATCTGCGGGCTTTAAGGCTAAACTTCATTATCCAGCTGGCAGGCGTGCTTGCTGCGGTTCTGTGGCCCGGCGCTGTTGGTTTGGTGTTGTGTGCGGTGCTGGTGGGCAGCACGTTTGTGGGAACGGTCCTGCTCACCCAAAGAACCGGCCGGGCTTTGCACCCTCACCAAGGCCCAAGGCTGTCGGCAGCAATGGTCGCGCTGTATGGTTTTACCCAAATGGTTGGCCCGTGGCTAACCAAGCAGTGGCTGGACGCCGGTGGCACTCTGTTGTCTGCATTCGGCATCGGTGTAGCGGCTCTGGCATTTGGGTTAGTGTTTGCGTTCTTTGTGCCTCGTCCTGAGGTTTGGCATTCAAGGGCATAGTCTGGCCCAGGACTGCTGGTTGTGCGGGATTGATCGGGGTGGGGGGGTATTTTTT
>NZ_JBLWAZ010000004.1:0-419512 GCF_048285575.1 Marinobacter sp. SBS5 | reverse complement strand
AAAAAATACCCCACCACCCCGCTCTAGCTGACAACGGTGGTTTCTCGGGTTACAGATAAAGATTTTTTGATTAGTTAGGGGGCACCGATAAAGGGGGGCAGTAGTTTGATTATGGATTCCGACTTCGCCCACTAAACCTTAGCCCGACCATGGTAACCTTCGGACATATCTTATTATTACGTAGGGTGTGGGAGGGGGTTTGGATTTTTTGTCGAACAAAGGTGTCTGAGCGAAGCGAGTTCTTTTTCGGCCAAAAATCCAAACCCCCTCCCGCGCCATCCCCAAACAAAAAGGGTAAACCCAACAACACCCCATGCCCCCAATAGAAGCCATACTCCCAGAGCTAACCCAATCCCTAAACCAAAGCACCACAGCCTTGCTACAAGCCCCCCCGGGAGCCGGCAAAACTACCAGAGTGCCCTTGGCGTTGTTGGAAGCCGAATGGCGGGATGACCGGAAAATCCTGATGCTGGAACCCAGGCGGCTGGCGGCCAGATCAGCGGCGCGGTTTATGGCGAAACAGTTGGGAGAAGCCCCGGGGCAAACGGTTGGCTACCGGACTCGGTTAGATACCAAAGTTTCTGCGAACACCAAGATTGAAGTGGTCACCGAAGGCATTCTCACGCGCTTGATTCAGAGCGATCCTATGCTGGAAGACTACGCCGCCGTGCTCTTCGATGAATTCCATGAGCGTTCGCTACAGGCCGATCTGGGCTTGGCGTTGGTACGGGAAACCCAGCAGGCATTGCGGGAGGATCTTCGGATATTGGTGATGTCGGCGACCTTGGATACCGCGCCGATTGCTCGCGTATTGGGTGATGTGCCGGTGATCAGCAGTGAAGGCCGGGCGTTTCCGGTGGAGGTGATGTACCGCCCGGTGCCCCGGAATGGCCGGGTGGTGGATCAGGTGGTGGCGGTGGTGCAGGAGGCTCTGCAGGATCAGACCGGTTCGGTGCTGGTGTTTTTACCAGGTGCCGGGGAAATCCGGCGGGTAGCGCAGCAGTTGCAGGGGCAGCTCCCGGACAACGCAATACTGGCACCCCTCTACGGCAACCTGAAATCCGAGGAACAGGACCTCGCCATCTCATCGGCCCCTGCGGGCAGCCGAAAAATCGTACTGGCCACTGCGATTGCCGAGACCAGTCTGACCATTGAAGGTGTGCGGGTGGTGATTGACGCCGGCCAGCAGCGCCGGGCGGTATTCAATCCGAACAGTGGCATGACCCGCCTGATGACTGGCCGCGTATCCAAAGCGTCTGCAGAACAGCGTAAAGGCCGGGCTGGTCGTATCGAACCGGGTGTGTGCTATCGGCTGTGGAGCGAGTCCGAGCAGTTCGGGCTGGCTGACTTCACCCCGCCTGAGATTCAAGAAGCCGATTTAGCCCCCTTGGTGTTGGAGTTGGCCCAATGGGGTGCCCGTTCGCCGGATCAGGTGGCGTGGATCGACTCACCACCGATCGCCCACTGGCAGCAGGCGGTTACCTTGTTGCAGTGGCTGGATTTACTGGATGCTGAGGGCGCCATCACCGATCACGGCAAAGCTGCTCGTGATCTTGGCATGCACCCACGCTTGGCGCACATGGTGATCAAAGGGCGCGCTCTGGGGCTGGGGCAACTGGCGGCGGAGTTGGCTGCTCTGCTCGAGGAGCGAGATTTGCTTGGCCCGGGTTCCGGCGCTGATTTGCATGAGCGCATTCGGGTGTTGCGTGGCGAGCGCGGCCATCGCGGGATAGATGTGGCCCGTTTGAAAGCGGTGAAACAGGCCGCCAAGCGCCTGTGCCGAGACGAAACCTCAACAGAGTTGCCAACTGAAACGGACGTTGGTCGAGTGTTGGCCCAAGCCTATCCCGATCGCATTGCCCGCCGTCGGCCGGGCAGCTCGCCCCGCTACCAACTGAGCAATGGCAAGGGCGCGGTGTTACGGGAAGACGATGCCTTGGCACGGCAAGAGTGGCTGGTAGCGGCGGACTTGGACGGAAAAGCCCGGGAAGCGACCATGTATTTGGCGGCACCGGTGGATTTGACGGATCTGGAGCAGGATCTCGCGGCCCATATCGAAGATCGGGAGGAAGCCCTTTGGGACGACAAACGGGGCACCGTCGTGGCCCGGAAAGTCCGCAAGATGGGGGCGTTGGTGCTGGCTGAGAAAGCGCTGGCGCAGGTGGCGCCGGAGTTGCTCCAGCAAGGCCTGCTGGATGCCGTTCGGCGTAAAGGGCTGGATAGCTTGCCTTGGACACCGGCTGCCCAACAGTGGCGTGCACGGGTTCGGATGCTGGCCCATCAGTTCCCCGGTGATTGGCCGGAGGTCAGCGACAGTGCCTTGCTGGATGCGTTGGAGGGTTGGTTGGCGCCCTATTTGTCGGGCATGAAACGTTGGGCCGACTTGGCCGGCCTCAATCTGGTTCAGGCCCTGAATACACTACTCGATTATCCACAACAGCAACGGTTGGAAGAACTTGCCCCCCGCGCGCTGACGATACCCACCGGCCAGAATGTCACCTTGGATTACAGCGCTGACAACGGCCCCGTATTGGCGGCCAAATTACAGGCTTTGTTCGGTTGGACGGAAACCCCCAAAGTCGCCGGTGGCCGCGTGCCGGTGGTCATCCACCTGTTGTCTCCAGCCCAGAGGCCGCTGGCGGTTACCGCCGACTTAGCCAGTTTCTGGAAGAACGCCTACCCGGAGGTTCGCAAGGACACTCGTGGGCGATATCCCAAGCATCCTTGGCCGGAAGATCCACTGACGGCGCAAGCGCAACAGGGCACGAAAAAGCGCCCTGCTAAGTAACATTTGTGCCTTTAATTGCTGACCCGTAATGCGACGCTGCCCACTAACAGAGTGCGCTGGTAAGGCTAAACATTTGGGTGTGAAAAAAGCATGAATTTCGCATGAAAAAACACTTGTCAGTTGCTCAAAGCTGATTAAAATGCCGCCAATTTCATCCGTTCGGCGGCCACACATGCAACTCGTGTCTTTTAACGTCTTTCGTACCCTCGGATTCCCCGACACCACGGTTCTCAAAGCTGAGCATTTCCAGCGTCACAAGGAATTGTTGAAGGAAGCGGATTGGGTTCTCTTCCCTGAATACTGGCAATTGAACGCGCTCGTACACGGATTGAAATGCCGAGTATTTCCCAGCGTCGCCAGCTACCGAATTGGCCACGACAAGATCGAAATGACCCGGGCCTTTCAAACCGTCGCCCCGGAGCACACGCCTTGGACGCTCATCGAGGCCAATGGCCCGCAGGAGCGGGAGGCGCTTTGGAATGCCATGCCTCTACCCTTTGTTGCCAAGCTGCCGAAGTCCAGCATGGGTGACGGTGTATGGCTGATCGAGTCCCGAGAGGACTGGCAGCGTTATTGTGATCGTACCGATGTGTTGTACGTGCAGGAGTACCTGCCGATTGACCGGGATGCGCGAGTGGTGGTTGTGGGTGACCGGGTTGTGGCCGCCTATTGGCGAACGCAGGCAGAACAAGGCTTCTACAACAACGTAGCGAAGGGTGGGCAGGTCGATACCCGCGAAGTCCCTGCGGTGGTCACCGATCTCGTGCTGCGTCTGGCGCGAACGCTGGACGTTAACCACGCCGGCTTTGATATTGCAGTCGTGGAAGGCTACCCCTATGTACTTGAGTTCAATCGTCTATTCGGTAACAAGGGCTTGGCGAAAGGCAGCGATCTCAATGAGGCCATTTTGGACTACCTAAAGGCCCAGCACAGCGCCGAAAATCCGGAAGGACCGACAGAGCCGCCGCCATTGTGGCCAGTGGCTGTGTAAGTTTGAATCCATAGACTAGAAATCCGTGTTGCGCATGAGGTTTTTCGCACCTGGTTTATGGGTATATATGCTCATTTGCGGTGGTCAAAGAAAAGCCTGATGATCGCGAAATCCTATGGGTGCTGCAGCCGTGCTGTGGTGCCTTTTTTTATGTCTGCTTTCCCTATGGAGGGATGCACCACTGATGATCGACGCAGCCAACGCAAATATTGCTGATTACTACGACGCCGATACCTTCAAGCGTATCAAGGAATTCTCCGAAACGAAGGAAACGCCGTTTGTAGTGATTGATACCGCCACTATTAATCGTCAATACGATGAATTGGTGGATGGATTCCCTTATGCGAAGGTTTATTACGCGGTAAAGGCTAACCCGGCCCCCCAGATTTTGACCATGCTGAGGGACAGAGGCGCCAACTTTGATATCGCATCGGTGTACGAGCTGGAAAAAGTCATGTCGCTGGGCGTCACCGGTGACCGTATCAGCTATGGCAACACCATCAAGAAGGTGAAGGATGTTCGTACCTTCTATGAAAAGGGTGTGCGCATGTTTGCCACGGATTCCGAAGCAGATCTGCGTAACATTGCCAAAGCGGCTCCCGGCTCCAAGGTGTACGTGCGCATTCTGACGGAAGGTACGCTCACCGCAGACTGGCCGTTATCCCGCAAGTTTGGCTGTCAGACAGACATGGCTATGGACCTGTTGATCCTAGCCCGTGATCTGGGCTTGGTGCCTTACGGTGTGTCGTTCCACGTGGGATCTCAGCAGCGCGAAATCGGTGCCTGGGACGCAGCGTTGAGCAAGGTTAAGGTCATCTTTGAGCGTCTGAAAGAAGAAGACGGCATTGAGCTGAAAATGATCAACATGGGCGGTGGTTTTCCGGCCAATTACATCAGCCGCACCAATGAGCTGAGTGTTTATGCTCAGGAAATTGCCCGGTTCCTAGAAGAAGACTTCGGTGCCGATCTGCCGGAAATCATCATTGAGCCCGGCCGTTCACTGATTTCCAATGCCGGTGTGTTGGTCAGCGAAGTGGTGTTGATTTCCCGAAAATCACGCACAGCGTTGCACCGATGGGTGTTTACCGATGTGGGTAAGTTTTCGGGGTTGATCGAAACACTGGATGAGGCGATCAAGTTTCCGATCTGGACGGAAAAAGAAGGCGTTGGTGAGGACTGCGTGATTGCCGGGCCAACCTGTGACAGTGCCGACATCATGTATGAGCACCACAAGTACCCGCTGCCGTTAAATCTGGCCATTGGGGACCGGATGTATTGGTTGTCGACGGGCGCCTATACCACCACCTACAGTGCGGTAGAGTTCAACGGATTTCCTCCGTTGAAGGATTACTACATCTAAACGGTGTGGATGTCTGGCCGAGGTTAGCTATCAGGGCTTCCTCGGCCCAGGCTGCGCCGTGAAGTATCAGGAACGGCTCAATTTCAATCGGAACGCAATGGGAAGCACCAGCACGGCATAGGCAAGGATTACCCATACCGCATGGCGGATATCGCCGGTCCAGTCTGCCAGTACCCCACCCAGCATCGGCACGGAAAACGCCAGTGTGTAGCCGACTAGAAACGTACCCGCGGAGAGCCGCCCGGTTTCTTCGGATGGCACTAACAGTGGTGGCAAAGCCACGAGAAGAATCAGCAAGATACCCGCAAAAAAACTCATGAACGTAGCGCTGATGATCGACGGCCAGCCGGTCAGTAAAAGAGCGCCGAGAGTTCCGCTGATACTCAGAATGGCCATCACGACAATCAAACTGCGTAACCCCACCCATCGCCGCGCCATTTTCAGCATGACCAGAGAGGCGAAGACTTGCGCGAAGTTGTACCAGAACAACGCGTCGGGGAGCATGTCGAAGTTGCCTTGTTGCTCCAGCAAATTTCCCATGTAGGCGTTCAGCCCGAAGAACGATGAGCCGGATAGCCCTAGCAGCAAGCCCAAGCGCAGGGTAAGCGGGTTCTTCCAGTCGGGTAGCCAGGCGGCTCTTCGTACCGGTCGAGCCAAGTCCCGTTTAGGAAGAAACAGGGCAGCAGCGACTAACAGAGCCGGCAACGACCAAGCCAGCAGTGCTGCGCGCCAGCTGTTGTCCAGCAAAGGCATAAGAACCGGTAAGGTAATTCCCGCTCCAATAAACTCGCCCATCAACATGCCATTCATATAAATGGCGGACCCGATGGCCAGGTGGTGTGGTTCAAGCCACCGCGGTAACAGTGCGGGTAAGGCTGGCTGCATCATGGCAACACCAAGCCCCATGATGGCGCTGGCGATCATCAGCGTAAGGGTGTCGGGAACTAAGCCACGGCCAGCAGAGCCAATCACCATGATCACCATGGCCAATGCCAGCGTGTTGCGCGGCCCCATGCGGGAAATCGCCAGCGACCCGGGCATGGCGCCAATGGCGAGCATAAGAATAGGGAGCGTGGTTAATGCACCGGTGAGCGCTTGGGTCAGACCAAGCTCATCACTGATGAAGGGGGCAAGCGGCGGCGCCACCAGTACAGGTATTCTTAGGTAAACACCGGCTAGCCAAAGCAACACCGCCACCGGCAGCAGCTTGGCTGGCGATGGCGATGTGTTCGCGGCGACATTGTTTGCCACAGCGTGCGAATCAGTCTTCGCTGGTGTCGGGCAAGTAAGCGCCGTCTTCGTCGTGTACTTCCTGACCGGTCACTGGCGGGTTGAAGGCACAGATCAAACGCATGTCTTCAGTACCACCGCGCAGGGTGTGCTGGTCGTGCTGGTCGAGTGCGTACAAAGTACCGTCGGTGATTTCGTGGGTTTCACCCGTGGCCTTGTCGGTAATGGTGCCATTACCGGCTACGCAGTAAACCGCTTCCAGGTGATGCTTGTACCAAAGGTTCAGCTCAGCACCGGCCGGAATGATGGTTTCGTGGAACGAGAAACCCATGCCGTCTTTCTTCAGCAGCATGCGGCGGCTGGTCCAGCCTGGTCCAGTTACTTCGCGTTCGGTACCAATAATGTCTTGCACTCGTACGATTTTCATTCACATTCCTCATTGTGTGATGGAATAGCCTTACAGTATAAACATGCCGGTCAGTCGCGATTCAACCGCCAGTTGTCATAAGCGGCCATGGCCTGACCAATCGCCTGAGCCAGATTTTGTCGCTGAGAGTGGTTCAGTTCCCGCTGCTTTCTGCACCGATCCAGAGCGCGCTGAATTTCTCGCCGGCTGGTTTTATCGAGCAGTTCCAGCCAGTGTTGATCGGCCGGTTCGAGCGCCAGCAGGTCGCGCCCTGCGTGGTTACGGTGGCTGATGTGCCACCAGTGATCGACCGCTCGCCCGAGAATGACATAACCAAACTGACTGTCTTGTACCGGACCGAAGGTCGCGGACTGAAGCCCGTTTTGCAGAGGGCCAATGTTGAGTGCCGGTAGCAGCAGGCGATCGCCGTAGAAATAGCTGCCCGCTGCGCCGATCAGCCCGCCAACGAGCGCACCCGTGCCCAGCGATGATCCGAAGGTAAGTGCGTCGACACCGGCGCCGCCCATGGCACCGGCCCCAAACCCGGCCGTTGCCAGATACTTCTTGCTGACCGCCCAATGCTTGCGGGTATCTTCAGAAAACAGATCGTGCTGGTTGGCCCACTCCAGCTCGGCTTCCTGGCGCGTGATGCGCTGGTGCTGGTACAGATGTTCGATGCCGATCCGAAGGGACTGCTCGCGCCGGCGTTGCCGCTTGTACCAGCGGTCTCGCAGGGTTTCTGCGAGCGTGGCTTCGCTGGTGCTGGCAACCTGGTCCAGGGTCAGCGTGCGCTTTTCCTGATGGCTCATCAGATCTTCCAGCGCACGGGCAATCATGCTGGAGGCCTGGCACCTGCGCTGGCTTCGTTGTTCGGCCAGTCGCTGTGTGGCTTCGTCGAGAGGCTGTTCCCAATCCGATTCAAGTTGGCCGAATGTTCGTAAAAGGCTGAGATGCTGTTCGAACGGGGCTCGAACAGCATCGAACTTGCGTACAACTTGAAAGAACTGTCCGAGCGCTGCCTGCCACACATCGCTGTAGTCGTCGGGGCCAATGCTGTTGATCAAAGCCAAGCTTGGGCGACCGGTCCAACGCAAGATCGTCATTTCAGCTTCGTGTTCAGCACTGTAAGGAACCGAGCCGTCTACCACGTAAATGATGCCGGCCCCTTCGATGATGGGAGTGAGTAACTCGCACTCATCGGTGTAGCGATCGTCACCTTTATGCTGAAGCACAAAGGCACGGACGGTTTCGGGATGGTCCGAAGCAGACAGACTGTGCGCTTCCAGCCATTGCAACACCCGCCTCGGGCGCTGAAAGCCGGGGGTGTCCGTCAGTGTATAAAGTTGTTTACCATCAACGGTTAATGGATAGCGTTGGCTGGCCCGGGTAGTGCCGGGTTCCAGAGCGATCGCAATGGCGTCGTTTTGGGACAGGGTGGCCACCACGCTGGACTTGCCCTTGTTCGGATGGCCGACAACGGCGAATACCGGAGATTGGTTCATGATGCTGAGGCTCCGGTCTGGTAAGGAGTGTCCGGCGCAGACGGTAACAGAGCGACGGTCGCGAAACCCGCTGGTAGCCTTTCCGTAAAGCGCAGCCACGGCTGAATCAGGTGATTCTTTGGGCGCTCATTGGCGTTATTTGCCAAGGGCAGAATCATGACTCGAGTCCCTGTTGGCCACTGCTCCTGTGCTTGCACAAGAAAATCGTGCAACTCACCGGTCGGAGGCTCCCAGCTGCGAGTGATCACAATAACGGAAGGCGAAGCTGTGTTCGCCAGGTTCGTGGCTAGTGACGCGAGGACTTGATCGTCCTCGGCCAAGGAAGCCCGGCCGCCCGCTTTAAGTATCTGGCTATCGCGCACCATGAGTTGCTGAGGCAATTCCGGCTCACCGGCTCCGGCCCAGCAGATTAGCAAGCGGGTGTCACACAGTTCGCTGGCTTTGGCTTGCGTGCGGATGTCGGGTAGGTCGTTGGCATCGTTATGTTGGTTGCCGGTGTCGAGCGTTGGCGTCTCCATGCGGTACAGCAAGGCCTGCATGCCGGGATGGCTTTGCAGAAGCTGGTGCGCCCGCCGACTAATTAGCCATTGGCTCAGCACCAACAGCAAGAATCGGGGAATCAGAAACCAAGTTATCCAGAGCATGACCACAAAGGGCCACCACTGCCCCCACTGTTCCGGAGCTATTTCAGTGCTCATTGGGGCTGCCCGAAAGAAACGGGTTGCTTCAACCAATTCTTGGGAAGGCACGGCTGCAGGCCATAACAAGCCCCAAGGCGCGGCAACGGCTTGTATCAAACGGTGATACCCCTGAGCGGCTGTGTCGAGCGTGGTGCTCCAGCCAAAAGCCAGATCCTGAATCATCAGCAGCACCAGTAACGTCAGCATGCCGGTGAAGGCAAAAGCGGTACCACCGGCATGCCCAGCACGGGCCATCAGCACCGGTTGCAGTTGCGTCAGCATCGCGCTCGGTGGTTGTTTGTTCAGGCGCTGGAGAAGCCAACGCCAAGGCTGCCAGCCAGCGATGGACTGGACCGTTGTGGCCAGTGCCAGCAACAATTGTAAAAGTACGAACGCCAGCAGAACCGTAATGTTGATGCGTTGACCGCCATCATAGAACAGCAACCCGGCCATGGTGAGTATGCCGAACAGGGCGCCGGCGGCGGCAAACCCACTATTGATACGCCGCCATTGTCGTTGCACATCGCACCCCGCCCGGTTCGAACCCCCAGGCCCACTGAGCCGTTCCATGTGGTTCAGCCAGCGCTCCGGGGTCGGGTTGCTGCCTTGTTGCTCACAGTCCAGAGCAAACCGACGATCCCGGCGATGAAGAAACGCCGGGGCTTGCTCCCTATCCCGCTGGAAGCGGTTATCAACGTCCAGCAACAGACGGAGGGGGTTCTGGCTCATGCAGCTTCCTGGTGAATTCGATCGGGTTTGCTTTCCTGCTAGGATATAGCCAATAACGCTAACGAAGCCAGCCGGGAAACCGTATGCCCCACCACTTGATGAATCTTCGCAACGTGCCGGACGACGAAGCCGATGAGATCCGTGCTCTGTTCGAAGAGCATGATGTTCGCTATTACGAAACACCCCCGAGCCGATGGGGAATCAGTATGGGGGGCTTTTGGGTGCACGATGACGACGAGGCGGTGCGGGCGAGAGCACTGCTGGACGGCTATCAGGCCGAGCGGCTTGAACACCAACGCCGGGAATACGATGCGCGTTGTGAACGCGGAGAGACCGGCCTTTGGCATAAGTTCCGTTCCCGGCCCGTGACTTTTCTTGCGGCAATTATCGCGATTGCCGCTATCTTAAGTTTAACGTTGCTACCGTACATCCGCCTGTAGCGACCATGGCGAGCCCTACATGACCCAGATTTTCCCCGATAAGAATAAAACCGGGTTGACCCGAGAGTTGATTGACGCGCTGGCGCCGATGTTTGAGCAAGCCAGTGCTGGTGCGATTACGATTGATGCGGATAACCGCATTACCTGGATCAACAAGTGTTATTCCGATTTGCTGCAGTTGCCGGACCCCTCAGCGGCCATTGGTAAGGAGGTCTGGCGCATTATTCCGCATACTCGCATGCCGGAAGTGGTGGCGACAGGTAAACCGATGTTGCTCGACATCATGGAGCACAATAATCAGCAGCTGGTGGTTTCCCGTTTGCCGTTTTATGACGACAGCGGAGTAGTCATCGGTGCCGTGGCGTTTGTGCTTTACGACGATGTTCAACCTCTCACACCTTTGGTTTCGAAGTTCCGACGCCTGCATCAGGATCTGGCTGCGGCGAGAAAGGCGTTGGCTAAAAAAGCCCGCGGCACCCGCTACAATCTGACCGATTTTGTCGGGGCCAGCCCTCAAGCCCTAGAGGTAAAGCGCCGCGCCCGATTGGCGTCCGGACGAGATGTGCCGGTGTTGCTGTTGGGGGAAACCGGTACCGGTAAAGAAGTGTTGGCACAGGCCATCCATTCAGCCTCGGAGCGCGCCGACAAACCGTTCGTAGGGGTCAATCTGGCGGCGGTGCCGGAGAACCTGCTGGAGGCCGAATTCTTTGGTGTTGCACCCGGTGCCTATACCGGCGCTGACAAACGCACACGAGACGGTAAGTTTCAGCTCGCCAACGGTGGCACGCTGTTTTTAGACGAAGTCGGTGACATGCCGCTGCCACTGCAGGCGAAGCTACTGCGGGTGTTGCAGGAAGGTGAGATCGAGCCGTTGGGTTCGAATAAGCTCAGCCCTGTGGATGTTCGGGTGATTGCGGCTACCAGTCGGAATCTTGATGAGATGATGGCCGAAGGCAGCTTCCGTTCCGATTTGTACTACCGGTTGAACGTGCTGGAGATCTGGATACCGCCTTTGCGGGAGCGCTTGGTGGATTTAGGCATCCTGTGTGAAGTATTACTGGGTGAAATTTGCGAAGGCCAAGGACTGCGAGGCGAAATCACCGATGCGGGCATTGCGGCACTGAGTGCCTATCATTGGCCGGGTAATATTCGGGAACTGCGTAACGTGCTTGAGCGCGCCTTGACCATGAGCGAAGAAGGTGAGCTTCTGGATGCGGATGCTATCCTGAAAGTATTGCCCGGTGGTGATTCAGAGTCGGTGTCTAAAACGTCGTTCCGCCCTGTTCAGCCGCTGGCACGAGTGGTTGCAGTTGCAGAAGCTCAAGCGATTGAAGAGGCATTGGCGGCGTGCCGCGGTAATCGCACTCGGGCGGCCAAGTTACTGGGCATCTCCCGTTCGGTGCTGTACGAAAAGCTGGCAAGACTGTCCGGAAATTAGGACAAGTGTTGGGTTTTCCGGACACAAGCTTAAGACCTTTAGCTATTGTTGTCCGGATTTTCGGACGCTACCTCTAAAGGTCTAATGGTCTGTCTTTGAAATTTCTAATAATATCAGTTGGTTAGTGTGTTTGGCATAAGCGTTGCTAATTTCTGTGTGTAACACGTCAGAACAACGCTCGAATAAAAGCTGACGCAACACTGTTGGACCACATTACCGCGCCAGTTGGATTTCGAGCGTTGTCTGATTTTATAAAAAGCCCCGGCTTAAAGACCGGATGGCGGATGACAACAACAAGAAGGATCCAATTCATGTCGATCAAGCAAAAGCTCTCGCGCCTTACTTATGGAATTACCGCCGCGGCAGTGATCAGTGGTGGTCTTGCCAGCAATGACGTACTCGCAGCCGAGAAAGTGCGCTGGCAAGTACCTCTGGCATTCCCCTCGCATCTTGTTGGCCTGACCACGCCGGTTAAGCATCTGAGTGAGAACCTCAAAGCTATTTCCGGTGGCGACATTCAGCTGCGCTACTACGAGCCCGGCGAACTGGTTCCGCCGTTTGAAATCATGGATGCCGTCGGTAGTGGCAAATACCCGGCCGGTTATACCTGGGTCGGCTATGACCAAGGCACCATTCCCTCCCTGCCGCTTTATTCCGGTGCCCCGTTCAACATGGAACCGCCCGCTTATCTGGCGTGGTACTACGAAGGTGATGGCCGGGAACTGCTGGAAGAAATCTACGCAGAGCGCAACATTCATCCTATGCTGTGTTCCATCATTGGCCCTGAGGGTGCCGGCTGGTTCTCTAAGCCGATTAAAGGCGTGGAAGATTTCGACGGCCTGAAGATCCGCTTTGCCGGTATTGGCGGCAAAGTTCTGGAGAAGCTCGGCGCCTCGGTGACTATGGTACCTGGCGGCGAAATCTATCAGGCGTTGGAGCGCAAGACGATTGACGCGACTGAGTTCTCTCAGCCCGCTATCGACAAGATGCTGGGCCTTGATCAGATCATCAAGAACTACATCATGCCGGGTTGGCATCAGACGCTGACCACGTCTCACCTGCTGGTGAACAAAGACACCTGGGAAGACCTGGAACCTCAGTCTCGCGCTTTGATCGAGATGGGTTGTGAAGCAGCCACGCTTAAGGGCTTTGCCCAGAGCGAGTGGGCGCAGCCTACCGCCTTGCGCGATTACGAAAAGGAAGGCGTTACCGCCCAAACCTTACCAGAGCCTGTGCTGCGTGAGCTGCAAAAGGTCACCACCGAAGTGCTGGACGAAATCGCGGCCAAAGATCCGATGTTCAAGCGGGTTTTGACCAGCCAGCGTAACTTCATGGAACACCACTCCATCTGGCACTCCAAGGGCTACCTGCCCCGGAATTTCTACCAGTACGACTGATCACTGGATGATGATCATGACAGGCGGCGGATTAGCGCTGCCTGTCATTCTCCCCTGCATCCGAAAGAATCGAGGTAAACGTGACTGATTCCAAAACACCGGTGGGAAGCCCGACCGTGTCCCACGGTAAAGATGGATTACCTGATAACGCCCTGTCCTCTCGGCTGGATTGCCTAGTGTCCGCCGCTGGTCGCCTGAGCTCCTGGTTATGGATAGGTGTGCTTCTGGTGGTACTGGCCAACGTGTTCTCGCGTTATGTACTGGAACAAGGCTCGATTGCTCTGGAAGAGCTGTCTTGGCACCTGTTCGGGATAGCGACCATGTTGACGCTGGGTTATGCGGTGGTTCGGGATGACCATGTCCGAGTGGATGTGTTGAAAGAAAAGTTCCCGTTGAAGGCCCAAGCTTGGATTGAGCTGCTTGGGATCGTATTTCTGGCTCTGCCGATCATCTATCTAATGATCGATGCGCTGGTGCCTTATGCCTGGAAGGCCTGGATCTACCAAGAGCGTTCGCAGGCACCCAGTGGTCTGCCTTACCGCTTCATATTTAAAAGCATGCTGCCCCTTGGCCTTGTTTTGGTCATGGTGGCCTTGTTCTCCAGAGCAACCCGGTGCACCACCTTGCTGTTTGGTTTTCCGAGAGCCATAGCGCCCGCCAACGATGATCGCCGCTCCAGCGGCCATCCCAATCCTTGAGAACGAGATAGACGCTATGGGTGTAGAAGCAATTCTAGTTATCGCCATGTTTGCCAGCTTCATGTTTCTGCTGTTGCTGGGCTTCCCGGTGGCTTGGTCTCTGGCCGGTATTGGTTTGGTGTTCGGCATTGTCGGACATGTAATGGTGGAGTATTTCGACTCCCCGATCTGGTTTACCTGGCAAGGCACCATTGGTGTGCTGGATGCCAGAATCTACGGCATTGTCGCCAACGAATTGATGGTGGCGCTGCCGATGTTCATCTTCATGGGCATCATGCTGGACCGCTCCGGGATCGCGGAGAAACTGATGCACAGCTTGGTCCGCGTGTTAGGGCCCTTGCGCGGCGGTTATGCCGTGACGGTGGTCATCGTTGGCGTGTTGCTGGCGGCGTCTACCGGCATTGTCGGTGCCTCGGTGGTGCTGCTGGGCATGTTGTCCCTTGGGCCCATGATGCAGGCTAACTACAACAAATCGCTGGCGGTGGGTACTGCGTGTTCGGTGGGTACACTGGGCATTCTGGTACCACCCAGCATCATGCTGGTACTGATGGCTGACCGTCTCGGTACATCCGATGCCTCCGTGGGTAAGCTCTTCATGGGTGCGCTGATCCCCGGCGTGATGCTTGGGGCCATGTACATTCTGTACATCCTGATCGCTTCTTTCATAAAAAAAGATCTAGCGCCTGCGCCAGAGAATCGTGAGCCACTAGACGCCCGGGCCATTTTGGGAGTCTTTAAGGCGGTGCTGCCGCCGATGGTGCTGATCATTGCGGTATTGGGGTCCATTTTCTTTGGTATAGCCACTACTACAGAAGCGTCCGCCGTGGGTGCCGGTGGCGCCTTACTGATGGCCTTCGTCAGCAAGCGCCTGAGCATGGACACCCTGAAAGAGTCGCTGTATCAAACCAGTCGCACATCGGCCTTCATTTTCGGCATCTTTATCGGTGCTACGGTGTTTGCCGCAGTGTTGCGTGGCCTGGGTGGTGACGAGGTTATCGAAAACGCTATTACCGGACTGCCTTTCGGCACCACGGGCGTGCTGTTGACCGTACTATTGATCACCTTCCTCCTGGGCTTCTTTCTGGATTGGGTTGAGATCACCCTGATCGTGCTGCCGCTGGTGGCGCCAGTTTTGTTCAAGATGGGTGTGGAGCCGGTCTGGTTCGCAATCATGTTCGCTATCTGCCTGCAGACCTCGTTCCTGACACCTCCGGTTGGCTTTTCACTGTTCTACATCAAGGGCGTGTGCCCGCCGGAAATCACCACTCGGGACATTTACCTGGGCGTATTGCCCTTCATTGCATTGCAAATTCTCGCGCTGGCGTTGGTGTTCTGGTTTGAGCCGCTGGCGACCTGGTTGCCCAACGAAGTCTATGGCGGCTCTTGAGCCCACTTGCAGTGTTAATGGACAGGTCATAACGAAACAACAATAAGGGGACTGTGATGAAGCGTCTTCAACAGCAAACTGCTTTAGTAACAGGGGCTGGGCGAGGTATTGGTCGAGCCATTGCGGAACATTTCGCCCGGGAGGGTGCGGCTGTGGCCGTGGCTGATCTCACACTTGAGAGCGCAGCCGAAACGGTTGCTGCTATCGAACAGGCGGGCGGTACCGCTATGGCCTTGGCCATGGACGTGACTGATGAACACGCCGTAGACCGGGGCGTTGCGGCCAT
This sequence comes from Marinobacter sp. SBS5, assembly GCF_048285575.1. Lineage (NCBI taxonomy): Bacteria > Pseudomonadati > Pseudomonadota > Gammaproteobacteria > Pseudomonadales > Marinobacteraceae > Marinobacter > Marinobacter sp. SBS5. Next base: position 404,180 of record NZ_JBLWAZ010000004.1, on the reverse strand, counting down.
TGTGGAACAATGGGGGCGCTTGGACATTGCCCTGGCCAATGCGGGGGTGCAGCACATTGATCCGTTGCATAAGCTGGCTTATTCCGATTGGAGCAAGGTGATGAACGTGCATCTGGACGGTGCATTCCTGGTGACCCGGGCCGCGCTCAAACAGATGTACGCTCAAAACAGTGGCACTATGCTATACATGGGTTCGGTACATTCTTTGGAAGCGTCACCGCTAAAAGCGCCTTATGTGGCTGCCAAGCACGGGATGCTGGGGTTATGCCGTGCCGTGGCGAAAGAGGGGGCGGAATACGGTGTGCGCAGCAACATCATATGCCCCGGCTTTGTGCGCACGCCGCTGGTGGATAAGCAGATTCCTGAACAGGCCAAAGAGCTGGGAATCTCGGAACAAGAAGTCATCAGCAAGATCATGTTGAAGAACACCGTGGATGGCGAATTTACCACTGTAGACGACGTGTCGGAACTGGCCGTCCATTTGGCGGCCTTCCCCTCCAACGCCCTGACCGGGCAGTCTATGGTGGTCAGCCACGGTTGGCACATGCAGTAATTATTTGGAGAGACGGATGAGCACGACAGAACAATCAACGGTGGTATGGGCTCCGACAGAAACCACCTTGGCCCAGTCCCGAATGGGGCAGTTTAAGAGCTGGCTTGAGCGGGACGGATTCGGCCCCTTCGCTGATTATCACGCACTACACCAGTGGTCGATCGACGAACTCGAGACCTTCTGGCAGAAAGTCTGGGATTATTGCGGGTTGGTCTGCGATACCCCAGCGAGTCAGGTTTTGGGTGACCGCAGCATGCCGGGCGCCGAATGGTTCCCGGGCATGAAGCTGAATTTCGCGGCCAACTTGCTGCGTTGGGCCGAGGGTGAGCATGCCGATAAAGAAGCCGTGGTTGCCTACTGCGAAACCCGCCCGGTACTGCGTAAAAGTTACCGTGAGCTGAAAGCTGATGCCGGCGCGTTGGAAGCCTTCCTGCGCAGCAAAGGCATTGGCAAAGGTGACCGGGTTGCTGGTGTCGTCACCAATGGCTACGAAGCCTTGGTGGGTATGCTGGCCGCCACCAGCATGGGTGCGATCTGGAGTTCCGCATCCCCGGATTTCGGAATCGGCGCCATCAACGACCGTTTCGGTCAGATCGAACCAGCCGCGCTGATTGTGGTGAACGGTTATGGTTATGGCGGAAAAACCTTTGCCCGCCAACAAGACTTCGTCGACCTGATTGCCGGCCTGCCCTCCCTGAAAGCGGTCGTCAGCGTACAGCAACTGCCCGAAGAACCGCCCATTTCCGGCGAACGGGTCACCACCTGGGAGCAGGCGCTGGAAGCCGGCGCCGGACAAGAACCGTCGTTCACCCCGGTCGACCCTGACCACCCTGTTTACATCCTCTACTCCTCGGGCACCACCGGCAAACCCAAGTGCATCGTGCACGGCACCGCCGGTCTGCTGATCAACCACGCCAAAGAATTGATGCTCCATGGCGATGTTGGCCCGGATGACCGCTTCCTCTACTTCACCACCTGCGGCTGGATGATGTGGAACTGGCAAGCCTCAGCCCTGATGACTGGCGCTGCCGTTATCACCGTAGACGGCTCGCCCGGCTACCCAAGCCTCGACTTCCTCTGGGACACCGTGGCCAAAGAAAAAGTCACCCACTACGGCACCAGCGCCCGATTCATCGCCGGTTGCCGAAAAGCCGAACTCCAACCCGCCAAAACCCACGACCAGAGTGCCCTGCGAGTCGTCTTCTCCACCGGCTCACCGCTGCTTCCGGAAGATTACGACTGGATATATAGCGACGGTGCGCCCAACGTCTTGCTCGGCTCCATCGCTGGTGGCACAGACATCTGCGGCTGCTTCGTTGGCGCAACTCCGCTACTGCCGGTTCGCAGAGGCGAAATCCAGTGCCGCTTCCTGGGTGTCGATGCCGTGGCCTACGACGACGAAGGCCAGCTGGTCAGCGACGGCCGCGGCGAACTCGTTTGCCGCCAACCCCTGCCGTCCATGCCCGTCAGCTTCTGGCAAGACCCGAACAACGAACGCTACCAAGATGCCTACTTCAACACCTTCCCCGGTGTTTGGGCCCACGGTGACTTCATTGAATTCACCGAACACGGCGGCGCCATCATCTACGGCCGTTCCGACGCCACCCTCAACCCCGGCGGCGTAAGAATCGGCACCGCCGAAATCTACCGTCAGGTTGAAACCATTGCGGAAGTTAAAGACAGCCTCGTGGTTGGCCGTCAAATCGAAGGCGACGTAGAAGTGGTCTTGTTCGTAGTGCCGGCCGAAGGCCAAACCGTCACCGACGACCTGATTAAAACCCTGAAAACCAAAATCCGGGAAGGCGCCAGCCCAAGACACGTGCCCAAGCACATCGTGGAAGTGCCTGACATTCCCTACACCCGTAGCGGTAAGAAAGTGGAACTCGCGGTTGCTCGTCTGATCAACGGTTCGAAAAAAGCCGATAACCGGGATGCTCTGGGTAACCCCGAAGCCTTGGATCAAATACGCGAGCGATTGGTGGAATCCGGCCTTCTGCCGAAATGATCTCAAAGCCAAGGATGGCTTGCTGAGCGTTAAATTAAGGATATAACAGCGGGGTGGAGCTTACCGAAACTGTGCGGAGCCATGGATGGCGGAGCCCAAGCGTCACATGGACGTACCGAAGGAGCGTGTTTCGGTAAGCTCCATCCAGTATCGCGCCAGCACGAAGCCAGCCAAATGTTAGAAAGTTTCGTAAATTCCCGCCGTTTCATCACGTTGTAGCAGAAGATCCGGCATTATTCGTACGTTCTTATACTAAGATCGTAATCCATAAGCCGTAAAAAATGCTATCTTATTAGGTCTATCAAAAGTTCCGAATCAGTCATTGCCCCGGCCAGACGTTCACAAGACGAACGGCCTCGCCATGACCGTCCTGAACCCACCCTTTAGCCTGAGGACGAAAATGACCACATCCAAATCCAAGATTATCTACACCCTGACCGACGAAGCCCCCGCGCTAGCCACCCGGTCACTGCTACCCATTCTTGAATCCTTCGCCAAGCCGGCTGGCATCGAATTTGAAACCAGCGACATCTCCCTCGCGGCGCGTATCCTGGCAGGCTTCCCGGACTACTTGGAAGAACACCAGCGAGTCCCCGATGACTTGGCTGCGTTAGGTGAATACACCAAAGACCCTGATGCCAACATCATCAAACTGCCGAACATCTCTGCCTCCATCCCGCAGTTGCGTGCAGCCATCAAAGAGCTGAACGAAAAAGGTTACAACGTCCCTGAGTACAAAGAGCACCCAGAGACCGACGAAGAAAAAGACATTCATGCCCGCTACTCCAAAGTACTGGGCAGTGCCGTAAACCCGGTTCTGCGTGAAGGTAACTCCGACCGCCGTGCCCCGGCCGCGGTAAAAGCCTTTGCTCGCAAATACCCGCACACCATGGGCGAGTGGAGCCCGGCATCGCGCACCCACGTTGCGCACATGCGTGGCGGTGATTTCTACTCCAGCGAGCAGTCCGTCACTCTGGACAAGGCCACCAACGCCCGCATCGTGTTCGAGAACAAGAAAGGCGAACAGACCGTACTGAAATCCGACCTGCCCCTGCAGGAAGGTGAAGTTGTCGACGGCATGTTCATGAGCAAGAAAGCGCTCTGCAAATTCTTCGAAGACGCAATCGCGGATTGTGAAAACACTGGCGTGATGTTCTCCCTGCACGTCAAAGCGACCATGATGAAAATCTCTCACCCGATCGTGTTCGGTCACGCGGTGAAGATTTACTACAAAGAGTTGTTCGATAAGTACGGCGACCTGTTCGAAGAAATCGGTGTAAACCCGAACAACGGCCTGTCCTCCGTACTCGACAAGATCAAGCTGCTGCCAGAGTCGAAGCAGGAAGAAATTCAGGAAGCCCTGCACAAGACCTACGAGCACCGTCCGGAAATCGCGATGGTTGACTCTGTGAAAGGGGTGACCAACCTGCACGTGCCGAGCGACGTCATCGTTGATGCCTCCATGCCGGCCATGATCCGTAACTCCGGTAAAATGTGGGCCCGTGATGGCAAGCTCAAGGACACCAAGGCGGTTATGCCTGAGTCCACTTACGCCACCATTTATCAGGAAGCCATTAACTTCTGTAAGACCCACGGTGCGTTTGACCCCACCACCATGGGTACCGTACCGAACGTTGGCCTGATGGCACAGAAAGCCGAAGAGTACGGCTCTCACGACAAGACCTTTGAAATCAAAGAAGAAGGAATTGTCCGCATCGTAGCTGAAGACGGTACCGTGCTGACCGAGCACAACGTGGAAGAGGGTGATATCTGGCGCGCTTGCCAGACCAAAGACCTGCCAATCCGCGATTGGGTCAAGCTGGCGGTTAACCGTGCCCGAGCGACCGGTATGCCGGCAGTGTTCTGGCTGGACGACGAGCGTGCTCACGATGCCGAACTGATCAAGAAGGTAAACACTTACCTGAAAGATCACGACACTGAAGGCTTGCACATCCGTATTGAATCGCCTGTGCGTGCCATTCGCTGGACCATGGAGCGCTTGATTCGTGGCTTGGATACGATTTCCGTAACCGGCAACGTACTGCGTGACTACCTGACTGACCTGTTCCCGATTCTGGAACTGGGCACCAGTGCCAAGATGCTGTCCATCGTACCTCTGCTGAATGGCGGTGGCTTGTACGAGACCGGCGCCGGCGGTTCCGCACCCAAGCACGTTCAGCAGTTGGTTCAGGAAAACCACCTGCGCTGGGATTCGCTGGGTGAATTCCTGGCCACGGCCGTGTCTCTGGACGAGCTGGGCGAGAAGCACGACAACGCCCGTGCCCGCTTGCTGGGTCAGACCATGGACAAAGCGACCGAGCGCTTGCTGGAGAACAACCAGTCCCCATCCCGCGTAACCGGCGAGTTGGACAACCGTGGTTCTCACTTCCATTTGGCCCGTTACTGGGCAGAAGAGCTGTCCAAGCAGGACAGCGATAAAGAACTGAAGGAATTCTTCACTAAGTTGTCTAAGCAGTTGGAAGACAACAAGGACAAGATTCTGGAAGAGATGACTTTGGTTCAAGGTCACCCGGCCGATATCGGCGGGTACTACTATGCACCTGCGGAAAAGGTCTCAGAAGTGATGCGCCCGAGCGCTACCTTCAACAAGATCCTTGAGGATGCTGCTGCATCCGTTAAGTAAGGTTCGGTTCAGGCCGGGGCTAAAACCCCGGCCTGATTTCTTAGTCTTGCTGCAAAGGTGCGAAACGCGCGCCGGTCAGTTGTGCAAGATCAGCCGGTGCCAGCTCGATTTCCAGTCCTCGCTTACCCGCACTGACAAAAACAGTGTCGTACTGCTCCGCAGTCGCATCAATAAACGTCTTCAGACGCTTTTTCTGGCCCAAAGGGCTAACCCCACCTAGTACGTAGCCCGTGCTGCGCTGCACATCCTGTTTGTCTGCCATACCCGCTTTCTTAGTACCGGCCGCTTTTGCGATCAGTTTAAGACTCAGCATGCGGGTTACCGGCACCAATCCCACTACCAGTTCCTTGCCGTCTGTGGCGACCACCAAGGTTTTAAACACCCGGTTTGGGTCCACGCCCATCTTGTCAGCTGCTTCATTGCCGTAGCTTTCCGCAGACGGGTCGTGTTCGTATTCGTGCACGGTGTAGCTGATCTTTGCTTTTTTAGCGGCGAGAATTCCGGGAGTCATGGGCGGTCCTGTTGCCTGAACGGTTTGCCGGAATTAAAGCACGGACCGTTGTGGAGTTCACCCCCGGTCAAACACCGGCCAGCGTTCGCTAATCTCGCCCTTGTCGCCGTCAAAAATCGTAAGATCCCCGAATTCCAGTAATACCGCCTCGCTTTGATGGGGCCGCAGGAACACGTGATCATCCACCTTGAGCGGAACGCCTTCAGCGAGATTGAGCATTTCCTGATTGGTGGAACGGCCGTAAATGCTGTTGTTTATCAAACCAGGTGGTGAAACCGGGCTGGCCTTCCAGTAGCCGCCGTAGATAAAGGCCGTGCGGGCGTGATTGGGGTTCCACAATGACTGCAGTCTACCCAACCCGGGTGCGCCGGGGATGCGAGTGTTATCCAGCAGTTTCAGTACGGGCGTGGCAATGAACGCCGCGCGTTGGTGGTCGGCCAGTGTTGGCACGTCAAAGTCAGTGGGTAGCACTAATCCCGATCCCGCCGCCAGCTCATTGGCCGGGATGCGCCCGCCCATGCCTCGATACAGCTGATACGTGGTGGAGCCCCCGGTGTTCAGGGTCAGGTCTGAAATGCTGCGACCAAGCGTGTGCTCTGCGGTGTCCACGAACTGTTGATAACGCGCCATGGCTTTGTCGCGCAGCCAGTCGGTGGGGCCCGGCGCTTGGATAATGTGCGGCTCGTAGCCCATGAAGCCTCCGAAGGTTAACCAAGGGGACTGTTCGATGGTGGTCAGCGCACGAGCCAGTATTTCCTGACTGGTAAAGCCGCCCCTGTGCAGGCCGATATCGATTTCCAGGTTCACCCGCATGGGCTGTTTGCGCTGTGCCGCGAGCTGTTGGTATTCCGCCAGACGCGCTTCTGAATCCACCAGCCATTGAAGCTGGTGTTCGGGTTTGAACCCGCTTGGAGAGGCTTCAAACTGCTCATAGAAGCGCGCTGCGCAGGCCACCGGGAGCGGTTTGCCAAGCAGTAGGTCGGATTCAGGCAGAGCGTAGGCCACCTGATTGAGGCTCGGCTGATGGAATAGCATGAGTTTCTGGGTGCCGGTTCCTGCCATCACGTATTTGAGCAGGGGTAAGGATGGCAGAGACTTGGCGACGATCCGGTAGTGGAATTCGTCCACAATGTGGCGTTTAAGCACCGAGATATTGTGGTCCAGACGCTGGCGATCAATCACCAACGTCGGCGTCGCCAGCCCCTTTTCTTGCAGAGCTTTTTGCAGCGATAGAAAGTAACGGGAATGCCCGGCGTTTTGGGCTTCAGGTTTTAGCAAACCTGCCGCGCCCAAGCCGCTAACGGCTACGCCAGCAAGCAGCAACTTGCGTCGTTGTTTCCGGAACGCTTCGCTGTGAGCCATTTTTATCTATCCCGCCATCGTTTTCTTGGTGAATAGCCGGGCAAGGTACGGGTTCAGGAAACGCCCGGTCGGGTCCAAAGATTCCCGCACCTCACGGAACGCTTGCCACTTAGGGTAGAGTGACTGGACGTCGGTATCGGTGAGTGTATTGAGCTTACCCCAATGTGGCCGGCCACCGTATCGCCTCAGAATTGGCTCTACCGCTTCAAACAACGGTGTGTGGTCTTCCTCGAAGAACCGGTGCACGGCGATGGAGACCGAATCCCTCTGGTAGAAAGGGCTAAGCCAAGCATCATCTGCCTTTACGAACCTCACCTCAACGGGAAAGAACACCTCGGGAAATTGGCTTTCGATGGTGTTGATCACTTCTCGAAGCGCCGCCTGCCAGTTTTCTCTCGGTAGGTGGTACTCCATTTCATTGAAGCGCACGTTTCGGGCGCTGGTGTAATTCTGCCAGGACGAAGCCACCTTTACTTCGGTGCTGAGGGTGCGCATGTAACCACCGAGAATCAGCCGGCGCAGGCGCGGTGACCATGACAGGTAATCGCGGGCCTGCTGAAGGTCTCTGGCACCGTCGTTTTGGTCGATTGCCTCGGTTTCAGAGACAGGCTCATCGCTGATGTCGTGGGTGCTGGTGAAGCCCATGCCCGAGAAAGGTATATAGAAGAACTCGTAGTTCCGGTGCTCTTTCGCCTGAGTGTCGGCGTTATCGAGTATGTCATCGATCGGCAGCCATTCGGTGGTTTTCTTCAGCCTGTAAGGGCGCCGGTTCTGCAGCGTCACGTCGGTCACGAAGCCCAGGCTGCCCAACCCAACTCGCGCTGCCTGAAAAATATCTGGGTTTTGGTCTCGACTGCATTCCAGCACGTCCCCCTGCGCGGTCACCAGAGTCAATCCTTCGATATAGCCGGACAAACTCATGAGCTCTGCACCGGTGCCGTGAGTGGCTGTTGCTAGTAAGCCGCCCAGAGACTGCTGGTCAATATCCGGCATGTTGAACAGTGCTTGGTTGATGGCTTCCAGCGGCTGGCCAAGTTGGCCGAGTAAAGTGCCGGTGGCGATTCGGGCACGACACCGTTCATCATCGTGTTCGAGAATGCCGTTTAATCGGGCCAAGGAAACCAAAACGTCGTTCGTCGGCACTAAAGCCGAGAAGGAGTGCCCTGAGCCAACCGGCCGAATGCTGGCGTTTTGATGGGCCGGATCGTTCAGGATATCCAGCAGTTCGTTCAGTGAACGAGGTGCTAGCCGGTGGCTGGGTTGGGCGCTTTGGGAGCCAGACCAGTTGCGCCAGGCCATAGGGCCTGTGGTGGTCTTCTTCGGTGCGGAAGAGGTTTGAGCATGACCGACTTCAGGCCAACCTACCTGGCTGGCAATGGCGCTGCCTACCAGCAGGTTTAAAAAATGCCGTCGTTGCATCAGAAACTCCTAAGGTTTGGCCGGGGTTGCCATGAAGGTGATCAGAGCCTGAAATTCGGCAGCGTTGCAATCCATGCACAGGCCATAGGGAGGCATGCCGCCCATGCCAGAAACAACGTTGTTCAGAAGGGTATCCATGCCTTTGTCCATGCGGGGTTGCCAGGCGGTGTGGTTGCCGGTCAGCGGAGCATCCGAGGCGCCGTTGCCGTGGCAAGCCATGCAGGAGCGTTGATAGATCTCAGCCGTTTCAGGGTCATTGGGGGTGGCCGATCGGGCATACTCGACGATGTCTTCCGAAGGTCCAGCGGTGCCAGTGCAGGCGGTAGACAGGGCTGTGACCACCAATGCGAAAACGGCGGACAGGGCAGATCTTAGGGAAAAGTTTGGTAGTATCATGCTGCTAAACGTAATTGTATGTCACGTTTATTTTTGACTAAGTCGACATTAAAAGCAAGCCAGACTCGACTCTACCCCGGACACTGACTACTTTTGTAAGAAAGATAAGAGTGTTAGACAAGGCATTGTCATGAAGCGGCATCCACCAGAGCAAGGCGGTTCAAAGCCATTGCAGGCAGACCACGGCCCGATGCGTCGTGCGCTATGGGCCACCTGTGTGTATTTAGTGGTGGGCTTGGCTTGGATCGAATTCTCGGATCAGCTGGCGGAGGCTTGGTTTCAGGATGCCCGTGCATTGTCCGACGTTCAAACCTGGAAGGGATTTTTGTTCGTTGCCGTAACCGGCCTCACCTTGTTCATCGTGATGCTCCGTCAACTGAGCAAAGACCGGCTGCTTTTATTGCTGCAGGCTCGCCAGCGAAAGGTCATGCGCCAGCATGAGAGGCAGTTGACGGTGTTGTTGAATAACCTCCCGGGGATGGCGTTTCGTTTCAAAAATGATGCCCTAGGCACTTTTTTGTTCATATCCGATGGGTGTGAAGAGCTCACGGGTTATAGCGCAGAGGAGCTGATGAAGGCCGGCTCGCTCAGTCAGTCCGGGTTGATTGATAAGGCTAGTCGCCTCGAGGTGGCGAAAGCTGCTGCGCAGTCGATTCAGCAGGGCGAGCTGTTCTCAGTCGAGTTCCCCATTGCTTGCAAAGATGGTCGCGAGATTTGGGTTTGGGCCAGAGGCTGTGGCCTGACGGATGACGATGGTTCCCGTTTGCTCGAAGGCATTGTTTTGGATGTTTCGGATAGAAAGGCACTGGAGCGGGAGCTTGAGGAGCTGGCCACGAAAGATTCGCTCACCGGATTGCTAAATCGTCGGGAGCTGAGTCGTGTATTAAAAGAAGAGTTAGAGCGTGCGCAGCGTTATCACCGCTCGTTAGCCGTGTTGTGGATCGATTTTGATCATTTCAAAAAGGTGAATGACAACTATGGGCACGCGGCCGGTGATCTTGTGTTGTCTACAGCCAGTCGAGTTCTGGGTAACAGCGTTCGTGGGGTGGATTCCGTAGGGCGGTTCGGAGGCGAGGAGTTTGTGGTTGTGTTGCCAGAAATGGGGCAAACCGAAGCCCTGGAAACCGCAGAAAGGCTTCGGCAAGCAGTGCGCCATAACCCGGTTGTCCTGGAGTCCGGTGACTGTGTCTCCGTCACGATAAGTACTGGTGTTGCGGTGTACCCTGCGCACGGTACCAATGTCGAAGAGTTGTCTGCAGAGGCCGATAAGGCGATGTATCGGGCCAAAATGCAAGGCCGCGACTGTGTGGCCATAGCGCAGCCAGCACAGTCGATACATAATGAAGCGATATAAGATCGTACTTCAGGGGTAATTAGCTCCCGGAGGAAGCGAATAACCCGACAATCTGATAATAAAGGCGCTTGTTATGCATTCACTCGCCCGCCGTGCCCTGCACACCTGCAAGGTTCCCCGTGACCTTTCCTCGATTACTTTTCGCGACAGTGCGGGTGAGCACCCTGAACGTGTGAATTTATCCCAAGGTGCGGTGGAGTCGATTTGGCAGAGTGTGGAGTCTCTGTATCGTACCGGTGTTCATCCGGGCATACAGCTTTCGTTAAGATATCGTGGCGAACAGGTGTTGCATCGGTCGATTGGCCACGTTCATGGCAATGGTCCGGATGATGATGCGAGCACGCTGAAAATTCCGATGAGCACTGAAACCCCGATCTGCTATTTCTCGGCTTCAAAAGCGGTGACGGCTCTGCTTATGCACATGCTGGCCGAGCAAGGGCTGGTCAATCTCATGGATCCGGTGTCTTACTACTGCCCTGAGTTTGCTAAAAACGGAAAACGCACGATCACCGTTCACCAGATTTTGTCTCATAGGGGCGGCATTCCGGCTATCCCCAAAGATACCCCCATTGATGTGCTCTGGGACCGGGATGAAATATGGCGCCTGCTCTGCGAGGCGAAGCCAGTAGAAGTAGATGGCGCCAAGGTGGCCTATCATGCGATTACGGGTGGATTTGTGCTGCAGAGAGTGTTGGAGAAGGTCACCGGCGACACCATCGAAAACTATCTGGATAAGTATTTGCGCAAGCCCATGGGGATGAAATGGTTCACCTATGGTGTGACACAGGAGCACCTGCATGAGCTTGCGTCGAACTACGCAACCGGCCCTAGACCCCGTTTCCCGGTGTCTTGGGTGGTGAATCGGGCCTTGGGCGGTGATATTAAAACTGTTGAACGGGTGAGCAATGACCCGCGCTTCCAAGAGGCCGTCATCCCGGCGGGTAATTTGTGTGGTACCGCCGAAGAAATGAATCGCTTTTTCCAGATGATGCTGGATGGTGGTATATGGCAAGGCAAGCGTATTTGTAGCGAGCTGACTATTCGCCGAGCCATTCAGCAGTTTGGATCGATGCAATTGGACCGTACGATGTTGGTGCCCATGCGCTTCAGCGCAGGTATGATGTTGGGTGGCAATCCGGTTGGCCTTTGGGGGCCGCAAAGCCGGCATGCATTTGGTCATATCGGGCTGATTAACAAGATGTGCTGGGCGGATTCAGCAAGGAATATTTCGGTCAGCCTTCTCAACACCGGCTTCCCGATAGTGGGTCATCACATCCCGTCCCTCGCCCGATTTGTCTATACGGTAAGCAAACAGTTCCCGATATTGCCGGAGCACGAAAGAAGGCTGACATTGGCATAAAATGAAAGCTTTTTCATTTTATTGTTCTTTGTCTGACAGTTTGGCAAAATGACAGTCTGGATGAGGATGGTCAACAATCTCAATGGATGAGGTGCCGCTGTATGAACCGAACAAAAATGCCGATTCCCGATGCTTCCCGCGTTGAACTGGGTCAGTACGACAGTGTCCGCACTCACGTGCGGCAGCAAGTGAGCGATGAAGTCCAGAAGCTGGAGCGCCGAATAGAAACCCTGAGGCTGACTCAGGCCCCGCATGTCGAGATCATTATTTCTGCGTATGAGCGGATGATTGAGCGCAAGCGAGTTTTCTTGCAGAGCTGGGACATGTAATACCTACTGGCGGTGAGCCGTAGGCACCGTGTTCCAACTGATTTTTGCCTGGTCTTCGCTCTGGTTGACGCAATATTCCGGATTGGGAACAGTCGGCACATCTTCTGAATTTTCGTAATCGTCCGGATTGGCTTCCGGATCCTGTATTCTGGATGGCTCTTTATTCGAGGTGTAGATCTGCACCTTGCTCATGGCGTAGTTCAGCTCTACCCGTTGGCAGTCGGGGCTGTTGTCGTCAAGCATGACTCCGTGTTGGCGGTAATCGATGACGGGCTGTTCGCTGTTTTTAATGAACAGCGTGTCTTTCTCTTCTGCGCCGATGAATTCCTGGCGCAACTCAATGCCACCGTAATTGCGACTGACGAAGTCAGCTGTGGCCAGTTCCGGCTGGTTGTAACCCGCCGGTCTGAATTGCGGTGCGCTGAACCGTGCCCCGGCGAGCAGGCTCATCAATTCCGGTTGCTGATCTTGTTGGGCGGCATCCACACTGCGAGCCACGTATTGGATGGTTCGGTAGACCTTTTCATCCGAGCTGCTTTCATCCGCCGTTTGGGGAACGTAGCGCCAGTCGAGTGTCTGGTAGCGCCATTCCCGGTGGTTGAGTGCTTGCTGAGCATTGGTCGCTGCCTGATCTGTGAAGCGAATGCTCGCACCGGCACTGCGCGTGTTGTAGGTGCCCGCGACGCTCTGGTCGATGCGGTCGCTGATGTACTGGCGTCCGTCATCGAAGTTGCGCACACCGCCCACACTGATGATCTGATTCATCAAATCCAAAGGGTTTCGTACGCGGGTGTAGCTTTTGCCATCCTCCGCAGGCGTGGCTCCGATGAATATATCGATATGGCGACGGATTGTTTCGGCCGTTTCCCGGTTTTCGGCAGTGTCATCTTCGCCGCTGGGCTGTATGCCCGGGTAGTAGTCGCTGAATAGAGTGTATTTGAGTGTTTCCGGTGCCTGAGGCGTGTTCGCCAGATCAAAGGTTGAGAATGTGAGATCGACATTGCTGGCGGGGTTCAGTGCCGACGAGCCTGAGCTCTCTGACCCGCAGCCTGTGAGCGTAACAACGGCCATGGAAAGCGTGGCATAGAGAAAAACAGATCTCATTTCGAGTGACCTCAGGGTGCGAAAACCATTGCGAACAGCTAAAGTGATGACTGCTGACAATAAACGATAAAGTAGACAGCTGCCCGCTCGGAGATCACATTTTGCAGCAACGGTTAAGCGATACTTGGGTCCGGGTGTTCCTGATAGGTCTGTTTTTGGCCGCTTTTGCCTTACCTTCTCTGACCCTCGCACAGCCGGGCTGTCGTGATGGCGTGTTGTCGTTGGGGGATGGCAGCGAAGGTATCCGCGATCTGAACGGTTGCTTGGCATACCTGGAGGACCCTGATCAGAGCCTGACCTTTGAGGAAGTACTCAACCTGCCCCTTGGTAAATTCAATCGTCACCATGAAGGCGTTCTCAATTTTGGGTACACGGATTCGGCCTATTGGACACGGCTGGAGGTAAGCGCGCGCGATCTGCAAGGCCCTGCGGATTGGATGCTCGAGCTGGCTTTGCCGTTGGTGGACGAAGTCCGATTGTATGTTGTCCGTGATGGTCGTCTGGTGGAGCAGCGCCGCGCCGGTTATTACGATAATTGGAACGATCGGGATTTAGCGGTGCCTAACCCGACCTTTCAGCTTACCTTCGCTCCGGATGCCTCAACGACCGTTTTTTTACGGGTCACCAATATCAACACCTTTAGACTGCCCATTACCCTCTGGCCTCGTGATCGTTACATAGCCAAGGTGTCGTTTGATGAAGCGGTCCGTGGAATCTTGCTCGGCGCCATTCTCGCCATTCTTGCATACAACCTGTTTGTTGCTGTCTCGGTTCGCGAACGAAGCAATATCTACTACTTGCTCTATTTAGTGTCGGCGGTGGTATTTACTGCAGCGGAGCAAGTCCACGGGATTCAGTTGTTCGATGAGCGGCCGGCACTGCTGAACAAGGAATATCTCCACTTCCACATTATTTTTACGCTGTTTTTCGGGCTGTTGATGGCCCGTTCGCTATTGGAAACCCGCCACCGATCGCCAGACCTCGATAAAGTTCTGGTGGTGTGCCTGCATGCTGTGGTGGCAACGTTTGTCTTGGCGTTGTTTATGCCTTATTCGGTGACCATGGAATGGATTGTAGTGGCGTCCATTCTGGTGAGCAGCATTCTGATTGTCGTGAGTTACCTGTCCTGGCGTTATTACAACCCGGCGGCGCGAGCATACTTTTTTGCATGGGCGGCCGCCTTAATCGGTTTTGGGGTGTATGGGCTGATGGTGATTGGTTACCTTCCGCTCAATACTTTTACAACGTACGCGCCTCAGTTTGGCCTTACGGCCCAGGTCATTCTGTTTTCGTTTGCGTTGGCTGACCGTATCAAGCAGGTGCAGGGTGAAGCACTGGCCTGGAACAGGCGAGCCTTGGCTAACCTTCAGCGGTATCAATCCTTGTTCGATAACGTGATTGAAGGCGTGTTTCAGATGTCTCCGGAGCGGCGCTTTGTGACCGCGAACCCCGCGATGGCCGATTTGTTAGGCTTCAGAAGCCGGCACGACTTGCTACAGGCCAACCCCGATGTACTGGAAACCTGTATCGCGGATGATCAGTTGAGGCGGTTGGTTGTCGATCAGCTGGAAAGAACTGGCACGGTGAAAGGGGTGGAAGCGAAATACCTGACCCGCGGCGGTGCGGAGCGATGGGCTACGATTTCGTTGCATACCGTCTACGATGCTGAGGGTATGCCGCTGCATTTGGAAGGTACCTGTATTGATGCCACTGAAAGCCATCAGCGCCTTCAGATTGAGCGCGAGAGAGAGCAAGAGCGGTTGGAAAAAGAGCTGGCCCGGAGTTCGGCTCAGGCGAAAAGCCAGTTTTTAGCGAACATGAGTCACGAGATCCGGACACCTTTGGCGGCCATTATTGGTTACGGCGAGACTCTGCTTGATACCGACCTGAGTGAAAGCGAAAAACGCAGCAGCGCTGAAACGGTGGTGCGCAGTGGCCGGCATTTGCTTGAGTTGGTGAACGACATATTGGACCACTCTAAAATTGACGCCAACAAGCTTGATGTCGATAGAGTGCCGGTTAACCTGCCGGAGATGTTGGACGAGATACAGGCATTTTTCGAGCCGAAAGCCAATGAGAAAGGGCTCGACTTCAGCGTCATTTGTGACTACCCGCTGCCTGAAAAAATTAAAACGGACCCTACCCGCTTTCGACAAATAATCATCAACTTGTGTGGGAATTCCCTTAAATTCACAGAAACAGGCTCAATCTCCCTGATTGTGCGCTGTGATCGCGAGCGGGAAATTCTTCATGCCCGAGTGGTTGATACCGGTATCGGCATGAAGCCCGAGCAAATCGATCGGTTGTTCGACCCGTTTGCTCAGGGCAGTAGTGCGATATCGCGGCAATATGGTGGTAGTGGGTTAGGTTTAAGTATCTCCCGCCGTTTGGCGGAGTTGTTGGGTGGCAGTATTCGGGTAGCCAGTACGTATGGCGAAGGCAGTGAATTTGAGGCAACGATCAGCACCGGGCCGCTGGATGGGGCCCATTTTTTGCGGGACGCCTCAGAGTTTATCGAGCGGCGCCGGGCCATACCTTTGGTGGCGGCGCCTAAGCTGAGCGGTCGCATCTTGTGTGCCGAAGATAATGAGTTGAACCAACGACTGGTATCGTTGTTGGTGAATCGGACAGGGGCTGAACTGGTGCACGTATCCAATGGCGCCGAGGCGCTTGAGCGAGCGACAAAAGAATCGTTTGATTTGATACTGATGGATATTCAAATGCCGGTCATGAACGGGCGCGACGCCACAGTCGCCCTGCGTGAGGCAGGTGTGAACACGCCCATCATCGCCCTTACAGCCAATGTGATGACGGAAGACATCGCTGAATATCGAAAGGCAGGGTGTAACGGTTATTTGGCCAAGCCCATTGATAAGCAGCAGTTTTACCAAACCTTGGTTGAATACTTGGGTCGGAATGCTGAGCCGGTTCCTGTGCAGTTCACGGGGCGGGTACTGGTGGTGGAAGACCATGACGATAATCGACGTTTGGTTGAACGAATGCTCAAGCGTATCGGGGCCGATCCGGTCCTGGTGGCCACGGGTGACGAGGCAGTGCGCACCGCTCTGTCAGATACGGTGCATCTTGTGCTGATGGACCGGTTTTTACCCGGGATGGATGGTGTGGAGGCCACTCGGCTGTTGCGTCAGACCGGGTTCAGGCGCCCGATCATTGCCTTCACCGGAGGCGACCAATCGGAGACAGATGCTTTGTTGGCAGCCGGTTGCGATGGCGTTCTGCGCAAACCGATTGATCACACCCACCTGCAGGCATTGCTGGATCGATACTTGCGCAGAGGTTCTAACGATGCCGGTGACGAAGATATCGGTCGTTTATCGTCGCGATTTCTGGCCGGGCTGGCCGAGCGACAAAAGCGAATGAATGAGGCTTTGGCCAATAGAGATTTGACCAGTTTGCAGCTCGAAAACCATCAAATAAAAGGCACAGCCGGTGCGATGGGCTACCCGTTGCTGACGGAGCAAGCTGCGGTTATGGAGCAGCATATCAGGAGTGACGCCCCGGATTGGCAGCGTATTCACGCCGGACTGGATAAGCTCAACGACATGATCAACCGGGCCCTGACCGAGACTGGTCAGGAGCTTGGAGACGACACAGGACCCGATGTATGACCGAAAATCGCCACCGCCAGGAACAGCATTCACTGAGCATGATGTACGGCACCTATGCTGACATCCTGTTTGTACTCTTTCCATTTTTGATCATTGCCATGCAGCGGCTTTGGGACGGCAACCTCTATTCCACGCTAATGCAGCCAGACCTCAGCATCGCCGCCGCTATTCTTGCTGGGCTGGCGATGGGGAAGTTTGTTTTGGGGCTTGTAACCAATCAGGACCTGGGGCGCTATAAAGAGCGTATAGTGTTCTTTATAGCTTTGACCCTGTTTCTGGTGCTGGGGCCGGCAATCATATTGCTGTTGAGTATGACGAGTGATGCAGAAATACCGCGTTTTGTTGCCTTCGTGCAGCCGGTTCTGCTGATTATTGCTATCTCGCTCTACACCACTGCAGTGAGCATTGCCAACATTCTAACGCGCACGAGTGGCGACAGGCAGGTAGAACGGGACTTGGTGCAGCCTTATCAGGACAGCACCACGCAGCGTGGGCGGGAGGATCGACCGCCCTTGGACTTGCCGCGCCGAAAGGACCATGACGCGTTTTGAGTGAGCAGAATAATGAACGAGGTGTTGTTTAATGAGTGATCTTAGAGTGTTGGTCGTTGAGGACGAGCCGCTGATGCGAGAGCGTCTGGTTGGGATGTTGCACAAGGCGGGTGCCACAGAGGTCGAGGAGTGTGAGGATGCGGCATCAGCGCGTGCCGCGTTCGATGCCAGCGAATTTCATATCGTGTTGCTGGATCTGGGTTTGCCGGATGGCAATGGCCATGAGTTGATGACGGCGTTTAAAGCGCAGCGCAAAGAGCAGCATATTGTCCTGGTGACGGCAGACGATTCGATTGAAAGTATTCAGCGGGCCATCAGCGCAGGTGCCAACGGTTATGTTGTAAAGCCTTATTCGCAGGAGAAAATCCACGATGTGGTCAACAACTTCGCCATGGTGCATGGAGGCGATATGGCGGTTATTGAAGGACTGAACCGGCACCATTGACCGGTCCAGTCGCTCGCACAGCTATGGATTACGCGACTTGGCGGGCAATCCATGAGTTGTACCGGGTTGCCAATGCTCTGACGTAACGAGCCTCGGCGCCGTCGAGGTTGCTCAACACGCCGTTAAAAATCCAGCCTCGCTCGTATAGACCCAACACCCGCTGCTCATCGTCGAGATTGACGCGCTGATTCAGCTTCTTGCAAATGGCATCGAGTAGCGGCAGCTTCTCTGGTCGTCTGACCGGGGCATTGCGGTTGCTGATTGGCTGGTTAGCGGCCCGCTTCACTGGTTGTCTTTTCATTGTCTTCTCCTTGCCTTTTGCTGCTGCAACAACAGAAAACCCCGGAGCCTGAAGCAACCGGGGTTTGGCAGAGAAGCTGCCCCGGTCGCTGCAATGGCTCCCGGGACTTGACCGAAAGCCGTTAGATGTCTTTCACCATGGCACGCTGGGCCTGCCCTACCGGGCAACCTGCGATTGTGGAAACAATGTGTTGGAAATGCATGATGGTCATATCAGCTCTTTGAATTCGGTTCGGCTATCAGTGTATAGCCAATTACAGGGTTTGCAATAGCCTCGTCGATTCGGCAAACGCGTACAGACAGTTTTCGGTCGCAGCCCCATAATACGCAGCGTCACGTGTTTTTACGTTGTGTAATCCGCGACACCTGCCCAGGTGTCGATTGGATCTCTCCTTTCAGGCGCAGTCTTTATGACTGCGCTTTTTTTTGCGTTGAAAATGCCATCTCGGTTAGTTCGTAGCCACTAGTTCGTACAGCTTTAAGTTTTGGAATTGGCGATAATTTGCACACTGAAACATCGTCTATCTGTTACGAACGAAGAGGTTGAAACCTAAGAAAATGCCCGAAGACCCCGCACCTGCCGTTAAGAAATTTGTGTCTGACTTTATCGTGGAAATTGCACTGGTTGTTGCCGTTGCTGTTTATTTAGTTATGGCACAGGGACAATCCGTTGGTGAGAACCTGTCTTTTACCGTGGTTGGCGCAGGGCTGATGGCTCTAGCGACTTACTGGACTTTGCACACAGCGCGCAAAGGCTTGGAAGTTATCGCGCTTCGGCTTCACTTCGGCAAATAATTCGTTGCCAGGTGTGGTGCAGGATGAGGGCATCGTTGGCGGCCCGGTGTATCGGTACGCCTAGCTCTTCGATCACTTTCTTGCGAGTGCCTGCCCACTGGCGCACCTGTTCCGGATTGAGCAGCATGGAAACGGATTCCAGCTGAAAGGCGGGCGTAACGCCCGCTGCACGAAATAGGCGGTGGAGCCAAAAACTGTCGAAGGTCCACGCGTCGCAGAACACTTGTTCTGGCAGTATCTCATTAAGCTTCGCAGCGACTTGAGAGACATGAAGACCGTTGCCCTCAAGCTCCTGTCGGGTAATTCCGTGAATAGCCTCAGCGCCGGATGACCAGTCATGCCAAGTCTTGTGAGGGTCAATCAACCAGCTGTGTTGAACGCCATCCGCTAAGCACACGCCCACCTCGATCGGATAGCTTGCGATCAAGTCCAGACTGGATGCTTCGAAATCGATGAATGCCGGTCTCGCGTTAACGGTCATGAATAGGCGCTGATTGTTGTCGGTTTTCATCCGAGTTTACTCCTGATCTTTCTCCCGTGCGAACCCATGAGGTCCCGGCGCTGTTACAATGTACCTGCGCTATGTATAACCTCGATGACAATTCCTCATTTATCCCGGTGACCGCTCCATGACTGACACAGTTGTTGTTATTTATTCCGGAGGCATGGACTCCTTTACTCTGCTTCATCTTGCCCGCGCTCAAGGGCACCATGTGCATGCCCTATCCTTCAATTATGGCCAGCGCCATGTGCGTGAGCTGGACGCTGCACGGGCTGTGTGTGAAGCCGAGGGCATTCCCCATAAGGTGATCGACATTCGGGCTATGAGCGAGGTGATGTCTGGGTCTGCATTGACTTCAGATGTTGAAATACCGGAAGGCCATTACGAAGAAGCCAGCATGAAAGCGACGGTTGTCCCCAATCGCAATATGATTCTGTTGTCGCTGGCTACCGGTTATGCGGTTACGGTGAATGCGCAAGCCGTTTGGTACGGCGCCCATGGTGGCGATCACGCAATCTACCCCGATTGCCGCCCGGAGTTTGTCGAGAAAATGGATGCGGTGTGCCGGGTTGCCAACTACGAGCCGGTTGCTGTGAAAGCACCGTTCATGACCCTGGATAAGGGTGAAATTCTGGCGGAAGGCTTAAAGCTGGGGATCGACTACGGTCAAACCTGGACCTGTTACAACGGACGCGAGAAGGCTTGTGGCCAGTGTGGCTCCTGCGTTGAGCGATTGGAGGCTTTTGCAGTCCACGGCATTGAAGATCCTCTGGCTTATGAGAGTGGCGTCTGATGTACCGGGTTAAAGAAGCGTTCTACACGTTACAAGGTGAAGGTGCTCAGGCGGGCCGAGCAGCGGTGTTTTGCAGGTTCAGCAAATGCAATTTATGGAATGGCCGAGAGCGCGACCGAGCCAATGCGGTGTGCAATTTTTGCGATACCGATTTTGTCGGTACCGACGGCCAGAATGGTGGCGCCTTCGAAAGCGCAGAAGCGCTGGCGGCCCATATTCGTGCACTCTGGCCAGAGGAGTTGGGTAAGCCTTATGTGGTTTGCACCGGCGGCGAGCCGTTATTGCAATTGGACGCCCCGTTGATCGCCGCCTTCCATGACGCAGGTTTTGAGGTGGGTGTCGAAACCAATGGCACCTTGCCTGCGCCTGAGGGGATTGACTGGTTGTGTGTCAGCCCCAAGGCCGATGCGGAGGTGGTCATTACCGAGTGCGATGAGCTGAAGCTGGTGTATCCGCAGCCCTTGGCCATGCCGGAGCGGTTTATCGGGAAGATTCGAGCGGATCATTACTTCTTGTCGCCGATGGCTTCGCCCTCAACACCCGAACAGGCTGTCGATCCGGTCAAACAGAGCAATACCCGTAAAGCGACGAATTATTGCCTGGCCCATCCCCAATGGCGTTTGACCTTGCAGATGCACAAGATCATTGGCATAGACTGATGGGTGCCGGGTCAGGCCTGCTTCGCCAGATTCGAGTTCTCGATTCTGTGCTGACTGGGGCTGATGCCGGTCCAGCGTTTGAAGGCGCGAGTAAAATTCGCCGCATCGGCATAGCCCAGAGCATCTGCAATCTGTGTCAGGTTCATGGCGGTATTCTCTAGCAAGTCCTGAGCGCGTTCCAGGCGCACCTCATCGACAAGACTCTGAAAGCTCGCCCCTTCCTCTTGCAGGCGACGTTTCAGTGTTCGCTCTGACACGAACAGCGTGCTGGCCGCACGCGCAAGTTTGGGCGGAAACGGGTGGCTGGACTCAATAACCCTGCGCACTTTGCAGGCAACCCCCGCGACCTCTTCTAATTCCTGTAGTGCTTGCTCGCACTGCTCTCGTGAACGTTCAGCCAGTTGTTGATTGCTGAAACGGGTCGGTTGGTTGAGATGGCTGGTCGGAACGACCAGAGCGTCCTCGGTAGCGCCGAATTCAACGGGTACGCCAATCATGCGTCGGAAACGATGGAAGTGACTTGGTTCCGGCCCGCGCCTCATGATTCGCAGGCCTGGCACAGCGGTGCCAAGGAGCTGCGCGCCCATTGAGACGAAGCCGAACAGAACGGCATCCAGAATAAAGCTGAGAATGGAGCCGAGCTGTGTTTCGCAGTTCACCGCATACCAGACGCTTGAGCCGGACAAGTGCTTTTGAACTTTGAGGTGGGGTACCCGAAGCGTCAGATATCGTGTCATCAGCTCAAGGGCTTCTTCAAGCGTGCGACTGCTCATGACCGCCGTACCCAGTGCCCCATGCAACGGCAGCTTGAGCTTTCGTGCCAACAATATACCCAATCCCGGCTCGCCGCTTTCGACGATGGCTCTGGTCACAAATTCCGCAGCCTGGGACTCGCTGACTCTGAGGTCGGTGGATTTCAGTCGCGTTGGGTCCAGCCCTACGCGCAGAATCAAGTCCTTTTCATCCACTCCAATAGTGTGGAGCAGCTCGGCCAGTGTGTGTAGGTAGATGGCCGGCATGCCCAGATCCTGTGTCCTAGAAACTGAGGCGCCCATGAATTTCCTCGATATTAACAGTTATTGTTATGTGAGAGGTTTAGATTATGGCCCCTTCGTTGGTCCAGTCACATGACTTGGATGACGGGTCAATTAGCTGAAGAGGCCAATTCAGGGCAATGCCGGATGTAATCGTCCTAGTTTGTGTGACGTTCTACGAAGCCGGCCAGCACGGCGGCAGAGCGACCCGGGCTCTCGAGCATGGGTAGATGCCCGACTCCTCGAAACACATGCACTTCGGCCGTCGGAGTCGCTGTCTTGAACCAGTCAACACAGCGAGTTGGGGTAATCGTATCTTTATCGCCCCACTGAATTTGTAGCGGAGGAGTCTGGTTTCCAAGATAACGGGTGGGCGCTATCGGATCGGTAACCATGTCGTGAAAAATATGTTGCAGTGATTGCCGTCGCTTCATCAGATCGGGGCCTAACAGGCCGGTCATGGCAACACCGGGAAGGCTGGGTTTGCCGGTACCGACGCTGTTGAACATACGATAAACGCCTGCCCAGTCTTTCGGAATGAGCACGGAGTCAATAGTCGGGCGAACCGGCGGGTTGTTCGCAATATCGGGGGATTCCGGGATACCGGCGCTGTTAAGCAGCGTAACCGTGCGGGGAGGTATTTTCAGCTCATGGGCCAGCACGGCGGCAATCGCACCGCCCATGGAACTTCCCGCGATGTGCAGGTTATTGCTGGCGTGCTCAGCCAACCAATGATTAAGCCGCTCTGCTTGCTTCACGTAACCGTAGTCAGCATCGGGGCGGTATTGGCTTTCGCCGAGCCCCGGTAAATCGGGCACCAGCAAATGCCAGTCCGAAGGTAACTTCTGCATCCAGAAGGCCCAGTTTTCCTTCATTGAGGCAAAACCATGTAGCAGCACCAGCGTAGGGTTGTCAGGCCCGGGCTTGCCACGTTCCAGATAAACCAGGCGGTGTCCATCTACCGAGGTTTCTCGCCGCTTAGTGCGTAACAACCAGCGTTGTCCGGCACGTGCTAATGGCCAAACGTTAGGGGTTGGAATTTTCATCGAAGACTAGCCTCATCATGGTGTATTGAGCTTCAGTGTAGCGGGAGGATCCGGTGGGACTATTGCAGTGATGCCTGATTGTGCGGGCAGCAAGGCCACCTTGGGCGCAGAGTATTAGAGCTGAAGATCGGTGATCACCGGGTTGTGGTCAGAAGCACGCCAGGGCCCGCTGCGGTCCGGGGCGCTTTGGTAGTTCAGGGCCCGGGGCTCATCGGCGTTGATGTTCCAAATGCTGGTAGATGCTGCGTGGGGAATGAGGGTTCGAGTGGCGAGCGCGTAGTCCAACGAACCTTTCTCGCCCCGATAACGGTAGCTGTGATATCGGCAGTCGCCGGGCGTGCAGGGATGAGTACGGTGCACCAGGCTGGTGAAGCCCGCTTTGCGAAAGGTGTCTACCGGCGTTTCCCGTGCATAGCTGTTGAGGTCCCCGGTGATGAGGGTGCCGGCCAGATTTTTCGGTGTGGATAAATTTGAAAGCCAGCGAGTGATCGCCTGAGCTTCTCGAGTGCGGTAGGCGCTGAAACAGCCTTGACCATCTTGTTGATCGGAGTTGGCCTCGTGTGCGTTGCGGCAGGATTTGGACTTCAAATGGGGCACCACCACCCGCAAGGACTTACCGCCGGTCACGGGGCCAAATGTCTGTGCCAGCGGGGGACGGCCACGATCTGTGTAGATACCTTCATTGAGGCGCAGGGCTTTGCCTTCGGGTTTCACACGATCGTTGCGAAACAGCAAGGCAGTGCGAATGGCATCGGAGCCGTCTTGGTTCGGGGTCTTTATAAAACGCCACGAGCTTCCAAGCGCTCTTGTAAGTTGGGCCAATGAACTGCGCGGATCATAGCCATCGTTCTCAAGTTCGGTTACCGCCACTATGTCAGGGTCGGCCAACTTGATCGCGGTCACGAGGCGACGGGTTTGATGCTGGTGAGCTTTCGCATTCTTGGCACCTCGGGGTGTCGGATAACCGCCACGGCCGCCATCACCGTTGAAGTAGTTCTGAAGGTTCAGCGCCATAACCCGGATGACATCGTCGGAAGACTTGGGCAGAGGCTCTGGCCTGGGTTGGGGCCGAGAAAACTTGGGCGGTTGTTCGGGTTGAACCCGCCACTGGCCGAACCGGTAGTCCAACACCCCGCTTACGCCGGTCACTGTATCGCCAGCACGCACCGTGTGATCGTCGCCCAGTTGCAGCCAGGGTATCGGGCGAGGGTTGCGGGCACTTTTACCGTCATCCAGCAGCACCCGGTTTTCGAGATTGCTCCGCGCCTGCCGAGCGGCGTGAGCGCCGGGTTTTAGGTGCTCCGTTGGAATGATCTGATCTTCTCTTGCCAGTGTGAGCTCGCCGAACACGGCCAGATTGTGATGTTCAATCACCGTAAGCGGAGCGTCGAACGATACCCGCATGTTCTCGAGGCTTTCGGGAGATTGCGGCCAAGGCAATGAAAGTTTTATCGGCTCGGGCAGCGGTTCCCGGCCGCATACGGTCAGTTGGCTGACCTTGACCAGTTCTGTGAGGTCGTGGAACTCTTTGACCCGTCCGGTCAGTCGCAACCGCTGACCGGGGTTGGCCTTGTGGCGGGTATAAACGAACAGGGCTTCCGAGGTAGCAGCGTCGTTATCCGCTTCTGCATCCGCTTGTTGAATGTAGAAACCGTTAAAACCGTCTTTGTGGCCCGAAGCGTAGGTGACAATGCCTTCGATCGAGACGGTTTGGCCGGCCAATGGTGAATGTGAGCCTGAGCCCTGAATCTGGTGAATGGCCGTGGCAGGCGTACCGCAATTTTGTGGCGCGGGCGCTGCCGGGCGTGCTGTCGAAAAAAGCAGCCCGGCGACGGCGATGAGGAAAGTGAGGAAAGGTTTGATCACGAAGCCCGTCTGTTAGAGACCGGCCACCGCTTTAAGTGCCTGTTCACGTTTGCTTCCAAAGCCTAGCTGGTCAGGGTTGATCAGTTCGAGCTGCTGCACCAGAGGGTCGGGGTGGTTACGGTCGAAGGTAATGCCAAGCTGAGACAGTACGTAGGGGGCAAGCGCGGCTCGGGTTTCTACCTGAAGGCTGCCGTTTTTCATGCCGTAGTCTCGCGCTACGATTTGTTGCTGAGCGGCGGTCAAGCGTTGGTCTGGCGCGATATCGAGTGTCACTCGGCGCTGCCAGTCTTGATCTTGCTGGGCGGTATAGCGAGATTTCTGGCGCAGTGCTTCAGGAGTGTCCTGGAAGCGACTGAGCGCGAAGTCCCGGAACTCGCGATTGGAACCGCACCAGGCACGAACATGCCAGTTGTTTCCCGCGCACACCAATGAGTGGGGCTCGAGTACGCTTTCGGCGGCCTCGGGGCGGCTCAGAGAGACGTAGCTCGCTTTTAGCAGGCGTTTGTAACGGGTGGCGGAGACCACAGCGCGCATGGTTTCCGGCGCAACATACCGGCCTGGTCCGGTAATCACCGTGTTACCTGGCATTCCCAGTTCAAGCTCGGCTAGAGAGTCATTGAGGTTTTGCTGCTGGGCGAGCAGGTCTTGGTATTCAGAGGCTTCACCGTGGGTGACCACGGGTTTGAAGCTGCTGGATGGCACATAACCTTTGAGATGTCGGTCGTACACCAGATTGCCCGGTGCCACCTCTCTCAGGTAAGTGTTGATATCCTTGGAGGCCTGCTGACGACCAATGCCGAAACTGTGGCAGATATGGTTGGTCGTCAGGCGTCCTTCCCATAATGCAATGGTTTCGATGAGTCGATAGCGAAGCAAGAGATCCCAACGAATGGGCCAATCCGTTTTCTTCATAACCAAGCGCTCACAATCCAGTAAATAGCTTCTTACTTATCTTACCCGTTAGGGGTTTAGGGGTCTGTTACGGCCCATTAATGTAAAACAATGTCAAATCGGGCCCAGTGTAATACAAGTCTCGGCATCTCCCTAGTTTCGGCCGTCCCATAGCCTGATTAAATGCCGGTCAGTCGCCCAAGGATAATACTGCTATCCTTCTCTTGAGCATGCCCACCTTATCGATAATGCGGAGTCAGTCATGACCCGAATGGTAGCTTCCCTGTCTGCATTGCTTCTGAGCATTGTGTTTCTGGTCAGTGGTAATGCGTTTTTAATGACGCTTCTGGGTATTCGCCTGAGTATCGAAGAGGTTTCGCCAGATGTCATCGGCTGGGTACTGGTGTGTTATTCCATCGGTTTTGTGGTCGGCACCCTCTACGTTCACCACATTATCGGACGTGTTGGTCATATTCGCGCCTTCGCAGTCTTTGCTGCGATGGCCGCCGTCGCCGCCCTGTTGTACCCGATGGCCGTGTCTACCCTATTCTGGGCAGTGCTGCGAGTGTTGTCGGGCTTCAGTGTCGCCGGCGTGTTGGTGGTCATCGAAAGCTGGTTTTCCAGTCGAGCAACCAATGCCAACCGCGGCTCAATGTTCGCGGTTTATCAGATCGTGTTTTACCTATCGGCAGCGGGTGGCCAGCTTGTGGTCAATGTGGGTAACCCTTCGGATTTCCTGCCGTTTTCGTTGGCCGCCATTCTGCTGACTTTGGCGGTAATTCCGTTGTCGCTTACCCGAATGGAAGCTCCGGTCATTGAGCACACCAGTCGAATGTCTGTGTTCAAGTTGGCGCGTGAGTCGTTTTCGGGTGTTGCCGGTGCCTTGGTGAGTGGCGTGCTGATCGGTGGGTTTTACGCTTTGGGGCCGGTGTACGCCACGTTGGTGGGGTTGGATGTCGGGAAGACCTCGACATTTATGGCCACTGCGATTGTTGCTGCCATGCTGCTGGCTTGGCCATTGGGGCGTGTATGCGACCGCTTTGATCGTCGGCGCGTCATGTTCTGGGTCTCGCTGATAGCTTCATCCGCTGCCATCGGCGTAGCTGTTTTTGGGGCAGAGAGACTGTTGTTGCTGACCGTGCTGGTCGGATTGTTTACCGGTTTGTCCGCCACCTTGTACCCCATCGCCGTTGCTATTACTAACGACCGTATGGACAGCAATCGCATTGTCGCTGCCAGCGCGACACTGCTACTCAGCTACGGTATCGGAAGCGTGATAGGCCCGATCACCATGGCTAAGCTGATCAGTTTGTTCGGGCCTTCGGGACTGTTTTTTGGCAACGCTGGTTTCCTGATTTTGCTGGCCATCATCACGAGCTATCGGATTAGCCAGACCGACGATGTTCCGGTGGATGAGCAGGAGCACTTTGTGCCTGCCATGCCGGAAGCGTCCTCTGTGCTTTCCGAGCTTGATCCGCGAAACGAAGAATTTCACGAGTCACCGGAAGTCGAAGAAATGCAGGCAGAGATGCGCCAAGCCCATTGAGGGTTTTGGCGTTTTTTTGAGCTTTATTCCGCATTTCAATCTTTCCTCATTTCAACTAGTAGCTTACTATTGGTAAAATTTTAATACTGTTAGTGTCTTGCCCTTTGTTGGGGTCTAAGCGCCAAGCCTTAATAGGAGTGAATATCGTGAGAGATCAGTTTCCGTTTGCGGTTGCCCGAGTGACTCGCCGCTGGCGCAAAATGTTGGATGAACGCTTGAAAGATCTTGGGGTTACCCAGGCTCGCTGGAGCACTATGGTGTATCTGCAACAAGGCGGTGAAGGCCTGACTCAGCGGGAATTGGCCAGTTTGATGGCCATCGAGAACCCGACTCTGGTCCGGCTGCTGGACAGCCTGGAGCAGCAGGGGTTAATCGAACGTCGGGCCTGCCCGAAGGACCGTCGTGCCCGTAGGCTGCATCTGACGGAAGAGGGTGTGAACTTCATGGATGAGCTGACCGGGCGCGCAACAGAGCTCCGTGAAGAAATGCTCGATGGGATTTCCGATAAGGAAATCGAGAGCGCACTCGCGGTTTTCCATAAAATTATGGAAAACGCTGAAAAGCAGAAATAAGCCTTGGCTGATAATACTGTCGCGGGACTTGAATCCCGTTACGGTGAGCGCTGGCGGTGGTTGGCTGTTGCTACCGTTGTGCTTGGCACGATGGCGACCGTGCTCAGTGCAACCGTTGTCAACGTTGCACTCCACGACATCATGCTGGAGTTTGGCCTGCGCCAGGGAACGGTTCACTGGCTAGCGACCGGATTCATTGCCGCAATGACCACCACCATGCTGGCTTCAGCTTGGTTACTTGACCGCTTCGGTGTACGTAAAACCCTTGCGACCGCCATGGCGCTGTTTGCCGTGATCTCCGTTGCTGGTGGTTTTGCCGAAACGCCGGCCCAGTTGATCTCCGCGCGGGTGGGTCAGGGAGCCATGGCTGGCTTAATGCAGCCGATGGGTATGTACCTCGTGTTCAGGATCTTCCCTGCCGATCGGCGCGGCCAGGCAATGGGTGTGTATGGCATGGGCGTGATTCTGGCACCCGCTTTGGGGCCGGTGCTCGGCGGTTTTCTTGTTGATCAGTTCAATTGGCGTTACGTCATGTACGCCCCTGCTCCGGTTACCGTAGTTGGCGTTTTGATGGCATGGCGATTTCTGCCTGTTCCGGTATCCCGACCTGCACGCTACGCCTTTGATTGGCCGGGACTGGTGATGCTGGGCGCGATGGTTGGCTTGACACTGGATACCCTGACTCGGTTGCAGGCGATCGACGGGCATGAAATGCGGCTGGTTCTCCAGGCCGTTGTTGTATTGCTGTTGCTCACAACGTTCCTTAGACGAGAGCGGACGATCAAGCACCCGTTGGTGAATCTTGCTCTGTTACGACAACCGGTTTTCCTTAATGCCACCATCGGCGCTATGGCATTGGGGCTGGCTCTCTTTGGGTCAACCTATCTGATTCCTCTTTTTGTGCAGACCACGCTGGGGTTTTCGGCTACCGAAGCGGGCTTGCTGATGCTACCGGCCGGTGTTGTACTCGGGCTTATTTTTCCGCTCTCTGGCCGGTTGGCCGATAAGCAGAGTGCGCGCAGTCTGGTGCTGTTTGGCATTGGGATGTTTGCGCTTTCGGCGATTCTGTTTGCCTTAACGGGGCAGTATGCAGGTTTTGGTTGGCTGGCGATTTGGGCGGTTCTTGGCCGTGTCGGTATCGGCTTCATGCTGCCGGCCCTCTCCATGGGTGCCTTAAATCCGCTACCTCCGGAACTAATGGGTGCGGGTTCCAGCAGTATCAACTTTGCTCGGCAGCTTGGTGGAGCTTTGGGTGTGAATGTAGTGGCTCTGACCATTGAATTTGGTGAGCATCAGAACGGTATACCCACACTGCAGGCGTTCGAGTCCGCTTGGTGGTTGGTTGCCATTTTTGTTTCTTTGGCTGCCATTCCGATTTGGAAAATGCGCGTTTAATACGCGTTGAAGCGTTACGAAAGTGCAAGATACCCTCGGTTGTCCTCGGCCTCGTAGTGTTGGCTGCTGGCTATGCAGATATAATGGGTTGCTCTTGGTACATGAGCAAGCGGCCTGGCGATTCAAAATGAACTCTGAAGCCGAGTGCCGGTCAGTCTTACGAACCGGCCTTTAATAGACGTGGAGTGTTATGCAGTTTAAATACTTTCTAGCTTTGGTGCTGAGCTTGGCGCTGTTGGCGCCAACGCTGTATGCGGCTGACACTGGCCCTGCATCACCCGCCGGCTCCGACAAAGGCGCGAGCGATGCAAAGCCTGATCGCTCACCCCGAGTGCCCACCTTTTCCTTGAATGGTGACCTGGCAGGTGATCTTCAGGTGTTCACCACGGCCTACGAAGATACATTTGCGGGTATCGGCAACGAGCAGGCGTTGGGGTATCTGGAGCTGGTGAAGGCGAACCCTGGCATCGATCCATGGTTGCCGGGCGAAGGCACTCAGATTACTTTGCCGAGAATGTACGTTCTGCCGGATTCGGCTCGTGAAGGCATAGTGATCAATTTGGCGGAATACCGTCTCTATTACTTCACGAAGGACGGAGTGCAGGTGTACCCGGTCGGTGTCGGCACCGAGGACAACCCTTCTCCACTGACTAATGCAAAGGTCACCATGCCTCTGGAATCTCCAGCTTGGTACCCGCCGGCAAGTATTAGGGCTGAGTATGAAGCGTCAGGCGATTATCTGCCGCGCATGATTCCCCCTGGGCCGGACAACCCTCTGGGTACCCACGCCTTGATGCTGAGTGAGAAAGGCTACTTGATTCACGGCACCAACAAGAAGTTTGGTGTTGGTATGGCGGTTAGCCACGGCTGTTTCCGCATGTACAACGAAGATATTTCCCGTTTCGCCTATCAGGTTTCAAAGGGGACACCCGTTCAGGTTATTCGCGAGCCGGTGAAGGTCGGGCTATCTGGTGGTGAAATCTGGCTGGAAGTACATCGCCCTCGTGAAGATTACACGCCAGAAGATCGGGAAAAGCTATGGCGTCAGACCATGGCCAAAGTAGAGGCATTCCAGAAACAGCATCCGGAAGTTCAGGTCAAACGAATGGCTATTGAGGTTGCCGTTGATCAGGCTGATGGCATACCCAGAATGATCGGTGAAAAGCTGACGCAAGTCGCGGCGGATGAAAGCTCGGATAAATCCAAGCCCAAAGCGAAATCGGAATCCGGGCAAACCCTGTATTTCTGACATAAAAAAAGGCCGGTTATACCGGCCTTTTTCATGCTAAGCGTCAGCCTTACTTCTGGCTGGCACGCTCCAGCATGCGCTTGGCGCGCTCGTTCGCTTCGTTAGCGGACTTCTGAGCAGCGCGGGCAGCAGCCAGAGCTTCTTCAGCAGTCTGCTGAGCAGTGCGAGCAGACTTAGAAGCGCTGTTCGCAGTGTTCAGAGCGTTGTTAGCAGTTTGCTCGGCGGAGCTTGCAGTTGCATTGGCTTCGTCGATAGCAGCTTGATCAGTTGTGGCACAACCTGCAGTCAGAGCAGTGGCCAGTGCAAACCCAGCGATCGTCAGTTTACGCATTATAAATCCCCTTATTGGTCGTTTTATTTCCTATGACCCGGAAGCCAGTCGGACGACTTCCTGTCAGTCATGCCATTAGGCAATGACTACCGGAGTCATTAACCAGTGTAAAACACTCTGCTGGAAAATGTTAACTGACTATAGGGGAATTTCCATAGCTCATGACAACAACGTAATGCGTTGTTCAGCAAGCAATAGTGGCTAGAAGGAGTGTCTAAGGCAGAATCCGGATCGGTGTGCCGTCATCAACCAGTTCCCATATTTCATCAATCTCTTCGTTGGTGACTGCAATGCAGCCGTTGGTCCAGTCCAGACCGGTAAAGGCAAAAGCAAGATCGCCTGCGTCATTGGGCAGCCCGTGAATCATGATGCTGCCGCCGGGCTTTAAGCCCCAAGCTTCAGCCGCTTCTCTATCTTCCGGACTGGGATAAGAGATGTGAATAGATTTGTAGAAATCGCTGTTAGAGTTGCGCCAGTCAAGGAGGTAGCTGCCTTCGGGGGTTCGTTCATCGCCCTCATAGAGCTTGTGACCAACCGGGTTGTCGCCCAGAGAGATTCGGTAACTTTTGACTTTTTCTTTGCCGTTGAGCAGGTAAAGGCGCCGCTCACTCTTCTTGACCAGCACCTCGGTAATATCGAACGAATGGCTGGCTAGTGGCTCGGGCATGATCATCCGCTCATCTGCCCGGGCCAGCAGTTCGGTTGCTGTTACCAAGCTTGGTAGAAAGAGGAGCAGAGCTGTCAGAATTCGTCGAAAAATCATAAAGCCGCACTGTCGCTGGGAACGTTAAATTTTGTACATGGTGTTTATAACATAGCGTAGAGCGGTGGTGATAAGGGGTTTTGTTACATTTGTTGGCTTTAAGTACCCCTGCACCGTTTTCCGTCAGGATTCCATCTTCAGGCCGACTTTGGTGACACGATCGGCTTCGATCGCTCGGGCGACCAAGGATACGGGACCGATGGTCACGATATCGCCGACCACAGGGTGCCCTTTAGTGCGAAGATCAAAGCACTTGGCCAGCGTAAGCTCTGATGGCATTTCCTTGAGTTCAATGCCATACACTTGTTCGACGTCGCCGAGCAAGGCGTCTCCGTTAAGCACGAAGTCCCCGAAGAAGGTTCGTTCTGCCAAGTGTTTCGGTGCTTCCCGGGTGCTCAAGACCTTGCTGAGCTCTGTCACGCCGACCGGTGTGGCAAACAAGGCGAGTACGTCACCGGTGCTGACCTCCAGATCCGGGTGAGGCTGCAGGCACTCCCGATCTCTGAAAATGCCCGCAACGGCGGTGTGCTCCGGAAGGCGCAGGAGGCTGATCTTCTTAGGCTTGTTCCAACTTTTCCCTCGCAGCGGAAACAGCATCAATTCATGATCGCCGGTGGCGGGCACATCCAGAGGAAATCGCCGGAAAGGCGCTTCACTTGCCGGTACTTCGAGTTTCAGTTTTCTGGCCAGAGGTGCCATGGTGGTGCCCTGAACAAGCAGTGAGACCAGCACAATAAAGAAGGCCGCGTGGAACACCAGTTTGGCATCTGGTAAATCCGCCAATACCGGAAACAGTGCCAGTACGATAGGTACCGCTCCGCGCAAACCGACCCAACTGATAAATCCAATTTCTCTTCGGTTGAAACCAAATGGCCAAAGGGTGGCCATTACGGTAACCGGCCGAATGACAAAAATCAGAGCGAAAGCCAGAATCAAGCCACTTCCCAGCAGCGGCACCAATTCCGAGGGCGTGACCAGCAGGCCGAGAATCAGGAACAGACAAAGCTGCGCCAGCCAAGCCAATCCGTCATGGACCTGGAGGATCAGCGGCATCATCTTCACCTGCCGGTTACCGATGACCACACCGCTGAGGTAGATCGCCAAGAACCCACTGCCGCCGACGGCATTGGTGGCCGCGAACACAGCGAGACCAGCGGCGGCTACCAGTAGTGGATAGAGCGCGGGGGTCAGATGAATCCGATTAACCAAAGCAACAATCAGATAGCCTCCCAGCAAGCCGGCGGGAGCACCAATGCCAAATTGCTGAAGCAGCATCAGAAGCCCGGAAGCAATGGCACCGTCTTGATGTTCGCTGATGAGGGTGACCAGCATCAGTGTCAGGAAAATGGCCATCGGGTCGTTGCTGCCGGACTCGATTTCCAGGGTTGCGCTCACCCGTTCGTTCAGATGCAGGCCTCGGCCCTGGAGCAACGAAAATACGGCGGCTGCGTCGGTGGATGAGATGATGGCACCGATCAGTAATGCCATTAGCCAGTGAAGGTCGAAGACCCACCAGGCAACGATGGCCGCGCCCACGGCCGTCATGGCCACACCCACCGTGGCGAGTAGCAATGCCGGTTTCAGGCCGACCCGAAAGGTCTCGGCCCGGGTACGCATCCCGCCATCCAGCAGGATGACGGCCAAGGCCAAACTGGCGATGATGACCGCAAGCTCGACATCATCGAATTCAATGCCGCCGGGACCGTCCTCTCCCATCAGCATGCCCACGCCCAGAAACACCAGCAGCACTGGCATACCCACCCGGCTGGAGAGAGGGCTGAGAACGATGCTGAAAACCAGCATCAGGGCGCCGATGAGCGTGAACGTGGGATCCATGAGACTCCAGATCAGAAGGTATGCTCGAGCTTTGGCCCAAACAAAGTGTTGCTTGAACTGACATTATGCAGGGGGACCTACCGCATTGGTAGCGTCCCCATGTTGCTTAGTGGAGCTTAAGTCGTGGGTGCATCGCGCGGCTGATTTTGTCCATCAGCCAGATCACCCCGGTGCGCACAAAACCGTGCAAAGCGACTTGATGCATCCGGTACAGCGAGACGTAGAACAGCCGTGCCACCTTGCCCTCGATATACATGCTGCGACCGGACAGGTTGCCCATCAGGTTGCCTACGGTGGTGTAGTGGCTGAAGTTGATCAGCGAGCCGTGATCTTTGTAGACAAAAGGCATTGGGTCTTTGCCTTCGAGGCGGTTGCACAAGGTTTTGAACAGGGCATCGGCTTGCTGGTGCGCAGCCTGAGCCCGTGGGGGTACCGGTCGTTCCGAGTTGGGCTGTGGGCAGGCAGCACAGTCGCCAAAGGCGTAGATGTTGTCATCGTTGGTGGTTTTTAGCGTTTGCTCGACCACCAGCTGGTTGCCCCGGTTGGTTTCCAGCCCCTCCAACTCACTAAGAAAGGCTGGAGCTTTGATGCCGGCGGCCCAAATCGTCATGTCCGAACGGATTTCGGAGCCATCTTTCATCACCAGGCTGTCGTTTCGTACTTCGCTAACCGGTTGGCCGGTCAGAACCTTTACTTCCTGACGCTCGAGTTCCTGAGTCGCGGCTGCTGACAGGCGGCTGGGCAAGGCAGGCAAAATCCGGTCAGCGGCTTCTATCACGCTAACAGACACATCCGAGGATTTAAGATGGTTCATGCCGTAAACCGGAAGTTCACGAGAGGCCAAGCGAAGTTCTGCTGCCAGCTCTACGCCGGTGGCACCTGCACCGATAATACTGATGTTCAGGGCGTGTGGATTCCCCAGCAGCGCTTCGTGGTTTTTACGGAGGAACGCGTTCAGCAACAAATTGTGGAAACGTTGAGCCTGATGGAGGCTGTCCAGAAACAAACAATGCTCTTGAGCGCCGGGCGTACCGAAATCATTGGCGGTGCTGCCGACAGCGATAACCAGCGTGTCGTACTTGAGGCGCCGTTCGGGAACGACTTCGTTGCCTTCGCCGTCGTGAAAAGCAGCAATAACGATTTCCTTATTGCTGCGGTCGAGACCGTTCATGCGGCCGAGCTGGAACTCGTAATGGTGTTTGCGAGCGTGAGCTCGGTAATTGACTTCGTTGGTGCTGGCATCCAGCGAGCCAGAGGCTACTTCGTGCAGCAGAGGTTTCCAAACGTGTGTCAGGCCGTCGTCGACCAGGGAAATGCGGGCTCTTTTCTTTTTGCCGAGTTTGTTGCCCAGGCTGGTGACTAGCTCCAAGCCTCCGGCACCGCCGCCAACAACGACAATGTGGTGCAGACTTTCCATAACAGTGAACCTTAAAGAAGTGAAAGCCAAACACTCTTGAGCGGGTAAAAAACGCTTGGCTATCGCCTCTGGTCCCAGCTGGGCGGGGTGTGTGAGGGCATCAATACTAGCGGCAAAGTTTGCGCAAGGCAATTGGCTGCCTGTTCGTATTAAGTCTAAAGTATATATTTATCAGTGGGTTGTGGTTGTCTTGCTGGGCTTGAAACTTTTGTTAACCTGAGTGGGTATACTTGGTGGACAGCGCACGACTGTGCACCGGCACAGCTTGGGTATAAGCTAGTCTGAGACGATGAAAGGAACGATCAACAGGAGACAAGACCGTGAAATTAGAGGTTGGTGGTGTTACCGAAGGGCATCCCGTACCGGAGAAGTTCGCGTTTGGCGTGTTCAATCCCGATCATCACATGAGTTTTGGGCCTAACCGCAACCCTGAAATGAGTTGGGAAGGTGCACCGGAAGGCACCAAGAGTTTCGTGGTGATGATGTTCGACCCGGACGTACCGAGCGTTGCTGATGACGTGAACCAGGAAGGAAAAACCATATCCGCGGACTTGCCCCGGGTGGACTTTTTCCATTGGCTGCTGGTGGATGTGCCGGCGACGACCCGCCTGATTCCAGAAGGCGAAGACAGCGATGGCGTCAGCCCGAAAGGTAAGCCGTTCGGGCCGGGGCCGGTGGGTGTGCGCGGGATCAACAACTACACCCAGTTTCTGGCAGGCAACCCGGACATGGCCGGCACCTATGCCGGATACGATGGCCCATGCCCGCCCTGGAACGATGAAATTATCCACCACTACCACTTTGAAGTGCATGCGCTGGATGTCGAAAGCCTGAAATTGGACGGCGAATTTGACGGTAATGCGGTACGTGAAGCGATGGCCGGCCACGTGTTGGCCAGTGCCCGGGTAACCGGCACCTACACGCTGAACCCTGCGTTGCGTTAAGCCTTTTACCCTCTGCCTGACGGATTGTTGGGCAGAGGGGCGTAACAATTCGCCCCCGGGCGTGTCTGGTATTGGTAAACACTGCCCGGAGATGTCTTATGCCGCTAAAAGCCCTTTTTTCCTCTTGGTTAGCCCTCCTCTTGCTGATGGTGGTGATGCCGGTTCGGGCCGATGTGACTGAAGTCCTGTATGCCCCCTTTCAGAAGCTGTTGAGCCAATACGTTATCGAACAAGCGTTGCCGGGCAACGGGATGGTGTCGGCTTTCGATTATGCCGGTGCGCTTGCGGATGACAGAACAGATCGCTTGCTGCGGAGCCAGCGCCAGGCTTTGGCCAGCTTTAGCCCGGACGGCCTGAAAGGCCGGGAGGCGTCCGTCGCCTTCTGGATTAATGCCTATAACTTTTTCATGATCGATCAGATCCTGTCCGACAGACCCGATGGTCGTTTGGTGTCATCTGTGTGGGACTACGGAGGGCGAATCAATCCGTTTGTGGACTCGGTGTTTGAGCGTGAGACCTTTAACGTCGGTGGTCGAGCTCTGAGTCTGGATGGCATTCAGAAAAACATATTGCTGGGCAAAGATTATCAAGCCAAAGGCTGGAAGGACGCCCGGGTGCACTTTGCCGTGAATTGCGCGTCAACCGGCTGCCCACCGCTTCGAAGCCAGCTATACACCGAGAGTAATCTGGAAACACTGCTGACGGACAATACCCGGCGTGCATTGAATACCCAGCGGCATCTGAGAATGACGTCCGGGCAGCTGACGGTCACCGAACTGTTCAAATGGTATGAGGAGGACTTTGTTGAAGCGTCCGGCTCGGTGAAGGCCTTTATTCTCAAATGGGCAACGCCGGAACTGGCGAATCAGATTAAAAACGCCCCGAGTTACAGGTTCATCGACTATGAATGGACGCTGAACCGGCCTGAAAATTTCCCGGAATTAAGGTAGTTCCAATCCTGAATCGTCATCACCCCAGTTGAGCGCGCGGTAATCGAAATTCGTTTCAATCGTGGGTTTAACGATTCGGAAATAGGGTGATGCGTCAAAATCTCTCGGGGTGAACAGGGAGTGATGTTTGACCCGGTACAGCTCGCGGATGCAGTCATGACAGTCCGGGTCATCCGCAGGCAGAAGTTCTACTACCGGCAAAATGGGGTACCGCAACCGTTGAAAAGCCTCGGCGATAAACGTTGAGCAGATGGCTCGGGTGGGATCGCCACTTCCAAAGGCCAGCAGCTTGTGCCGGTGTCGTGCTGGCACCGGTGGCGTGGGGAGCAGGTAACGGGCCAAATCAAATACGTTCCTCATATCGTACTGGTGGCCGATGCGGCTGCGAGCGTAATTGGTCAGTGTGCCAACATCATGGTCGGATAACCCCACCGGGCGACAGATTCGGGTGTGCGCATGCCGGTAATGCGACAGCGGCAGTGGCCGAATGCCCTGTTCAAGGTCCGCTTCGATCAGTGCGTGAGTTTCGCCTTCAGCCGAGGTGCCGAGCCCGGCATCCGTCCCCAGGTACAACGCAGCGTGAGACCAGGTCGATTGGGTCAGGTACTTGATGGCCACACTGATCCTTGTCGTTCCTTCCACCAGCAGCACGTCCCCGGGTTGAATGGTGGTTACCAGAGCATCCCAGGTTGAGGTGCGAATGGAGTTGTGGGAAACCTCTTTCGACAAGTACGCAGCCAGTTGCCGCGTCAGCCAGCTCAGCAGCATGGAACCTCCTGATCACAAAGCTTTGTTTATTAGTAGCACAGACACCGGCGCAAAGCCTGTGTTACGGCTGGCGGTTGAGTAACCGGTACATAAAATAAAGTTTGTAACAACACGGTTGTCAGGGTGTCTAAACCTTAACCGCTCTTGTGAGCGGCGGCGGGCTTTGAGGGTCCGCAACGTAACTCCTGAACGGAGAGAGACATCATGACAACCACACATGCTCTAACCCACGCGATTCGTAGCTTTGGCCAACACCGTCATGCCACTTGGTGGTCGGCCGCCCTGATGACCGCCATGTTGGGGGCCGGGGGTGGTCTGGCCATTGCCGGTTGTGGCCCCTGTTCCCCGTGTAAAGGGAAGTGTAAGGCCGGGCAGTACTGCAAGGCCGGGTGCAATCCGTGTGCGGCAAAGAACCCGTGCGCCAGCAAAAATCCCTGCGCAATGAAGCACCCCTGCGCCATGAAAGATGCAATGAAAGACCCCTGTGCAGGCAAAAACCCGTGTGCGACGAAGAATCCCTGTTCGGTGAACAAGACCTGCGCACCAAAGGGCTGCAATCCGTGCGCGGCAACCGGTAAGTGCGGCGCCAAAGCGAACCCTTGTGCCGCCAAGAAGGTGACTCGGCCAGCCGGCTATCAAGCCTACATGGGTAATCCCGATACCTTGGTAGCCATGGGTAAGAAGCTGTTCAATGACCCTTCCCTCAGCAGTAACGGCTTGGCCTGTGCCAGCTGTCACAATGACGGAGCGGGTTATAACGCGACCTTTACCAACGATTATCCGCACCCGGTCGCCATGGCGAAGAACATCTTCGGTATGGATCAGGTGCATCTGGATGAGATGGTGCAGATCTGCATGGTGCAGCCAATGGCCTCTGAACCCTTTCCGTGGGACAGCCAAGAGCTGGCTGCGCTCACTGCCTACATGAGCAAGGTTCAGGCTAATCAGGCTCAATAAAATATCAGAGGGCGAACGCTGTTTTCGCTGTAGCGGGTGACAACAGCGTCCAAGGAGAAACCCGATGACCGACATTATCCGGATTCCTGAACTCACAAGCCTGAGCAATCGCCAGTTGGCGACGTGCCTTACCGCCATAGACGAGATCCGGGAATGCTATCGCGTACTGAAGAAAGGGGGGCTGAACATCGTCGGTGAAGTGCTCAAAGACCAAGGCCCGTTCTATGAAATGGACCACTACCCGAAAGACGATGTGTATGACCGGGAAACGGCCTCCCAGTACTACTACCATGCCCACCGGGAGGATCATGCGGAGCATGGCCATTTCCATTTGTTTGTGCGTGACTCAGCCCTTCCAGAAAGCGCGGAGCCTGTACTTGGGCCTGTGGGTGAGGACCGGGTGGCGCATTTGGTCGCTATTTCCATGGATGCCTGGGGTTACCCGACCGATTTGTTCGCGGTCAACCGCTGGGTTACGGATGAAAGCTGGCTACCGGCAGAATCGGTGATCGCGGCACTGGATCAGTTTGCTATTGATCATGCGCATCCAAGTTGGCCGGTGAACCGGTGGCTGACGGCTATGGTGCGTTGTTTTAGACCGCAAGTTGAAGCGTTGTTGAAGCACCGAGATGCGGTGGTTAACGATGGGCAGGGGCAAGCCTTGGAGCGGGTATTGGAAAATCGTTCCTTGGAGATAACCGGCAGTATGCCAATTAATGTAGAGAGTTGGGCGGCTAAGCTGATGGCAGAGCAGGCTAGAAGGGCGCGAAAGGGTCAGCCTTTTTTGCGGGCTTTGAGCGCTTCGGCGATGCGTTGATCAATTCGGCACATCATTTCTTCATCGGGCTCTGCATACGAATGAGCTTGTATCAGTTCGGTGCTTGCCCGTAGGTTGCCGATAAACGAGCGGCAATGTTTACACATCATCAAGTGCATTCTGACGGCCAGACTTTGAGGCTTGGTCAGCTCTCCATCAATGTAATCGCTGGCGATTTCCGCCAGATCTCTGCACATCAACATTCGCCGGACTCCTGGAAGGTTTCCACCATCAGAAAGATTTTCTGCCTTGCTCGGTGTAACAGTACTCGGAGATTAGATGCACTGACATCCAGAATGTTACAGACATCTTCCGACGTGTGCTGGTGGGCCTCATACAGCATCAACGCAGAACGCTGAGTTTCCGGCAATGCCGACAGGTGTTTGTCCAGACAGTCACTTAAGGCTCCGTTTTCCAACAAGACATCGGCAGATTCATCAAATCGCAGGCGAGGCGGTTGGTCCCACCGGCGTGAGGCATTGAATCGGTCTGCCAGTTCGGGGTCCAGAACCTCGGAGAAGTCCGTGATCACTTCACGCTTGTTGGAGCGGAGTTTATTTTTGCAGCGATTGGCCACAATCCGGTGCAGCCAGGTTTTCAAGCCAGACCGACCTTCGAACTTTTGAATGGCGTCTATCACCGTCACCCAGCAGTCCTGAACAACTTCTTCGGCGCTTGAGGTGTCCAGATAGAAGCGGGCAACGGCAAGCATGCCGGAGGAGTATGCGCGCACGGCTTTTTCGTAGGCGGAAGCGTCCCCTTGTTGGAGAGCTTCGATCAAGGCGTATTCGGAGTCTTTTTGCACCGCTGTGTCCATGAGTCTGCGTCCCGGGCGCGCTCAGCTTGTCTGTTGGTGTATTTAATAGTGTTTCGGAACGCCAAAAAGTTCCTGTAGTGTGGAACCGTTGTGCAAAAAGATTAGGGCAAAACGGGTGTAACATCCAACGGTTGAGCGTGTCAGGGTGTGTACAGCACTCTATCAATGCACCTCTAACAGGCCTACTTATGAGTCGACATAAGCTTTATCTTCTTCTGGTTATCGCAGTCATTGTGGTGGCTTTTATCGGTTTCGATCTGCATCAGTTGCTGACTCTGGAGAACCTTCAGCAGCACCGGGATGCGATTGCTGACTGGATTGACCAGAACCTGTTTGTGGCGGTGATTGGTTACGCCGCTGTTTATGTGCTGGTGACTGCTCTGTCGTTGCCCGGGGCAGCGATCATGACCCTCGCCGGCGGCGCGTTTTTTGGCAATCTGTATGGGCTGGCGGCGGTGTCTGTGGCATCGACGATCGGTGCATCACTGGCGTTTCTGGTGGCCCGCTTCCTGCTTAGGGATACCCTTCGTAATCGCTACCAAGATACCGTTGCCAAAATTGACCGAGGCATCGAAAAAGACGGGGCTTTCTATCTGGCAGCCCTGCGTTTGGTCCCCGTATTCCCGTTCTTCCTGATCAATTTGGCCATGGGTTTAACGGCCATGAAACTGCGTACCTACGCATTGGTCAGCTGGATTGCCATGTTGCCGGGTACCTTTGTGTTTGTGAATGCCGGCACCCAGTTGGGTCAGATCAAATCCACCAGCGATATCCTCTCCGGTGATTTGTTGCTGTCGTTTGCCTTGCTCGCATTGTTTCCGCTGATCGCTAAATTTGTGGTGGGCTTTATCCGTAGCCGCAAAGTGTATGCGGGCTGGGAGAAGCCTAAGCAGTTCGATTACAACCTGGTGGTCATTGGCGGTGGCGCGGCTGGGCTGGTTTCGGCGTACATTGGCGCCGCAGTTAAAGCCAAAGTGGCGCTGATTGAGAAGGATAAGATGGGTGGTGATTGCCTGAACACCGGCTGCGTTCCTTCCAAAGCGCTGATTCGCAGTGCCAAAGCGGCGGACACCCTGCGTCATGCCAACCGTTACGGCCTTGAATCCGTGCCGGTGCAGGCTTCGTTCAAACACATCATGAACAGAGTCAAAGACGTGATCGCGCAAGTAGAGCCGCATGATTCCCCGGAGCGCTACCAACAGCTCGGCGTGGATTGCATTGCCGGTGAAGCGAGCTTTGTGTCGCCCTGGGAACTGGAAGTGCGCCACAACGATGGCCGCACCGAACGCCTGACCGCCCGCAGCATCATTGTGGCCACCGGTGGTAAGCCGGCCTTGCCGCCGATTCCGGGTCTGGATGCCATGGCCCCCCTGACATCAGACAACCTTTGGGACCTGCAAGAGCAACCTGAACGTTTGTTAGTGCTCGGTGGTGGCCCTATTGGTTCGGAGCTGGCCCACGCTTTTGCCCGGCTGGGCAGCAAGGTGGTTCAGGTTGAACGCGGAGACCGCCTGTTGGCGCGAGAAGACGAAGACGTTTCGGCGGTGCTCAAGGCGCAATTCGAAGCCGATGGCATTGACGTGCGACTAGAACACTCTGCCGCCGAGTTCTGTCTGGAAAACGGTGAGAAGGTTGCTTACTGTGAGCATAACGGCGAGCGGGTTCGTATCCCGTTTGATCAAGTGCTGGTGGCTCTAGGCCGAGCGGCCAATACGAACGGACTGAATCTGGAGCGGATTGGTGTGGAAACCCTGCCCAACGGCACCGTACCGGTCGAAGACGACATGAGCCTGCGCTTCCCCAATGTCTTTGCCTGTGGTGATGTGGCCGGCCCCTATCAGTTCACCCATGCGGCAGCCCATCAAGCTTGGTATGCCGCAGTCAACGGCCTGTTCGGGGCGTTCAAACGCTTTCGGGTGGATTACCGAGTGATGCCCTGGGTGACCTTCACTTCACCGGAAGTGGCCCGGGTGGGCCTGAGTGAAGCCGAGGCCAACGCGCAAGGCGTGGCTTATGAAATAACCCGCTACGGCTTGGATGATCTGGACCGGGCCATTGCTGAAAGCGAAGCGCAGGGCTTCATCAAGGTGCTGACGGTGCCGGGTAAGGACAAGATTCTGGGTGCTGTGGTGGTAGGATCTCACGGCGCAGAAATCCTCGCGGAGTTCACGCTCGCCATGAAGTACGGATTGGGCCTGAACAAGATTCTTGGCACCATCCACCCTTACCCGACCTGGAACGAATCCGCGAAATACGCAGCCGGTGAATGGAAGCGAGCCCATGCGCCACAGAGAGTTCTGGCATTTCTGTCTAAACTGCATGCATGGCGGCTGGGAAAGCGTTGATCGTATTTGTAACAAATCACAGCAGGCCGTGTCTGTGTTCAAGATAACTCATAAAAACGAGGAGCAACTATGCCCCTGACGGAACTTCAGACGCCCCAAGGTGAACGCATTCCTGCGGTGGAAGTGCTGGCCCCCAGAGCTCGTGACAGCTGGACCCACACCCGCAGTGGCGACCCCCGTGGCTTCATCGATGCCGACAAGTTAAAAGAGCTGTGGATTCACACCGGCACCGCCTGCAATTTGGCCTGCCCGTTCTGTCTGGAAGGCTCTCACCCGGGTGATGGACGCATTCCCGGCATGAAGCTCAGCGATGTGAAGCCGTTTATCCACGAAGCCATTGGGATGGGGGTGGAGCAGTTTTCGTTTACCGGTGGCGAGCCCTTCGTCATTCGGGATTTTGTGAACATCCTGAACTACGCCAGCCAGCACCGTCCCTGTTTCGTCCTGACCAACGCCACCGAGCCGTTGCTGAAGCGCCGGCATCAGATTATGCCTTTGCTGCATAACCCCTATCCGATCCATTTCCGCGTTAGCCTGGATTTCCCCGATCCTGCCCGGCACGACAAAG
Source organism: Marinobacter sp. SBS5 (assembly GCF_048285575.1). NCBI lineage: Bacteria > Pseudomonadati > Pseudomonadota > Gammaproteobacteria > Pseudomonadales > Marinobacteraceae > Marinobacter > Marinobacter sp. SBS5. The sequence goes on along the minus strand of NZ_JBLWAZ010000004.1, from coordinate 361,357 downwards.
ACCGCGGCGAAGGCAGTTTTGATCTGGCGCTGGAAGGCATTCGCTGGCTGATCGAGCAGGGTTTCAAGGTGTCTGTTGCCCGCCAAACCGACCCGGGTGAAGTGCCGGCGGATGTCGAAGCGGCCTTCCGAGCCATCTTCCGCGAACACAAGATTCCTGAAAACCTGGCGTTCACCGCATTCCCTGATTTAGGCGCCCCGGGTTCGGAAGATGGCAGCCCTGAAATAACCGAAGGGTGTATGGAGAAGTACCCAACGCCGGAATCACGGGCTCATTTCATGTGCACCTACACTCGTATGTTAGTGAAGAAAGGTGATCAGGTTCGGGTGTATGCCTGCACGCTGGTGGATGATGACCCGCAATACGATCTGGGTGGCACGCTGGCGGAGAGCATGGATGAACGCATCATGTTGCGGCATCACCGGTGTTTTTCCTGTTATCGGTTTGGGGCTAGTTGTTCGGCGCCTGTTTGAGTTTTGTTTGGGAGTGGTCGGCCTTTCGGGCTGGGGTGGCCCTCCAAAACGAAAATCGTGGATTTTCTGATAGTTTTTGAGGGCCACCCCAGCCCGAAAGGCCTATTGGACTATCCAGATAGGTTCCTTGCAGACCGTGCCGAAGTTCGGGGGCATCAGTCGGGAGTAGGGGGTCAAAACCATCAGAAAATCCACGATTTTCGTTTTGACCCCCTACTCCCGACTGATGTCTTGCTCCAAAACCAACAAGCCAAAAAAGGGCGAATCAAACAATGAACGCGACCGAAGGCACCCTGTTCTGGGGATTTCTCATGGTATACGGCGTGGTCATGTATGCGCTGTCGCCGAAGAGCAAAAACGCCAACTCGTTTTACAAAGGCGCAGATGATCAGGGCAACCCCGTTGGTCAGTGGTCACTCACTGCGAGTATTTTTATCAGCTGGATCTTTGCCAAGTCCGTGACCAATGCGGCCAACCTGGGCGCAAGTTACGGAGTGGTAGGAGGCCTGGCCTATGCCAGTTATTGGCTGTCGATCCCGGTGGCCGGTTATGTGATCTACCTGATACGAACGCAAACCGGAGCCCGGAGCCTTCAAGAGTTCCTGACCTCACGGTTTGGCCGGCTTGCGAGTCTTGCCTTTGCAGCCGCGATTCTGATCCGGCTCTATAACGAAGTCTGGAGTAATACCGCGGTAGTGGGCGGCTACTTCGGCTTGCCCGGTGAGTGGGAATACTACGCAGCCGCGATGGTGTTTACGGCGTTTACCCTCGCCTACAGCCTCAAGGGTGGGTTGCGTTCATCGATTTTCACCGATGTGATCCAGGCCTTTGTCTTCGTATTCTTCGTTGGCGCTGTGTTGTTTCTGATCATCCCGGGTAACGAAACCAGCGCCCTTCTGAGCAATGGCGAGTTCCGGCTGGAAAGCGGAGTTGATCTGTTGCTGGTGGCTTTGCTGCAGATGTTCAGTTACCCGTTCCACGACCCCGTGCTAACCGACCGGGGCTTTGTGAACAAAGAGAAAACCATGCTCAAAAGCTTTGTGGTGGCAGGTCTGCTCGGATTTGTGGCGGTGTTTATCTTTAGTCTGGTGGGTGTGCATGCCCGGCTGAATGGTATTGAGGTTATGGGTAACGCACCTGCGGCGGTGGGCCAGTCTCTGGGCTTGGCGGCCCTGTTTTTTATGAGTGTGGTGATGATGACCTCGGCAGGCTCTACCTTGGATTCTACATTTACTTCGCTAGCGAAATCTCTTGCGGTGGATTTACCGAAGCTGGCCAGGCGTGCCGGGGGTAAGTTGCCAAGCATTCGGGCTGGAGCGGCGGTGATGGTGGTGTTCGCGTTCGTGGGGAATATCCCGATGTTTGCCGGCACCGACATTCTAACCGCCACCACCATATCCGGCACCATGGTGATGGGGCTGGCGCCGGTGTTCCTGTTCTATGGCTTCACCCGCTGGTCGCCCTGGAGTTTTCATCTGAGTTTCTGGACTGGCCTTGGGCTCGGGGTGTTGCTGACGGTGGGTTTGGTTCCCGAGAGCTGGGCCATTGGTGAGGGCAAGTACGCCATGCTGTTGGGGGTGAATGCGTGGGGAATCCTGATCTGTACGACCGGATTTTTTGTCCCGCTTCTGGTGCGCCGATTGGCCAACGTTGTCGTACCTGGGCCCAAGGGTGATTCCGGAGCGTGGTAGCGATCAGGAACTGCCGGTCCTAGCCGTAACGGTTTCAATATTTGGAGCCCTAAAGGTTTTGATTGTCGTTATTTTTTATTGGCGCGTTTTTGGAGCTTGGTCTATCTTTAAGGCTAGGAGGGGGTGCTGTGGCTAAACGCCCGTGGCGCAGTGGTTCTGGCGCTGTTTTAGGCTGAGGCAGTCCCTTAAGATCGTGCGATGGGCGCGAATCAAAGCCGGGTTTCAAGTGGGCGTCTTTGGTCGGTTTAGGTGCTCAACTTGAAATATATTTCGTGGTCTATATAATTTAGGCCTGAATTTTGACGCGAATTGACAACGTTATGACCTCAGAAGGATCGAATACCACCGCCATCACCCTGCGGAAACCTACCAAGGATGATGGCTTTAGGCTCCACCAGTTGGTGGCGGAATGCCCGCCTCTGGACCCCAACTCGATTTACTGCAACCTCCTGCAGTGCAGCCACTTTGCCGACACCGGCGTGGCCGCGGAGAAAGAAGGCGATCTAGTCGGCTTTATCTCCGGATACATTCCTCCCCAACAGCCCGAGACAGTGTTTGTCTGGCAGGTGGCCGTACACGAGAAAGGTCGTGGACAGGGTCTGGCCAAGCGAATGCTGAAAGAGATCGTGGGTCGTGACGCCTGCAAGGGTGTTACCCATTTGGAAACCACGATTACGGAAGACAATGAAGCTTCCTGGGCACTGTTCCGCTCGTTCGCCCGTGATCTAGGTGCAGAGCTCACCTACCACGAGCACTTTGAGAAAGGCACCCATTTTGGTGGCAAGCACGATTCTGAGTTCTTGCTACGCATCGGACCTTTTACAAAGCCTGTCTGAGAGCTCTGATTCACAGCTAGTGAATTATTGACTGCGATTTTATACAGCCCGGGCCGCCCGAGGTGGGCCTGTTATGTGGCTGAAATAAACGCCCGGTAGGTTTGTTGCGACCGATACGTTTTACCAGCAAACCGCCGAGCCCAACCTCGAACCTACTATGCTAAGAGGCAAGACAATGGAAATTTTTAAGTCTACAGAATCCGAAGTACGTGTTTATTCCCGCGCCTTTCCGGTGGTTTTTAATCGTGCCAAGAACGCGCACCTGTACACCGAAGATGGCAAGCAGTACCTCGACTTTTTGGCCGGTGCCGGTTCACTGAACTATGGCCACAACAACGACATCCTGAAGAAAGCGCTGCTCGAGTACATCGAAGCCGATGGCGTGAGTCAGGGTCTGGACCTGTTCACCACCGCCAAGCAGGACTTCATGGAGTCCTATAAGAAGAACATCCTTCAGCCTCGTGGCCTGAACTACAAGATGCAGTTCACTGGTCCGACTGGTACCAACTGTGTAGAAGCGGCCATGAAGCTGGCCCGTAAGGTGAAAGGTCGTACCAACATCATTTCGTTCACCAACGGTTTCCACGGTGTGACGGCCGGAGCCGTTGCGGCGACCGGTAACAAGCACCACCGTGGCGGTGTTGGTGTACCCCTGGGCAACGTTGATTTCATGTTCTATGACGGTTACCTGGGTGAGGACGTTGATTCACTGGCCATCATGGACAAGATGCTGTCTGACAGCTCTTCCGGTATTGAGCTGCCTGCCGCCGTCATTGTCGAAGCGGTTCAGGGTGAAGGTGGTCTGAACGCTGCTCGTGCGGAATGGCTGAAAGGTTTGTCTGAGCTGTGCGAGAAGCACGACATTCTGCTGATTCTGGACGATATCCAGGCCGGTAACGGTCGTACTGGCGAGTTCTTCAGCTTTGAATTTGCTGGCATCAAGCCGGACATCGTAACGGTATCCAAGTCTCTGAGTGGCTATGGCCTGCCGATGGCCTTGGTGCTGTTCAAGCCAGAGCTGGATATCTGGGAATCCGGCGAGCACAACGGTACCTTCCGTGGAAACAACATGGCATTCGTGACTGCGCGTGCAGCCATCGATACCTACTGGAAGGACGACGAGTTCGCGAACTCGGTGAAAGCCAAATCCAAGCTGTTAGGTGATGAGCTGCAGGCCATCTGTGACAAGTATCCGGGTGAGTTCAAGGTTAAGGGTCGTGGTCTGATGCGCGGCATCGAAGCGGCGAATCCGGAAGTGACCGGTCCGATCACCAAGCTGGCGTTCGAGAAAGGCTTGATCATCGAAACCAGTGGTCCGAATGATGAAGTTATCAAGTGCCTGATGCCGCTGACCACCAGCGAAGACGATTTGCGTCTTGGTGCCAAGTTGCTGGGCGAGAGTGTCGCTGAAGTCATGCAGAAGAGTGTCAGCGAGGCGTCTTAAGACGCCCGCTCCAACTGGTACCTCTTCTGCAGATGATAAAGGCAAGACTATGACTACGGCACAGCATACCGTCGAGAAAATTGGCGGTACTTCAATGAGCAACTACGAGGCCGTGCGCGACAATATTATTATTGGTCAGCGCGACAAGAACGACCTCTACCAGCGGATTTTCGTTGTGTCTGCCTATGGTGGCGTCACTAACGAATTGCTGGAGCATAAAAAAACCGGTGAGCCGGGTGTCTACGCCCTGTTTGCTGATGCGGAGTCTGATTGGGCTTGGGGTGATGATCTCACTACCCTGATCAAGCTCCTGACAGACATTAACAGTGATCTGTTTACGGACCCGATGCTGAAGCAACAGGCCGACCAGTTCATTACCGACCGCATTGAAGGGGTTCGGGGCTGTCTGATTGATCTTCAGCGCCTATGTTCCTACGGTCAATTCCAATTGGAAGAGCACCTGCTGACGGTGCGGGAAATGCTGGCGGGTATCGGCGAAGCTCACAGTGCGTTTAACACTGCGCTGAAGTTGCAGCAAGAAGGTATCAACGCCCGCTTTGTTGATCTGACTGGCTGGCGTGATAGTGAATTGATGCCTCTCGATGAGAAGCTGAAACAGGCCTTTGACAATGTCGATCTCAGCCGCGAGCTGCCCATCGTGACCGGTTACGCTCAGTGTAAAGAAGGTCTGATGCGTACCTTCGACCGTGGCTACAGTGAGATGACGTTCAGTCGCATTGCGGTCATGACCAACGCCTGCGAAGCGATTATCCACAAGGAGTATCACCTGAGTTCTGCTGACCCGAACATCGTCGGCGAAGAAAAGGTGGTGCCTTTGGGTCGTACCAACTACGACGTGGCAGACCAGCTGGCGAACCTGGGAATGGAAGCGATTCACCCCCGTGCCGGTAAAGGCTTGCGCCAGAACGAGATTCCTCTGCGGGTAATGAACACCTTTGAGCCAGAGCACACGGGAACGTTGATCACCGGCGACTACGTCAGTGAGAAGCCGCAAGTTGAGATCATTGCGGGTGCCAAGGGTGTATTTGCGATCGAAGTATTCGATCAGGACATGCAGGGTGAGCCCGGTTCCGACCGTGCATTGCTGGATATTCTGGCGCGCTACAAAGTGCGCTTTATCTCCAAGGATACCAACGCCAACACCATCACCCACTACGTGGACACAACGCTCAAGCATGTGAAGCGTGTGGTGAAAGCGATGGAAGAAGCCTTCCCGAATGCTGAACTGAGCACTCGCAAGGTGGCGCTGGTGTCTGCCATTGGAAGCGATATGAAAGTGCCGGGTATTCTGGCTCGTTCAGTGAAATCGTTGGCAGACAAAGACATCAGTGTTCTGGCGATTCACCAGTGCATGCGCCAGGTGGATATTCAGTTTGTGATTGACGAAGACCACTACGACTCCGCCATCTCTGCGTTGCACGGTGCGCTGATTGAGCCCCACAACCATGAGTATGCGATCGTCGCGGCGTCTGAGACGCCCTGAAAATTACCCGTAGGCGAACTCGGTCGCTTCGTCTGCGGGTAATGGAGGTTGTCTTGCCTCCCGATCGGCCGCCCCGGTCGGCCGCATTAGAGATGGCCGGGCGTGTCCGATCACCCTTCCCGACGCTCCTTTTCTTTCTCTCGCCGTTAATCCTGCAACGACAGTTCTCGGCATTCCTGATGCGCTTTGCAACTCACCAAGTGGTCGTTGACCATACCGGTCGCCTGCATAAACGCGTACACAATGGTGGGGCCGACAAAGTTGAAGCCAGCTTTCTTCAGGGCCTTGGACATAGCTTCTGATTCCGGTGTGGTCACCGGGACCTCGTCAACGGAGCGCCACTGGTTTTGTATCGGGCGATGTGCCACGAACTGCCACAGGAATTCGGAAAACTTTATGCCCTGCTGTTGCAGTGCCAGATAGGCTCGAGCGTTTCGAATAATTGACTGAACTTTCAGGCGATTCCGGATAATGCCGGGATCATCAAGCAGCCGAGCCTGATCCTGCTCTGTAAAGCGTGCGATTTTGTTCGGATCAAAGTCGGCGTAAGCCGCTCGGTAGGTGTCTTGTTTCCGTAGAATGGTGAGCCAGCTCAGTCCCGCTTGCTGCCCGTCCAGACACAGTTTCTCAAACAGTGCCTGATCGTCATACTCTGGCCGACCCCAGACAGTATCGTGATAATGCACGTAATGTGGATCTGTACCGCACCAGGGGCACCGCGGCTGAGTCTCAGGCATAGTCGTTCCTAACGTTTGGCTCGAATCGTCCGATGGTAAAGCGGCTCCCAGATGGTCTCCAGAGGCTCTGCCGCCGCGAGATTATAATCCTCGGGTGGTGGCTCCAGCAGGGTAACGGCCGGCCAGCTGGCTTCCCGGTCGGGATTGTTGGTTTGATACACCAGCGTCGCGAGAAATCCCTCAACGGAGCAGCAGCAGCTGTGCCACCGACGATCGGGTTGGTCACCATACAGCTCGAAGTCTTTTCGGACTTCCAGTGTCTGCAAATTGCCCGCAATGCCGCGGCGCGTAGCTTTCAGCCAGGCCTCTTTCAGGGTCCAGACCTTCAGGAAATTGTAGGGGTCGTTGGCCCTCAGTAACCATTCCTGCTCAACCGGCGAAAACCAGCGCTTGGCAACGCCCTGCCAATCCGGCTTACGTTGGCTCGGTTCGACATCGATGCCTAAGGGTGTTGGGCCGATAACCACCGCATTGAGCCCCTGAGTGTGGCTCAGTGACAGGTGCCAGCCGGCCGGAAACTGTGAGGCAACGGGCCGGCCATCGACAGGCTGGCATTGCTCCGCCGGTTCGCCACTGATATTGCTCAAACCTTGCCTGATCAGCCAGCGGCTGGACAGGTATTCGCCACGCCGCGGGCCTTCAAGCTTTGCCAGCGTGTCGCGCTCAAAAGAAGTCAGCCAGTCCGGTAAAGAATCCGGTACACGCGTTATTTGATGGCACAGCCAGATTTGAGGTGTTTCAGGGCTGTAGCCGTTCGATTGTCCAAGCATTTGCTTCTCTCACGTATTCAAATCGGTCGTGAAGTCGGCTTGGTCGTCCTTGCCAGAATTCGATCCGCTCCGGAACCACTCGGTATCCACCCCAGAAATCAGGAAGGGGAATTTCGCCGGAGCTGAACTTGCGCTTCATTTCCGCAACTTTTTGCTCGAGTAAACCACGTGATGTAATGGCTTTGCTTTGTTCGGAAACCCAGGCGCCGATTTGGCTGCCTCGGGGTCTGGAGGTGAAGTACCTGAGTGATTCTGATTTACTGACTTTCTCGACCTTGCCTTGAATCCGAACCTGACGGTTCAGGCCGATCCAAGGGAATAGCAGTGCTGCGCGGGGATTCTCATCGAGTTCGCGGGCTTTTCTGCTGCCGTAGTTGGTGTAAAAAACAAAGCCGCGTTCATCGAAGTACTTCAGCAACACCGTTCGGATATCGGGCATCTGGTCTGCGCCGCTGGTGGCCAGAGACATGGCATTAGGTTCTAGAATGCCAGCCTTGCGACTGTCCTCGAACCAATTCTGGAATTGAATTACCGGGTCGTCATTCAAATGTTCCCGGTCCAGACCCTCGCTTTCAAAGTCCCGACGCATATCGCCGATATCCATACTGCTTTCTCCGTTGGCGGTCACAGGAGTCGTAATCTGCTGAGGATATAGGGTTCGGCGGCCGCTGTCAGGTTTGGCTGACAAAGCCGGGGTGTGAACGCTATGCTTGAGAGATATGCATTGCGTGTGACCATACCGAATAAGGGAGTGATTTGTGGGCCAATCAGTGGCGGTAAGTCATTGGGTAAGAAACTTGTTGATCGGGCTGTGTGTCTTGCTGGTGCTGTATGCGCTGGCAGGGTTTCTATTACTGCCGTGGTGGCTTGAAAAAGAGCTTCCGAACCAGTTGGAGCAAAGAATGGGTTGGCAGGCTCAGGTTTCTGATATCCGCTTCAATCCCTTTGTATTCAGCCTGGAGGTCGATGCGTTTTCAGCTCAGGACTCCGATGACCGTCCGGTTGCCGCATTTGATCATTTACGAGTGAATCTGGACGTGTTGCAGCTTGCCAGAGGGGTTGTCGGGTTTGATGAAATACTTCTGATGAAGCCCGACGTGCGTTTGGATCTGCTGGAAGACTATTCCGTTAATTTTGCCCGAGACTGGAATCAAGCAAACCCGGGAGTAGAAGAGGAAGCGCCCGAGGCTGATCAAGAAGACTCCGAGCCGCCTAAACTCTATTTCCGGCATTTGGCCATTGAGGATGGCCGATTGTTGTTCAGAGATTTCACTCAGGATGACACCGTCGAATTGCAGGTTGAACCGCTGGATCTTGCGGTTGACGATCTGGCTACATGGTCGCGGGGTGAAGAGGATAGCCGCTATTCCATCATGGCCGCCATCGGTGAACAGACCCTCGAGTGGGAGGGCGAGCTGAGTATTAACCCGTTGTATTCCGAGGGTCGGGTTCGATTTTCTGAGGTGAGTTATAAAACCTTGGCGAAATATCTTGAGCCGCACCTGTCATGGCGGCTGCAGGATGGACGGGTCACGGTTGAATCGGATTACTGGCTTTCAAACGAACGTGGTTTTCAGTTGGAAACGTCCAACGGCGCGTTACAGGTTAAGAAGCTGGCGTTGGCTCTGGCAGAAGACCTCGAAGAACCTGCGTTGAGCATCGAAGGGCTGTCTGTTGATGGCATTGGTTTTGATCTGGCTGCGAAGGAAGCTCGGGTGGGCATGGTGACGATTGACCAGCCGTTTGTTGCAGCAACCCGGCGAGCGGATGGCAGTATCGACTGGCAAGCCTCGCTGCCGGCTGCCGAAACAGAGCCAGGGGCTGACGGGGAGCAGACCGCAGGGCCGGCGTTTCACTGGGAAGTGCAAGGCGCCGAGTTAAAACAGGGCCGCGTGCGCTGGCGGGATGAGGCAACTGAGCAACCCGCTGAGCTGGAGCTGGTGGATTTGGCGGTAAGCTTGGGTGCCCTGTCCCACCGAATGGATGAACCGGCATCCTATGATCTGTCGACCAAGCTGGCCAGTGGTGGCCAAATCACGGCTAAGGGGCAAATCACACCGAGCCCATTCAATTTCGAAGCGGCATTGGCTGGCTCGGGCATCGTTTTGGCGGCGGTTGAGCCGTACATTCAGCTCGGTGCCAATGTCGCGGTGAGGGACGGCAAGCTCGGCTTCGACGGCAATCTGGATCTTGATGGGCAAGACGCTCCGATGACAGGCACTTTCAGTGGCTCGGCACAGATAACCGATTTTGACCTTCGCCTTCCAAGCCAGGACGGCCAGTTGGTGACCTGGCAATTGCTGCGACTGGCTCCGGTGGAATTCAACGTTAACCCTGCCCGATTGGAGATTGGCACGGTAACGCTTGCACAGCCTTCGCTCAATGTGGTTCGGGTAGAAGGCGGTGCCCACAATGTTGAAAGCATTGTCAAAACTGGCCCGGATACTCCTGTGCCCGATAAAGCATCCGCTGAGCAAGGAGATGGCGAGCCTGAATTTGTTTTCCGGATCGGAGAGTTGCTCATTGATGATGGCTCGGTGGGTTACACCGACCGGACGCTCAAGCCGGCGTTCAGCACCACCTTTGAAGCTTTGTCAGGTTCTGTGAGCGGTATCACCAACGTGCCGCCTCAGCAGGGGCTGGTTAATTTGAAAGGTGAACTGGCGGGTGGTGCCCCGGTGACATTCGAGGGCACGCTGGGTGCTTTAGGCACGGACGAAACCAGCGACTTGAAACTCACCATGGAGGGCTTGTCGTTACCGGTACTTTCGCCCTATCTCGGCCGCTATTTGGGTTACGCGGTGGATGCCGGAAAATTGGATCTTGAGCTGGATTATGAAATTACCGGCTCGAATTTGAAGGCTTCGAATCAGGTGGTTTTGGATCGGATGCGGCTTGGCCAAGCGGTGTCCAGTAAAGACGCGGTCAAGGCGCCGGTGAAGTTGGGGTTGGCCTTACTGACCGACCAGCAGGGCATCATTAAAGTGGATTTGCCCATTGAGGGCGATATCGCAAACCCGGACTTCCGGATTGGTCAGGTGGTGATGCGTACCTTTGTGAACCTTCTGGTGAAAGCGGCGGCTTCGCCATTCAGTATGTTGGGTTCTTTGGCGGATTTTGCAGGCTTCAGCAGTGAGGAGTTGGGGCGGGTGAGCTTTGTGCCCGGTAAAATTGCTTTGGCGGACGGCGAAGCTGAAAAGATAGCTGCGCTGGCGAAGGCGCTGAACGACCGGCCGGACTTGCTGTTAAGTATTCGTGGCGCGGCGGCACCCAATGCCGATGGTCTGGTGTTATTGAAAGAGCGTATGAAGGCAGCCGGTGAAGCCGTCACGGAAGAAGCATGGACTGAAGTGCAGCAGGAATACCGCGTGGGTGAGCGCCAGCTGCCACCGGAGGCTTTGAGTCAACTGGCTGCCAGACGAGGTCAAGCTATCCATCGGCTATTGAAAGATACCCACGGCGTACCCGCTGGCCAGCTTTTCACATTGGATACCCTGCAGCAATCGGAGCTGGATGAGCACGGGAACGTGATCGTGCCTTTCACGCTGGATGTGCGCTGATCGTGAATCGAACAGGAAGCCTTGAATGAGTCTGAGAAAAACGCCCGTTAGCCATTTTTTTGCGTATGTGTCCCGGCTGCGTTGGATCAAACGCTGGGGCCTGATGCGCAATGCCATCGAAGAAAATGTGGCGACCCACTCGTGGGAAGTGGCTACCATTTCCCATGCGTTGGCGCTGATCCGAAACAATCAATTTGGCGGACAGGTAAACGCTGATCGCATTGCGACCGCCGCGCTCTATCACGATGCCACCGAAGTGATTACCGGTGACATGCCGACCCCGGTGAAGTATCACTCGAAAGTCATGCGGGAAGTGTTCGGCGACATCGAACACAAAGCGGAAGCTGAGCTGTTGGCGTTGTTGCCCGATGAGTTGCAGGATGCTTTCGCGCCCTACCTGCGGGAATCGCAATGGACGGAGGAAGAGCAAGAGCTGATCAAATCCGCGGACCGGTTGTCTGCGCTGTTGAAGTGTCGGGCCGAAATTCAGACCGGTAACAAAGAATTCGAGCCGGCAGCGGAGCAGATTCTCCGCCGCCTGCAAGAAGACGCCTCGCCGGAAGTGATGTACTTCCTTGAAGTATTCGCGCCCAGCTATGAGCGCCCGCTGGACCACCTATTGGGTTAGCGAGCGCTTCGGCGCTCTCAGTTGGTGCCGGCGGAGGCGACCATGCCGCTGCGCAAGCCTTGACGAACGACATCTTCGGGGCTGCCGGCCAACTCTCGGAACATGCCCATGGAGCCGAGCAGCGCGGTAGATTCATAGGGCACGAACACGCGCTCGCCGTCTTTGGCCATGGTCGGCAGGGCTTTGATGTAGCTCTGGCCCAGCAGGTAGCCAACAACGGTGCGTTTGTTTTCTTCATTCTCGCCGATGGCATTCAGTACCAGGCGGATGGATTCCTGTTCACCTTGAGCGCGCAGAATAGCGGATTCCTTGTCGCCCTGAGCGTTCAGGATGGCGGATTCTCGCTGGCCCTGAGCCATTGCAATGGCTGCGGCTTTTTCACCCTCAGCTTCCGTTACAGTGGCACGACGCTTACGCTCGGCTGCCATCTGCAGGCGCATGGCCTCTTCCACTTCTTCCGGCATGCTGATGTCTTGCACTTCCACACGGGTCAGTTTGACGCCCCACTTTGATGCGGCTTCTTCCATTTCTGCCTGAATGGCGCTGTTTACTTCACTGCGGGATTCAAACAGCTTGTCCAGCTCCATCTTACCGACCACGGAACGCAGAGTGGTTTTAGCGAGTACTTCCACCGCTTGGCTCATGTTGGCGACTTCGTAAACGGCACGGCGGGGGTCGATGATCTGGTAATAGAGCGCGCCGTTAATTTTCACCGTCACGTTGTCGGTGGTGACAACGGGCTGACCCGGGAAATCCATGACGGTTTCACGGCGGTCGATGCGAATTTCGTCGCTGGTCACCGGGTGGTATTCCTCACCCATGCGCATGTAACGAATCATGCTGATCGGGCGGGGTTTTTCGATAAACGGAATGATGATGTTGATGCCGCTTTCCAGTACGCGGTTAAACGAGCCCAGCCGCTCGATGACCATGACTTCAGATTGGCGAATGATCACCAGGCCCTTGGCAATAATGAAAATGCCAACAGCGACAATAATTAAGCTGATAACCAGCCCTGGAGTAATGAATGCTTCCATGATTAACCTTCCTGTTTGGGTTGCGCGAGGTGCACGATGGCAGTGGTGCCATCAAATTTGTCAAAAATCACTGCTGTGCCTTCCGGTAATTCGGGGCTGCTGCCATCGGCGAGTTTCAGGCGATAGAAGTCGCCGTTGATCTTGATGCCGGTCGCGCCATCGAAGTCACGCAACAGCGTCCGATAGGTTTTGCCGTGTTCGACACCGGTTCCGGTGGTGCCGTAGGCCACGCCTTTGGGCGAAAAACGAGGGCGTATCCAGCGGATCGCGACGGGCACCAGAATGCCGGACATCACGCCCATAGTGACCAGCTGCCATTCAAACGAAGCGCCCAGAAAAGACGCCAGCGCCGTCAGCGCGGCCGCAATCCCAAGCGCCAGCAGCAGAAGCACGCCGGAGGTGAGTTCAGCAAGGCTGAGGACCAAAGCCAGAATCAGCCATAAGTGGGTAAGACTCCATTCCATAATCAGTTCCAAGCGAAGGGCATGAATTCAGAAGAATCTTGATTGTAACCAATGAACTCGATGCCGTCTCTGACTGGCTGCACGGATTGGGCTTAAGTGGTGTGGCCGGAATGACCACGTCAAGAAACGTTTACTGCCATAGCGAGGTTTGAACTAAGCATTACAGTGTGGAGGTACTAAAGTGTGTTGGTATTGACCAACAATAATACGAAAGGTTGTCCGCATGAAAGATTTCAAAAATAAAGTGGCTGTGGTGACAGGAGCCGGTTCAGGCATTGGCCGAGGGCTCGCGAAAGTATTGGCCGCTAAGGGTTGTCGTTTGGCGCTGTCTGACGTTAACGAAGTCGGCTTGGCAGAAACAGTGGCTTCTTGTGACGGAGCAGACGTGAAATCTTACTACCTGGATGTGTCTGATCGTGACGCGATATACGCCCACGCCGAGCAAGTACGCGCAGACTTTGGGGCGGTCAATCTTGTCATCAATAACGCCGGCGTTGCGTTGTCGGCATCCGTTCGCGAGATGACGGATGAAGATTTCAAGTGGATCATGGATATCGATTTCTGGGGTGTTACCCATGGTACCCGTGCTTTTCTGCCCCACCTGATCGCGTCCGGTGATGGTCACGTGGTGAATATTTCCAGTGTGTTTGGCTTTATAGGTGTGCCTAAACAGAGTGCCTACAATGCTGCTAAATTTGCGGTGCGTGGGTTTACGGAATCGCTGCGACAAGAAATGAAACTCGAACGCCAGCCGGTTCAGGTTAGCTGCGTCCACCCAGGTGGCATTCGCACGAATATCGCCAACGCCGCTCGTATGGGTAAAACTGAAAATGCTGAAGCCCAGCGTAAGGGCTTTGATAAATTGGCCATGACCACGCCGGACAAGGCCGCCGAGATTATCGTGAAAGGGATTTTGAAGAATGAATCCCGGATTCTGGTCGGGCCTGATGCTTGGGGTATCGATGCCATAAACCGGTTGTTGGGTGCCGCATACCAACCCTTAGTTGAACGCTTCTCCCGTAAAAATCTCTATAACTGACCGTGTTCGAAACCGTTAGGGAAAAGCGGACTACGTGTTTTATAGTCAGTTAATCCGCGATAATAATTAGAAGCCTGATCTAAGGCAGAATCAGTATGGATAAGTTCAATCACCCGGATTTAGGCAAAGCACTGATGCAAAGCCGTTCCGGGCTTAGGGATAACCACCGTCGATCACTCGCCCGGTTTTTGTTTTGGGTGACAGGGTTGTCGCTCATGGTGTTTGCCGTGCTCCAGCTTTTCAGCGGTCATCCTTGGGTATCAGCCGCTGAAGTCATCGTCGGTAGCTTATCGTTTCTGGGCGTTGCCAGAATCAATCACACACTGCACTTTGAGCGGTGGGTCTATGGCTATCTGCTCACCCTGTTCTCTTTTTTCATTGCCATCATGCTGTTGCCTGACGCCTCGACGGCGGCATTCGTTTGGGTGTTGATGATGCCTGTACTTGCGTATCTATTGCTGGGTAGGCGCGAAGGCATGATGCTGAGCGTGCCATTCATGCTCTTGGGTTGCGTGGTGTACTTCTTCTATCTTGCGGGTCTTGCTGAGCTTAGCAGGGCCGACTTCGTGATTGATTTCTTGAACATGGTGCTATGCAGTAGCTTGATGCAGGTGTTCATTTATATGTACGAAGCTCGGCGAGAAGAAGCCGAACAGCGTTTAATCGAAGTTGCCCAGACGGATACGCTGACGGGGCTGGCTAATCGCGGGAACTTCCAGTCTACGCTGACCCGGACCATTGCGGAAAGTGAGCGCAGTAACACAGCGTTCGCTTTGGTGATGATGGATATTGATCACTTCAAAATCGTCAACGATACGCTTGGACATGAGGCGGGCGACTTCGTGTTGCAGGAGATCGGCAAGTGCCTGCGCGATCGATTACGAACCACCGATTTCGTCGGCCGCTTGGGCGGTGAAGAGTTTGGTTTGATTCTGAGGGATGTGTCACCAACGGCTGCTTATGAATTGATAGAGGAGCTACGACAGCGCATCGCAGTTCGGGAGTTGAGTTATGGTGGTACAGGCATAAAGGTGACGGCTTCGTTTGGCATGGCGCAATGGCCAGAGGATGGCCGACAGGCGGATAGCTTGTTCTCGGTGGCAGATCAGCACCTTTACCGGGTCAAACGGGCTGGCCGTAATCAGGTTGCCTCGTCTTTTGCTGGGTTATCCACCTAGACTGCAGGTGCATTGGCTGGAGGTGAGGGCTGAATACGGTATGCTTACGCTGACCGTCTATTTTGCTCGAGGATTCATCGAACCATGTGTGAACTGCTGGCCATGAGTGCCAACACCCCTACTGACCTATGTTTCAGCTTTACCGGTCTGACTCGCCGGGGTGGCGAAACGGGGCCTCACAAAGATGGTTGGGGCGTAGCTTTTTACGAAGGCAAAGGTATTCGCTGTTTTCACGACTCTGATGCCAGTGCCAGCTCACGCCTTGCCGAAGTGGTACAAACCCACCCGATCAAAAGCGAAGTGGCGGTCTGTCATATCCGGCAGGCAAACGTGGGCGAGATATGCTTGGCCAATACCCATCCGTTTATTCGTGAGCTCTGGGGGCGCTACTGGGTTTTTGCCCATAATGGCCAGCTATCAGACTTCAGTGCACAACAGGGGTATTACGAACCGGTTGGTGGCACTGACAGTGAAGCGTTATTTTGCGACATGCTCAATCATCTGAGAGAGCACTGCCACCGTGATGACAACCTTGAGCAGGTAGTCGAGAGGCTGGTCACCCTTTCTTCGCACTACGCTAGCCAGGGCGTATTCAACCTGCTGCTCAGTAACGGCGATTGGTTGTTTACCTACTGCACCACCAAAATGGCCAGCATCACCCGCCGTGCACCATTCGGCCCGGCCCGTTTGAAAGACACCGATGTCACCATCGACTTCGAAGCCGAAACCACCCCCAACGATATCGTCAGCGTGATTGTCACAGAGCCTCTAACCACCGATGAAACCTGGGATATCTATCAGCCCGGGGAATGGCGCCTGTGGCGCAAAGGCGAAGTAGTGATGACGGGCGGGTTGGAAAGCTAGAGTTTTGTGGAGGCGGCTGGTCTCTATTGATCATTTACCCGAAATCTAAGCCGTAATTGGCTCTCGTGAGGACGTAAACGGATATGTCAGGACTAACGAATACCCACAGCAAAATTATTGGTTACTTACTTTGGATCTTCGGGTTTCTGGGGTCGCATCGTTTTTACTACGGCAAACCCATTACCGGTACCATTTGGTTCTTCACTTTGGGCTTGTTTTTCATTGGCTGGATCATTGACTTGTTCCTGATCCCAGCCATGGATCGCGAGGCCGACAGCCGGTTCCAGCAAGGGGAAGTCGATTACAACATCGGCTGGATACTACTCACCTTCCTGGGCGTTTTTGGTGTGCACCGTATGTACATGGGCAAGTGGATTACCGGCATCATCTACCTGTTTACCGGCGGCTTGTTCTTCATTGGCGTGTTGTACGATTTCTGGACGCTAAACGACCAGATTTCGGAGCGGAACAGCGAAGTCCGCTTCGGTTAATTACAGACCGGCGGCGGCTTCCAGCTCCGCCAAACCGTCCTCCAAGTAATCCAGCATTCGCTGAAGGCTTGGCAACGTACGCCGGCATCCGATCAGACCGAACTCGATCTGATCGTTGTAGCTGGTCAGGGTCATGTTCAACGCCAGGCGATCCATGGCGATGGAGACAGGATACATACCTTCCAGCTTTGCGCCGTTCCAGTAACGGGGGGTGTTCGGCCCCGGGACGTTCGAAATGACCACGTTAAAGGTTTGCCACTTTGGGGCCATGCCGGTTAGAAAATGAAAAGCCGCGGGTGCCAGGGTCAGCGCCGTGTAGTTAATAATCTCTTCGGGCGACATCTGGCGGTAGCGCTGTTTGGCTTCCTGCATGCCGTGGTGAATTTTCGTCAGCCGATCGCTCGGGTCTGCGAGGTCGGTATGCAGGTTGGCGAGAATAACCCCGACTTGATTACCGGAAGAACTGTCATCGTGGCGAAGGGAAACCGGCACCATCGCAATCAGTGGTTTGGCAGGAAGCGCATCTTGATTGATCAGATAGGTGCGCAGAGCCGACGCCGACATGGCGGTGACAACATCGTTGACTGTGGTGTTGTATGCTTCGCAGACAGCTTTAATGCGGTTTAGGCTGTAGGATTGAGCCGCAAAGCGTCGTGACCCAGTGACTTTCTGGTTCAGCACACTTCTTGGCGCGTGGAAGATGGAGTCGTAAGCGGGATCTTTGCGGGCCCGGTTTATGGTCTTCAGCAGCTCTTTTGCTACCGCTGGAATGGTGCTGAGTTGTCGGCCGGAATTTCTCAACAAGTGCGCCACGCTGCTCCACAGGGATGTCGAGCGATCGTTTGCCCCAGACCGAGTCCGCTCTGGCATGGCCCAAATCGGTGCCATGTTGGTTTCTTGCGGGTTGTCACTGAGCATTCGAGTGGCCATTTTCATCGCGGAGACACCATCCACCAATGAGTGGTGCACCTTGGTGTAGAGCGCAAACTGCCGGTCTTGCAGTCCTTCAATCAGATGCACTTCCCACATGGGCCGCTCTCGGTCCATCAGGTGCGAATGCTCGGCCGATACAAACGACAGCAATTCCCGGATACGCCCGGGTGTTGCCAAGGCCTCGAAGCGAAAATGGTGCTCAAGGTCCAGATGCTCGTCCTCTACCCATCCCGGTTGGCCCAGCTTATAGCTTAGGCGCTGGTTGAATGGCGGGGTGATGTGCTCGTGCTTCCGCAGCTGCTCGGCCAATTGGGCAACATAGTCATCCGGGGCTCCCTCCGGAAACGAAAAAATCTGAAGGCCACCCACATGCATTGGCTGCTGGCGTTTTTCCAACCAGAGGAACAGTTGGTCTGTCGGGTTCAAAGGCTTCACGGCAGGTCTCTTATTATTGATCTTGAAACCGATACTAACGCGAGTATCGCCGAACTTGATTGGCCCAACACTCGTCGGGTACAGCTCAGGAAGTGAGTCGCCGGATAAAGCGCGTTAGGGGTGCGGGCCCCTCAACGCTTTGACGTTTTCTTCCAGTGCTTCGGCCGTTGCTGCCTCTGGATTGACAGGGTGATCGGCCAAGAGATGAATCCGTGACCAGAAGCGCTTGGGTAGATGGGTCAGCGCGGGCCCACCGCAATGACTGAAAAAACTTCCCCATAGCCCCCTGAGTGCGAGCGGCACCACCGGCACTGGCCGGCGCTGCAAGATCAGCTCAACGCCGGATTTGAACGCAGCAACTTCACCATCGGAGGTCAGCCGACCTTCGGGGAAAATACACACCACGTTTCCGGCCGCCAGTTCCTCATCGATCCGCTCAAACGCCGCTTCGTAGATCTCCGGTACCTTTGCTTTCGGGCCGATGGGGATGGTTTTGGCCATCCGGAAGAAGGTGCCCAGCACCGGCGTGGAGAAAATGTGGTGGTCCATGACAAAGCGAATCGGCCGTTTGACCGCCCCGGCGATCACCGGCGCGTCCATGTAGGACACGTGATTGCACACCAACAGCACGGGCCCCTCCTCCGGAATTCGGTCCAGGTCATGGTGCTTAACCCGGTAAATCGTGTGCGACATCATCCAGATCACGAAACGTAGCGCGAACTCCGGCACCTGCTGGTAAACAAACGCGGCGACAATCAGATTCATGATCGACAGCACCAGGAAAAACTCGGGAATGCTGAGCCCGATCACGCCGAGCACCAACATGCCCAACAGCGCACTCGCCACCATGAACAGTGCATTAAACACGTTGAGAGCCGCAATCACCCGGGCCCGGGTATCCGGTGGGGTTTCCTGTTGCACAAAGGCATACAGCGGTACGATAAACAGACCGCCCGAGATGCCAATACCGAGCAGATCAATCGCCACTCGGCGGTAGTCGCCCTCGGTGAAAATCATCCACCAGTCGGACGGCACCGGTTGTGCCGGCATGTTCAGGTAAAGGTCGATACCAAACAGACTCAGGCCAAGGGAACCCAGAGGCACGATGCCCAGCTCGACCTTGTGGCCCGACATCCGCTCACAAGCGACCGAACCCAAGGCAATGCCGACCGTGAAAATGGCCAACAAAACCGTGACCACGGTTTCATCGCCCAGCAGCTCATCTTTGGCGAAGCCGGGGAACTGCGTCAGGTACGCTGCACCCAAAAACCAGAACCAGGAAATCGCCAGCACGCTCAGCAGAACGTTGTGGTTCTCCTTGGCAATGGCCATCAACTTCCAGGTTTCTTTCAGCGGGCTGAAATTGATTTTCAGATCCGGAGCAGCAGCTTCGGCTTTGGGGATTTTAAGCGCCGAAAACAGCCCCAGTGCCGCAACCAGCAACACCGCAACGGCAATCATCGGCCCCGGCAAGGGTGCCTTCATCATCACACCGGCCACCAAGGTTCCCAGCAGAATGGCGACAAACGTCCCCATCTCCACCAGGGCGTTACCACCCACCAATTCCGAGTTATCCAGAGTTTGCGGAAGAATGGCGTACTTAACCGGACCAAAAAAAGCGGATTGAACCCCCATTAAAAACAGCAACAGCAGCAACATCTCATGCCAGCCGAACCAAAGCCCGACCGCCGCCACAGCCATGATGGCGACCTCCGCCAACTTGACCCAGCGAATAATGCCGGACTTCTCATAGCGATCCGCAATCTGGCCCGCCACGGCCGAGAACAAGAAGAAAGGAAGAATGAACAGCATGGCGGCCAGATTGACCACCACATCGGAAGACAGACCGAACAAGCCACCGGCGTTATAGGTCACCAGCAACAAAAGAGCGTTCTTGAACAGATTGTCGTTAAACGCACCGGCAAACTGGGTGACAAAAAACGGTGCAAACCGCCGTTCCGACAACAAACGAAACTGGCTGTGATCTTCCATAACCTGGGGCACTCCGAATCCGCGGGGGTTTGCCGCAGACTATACGCGGCTTACCACCCGGTCAAGCACAGCGGAATGCCAGAGTCAGGCCGCCTGAGTGTCCATCTGATCGGCCGAAACAGGCAATTCCAACAGAATTCGGTCGCCATCCAGAAGCACCGGATAGGTCCGGACCTGAATACCTTCATCCTCGAGACAGACCCCGGAACGCAAACTGAAATGCTGTTTGTACAACGGCGAAGCCACCACCGGCTCACCGCCTACATCCCCGGTAATTCCCCGTGCCAGCACGTTCGAGCCACTGAACGGATCGGTATGACTGACCGCAAACAACGCCGGCAACCGATGCGGCAGATAAAACACCGCGACCGGCCCGTCTTTCGTCCAAACCGCAATGCCTGAATCCGGAACCAAGTCTTCAACGGTACAAACCACATCCCAACGAGTACGAGCTTTCATAGATCTTCTCCAAATTTGCTTTCTAGTGTTTCACCAAGGCCTGTGAGCCGGGTGGTGTGGGGATGCTTTTCTGCAGGAAAAAAGATGCCTGAGCGAAGCGAGTTGTTTTTTCCGAAAGAAAAGCATCCCCATGCCTCCTGGCCCTGCCCCCGCTCAAAGCACTACACAGATTCCAAAACAGGCCGACGCTGCCCCCGCTCCGAAGTCCACTGCTGCACCGGATCCTTCTGCTCCGGCGCATTCACAAACTCCCGGAAACGCTTGCGCTTCTCAGGATCCTCAACCGCCGTCTTCCACTCACACTGATACGTGTCCACAATCTCCGCCATGTGCTGCTCCAGCTCCGCACCAATACCCAAACTGTCCTCCAGCACCACCTGCTTCAAGTACTCCAAACCGCCTTCAAGGTTCTCCAGCCAAACACTGGTGCGCTGCAACCGGTCGGCGGTCCGGACATAAAACATCACAATCCGGTCAATCGCCTGAATCAGCGCCTCATCGGACAAATCCGTCGCGAACAAATCCGCGTGCCGGGGCCGCATCCCGCCATTGCCGCACACGTACAAATTCCAACCCTTCTCCGTGGCAATCACCCCGAAATCCTTGCTTTGCGCCTCGGCACACTCTCGAGTGCAGCCAGATACGCCCATCTTCACCTTGTGAGGCGCTCTCAGGCCCTTGTAACGGCTCTCCAGAAGGATCGCCATGCCCACACTGTCCTGCACGCCATAGCGGCACCAGGTGCTGCCGACACAGGACTTCACCGTACGCAGCGACTTGCCATAGGCGTGACCGGTCTCGAAACCGGCCGCAATCAGTTTTTCCCAGATCGCCGGCAACTCGCTCAGGGTGGCGCCGAACAGATCGACTCGCTGGCCGCCGGTGATCTTGGTGTACAGGTTGTACTCCTTGGCCACTTCGCCCAGAACGATCAGCTTGTCCGGTGTGATCTCGCCACCGGGAATGCGCGGCACGATGGAATAGGTGCCGTTCTTCTGCATGTTGGCCATGAAGGTGTCGTTGGTGTCCTGCAGAGGCACATGGTCTGTGGCCAGGATGTGGTCGTTCCAGCAGCTGGCGAGAATGGAGCCGACCGTGGGTTTGCAGATATCGCAGCCTTGACCTTTACCGTACTGGTTGAGCAGCCCACGGAAGGAGCGAATGCCATTCACCTTCACCAGATGGAACAGCTCCTGACGGGTGTAAGGAAAGTGCTCGCACAGATCGGTGCAAACCTCCACGCCGCGCTTTTCCAGTTCGCTGTCCACCACCTTCTTCAGCAGCGCCGTACAGCCACCGCAGCCGGTACTGGCTTTGGTCTCGGCTTTCACGCCGCCAAGGTCGGTGCAACCGGCATCAATGGCGCCACAGATGTCGCCTTTTGTGACGTTGTGGCAGGAACAGATCGATGCGGTGTCGGGCAGCGCATCGGCACCCAGGGAGGGCGCTCCGCCCTCGGTTTCAGGCAGAATCAGCACTTCCGGATTGCCGGGCAAGTCCAGACCATTGAGCGTGTACTGCAGCAAAGTGTCGTAGTGGCTGTTATCGCCCACCAGAATGGCCCCCAAGAGCTTCTGGCCATCCTGGCTGACCACCATGCGCCGGTAATGGCCGGTTTGCTCGTCGTGGAAGCGGATATTGCGCGCGCCCGCTGTCTGACCGTGAGCATCGCCAATGGAGCCGACATCCACGCCCAGCAGTTTCAGCTTGGTGCTCATGTCGGCACCGGTGAACGCGGCACCATCGTCGTTATTGAGCGCCGCCGAGAGCGTCCGGGCCATGGTGTAGCCGGGGGCTACCAGTCCGAAGATCCGGTTGTTCCACAGCGCGCATTCGCCGATCGCGTGAATCCTGGGGTCGGAGGTGGTGCATTGGTTGTTGATCACGATGCCGCCGCGCTCGCCGACTTCCAGGCCGCAGTCTCGGGCAAGAGTGTCTTGCGGCCGTATGCCGGCGGAGAAAACGATCAGGTCGGTCTCGAGGTGGCTGTCATCGGAGAAGTTCATTCTCAGCCGGGCTTCACTACCGGGCACGATGGCCGTGGTGGCTTTCTCGGTGTGCACCTGAACGCCCAGCTCTTCGATCTTGTGCCGCAGCAAAGCGCCGCCTTGGTCATCCAATTGCACCGGCATCAGGCGCGGGGCAAACTCCACCACGCTGGCCTGCAACCCCAGACTCTTCAATGCGTTGGCGGCTTCCAGACCGAGCAGTCCACCGCCCACTACAACACCGGTTTTAGCCTCGTTGGCGCTGGCGCGAATGGCGTCAAGATCGTCCAGAGTCCGGTACACAAAGCAGCCGTTGTGATCGTTGCCGGCAATCGGCGGTACGAACGGGTAAGAGCCGGTGGCCAGCACCAACTGATCGTACTGATACACCCCTTTAGGCGTGCTGACGACCTGATTGTAGCGGTCGATGGCGGTGACCTGTTCATTCAAGTGCAGGTCGATGTCGTTCGTTTCATACCAGTCGGCTGTCCCCATCGCCAGATCCGCGTGGCTGGAACCCGTGAAGTATTCGGACAAGTGCACCCGGTCATAGGCGAGTTGTTTCTCTTCGCCAAAGACGAGGATCTGGAACGATTCTGCCGCCGGGGACTGGACGAACTGCTCGAGAAAGTGATGGCCGACCATGCCATTACCAATCACGATCAAGGTTTGCTTACTCATGGTGTTTTCCTCTCTCAAGGCAGCGCTCAGGCTGCTGCTTCACAATAGGGTTTGCCGAAAGCAATGGCGCTTCGGTAATCGGAAATGTCTTGGGCGCTGCGAATCAGGTCGGTGTACCAAGCGCCGTTGGCGGTGTCGCCCAGCAACATGGCGCCGACCAAGCGGTTGTGTTCAATCAACAGCCGGCCATAGCGGTGCTTGGGGCCATCGCGCCATTGAATGGTTTCGGTATCAGGGCCGGGTTCCACGCGGCCGCAGGAATAAATAGGAATGCCGCTGATCTTCAGGCGGGTGGGTATCTCAACCGTTGCAAAACCTTGGACATCCGCTTGCAGACACAGATGCTCGGCGAGGGCTTGAGCCTGATGAAAGCCGGGTTCAACCAGCCCGAAGGTCTGGCTACCAAATTGGCTGCACTCTCCAAGCGCGTAGATGGAGGGGCTAGAGGTGCGCATCTGGCTATCGACGCAGATGCCGCGGTCACAGCGCAATCCGGCGTTCACAGCCAGCTTTGTATTCGGGGTAATACCGGTGGCGATGACGACCAAATCGGTGGCGAGCACCGTATCATCGTGCAGTTGAACGGCTCTGACCTGTTTTTTGCCCAGCAAGGCTTTCGGTGAATAACCGGTCAAAACATTCAGGCCACGCTGCTCCAGCAGGGCTTTTAGTACATCGCCGGAGGTACGATCCAGTTGCCGGTTTAAAACGTGGTTGCTTCGGTGTAGTACCGTGACCGCCATGCCCCGCGCGCGCAGGCCTTCCGCCGCCTCCAAACCCAGAAAACCCCCGCCGATCACCAAGGCGCGCTGGTGGTGGCCGGCTTTTTCGATCATGGCCCGGGTGTCTGCCAGGCTACGAAACATCCGCACGCCGTCCAGATCTTCGCCCGATATGCCAAGGGCGGACGGACTGGAACCGGTTGCCAACACCAACTTGCTGTAGGGCTGAATCCGGCCATGAGCGGTGACAACCTGGCGGTGCTCGATATCAATACGGGTGACCGGTTCGTGATTACGGACCTCGATCTGATGTTGCGAGAACCATTGGGCGGGCTTGAGTTCAAGATCGGTTTCGGTGACTTCGTTGGCGAGTAGGGATGACAGCTGAATGCGGTTGTAGGCAGACACCGGCTCCCCGTTAAAAACCACAATCTTGCTGAAAGGGTGGCCATTGGCGACAAGGTTTTCGATCAGGCGCTGAGCCACCATACCGTGGCCGCAGATCACTAAGGGAGCGTTCGGGTTTGTCGTCATAATGAGCTCCGTTCCTGATTCAAAAAAAAAGCCGGGGCACCGCCCTCTCCTGAGAGAGCGCGATGAACCGGCGCCAATGCCAACAACAATGATCTTGTGGTTCAGCCATCCGTGGCCGATTAGTCGTCCTTGAATTTAGTAATGCGATCTCCGTGCCAGTTTGCAAAGTGCATATTTTTCAATTGCTTGTTGGATTTTTGTTTGGTTTTGTTCGCATGGGCTGCACATTGATGGGGCGCCATGCCCGATGATGAAGCCCGCGGGTCTGGCCTGTTAATTGCTCGGTTCATTGCTTCGTGATGTTAATAGGTGTTGGTGGTCAGATTCGGTGAGCGTTGCCGATCTCTGCCCGCCGGCGCAGCAACAGGAGCCATAACGTGAGTAATACATCCGGTTCGGCCCGTCCACAGGCTGCCACTGCGGCTGATTTTTTGATCGCTTCGCGACAATGCGAAGTTCGAAGCCTGGAATACTTTTTGTTGATGGGACGATTGGTGCAGAGCACCGGGCACCTGATCCACGAGCTGCAGCGTGAGCGAGGTGTGACGAGCCTTTATCTGGGCTCGGAAGGCCAGCGGTTCGGAGGCGAGCGGGCGGGTATTATCCTGCAGACGAGTGAACGGTTAGAGATGTTTTATCAGGCGTTGAACGATATTCAACATGAGCTGATCAGCCAGCCGGTCAGTAGTCCGTTGCTTGGCCATATTGCTAGCGCGCTTCACGGTTTGGGGCAGCTTGAAGACATCCGCCATCGAATCGAGAAACAGACGATTGAGTCGAACACAGCGGTGGACTGGTTCAGCGATACCATCTATCAGCTAATTACGGTGGTGTGTGAGGCCGCGGATACCGTTGTGGAGCCTTCCATTGCGGGCCTGCTGGTAGCCTTGGTGCAAGTGATGACAGGCAAGGAGCACTGTGGGCAGGAGCGGGCGGCTGGCTCAACCGGGTTTGCCCGAGGGCGCTTTGATCGTGCACTGTCACGACGCATGATGCACCTTGTTGAAGCGCAGGATCGGTGTTTTGAGGTGTTTGTTGCGCACGCTCCGAAGGACAGTCTTGCGCGTTGGCAGCAACTTCGTGGGCACCCTCGGGAGACGGAGATAGAAAGGCTCCGCCAGATTGCGGTGTCTATCGGCCCCTACAAACCGTTGGACCCGAAGCTGGCTGAGCGTTGGTTCACGTTAATGACGGAACGAATGGACGATCTGAAACAGATTGAGGGTTCGGTCGAAAGTGCGTTTCACCACCGTTGTGTGGAACGTTATACCGAGGCCCGGCGTTCGTTGGCGGATCAGTCAACGCTATTGGCTTCGCTGGAGCAAGGCGTGCAGGCAGGTGGGTCGATTCTGGATTTGATTCAGGAACAGAACCAACGATTGCAGCAGATGTCCGAAGAGCTGCAAAGCGCGAAAGAAGCTCTTGAGGAACGACGGGTTCAGGAAAAGGCGGTTCTGCTATTGATGGAACACCGCAATATCAATGATGACGAAGCCCACAGAGTGTTGCGCAAACTCGCGATGGATCAGGGAAAACGCCTGCCCGAGGTTGCTCGCGCGCTCATTTCCATGGCAAATGTGCTGACCTGAAGGCGAGCGCCCGGACTTTGCCTAAGCAGAGCCCGGGCGTGCATCATGCCGTGGCTTTGGCGGGAATGCTGTCGCCAGAAGCTTTCTGCTGGCTGCTTCGGCGGGTATTGATGGTTTCAAACTTCCGCTGCTTTTCGTAGAGGAACGACAGCACTTCTTGGCGGTAATGAACGTACTTGGGATTATCTGCCAGAGCGACCCGATCGCGAGGCCGGGGCAATTCGATCCGTAAGTCCTCACCGACGGTGGCCGAAGGTCCGTTGGTCATCATAATGATGCGGTCCGACAGCAACACGGCTTCGTCGACGTCGTGGGTGATCATGATCACGGTATTGTTCAATTCCTGCTGGATGTCCATCAACGAATCCTGAAGGTGGGCCCGGGTCAGTGCATCCAGTGCCCCGAACGGTTCGTCCATCAGCAGCACACTCGGTTTCATGGCCAGAGCCCTGGCGATGCCCACCCGTTGAGCCATGCCCCCGGAAATTTCACCGGGGCGTTTGCCGGCGGCGTGGGCCATATTGACCAGTTCCAGATTGTGCAAAATCCACTCTTTACGTTCCTGCCGGCTCATCGTTCTTTTGAACACTTGTCGTACCGCCAGTTCGACATTCTCGTAAACGGTCAACCAAGGCATCAGGGCGTGATTCTGAAACACGACGGCTCGCTCCGGCCCCGGTGAATTCACTTCGTGCCCGTCCAGAACGCAGCCTCCTTTGGAGGCTTGTAGTAGCCCGGCCACGATATTGAGCACGGTGGATTTGCCGCAACCGGAGTGCCCGATCAGGGAAACAAATTCGCCCTTCTGTATTTTCAGGTTCACATTATCCAGCGCAATGAACGGACCTTTTGCCGTCTCAAACGCCATTTCAACGCCCGTCAGTTCAAGATGTAATTTAGCCATGGAATTCACCTTATTCGCTTGCGGAGTGCCGAGACCGGCCTCTTCCAAAGTCAGATTCACAGAGTTGTATTCAGCGGCCTTCGTTCCAGGCGACCTTTCGTTGAATCAATTGCATCACTCGATCCAGAACAAACCCGATAAACCCGATGGCGAGCACCGCCACCATAATCCGGCTGAGTGACTGGCTACTGCCATTCTGGAATTCGTCCCAGACAAATTTGCCGAGCCCCGGACTCTGAGCCAGCATTTCGGCTGCGATCAGCACCATCCAGGCAATCCCCAAAGACACTCGCAGCCCGGTAAAGATCATCGGAATCGATGACGGCAACACCACTTTACGAACATGGCTCCAGAACGACAGGTTGAGTACCCGGGACACGTTCATAAGGTCCGGGTTGACCGCCGCTACGCCCACACTGGTGTTGATCAGTGTGGGCCACAAACTGCAGAGGGTGACGGTGATCATCGAGGTCAGGAACGACTTCTCGAACATCGGGTCGTCGCTGACGTATGTGGCGGAAACCACCATGGTGACCAGTGGCAGCCACGCGAGGGGCGATACCGGTTTGAAGATCTGAATCAGTGGATTCACGGCCGCCTGGAAGTGTCGGTTCAGCCCGAACAGGATGCCCAGCGGAACGGCGATCAGTGCCGCCACCAGAAAACCCGCAAGGACCGTGATTAGGCTGGTACCAATTTGGTCAATGAAGGTGGGGGCGCCGGGGTAGTCGCGGATGCGAACTTCGGCGTCCGGATTGTTAGCCAGAATGCGTGCGTTGCGTTCTTCTTGCATGATGATGAAACGGTCGGCTTTCGCGCGCTGATCCGAATGTTCCTGCCACAGCTGGCCGGCTTGTTCCACGACCTGTGCCGGCCCGGGAAAGGTGCCCAGAGAGGTGTTTACCTGAGGCGCAGCGAGATGCCAGAAACCCACGAACACCAAGATGCCAATGAACGGGAGGATCAATTGGCGGCCAGATGACGCCAGATTCGTGGGCGTAAAGTGCTCCAAGAGCTGTCTGAGGCTGAAGCCCATGGATTGGCCGAGCTTTCCGGTTAACGAATTCATCTGCATTCCCCCTTAAGGCGTCTGGTCAGCTTTCAGACCGATTTCGAAACGATCGATGTAAGCGTTGGGTGTTTTGGGAGTGAAGGGCACACCGTCAATTAACGTGCCCTGAAACGGACGCTCGAAGTTCTCGCCGGAGAAATCCGGGAAATCGCTGGCGGCCATCAGGCCGTCGTCAACCAGTGACTTGGCCGCCTGGGCGTAGAGATCGCCCCGGTATACTTTTGCGGCGGTTTCCATGTACCAGCCATCGGACTTAGGTTCAGGAATCTGGCCCCAGCGACGCATCTGCGACAGATACCAGATGGCATCGGATGGGTACGGGTAAGTGGCGTGATAGCGGAAGAATACGTTGAAATCAGGCACCTCCCGGACATCCCCTTTCTCGTACTCAAAGGTTCCCGTCATGGAGTTGGCGATAACCTCCGGGTCTGCGCCGACATAACTCGACTGGGAGAGAATCTTGACCGCCTCGGCCCGGTTTGCGTTGTTGTTCTGGTCTAGCCAATGGGCGGCCCGGATCAAGGCGCGAAGCAGTCGAAGGTGCGTGTTGGGGTACTTTTTAGCCCACTCCTCGGTGACCCCGAAGACTTTTTCCGGGTTGTTGGGCCAGATCTCGAAATCGGTAATCACTGGTACGCCGATGCCCTTGAACACCGCTTGTTGATTCCAGGGCTCACCTACGCAATACCCTTGAATGGTGCCGGCCTCCATGGTCGCAGGCATCTGGGGTGGGGGCGTTACCGAGAGGTGGACCTCGGCTTGCAGGGTGCCGCTGGTGTCGCCGCGCTGGGGCGCGTAGTAACCGGGGTTCAGCCCACCGGCTGCCAGCCAGTAGCGCAGCTCATAGTTGTGGGTGGAGACCGGGAACACCATGCCCATCTTGAAGCGCTCACCACGGTCCCGAAATTCTTCAATGACCGGCTTCAGGGCCGCTGCGCTGATGGGGTGTACCGGTTGACCACCCTCTTCAGATAGTTGTGGTTTCATGGCCTCCCAAACCGCATTGGAGACGGTGATGCCGTTGCCGTTGAGGTCCATGCTGAAGGCGGTAATGATGTTGGCCTGGGTGCCATACCCGATGGATGCGCCGAGGGGCTGGCCAGCCAGCATGTGCGCGCCGTCCAGTTCCGATGTGATGACGCGATCCAGCAAAACCTTCCAGTTGGCCTGAGCCTCGAGCTCAACAAACAGCCCTTCATCGAGGAAGTAGCCCTGTTCCCAGGCAATGGCCAAGGGCGCCATGTCGGTAAGCTTGATGAAGCCCAGCTTGAGATCCGGCTTTTCTGCGGGTCCGATATCGCCGTGCGCCAATGAGGCTAATCCCAGTAGCAGTGCCGTTATGCCTGACCGAAGGTGTTTCAGGGTTATTGCCATGATGTGACTCGCTCTGATCTTCAGCATCCTTCTTTAACGCAAAAGCGCCTACCCTCCGTTGCCGGAAAGCAGGCGCCTTTGCCTAAGAGGAGTGCTGTTATGTTTTGATGGTTCACAGAGACTTCAGCACAAGCTGTGCCAGCTCCTGAAAACTCCAGTGTTACCAGCCTCCGAGCGGGTTGGGAGGGGCTGTATTCATCAATATCCAGCACCGCGGCTTGGCGCTTTCTGGTGCACCAACGAGTGCTTTGCACCAGCGTGAACCTTTTATCCGGCTTGGAACCGTGTGTAACCCCGTGTTTAGGGGCTGGCCCTTAAATTGCTACAAGTAAGCCAGGCCGAACTGGCAAAGAAGCAATAGAAGAGGACACCCCGTGAGCCGTCATCAGAATGCGTCAATACCCATCGCCACCACCTGCCCATACTGCGGCGTAGGCTGCGGTGTGCTTGCCCGAGTGGATGGTGTGGCCGGCGATAGCAGCCATCCTGCGAACCAAGGCCGACTGTGCGTCAAAGGTTCGGCCCTGCATGAAACATTGGTGACCGGCGGCGAATCGTCCTTTGGCCCTAGGGTGGGCGGTAAAGAAGTCGGTTGGGAACACGCCATCGGCCGCGTGGCTTCAGCCATCACCGATGCTGTCCGGGACCATGGCCCGGGATCCGTGGCCTTTTATCTGTCCGGTCAGCTCCTGACGGAGGACTACTATGTTGCCAACAAGCTGGCGAAGGGGTTCGTAGGCACGCCTCATGTGGATACCAATTCCAGGCTCTGTATGTCGTCTGCGGTGGCAGCTCACAAACGGGCGTTCGGTGAAGATTGCGTGCCCGGCTGTTATGAAGACCTGGAGTTGGCGGACCTGCTGGTATTGGCTGGCAGCAACGCCGCGTGGGCTCACCCGGTACTGTATCAGCGCATGAAAGCGGCGCACCGGGCTGGTCGCAAGGTGGTAGTGATTGACCCACGGCAAACCGCAACGAGTGAACTCGCTGACTTGCACCTGAAACTAAGACCCGGCACCGATACCCTGCTCTTCAACGGGCTCCTCGTGTGGATGCACGAACAACAGGCGTTGGATGTGGAATACCTGACACAGCACTGCAGCGGGGTTGAGGAAACGTTAAAGGCCGCAAAGATGTCTGCACCAGACATAGACGCTGTGGCGCAGGAGTGCGATTTAGCCCGGGAAGATGTGAAAGCCTTTTATCAATGGTTTACCGAAACCGAGCGAACGGTGACGGCGTTCTCTCAAGGCATCAATCAGTCGGTCGCCGGCACCGACAAAGGTAACGCCATTATCAATTGTCATCTGGCGACGGGGCGAGTCGGTAAATCCGGTGCCGGCCCTTTCTCGTTAACCGGCCAGCCCAATGCCATGGGCGGGCGCGAGGTGGGCGGTTTGGCAAACACCCTGGCAGCGCACATGGACTATGACACGCCGGGTGCACGGCAGCTGGTGGCGGATTATTGGGAAACGGATCGGCTGGCGGACGGGCCGGGGCTCAAAGCGGTGGATCTGTTTGAAGCGGTGCATCGGGGCGATATTAAAGTGCTTTGGGTGATGGGCACCAACCCTGCTGTCAGCCTGCCAGACAGTGCACGCGTTCGTGAAGCATTGGCTCGTTGTGACACGGTGATTGTGTCGGACTGCGTCAGTACCACCGATACCACCGCGTTCGCCGATATCCTTCTGCCGGCCGCGGGCTGGGGCGAAAAGGATGGCACGATGACCAACTCCGAACGGCGAATCTCGCGGCAACGCCGGTTTCTTCCGCTGCCGGCAGGCGTAAAGCCGGACTGGCAGATTATCAGTGAGGTCGGGCGGGCGCTCGGCCACACGCAGGCGTTTGGTTATCACAAGCCTGTGGAAATCTTCCGGGAACACGCCGCCTTGTCCGGTTATCGCAACGCCGGGGAGCGAATGTTCAACATTGCGGCTCTGGAGCACCTGACGGACGACGACTATGAGCAGATGCAGCCGATCCAGTGGCCGGTTAAAGTCGGCGGGTCTGGTGGTCTGCAGCAGACGCCTCGTCTATTCAGTGATGGCCGCTTCCCGACGCCGGATGGCCGGGCCCGGCTGGTGCCGGTGCAAGCACAGCCTCCCAGCCAACAACCCAGGGAGCATTACCCGTTGGTGGTGAACTCCGGGCGCATCCGTGACCAGTGGCATACCATGACCCGCACCGGACTGGCTTCGAAGCTGTTTGCCCACCGGGATGAGCCGTTCATTGAGGTCCACCCCGATGACATGGCCGGTTCAGAGCTAGTGGAAGGTGGGCTGGCCATCTTGAACGGGCCTTCAGGCCAGTTCATCGGTCGGGTTCGGGGCACTGCGCACCAAAGGCCGGGGGAAGTGTTTGTACCGATCCATTGGAATGGCCAGTTTGCTTCGTCGGCTTTGGCTTCAGATCTGATGGCTCCGACGGTCGACCCGATATCCGGTCAGCCTGAGAGTAAGCACGGTATAGCGGCTATCAAACCACTGCTGGCGAAATGGCAGGCCCGGCTGGTGTTACCGAAGGATCAGACCGTGTTGCCCACGCCGATGGCGGCTGCTTTTGATTACTGGAGCCGCCAAGTGCTGCTCAATAGCACCGGGTGGTGGCTGGCGGGTAGACACCGAGCGGATTGGCTGGCGTTGGGCTGGCAGTGTTTTGGCCGTGAGCCGGAACTTATCATGGAGGACGAATCGAGTGGCCGGTTTCGCGCGGTCTGGTTGATGGAAGAGCGGTTGGAGGCGGTGCTTCTGGTGGAGGCAGAGGCCGGAACAATGCCTGGAGTTGAATGGCTGGATCAGTGTTTTGCGGAAACCGGAGATGGGGTCGAACAACGTTGGTCGTTGCTGGCTGCGGGACGTGCAGACGCCGAGCCGATGGGTGCTTTGGTGTGTAGCTGCTTCCAGGTTGGGGAGAACGCTATTCTGCGCGCCATCTGTGAGGGCTGTAACAGTGTGGAAGCACTGGGCGAGGCACTGAAATGCGGCAGTAACTGCGGCTCTTGCCTCCCAGAGGTACGGGCGCTGCTGGCGTCAGTGCCCGAACAAGGAACAGAGCAGGCAGACCTGTCAGCCTAGTGGGCTTAACAGTGAAAAAGGTACGCGATACAGAAGCTTGCGGGGCCTTTGGTTGACTTCGACGGTGCAGGTTTTGCGATTAACCCGGATGACGTTGCCCTGCTTCTGCTTGTTGCCTGCGCCAAAACAGACTTGATCCCCCGCTTGCCACTGGGTGCTTTGCAGGCGCGGGCTCTGTATCTCAAAGGGAGCGCTAGAAAGCTCTAACTCGGATTCGCCTGCCTGCTCGGCTAGAAAGTGGCGGGTCGCATCGGCCGCGCCGCTGGCGTGCAATTGGTCTAGTACCTCATAAAAATGACGATTATGAACCGAACCATAGTGACGTTGCCCGGCGCTGTATTGCAGCAGGTGGGCAAATTCATGGCAGCAGGTATGGGCCAGCAGGTTTAATTCGCTGACCTCCCCGCCAAAATAGCCCCGCTTGCGAATTTCCCGGGAAGACAACCAGCCTTGGGCCGTCTCCGGCTGACGCTTGGCGGCAATCATACGCGCACCGTAATTGATCAGATGCTGCTTGGTGCGTGGGTCATAGCGGTGGTAGGTGGCCTGCCCTGAACCAACCCGCAATACTAGCCCTGCCCGGCTGTTGCGCTCCTGCACCCATTCCTGTGCCGGCTGCCAGAGTATGGTTTTTGTGGCTTGGCACATGAGGGTGCCAATTTGTTTGCTTGACTGAGGTACGTTGGCCATGAGATCCCCGATAGTTAGGGGCATGTTAGTTATGAAGGCCTGTCGACTCAATCAAAAACGGCCAGCCCGAAGGCTAGCCGTTTTGGCATGACCGAACCTGAAAGATCAGGCTTCGATCGGCGAACGCCAGTCGTCTGCACCGGAGGTGCCTGCAACTGCGTGCTCCCAAGTTACCTTGCGGTAGGACAGAGACACGGTTACCAGCTGAGTGAAGTCAGCGTTGGCAGCG
Organism: Marinobacter sp. SBS5; assembly: GCF_048285575.1. Taxonomy (NCBI): domain Bacteria; kingdom Pseudomonadati; phylum Pseudomonadota; class Gammaproteobacteria; order Pseudomonadales; family Marinobacteraceae; genus Marinobacter; species Marinobacter sp. SBS5. Next base: position 327,965 of record NZ_JBLWAZ010000004.1, on the reverse strand, counting down.
TCCTGGCAGTGAGGCATGTTGCAGTCGATGTCGATGATGGTGGCATCTTCCAGGATGGTAGAGAAGAAATGCTCCTGCTTACCTTCAACGGAAGTGCGGTACCACTTGAGTTCTACCTTCGGCAGCATTTCGCCGGAAGCCAGAGCGTTGTACATCAGCGGAGTGGCTTTGTTCAGAGCGGAGGTGAACTTGAACGGCTTGTGTACGCGCTGACCAGAAGGCTGACCAGACTGAGGATCAGTCGGAACGGTAACAACGTGGCTGAATTCTTGAACCAGCACTTCGTCTTCGTGACCTTCAACGTAGATGTTACCTACGGAATCAGAAGTGAATGCACCAGCGGTGATGTTGCCCTGAGTTTTACCTTCAATACTGATATAACAAGGAGTTGGCATAGTCTGCTCCATGACGTGTGAATGAATAATGGTCCGTTGGGTGATCCCTGGACGCGGTTATGGATAACAAGGACTGTGCCAGTTCTATAAATGCTTTTTAAAACAGTTGGTTGATAGTTTTCAAGACAGTGTTGGTGGCTTGCTGAGCAAACCATTGCTTAGTCGCCGGGCGAGCTATTGCTGGCTAGGCAAAAAATTGCCCGGGCGCTTTGGCGGGCGGTGTGCTTAGCGCAGCTTGAAGCTAACCGGCAGCGCGTAAGTGAAGCTGTTTCCATGCATTCCGGGCGGGACTTCGGGCAAGGGGGCAGCCTGAGACAACATTTCCAACGCGGATTCGTCCAGCAGGGTGTGGCCGGAGCTGTCGCGCAACGAGTGTTCGATGAGCGAGCCGTCCCGGCGGAATTCGAACACGACCACGGAGGTGCCTTGCTGGCCGAGGCGGCGGGCTCTTCGTGGGTAATCGTAGTAGCGGGCCAAATGTCGGCTGAGTTTGTTCAGATAGCTCTGGATTTCGGAAGCACTGCCGGCGGTTTGTAGTGGCACCGCAGCTTGCTCTTCTTGGGCTTGGCCCTCTTCGCCAGCAGATACCGAGGCCTCTGCGGTCGGGGCTTCGGCGGTTTCTGGCTGGGTTTGCTCAACCGGAGTTGGCACAGGCTCCGGTTTGGGGGCAACAATGGGCTCTGGCTCTGGCTCTGGCTTCGGTTTGGTGACCGGCTGTGGAGCAGGAGACGGTTCCGGCTCAGCGGCGGGTTCCGGAGTGTGGCGGCCAGCCAGGCTGATTTTAATAGCCGGGGCGGAATTCACCGCGCTGTCTCCGAGGGTTGCCAGCTCCAGCGGTTTGCTGGGCGCGGCCAGCACCAAGGCGACCGCTGTGGTGCAGACAGCCATCACCAAAAACAGAACCTTAGGGCCTTTGGGTAGCGTGTTCATGCGCCCGGCTCCGTTAACAACAACACTTCGGTGTAGCCGCCGTCTTCCAGTAGTCGCAACAGGTGCTCCAGATCGACCATTGTGAGGCTTTGGTCCGCCGCGAGTTTCAGGGGTTGTGAAGCACTTGGTTCTGGTAGTGCCGACAACAATGAGTCTTCAGTGAGCGTGGTTCCGCTGACCTGCCACTGGCCATCGGCTTTCACAATCAGATCTGCCTCCGGTGCCTGTTGTTGCTCAGATTGAGCGGTGCTGGGTAATTCGGGCAGGGGTTGCTCCGTCAGCTGCCCCGCCACGATAAAGAACATCAGCAGCAGAAACACCAGATTGATCAGCGGCAACAGCGCATCTTCAACCCGATCCAATAGGCCTTTGCCGGACGTGGACGGTGGTGGCACCCATGCGTTCATGGGCTTTCACGCTTCCAGTGGGCCGTAATGCCGGCGTTGTTCAGCGCACTCAGGGTGCGGGTGAAATCGGCCAGAGCGGAATCCGGTGTGGTGCTTAGATTGGCTTCGCCAATGCCTGCAGCCTTTAACGCGGGCAGTAATTCGGCCAGTAAGTACTGGTTTTCCTGCCAGCGCACGATGCCGCCGGCTGATACTTGAAGTTCCGGCAAGGGGTCGCCTGTAACGTTGCGGCGGTCTTGGGTGCTGTTGCTGAGTTCAAGGTGATCCAGCGGCGTGAGCCGGGTGGTCAGCATGAAAAACACCAGCAGAATGAACACCACATCGATCAGTGGCGTAATCCGGATCGGCATTGGCCGGCTTGGCCGGGGTTCAACCAGCTGCATGGGCAAGGCGCGTGTTGCTGCTGAAATCAGCGGATGAGCAGTTCTGCTCTTCTACAGAGGCTTCCGCGTTTCTCGCCTCGGGCTTTGCCGGTTGAGGGGCTGTAGCGAATTCGTCGGCCGGGATAACGTTAAAAACGCTCACCAGCGCACTGTTGATGGTTTTGTGAATTCGGCGCAGGCGAAATTCAATCCACGCCGCGAGCGCTGCAAAGGGGATCGCCACCACCAGACCGGCCGCCGTCGTGGCCAAAGCCTCGTAGATACCGCCGCTGAGCTGACTGGCGTTGGCCCGGCCTTCAGTGGCGGCCATCGCACTGAAAGCTTCCATCATGCCCATCACGGTGCCAAGTAGCCCAAGTAAGGGCGCGAGAGCAGCGATCACTTCAATGATTTTGAGAGGCGCTTCAAACGGTTCGAGCGAGTTTTGCGCATCCCGCACCGCGGTTTCCCGCACGGCCGCGATGTTGGTGCCGGACTGGCAGGCCGACATGGTATTAACCAGCAGATGCATCATCGGATTGGTTCGCCCGAGCAATCCGGCATTCTCCCGAGCGGCCTGCACCGGCGCATCGGCAGAAGATTGCTGCCATTGTGCGACGAGCCGCTGCAGTGGTTTGGTCAATCGGGGGGTGTAAAAAGCGCCAAACAGCATGAGATACAGAAAGGTAGCCACGCCGACAAAGGCAACAGCGATCAGAACGACCATCACTGGGCCGCCCATGCTGATGAGCTCGGCAAGTGGGCCGTGATCAGTGAGGGCGGTGATGGCGGCGTGGGATGAAAACATACTCGATGCTCGATCAATGAATAATTGATCGAAATGGTAATGATTATCAATTGAATTGCAAGTTACGATCCCGCAGAGTTTTACTCGTTATAAATCGTGGCTTGATTACCCCGTTGCTGCTTGCCACAAAAGACGCAGCGCCAGCAGCGTGAGTACCACATTGAATGCGGTGCTGAACCAGCGGTTGCTCATCGTCTTCAGGATATGGAGCCCGATCCAGGTGCCAGCGAAGCCACAAGCAATCATGGCCAGAATGAACATCAGCCAGTCGGAAAAGACAAAGCCGGTAAACCCGAAAATGAGGGCCTTGGGTGCATGTTGCAGGGTCATGGCCGTGGCGAAGGTCGACACGGTTTTGAAGCGGTCTTCATGGATCTGTTTGATAAATGCGGCTACCAAAGGGCCAGTAGCGCCAACAAACAGGCTGATGAAGCTGGTAATACCGGACGCCATGAAAATACCGGCAGGCCCGAATGAGGTTTTCGGCAGTTTCGGCCCCCAACAGAGGTACAGCACAAATACGGCAATGGAGAGTTGCCAAAGTTGGGCGGGCATATCGATCAGAAGCCAGGCGCCAATCGCTGCGCCGACGAGTACACCAGGAGTAAACGCGAGAATGACGCGCCAGTCGATGTGGTGCCAGGTTAGTACCGCTCGGCCGGAGTTGGAGCCGAGCTGAATCATGCCATGAACGGGAATAATGGCGGCTGCCGGCATCCATGACGCCATTAATACCAACAGCAATACCCCACCTCCGGCCCCCAGCATGGCGGTGAGCATTGAGGTCACGACAGAAGCCGCCAATAGGAACAGGGCAACGGCAGGGCTGAGGGCTTCGGGCAGCAGGGCAAGGTCCATGGCACTCACTTTGGTAATGACGTAAGCTCCTGAGTTTCCGGTTTATACGACAAATGTCTATAGGTCTTTGGGTAGATAACAACAACAGGGTTACCGATGAAACAGTCTGAATATCTGAGGTATGACGCCACCGCATTGGCGGATTTGATTTACCGGGGCGAAGTGACATCGCAGGAAGTGGTGGAAGCGGCGATCGAGCGTGCCAACATCGTAAACGGCAAGCTGAACGCGATTTGTCAGCCACAGTTCAATGATGCGGTGACCCAATCCTTCCCTGCTGATAGCCCGTTTACTGGTGTTCCGATGCTGTTGAAAGATCTGGCTCAGGAACAGGCAGGTCACCCGTGTACCTACGGAAGCCGGGCTTATCGCGACCACGTACCTGCCCGGGATTCTGAATTTGTTCGTCGTGCCCGTAAGGGCGGCCTGTTGTTTCTTGGCCGTACCGCCACGCCTGAGTTTGGCCTGAAAGCCGTGACAGAATCGGAGCTCTGGGGCCCCACTCGAAACCCTTGGGATCTTAGCCGAACGCCCGGTGGTTCCAGTGGCGGTTCCGGCGCGGCCGTTGCCGCTGGCATTGTGCCCATGGCGGGCGCCAATGACGGTGGCGGCTCGATTCGCATACCTGCGGCGTACAACGGTTTGTTCGGCCTGAAGCCGTCCCGAGGCCGAATTTCACCGGGGCCCAACGTGGGTGAAGCCTGGACAGGAGCCTCTGCAGATCATGTGGTGACCCGCACAGTACGAGACAGCGCGGCCATGCTGGATGTTCTGGCAGGGCCGGCCAGTGGTGATCCGTTCCGGATTCCTGAGCCGGAGACATCGTGGCTGGAGGCCATGCAACAATCGCCGGGCAAGCTGAAAATTGGCGTGTTTACGTCGTCGCCATACGACACTGAGGTTGCTCCGGAGTGCGTGGCAGCGGTAGAAGAAACGGCCCGCATGCTGGAAAGCATGGGCCACGAGGTGGAATACGCACGCCCCGAGTTTGATGGTCTGGCGTTGGCCCGCTGTTATCTTGCGCTGTACTTTGGCGAAGTGTCGGTTATGGCTCGGCGCGCCAAGGAACAGCTTGGTGCGACCGACAAAGACTTGGAGCTGGATACCCGGTTGCTGGCAATGTTGGGTAACACCATGCCCTTACCCGAGTATGTTGCGCGCCGACAGCAATGGAACGACTTCTCCCGTGCGCTGGGGGCTTACTTTGACCGCTTTGATATGTACCTGTGTCCTACGGCCGGGCAACTTCCCGCCAAGATCGGTGAGCTCGACACCCCCGGCCATCTGAAAGTGGCGGCGAAACTGATGCTGGCACTAAAAGCGGGTAAGTTGGTGCATCGCAGCGGTCAGGTAGACCAGATTGCCATGGAAAGCCTGGCTCGAACGCCTTTCACTCAGTTGGCCAACCTCACTGGCACGCCGGCGATGTCGGTGCCGATGCACTGGACCAAAAGCGGTCTGCCTGTTGGCGTACAGTTTGGCGCAACTCATGGCGATGAAGCCCGTTTACTGCAACTCGCTGCTCAGTTAGAGGAAGCCAATCCGTGGTTTGAAAACTACGAGCGATTAAACAACGCATTCTGAGTTGCCAAGTTGTATGTGGGCGCAGGGTTGAGATCTGCGCCTGAGCCCCCACGTTTATCTTTTCTACAGTGAACACGCTATGCTGTAAGTCAGGGGTCAGGTCCCCTGACCACTCTGATGGCATCGAGGAGGCAAGCATCTTATGAACCAATCGATGGCAATCGAAGATCTGGTATCCGTAGCACAGGCGGAAGCCATGGGGGAGTTAGATGCCCCGATGATGGCGATCGTTCTGTCCAGTGACCAAAGCTATGACCTACCCATCCAATCTCTGGAGACCGATGCCGACAAGGCCCGTTGGGGTTTGATACTGCGGGCTGCCCGAGAACACGTAGAGGCCGACGCGGTGGCCGTTCTTTACCCTGCCTGGACTACGGTTCGGCGTAAACCGACCGAAGATCAGGCTTTGGAAGCGGCCGTTGAAGATGAAGAAAGCCCGGAAGACGATGCCGGCCCTATCGACACCTTGTTTGTGCAACTGCATACCCGCGAGCGAATCTATTGGCGCGGGTTTGAGCAAATCAGGGATCCAAGGCACCAGCGCATCATAGGTTTTCGAAGGATCAAGGCCTTGTCCTCCGACTATGATCGGGACAGTGCGCCCAACGTTGCGGCTTGGCTGAACACCTTGTTTGAGCCGTTGCCCGATGAAGGCGAAGAAACCGATATCGACCGGGAGCTGGCAGAATTACTGGAAGAGCCGGAAGTCAGTGCAGCGCTCTACCCGAGACAGCTGCGCTCCTTGCATTGATCGGGTGGGCGCTCATCCCGCTCTGCCTCATTTCCCATCTTGGTAGCGGCCTGTAAACCGTACGGGCAACTACCCACAAACAGCCCTTGGACAGTGGTTCGGGTTTGGCCGCCGAATACGTTATAATCGGCGGCTTTCACTCTGCCCCACGACGCTTTGACGAAAGCGCTTATCCAAGGCACTGACCATGATTGTATTTGACGAGGTAAGGAAGTCGTACCAAGTAGGTGGGCGGGATATTCCCGCGTTGCGTCCTACCAGTATGACCATCGAAACCGGTGAGGTTTTTGGCATTGTTGGCCATTCCGGCGCAGGCAAGTCCACACTGATTCGACTGATCAATAAGCTCGAGCCGGTTTCCGGCGGCCGTATTCTGATTGAAGGCGAAGACATCACCGGCTATTCCGCAGCGGAACTTCGTGCTTTTCGCCGCAAAGTTGGGATGATCTTCCAGCACTTTAACTTGCTGTCTTCCAAGACGGTTGCGGACAACATTGCGTTTCCGATGAAGTTGGCAGGCATTTACAGCAAAACGGAAATCCGCGAGCGGGTGGAAGAGCTGCTGGCACGGGTGAGCTTGAGCGATCATGCCCATAAATACCCGTCCCAGTTGTCCGGCGGACAAAAACAGCGAGTGGGCATTGCACGCGCACTGGCTTGTCGTCCGACGGTGTTGTTGTGTGACGAAGCCACTAGCGCATTGGACCCTCAAACGACTCAGTCCGTGTTGAAGTTGCTGGCCGACATCAACAAAGAGCTGGGCTTGACCATCGTACTGATTACCCACGAGATGGACGTGGTGCGCCGGGTTTGTGACCGGGTAGCCGTGATGGATGCCGGGCGCGTGGTGGAAATGGGACCGGTCAGCGAAGTGTTCCTGCACCCGCAGCACCCGACTACCCGGGATTTTGTGCTGGAAAGCGAGAGCATCGACGGCGACGAGTTGCAGGAAAACTTACAGAAAGCCGAAGGCCGGATTTTGCGCCTGACTTTCAAAGGCGAGTCTACCTACAAGCCTTTATTGGGCAGTGTTGCCCGACAGTCCGGCGTTGACTTCAGCATTTTGTCCGGCCGAATTGATCACATTAAAGATACGCCCTACGGCCAGCTTACCCTTTCATTGATTGGTGGCGATGTTGATGTGGCGTTGAAAGCCCTCGAAGCCGCTGATGTACACGTGGAGGTGGTGCGTTGATGGAAGCTCTCATGGAAAGCCTTATGGGCAATGTCGACTGGGCCGAAATCGGTATAGCCAGCTGGGACACGCTGGTTATGGTGGGCATGTCGCTGCTGTTCAGTGTGCTGATTGGTTTGCCCATTGGTGTGCTGCTGTTTCTGTTTGGTAAGCGCCAGTTGCTGGAGCAGCCAGTGGCTTATGCGATTCTGTCGTTTGTGGTCAACGTGCTACGGTCCGTGCCGTTTATTATTCTGTTGATTGTAATGATTCCGTTCACGGTGATGCTGATTGGCACCTCCTTGGGTGTGGCCGGTGCGATCCCGCCTCTGGTCGCGGGCGGTGCTCCATTCTTTGCCCGGTTGGTCGAAACGTCACTCAGAGAAGTGGATCGCGGCATCATCGAAGCCACTCAGGCGATGGGCGCGAATATCCGCCAGATCGTGTTTGGTGCCTTGCTGCCTGAAGCACTTCCGGGCATCATCGCTGGTATTACCGTTACGGCGATCACACTGGTTTCTTATGCCGCTATGTCGGGTGTTATTGGCGGTGGTGGCTTGGGTGATTTGGCTATTCGCTTTGGTTACCAGCGCTTCCAAACGGACGTGATGATCATAACCGTTGCTTTGCTGGTGATCTTTGTACAGCTGCTGCAGATGGCGGGTGATCGTCTGGTACTGTATTTCAGCCGTAAGTAACTCTGAATTATTTGTCTTTTGAGCAGGAGTATTTGTTGATGAATCTGAAGAAAACACTGGTGGCTCTGGCCGCCGCAGCGACTTTCTCTTCCGCTGTTACGGCAGAAACTCTGTCTGTAGCCGCGACTCCGGTCCCTCACGCTGAGCTGCTGGAATTCGTAAAGCCGACTCTGGCAGAGCAAGGTGTCGAGCTGGATGTGAAAGTATTCACCGACTACATTCAACCCAATATTCAGGTTGATCAGAAGCGGATGGACGCGAACTTCTTCCAGCACCAGCCATACCTGGACGAATTCAACGCCGGTCGCGGTACCAGCCTGGTCACTGTGACTGGTGTGCACGTTGAGCCGTTCGGTGCCTACTCCACCAAGATCGAGTCTCTGGACGATCTGAAAGAAGGTGCGGTTGTGGCTATCCCGAACGACCCCACCAACGGTGGCCGTGCGCTGCTGCTGCTTCAGAAAGCCGGTTTGATCACCCTTAAGGACGAAAGCAAGATCACTGCGACCCCGCGTGACATTGCCGACAACCCGAAAGACCTGGATTTCAAAGAACTGGAAGCCGCCACTCTGCCGCGCATCCTGAATCAGGTAGACGTTGCCCTGATCAACACCAACTACGCGCTGGAAGCGGGCCTGAATCCTTCTGAAGACGCCCTGATTATTGAGGGGGCCGAGTCTCCGTACGTCAACATACTGGTTGCTCGTCCGGATAACAAAGACAGCGAAGCCATGCAGAAGCTGGCTAATGCGTTGAAATCGGATGCGGTCAAAGACTTCATCATGAAGAAGTACGAGGGTGCAGTTGTTCCGGCATTCTGATGGCCGGCGATTGCTAACTCACTGAAATAAAAAGGGCAGGTATTACCTGCCCTTTTTACGTTTACAACCCGTAGTGATTAATCACCGCTCCAGTTGGTTTTCGGGTCTGGAGTCATCCGCAGGTAAGATTTAACGGCCTTGTAGCCTTTCGGGAAACGTTCTTTGATTTCGTCCTCATCCTGAAGAGATGGCACGATGACGACATCACCGCCCCGCTCCCAGTTACCCGGCGTTGCCACTTTGTGGTCGTCAGTCAGCTGTAGTGAATCAATCACTCGCAGAACTTCATTGAAGTTCCGGCCGGTTGAAGCCGGATAAGTGATGATGAGCCGAACTTTTTTGGCCGGGTCGATCACAAACAGAGAGCGAACCGTCAGGCTGCTGTCTGCGTTCGGGTGAATCATGTCGTACAGCTCAGAAACCTTGCGGTCTTGGTCAGCAATGATGGGGAAGTTGACCGTGCAGCCCTGAGTCTCGTTGATGTCTTTGATCCAATCGTGGTGAGAGTCGACGGGGTCAACACTCAGCGCAATGGCTTTCACGTTGCGCTCGGCGAACTTGTCTTTCAGCTTTGCAGTCAGGCCCAACTCGGTTGTGCACACAGGGGTAAAGTCAGCAGGGTGCGAGAATAAAACGCCCCAGCTATCTCCTAACCATTCGTGGAAGCGGATGGTGCCTTCACTGGATTCCTGTTCGAAATCCGGTGCCGTATCTCCTAGGCGTAAGCTCATGCTTGGTCTCCTTTCACGCATCGTTGCAGATCTGTGGTTTTGGCTGCGCAATTGCGCAGCCAACTGGTTAGCCCAGTGTATACAAGTAAACATGGAGCCGCAGCGGGGGAAAACAAGGGGGCTTGATCTACCTCATCTGCAGCGCCCACTTCCGTGGGGGCGAGTTACTGGCTTGTATCAGTTGATTCCGGGGCTCATCTGTTTATCAAAGTAGTCCTTGGTCAGACGGAATACCACCGGGCTAAGCAACAGCAGTGCGATCAGGTTAGGCAAGGCCATCATGGCGTTCAGAGTATCGGCCAGCAGCCAGATGAAGCCCAGATTGACCGTCGCACCCACCGGAATCGCAAGGATCCATACGATCCGGTAAGGCACGATGGCTTTTACGCCAAACAAGAACTCGATGCTCCGTTCACCGTAGAAGGACCAGCCCAGAATGGTGGTGAAGGCGAAAATCGCCAGCGCAATCGCCACCAAATAGTTGCCCAAGCCCGGCAGGCCGGTTTCGAAGGCCAGGGAGGTCAGTGCTGCGCCGGTTTCACCGGAGGTCCAAACACCGGAAGTGATAATCACCAAGCCGGTAATGCTGCACACGATGATGGTATCGATAAAGGTGCCGAGCATAGCAACCATGCCTTGGCGAACCGGGTCTTTGGTTTGTGCGGCTGCGTGAGCAATAGGTGCGGAGCCGAGGCCTGCTTCGTTGGAGAAGATACCGCGCGCGACACCAAAACGAATCGCTGCCCAAACGGCCGCGCCGGCGAAGCCACCTTCGGCTGCCGCAGGGCTGAAGGCATAGCTGAATATTAGGCTGAAGGCATCGGGAATTTCATGGGCGTTAATGGCCAGAACCACCAGACCGATCAGCACATAAGAAACCGCCATGAATGGAACCAGGGCGCTGGCCACCTGACCGATGCGTTTGATACCGCCGATTAGAACCATGCCCACCAGCACCATCAGTACCAGGCCGGTTGCCCAATGCGGGATGCTGAAGTTGGCTTCGAGCACATCGGCGACTGAGTTGGCCTGCACGGTATTACCGATACCGAAAGCCGCGACCGACGCAAAAATCGCAAACAGCACGCCCAGCCAAGCCCACTTTTTACCCAAACCGTTGCGAATGTAATACATTGGGCCGCCCACGTGGGCGCCGCGCTCATCCACTTCGCGGAAGCGAACGGCAAGTACCGCCTCGGAATATTTGGTGGCCATGCCCACCAGTGCTGTCAACCACATCCAGAACAGCGCACCGGGACCACCCAAAAACACCGCGGTGGCCACACCGGCGATATTACCCGTGCCTACGGTTGCCGACAGTGCTGTCATCAGTGCCTGAAACGGCGGAATATCACCTTCGTCGTCACCACCGCGGGCCCGACCGTTCCACATCAGGCGGAAACCTGCGCCGAGTTTCATGATGGGCATGAGTTTGAGGCCGAGACTCAGGAATAAGCCGACACCCAAAATCATGACCAACATGGGTGGTCCCCAAACCAAGCCGTTGATTTCACTTACAAAGTTTGAAATTGCTTCCATGAGGACTCCCAGTGTTTGCAATGGATAGTGCGTTGGTTTTGGTGCGCGCAGACATAACTCTTTGAGTTTAGTTGATAATTTACACCTATGAAATGCTTGCCTCTCACGGTTTCCTATTTCGGCAAGGATTGCCTATGTTTAAAGAGAGGCCTATCTGCTCGACGAGAGATCATTAACCACGGATAAGGGGGTTGCCGATGCATTCACTGAAGGTTTCTGAGGTTATGTGGAACCACATTGAGCCTATTCGGTGTGGGACACCGCTGACCAGCGTGGTGAAAGCCCTGCTGAATAATCACGTGACCGGTTTGCCCGTGGTTGATGAACAGCGCCGGGTCATTGGGTTTGTGTCCGAACAAGATTGCATTCATGCACTGCTGGTGAGCAACTATCACAGTGAAGGCGAACCCAATGTGGATGACGTGATGTTCCGCAACCCGGTGACAGTATTGCCGGATATGTCGGTGGTCGATCTGGCACAGAATCTGGGCGCTGGTAAGCCGAAAGTGTATCCGGTCGTTGAAAGTGGGAAGTTGGTGGGGGTGGTGACTCGTTCAGCCATATTGTCCCAGTTGGCGAAAGCCGGGCAAACGATGGAGCGCTCCCGTTTCGAAAGTGCTGAGGACTAAAGTCCGTAGCGTTGGACTAGCTTCGGAATCCCCAGATCAGGCTGAAATCCATGGACGGCATGATTTCCGGATCACTCGGGCTGAGTGACGGAGTATGCCGTCAAGTGATACATACCGGTAGTATGATCGTATACTCGTCGCTAATACAATGTAGTCCGATTTAATGGACGCTTTATGACTACATTGTGTCTTTCAATGCATATTTGTTAAGAATCGTAGCAGCTTGGCGACCAAGGCTCGGACCTGAGCTACGCTCAGGATTCTTCGCAACTTTTGCTGGGCTCTCTGCTGCATGCTCTACCGCCTTAAAAATGATTTTCGGTTGTCTATTGTCACCTTGCTGTCGGGCAGTGCCATTCTTGGCATCACGCCGTTTGCGATCATGCGGTTTCTCGATGGCAACCTGCTTGCGGGATTCATTGATCTAGGCATTCTGGTCGTACTTTCAGGAAGTTTGATTTATGCCTGGGTAACCCACGACACCTATCGTTCTGGCATTTTTTTGGCCATAGCCAGCTGCACCGGCGCAGTGGTGGTGGGCATACTGGTGGGCGAGGTCGGTTTGTTTTGGCTCTACCCCTGTTTGGTCACCACGTTTTTTCTGGCGCCCAGTCGGGTAGCGGCTGCCCTCAATCTTGTGTCGGTCTTGGCCATGATGACGGTGGAGAATGCGTTCACTTCATCCGTGCAAATGTGGACGTTCGTGGCCAGTACCACGATCGTGAGTGCATGTTCTTACGTGTTTGCCTTACGCAATAAAGAGCAGAGAGAGCGCCTCGAGCAATTGGCGACGATTGATCCGCTGACAGGCGTCAAAAATCGCCGGTCAATGGACCAAGAGTTGGATTTGGCTGCGGCGAATGCGGAACGAACCGGGCTGTCTTATGCGCTAGTGATACTAGACATTGACCACTTCAAGAAAATTAACGATGAGTACGGCCACGGTGTTGGTGATAACGTCCTGCGTGATTTGGTCGGTTTGATTGAAGAAAATACCCGCCGTACCGATTTGCTGTTCCGGTTTGGTGGTGAAGAGTTTGTGGTGCTGTTTCCTGGTGTCGATGAAGATAACCTGAAAACCGTGGTTGCCAATTTGCAGCAAGGGTTACGAAGGTCGCTCAAAGGGCCTGGAGGCCCGGTTACGTCTTCCTTTGGTGTGGCCGTATTGCGTCACGGGGAAAGCGTGACAAGTTGGTTATCCAGAGCGGACCACGCTCTCTATCGGGCCAAGGAGTCCGGCCGTGACAGAGTCGTGTATGGCGATGATTTCTGAACAAGTTCGCTGTACGTAGCGTTTGCTTGCCGATTATTCATTTGGCTCCGCTTTGGGTTGGTAGCGGAACAGTCGCCATCCTAGAAACAAACTAGCGGAGGTTAGCCCCGCGGTAAGCCCTACCCAGAACCCCGCTGCGCCAAGTGATGGTGTGATCCAGTCTGTAAACGTCAACACGTATCCTAGTGGCAACCCCACCACCCAAAACGAAAACAGCATGATTAACATGGGCACGCGGGTGTCTTTATAACCGCGCAGGGCGCTGATGCAGGTCACCTGAATGACATCGGCGATCTGGAACATGGCAGCAAAAGAAAGCAGCCGGATGGTGATCGCTTGTACCTCTGGGTCGTTGGTGTATAGCGCAGCGATAGAATCGGAAAAGACGAGCAGCAAGGTCGCAAACACTAAGGCGACCGCTGAGGCTAGCAGCAGTGAGCTGCGAGAGATCAGCCTGGCGCTGTCTGGAGCTCTGGCCCCAATCAAGAAACTCACCCTCAAGGTGAGCGCCATGCCGATACTCAGGGGCAGCATGAACAATAAAGAAACGACGTTCAAGGCGATTTGGTGACCGGCCACGATCACTGGCCCCAAGGGTGCCAAAAACAGCGCGATCACGGAAAACATGCTGGCTTCGACGAAGATGGTGAAGCCGATTGGCACACCAAGCTTTAGAATGTAATGGATGCCCGCAATGTTGGGCTTAACCCGCTCCGCGAGCAGATGAAACTGTTTGAAGGTTTGGCTGCGGTTAAGGTAGATCAGTAGTGAGATGGCAGCAATGCCGTTCGATATTGAGGTCGCCCAGCCACAGCCAACACCGCCCATGGCGGGTAGCCCGAATTTTCCGTAGATGAAAATATAGTTCAGAGGCAGGTTGATCAGGGTACTGAGTACTGAAAACATCATGATCACCCGGGTGTGCCCCAAGCCGTCTGTCAGCCCTCGAAGCGCATTCATCAGCAGCATAGCGGGAATGCCCCAGGCAAAAGCATTCAGATAGCCTTGGGTGATGAGTGCCGTGTCGGCGTCCATCTTCAGCAAGGCGAGCACTGGGTGTACGTTGGTCAGTAGCAACGCCATGATGACCGTGCCGCCCAGCGCAATATAGATGCCCTGCCAGGTCGCCGGCATGATTTTGCTGGTGGTACGGGCACCGTTGTAGCCGGAAATGATGGGCTGAAGCGCCCCAAGCAGGCCCATGAAAAACAGGAACAGTGGCATCCACAGGCTGCTCCCGATGCCGACGGCCGCAAGATCTTCAGCGCTGGCATGGCCTGCCATGACTGTGTCGATAACCCCGTTGGCCATTTGCGCCACTTGCGCGATCAGAATCGGCCCGCCGAGCAACGCCAAAGTTTTCCATTCGGTGAGCGTGCGGCTGATTAAAGGCTGTCGAACTTCGGGTAACGGCTGGTGCGTTTCGTCCATGGTACTTAGGGCTTTGGCTGCGGGTGTGTGAGGGCTTGTGGCTTAAATAGAATCGCCAATATTACTTCATTCATGCGTGTGGCGCTTATAGGGGTTTGCACCGCATGAGCCGCTGCACGGGGCGGTTAAAACGAGTAAAGTACTGGACCGGATCTTATAAGGTATGGTGATATGGTTTTTTTGATTCTGGTGACTGTCCTGTGGGCATTCTCGTTCAGTTTGATTGGTGAGTTTCTTGCCGGACAAGTGGATAGTGACTTCGCCGTTTTGAGCCGTGTATTGCTCGCTTCGTTGGTGTTTCTACCGTTTACCCGTTGGCGCGGCGTGCCGAACGGGATGAAACTGCGCATCATGGCCACCGGTATGCTGCAGTTCGGCATTACCTATGTCTGCTTATACCGTTCCTTTGCCTACCTGTCGGTGCCCGAGGTTCTGCTGTTCACCATCTTCACGCCCTTGTATGTCACGTTAATTGACGACGCGCTGTTCCGTCGCTTTTCCCCGGTCGCTCTGTTGGCTGCGGTTGTTGCGACATTAGGCGCTGGGATCATTCGCTACGACGGGTTAAGTGAGGACTTCCTTACCGGATTTTTACTGCTGCAGGTGGCTAACATGGCGTTCGCGGCAGGCCAGGTGGGCTACAAGCATGTGATGCGCAAATATCCATTAGACCTTCCTGGCTATCGCACCTTTGGTTACTTCTTCTTCGGGGCGCTGGTGATTGCATTGCCTTCGTTCCTGATCTTTGGCAACCCCGACAAGTTGCCGGCCACCATGCTGCAATGGGGCATTCTCGCCTGGTTAGGCTTGGCGGCATCGGGCCTTGGTCTGTACCTCTGGAACCGTGGGGCCTGTGAGGTCGACGCAGGCACGCTGGCGGTGATGAACAATGTGCTGGTACCCGCCGGTTTGATGGTCAATTTATTAATCTGGAACCGGGACGCAGACCTGACTCGGCTAGCGCTTGGTGGCGCAGTAATAGCGTTTTCACTGTGGGTGAACGCAAGGTTTCACCCTCGCGCGCGGATGCAATTGGCGAACTAAGCACGGCTATGCTTTTAACCTATTCAAAACTTTTTTGGGGTGTTACGTATCATGCGAAAGAATCTCCCGGTCACCGATAAAGAAATTGAGGTGGCCGCTGGCATGCGGCTGATCAGTACCACCAATTTGCGGGGGGTGATCACCTACTGCAACGATGATTTTGAGGCCATTAGCGGGTACGGGCGAGATGAACTGATTGGCCAACCGCATAATCTGATTCGTCATCCCGATATGCCGGAAGCGACCTTTGCCAACATGTGGAGTTACCTGAAAGCAGGTAAAGCCTGGATGGGCGTTGTGAAAAATCGCACCAAATGCGGCGGTTACTATTGGGTCAGTGCATACGTTACGCCGATCTGGGAGGCGGGCGAAAAGGTCGGCTACGAGTCGGTGCGTGTAGCTACCACCCGCGATCAGGTCGAGCGAACTCAAAAACTGTATGCGCGGCTTTCCGCTGGTCAGGTGCCGTCGGCACGTATCAGTCGTGTGCTTTCGACCTTGCGCTCCGGATCTCCGTTCATTGTATCGCTGGTACTCACACTCGTGGCCTTGCAGCTGACCTCGCCGGTATGGGCTGTGGTTGTTGCCACTCTGGGGCATGGGTTGGCCGCCTGGTGGGTGTACGGGTCGTTAACCAAACGTCTGAAACGTATTCTGGGGCTTCGCCTAGACGCTTTTCAGGACCCTTTGATTGCTCGAACCTACTCGGATGAGCAAGGGCTGTTCTCAAGGTTGGCGTTGGTCTTGGTGAGCGAGGAAGCGCGTTTGCGGACGGCGCTGGCCAGAATTGATGATCAGGCTGAGTACTTGAATGCCCAAGCTAAGGCTTCACACGCCTTCATTGCTGAGGGCGCGGAAGCCATTGCCCGTCAGCGCGCCGAAACGGACCAGACCGCCTCAGCGATCAATGAAATGACCGCTTCCATACAGGAAGTCGCCTCAGCGGTCGCCGATAATGCGCGGGAAGCAGAGCAAGCTCATCGTTTGGCGCACGATGGTAGTGCGCGCAGCACCGAAGCTCTGGTTGCAATAGAACAGCTGGTGGATCGGGTCAGCAGTATTGGTGCATCCGTTAGTCGCTTGGGCGAGTCCACCCAAACCATTGGTGAAGCCGCGAATCTGATTTCCGACATCGCTGACCAAACCAACCTGCTGGCGCTGAATGCGGCGATTGAAGCGGCCCGAGCTGGTGAGCAGGGTCGTGGATTTGCGGTGGTTGCGGATGAAGTGCGTTCTTTGGCGCAGCGCACCCGAGAGTCTACGGTGAAGATTCAAGAGGTGATCGAAAGCTTCCGGGCTCAAGTTGAAGAAACCAACGAAGCCGTGCGGGCCGGTGAAGCCATAGCCGGTGATGGGCTGAGTAAGGTGCAAGGAGCCGTTGGGGCTTTGAACGCGATTGTCAGTTCGGTGGATGCCATTTCCGACAGCTTTATCACTATGTCGGCCGCTTTTGAGGAGCAGAGTCAGGTTTCGGATGAAATCAATCAACAGATCGTGAACATCGCCGGGCTGGCCGATCAAAGTGATGAGCAGGCCGAAGCTGCCCGAGGCAGTAGTGATAAGCTCAGCACCATGGCTCACGGTTTGAAGGATTTGGTCGCTCGATTTGTTGATAAAAATCGTTAAATAACGAGAAGTTGGGGTGGGATAAACCCGCGTCTTTTTGTGTTTGCAAAAATGCCGGTACTGGCATCATGTCGTCAGTGCTGGCAGAATCCTGCACCAACTGCGCCTGAGCTATACGCAGGCGCGCACAAATCGTAGTTTCCTCAGCCAAAAGCACAGGAAGAAAAACACATGACACAGTCTAACTCCGCATCTGCCAGTGCATCCGGAGCACGCGGGCTTTGGTCGTCCAGGCTCGCGTTTATTCTGGCGGCTACCGGGTCAGCAGTCGGCCTGGGTAACGTCTGGAAGTTCCCGTATGTAACCGGTGAAAATGGTGGCGGTGCCTTCGTACTGGTATACCTTCTTTGTATTTTCATCATCGGCATCCCCATTATGATGGCGGAAGTGTTTATCGGGCGGAATGGTCGTCATAACCCGATCGCCAGCTTCCGTTTAGTGGCAGAGCGCAACCTGGCATCGCCAGCCTGGCGCCTAGCCGCCATTGTCGGCATGTTGGCCGCTTTTATAATCTTGTCGTTCTATTCGGTAATCGGCGGTTGGGCCGCGTCCTACATTGGCCACTCGGCCATGGGCGATTTCACCGGAGGCACGGCTGACAGTGTTGGCAAGTTGTTTGGCGACCTTCTGGCCAGCCCGATGCAGCTATTGGCCTGGCACACCTTGTTTATGGCACTGGTAGTGCTGGTGGTTTCCCGCGGTTTGAAAGGTGGTCTGGAACGTGCTGTCACCATTTTGATGCCCGCTTTGTTTGTGTTGTTGCTGGTTGTGGTTGGTTATGCGACCACAACCGGGCACTTTGGAGAGGCGGCCAGCTTCCTGTTTACGCCGAATTTTGAGGCGTTGACTGTCAAAGGCGTGCTGGTTGCACTTGGCCATGCCTTCTTCACCCTAAGTTTGGGTATGGCCATTATGATGGCCTATGGCTCTTATCTGAGCCGCGATGTGCCGATTGGCCGCACCGCCGTGAGTGTTGCTTTGATGGATACCGTTGTTGCCCTGTTGGCCGGATTGGCCATCTTCCCTGTTGTGTTTGCCAACGGCTTGGAAGCGGGAGCTGGTCCTGGTTTGATTTTCCAGACGCTGCCGCTGGCTTTCGGAAACATGCCGATGGGTAGCCTGTTTGGCACGTTGTTCTTTGTGCTGCTGCTGTTTGCTGCCTGGACGTCCGGTATTTCGCTGCTGGAGCCGGTGGTTGAGTGGGTTGAAGAAAAGACAGATATGGGTCGTACCGGTAGCGCCATTCTGGCGGGTGGCGCTTGTTGGGCGCTGGGCATTGTGTCCATCCTGTCCTTGAACGTTTGGTCAGACATCACGCCGCTGGGCATGTTTGCTGCGTTCGAAGGCAAAACCATGTTTGATCTGCTGGATTACTTCACAGCGAACATCATGCTGCCGTTGTCTGGCTTGCTGACGGCCCTGTTTGTGGGCTGGTTTGTGGCCAAAGAAACGCTGCAGTCTGATTTGGTGATGGAGGGCGGTGCCTTTACGCTTTGGCACATCCTGATTCGCTACGTCACTCCGGTGGCCGTTGTGATTGTGTTTGTTTACAACCTGATTGGTTGATAAGCACAAGCCAGATAGACGAAAACCCGGCGCTGCCATCAGCGCCGGGTTTTTTGTGTTTATTCACAGGCTTTTATCGGTATAACTGCCCTGACGCTAGACCTTCCCGCCGAGTAAAATCCTTACGGCCGTGCAAGCATCCTCAAGCTCATCTTCTCTGGGCTCCCGACCGCCAATGATATCGCTGTATAGGCAGGATTCAGCAATGCGAACCATGAAATAAGACAGGCTCTGGATGTTCATGGGTGGGCTCAGGTGGCCGGTGCGAATTTCATCCTTCAGTAAGCGGGTGTTCACTTCTACTGTGCGGGCGTGCAGCGTCGAGTGCGAGGATGTGAGCATCTTCAATGCGTACTCCGGGTCCTGATGCAGAAACTTTCGCAGTGGCGAGAAGTGCAGAATGGTGGTGTTGATGTGGCGGAAAACACCCACGACGTAATCAACGCCGTGGCCGGGCGTGATCTCGCGAGCTTCTTTGTACAGGGGTTCATAGAGCGACCACAGGATTTCACCAATCAGCAGATCACGATTGCCAACCCAGCGAAACAGGGTGGCTCGGCCAATGCCTAAGTCGTCGGCAAGGGCGGCAAGACTGATCTTCTCCCCTTTTAACCACATTCTTCGCGCGCGTTTAAAGGCGTCGATCGGGGTTGTTTTGATGGTTGATTCGGTCACTTTTGGCTCTTTGGTAAGTTTGCCTTCATTCTAGCGGTTGCTGAGGGCTTGGGCTATGGTGGCCTATACCCACAGGTCGCCGATGGGCGTGTCCGGGCTGAAGTGGTGAGCAATTTGCGCCTGCAATAATTCGGCCGTGGCAATGGCGTCGATCAGGGCGTTGTGACCGGCATAGTGGGGTAAGCCATATCGGGTGCGACTGTCCGGCAGGCGGATCGATATAGGCTTCTTGCCCACGAGCTGCTGCCAGCGCGAGGGTCGTCGCTTAGGGTGCAGGTAGGCTTCGATGGCCATGGTGTCGATGACCGGGAACCGAAGCTGTTCGTTCAATCGCCACTGCAGGGCGGTGTTGAGGAATGGCCGTTCGATGTTGCGGTAGTGCACCACAGGAATACGGCCCGTCAGATGCGCGAACAGCGGGTCGAGGACCTCTTCCAGATCGGGAGCATCGTGGATTTCAGCGTGGGTGATACCGTGAATGGTGACCGACTCCTGGTGCAGCGGCAGTTTGGGGCGCACGATCTGGTGCCACGCTTTACCAAGCTGGACGCCGGCCAAGGTGAACGGTACCAGACCGATGCTCACGATCGAGTGTTGGGAAGCGTCCAGCCCGGTGGTTTCGAAATCCAGCGCTAGAAGCGGAACGTCCCGGATCGGGGTGTCGGGGTTGGGGCAACCGACCTCGTAAAAGGCGCGGATTCTGGGGTCTAGCGCCTTCATTGCTTGCGTACGGTAGTTCTCCGTCCAGTTTTGTTTGCTGTTCCGGCTCTTAATGTTGTTAGGCATTCCTGACCATCCCTGCGTTGTAACGGAATCTCAGGAATCTCTGAGCGTTGCTGACGATCTGAAAAGCGTCTTTCAGGTGGCTACGCTCGAACGGCGACAGGTCTTCGGGGCGCACGTTGTTGTCAGGCTCACGGCCTTCCTCGATGGCCAGAGCCTGATGACGAACTCGGACAATGGATATGAATTCCAACGCGTCCCGCAAGTTGCCGGCATCGTCATCGACCAGCAGCTTGGTGTTAGCAATGTCTTTCAAGCGTTCAAACGAGTTCTGGGAGCGCGAGCCGCAGGCCAGAGCATGCACGCGGATCAGATCGGACAGAGGCGCGGTGCCCCGGCGCTTCAGGTTGAACGTTTTTTGATGCTTGCCGTCTTCTTCGAGCACGAAGGTTCGGAAGAAACCCAGCGGCGGTGTGCGGTTTAGCGCGTTACGGGCCATCAACGTCAGGAACCGTTGGCTGCTGGACGCTTTATCGGCGACCAGAGTTTTCAGCTGTTCGGCAAAATCGGTTTCGCCGTGGATGCCATCCAGATCGAAGAAAATGTTGCTGTTGAGCAACGTCTGACCGTTGGGGTTCTCAATCCAGTCGGTGAAGTATTTCTTCCACACCTTCAGCGGTTGGCGCCATTTTGGATTGGTGGCCATGATGTCGCCGGTGCAATAGGTGTAGCCGCACTCGGCCAGCCCGTCTGAGACGAACTTGGCCATCGCTAGAAAGTACTCGTCATGTTCTTCCGGAATGAAACTGTCGTCCAGAATCAGGGCGTTATCCTGGTCGGTCACCACCAGTTGTTCATCCCGCGCCATGGAGCCCAGCGCCATATAACAGTAGGGGACGGGTGGAGGGCCGAGTTTCTCCTCCGCTAACTCCAGAAGGCGTTGGCTGAAGCTTCGGCCAATACCGGCCATGGCACTGCCCACCATGTGGGAGTTGGCGTCTTCGTTGACCATGCGGACGAAACTGTCCCGCACGTCCAGACTGATTTTTTTCAGGCCTTTTACGTCATGTTTATGGAAGATGTTACTGACCAGATACAGACTGCTTTGGCTTTCGTATTTAACGATATCAGCCAGTGCGATGATGCCCCGCACTTCATCGCCGTCCATCACCGGCAGGTGGTGCACGTTGTTGTGCAGCATCTTTAGCATGGCTTCGAAAATAAACGCTCGGGTGCTGATGGTGATCAGCCCTTCCGTCATGATTTCACTGACCGGGGTCTCGGACGCCAGAGCGTGGTTGACGGCACGAGTACGCAGATCGCGGTCGGTAATAATGCCCACGAGCTTGGGGGTGTCACCGCTTTCATCCATCAAGGGTAATGATGAGACGCCATTGTCCGTCATGATGCGGGCGGCTTCCTGCAGCCTGACAGTGGTTGGTGCACAAACCAGCGCACGGGAGATCAAGCGGGTGACTCGGGCTGTCATCAACTGGTTCGACTTTTCCCGCCGAGAAACCGCTGAACGCAGGCGGCTGCGGTCTTCGATTTCGACAAAGTCGGCGAAGTTGTCGTCATGCTCCCAAAGATAGTGGAAGACATGCTCCGGAATCTTGTAGATGAGGCTGTCTTCAATCGCTTTGACCGGGAAGCGCACCTTCTTGTTCATCATCAAACCGAACTGGCCGAAGATCTCGCCTTCACCGACCCGACTGTAAAGTTCGCCCGAGCGCCGGTAGATTTCGACGGCACCGCTGCGAAGGTAATGCAGGCACTGTGCTTGTTGACCAAGCTCGACAATCTGAGTGCCGGCACGAACGTAGACCACCTCGATGTTGGTGACGATTTTGTCCAGTAAGTCGTCGGACATTTCATCAAAAGGGGCGTGTTGGGTAATGTGATTTTGAATGTCCAGCAGTTCGGCCTGCATGCTCTCTCCAGCTAGTGCGTGTTCTGGCCAAACTATAGCAGTTGTGCATTTTTTTGGTGTACCTTTGCGCTCTTACTTATGGGCCTTCAGGAGGCTTGGCATGGCTAACAAGTTGCTGGTGATCGGTGGTATTCGTTCCGGCAAAACCGCGATGGCAGAGCAGCGAGCGCAAGCGGCGGGAGAGCCGGTGGTGTATGTCGCAACCGCCACCGCGGGTGATGACGAGATGGCGCAGCGGATTACCCGGCACCAGGAGCAACGACCAGCCAGCTGGGGGCTGGCGGAAGAACCGTTGCAGTTGGCCAAGGTGCTTAAGGATGTTCAGGCCGAAACGGCTAACCCGCCTCTGTTGCTCATTGATTGTATGAGCTTGTGGGTGAGTAATTTGCTGTTTGCTGGCGACGAGGTGTTTGCTCGGGAACGGGAGGCGTTTCTTGATGCGGTAGAGCACTATTCCGGCTCGGTGGTGGTGGTCACCAACGAGGTCGGGCTGGGCACCATCGGTATGGACCCGCTCACCCGGCGCTTTGCGGATGAGCTGGGCTGGCTGAATCAGGCGCTGGCCCAGCGCTGTGACGAAGTGGTTATGTCAGTCGCGGGCCTGCCTTTAGTGCTCAAGGGTGCTTGATAACGTTTAAGGTTGGTGGCTGATCACGCTGCGAAACAGACCAAATTCAGACTGGTCGATCTGAATACGGCTGCGGCAGGCGTAAGGCACGGCAAAGCCGGTGAACGATTTTTCCAGCGGTATGCCCAATACATCTGCCAGTATCATGCGAATCACACCGCCATGGCAGACCACCAGCACCTTTTGCCCAGACAGCTTTTCCTGCCAGTGATTGATGCTGTGGATAACTCGGTCGTAAAAGTCGGGGACCGGTTCACCGCCGGGCGGAATGAAGTTGATTGGATCTTGCCAGAAGCGATTCAGACGATCACCGTAACCTTCCTCGACTTGTTCAGCCGTCAGCCCTTCCCACTCGCCAAAGCCGATTTCCCGCAGCTCGTGTTCGATATGCAGCGGAATGTTCCGTTGCTCGGAAAGCTTTTCAGCAAACCGTTGGCAGCGCGCCATGGGGGAGCTGACGATGGCATCCCAATGGTCGGTGCTGGCGATGGCGGCTTGCATTTGCTGCCAGCCTTGCTCGCTTAACGGGTCATCCTTGCTGCCCCGGAACATGGGGCCGCCTTCGGGTTCACCGTGGCGGATCAGGTCGAGAATGGTGGTCATGATGTTTTACTCTTCCGATTTCCCGCTGATGTTGGCATCTGCAAAGCTTGCCATAAGATTGTGCAAAGCACAGGCTGAACGAAGCAAAGGCACCGCTACGGCCGCGCCGCTGCCCTCGCCCAAACGCATGCCGAGATCCAGCAAGGGTGAGGCTTCCAGAGCTTCCAGCACTGCGTTGTGGCCGGGTTCCGCTGAGCGGTGGGCGAACAACAGCCAGTCTCGAACGCGCGGTTGCTGGTGAACAGCGATCAGCGCGGCGGCTGAGACGATAAAGCCATCCACAAGAACCGGAATTTCCCGGGCGGCACTGCCCAGAATGGCTCCAACTAAACCAGCAATTTCGAATCCACCCAATGAAGCCAGCACGGTCAACGCTTCTTTGTTGTCACCGTGGCGGACCAGAGCTTTTTCGACGACGGCTGCCTTACGAGTAACCCCTTCTGCGTTCAGGCCTGTTCCGGGGCCCACCAACTGCTGTGGGCTGTGGCCCAAGAGGGCACAGGCAATGGCCGAGGCGCTGGTGGTGTTGCCAATGCCCATGTCGCCACCGATAAACAGCCTGCAGCCAGCCGCTTTTGCTCTTTCGGCGGCGTTATCTCCGCTGGTCAGCGCCGCTTCCACCTGTTCGCGGGTCATGGCGAAGGTTTGCGCCATATTGGCCGTGGAGGGTGCGATGACTTGGTCAATGACACCTGGTAGCTCGGGTACTTCCCCGACAGTGCCCAAATTCACCACTTCCAGACTGGCGTCAAGCTCTTTCGCCATGACGCTGATGGCTGCGCCGCCATGGGCGAAGTTGGCAATCATTTGCGCGGTGACAGCCTGTGGAAAAGCGGATACGCCTTCGGCACAGACGCCGTGATCACCGGCGAAAATAACCATACGAACCGGATCAACGGCCGGCGTTTCACTGCCCGACAGGCCAGCGAGTGTAACGGCAACCTGTTCCAGTTTTCCCAACGAGCCGGGCGGCTTGGTGAGTACCTGCTGACGAGCCAAGGCAAGCTCTGAATGCGCTTGGGAAGGTGTGGGGGGCTGCTGAAGCCAGCTTTGGGGCAGAGGCATGGAGTGTTCCTTGTGAACAGAAAGTGGGGATGGTCTATCTGTGGCGGAATAGTGTCAAGGAGAGGCTTCGGTCGGGTAGACTTGCCGCCATTCTTTGTGAGGGTTTGGTTTTGGAAGCGTTTTCGATCTCGGTCGCCGTATGCTGTGTCGCGGTTCTGTTGGATGCTTTGGTTGGGGAGCCACGCCGTTGGCACCCGTTGGTAGGGTTCGGCTGTGTGGTTGCTTTGATTGAGCAGCAATTTAATCGTCTGCCGCAACAAGCTGACCGTAGCGTGATTTCAGGTGGACTGGCAGCTGTGTTGTTGATGGTACCAGTGGTTGCCGTGGCGGTGGCTTTGCAAGCACTGTTGAGTGGCTGGGCTGCGTTGTTGGTGCAAGTGATTGTGCTTTGGCTGGCCATTGCGCTGCGGGGCTTGACCGAGCATGGTAAGGCGGTATCGGACGCTTTGCTGCAGGGTAATGGTGAGCAAGCCCGTGAAGCGGTGGGGCGCATCGTTAGCCGGGATGCCGAGTCGCTTTCTGACAGCGGGGTGGCCGCTGCTGCTGCCGAGTCCATGTTGGAGAACGGTGCGGATGCGGTCTTTGCCAGCCTGTTCTGGTTCTTAATGGCGGGCTTGCCGGGGGTGGTTTTGCACCGCATGGTGAATACCTTGGATGCCATGTGGGGCTACCGCAATGAGCGCTACCTGTATTTCGGGCGCTTTGCTGCTCGGCTGGATGACCTGATGAACTGGGTGCCCGCCCGATTGACGGCGCTGACCTACGCTCTGCTGGGCAACACCCGGCTGGCCATGAGGTGTTGGTTTAGTCAGGCAAAAACATGGGACAGCCCCAATGCAGGCCCGGTAATGGCGGCAGGGGCCGGAGCGCTGGCTGTTTCGCTAGGTGGCCCAGCGCCCTACGCCAGCGGGATTAAACAACGGTCCCGGTTGGGCTGCGGCCCTGAAGCAACGGCCCAGACGGTGGAAGGCGCCATTGCTTTGGTACAGCGGGGCGTCGGCCTGTGGTTGATCGTCTTGGCGGTGTTCGCGCTCGGTTTCTGGGCCGGAGGTGCCGGATGATTCCGTTCCGTTCTCCTGAGAGCCCAGAACACGGCGGCAGGCTGGAAGTCGCGGTGCGGAAATGGGGGATACCCCGAGAGCAGTGGCTTGATCTTTCTACGGGTATTAACCCCGTGCCCTACCCGGTTCCTGTGATCCCAATGGAGGTATGGCAACGCCTGCCCGAGCCGGATGACGGGTTGGAAGACATCATCCGTAACTGGGCTGGCGCACCGGCCGATGCGGCCTGTCTGCCCGTTGCTGGCAGCCAGCAAGCCATTATGGCTTTGCCGGCAGTTCGTACGCGCCTGCATGGCCTTGGCCAAGTGGCGGTACCCATGCCGGGTTACCGGGAACACGGTCATGCCTGGCACCGGGCCGGTTTTGACGTGGTGGGTATTTCCGCTGAACAGGCGCTGGCGGATGATCTGGACTGGCTGGATTCGGTGGATGTGGTGGTTTGGATTAATCCGAATAATCCTACCGGCCAAGTGCTGTTGCCTGAACGATTGTTGGCTTGGCGGGAGAGGCTGCAGCGGAATGGTGGTTGGTTGGTTGTGGATGAGGCTTTCATTGATGGCTATCCAGATCATGCTCTCGACCCATGGGCTGGTGCCTCGAATCTCATCATATTACGGTCACTGGGCAAGTTTTTCGGGTTGGCCGGCATCCGTGCGGGAGCCGTGTTGGCTGAGGAAGCGCTGGCAACGCAGTTAATTCATGAGCTGGGGCCTTGGTCCGTTAGTGGGCCGACCTGTTACCTTATGAAGCAGGCTTTGGCGGATGTGGCTTGGCAAACACAGACCTTAAAAGAGCTGCAAGAAGCATCATCGCGAATGTCCGATCTGCTTGAAAAACATGGCTTGTTGGCCCGCTCTGGCACGCTGCTGTTTCAAACAGTGCGACACCCGCGTGCAGCGGAGATCGCAGACAGTCTCGCCCGATGTGGAATTCTGGTGAGGTGCTTTGATTCGCCCCCGGCTCTGCGCTTTGGCTTGCCGGCTGATGAGCTCGACTGGCAGTGCTTGGCTGAAGCTCTGTCGGGAATTCATATATGTCATTGACCACCCCCACCCCGGTTGGTAGTCTTGCCCGCGATTTCAGGTGCTCTGCATTTTCATTCCAGACTGGCGATAGTCGGATGAATACATAGAGTGAAACGGGAAGCTGGTGAGAGTCCAGTACTGCCCCCGCAACGGTAATCAGGTTAATAGCAATCCGTAACGCCACTGTGCCAAAGGCATGGGAAGGTGATTGCTCCGGAGCACAGGCTCCCCCTGAAAGTCCGGAGACCGGCCTGAAAGACGGAGCTTCTGAGCTCCGAGCACCAGACGTTGCGGAGGGCGACGGCGGTGGGTGATTCGGCTCTTCAACACCACACGCCCTCCACCCCCGTCCGAATACCCTATTGTCCTTCGCAGTAACTAAGACCGACCGCGCGGGTGCGTGCGGTGAACTGTGAGCGATGATATGACCCCTTCGAAGGCCCTTCCTGCCTTAATCTTGCTGCCCCTGGCATTTCCGGTCACTGCGGCTGGCGGACAAACTGAAAGCTCTACTCTTGAACCAATCGTCGTAACCGCGACCCTTGGTCCGCTGACTGCCGGCGAAAGCCTGTCTTCAGTAACCGTGATCGATGAAGAATCCATTCGACAGAAAAATCCGTCTGATTTTTCCGAACTCCTGCGTGGGCAGCCTGGCATTAACGTGACGGGCAATGGGTCGTTTGGCAAAACCACCAGTGTGTACACGCGTGGCACAGCAAATGATTCAACGCTGTTTCTAGTGGATGGCGTACGTTTGCGTTCAGCCACTTCCGGTGGACCGTCGTGGCAGTACTTCCCGGCTGAGCTCGTTGAAAGAGTGGAAATTGTTCGTGGGGCGAAAAGCTCGCTCTACGGTTCTGATGCTGTGGGTGGTGTGATTCAGGCCTTTACGCTTGATCCAGAAGAGACACCAGCGGGATGGGTAGAAGTCGGCGCGGGTAACTTCAACACGCAAAAAGGCAGTGCCGGTGTTGCTGCCAGCGCTGGAAATACACGGTTTAGTTTAAGTGGCCTGCATAAGGAAACAGACGGTACAGCGGTTATCACCGATGGTGAAGACCGAGGTTTCCGAAATTCTGCGGGAATTGGCCGGATTGTCCATGAGTTGGATTCTGGCGGTGAAGCCAGCTTGGTAGTGGTGCAGAGTGAAGGCAATACAGAATATGAAGGCGGTGACATTGACTTCATGCTTCGGACCATTGGCTTTGGGCTTGAAACTCCAGTAAGCGAATACTGGCGCCAGTCGTTGCAGTTTTCCGAGTCCCGCGATGAGACCGATAATACCACCCCTACCTATAGCAGCACCTTCGATACAAGGTCTCGTGCTGCTCGTTGGGACAACACGTTTACCTGGAATGTACACGAGCTTGTTGTGGGTACCGAACTGATGAACGATGAAGTGGGTGGTACCACAGACTATGCTGAGACCAGTCGCACGAATCTGGCTTTGTACAGCCAGCTGCGATTGAACTTTGGGCCAACAGATTTGATGCTGAGCATACGAGGCGATGACAACGAGGCATACGGGAAGAACGAGACCGGTAGCATTGCACTAGGGCATGCTTTTGACCGCTCACACCGTGTCCGGGTGAGCTATGGCACAGCCTTCCGTGCCCCAACATTTAACGACTTGTATTTCCCAGGGGCTAACCCTGATCTTAAAGCTGAGGAATCTGAGACGGTAGAAGTCGGTTTCAGTGGCCATTACCAGCACTGGTTCTGGGACACTGCGGTGTTTCAGCTTGATGTCGACAACCTGATTGCATGGGCTCCAATGCCCAGCGGCCTGTGGACACCAATGAACGTTAACGAAGCTCGGATTCGTGGTGTGGAGCTCAGCGCTGGCTTCGAGCGCGACGGATGGCGCGGTGATGCAGCCTTGACCTTGCTTGACCCTGAAAATCGTGAAACCGGTAACCGCCTTCAGCGTCGTAGTGGAAAAACCTTGCGACTCGACCTGAGTAAGCAAGTGGGTGCCTGGGACTTTGGCGGAACGGTGGTTGCGGAAGGGTATCGTTACAACGATGCCAGTAACAATGACCGGTTGTCAGGCTTTGCCACGTTGGATTTGCGAGCTGGCTGGCGCTTTGCCCAGGACTGGTCAACGCGTTTGACGGTGGCCAACGTGTTGGATAAAGAATACAGCACCGCTCGATACTCCAGGTCACAAGGTCTGGACTATATTGCTGCGGGCCGCACCGCCATGCTGACCGTCCGCTACGATTTTCAGTAACGTGTATTGATACTGCCGGGAGGCGCCAGTGATAAAGCTGAAAGGTTTGGCTGTGATGTTGGGCTGGATGCTACTGGCACCTCCGGGGCTGGCCGCCCCTATTTGTGTAACGGATGACCTAGAGGTTGAGGTTTGCCTGGACCAAGCGGCCAAACGTATAGCCACGTTGTCCCCCGGCGCCACGGAACTGGCGTTTGCTGCTGGAGCGGGCGATAAGGTGGTCGCTGTGGTGAACTACAGCGATTACCCCGAAGCAGCACTCAAGTTACCCTTGGTAGGTAGTCACACCCGAATAGACCTGGAAGCGTTGTTGGCGCTTAAGCCAGACTTGGTGATTACGTGGCGAACAGGCAACCCACCCGCGCAAATGGAGATGCTGCGAGCACTGGGCTTGCCCATGTTTGCCATCGAGCCGCGCACCTTCGATGGCGTTTCCAAAGTGATTGAACAGCTCTCGATTCTGGCGGGAACGGAACAGGAAGGCTTTGCTGAAGCTGAGCGTTTCCGTAAAGGTATAGCCGTGATTGCGGAGCAGTACCGGGATGCTGAGCCCATACCGGTCTTCTATCAAGTCTGGGAGACGCCGCTGATGACGATCAACAATGATCATCTGATCGGCAAAGTGGTTCAGCTATGCGGTGGGGTGAATGTTTTTGGCGACATGCCACGGCTGGTGCCAAGAATCAGTCCAGAAGTGGTGCTGGAGGCCGACCCTCACGCAATTGTCACCGGAAGCGTTGATGGCATCAAAGATAATCAGCTCGATCATTGGAAGAGTTACTCGGGAATGAGCGCTGTGGCAAAAAATAACTTGTTCTTTGTCCCGGCATCACCGATATCAAGACCGACTCCAAGGCTCCTCGAGGCGAGTCGAGATATTTGCCAAAGACTGGATGTTGCCCGTGAACGCGAGTAAGGCCTGTAAACACCCGCGTAAACAGGTGACGGTACGATGACTCGTTCTTTGCTGGTGCTCATTACGATTTCTCTGGCAGCTCTGATATTGGCCTTGGCCATAGGCAGCGTAAATATTGCCCCTTCCGAACTTTGGAAAGTCATTCAGGGCGAAGGCAGCAGACTGCATCAGACCCTACTGCTGGATTTGCGCCTGCCGCGTACCCTTGCGGCCTTTGCGACCGGCGGCCTGTTAGCTGTGGCGGGTGCCCTGATGCAGGTGCTGCTACGCAATCCGCTGGCTGACCCATACGTGCTGGGGTTGTCCGGTGGCGCCGCTGTTGGCGCGCTATTGGCTATGCTGACCGGAATGGGGGCGCTGGTGATCTCGGGGTCAGCTTTTGCCGGTGCCATGCTGGCAATGGTGTTGGTGTTTGGCCTCGCCCACGGCACGGGCAGCTGGACGGCCTCGCGCCTGCTGCTGACAGGTGTTGTAGTGGCTGCTGGCTGGGGGGCAGTGATTACGCTCATGCTGGCGGTCACCCCCTCCTACAAACTTCCTGGCATGTTGTATTGGCTGATGGGTGATGTTTCCTACGCGCGCACGCCTTGGCCCGCGTTGGTCGTTCTGATTCTAGCGATCGCGGTGATTTTACCGCTTGCTCGTAATCTGAACGTGCTGGCACGTGGCCCCATGCAGGCAGCGGCACTCGGTGTGTCGGTGCGACCGCTTGAGTGGACCATCTATGTACTCGCCAGCCTATTGACTGCAACTGCCGTGACGACGGCAGGCAGTATCGGATTTGTTGGCCTGATTGTGCCCCATATGCTCCGACTGGTATTGGGCAACGATCAGCGCATTATTTTGCCTGCCAGTGCCTTGGCCGGCGGCACTCTGCTTGTGCTCGCGGATACCCTCGCCCGCACAGTGATAGCGCCTGAGCAGCTTCCCGTGGGCGTAATTACTGCGTTACTGGGCGTACCGACCTTCCTGTATCTACTGCACCGGAGCCGTTAATGAGCACGCTGCACACCCGCGACCTGATCATAAACGTGCCTGGTAGATCAGACGGTTTTCCTCTGAACATGAGCGTTGAGCCCGGTCAGACATGGGGCGTGTTGGGCCCTAATGGGGCCGGAAAAACCACTCTGCTGCATACCCTCGCTGGCTTGTTACCTGCACGCAGTGGCCGAGTTGTATTGAACGACTCGCCGCTAATAGAGCTAAAGCGCCGTGATATTGCGCGGCATCTGGGTTTGGTGTTCCAAGAGCGGCAAGACAGTTTTCCCGCAACGGTCATGGAAACCGCATTGATTGGGCGTCACCCGTGGTTGTCGCCTTGGGAAAGTGAGCAAGCTGATGATCAGACCCGTGCGCAACAGGCTTTGGCGGCGATGGATGTCGATCATTTGTCTGACCGATTGCTGAGTACCTTGTCGGGCGGTGAGCGTCAGCGGGTCGCGATCGCAACGCTCATGACCCAGGACCCTGATATCTGGTTGCTTGATGAGCCGACTAACCACCTGGACTTACATCACCAAGTCAAAGTAATGAGCTTACTTAGAGAGCAGTCGGTTGCAGGCAAAACTGTGTTCATGTGCCTGCACGACCTGAACCTGGCCGCACGGTGGTGTAGCCATGTTTTGCTGCTTTACCCCAACGGTGATGCCTGTTGGGGCCCCGTCGACAGCATGTTGAAACCATCCGCACTTGAGCAATTGTATAACCAAAAGCTGATGACCGTAGAGGTCGATGGCGCACCGGTGTTTGTCCCCGTGAGCCCCAGTTAATAACGATGACAGTGGTGAACTTATGAACAAATCCGTACCGGCAGTAATGATTACCGGCCCGGCCTCTGGACAGGGGAAATCCATGGTGACAGCGGCATTGGCTCGTCTGCACCGGAATGCCGGGCGTAAGGTGCGAGTGTTTAAGCACGGGCCGGATTATCTCGACCCGATGGTGCTGGAGGTCGCATCCGGCCACCCCGTCTATCAGTTACACCCTTGGATGACGGGAGAAGATGAGTGCCGTTGGCGGTTGGCTGAGGCAGCACAAGACGCGGACCTCATTCTGATCGAAGGTGCGATGGGGTTGTTCGACGGCGATCCATCCAGTGCTGATCTGGCAAAGCTTATGGGTATTCCCGCACTGCCCGTTATCGATGCCGGCGGCATGGCTCAGACCTTTGGTGCCCTCGTGTTGGGGCTTGCCCGCTTTGATCCAGACCTGTCTGTTTATGACGTGATTGCGAACAAAATTGGTAGCCCACGCCATGGTGAAATGCTGAAAGAGCGACTACCTGAAGGGATTCGTCTGTTAGGGGCTATCCCCAGAAACGACGCCATGAACATACCTGAGCGACACCTAGGATTGATGCAGCCGGCAGAGCTGGGCAACCTCGACCAGAAGCTGGATGACGCTGCCCAAGTGCTGAAAGAGGCGGGGCTCGACGAATTGCCGAAAGCGGTGGAGATTCCTGCCGTTGAACCGGCAACTAAGCCTAAAACACGATTGGCCGGCGTTTGTATTGCGATCGCTCGTGACGCCGCCTTCAGCTTTATCTATCGCGCCAACACCGAGCTGTTGCAGGCCATGGGCGCTGAACTGCACTATTTCTCCCCGCTGGAAGATTCGGAACTGCCGCCCGCGGATGCCCTTTGGCTTCCCGGTGGTTACCCGGAGCTGCATGGCAATGCGCTGGCAGAAAATACCGCGATGGCGAATTCAATTCGTGCCTTTCATAACGCGGGTAAGCCGATATTGGCAGAGTGTGGCGGCCTGATGGCCTGCGCGGAAGAGTTGTCGGATAAAGAAGGCGTTGTACATTCGCTGTATGGCCTCATACCGGGGCGCGCAGCTATGGCCAAGCGCTTACAGGGCCTTGGTATGCACAGCCTGACGGCGGAACAAGGCGAGTTGCGGGGCCACACTTTTCACCGGTCCACGCTTGATACCACTTGGCAACCTGCTGCCCAAACTCAAAAACAGGCGGGCACGGGCAGTGAAGCCGTTTTTTGTCAGAACGCTCTCGTGGCCAGCTATTTCCACGGCTATTTCCCCTCAGCACCCGAACTTGTGGCGGCGATTTTCCGCGGTGAGGCGCTGATATTTCCCGGCAACTCCGAGAAAGATCATTCGTAATCGACCATAACTCGTGAAAGGGCTTCCACGGATGCGATATCTGAAGGTTTTTCTGACGGCCATGACGGTAATGCTTTGGGCGCCTTCAGTGATGGCGGCTAGCGTCGTGGGCATTATTTCTGAGCGTTCAGCTGCAGAAATGGCCGCTGGTGCTCATCGCTTTTTAGTCCATAACCCAGACCACCGCGTGTTGCTGCGAACCCCTGATCAACTGGCCACTCAGAGCGACCAACAAGTGCTCGAGTTGCTCAAGAATGCCGATGCGCTCGTGCTGGCTGCGGTCTTTGGTGACCAGGTGGAGCGCCTTGCCGGGTTGATAAAAGACGTGGCAGCGGATGACAGCACCGGGCAGATGCCGGTGCTAGGTATCAACAGTGACTGGCGTATTTCACGGCTGTCTCAGATCAATGGTGAAAAACCATTGGCGGAGCTGGATGCCGCTGGGCTCAAGGCCTTGGTCGCCGCGCCGGCGGCCGGAGTTGATGCTGCTGAGGATTTGGCAAATCGGCAGGCACTGTTTCCCAGCCAGGCTGACTGGTTGGAAGGCCGTGCTTTCTATCAAGGCCGGACGCCGAAACATCTGGATGGCCTGATACGGTGGCTGTTGGCTAAAGCGGGACACGACATGGATTACGAAAAGCCCGAGCCCCGTGCCAGTATCCGTTATTACCAGAATGGTGAAGCTAGCACTGAGGCTTCAGCACTGACGCTGACCGACGCCCCCGTAGTCGTGGTTCTTGATCTGGACAGCGGAGACCGACCGGGAGATCGGGACTTACTGGACGATACCTGTGCGGCTTTGAAAGCTCGGGAGCTTCAGTGTTTTGCGATCCTATCCCGATGGGGTGGTGCCAGCCTTGATGCCTTGCGCACTCTCGAAGAAGCGATTCAACCCGCAACATTGGCGGGTATTGTCAGCCTACAGGACTTTACCATCGGTGGAGGTGAGGGTCGCCGGGAGGTGACGGAAGAGTTGATCCGCCTCAACGTGCCTGTCATCAAAGGTCTTAGGCTGGCTTCCCGAACTCGTAATCAATGGCAGCTTTCCGTCGATGGTATTCCCACCGATCAGGTGCATTACAACCTGGCCATGCCGGAGCTTCAGGGTGTAAGCCAGCCCATGGTATTGGCAACGGCGGAGCCTCAAGAGATTGATCCCCAAACCGGCGTTGCGCTGACGCTGACGCAACCGGTTCCAAACCGTGTGGCTGCATTGGCTGAACGCCTTGAGCGTTGGCAAGTGCTGCAAACCAAGGATAACACCGACAAACGGGTGGCCATTGTTTATTACAACCATCCCCCCGGGCGCCAGAATATAGGTGCGGACAACCTGGATGTTCCAGCTTCACTGTTCCAAATGCTGACCTGGCTAAAAGCCGAGGGGTACAGCACCGGCCCCCTACCTGACAGCCCGGAAGCCTTGCTCGACCTGATTCAACAGCGCGGGGTTAGTCTGCCGGATGACCCGCGCTCGATGAAGGAAATGGCCAGTGAGGTACCTTCGATGAGCGCGGAAATCTACCAGCGTTATCTTCAATCTGTACCAGACGTTGTACAGCAAGAAATAGCGCATGGCCCTCTGGGGTATTTGCATGAACGCTTGGAGCAGGCCCATCAATTAGGAGAGCAGGACTTGGCTCTGGGCATTTTGGATCGAGGCGTTAAGGATCTACGGAATTTAATCGAGCATGTACAACACCCGAAACGGCCCACAGCCCTCACCCAGCTTGATGAATACGAAACACTGTGGAGCCAGCGCCTGAAAGAAGGCGGGCACAAAAGCGAATTGAACGAACAGCGAGCTCTATTGGCTGATACGGGCATACCGGGGCTGAAAGGCTGGGGTGAAGCGCCGGGGCTGTCGATGGTGGTGGATGACCGCTTGATCTTCCCCGGCCTGCGATTCGGAAATATTTTCATTGGGCCCCAGCCACCAAGAGGCTGGGAGGTGGATGAAGAGCTGCTGCACGCGAATACCACTTTCCCACCAACTCACCAATATGTGGGCTTCTACCATTGGTTGAGAGACCACTATAAGGCCGATGCGCTGGTATACGTGGGGCGGCATTCCACCCGTGAATTCCTGCCACGGCGTCGCGCTGGCCTGACTGAGGATGATTACCCTGATTTGCTGGGGGGTAACCTGCCACTGATCTACCCCTACATCGTCGACGGAGTTGGTGAAGGCATTCAGGCCAAACGGCGTGCGCTGGGCGTGATGATCAGTCATCTGACACCGCCCCTAGCGGTTACTGAGCTATACGACGACCTGCTTGAAATAAGGCAGTTGGTGGAAACCTGGGAGTCGGCGACCGATCCTGATAGCCCAACCCGTGAGCGGGCGCTGCAAATGCTGCGAGAAAAAATCTTGCTGCTGGACATCGACGACGATATCGAGCAGGAAATTGCCAATGAAATGGGGCTTTCTGCGGATGAGGTTTCGATAGAAGAGCTGTCGCCGGAGCTCCTGGTTCACGAAGCTGGGCACTATGTGACGGACATTCAGGAGCATTTCATGCCTCTCGGGTTGCATGTGTTTGGGCAGGACTGGACCGACGAGATGCTGGACACGATGCTGACCTCAATGGCGAGCAAGTCAGGTAAGCCAGAACCGAGCTGGCGACAGAGGTTGGCGATGTCACCAGCGGCTGAACGGAAGAGCTGGCTGCACGCGCTTAATGGTCGTTTTGTAGCGCCCGGGCATGGCAACGACCCGTTGCGGACCCCGGAAGTTTTGCCAACGGGGCGAAATTTTCATGCGTTGTCTGACGACCTGATTCCGACGCGAGTGGCTTGGTCACTGGCCGAGGACTTAGTCGCAAAAGCAGAAAAAACCGGTACCCGACAAAGTAACGAAAGTGATGCGCTGGTTCTCTGGGCGTCGGACACGGTGCGTGACGAAGGCGTGATGATTGCCTTCGGTCTGAAGCTTATGGGTATTCGCCCGGTGTGGAACAGCCGAGGCATTGTTAACGGCCTGGAGCGACTACCCGCAGGGCCGGGTACGGATAACCCGGTTCGTCGTAACGTGCTCTTTACAACATCTGGGCTTTTCCGGGATCTATACGGAAGCAAGCTGGCGTGGCTGGATCTGGCTTCTCGTTACGCGCTGGCGGGCGCCGCAAAAACCATAGCGACTGAGCACCCGGATTTGGTGCCCGCACTCGATCAGGCTTTGTCGGTCTTACCGGTAGCCCTGCAAGAACGCGGTAGCGAATCGCTCGAAATCAATGGTGTGGCCGCACGCTGGGTGGGCGATACCCGGGTTCTCCTGGCCGCCGGACAGTCGGCACAGGATGCAGGTAATCAGGCGGCCTACCGAGTGTTTGGCACAGCGCCGGGTGCTTATGGGGCTGGGGTGAACAGGCTGGCTACCCGCACTGGCGCATGGCAGGGGCGGCAGCAGCTGGGCGATGCCTATCGCCGTCGAATGGGGCATGTTTACGGTAAAGAAAGCCTAGGTGAACCGGCGCACGAGGCCTTTGATCGCCAGCTGCTTTCTGTAGACAAAACCTATCTGGGACGATCCAGCCATTTGTATGGCCTGCTTGATAATGATGACGGCTTTGACTTCCAAGGCGGGCTGTCCAATGCGGTGGAGCATTTGCGGGGTGAGCCGCCGGAGAATATG
Source organism: Marinobacter sp. SBS5 (assembly GCF_048285575.1). Classification (NCBI taxonomy): domain Bacteria; kingdom Pseudomonadati; phylum Pseudomonadota; class Gammaproteobacteria; order Pseudomonadales; family Marinobacteraceae; genus Marinobacter; species Marinobacter sp. SBS5. Next base: position 291,725 of record NZ_JBLWAZ010000004.1, on the reverse strand, counting down.
GTTTTACAGTACAAGGATCCGAAGAACCCAACGGTGGACTCGCTTCAGCGGGCACTGCAGGTTGAGCTTCGCGCCCGAAATTTGAACCCCCAATGGCTAGCACCCTTGATGGAGCATGGTTATGCCGGTGCGCGCACCATGGGCAGTGATTTTCTGGATAATCTCTGGGGCTGGCAGATTACCAGTCCACAGGTGCTCCGCTCGAGCGTCTGGGATGAAATTAATGAGGTGTATTTTCAGGATCGCCACGGGCTGGGCCTGAGTGACTTCTTGGCAGAGGAGTACAATGTTCACGTAAAGACCCATATGCAGGCCATTGCCCTACTGGCAGCCAAGCGTGGTTTCTGGGAAGTGAATGTGTTCACCCTGAAGTCCCTCGTGCGTGATTTCGCCGGCAATATCATTGACCATGGCTTGCCCGGAAGCGGCCACACCCGCCCGGATCATCCGTTGATGGACTGGGTTGCGGATCAGTTGGAACCGCAACAGCGGGAGGCTTTCGATTCGGCCCGCAAGGGAGGGTCTACGACTTATCCGTTCGTGCACGGCGCGAGCAATGACTGTCAGAAACAGGGGACGCTGGTGTCCTCATGTTGAAACCATATTTGTTGCCTTTCGTTGGCCTCTCCGTGCAGGAGCGGCTGGCAACGATTGTTCGCAGCCTAGGGCTGACATTCCATAATGACACGGAGAATACTCATGCGTGAACGAGCAAAAGACCCAGAACGCCACGCCAAGCGTATGGCAGCCAAGCAAAAAATCATGCAGGAGCGCATAGCTAAAGCCCAGAAAGAGCAAGGCATATTGCTGGTGCTAACTGGCCCGGGTAAAGGTAAGAGTAGCTCTGGCTTCGGCATGGTGGCCCGCGCACTAGGTCACGGCATGAAAGTGGGCATTGTCCAGTTCATCAAAGGAGCGTTCAGCACCGGTGAAGAAGCTTTCTTCCGGGGTCTGCCGAATGTCACCTACCACGTTATGGGCCAAGGCTATACCTGGGATACCCAGAACCGGGAGCAGGATGTTAAGAGCGCTAACGAGGCTTGGGACATCACGGCGGCCATGTTGAAAGACGACAGTTATGACTTGATCCTGTTGGATGAGCTGAACATTGCACTCAAGTACGACTACATCGACCTTGATCGGGTGCTAGACGACCTGCAGGCCCGCCCGGAAATGCAGCACGTCGTAGTAACCGGCCGCGGTGCTCCACAAGAGCTGGTTGATTTGGCCGATACGGTTACAGAAATGGGCGTAGTGAAGCACGCGTTCAAAGACCAAGGCATCAAAGCCCAGAAGGGTGTGGAACTGTAAATGCCCACCTTGATGGTTCAGGGCACAACGTCGGATGCAGGAAAGACCACGGTTGTAGCTGCTTTATGTCGATGGCTGGCCCGCCAAGGTGTATCCGTAGCGCCGTTCAAACCACAAAACATGGCTTTGAACAGCGCGGTTACGGTGGATGGCGGCGAAATCGGCCGGTCCACCGCGTTGCAGGCCTTGGCGTGTGGCCTTGAACCCCACAGCGATATGAACCCGGTCTTGCTCAAGCCTCAAAGTGACTGTGGCGCCCAGGTGATCTTGCGAGGCAAAGTCCACGGCAATATGGATGCCTTGGACTACCACGCCTACAAGGCTGAAGCTATGGCGTCAGTGATGGCCAGTTGGCGCGTGCTGAGCGAACGCTACGATGTGATCATTGCTGAAGGTGCTGGCAGCCCAGCGGAGATTAACCTGCGGGCCAACGACATCGCCAATATGGGCTTTGCTGAAGCTGCCGACTGTCCTGTGCTGTTGGTGGGCGATATCGATAAAGGCGGTGTCTTCGCGCAGTTGGTCGGCACCCTGGAGTTGTTGTCTGAAACCGAGCGGGCGCGAACAGCGGGTTACATCATCAACCGCTTTCGAGGCGATATTGCACTGCTGGAGCCAGGGCTCGATTGGCTTGAAACCCGCACGAGCAAACCAGTGTTCGGCGTACTGCCGTACCTTCACGGGCTGGTGGTGGATTCCGAAGACAGTGTCAGCACCGAAGGGAATAGCGAAGCCGGCGCCTTGAACGTGGTGGTGCCGGTACTACCACGCATCAGCAACCACAACGACTTTGATCCGTTGCGGCTGCATCCGGGGGTAAACCTCACCTTTGTCGGCCCAGATCAACCCATACCGCCCGCTGATTTGATTATCCTGCCGGGCAGCAAAAGCACCCGTCACGACATGCAGTGGTTGAAACAGCAGGACTGGCCGGATGCCCTGCGCAAACACCTGCGCTATGGCGGCAAGGTGTTGGGGATTTGTGGTGGTTTCCAGATGCTGGGGCAATGGGTGGAAGATCCTGACGGCCTTGAGGGCGAAGTTGGCCGCACCGAAGGCTTGGGCCTGCTGGAGATGAACACGCGCATGGTGGCCGGCAAGCAGTTGAAGCAAGTGTCCGGCACCCTCACGTCTAACGTGGTCGGGGCGGCTACAAGCGTGACGATGCACGGCTATGAAATGCACAATGGCGTTACCGAAGGCCCTGCACTGGCTCGCCCTTTTGCGGAGCTGGAAGGCCGGCCCGACGGTGCGGTCAGTCACGATGACCAAATAGCTGGCACTTATGTGCATGGATTGTTTGATGCGCCCGAAGCATGCGATGCCATTCTGGCGTGGGCAGGGTTGAATCAGGCAGCTGCGCAAGCGGTAGATTACCAGAGCCACCGGTTACAGCAGTTGGATCGCTTGGCTGACCAAGTGGAGGCGTTTTTGGATACTGATCGGCTAAGGAGCCTGTTGCAGTTATGAGCAACCACAACGAACCGTTTACCGAAGCCCAGAGAGAAGGGCTGTACCGGGCTATTTTTGAGCGCCGTGACGTGCGCTCACAGTTTTTGCCCGACCGCATTCCGGATGATGTTTTAGCCCGCATTCTAAAGGCCGCTCATCACGCGCCGTCGGTTGGCTTTATGCAGCCGTGGGACTTCATTGTGATCGACAGTATGTCGGTGCGAGAGCGGGTGCTGGCCAGCTTCAATGAAGAGAACGCGAAAGCCGCTGAAAACTATACCGGTGAGCGCAAGGAAACCTATCGTAGCTTAAAGCTCCAAGGCATTATCGAAAGCCCGATCAACCTGTGCATCACCTGTGACCGTTCCCGGGGTGGTCCTCATGTTTTGGGCAGAAACTCCATCATGGAGATGGACCTTTTCAGCACCTGCCTGGCGGTACAAAACCTTTGGCTATCGGCGCGGGCGGAAGGCATTGGTGTGGGTTGGGTCAGTATTTTGGATCAGGATCGGTTGTCGGATATTCTGCAGTTGCCGGAACAGGTGTACCCCTTGGCGTATCTTTGCCTGGGCTATGTCAGCGAGTTTCTGGATCAACCAGAACTGCAGGCGAAAGGCTGGCGATCTCGCCTTCCCCTGGAAGAACTAGTGCACGGAAATGGCTGGGGTAAACCGATAGATCAGATTGGCTTGTCTGAGCAATTGAAGAAGCATTGAACATGCCTTGGGTCGCTTTAAAGGTCTCAAATTGGGTACGTTAGTCCCCTAGATGGGGCTTTATTCGGGAGGGATATGGAATTTTCCGTTTTCTATCAACAGGCCCTTGCCCGAAAAGGTGGCGAGGAAGCGATGAAGACACTTCTGCCGACGTTGCCGGAGCGCGGGCGACTGATGGATGTGAGCGATGACCGTTACCTATCCGAAATCACCCGCTGTATTTTCAAGGCCGGGTTTGTCTGGCGGGTGATTGAGAACAAATGGTCAGATTTTGAAGCGGCCTTTGAAGGTTTTGTACCCGCCTACTGGCAACAGGTTCCGCCAGAAGTTCTGGAAAGACTGGCCGAAGATACGCGGGTTGTTCGGAATATGCAGAAGATCCGCACGGTGCCTGAAAACGCCCGGATGATCATGGAAGTGGCGCAAGACCACGGCAGCTTCGGGCAGTTTTTGGCGGAATGGCCCAGTGAGGATCAGGTTGGCCTGCTGATGTATTTGAAGCGTAACGGCGCTCGGCTGGGCGGAAATACGGCCCAGTATTTTCTGCGCCGGGTGGGTTGGGACGGATTCATCCTGTCCCGAGATGTGGTGACCGCATTGACCCGGGCCGATATTCTGGATGCCTCACCCACCAGTAAAAAGGGGCTGACTCAGGCCCAAAATGCCTTCAATCAGTGGCACCAGGAAACCGGCCTGCCCATTAGCCACTTATCCCGAATCGTCTCGTTTACTGTGGATAACGACTAGGCCGGCCACACCTCACAAGAACATCAGCAGCACCAGCTCGCTGAACACCACGCTTGCTCCTAGAGCATCCCCTGTGTAGCCGCCGAGTTGGCTGCGCAGGTATGCGCCCCAGCACAGCGCCACCAGTAGAACAGCAGGCAACATGCCGATGATCAGCAGGGGGTGCCAGAATGACAACAAGATGCATAGCGCCAGCACGAAGGTAGCAGCGATTGCTAAACGAACGTTGGAGAACCCATCAGCAACCGGTTTGGATTTGCTTTTGTCCGGGTCGGTGACATACGGCAGCGTTGCCATTAGCAGCAACGGAGTCAGCCGGGAAACTGCAGGCGCAACCAGCAATGCCAGCCAGATATAGCGAGCTTCCGTCAGCAGCGCGACCTTCAGCAGCAAGGCCATCACCAAGGCCACGGTCCCGTAAGTGCCAATCCGACTGTCCTTCATGATCTCCAGTCGTTTTTTAACGGTATAACCGCCGCCGAAAGCATCCACGCTGTCCGCCAAACCGTCTTCATGAAAAGCGCCGGTGATAAACAAGTGCCCAATGGTGACCAGAATGATGGCAACTAATGGGCTGGCAACCATCGAAAACAGCGAGAACGCCACGGCGTAAATAACGCCCAGCAGCAGGCCGACGAGAGGAAAGTACAGGCTGCTTTGGTTCATCAATCGCTGGGAATAGTCGATCTTGGCCAGCATCGGAATGCGGGTCAGAAAACCAACAGCCAGCCAGAAGGCCTGCCATTCATTGTTCGGGGAAGGTTTGGTCGCCATGAAAACTCCGCTATGTCGTAAGCGAGGCATTGTACCCGTTGGCGTAAGGGGATTCCTGCCGGATATCACCCTCGAGGTGAGTTAATGCCCTGTTGCTATGCTAGATATTGATAAGCACTACTTCACTGTATATCTCCAAATGGTATATGCTTATTCGAAATTTATCAGTTAAGCCAGAGGGTAGTGCAATGAGTCAGCCCATCGTCCAACATTTTTTCGACGAACCCACAAACACGTTCAGCTATGTGGTGCGAGATCCGGACAGTCAGGCTTGCGCCATCCTCGATTCGGTTCTGGACTTTGATTACGCCGCAGGCCGAACGGATGTTCGTTCCGCCGATGCCATTATCCAGTACGTCCGCGACAACAATTTAACGGTTGAATGGGTTCTGGAAACCCACGTGCATGCCGATCATTTGTCCGCGGCACCGTATCTGCACGAACAGCTTGGCGGCAAAACTGGTATCGGCGCCCGTATTACCGATGTGCAGGAAATCTTTGGTAAGGCCTTTAACGCAGGCACCGAGTTCGCCCGGGACGGCAGTCAGTTTGATCGGCTGTTCAAAGAAGGCGATACCTTCACCATTGGTGGTCTGGAAGGTCGCGTGCTCCACACTCCCGGTCATACCCCGGCCTGCCTTACCTACGTCATCGGCGATGCCGCCTTCGTAGGCGACACCCTGTTCATGCCGGATTACGGCACGGCTCGCTGTGATTTCCCGGGTGGGGATGCCCGCACCTTATTCCAGTCTATTCAAAAGGTGTTGGCCCTACCGGAGCAGACGAGGATTTTCCTTTGCCACGACTATAAAGCGCCGGGCCGGGAAGAGTTTCATTGTATGACCACGGTGGCCGAGCAGCGCAAAGCCAACGTACATGTGCACGAAGGGGTTTCCGAAGACGAGTTTGTGAAGATGCGCACCGAGCGTGATGCCACGCTGGGGATGCCTCGCCTGATCTTGCCTTCGGTACAAGTGAATATGCGGGCCGGAGAGATGCCGCCGGCAGACGATAACGGGCAGGTCTACCTGAAAGTCCCTGTAAATCTGTTCTGAGCCGGGTATGAAGCTGAAACGTTATTTGCCAATCCTGCAGTGGGCGCCGGGCTACAGTCGTGGGGACGCCACCAGCGATTTGATCGCGGCGGCGATTGTGACGGTGATGCTCATCCCCCAGTCGCTGGCTTATGCGCTGCTGGCGGGCTTGCCGGCTCAGGTCGGTTTGTACGCCAGTATTTTGCCGTTGGTGGCTTATGCCGTGTTCGGCACCAGTCGCACCCTTTCTGTCGGGCCGGTGGCGGTGGTGTCTTTGATGACGGCAGCCGCTTTGGCACCGTTAGCGGAACTGGGCTCAACCGAATACATTGCGGGCGCGGTGTTGATAGCGGTCATGTCAGGCCTGATGCTGACTGTGATGGGCATCCTGAAACTGGGTTTTCTGGCGAATTTTCTGAGCCATCCGGTGATCTCCGGGTTTATTTCAGCATCCGGTTTGGTGATTGCAGCCAGCCAGTTGAAACACCTCTTGGGCGTTCAGGCATCCGGCCATAATTTGCTGGATATTGGCACCTCGTTACTGGGTGCCTTCGGTGACATCAATACGCCGACGCTGTTGGTGGGCGCGGGAACGCTTCTCGTCTTATGCTGGGCGCGGCATGGCCTGAAACCTCTGTTGGTAAAGTTGGGCCTGACGCTACGCCTAGCCGACATCGTGACCAAAACTGCCCCTATCCTTGCTGTTCTGATCACAACGCTACTGGCTTGGTACTTCAGACTGGACCAGCAGGGCGTGCGCCTGGTTGGGGAAATTCCATCGGGTTTGCCCTCGTTTACATTACCGAGTCTGGATACGGCGCTTTGGTCACAGCTGGCGGTCAGTGCGCTGTTGATCAGTGTTGTCGGCTTTGTTGAATCGGTCTCTGTGGGCCAGACTTTGGCGGCGAAGCGGCGCCAGCGCATCGATCCGGATCAGGAGTTGATTGGTTTGGGTACGGCCAACCTCAGTGCCGGTTTTTCCGGGGGGATGCCGGTCACGGGTGGTTTCTCTCGCTCTGTGGTGAATTTCGATGCGGGTGCCGAAACCCCCGCGGCGGGAGCCTATGCCGCTGTTGGAATTGGGTTGGCAGCGCTGTTTCTGACTCCGGCGATTGCGTGGCTGCCTCAGGCAACCTTGGCCGCAACCATCATCGTGGCCGTGGTCACCTTGATTGATCTGCCCGCCCTGCTCCGCACCTTCCGGTACTCGCGCACCGATTTTGGCGCCATGCTGGCGACCATTGTGCTGACCCTGGTACACAGTGTCGAAGCCGGCATCATCGCCGGTGTGGGCTTGTCGATCGGCTTGTTCCTGTACCGCACCAGTCGCCCGCATTGCGCGGTGCTAGGCCGGGTGCCGGGCACTGAGCACTTTCGGAACATTCTGAGGCACGATGTGGAAGTGTGCCCGAAAGTCACCTTCCTGCGGATAGACGAGAGCTTGTATTTCGCTAACGCCCGTTTTCTTGAAGAAACGGTTATCGAGCTTGTCGCCCGAGAGCTGGAACTGAAAGATTTGGTTCTGGTGTGCCCCGCGATTAATCTGATCGATGCGTCGGCACTGGAGAGCCTGGAGGCGATGAACGAACGCCTTTCTGATGCTGGAGTCCGCTTGCATTTGTCTGAAGTGAAAGGGCCGGTGATGGATCGATTGAAAGGCACGGAATTGCTGGAACGCATGGGTGGTCAGGTTTTCTTGAGCACTTATCAAGCATGGAGAACGTTGACCGGGCGCCATGGTGTGGCGGTGCCTTCCGAACGCTGAGTCAGCGCCAGCGGGAATGCTTTTGCAGTTTACGCTGCAAGGTTCGGCGATGCATATTGAGAGAGCGCGCTGTCGCGGAAATGTTGCCGTCGTGTTCGCTTAATACGCGCTGAATATGCTCCCATTCCATTTCTTCAACGGAGGGGGGCGCTGGGCGAAGCTCGGGTTCGCCTTCAACCGGGTCAAAGCCGCACATCAGTTGTTGAACGGTGACAGGCTTGCACAGGTAGTTCACCGCGCCCCGCCGAATCGCCTCGACGGCGGTGGCAATGCTGCCATAGCCGGTCAGTACCAGAACTTCGAGCTCCGGCTTTGTTTTGAGTAGCTCTGGCAACAATTGCAGGCCACTCTCGCCCGCCAAGTTCAGGTCCAGCACGCAGCGTTTAATGCCAGCTTCAGTGGCGGCTGCCAAAGCCGAGGCGTGATCGTGGGCCGTAGTTGCTTCGACGCCCTGGCGGGCAAGAGATCGAACCAGCACCTGAGTAAATGCCTGATCGTCGTCCACCAACAACCACTGTTCTTTTGTAGACATATCAATGGGCTCCGCTCGTTTTAACCGTGGCAGCAGGCAGAACAATCATCATGGTGGTACCCGACCCGCTGGTTTTGGCCTTCAGGCTTCCGCCCAGTCTTTGAATGGTGGCATTGGACAGAAAGAGCCCGACCCCCAAGCCATTGCGAGAGTCGACGATTTCTTCGCCCGGCGCACCTTGTAGCGAAGATTCCAGTCCATCACCTTGATCTTCAACGATAATCTCAACCTGACCGTCATCCGCTACCCGGCTGCTGACCGAAACCCAATAGGGGCTTGCAGTCAGTGCGTTCGCCAGTAAGTTGAGCACCGCTTGGTCCAGTGTTGCGTCCACGTTAACGCTGGCCTCGGGGCAGTTTGTGGGCCAGTGCAGCGGGCCGGACGGCCACAACAAGGTGGCAGATTCCCGTAGCCGTGCCAGCCAGTGTTTTACCGTTACGGTTTCCAGCTGTGCGGTTTTGGCGTCCACCGCTGTTTTGGTGAGTTGTTGCAGGTGGCCACTGCACAGCTCTATTTGCCGCCCAAGCATGTCCAAGTCTTCGTTCAGCTCCGCTGAAGCTTGGTCTTGGGTATTGGCCCGGATTTCATCAAGCAGCAGCGTCATGGTGTTTAACGGTGTACCCAAGCGGTGCGCGACCGCGGCAGCGGACAGCCCCAAGGCAATGACCTGTTCATCCCGAAGCCGGTTTTCACGAAACGTCGATAACTGGCTCTGCTGATGCCGCAGTCGCCGGGCTAATGCCCCGACCACCAGTAGCAAGATGCCAGCGGTCAGGGCAAAGGTTGCCCACATCCCGACCAGATGCAGCTGAGCCAAGTCGCCGCCGTGATGATGGTGCACTACGGGTGTGTGCCAAAGCACCAACGCGGTATAGATGGCAATGCCAGCCAGGGTCAGCGCAAGGCTCTGGCGGGTTGGCACCAGAATAATGGCCACGGCAATGGGGAGCAGCAACATGGAAACCAAGGGGTTGGTATAGCCGCCTGTGAAGTACAGCCACCCGCCGATCAGTATTAGATCGACGGCCAGTGTGAGGCTAACGGACGAAGAAGATTGAGGCGGCCGGCGGTTAAACCAGAGCCAGCCCAGAGTGGCAAGTACACCGTATAACAGGCAGAGGAGGAGGGCTTCAGCCTGGTGGGCCAGTTGAACCATGGTTTCGGCAACGGCGATCGCTACCAGTTGAATGGTAATAATGGCCAGCCGCATGCTCAGCAGATAGCGGGCCGCCTGACGAAAACCAGTTTGAGAGTGTGTGAACCATTCCATGGCCGCATTCTAGCAGCAAGCAGCAACAACAGGCCTTGAGACGGTGCGACTTATTGTCCCGGGTCAATCCGCGAAATAACACACCAACTGCTGACTGAGGACATCCCCCGTCAGTTGAAGGTGCGCGGAAGCCATGCTGTGCACTTTTACGGCGGCGGCAACGGGGTTGTCTGGGTCAATGGGGTTGCCGGTTTCACCGAATTGCAACAGGTCTGGATGGTATTGGCAGTGGGGCATATCTGGGAATAAAGCCGCGTAGGCAATGCCGCTTTCGACCAGATCCTGGAAAAAGTGAGAGCCATAAGACAAGTCGGGCACCATGTCGCCGGCGTTCTCCGACACTTCAATCAGCGCGGCGACGCCGGCGATGTCGGAAAAGCGCACCGGCACGCCGAGTTCAGGACTGCTGGTGCCCCAGCGGCCGGGCCCGATCAGCATGGTGGGTTCGGACGACGAGCGCATGATCTTTCCGATCAGGCGGGCCACCTCATAGCGCTCACTGGTGTTCAGGTCCGCGTAAACTGAGGCGTCCACCCGGATTACCCGGTTAATGGCAAGGTTGATGTTGCCACCCATAAAGTGACCCCGGGTTTGGAACAATAACCGGGACCGAGGCAGTGGGTCAGGAATCTGGACCGGCCCGGTTTCGCCGATGGTGGCCAGTGGGCGGCATTGCACCAGATTGAAGGAGGTTTCGCCCTGGTCATTCAGGTGCAGGGTGAATTCCACGTCCACGGGGTGACGGTAACCGGCTTCCAAAGTAGCTAGCAAGCTCGACAGCTGGCGAATAAATTGGCTGCCTTTCACCAACGGCCGGAACGTTAAGCGCCACACCGGGCCATCGAGGCCTATTTGTTCTGCTCTGGTTGTGGCTGCGCGATCCACCTCCGCTAAGTGCTTCATGGGCAAGGTTTGGGTGGTCGCGAGCAGTTGGCTTAACGGGCAGGTTTCGAGGTTGCCGGTTTCCAAGTCCAGCACATCGATCAAATGCTGGGAGTAACGGAAGCTTTCGTCTTGGTCGCGGAAGGGTTGTCGCATGGGGTAATCCAGTGCCATCACGCAGGCGTGGTCGCCTTCGATACGGTCAACCGCCCGGGTTCCCAGCCCCATCACCAGCCGCACCATGCCGGCTTTCGGGTCCATTTTACTGTCCCACGCAAAGGTGTTGCGCGACACCCCGACACCGGCGGCATCAGGCAGGTAGTAACGGTTGTGAAAGCGGCCGTTCACGCGCTGAATCAGTAGCGCCATGGGCTCTTCCCGCTGATCGAGCCCGCGCCGTTTCCGGTACACCAGCGCATCCTCGCTCATGGAGGAGGCGTAGACTTCCCGAATGGCATTTTCCAGAGCGACCAGGCGTTGTTCGGGTGGGCCCTGATTAACCAAAAAGACACTATCGTACTTACCCGCAAAGGCATTGCCGAAACCATCTTCCTGCAGGCTGGATGACCGCACCAGAATCGGGTATTGCCCGTAATGATCGAGCAGCCGCTCTAGGTCGGCCCGAATTTCGTTGGGAAAGTGCCCGTTCAGAATGCCTTTCTGCAGGGCCGGGGCTTCGCTCAGGTAACCGCTGGCGGAGCGTTGGCGCATCACCGTTGGCCACAGGCCGTTGTGGACCAGAAAAGCGTAGTAGGCATCGGTTCCCAGATAGCTGGAATCATGAGGTTCCAAGTGCTGTAGCCATTGCTCGGGGTCGTCTTTCAGCAGGATATTGCGGGCAATCAGCATGCCGGTGGCCTTGCCGCCAATATAGCCGCTGCCGATTAGCCGACTGCGGATGCTCAGCAGATCTTCCAATGATAGATAGCGCCGGGCCAGCTCTAGTATTTGCGGATCTCTGCTAACCAATACTTGAAGAACCTGTTCTTGCAGAGCTGCGATGGTATCGGGGTTCTGTTCGGCCAGTGCCCGGCTGGCGTCTTGAAACAACCGGTCCCAGTAGTCCAGCAAGGGCTGGCTGTGCAGGCTTTCCTGCTCCAGTGCGGCCTGTAGCCTTGTCGCATCACTACTGTAGGTAATTGGGTGAAACTGCCCGTTGAGCTCCCGATGCGGCAAGAACATCGTGGGTGATTGTCGCCGCCAGGCCTTAATGGGTTGTACCTGTACGTCGTCGCCATGGCGGTGAACGTCGAGCATCACTTGGGTGGTCTGCCGGATGCGGTCCAGCGTCATCCGGGAGTGACGGTCTGGGTGGAGTGCAAACCAGGCGACGGTATCCAGTTCGAACAGGAACGGGCAAATCACGCGGAAGAAATTACCCACCATGGCATCGGTGGCCCAGGCGTTCAGCAGCTCGCTCAGGCTATCACATATATAGAAAGCGCCTCGGCCATGCTGCTCAATCAGGCGCCAGACCCGGCCGGTAAAGCTTTCAAAGCCGCCCAAGGCATCTATTTCGATGGTGCGTACAGCGGGGTGATTTTCGATGATTGGCGCGTGGTCGCCAAATCGAAGATAGAGGATCTGCCGGCCTGAACTTGCGGCCGCTTCTACAAAGGGTAGGACGAAACGGCGATAGTCATCGAGGTGCGATACCCGCCAGACTACGTTATCGCCGATTCTGAGGTGATCCAGAACCTCGTCGAGCCCGGCCAGACCGGTGGATACGCGGTCTGAGGACTGACGAGGATCTTCGCCGTTCATGGCTGGATCAGATGACGCCCATGGCGGTCATCGCTTTGGCTACACGCAGGAAACCGTTGACGTTAGCGCCCAGTACGTAGTTACCTTCAGCACCGAACTCGGCTGCGGTTTCGTAACAGTTCTTGTGGATATCAATCATGATTTCCTCAAGACGTTTCTGGGTGTAGTCGAAGGTCCAGGAGTCACGGCTGGCGTTCTGCTGCATTTCCAGTGCGGAGGTGGCTACACCACCGGCGTTGGCTGCTTTGCCCGGGCCGTAACAGATCTTGGCGTCTTGGAACAACAGGATACCTTCCGGAGTGGTCGGCATGTTTGCGCCTTCGGCCACGGCAATACAGCCGTTTTCAACCAGAGTTTTGGCATCGCTGGCATTCAGTTCGTTCTGAGTGGCGCAAGGCAGGGCTACGTCACACGGAACGCTCCAGATGTTGCCGCCTTCAACGTACTTGGCATCTTTATGAATTTCAGTGTAGGCGCTGATGCGGCGACGCTCAATTTCTTTGATCTGCTTGAGAGCCTTAAGATCGATGCCCTTCTCGTCCACGATGATGCCCTGAGAGTCGGAGCAGGCAATGACTTTAGCGCCCAGTTCATGACACTTCTCGATGGCGTAGGTGGCTACGTTGCCGGACCCGGAAACCACAACGGTCTTGCCATCCAGAGAGTCGCCACGGGCTTTCAGCATTTCGTGGGTGAAGAACACAGTGCCGTAGCCGGTTGCTTCGGTACGGGCACGACTGCCGCCCCAATCCAGGCCCTTGCCGGTAAACACGCCGGATTCATAGCGGTTGGTGATGCGCTTGTACTGACCGAACATGTAGCCAATCTCGCGACCGCCTACGCCGATGTCGCCGGCTGGGACGTCAGTGTACTCGCCCAGATGACGGTAAAGCTCGGTCATCAGGCTCTGGCAGAAACGCATGATCTCGTCATCGGAACGACCCTTCGGATCGAAGTCGCTGCCGCCTTTACCGCCGCCGATGGGCAGGCCGGTTAGTGCGTTCTTGAAGATCTGCTCAAAGCCCAGGAACTTGATGATGCCCAGGTAAACAGACGGGTGGAAGCGCATGCCGCCTTTGTAGGGGCCCAAAGCGCTGTTGAACTCTACGCGGAACGCACGGTTGATGTGGATCTCGCCTTGGTCGTCCTGCCAGGGCACACGGAAAATGATCTGGCGCTCAGGTTCGCAGATGCGCTGGATAATCTTTTTGTCGGCGAACTCGGGATACTTCACCAGAACGGGGCCGAGAGTTTCCAAAACTTCGTGGACCGCTTGATGGAACTCCTTCTCGCCCGGGTTGCGGTGAAGGACGTCCTGGTAAATTGGTACCAGCTTTTCGTCGAGTTTTGCTGTCATAGGAATGGCTCTCGGGATACGCGTATTGAAACCCGATAAAAATTCGGGCGCCCAAAAAAAGGGCACTGATTGCACCACAATCGAGCACCATTTGGCAAGTCAGTTGGTCAATTGTTGATAGCCTGATTATTAATAGTCGCCTAAAAAATAGTTCCGGCATCGTGTCTCGAGTCAGACGAGTGGGGGCTGTATGATTTTTCCATCTGCATAGCGTTATTGTCGGGGGTTTAACTGCCCTCCCAATACCGCTGCATCTTCATGAACAGGAACGAAGCACTCCAAGTAATTAGTACCAAACCTGTGAGCCCTTCGATTCCGGTCAAAAAACGCAGTGCGCCAATGGGCTCTATGTCGCCATAACCCACGGTGGTGAAGGTGCTGAAAGAAAAGTAGACGCAGTCCAGAAAACTGCCGTTAAAGTTACCTTGCAGTGAGCCCCAAGTATCGGCGTGGTGCATGAGAAAATAGGCAACAGCAAACACCCACACCTGGGCGGTGTGGGCAATTAGTACACCTAAAACAGCCGTCACCAAGCGTAGGTTGTGGCGAGCGTGCATGACTTTCAACAAGGCGCTCAGGCGAACGAGTGCCTCGCGGTGCATAAGTACGACAAGCACTACAATGAAAGCATTAATGAGTGTGGCGCTTGGAAGATTGGCATAATCTGCTGACAACAAACGTATAGTACTCCTGACCGTGCTTTTTATAGCAATCTGGAGCTGCCTCTCAGAGGTATCTCGTAATTCGCTGCCGTCTTGTGGCGGAACTTAATTTACCTTAGCCGGCTAAATCGCTATGTCCAAGAGAATTATACCCATAATTATTCTGATCGCCGGAGTGTTGGGATTCCTTTATCTGAAGATGACTCGCCCGGAGCCTGCTCAGGTCACTGCCGTTGAGCGTGGCTGGAGAGTGCAGGTTCAAGTGGTTGAGCCAAAAGCCCATACACCTGTGCTACCTCTATACGGCGAGGTAGTCGCACCCGAGCAGGTATCTGTGGTCGCCGCAATGGCTGGGCGAATTGCTGAGCGGCCTGTGGCCGAGGGGCAGAGAGTAGAGGCGGGTACCTTGTTGGTCGCGCTGGACAACCGGGATGTGGAGCCGCTACTTGCGCAAGCAAGCGCCCAGGTGGCTGACCTTGAGGCACAAATTCGTTCAGAACAGGTTCGCTACCGAAATGATCAGGCCTCGCTTAAAAGCGAGCAGGCTATTCTGGCCAATGCCCGCCGGCAGATGGAGCGCACTCGGGCGCTGGTGGAGCGCAAACTGGCCTCTCGGGAAAACCTAGAAGCGGCTACTGACTCCGCCGCGCGCGCCGAGCTGACAGTGAGTGTGCGCCAACGAGCCGTAGATGAGCACCCTGCGCGCCTGCAGAGTCTGAAAGCCAGGCTGGCTCAGGCGCAAGCGACCCTTGTGAGCACTCAGCGGGATGCCGAACGTGCGCGGGTTGTTGCGCCTTTTGATGGCGTGGTAACCGATGTGCAAGTTGCCGTGGGCGATCAGATATCTCGCAATCAGAAGCTGCTTTCGATTTACGACGTCAATGGCTTGGAGCTGCGAGCCAGAGTCCCCGACCGATATCGGGCAGAGTTGCTTGCTGCGTTGGCTGAGGGCACAGAGCTGTTGGCTTATAGCGATCAACAAACGATTCGTTTCAGGTTGGAGCGTTTTTCCGGCACCAGCGACCCTGCAGGAACCGAAGCCATTCTCACGCTCACCGGAGGGTCAGCGGGATTGCGGCCCGGGGCTCTGCTGCCTGTTAGCCTCGAGCGGCCAGTGCGCAGAAAAACGGTGGCCATACCGTTCAGCGCCTTGTACGGCGCAGACAGCGTATACCTGATGACCGATGAGGGTCGGATGAAACGCATTGAAGTAGAACGTATCGGAGAAGCACAAAGCGACAATGGCGAGCGTCGCTTACTGATATCCGGTGAGCAACTTACGCCCGGGGCCCAATTGATCACCACTCATCTTCCGAACGCGGTTACAGGCCTCAAGGTTGAGCTGGCGGGTGCTGCGGGAGAAGCCTCCCAGTGAAACGTAAAAAGGGTGTGATCGGGTTCTTTGTTCACCATCGGGTTGCCGGCAATCTGGTGATGTTAGTGATGCTTCTGGGCGGGGTGCTGGCGCTGACCCGCATGAACGTTCAGTTTTTTCCGACCTTCGCCTTGGACATGGTGAACGTGCGGGTGGTCTGGAGCGGAGCCTCCGCTGAGGACGTAGAGCGGGGGATTACAGATCCGCTGGAGCAGAAGCTGCGAAGCGTGGATGGTTTAAAGAA
Source organism: Marinobacter sp. SBS5 (assembly GCF_048285575.1). Taxonomy (NCBI): domain Bacteria; kingdom Pseudomonadati; phylum Pseudomonadota; class Gammaproteobacteria; order Pseudomonadales; family Marinobacteraceae; genus Marinobacter; species Marinobacter sp. SBS5. Next base: position 275,840 of record NZ_JBLWAZ010000004.1, on the reverse strand, counting down.
AATGACCTCCACCTCCGCCCAGAGCGTGTCATCCATTACTTTGGAGTTCCACGAGGGCACCGACCCGATTCAGGCGGTGGACGACGTACGTCAGCAAGTGGACGAGTTCAATAACCTCCCGGCGGACGCCGAAGAGCCCCGCGTAACGCGGATAGAGCGGTACGAACCAGTCGCTCGGTTGCTGATATACGGCGATGTGGACCGAAGCGAACTGCGCGATATGGTCTTTCGTTTTGAAGATGAACTACTGGACCGAGGCATCGATCGGATCAGTATCCGGGGCTTGCCGGAGCAGCAGATCAGCATCGATGTGCCCGTGGAGCGTTTGGAAACCCTTGGGCTGACACTTGAGCAGATTGCCGACCGGGTAGCATCGCTGTCTCGGGATCTCCCCGCCGGCATGATGGCCCAGCAGGATGCCACTCGGGAACTGCGCTCGGTGGAGCAGCGCCGAAGCCCTCAGGATTTTGAAACTCTGCCCGTTCTGAGTGGTGATCGTGTTCGGCTGCAATTGGGGGATATTGCGATTATCCGCCAAGAGAATCGTGATAATCAGACGATCATGGAAAATGCCGGTCAGCCCGCCGTTGAGCTGCAATTGCAGAGAGTGGAGAACGGGAATTCTCTGGCAGCAGCCAAGGTTCTCGAGCGCTGGCTGGAAGATACCCGCCCAGGCCTGCCGCCCACCATCAAACTCGATGTTTATGATGAAACCTGGCAGTTGCTGGAAGACCGTATCTCTTTGCTAGTGAATAACGGTTTGGGTGGTTTGGTGGTGGTCATTACCCTGCTGTATTTATTCTTACCCGGCCGTGTGGCAGCGTGGGTCGCTATCGGTATCCCGACGGCGTTTATGGCGGCATTGGCGGTGCTGTGGTTGGTGGGCGGTTCCATCAACATGATCTCATTGTTTGCCCTGATCATGGCCTTGGGGGTCATCGTGGACGACGCCATTGTGGTGGGCGAAGATGCCGATGCCCATGCGCGTATGGGGGAGGAGTCGATCTACGCGGCCGAAGGGGCGGCCAAACGCATGGTTTGGCCAGTACTGGCGTCTTCTCTGACCACGGTCGCCGCTTTTATGCCGCTGCTGGTGGTGGGCGGGATTATAGGCAATATTCTGGGGGATATTCCGCTGGTGATGATCTGCGTTCTGATCGCATCTCTGCTGGAATGTTTCATTGTCCTGCCCTCACACCTGCGCCGTGCTTTTGTGACTAAGACTAAAAACGACCACGGAGAAACGCCACGCTGGAATCCGGTCAGCCGTTTCCGGGACCGATTTGAACAGGGTTTTGATCGCTTCCGGCACGGCTCGTTTCGTCGCTTATCCCGATACAGCTTGGAACACCGGGGCATCACGGTTGCCACGGCCGTTGCTTTGGCTTTGATCACCGGTGGCTTGTTGGCTGGCGGCCGGCTGGGCTTTAACTTCTTCCCCACGCCTGAGCCTTCTGTGTTCTATGCCAATGCCAGCTTTGTTGCTGGCACGGATAAACAGACCGTACAGAACTTCATCCACGACATGCAGCAGTCCCTCGCGGAAACCGAAGAAGCTCTTGGTGGCGATTTGATTTTAAGCGCGGTGACCACCTATGGCGCGACTCTCGGCGCTGAAGGCAGCTCCCGTAATAACGACGAATTGGGGGCCATGCTGGTTGAACTGGTGCCGTCCGATCAGCGTTCGGTCCGTAACCCGGACTTTATCCGGGAGTGGCGCAGTCGCCTGAACTTGCCGGCGGGCCTGGATGCACTGAACATAAACGAACGTCAGGCCGGTCCACCGGGGCGTGACGTGAACGTGCGATTGACCGGGACTAACGCGATCGACCTGAAAAAAGCCGCTGATGAAGTGGCTCAAGCCTTGAGCACCCTGCCCGGCGTCTTGGATGTCGAAGATGACATGCCTTGGGGGCGGGAGCAATTGATCTATCAAGTGAGCGCTTACGGTGAAACTCTGGGTTTGACTACCGTTGATCTGGGGCGGCAGCTTCGGGCCGCGTTCGATGGCCGTGTGGCGCAGATTTATCAACAGGGCCGCGACGAAATAGAAGTCCGGGTGCAGTTGCCTCGCAGTCAACGCGAGCAATACTCCACCTTGGAGCGTATGACCGTGCGCGTGCCGGATGGTCGCTTTGTACCCTTGACCCAGGTGATGGATCTGGAACACCGGCAGGGCTTTCAGGCCTTGCGGCATGCGGATGGTAAGCTCTCGGTAGAAGTAACTTCAGCACTGAATACACGGATAGCGACCACCGACCAAGTGCTGGAAAGCTTGGAAACCAATGTGTTGACCGACATCGCCAGCCGGTATGGCGTGGGTTATAGCTTTGAAGGCCGGTCTGCGGACCAGCGCGAGACCATGGATGACATGAAGACGGGGCTGCTCATTGGTGTCGGGCTGATGTACGTCGTGTTAACGTGGGTGTTCGCGTCCTGGATGCTTCCCGTGATCGTGATGGCGATCATTCCGTTTGCCTTGGTGGGCGCGTTGCTGGGGCATTGGCTGATGGATTTGCAGCTCACGATCTTATCGTTGTTCGGCCTGTTCGGCCTGTCCGGAATCGTGGTCAATAACGCCATTATTCTGGTGGCCTTTTACAATCAGCAGCGTCAGAAGGGGCTGGCCATTACTGATGCGCTGAACGAAGCCGTCGTGCAGCGAGTGCGCGCGGTATTGCTGACCTCTCTCACCACCATTGGCGGGCTGACGCCCTTGTTGTTCGAGACATCACTGCAAGCCCAGTTCCTGATTCCGATGGCCACTTCCATAGCCTTTGGCTTGGGGTTGTCTACGGTGTTGGTGCTACTGGTTATTCCGGCGCTGCTGTCTTGGGTCGAGCACTTCCGGGCGTGGCGGAGCGAACGTCAATAACGGTTTCGTTTTGCCGTGTACTGCGTTCAATCAACTCTCTCAGCCGTAAGCGCTCTTCCTCTTGAGGGGTGTGCATGTCGACTATGATTTCAACGCGGCGGTTCTTTGCTCGAGTTTCTGGGGAGTCGTTATCAACGCGAGGTTCGGTATCAGCGAGCCCCTTCACGGCCAGTCGAGTGGGTTCAACGCTGCCGGTTGCCAGTAACGCATTGGCAACGGCTGCGGCACGAGCTGCGGAAAGGTCCCAGTTGCTGTAAAAACGGTCGTTTCGAATGGGAATGTCATCCGTATGGCCCTCGACCGTAAGCTCACCCGGAATGTCCGCTAGTACCTCGGCCATTTCCAGCAACAAGGTTTCAAAATCCCAGGTAAGTTCCGCCGAGCCAGAGGGGAAAGACCCTTTCTCTTCAACCCGAATAACGATTCGATGTTGATCTAGATCGGCTTCGACCGTGATGCGTCCGTCCTCAAGGGCCTCAGCCAGAACTTCCCGAATGCGCGCGGCATTGGCCTCGAGGGCTTCTTTTGCCGCTTCTTCGCGGGCTTCTGCGGTAGGGCTCTTTAGCGTTTCCAGCTCAGGCTTTTGATCGGTCGTGGTTTGGCGGATTTCGTTGACCACCGTAGGCTCGGGCGGAGCCGGGGAGAATTTATCGAAAATAGGGCTGGTGCCTTGGGGGATTTCCAGGGCTGGTACTTCGCGCTGCACCCCGAAGGCTTTTGAAAGTTCACCGGCAATCTGCTTGAACTTCATTGCATCGATTTCAGAAAACGATAGCAGAAGCACGAAGAAGCACATCAACAGCGACATCAAGTCGGCGAAGGTGACGACCCACGCCGGGATGCCCGGTTTTTCCTCTTCTGGGAGCTCATCCATAGTGCTTATCCGCCGCTCGCCTCAGCCTCAGCCTCGGGCGCTTTATCGCGCTGACTTGGTGTCAGGTAACTCGAGAGCATTTGTTCGATGACGCGTGGGTTGGTGCCCTGTTGTATGGCAACCAGTGCGTCGGTGTAGAGCATTTGCAAGCGGGCTTCTTCAGTCATTCGAAGAGACAGCTTGTCGGCAATGGGGGAGGCAATCATGGTTGCGATCATGGCGCCATAGAGCGTGGTGAGCAGCGCGACTGCCATGGCCGGACCAATGGATTTTGGGTCTTCCATGTTGGAGAGCATCTGAACCAGACCAATCAGGGTGCCGATCATGCCCATAGCCGGTGCCACGTCCGCCATCGCGGTGAACACTTTGGAACCGGAACGGTTGTAATCCAGCGTCATCAACCGCTCTTTGTCCAAGAGCTGTTTGATGGTCTGATCGTTTTGTCCATCCACCAGCATCTGAATTCCGCTGGCGAGAAACGGTGAGCTGACATCCCTGCCTTCAAGGCCTAAAGGTCCCTCTTTTCTGGCGATGTTGGCAACTTCCACCAGCTCTTCTATGCTCGCTTGAGTTTCCGGCAACTTAAACTTGAAGGCCCGAGCGGCCGCTTTAAACGCGCCAAGAAATTGAGGAATGCTGAACTTGGCCAGGACGACCAGTAAGGTGCCGCCCACGACGATCAGCAGAGATGACGAGTTAATGAATACATCAGGAGACACGCCGAGAATGACGGCAGAAGCGATGAGTGCCAGTGCGCCGAGAAGGCCGACCAGGGTTGCGAAATCCACATGCGCTCCGAGAAGTTAATGGCTAAAGGTAGGAGGAAGATTACTGGTAGTTGTTTGCCCAATCAATTGATTTTTTGCAACTACTCGGGCTGTGCTGAGAGTTCCTTCCAAGCGGCATACTTATGCAAATCCGATTCAATCAGCTTCAAGCAAAGTGCGACAACCCCGGCGTCGTCGATAAACCCGAAACCGAAAATGAGATCGGGGATAATATCCAGTGGGTTCAGCACATACAGCAAGGCACCCGCAACAGCGGCAATGGTTTTCCATGGAACGGTGCGATAGCGACCATTCCAATAATCCCGAATCAGTGAAAACATCAGCTTGATGTCGGTGCTGAAGCGCTGGAGTCGACCACTGGCTTTGACCTTTGCCTCGATCGCCTCTTGCTTTTGCAGTAGCGCTTCCAGATCTTCCTTTTGGACTTTACCTGCTTCGCCCTTCAGTTGTTCTGCTGCCGCTTTGTCGGAGAACACCGCCATTGCTGTGTGCCTTTTAGTCTTAGCCTACAAAGATACGCTTGGCTAAGCCGGCGCCTCTGAGGCCCTGAATGGAGAGTGTGGTAATCAATCCGCCAATCATCGCGCCAACCAAGCCGCAGGTCAAAATATCCTGCCCGGTCAGGTATAGGCCGGGGATGTCGGTTTTCGGCCTTAACCAGCGTTGTTCGAAACGCTCAGGTGTATGGTCCAAGCCGTATAGCTCACCTTCTTCGTAACGGCAGAACCAGGCTGTCGACAGTGGGGTTGAGGTTTCAACGTAATCTATTTTACCGCGCAGCTGGGGGAGCTTGTCATAGACCTCTTCCAGCAGTTTGTCGGTGATTTCTGTTTTCAGCGCTTCGTAATCGTCACCGCGTTTGCCCCAAGTGCTGCCTTGCCAAGATTCGAACATGTCCCAGGATGTCGGTGCCACAACCTCAAGCGTTGAGGTGCCCGGCCAGCGGTTCTGGTAATCCGGATCTTTCGCTGCCGGGAACGACAGGTAGACAACCGGGAAAGGCGCGTTGTGCGGGTCTTTCAGGAAGTTGTCTACGCTGGCATCGTGATCCGCCCCCGGATAAATCCAGAAGTTGGTGCGCGGTAATCCTAGTTCTTCAGGCGTGCCTTTCAGCCCGATGTAAAGGCCGATATGGGCCATGGACGGTTTGATGTGCTTACGGTCTTGTGGATAACCGACCTTTTCGGACACTTCCTTTGGCAGCAGTCGTTCATAGGTGTTGATAACCCCTGCGCCACTGATGATCTTCGGTGCCCGGATTTCTTCGCCATCGGCCATACGAACACCCACGGCTTTGCCCTTCTCGACCAAAATGTCGGTGACGTCGGCGTAGGTAAACACTTCGCCGCCAGAGGCCTGAATTCCCGGGATGATCGTTTTGGCAATTTCGGACGCACCGCCGACCGGGTAGTAACCACCGTGCAAATAATGTTTGGCGATGATCGCGTGAATCATGAAACTCGACTGCTTCGGGGTCACACCACAGTCGCCCCACTGCCCGGTGATGGCACCGATGAGTTCTTCGTTATCGGTTAGCTCGCGGAGTACGTCGTAGGTGGTGCGGTTAAAGCAGTCCGGCAGTACTTTATTCAAACCTTTTGATACCAGCGGGCTGATCAAAGAGGGTGAGAGTTTGGACAGGGTATACCACTGCATGCCGCTGGTGACTTGGTCGAGCAGCGCAACGTAACGATCGATGGCCTCGCCTTCATCCGGGAATGAGGCCAGCAGCGAGTGACGCAGGCCTTCTTTGCCCGCTCGCAGATTGACCACTTTGTCGCCGAGGAAGAAACGGTCGTAGTTTTCATCCATCGGTGCCCACTTGAGCTTGCTGTCGGTGATGTAGTCGAACAGGCGGCGCGCCAGTGTGGTGCTCACGCCCATATCGCCGATGTAATGAACACCCACATCCCACTCGTAGCCGTTCCGGGCGTAACTGTGGGTGTAGCCACCGGCGGTGTAATGTTGTTCCAGTACCAGAACTTTTTTTCCGGCGCGGGAGAGGCACGCAGCAGCGGTCAGGCCGCCAATGCCAGAGCCAATCACAATGGCATCATACGGGCCTTTCAGGCGGTTGGCTCGATACCGGGTGCCGATTCTGATGGTGCTGGGTTTCAGTTTTTTTGGAGTTGTTGTCGTTGCCACTGCAGGTGTCCTCATGATCATGGATTGGGGCGGTCTGCTGAGGGGTGTCGGGTCAGCCGTCCCGGTATTATTTTTGGAGTAACCTTTAGGATCCTATGGTTCTATTTGCTTGTCCATACCCACAAAACAGAACATCTGAATATTAATTCACGTTTTGTGAACCGGCATCAGCGCCCCTGCAGCATGAAGGTTTCATACTCCAGACGATCAAACTTGCGTGATAACAAAGCCAGTCCGATGACCGATGACAGGAAGGTGGCACCCGCGTAGCCGTATCCGTAGAAATTCGCGCCCAATTCGATGGTCAGAAAGGTAAAAATCAGGTTGCTGGCAAAAAAGATCACGCACAACGACACGTTGATATGCCGGGAGTCCAGATAGAACAACACGTTCTGTATGGCCAGCAGAATAAGCTGCATGCTTACGGAAACCAGATCAATGTAAAAGATTGGCAGGTACAACGTAGAGATGCCGATGGCCGCGAGAATTTCGTCAGCCCAGCTGAACAGAACGATCAGTGTGAAGCTCTGAACTTTGCAGATCTCGTAGATGCCGTTTTGGGCCACCCGGACCATTTCATCGCGAAAGCCGTTGATGTGGGCGAGCGTGTCGCCTTCCCGTACCGCGGTGTAGAAACGATCGTAGGTTTCGGAAAAGTCGGTTTCCATTCTCACAAGGAAAACCGCCATGCCGGGAATGATCGCCAGGTAGGCCAGAAAGATGGACAGGTCATAGATGGCTGAAGCCCGCAGTGTTCCGATCACGTGCTGTGAGGTATCCGGGTGAAACCAGAAGATGAACTTGTCCGCCCAGACCGCAGCATTAAACAGCAAGCCGGTTGCGATCAGTGCGGGAAAGATTTGTGAGCGGCGGGTGAAACTGAAATCAATCAGTTTTTCGCTGGGGTACTGCCGAATGATGGTAAACAGGAAGCTGAACAACAACAAGCTGTGGCCAAGCAGCAACCCCCCTAACAAGCCCTCAAGGCCGAAATTGGAGAGCAGCAGAGCCGCGACAATGGCTGTGGTGTAGCCAACCGCAAACAGAACCACAATCAGGTAGTAAGACTTCATGCCTGACAGGAAGATAGTGACCGGCCAGAGATTACACAGCACTACGAAGTTGGCCAGCATCAACAGCTTATACAGGGTGCTGGTATCCGGCAGTAAAAACAGTATGGCTGGCAAACCGCCCAGCAGAGCCAGTACGGTTGAGAGCCAGAGCACGCCCATAAGGTTGGGCAGGATCAAGTCGTTGCGTTTTTCATAGAGGCGGTCGGCAACCCAGCGTGTAAAGACATGCTGGAATAGCCCGGAAAGGACCAAGGAAATCGCCATCAGGTAGGTGACCGAGACCAGAAACTGAATGATTTCCAGATCACGAACCGCCAGTGTGAGGCTGACGATACCAATCAGCATTACCCCAAGTACCGAGAGCACCCAAGGCCCGGAACTGATAATACTGGCGAGACCGTAGGCGCCAATCAGACTGCTCAGGCTGTCGCGTTTCAGAATGCGTCTGAGTTCGAATCCAATGCCGGCCATCAGTCTTCCCGGTTCTCGGCCGTTAAGGCCGTGTCGTAGATGTCTCGATACGAATCGTACATAGAATCCAATGTGTAAAATTGTTTAACTCGAGCCAGCCCGGCTGCACTGGCCTCTTGCCAGCGCTGTTTGTCCAGCAGAAGCCGGGTGGCGGCTCTTGCTGTCGCTTCAGGGTCCGCGATGGGGACCACTGCCCCGCTGCGCCCTAGACGCTTGTCTTCGGCGGTGCCGCCTTCGATAAGCTCACGACAGGCTCCCACATCGGTAGCAAGGCAAGGCAGTCCCGCAGCATTCGCTTCAAGGATCACCAGGGGCAGCGCTTCGGAGATCGACGTCAGCACCATCAGGCCCAGTTGCGGGAGTATGTCGTTCACATTCTGGAAACCCAGGAACTTGACGCAGTTTTCCAGACCGAGGCTGCTGACCAATTCCCGGCACTCCTTCACATAGGTTGGGTCTTCTTCTTCCGGCCCGACAATCCAGCCTTCAATGTTTGGAATCACTTCGTAAACTGCGCGCATGGCGCGGATGAAGGTTTTGATATCTTTGATGGGAACCACTCGGCCCACCAGTCCCATTACCTTCGGCACTTCTTCTGGCCGGGCTGCCAATGCCCCTTCAAAACGAGTCGGGTCGATCCCGTTCGGAATGATATGGGTGCGCGCCGGGGCAGCCCCATCTGCGAGTTGGCGTTGCTGGTTGCCAATATAGAGCGAGATGATCGGGTCGGCCATTTGATAAGACATCCGCCCGAGCGATTCAAAAAAGCGAATCCAGAGTTGCCGGATGTAGCCCAGATCGTCGTTCAGGTTGGTACTGACTTTGTCAGTCACGTCTTTGATCCAGTCGGCCTGGGAGAGGTCAATTTTCCGCTCTTTGGTGTAAATGCCATGCTCGGTCAGAATGTAAGGAACGCCCCGAGACTCTTTTAGCATAGCGCCCATCAAGCCGGCATAACCGGTGGAAACGGCATGCACGGCACGGGTAGGCGGAATGTTTTGGGCGATTTCGGCGATCCGGAACAGCGGCCCATGCATGATTTTGATGGTCCAGAAGTAATCGATGAACGAAGGATCGGTGCAGTACTTGTTGTAGCTTTCATCGATCACTTTCCAGCTTTCTTCGCTGTACAGAAAATCTTCTTTACTGATGCCGCCTTTGCGCCCGAGACTTTGGAATATCTCGCTGAGCACGCCTTTCTGTACGGGGGCTTTGTTACGCAACTGGGTGTGAAGTTTGCGCTGGGTATCGAACGCCGCCCGATTACCTTTCCGTGCCTTCGGCTTTGATTCCACCAAAGGGTCCATCAAGTAGTGGCACTCGAGATGAACAACATTCTCTGGTAGCTGGTACTGCTGTTCACCGTAATGGCTGCGGTCGCCGCCCAGGAAAACTAGGGAGAAGCTGTATTGGGGCAGCCCCATAATGATCTGGTGTACCCAAGATGAAACACCACCGCGAACAAACGGGTAGGTGCCTTCTAGCAACAGCGTAATGTCAGCAATGGGAGTGTCCGGTTTTGCTGGTTTTCGGCCGATCATAGCCAGCCCTCCATCAGTTCTTTAACGGGCGCGGAAGGGCCGAAGCGTGAGCAGTTGGCCAAGTGAAAGCGCACCTTCTGAAAGTCTCGTGCCAGAAAGGCCATTTCTGCCAGATATGGGTAGATTAGCTCCGGAGGCGCGCCACTAGCCAGTGCCGCTTCGAAAGCGTTGCTGGCAGCTTCGGTGTGGCCTAGAGCTAGCTCGATACGGCCCAGCAGTCGCCAGTCGTTATGAAGAGACCGCTCTTTGGTAAGGTCGACAAGCAGATTACGAGCATTCTCGAGGTAATACTGCTTGAGTCCGCCTTGTGCTAAGCCAAGGTAGGCGATTTCCCACCAGGTATGGGCGAGTCGGCGGGTCAGCCTGCGCCGGTCAGGGTGGTCAGGTTCATCCAGAAGCTTCTTAAGTTGTTGAGCCTGGGTCGCAAGCCGCTTCTCTTTCTGTTCCAGCATGGAGTAAGCCAGCAGTCGGATGTCGTCGGAGGGATCCTTGAGAGCCTCCTTCAAAATGTCGACGGCTTCCTGGTCCGTTAATTGTCGTGACGCCAGCAGAGCTTTCAGGCGCTTATCAGGGGTGCTGGCCTCACGCAGTACTTCGCGCAAGCCTCCGTCACTAAAGCCCAGTTGTTCACCCATATTGATCGGGCGATAGGGCAGGTCTGGTATGGCGGTTTCCTGCCAGGGAATGCTGTGCTCGGAGCGCGGCAGGCGAAGGGGTAACAACACACCGGCAAACACACCAATGGTGCCGATAACGGGCATAGCAAATTGCAGTGTGAACAAAAATACGCCCGCCAAAACCAATTTTTGACGATAACTGGCGGGCAACAGCGGCAGGCATACCAGGGTAAATATCAAGGTGGCCAGTGCGTGTACAGATAAATAGGCAGACAGCGTCACCAGGGAGGGCAGGTCTGTAAAGAGTGCCGCAATTCCGCCAGCTTCTAATGCCAGTCCTAGCGAAATGAGCCAAGCGCTCATGTCGACTCCTTCTGAACACGGTCAAGCCATTCGGATGGGTTCGTTTGTTGACTCAAAGACAACTGTTGAATGCGCGCGAGCGACTCCAAATAACGGCCCGATTGCAGTTGTACGGCGTCAGACAAGCGCTGAAGGTAGGCTCCGGTGCCTAATTCGTCGGTAAGGGGCAATAATACAACAATCTGGGTGTTAGGTGCCTCCGGCGGCTGAGCAATAACGTCCAACCCACGGCGCGTTTGTTGCATCATCTGGAGGAGCTGGATCGATGAAGCAGCGTCGTTGAACGTGAAGTGCACCAGCGTAGAGGGTAAATTGTGGTCGCGAGCATCGGAGGTGACACGGGAAAGCTGGAACTGGAAGTGGCGCCAGTCTGACTGTGTTTGCCCGGAGGTCTGAGTGTGCTCCAGAAGGATATCGGACATGTGTCCGGCCATAATCGCCAGCAAGCGCAGTGTTTTGGTCTGGAAGCTGAAGAATGGCATTGCTTCTACGGCAACGATGCCAATCATCGTCTGTTCTGAATCAATAAGTGGAAGTGCAAGAAGCAGTTGGGTGTCCAGGTCGCCGCGGTTGTCACGGTATTCGGTGTGGACTGATATCAACGTTCTTTGTTCCAACGCATGAACCAACAGAGGGTCGTTAGCGTTGAGAGGCTGCCCACTGCCGACCGTGGCTACCGGTTCGTCCGCCAGGACACCGTTCTCGATTGGATAAATCGCCGCAACTTGCAGCTGCCCATAGCGCACCAGCAAACGCATCATCAGTTCTCCGGTCTCCTCATTGAGTCCGGTGCCACGGGCGTAGGAAATTTCACTGTATAGCCGCCGCAGTGCTTCGCGCAGGCTATTGGAGCTGCCGGCGAGCTGCTGCTCGAGACGGTCATGGGAGACTTTCAGCAGATAAAAGTTCCGGGTGAACTCTTCCAGACGTACGTGACGGTATTGGTTAGCCGCAACCAGTTTTTCAATGCGACGATCCCAGTAATCTCTAAATTCCCCGGCTAATAAGCCTGTCGAAAGAATGCCGAGACCCCAGATGTAAGGCAGCTGGTCGTCCGGCAAGAAGCCAGCCCTGAGTATCAGCCCGGCAGCCGTGAAAATCAGGCTGGAAGAAACCAAAGCCATTATGAAACCGTATCGCAAACCCGCGACTAACGGTGCCAGTACCGGCCACGGGAAAGTTTCTTCTATGAACAGCGGGTCTTCCGGGTGCAGCCAGAAACCTGCCGCAAGAAGCAACAGTGTGATGATAATGGTTTCAAGCCATTTCACCCAGGCTGTCGTTTCCTTGCTGGACAGGCCGAGATCGCCGTATACGTCGGATTTGGTCATGTCGGTTTAACGCGCCACTTCAATAACAGGCATTTCATCCAATAATTTTTCAAGCACCTTATGGCCGGCAACGGCAACGCCTTCGCGGCCCCAGCCAGTGCGGGCGCCGGTTGCTGACCAGATCACCGAGTTGTCATCCGCGTTGCGGAACACCAAGGTAATGCCGATCGCAGGCTCGCCATCGAGGCCAGACTTGTAACGCCACTCATCAACGGTGCCTTCCACGATGATGTCCGCACCTTCATCCCTCGCTGTTGCAATGGCGTCCTGCTGGCGGTCATGGTTATCGTAAATCAGCGGGTTGTCATCGGTGGGGAGGTAAAGCTCTACTTCCGCAGCGCCACGGGCTCGCAGCAGTGCACTGAGGATGCTGGCGGCTTGATCCCCGGCTTGGGGCGTTTGAGACAGGTTGCCCAAAGGGATAACCGCAAATTTGCTGTCGAGGTCGACAGGCTCAGACTGCATTTGGCTCTGCATGACAGAACAGCCGGCCAGGAAGGCCAGAGTAAGCCCGAGGGCTAGGGATCGCATGAGCATCATAAAAACTCCTGTTAGTGGCCCAAGTAAAGGGTATACGTTAATTTTGCCGTTGCACGGGGCTGGCCGCCCAGACTGTCGGAGCTGTAGCCAGCAGAAAGTGCTAATTCATCATCGCCCACAATACGCCAGCCCAAGCCGACACGAGCGCCAAAATCAAAACTTGCATTGGATAAGACATAACCGGTGTCCAGCGCTAAAAAGTAGCGTGGTGAAGGTCGGGTTCGGTATAGCGCGTGGGGTTCGCCGTGGGACCATTCGGATGTGAAGCCAACACGCTGATAATCTTCGGTCAATAAACCGCCGGGCGCGAGCGGAGTCTCCAACAGCGCCAGAGTCTGAGATGACAAGTTATCAGCAACGTCCAGTTGCTGATGCTGGTAGTTCAGCGACAGTCGCCACGCGGGGTCATTTTGGAACAGGCTGTAGGTGGCTTGAGCATTCACATTGTAGCCCTTGCCTACTTCGCCTCCGAAGGCTTCATCTACGGTTCGATAATCAATATTTCCATTGACTGTCAGCCGTTGCCAAGGGGTGTAGCTGGCGGTTAGAGACAGTCGGTTTCCGGAGGTAAGCCACCAGGCCTCAGCGCTATCACTAACCCGTTCGTTCAGGGCTGCGCTGACAGCGAACGATACGCCGTCTTCCGGTTGAGTATCCAGCTTGATCAGGCCGGACAATTGCTCCCCGCCTGCGAAGGTGTAGGTGCCGATTTCCGCAGTGATCAAGTGGTCGACAAAATTGTTCTGCAGTTGCAATTTTCCACTTGTGCCCGGCTTGGGCTTTTGTTTGAGCAGCCCCTGGTCCTGAGCACTCGTTTGTTCCGCCGACAGTAACCAGCGGTAACGGTCATGGCTGAACTGGCCGGTCAATGCGGCCGTGTGCAAAGAAAAACCGCCTAGGTCGCGTATCTCAAGGCCAGCCTGCAAAGCTCGGTTGTCCGATTGGTAGAGGGGTTCACGAGGTGATGGCTCTGGGTCTCGAACGACTGAATAAAGCTGGTTAATAACGTCAGGGTGCAGTTGTTCACGCTCCTTGGCGTATTGCACGGCTTGCTGTCGTAGGGCTTCGGCTTCTGCGCCTTTGCCGGTTTCGTAAGCCTTTGCATACTCGGCCAATGCCAGTAGCTGGCTCGGCTCGTCTGATAGTTGCTGGCGCGCAGCGCTGAGCCAGGCACTCGCTTTTTCTGGCTGTCCCAGTGCGAAGTGCCCGTATACCTGAAGCGCGTAGTCGTCGGCAGCGGGTGACTCTTCCAGTGTGGCTAATATGAGGGGTAACCGCCCGGGTAACAGGTCAGATTGGCCAATCAGGAACCAACCCCAGCTGGACAGCAGCCCTGCACTCTCCGGCGCGAGCCGGTATGCCTGGATGAAAGCGTGTTGCGCCGCCTCTGCGTTGTTCTGGTGCTGATGTAAGCGTGCGCTGAGTCGCCAGAACAGTGGGTCACGCTTTGTTCGTGCTAAGCGTTCGTTCCATGTCTTGAGTGAATCGGCCAGTTCATCAAACCGGCCAAGGGAGCTTTGCAACTCGGCCAGAATGGCCAGGTGACGCGTCTCCCCTGTTTCTTCGTATTGCTCTCGACTCAACCGTAATGCTTCTTCTGGGGAGCCAAATTGCCATGAATAGCCGATCAGCTGTTCTCTTGTTTCTACGCTTAAAGCGCCAGCTGGCTGTGCAACGAGGCGTTTGTAGTACTGCTCGAGGATATCGGTACGGTTCAGGATGCGGGCCAGATTCACTCGCATGGATTCGACTTCCTGCGCCAGTGCCGGGTCATCGGGGGTGAAGTCGAGCGCAGCTAAAGCGGCTTCAGGGTTCCGTGTACGCCAGTGGAGATTGGCCACTTGTATCTTTTCTTCATCGGTGAGGTCTGGCGCTGTTTCCAGCAGATCAATGGCCTCGAAAAACTGACGATTGTTCGTTAACAGAGCCAGTTCGCGTTGTCGAAGGACCGTGCTGGAGGGGTACCGTTTGGTGCCTTCCAGCAGGTAGCGTTCTGCAGCTTGCCAGTCACCAACACTGACCAGTGCATCGGTCAGTTCGATATAGCCTTTCTCAGAAAGCCGGCTGCGCTGTGCTTGTACTTTGTGCAACTCAGCCAGCGTTGACCATTGGAATAAACCGGCCGCCAAGTTTGTTGCGCGATCGTACGCGACGGGGGAGTTGTCCGTAGAGGGTTGCGATAAGAACAGTTTGCGCCAATAGCTCAGTGCTTTTTTCGGTTGATTGCTCCACTCATAGAGTTGGGCGATCTGTTCTTGGTCGTTTCGAGTTAGGTCTGGGCTGTTCGCTTCCATGCGTTTCGCGGTTTTCAGCGCCGCACGGAGGTTGTTTTGCCCCAGTTGGCGTGCCAGAAGTTGGCGTTGAATCTTGGCGTTTGCAGGTTCTGCTTGCGCAAGCTGTGCTAACCAGCGAGTGCTGGACTCAGGTTTACCCGCTAGGTTAGCGAGGTAAATCCCTTGGCGCAGTTGTTGTGCATTTAGCTGGCTGCCTCGGATTGTAGCAACGAATCGTTCGAGCGCGCGACGCGGTTCGTTAGTGGCTAGGTCGAGCCGTATCAAATTCTGGGTAAAGGCCGGCTTTTCATCGGGTGGCACCAGTAGCTGGATCGATTCCAATGTGTATTTGGCATCAGCGGGTCTGCCCAGGGCCTCTTGCTGCATGGCTAACTTCTGGCCGGCCCTTAAACGCTCGATACCGGTGGCCAACTCAAAGAATTGTTGCCGAACGGTCAGTTGCTCGTTGTTGGACAGTAACGGCAAATTGTCGGCCATCAGGGCTTCTTTTTCCGCCAGAGAGTAGGACTGCACCAAGGACTCTTCGAGAGTGGCGGCTAGCCGGTTTCGAACCAGCACGCGACCGACCGTTGTTTGAGCCCGAAAAAACTCCCCTCGAAGCAGCTCCGTGAAGGCGGTCATAGCTTCCAGTGGCACGTTCTGGTGGTTCATCAGTGGCGACAGAGTGCTTATTGCTTTGTCATGCTCGCCCACTTTTTGTTGCATTCGGCCCAGTGTGAGGCGCAGCGCTTGGTTGTCCGGGTCGGACCTGAGTAGAGTTTCCAGATAAGACAGAGATATGCTGTCTGGCGATTCCAGGTAGCGAGCGTCCTCGTAAATGGCTTGCCGCGGAAACAGTAAGTACAGAGTGACCAATATGAGCGCGGTCAAAGCCAACAAAGCGGGAAAGCTGAAAAAAGCAGGCTTGCGTTGGCGCATAGGTTAATCACACTCCAGTTCGAAGCGGCCAGCATGCTGAGCGCGCGAGCGGAAGTGAATCAAACCATTGGCAGTACGTTGCGACAGTTTGGGGCCTTTGGCCGAGCATCGCGAAGTGCCGGCCAAAGTGAAGTCCAGTGCTTGGTAACCCTTCAGCTCCAGTTCAATCTGCCAACGACCGTTACGTCGGGAGCGTTGCCAGCTAACGACTTGAGCGTTGGCGGAGTCGAGGATGGGGCCAGAGCTTGGTTCACGAGAGAGAACCAGTAGTGGATCACTACCGGTAAGATGAACAAAGCGCACCTCGCGTGTGTCGTGATACCCAGCTACCCCTTGGCTGAGGTTCATGTCTGGGTACTGGCTCTGACTGATGCGGACGGTTGAAGGTGAATGAACACCCCGCCAACGATAGCTGTTTTCATCCGGTTGCAGCAGGGTTGAGTAGTATTGCCCCTGAACACGCTCGGCATAGTCGCTCAGGTACAGCGGCGTCACTTGCTGTGACAGGGCGTATTCGTACACCTCCTGCAGCGCTTGAAGCGCTTCAGGCTTGGTACCGGAATAAAAGTGGTAATAGATGCCGATGGGCTTCAGGCGATTATGGTTTTCCAGAAGCTTGAAGGTATCAATCACGTTTCGGTAGCCGAAAAACGGACCTGTCCAAAGGTTGGTATAAAGGTTTTCGTTCATTACCGGTGCGTAAACCTGAAGCTCATCGCCTACCGGCCGTGCATCAGGCCAAACGCCGGCCAGCTCCGAGTCGAAACGAAGAGGGTGTGTGTCGCCGCCGTTAACATTCACCAGCCCCAGCTCTCGGGTTGCTCTCAGGGCCTCTGGCCCCGGGCGGGCATCACCGGTCCACAGGAATACCGATGCGGTTTTGTTTTTTGGTGCCAGACGCTTGTTGATGTAGTCGATGGAGTCGTTGATTTCCCGGTTAACGTGAGGAGTATACCGGGGAACATTCATCGCATAGCCGTAAAGCGTATCTTCCAAGTTTGGTGCTGTGTCTGAAGCGCCCTCAAGAATGGCCCAGAAAAAAGGATGACTGTAGGAATGGGATGCAACCTCGACGTTCTCCATTCTGAAAATATCGCGAGCACTGGCCTCAGCTTCAGCGCTGACATCGGGGTAAAGGCCATTTGGTGAGGTTTCGGCCTCGATGACCGACACCGTATGGGGAATGTCGAAGACTTTCAGAATTTTCTGCTGGATGGCTTCTGACCCTAATGGGCGGCCCGGTAGCTCGGCTCGTGATACCAAGCCGTCGCCATCAATGTGGGCAGTCAGGATACGCCGCCCGCTTTCGGTGGTGCTGTCGATAGCCGGGAAATCGTCCAGTTTCAGCGCTTCTCTAAGAAAGCTGAACGGATCGAACAGCCAGTAGGCTTGATCGTCCGGCCCTTTTTCAAAGATAAACGTTGCGGTGGCCACGGCGCCTTGGTCATGGGTATAGACCGGGCTGAAACGCGCGCCGGAAGCATCTGTGACCGTTAACCATTGATTGGCGGCGCTTGGCTGGGGTAACGGGTCAAAAGCGGTTGGGGGCAAGCGCGTACTCTCAAAGTTACCCATAGAAGGGTGTCCTTTGGATACCTTTAGCTCCCCTTCCGGGGTGGCAGTGCGGCGGCTTTGCATCAGTTTGTTGCACTGGGTTGCGGTGGGCCTCAGCCCGAACAGAACCACCGGGAAATCGGTAGATTGTGATTTGCTCGCCCAGCGACAAAACGCGGTTTTTCGTGCGCTGGTTTCCCACCAAGCCACAATGCCTACGTAGCGATCATCCAGCGGCTCTTTCGGCAAAGGCCGTGAGAGGGAGCGGTAAACCGGTACCAAGCCCAAGCGCTCGAGCACAATGCCCAAACGCCGGTGGGCATTACTTCGGTCAGCCTCGTTCTCCGGCAGGTCGTGATATACCAGTACGTGGCGTTTTTTGACGGCGGGATGCGTCGGGCCAAGGCGGTTCAGGTCGTGGTCCGCAACGTAGGGGATAAATCCGTCCTGTCTTAGTTGTTCCGACATTTCTCGCGCTTTGGCGCTTGTGTTGGCATAGTCAATCGCGATGATCGGCAGCTCGGGGTGGGCTTCACGCCAGTGGTCAAGTTGGCTGGCAAGCCACGCACGATCCTGCTCAGATACAGCGTAGTAACGACGCCCGCCGGCTTCGTAGCCGTTGCGCCATGACTCGAAGGCAAGTGCGTCGACCTGATCATGGGTGGATTCGGGCAGATGGAAGCCGCGATTGATGATGATCCGGCTATCCGGGAAACGCTGGCGGATGGCCGCAATGAGCTGCCCCTGAGCCTCCGCGAATGCTTGTTGGTTTTCTTTGCCTTCCCGGGTCAGCAGGTGGCTGTCCAGTGTGTCCAGAAACACGCCTCTGAAGCCGCGAGCCATGGCTGGCGCGACCAATCGCTCAAGCATGAAGTTCCGAACATTTTCTCGGCGGATATCCAGAACGTAGCTCTTCCAGGCGGTGTTTTCGCCCAGCACCCATTCCTTGCGTAAGCCTTTTGCGGCTTGGTCTGAATGGGCCATTTCGCCAGCGCTGAGGTAGGCAATCGGGCGGGTATGACCTTTGTTCAGGAGATCGAGGCGGGCATTAGTCGTTTGGCTTGGCTGAAGCACTAACCAGTCATAAACGTATAAGCTGCCTAGCGGAGCTTCGTGACCGTAGTAAAAGCCCACGTTGCGAGGTGGCGTTTGGCTTGCAGTGCTTGCTGCCAGTGTTTGTATCGACAACAACAGCGTTGTGATAAGTAGACAATATCGATACATCTTGAGCAGGGTAATGCCTCATCTTTTGAACGGGTTGGCGGTTCGAAATCTAGAGCACGCACCCGATTTCTTATGTCAGACAACAGAGGGTATAGCTATGCCAGCCCTGAAACAAGGCGCATATAGACTTTTGAAGTGAAGTGCAGCTACGGAACTTTGTGTTCTTGGCGCGGTCTTGGGCCTTATCTTTTTTGGAGGAGATGGTTTGATATGACAACCATTCGGTTATGGGACTTGCCTACGCGTTTGTTTCACTGGCTGTTGTTGCTGGCGATCGTGGGCGCGGTGATTACGATAAAAACAGGCATGCCCGAATGGCATGGCCGGTTCGGCTTGCTGGTGGTCGGTTTGTTGAGCTTTCGCATTTGTTGGGGCTTTGCCGGCTCAACCTACGCGCGCTTCAGTTCTTTCGTTCGTGGGCCTGTGAGTGTGGTCGAATACCTCAAAGGCCAGTGGCAGGGGGTGGGCCATAATCCGCTCGGCGCCCTGTCTGTGTTGGCGTTACTTGGGCTGTTCGGGTTTCAGGCGGTGACCGGCTTGTTTGCTAATGATGAAATCTCGTTTCAAGGCCCGCTGTACCCACTCATTTCTTCAGACTGGAGCGACACGCTGAGCAGTTGGCACCGGCTGACAGAATGGTACCTGTATGGCTTGGTTGCCCTGCATGTGCTGGCGGTAGTGTGGTATTCAATGGTGAAGAAAGACAATCTGGTGAAGCCGATGATTACCGGTAAGAAGCAAGTGGCGCCGGGTACTGCTGAGAATGCCACCGGGGGTGGTGCGGTAGCGTTTTGGGTGTCATTGGTGCTGGCAGGGATTGTCGTGGTTGGTGCCAGTGGTCGTTTGGTTTCGCCACCACCGGCACCGGAGCCGCCTCCCCAGAATCTGGGTTGGTAGAGGCGGTATCGGGCTTACTTGGCGCGGAAGTTGGTGTGGCAGGCTTTGCAGGTCTTGCCCACGGCTGCAAACTGACGCACTAAAGCGGCTTTGTCACCCGTAGCGGCGACTTCCTGCAGCTTGTTGGCTTCCCGGCCAAAGTTCATACCCACTTCGCGGGCCTTTTCCGGTTGCTCGAAAAATTCGGGTTTCAGGCGAGTGTTTTCAGCCTTATCCAAGGACGACCCGGGGCTGAAGAGCGCGCCCATGCCGGAATTGGCTACGGCTGCAATGGCATTGGCAGCGGCTTTCATCTGGTCGGCATTAAAGGCAACATCGCCGTCGATTGCCTGAGCTTTGATCTTGTCCATGTTCCAAGACATGAACTGATATGCTGCTTGCCGAGCTGTGATCTGATCTTCAATGCTCATCTGGGCAGCGGCTGGCATAGTGATCGACAGTGCTAGAGCAGCGGTGGCGATTAGGCGCGTTTTTTTCATTCTTGATCCCTCTCTATTTTGGTCTGGTCGAAAATGGTAAAAGCGTTTATAAAGGCGTGGTTCTAAGCATGCTACCTGTATAGACTCATCCCATGACAAATGTATGAGTTTAAAGTTCAACCCGGAGACGTTTCAGAATGGCAATTTGGACAGTAACCCCCAGTATTGAACAGATGACTGAGGCCAGCAAGAACACGGCGGTCGGTCATATGGGTATTGAATACCTCGAAATCGGTGACGATTATGTGAAAGGCCGAATGCCGGTGGATGAGCGCACCATCCAGCCGTTTGGCATTCTGCACGGGGGATCATCGGTGTTGCTGGCTGAAACCCTGGGCAGCATGGCGGCCAACTGTGTCCTTAAAGACAAGGGCACCGTTGCGGTGGGGCTGGACATCAACGCGAACCATATTCGCCCGGTGAGTGGTGGGTGGGTGTACGGCACTGCCCGTGCCCAACACATCGGCAGCGCGACTCAGGTGTGGGAGATTCGGCTGGAGAATGAGCAGGGCAAGCTGACCTGTATTTCCCGCCTGACCATGGCTGTGACCAAGCGCCGTTAACAGTTACGCGAGGCAGGGTCAGTCGGTATAGAGTGTTATTCGGCCTCGACCCTGCTCTTTTGACTGATAGAGTGCCCGGTCAGCTCTTTGGAGAAGCGCTTCCAGATCCTAGTCGTTCGGGTCGACCGTGGTGATGCCAAAACTGGCGCTGAGCTTGATCGTCTGGCCTTTGTGAGGTACGCCCAAGGAGTGGATGAGATTCAGGAGCTGCTCGGAAATCTGGCGGGCTTTTTCGGCAGATGATCCGGGTAATAACAGCACAAATTCCTCTCCACCCATCCGGGCAATCAGATCGGATTCGCGTAGCCGAGTTTGTATGAGTCCGGAGACTCGCTTGAGCACTTCGTCACCACCTTTCGTTCAGATCAGGTCCATTGATCGTTAAAGTATGGCCAGTGTGTCGTGTTTTTTCATGTTGAGTGCTCGGCTGATTGCGTCCAAATAGACAATTGGCCTGCTGACGAAGCCTCACGCCTTCAGGAACTAGTGTTTTATGAATTCAGCTGACTCGTCTTCGGTTTGCCCCTGTGGCAGTGGCAGGGAGTACGTGCGCTGTTGCCAGCCTTGGCATCTGGGCCAGCCAGCCACCTCGCCCGAAGCGTTGATGCGCTCAAGGTTCACGGCATTCGTGCTTAAAGATCCAGACTACCTAAGGGCAACCTGGCACCCGGATACCCGGCCTTCGGAGCTGGAGCTGGAGGGGTCGCCAGACTGGACATCACTGCAGATCATTGCAGCCAGTGAAAAGGGCCACCAAGGAAAAGTGCGCTTCCGGGCCGTATACCGGGTCGGCGCAGGTTGGGGCTACCTTGAAGAGCAGTCTGATTTCTTAAAAGAAGATGGCCGTTGGTACTACCTGAGTGGAGAGACCAGCGAAGGCCCGCTGAAGCCTGGCCGGAACGACCCTTGCCCCTGCGGTAGCGGCCGCAAATACAAAGTGTGTTGTCTGCGTAAGTGAGTGATTCATGAGCAAGGCGGTTTCGGAAACCAGTAAAGGTGTGGCGTATGGATTGGCGGCCTACACCATGTGGGGCAGTTTTCCGCTGTATTTCGCGCTCTTTGAGGGCATTCCCGCGTGGGAAGTGTTGATTCATCGGGTGGTCTGGTCCTGCGTATTTCTAGCCGTGGTTATTTCGCTGCTGAAACGCTGGTCTCCGGTTAAGGTTGCATTGAGGTATCCCAAACGTCTTGGTTTCGTGTTGGGGTGTGCCATTTTTATCGCGTTGAACTGGGGAATCTATATCTACGCGGTGGAAACGCGGCAAGTGATGCAGGCTAGCCTGGGATACTTCCTGACGCCTTTGGTTAACGTGGCCATGGGGATGCTGATTCTGGGCGAGCGCATATCCCGGCTGCAGTTGGTGGCCGTGGTGTTGGCGGCTGTGGCCATCGTCTACCAGATTGTTCTGCTGGGCGTTTTGCCGTGGATTACTCTGGCATTGGCGTTCAGCTTCGGAACCTATGGGTTGATGCGTAAGAAGGTCGATCTGGATGGTTTGTCGGGTTTGTTTGTGGAAACGCTTTTGCTGTTACCGCTTGGTCTGCTGGCGTTGGCATGGCTGTCGGCGCAGGGGATGTCTCATCTGACTGACAGTGCGAGCAGCGCACTGCTGCTGATGTCCAGCGGTATTGTGACGGCCATTCCGCTACTGGCCTTCGCCGGTGCTGCCCGTCGGTTACGCCTGTCCACCGTCGGGTTTCTTATGTATATCAACCCTACCCTGCAGTTTCTGATTGCAATGTATGTTTTCCACGAGCCGCTGGGTACTGAGAAACTGATCAGTTTTGTGATGATATGGGTGGCTTTGGCTATCTATTCCTGGTCGGCCTGGAACGGCAGGGCCCGGGCATGAAGCAGCCTATTGCCGGTTACCACAAAGATGATGAAAACCATTGGGTTGCCCAGTTAGGCTGCGGGCATAACCAGCACGTACGCCACGATCCGCCTTGGGTGAATCGGCCGTGGGTCATAACGCCCGAGGGTCGTGAATTCATGCTGGGGTTCGAATTGGACTGCAAAAAATGCGACCTCGGCGCACCGCCGGATGAACAGCCTTAAACCATGGTTTCCAGATAGGCTTCCAGTTCGTTAGCCAGCCAACCGACGACGGCACCACCTTGGGCCTGCTCCGTCTCCAGTGCACTGAAGACTTTCCACCACCGAGCACTCCGGTGCTTGATGGTCTTCAGTTGTTCTTTTCTTAAGGCTTCTGCGATCAGTGGCAAAGGCAAGTCGGCCCAGCCCGCGCCCTCTATAACGGCATCGCGAATCAATTCGTACTGCGTAAAAGCGAGATAGTTTGCCGTCTCTGGCGACTCCGCCACCAACTGTGCATCTTCCATATAGGCGATGGTGACTTCGGTGTGAGCTACGAGCTGGTCTTGTGTCACGCGCTTCAGCTGACACAGTGGATGATCGGGAGCAGCCACCGTGAGCATGCGCACGTCAGCTAGTTCCCGGAACCATTGATACCCCTCGCTCAGCAGTTCGGGCATCAGGCCGTAGGCAACATCCACGGACTGGTTGCGGACAAGGTGTGTGAGTTCTCTGGGTGGTGCGAGGTACACCGACAAGCTGGTTTGGGGGAAACGTTGTTTAAGGCGTTTGAGAAGGTCCCGCCAGATGACTTCCGGAATGGCATCGTCCCGAGCGATACGCAGCACTGACTCGGCGCCGCTCAGGTGGTGCTGGCAGCGGGACTGTATTTGCCCGGCCACTTGGTCAAAGCGCCGGCAGTCCGTCACGATCGACTGGCCGATGGACGTCAGGTGCAATTGATTGCCACTGCGTTCAAACAGGGCGACACCCAGCTCATCTTCTAACGCGGCTAAAACCGTACTGATGGTTGTGCGGCTGCGGTTTAGTTGGCGGGCTGCGGCTGCGATGCTGCCATTATCGACGATGGCCAGAAATGTTTTGATTTGAGATGTTTTCACGATCGTTTCTTTCCGACGGATTTTCCGTCGCTCAGTGACTCACGCCGGCAAAATGATCCCTTTAATATGGGCGTATATTAACAGGAGGTCAAAATGTTTACTTCTCTAGCGCGGGAAAATATGGCGCTAAAATTATCTGCAGTCGGGGCTGGCTTGTTCGCAGTTGCCGGTATCGTCTGGGGTCTTTGGGTAGATTCTCTGGTTATTCTTTTCGATGGCGCCTACTCCTTGGTCAGTTTGGCGCTATCGCTCTTGTCACTGTATGCCGCACGAATTATTCGCCGCCCCGCAACTGAAGACTATCCGTTTGGTATGGGTGCCGTAGAGCCGCTGGTTATTGCGGTCAAAGGGCTGGTTATTGGCTTGGTGTGTGTACTTTCGTTTGCCTCGGCGGTGGTGTCTATTTTACAGGGCGGCCGCCCGGTGGAGGCTGGCATGGCCCTGATTTTTGGGGCTGTCAGCGTTGTGGGCTGTTTGGTGGTCTGGATTTATTTGCGCTGGACCAGTCATCGCAATGGCTCTGGCTTGGTGCTGGCTGAGCAGGGTCAGTGGCTAATGGATACGGTCTTGAGTACCGCCGTGATGCTCGGCTTTGCTATCGCGTGGTTGATAGAACGCAGTGAGTGGTCCGCGTTGTCGGTGTATGCCGACCCGGTGATGATGCTTCTCATCTCGGGCTACTTCATGACCGTCCCTGTAAAAATGGTTCTGGGTGCTGTGCAGGAGCTGTTGCTAGCCGCGCCTGCGGAAGAAGCCATGGATGAAATTCATGACGCCTTGAAAGATCTTGGGGTGAATCCCGACGCGGTGAAGGTGGCTAAACTTGGGCCGAACCTGTTGCTGGAAGCGAAGTTGGTCCGCATAGGCTGAAACTAGATTCCGGGATGAAAAATTAGCTAGGCTACGCTTAAGTTGCGGTCGTATTGGCCGATACCCATGACAACTAAAGCCGCCAACATTAATAAGAACCCGGAGTCACAGACATGCCGCTTATAAGCAATATGCGAATACGAACTCGACTGCTAATCGGTGTGCTGGTGCCGGTACTTCTGACCGCGGCTGCCATCGCCTGGATTACCGCGACCCAAATCAATGCCATCGGCCACGAAGAACTTGAGCGGCTCGAAGCCGAACTCTTTGCTGCGAAAAAACAGGGTCTTCAGGATTTGATCGACGCGGTCGAGGATGTCGTCGCGGATGTGAAAAACGACACCGGGTTGTCTGTAGAAGAGGCCAAGAACGAGGCGCGCAAACGAATCCGAGCGCTCTCGTTCGGTGACGGTAACTACGTTTTTGCGTATACCCGCGATGTTTTCAATTTGGCTTATGCGCCGAATCCCGACAAAGAAGGCCCGACCAGCAACCCACAGGTCAGGGAGTTAGTGGGTAATCTGTTCCGGGCAGCAACTAACGATGGCTTTCACCAGTACGAGTGGCCGAATCCGGCATCGAATGGCGCAATTGAACCGAAACTGTCCTACACCACCTTGGTGCCTGGATGGGATTGGATGATTGGTGCCGGGGTCTATATTACCGATATTGAGCGGGTGTTGGCTGCCACCGAGCAAGATGTTGAAGACACCATTACATCCGCCATGTTGTTTATCCTGATTGCCACCATTGTTGTGGTGATCGTCGCGCTGATCGTGGGTTTGTTGATAGGTCGTACGGTCACAGTACCGCTGAAGAAAGTCAGTGACATGATGCAGGAAATCGCAAATGGCGACGGCGATTTGCGACAGCGCCTGCCGGAAGATGGCACGGACGAGCTGGCGGAACTGGGGCAGCGCTTCAACCAATTTGTGGTCAAGATGCAGAACACCATCCGTGAAGTGGGTATCACCACTGACCAAGTGGCCTCCGCCGCCGAGGAGCTCAGCCGGGTGGCGAATGAAACGAGCCAATCGGTGCAGGAGCAAGGCTCAGAAACCGATCAGATTGCCTCGGCGATTAATGAGATGGCTGCGACCATCCAGCAGATTTCGGGCAACACCAACGAAGTAGAAAGTGCAGCGTCGGATGCTGACCGCATGGCCCGTGAAGGGGGGGATACCATCGCCAGCGCCCAGGGCGCGGTCACGCAGCTATCTGGCGAAATCGAAAGCACCGCTGCCAGCATCAACGCGTTGGCCGAGAAGTCCGGTGACATTCAGCAGGTGTTGGATGTGATTCATGCGGTGACTGAGCAGACCAACTTGCTGGCACTGAACGCTGCGATCGAAGCCGCCCGGGCGGGCGAGCATGGCCGTGGCTTCTCTGTGGTTGCCGATGAGGTGCGCCAGCTGGCGAGGCGTTCGGCGGAATCGGCCGATCAGATCGGTGAAATGATCGGCGGCTTTGTGGCAGAAACCAAAGCCTCGGTTGAGCGGATGAATAATTCTCGCAGAAGCTCTGAGGAAACCGTTGAACGCATCAACCACGCGACTTCGGCGTTGAATACCATCGTCAATTCGATTGCTCAGATCCATGATCAAGTTACGCAAATTGCTACGGCTGCGGAACAGCAAAGCCAAGTCGCCGAAGAGGTAAACCAAAACGTGGTCCGGATCGTCGATGCCGCGCAACGAAGCGACACCGGCGTGACTCAAACTAATGAAGCCAGCCATGAACTGGCGCGCTTGGGTGAGAATCTGCGAGAGTTGGTTGCGCAGTTCAAGGTATAACGCGATTTGCGGGCTTGCTGGAGAGGGCTGGAGAGGCGAGACTAGTCGTTTATTGTGGTTTAATAACACGTTACAGCACGTGACCAATAGCGATAACAATGGAAGATTTTACTATGTTCATGCGTAATACTTTTCTGGCAGCCCTCGCCGCAGTTGCTGTTCTAGCCAGCCCGTTTGCGGCTGCAGACAAAACTTACACCATCCGCTTGGCGGAGACCTGGGGGCCAAACTCCGGCCTGCTGGGCGATACGTCCCGTAATATGGCGGCCATGGCTGAAAAAATGTCCAATGGTCGGCTTAAGTTTCGAATTGATTCCTCTAACAAGCACAAAGCGCCTTTCGGCATCTTCGATATGGTGCGTAACGGCCAGTACGATATGGGGCACACCGCCTCGTACTACTACAAAGGCACCATCCCGAATGCCATGTACTTCACCACCACACCGTTCGGTATGATTGCTCCGGAAATGTACGCCTGGTTCTACCATGACGACGGCATGGAGCTGATGCAGAAGGTGTATGAGCCGTTTGGATTGCTGTCCTTCCCCGGTGGTAATACCAGTAACCAGATGGGGGGGTGGTTCCGTAAAGAGATCAACTCGCTGGACGACCTGAAAGGCTTGAAAATGCGGACGCCAGGATTTGCTGGCGAAGTGATGTCAGAATTGGGTGTGGCGGTTACCAACTTGCCTCCGGGAGAGCTGTATACGTCCCTTGAGCGTGGCACCATTGATGCTGTGGAGTGGGTTGGTCCGGCGCTGGACCTGAAAATGGGCTTTCACCAGATTGCCGACTACTACTATTCCGGCTGGCAGGAGCCGAATGCGGAAGTTCAGTTCCTGATCAACCAGAAAACCTGGAACAAACTGCCGGAAGATCTGCAGGAAGTGCTGCGAGTGGCGATGCGTACGGCGGCTTACGACATGTACATCCAAAGCACGCATGAAAGTGGAGCTGCTTGGGCAAGCATGAAAGAGGAATACCCGAATGTAACGCACAAGGTGTTCCCGCCAGAGGTGATTAACGCCCTTCGTGAAACCACCAACCGTTTGTTGAATGAGTTCGCGGCCAAGGATGAACTGGCGAACGAAATCATTACCTCCCAGCGCGAATACCTACAGCAGGTTCGTCCTTGGACAAACATTTCGGACAAGGCGTATTTGAACAGCGTAGCTGACCAGTAAAACCGGCATGAAACGCCAAGGGGCGCGGGGTTGTGGAATACCCTGACGCCCCTTTTTGTTGGCCAGGGTTTCTGGAAAAATACGCCGCTAACTTTTTAGGCGGCGGCCGATGAAACAGACACTGCTTTCTTTGAGTAAACTCTCCAAGCAATTCGATGACCGCAAGGTGTTGGATTCGCTCGATCTTGAGATCTTGGATGGTGAGTTTATTACGTTGTTGGGCCCTTCCGGCTGTGGAAAAACCACGCTCCTCCGCATGATGGCCGGGTTCGAGCACCCGGATGAAGGTTCCATCACCTTGGGTGGCCAAGACCTGACCCACACACCTCCAGAAGCTCGTCCGCTGAATACCGTGTTCCAGAATTATGCGCTGTTTCCGCATATGTCGGTCTTCGACAATGTGGCTTATGGCCTGAAAATGGAAAAGCGCCCGAAGCCGGAGATCCAGCAGCGCGTTAACGAGGTGCTGGCCATGGTACAGCTGGAAGAGTTTGCCCA
This sequence comes from Marinobacter sp. SBS5, assembly GCF_048285575.1. NCBI lineage: Bacteria > Pseudomonadati > Pseudomonadota > Gammaproteobacteria > Pseudomonadales > Marinobacteraceae > Marinobacter > Marinobacter sp. SBS5. The sequence goes on along the minus strand of NZ_JBLWAZ010000004.1, from coordinate 248,011 downwards.
GCGCAAACCCCATCAGCTTTCCGGTGGTCAGCAGCAGCGGGTCGCCATCGCCCGGGCCGTGGTTAAACGTCCGAAAATGTTGCTGCTGGACGAGCCGTTGTCGGCACTGGATTACAAGCTGCGCCGGACCATGCAGGTGGAACTGAAGCGCTTGCAGCGAGAATTGGGCATTACCTTTGTGTTCGTGACCCACGATCAGGAAGAAGCCTTGTCTATGTCTGATCGCATTGTGGTGCTGAAAGATGGCTTGATCCAGCAGTTGGGCACCCCGCGTGAAGTCTATGAACGCCCTGCCAATCTGTTCACCGCCCGATTTGTCGGGGAAACTAACTTCTTCCCGGGACAAGTCGATACCCTCAACGAAGACGGTACCGTTATCGTCGATGTTTTCGGTTTGAAGCGCAGATTCCGTAAACCGGACTTTTCCGTTGCGGAGGGGCAGTCCTTGCATGTATTGCTGCGACCCGAAGATATCCGGGTGCTTGCGCCGGGTGATGAGGATGGAGTGGCTGGCAAGGTCGTGGAGCGCAACTACAAAGGCAGCACACTGGATTCGGTTATCCATTTAGCCGATGGCACCGAAGTGCTGGCATCTGAATTCTTTGATGAAGATGACCCGACGTTCGACTACCGTTTGGGCGAGCCGGTCCGAGTCAGCTGGGTTGATGGCTGGGAATGGTTGTTGCCGGAAGAGCCGTCGGTTGTGACCGAGGAAGACACCGTTGATGGGTAACACATTGCAGCAACCGTTCAGAACCGCAGTGCTGGTTCTGGTGTGGGGTTGGTTGTTGTTTTTGGTGTTCACCCCCAACCTGCTGGTGGTGGGTGCCAGCGTGATGACCCGGGATCCGAGCAACTTTATCGCGCTCCCGATCAATCTGGATGCCTACCGCCAACTGCTGAACCCGCTCTATCTGGATGTGTTTTTGCACTCCCTGTATATGGCGGCCATGACGACGTTGATTTGCTTGCTGATTGGCTATCCGTTTGCGTGGTCGTTGTCCAAAGTTGCCAGAAAGAATCGAGTATTACTGATCTTCCTGTTGATCGTGCCCTTCTGGACCAACTCGTTGGTGCGTACCTACGCCCTGAAGTTGATACTGGCAACCAACGGGCTGCTGAACAATGGTTTGATGGCGATGGGAGTCATCGATGAGCCCATGCAGATGCTGTATACCGAAGGGGCTGTCATCATCGGCCTGGTGTATCTGTTGTTGCCGTTCATGATTTTGCCGTTATACACGGTGTTCGAGGATCTGCGCGAAGACTTCCTGCGGGCTTCCCACGACTTGGGCGCGGGCCGTTGGTCAACGTTTATCCATGTCATCGTGCCTTTGACCTTGCCGGGTGTTCTGGCTGGCGTCATGCTGGTGTTGTTGCCGGCCATGGGCTTGTTCTTCGTACCGGACGTTCTGGGTGGCTCGCGCAACTTGCTGGTGGGTAACGTGATCAAAAACCAGTTCCTGGATGCCCGGAATTGGCCTTTCGGCGCGGCAGCCAGCATCATGTTGACGTTAGCCATGGCGTTTTTGATGTTTGCCCATCGCTTGAGTAAACGGCGAATCGGGGAGGACGGTGTATGAGCCGCTGGCTGCCACGGACCTACCTGATCCTTGTGTACGTGTTGCTTTATGTGCCCATTGCCGTGCTGGTGGTGTTTTCGTTCAACGATTCCCGCACCGGCTATGAATGGGGCGGGCTGAGCCTGCGCTGGTATGAGGCGCTGTTTAACAACCGTGCCATGGTTCAAGCCATGTGGAATTCCCTGTGGCTGGCGCTTTCGGCAGCGACGGTATCAACCCTGATAGGTGCGCTCACAGCTCTGGCCTTGCACCGGTACCGGTTCCGGGGCAAGCAAGTGCTGAACGGTATGCTGTTTATCGTGATGATGTCGCCAGAGATTGTTCTGGCGATCTCGCTGCTGGGATTGTTCCTGATGGTGGGGCTGCAGTTGGGTTACGTTTCCTTGCTGTTGGCTCACGTCACCTTCTGTCTGCCCTTTGTGGTCATTACGGTGATGGCTCGCCTGAGTGGTTTCGACGAGCGCTTGCCGGAGGCCGCCCGGGACCTGGGTGCCAGCGACTTCACCATGACCCGCACGGTATTGATCCCGGTGATCATGCCGGCACTGCTGGCGGGGTGGCTGCTCGGCTTTACGCTATCGCTGGACGATGTGGTGGTGAGCACCTTCGTCAGCGGCCCCAGTTATGAAATTTTGCCGTTGCGCATCTATTCTATGGTGCGAGTTGGCCTGAAGCCGGAAGTAAATGCCCTAGGTACGCTGTTGCTGGTGTTTTCACTGGTGATGCTGATGTTATCTCAATGGATCCTGTTAAGGAGTAAACGATGAAGAAACTGGCACTGGCCACGATGCTGGCGGTTGGTCTGACCGGCTGCAGCAGTTCTGACGAAACCCAAGTGTTGAACCTGTACAACTGGTCGGAGTACATGCCGCAAGAAGTACTGGATCGTTTCACCGAGGAAACCGGCATCCAGGTGGTTTACACCACCTATGACAGCAACGAAGCCATGTATGCGCGGCTGAAACTTCTGGACGACAGCGCTGCTTACGATTTGGCGGTGCCATCAACTTACTATGTGAGCAAAATGCGTCAGGAAGACCTTCTGATGCCGATCGACCGCAGCAAAATTGAAGGATTTGATAACTTGTCGCCAGAGTTGGTCAATCTGGATATCGATCCTGAAAACGCATACAGCGTGCCGTTCTTGTGGGGTACTACCGGTTTGGGCGTAGATACCGCCGACGTGGAAGGTGAAGTGACTGCGTGGGCTGACCTGTGGGATGAGCGCTTTGAAGGTCGCATCGTGCTGACCAACGACATGCGTGAAGTGTTCCACGTTGCTCTGCGAGTGTTGGGCTACCCCGGCAACAGCACCGATCCGGAGCAGATCGAAGAAGCCTATGAGAAGTTGACCGAGCTGATGCCTTCGGTCCGCACCTTCAACTCCGACGCTCCGCGTATGCCTTTCCTGGAAGGTGAAACCGACATCGGTATGATCTGGAACGGTGAAGCCGTGATGGGCCGTGAAGCCTTGCCTACACTGGACTACGTGTACCCGGCTGAAGGCATCATCGCCTGGTTGGACAGCTTCGTGATTCCGAAAAACGCGAAAAACCCGGAAGCTGCCCACCAGTTCATCAGCTTCGTGCTGAAGCCTGAAATCTCTGCGCTGATCAGTGAGGACATCGGTTACGCCACGCCAAACCTCGCTGCCCGTGAGTTACTGGACGAATCCGTGGCCAATGATCGTGCCAGCTACCCAACGGCTGAAGATATGCTCAACGCCGAATTCCAGACCGATATCGGTGAAGAGGCGTTGCAGGTCTATGCGAAGTATTGGGAAAAGCTGAAGTCTGGTCTTTAAAGCGTTTTAGCTCATCAGATTGAAAAAGGGAGGCTTAGGCCTCCCTTTTTCGTGGCAGGTTTTCACATAACCGTCATATATGGTCTATAACTTCCTGATAACAAGAAGTTAGCGAAGTACTTCGCCACTGAAATCAGAGGAAGGAACGACCATGAAAGCAAATAAAACACGGAACGCGGCACTGCTGTGTACCTCCCTGTTGGCTGCATCGGCTTCCAGTCCGTTGTTAGCCGAAGAGCTCCGGTTGATCACTTGGGGTGGTTACGCGCCGGACGAGGTAGTGGCGCAGTTTGAAGAAGAAACCGGCATCGATGTAAAAATCACGCTGTCGAACAACGAAGACATGATTTCCAAACTTCGTGCCACCGGTGGTGCCGGTTTTGATCTGGCTCAGCCAAGCCAAGACCGGATCGTTGGTGTTCAGCGCCAGTTCAATGTTTATAAGCCCATTGATTACAGCCGAATCAATACGGACCAACTGCAGCCGTCTATGGTCAAGGCCACTCAGGAAGCCACCGCGTTGAATGGCAAATCCTACGGCGTGCCGGCGGTGTGGGGCACCAGTGGTTTGATTGTGCACAGCTCTGTGGCAGATACCGTCAAGGATTACACTGACCTGTGTGATCCGGCTGTCTCTGGCAAAGTGAGTTACCGCCTTAAGCGACCGACCCTGATGGGCTTCGCCTTTGCCATGGGAATGGACCCGTTTGCGGCCTACAACGATCGTGACGAATATGCGTCGATCATGGCGAAGGTGGAAGACAAACTGATTGATTGCAAAGCCAACGTGAAAACCTATTGGACCGGTGGTGATCAGTTGCTGTCGCTGCTGCGTACCGAAGAAGTAACCGCGGCCATGGCTTGGGACGCTGGTGGCTGGAAATTGAATGCCGAGAACCCGGAGATCCAATTTGTTGCGCCGGAATCTGGTGCTTTGGGCTGGATTGATACCTTTGCGATTCCACGTCGCAGCGAAAATGAAGATGCGGCCTATAAGTGGATCAACTTCGTGATGCAGCCAGAAATTGCCGCGAAGATTACCAACGCTTCCGGCAACTTCACTGCGTCTAAAGCTGCCGATGAATTTGTGAAGGCGGATCTACGTGATGCTTACCGAGCGAGTTTTGACGAGCAAGCCATCACCAACATTAAGTGGTACCCACCTGTGCCGCCAGGACTGGAAGCCACCGAAGGGCAAGTGCTGGATCGTGTTCAAGCGGCGAACTGATCTGCATGGCTACACAATCAGACCTTTCCTGTAACGGGCTGGTGCGGCGCTTCGGCGCCCATACAGCGGTAAATGACATTTCATTGGACGTACCTGCTGGCACGTTCTTCTCTATTCTCGGCCCGTCTGGTTGCGGCAAGACCACGCTGCTACGCCTGCTGGCGGGCTTCGATAAACCGAACGAGGGTGATATCTATATCCGTGGTGAGCGGATGAATGATGTTCCGCCTAACCGCCGGCCGGTGAACATGGTGTTTCAGCACCTAGCCTTGTTTCCCACCATGTCGGTGGGCGACAACATCGGCTATGGCTTGAAACGGCGGAAAGTGCCCGCGGCCGAACGCCGGAAGCTGACGGCAGAAGTGCTTGAACAGGTAGGCCTACCGGGGCTCGAAAACCGTAATCCGCTGGAGTTGTCCGGTGGCCAGCGCCAGCGGGTGGCCCTTGCCCGTTGTTTGGTGCTGAAACCTACTCTGTTGTTGTTGGATGAACCTTTAGGTGCGCTTGATCTTAAACTGCGGGAACAGATGAAGGTGGAGCTTAAGCACCTTCAGAAGCAGTTCGGTACAACCTTTGTGTACATTACCCACGATCAGTCGGAAGCCATGGTGATGTCCGATCAGGTGGCGGTGATGAAAGACGGTCGCTTTGATCAGGTAGCACCACCAGAAGTGCTCTATCGGGAACCCGCGACGCCGTTCGTTGCGGGTTTTGTAGGCGATAACAATCGGCTGGCGGGAGAAGTGGTCTCGCTGGCAGACAATCTGGCACACATCCGGCTGGATAGTGGCGAGGTGGTGCGCGGCCGCCTGGCGTCGAATGAGCTGCCGCCGGGTGCGCGTGCGGAGCTGTATATTCGCCCCGAATCGCTGATGTTTACCGGTTCTGCGCCGAACAGTGATTACTCGGTGATGCAGGCGAGTGTGAAGGCGACACTGTTCGACGGTGCGAATAGCCGGGTTGAGGCGGAAAGCAGCGGCAGCCCCGTGTATGCCCGCTTACCCCAAGACGGTTCCGCGCCAGCCTTGACCACCGACAGTACGATCAAGCTGGCTTGGGACCCCATGCTGGCTCGAGTGTTCAGGGTGGATGGGGCATGAAATCTTCGGCGAGTAGCCTCTCACTCTGGCTGTTGTTAACCCCCTTCCTGTTGTGGATTGTGCTGTTGGTGTTGGTGCCCCACATACAAATGCTCAGGGTGTCGTTTCAGGTTCGCGAGAGCTGGGACACGCTGGCATGGGGGGTGGAGCAGTATCAGAACTTCTTTACGGAATCGTATTACTGGCGCACCTTCGTACGTACCGGCGTGATGTCATTGTTCACCACCTTTCTGACGCTGCTGGTGGCTTTCCCCATTGCTTGGTACATCGCCAAAATGGCCCGTGGCCGCAGCAAAGGCATACTGTTTCTGGCCTGCCTGATTCCTTTTTGGGCCAGTGAGTTAGTACGTACTTACGGCTGGATGATTCTGCTGCGTGAAAGTGGATTGTTCAGCTCTTGGCTGCAGGCATTGGGCTGGGCCGATGGCCCGGTGGAAATGCTCTATAACGATGTCGCGGTGATTGTCGGGCTTGTCTACAACGGCTTGCTGTTTATGGTGGTGCCCCTGGTGACCACGTTGGATGGTATGGACGAGAATCTGGTGGAGGCGGGTTACGACCTTGGCGGCGGCCACGCCACGGTGCTGCGGGAAGTCGTAGTGCCTTGGGCCATGCCCGGCATCGTTTCGGGTTGTATTGTGGTGTTCATGTTAACGCTCGGCAGCTATCTGACACCGGTTCTAATGGGCGGCAAAGACAGCGCTTGGTTCACCGAACAAATCTTCACCCAGTTTATTACCCGCTTCAATTGGGAGCAGGGAGCCGCTTTAGGGGTACTTTTGCTGGTGTTGTCGTCAGTGATGGTGTGGGTTGGACTGAAATTGTCTGGTCAGTCTCTGCGCAAGGTAATGGGGTGACCGCATGATTCGTTCCGTACCTCGTTCCCGTTTGTTTGATGGCCTCTACTTGGCCTATCTGGTGGCCTTTTTCGTCTACCTGGCAATGCCGCTGCTGGTGACAGCCGCCTTTGCGTTCAACGATTCCCCGTTTCCCTCATTGCCTTGGCAAGGGTTTACGCTGGACTGGTATTTGGCGGATGGCAGCGAAGGGCGAACGGGCCTGTTCCATGACGATGGCCTGCTCAGTGCATTGTGGGTCAGCACCAAAATCGCCTTTTGGGTAACTTTGGGCAGCGTTGCACTGGGTTGCGTGAATGCGGTGTTGTTTGAGCGTCTGCAGTTTCGCGGCAAGGAGTTCTTGTATCTGCTGATGCTGTTACCGCTGGTGATTCCCGGAGTGATTCTGGGGGTTTCTATTCTAGTGTTCTACAGCGGCACGGCGAACGAAGTGTCCCGGTTGTGGGGTATCGAGCTGGATATCTTTCGGCCGGGCATGACGCTGGTCGTTATGGGGCAAGTGACGTTTATTACAACACTGGCCACGCTGGTCATCGGCGCACGGTTGCGAAAGTTTGATCCACAATTGGAAGAAGCGGCGCTGAACCTGGGCGCTACGCCATTGGTGGCGTGGTTCACCGTGACCTTGCCTTGGTTGATGCCGTCGATTTTCGGGGCGGCGGCCATGGCGTTTCTGATGTCGTTCGAGAACTTCAACACCACGGTTATGCTCACCGGTAGTGACACGCCGTTGACGGTAGCGCTCTTTAACCGATTGCGAGAGGGATCTACGCCGGTGCTCAATGCCGTGGCGCTGTTCTTGATGGCCGTGTCCGGGCTGTTAGCGATGCTGACTTTGCGGCAAAACCGAGGGGATCAATAGTTCGCGGAAAGGAAAGAAATGCCCTGCAGCTATCACCGGATAGCAGCAGGGCATTGCAGATCAGTGCCAGATATTGCTGTCGATCTTCTCGTGCAGTTCTGGATAATCTTTTGACTTGAATTGCGGGACCAAACCTTCCTTGCGCTGTGCCAAATAATCTTTGGTCAGCTTAGTTACTGTGCCTGACAAGAGCACAATGGCAATCAGGTTGATCACGGCCATCAGACCCATGGAAGCGTCTGCTGCGTTGAATACGGTGACGACGGCCTCGTAGCCACCCCAAATCACCATACCCAAAGCGGCTAGACGCAGAATCGTCAGGCCCAATGTATTGCCGCCTTTCAAGTACACCAACGCGTTTTCAGCATAGGTGTAGTTGGCGACAATGGAGGTAAAGGCGAAGAACAGGATGGCCACGGCAATGAAGTAGCTGCCAAATTCGCCGAGGTGAACTTCCATCGCTTGTTGCGTCAACTGGGTGCCGGTCACGCCGGAGCCAGGCTCAAGAACGCCGGCGAGCAGGATCATGACCGCCGTTGCTGTACACACAACGATGGTGTCGACAAACACACCGAATGCCTGCACCAGGCCTTGAGAAGACGGGTGGTGTGGCGCAGGTGTGGCTGTGGCGGCAATGTTCGGCGCCGAGCCCATACCCGCTTCGTTGGAGAACAAGCCGCGCTTGATACCATTGAGCATGGCGGCGGTGATGGAGCCCGCAGCGCCACCGGCCGCTTCTTCAAGGCCGAAGGCACTTTTGACGATCAGTGCCAGTACGCCCGGTACTTCAGTAATGTTCATGGCCATGACGACCAGCGCCAACAGCACATAAGCACCGGCCATAAAGGGCACTACAAATTCAGCAAAACGAACGATTTTGCGTAAACCGCCGAAAATTACCAAGCCCGCACACGCGGCAATCACTACACCCACACCCAGTTTCGGGGTGCCAAAGGCGCCTTGCATGGCATCTGCAATGGAGTTGGCTTGAACCGCGTTGAACACAAGCCCGAAGGAAATGATCAGGCACACTGCAAAAATGGCTGCGGCCCAGGGTGCTTTCAGGCCCTTGGCGATATATACAGCGGGACCACCGCGGTATTGGCCTTTGCCATCACGAACTTTGTAAAGCTGTGCCAGAGTGCTTTCCGCATAACCCGTGGCCATACCCACCAAAGCGACCATCCACATCCAGAAAATGGCGCCGGCACCGCCCAGATACAGCGCGACGGCCACACCGGCCAGATTGCCAGTACCTACGCGCGAGGCGAGACTGGTGCAGAGAGCCTGAAACGGAGATATGCCGTGGACGTCACTTTCACGGGAGCCACGGATGGCGCGTACCATCTCTCCGAAATGACGAAACTGTAGAAAGCCGAGGCGAATGGTGAAGAAAATGCCTACGGCGAGCAAACCGTAAACGAGGACATAGCCCCAAATAATAGAGTTGAGAAAATCGACAATTGCGGTCATCGACTAGCGCCTTGTGATTTGTGAATGAAAGTTAACCTAGAGGCACGGCAGTTTAGCACGGTGAAATTTCACGCAGCTTGCGGATATCCGTGATACCCCGGCAGCAAAAAATCTGCTTTCGGGGTGTTCAGAAGAGAGGTGGTTTTGTCAGACGACCAGTACCGGGCACTTAGCCTGGGAGGCTACGCGGTGCGATACGCTGCCGAGAAACATGCCGTCTTTGTCGGTGTTGGTGCCCTTGGTGCCGACCACGATCAGGTCGGCTTCTTTGTCCTGGGCGAACTTCACAATGACTTTCGAAGGACGGCCTGCCTTCACAAAGCCACGGACCTTGGTGGCTCCATGATCCTTGGCAAATTCTTTGGCGTGGTTAACCACGCCTTTTGCGTATTCCGACAGCACCTTGTCCGGAATATCCATATCATCCGGCCGGCCTATTGATAGGGAGGCCTCAAACAGGCTGTGGTGTTTGTAAACGCAGAGGATGAAAATCTCCACGTCCGGCATCAGCCGTTGCAGCTCAATCGCCTTATCCAGTGCCCTCAGCGAAGTTTTGGAGCCATCAACGGCCGCAAGAATTCGTTTGAACATAGCAGTCTCCTGTTATTGGCCGGAAATCCGGCTTACTGCGGGTAAGCCAGATCCCTCAGGAACAGCGCAATTTGCGGGAAGGCGATGATCAAACCAGCGGCCGCGACCAGCATGAAGATGAACGGTGGTGTGCCACGGATAACCTCCAGATAGGGCCGCTTGAAGATGGCGATGGCGGTGAATATATCGCAGCCGAACGGCGGTGTTGCCGAGCCAATGGCTACCTGCAAGGTGATCAATACACCCACCAGAACCGGATCCAGACCTGTGGATTGGATCGCGGGTGCAAAAATTGGGGTGAGAACCAAGATCACCACGATGGGGTCCACAAACATGCAGGCAATGAAGAACGCGATACAAATTGCGATTAGTACGCCTACCGGGCCGGCTTCGTTAACGCCAACGGACTCCAGAATCGCTTGTGGAATCTGAGCGAAGGAAATAATCCAGGAGAAGCCGTTACCTACTGCAACCAGAATGAATACCACCGCTGTGATCAGGCCCGTGGATTTGGCGATGCGGTAAATGTCGTTGAGCTTCAGTGAACGGAAAACCACGAATTCCAGCAGGAAGGCATAAAGCACGCACACTGCAGCCGCTTCCGTCGGGCTGAAGATCCCGCCATAGATACCGCCGACAATAATGACCGGGAACATCATAGGCCAAGAGGCATCCCGTACCGACAGGGCGCGTTGTTTCCAGCTGGCTTTTGCTTCTGTGGGCACATCGTTCTTGTAGGCGTAGATCAGGCAGTACACCGAAAACATGCACAAAATCAGCAGGCCCGGGCCAATGCCCGCAATAAATAGCTCGGCAATGGAGGTTTCGGAGATAACGCCGTAAATGATCATGCCGATACTGGGCGGAATCAGGAAGGCAATGTCACTGGCGTTGATGATCAGCGCCAGAGTGAATGAATCCGAGTAGCCAGCTTTCAGCATTTTGGGGCGCAGCGGAGAACCCACGGCGACAACGGTTGCCTGAGTGGAGCCGGATACCGCGCCGAACAAGGTGCAGGAGGTGGCGGTACTGATCGCCAGGCCACCTTTCACGTGGCCGATAAACGACATCACCATGTTGATCAGGCGGTCGGCTGACTGGCCGCGAGTCATAATGTCTGCGGCCAGAATGAACATGGGTACAGCGATTAACGACGCCGGCCGGATGCCACCCATCATTTGCTGGATGAACGTGCCCATCTGGCCGAAACCGTCAAACATCATTACAAAGCCAATCACCGCGGCGGTGATCAGCGGAATCATCATCGGGAAGCCCAAAAGCAACAGCCCGATCATGGTGAGCATCATGATAGTTGCCATAGTATATGTGTCCTCAACCTTCCAGGTTTATGCTGCTTTTAGACTTCTGATTCAGTGTCGGCATAACCGTCAACCACCCCTGTTGAAAGGTAAACGTCCTTGCTGGTTAAGTTCTTGATGGCGGTGAGGAAGTATTGAATACCAGTGACTGCAAAACCAATGGGTGCCCAGACGTAAATCCACCAGATAGGTAAGCCTAGTGCAGGCAGGATTCGACCTCGGCCGTGCAGTGTTTCGATGTACCCGTAGGAGTAGTAACACAGGAAAAACATCACGACAGAGGTAAAAAGCGCGATGATGATCATCAGAACTTTCCGCCCACCGGCCGGAAACGCATCGTAGACTGCTGACATGCGAATATGGCGGCCATGACGGGCTGCATAGCCGATGCCGGCAAAAGTGATCAGAATGATGAGGATTCGATTGATTTCGCCGGAGAAAAACAGGCCTTCTCCAAACACAAAACGGCCAATCACGTTAACGCAGGTGTTGATGGCCATCAGGATGACGCCGGCGGCCAGCATCACCGCTTCGGTTTTGGCAATCCATTCGTCGATGGTGCCAAGAATGCCGGGTAAACCGGATTCGTAGGCGCCAGTATCGTCTTCGACAGCCTCTTGAGGATGCTCAGACATGGGTGGTGCTCCACAACTGATTGCTCCCGGCGGGCAAAGACTCCGGCGGGGCGGGTTTAAACCTTAGCCGGACAACAAAGGGTGGCCTTAGCCACCCTTTGAATCCTGCCGTTTATTCGCCTTTAACGGCTTCAAGGTCGGCTTTGAACTGTTCCAATAGTTCCTTACCACGCTTACCGGTCATATCGATAAACTTCTCTTCAACCTGCGGCGCGCGGGCGCGGAAGGCTTCGATCTGTTCTTCGTTCAGACGGGTAACGGTGACTTCGTCGCTCTTAGAGGTAATCTTTTCCAGAGCCTCGTCGGCCAGACCATCGATATGCTCGATGATCTCTTCGAAGGCGTAGTCGGCTGCATCCTGAACCAGCTTTTTGTCTTCATCGGACAGGCCGTTGTAGAAGTTCTGGTTAGCCATCATGGCGGTGGTGAACCAGCCGTGACCGGTGAACACCAGATTCGGAGAGACCTCGTACAAGCCGCCGGATTCAATCCAGAAAATCGGGTTTTCCTGACCCTGGATCATGTTGGTTTGCAGAGCACCGTAAACTTCACCCCAAGGCAGAGGTGTCGGGGTAGCGCCGAAAGCAGAATAGGTTTCTGACAACAGCGGGTTGGTCATAACCCGGATCTTTTTGTTGTTCAGTTCTTCAGGCGAGGTGACGGGCTCGTCAACGGTGACCACCATTTCACCTTCGGGGTACATTTGCAGAAGCTCCAGACCCTGTTCGGCATAAAGCTTGGGGAAATCCTCGTTGATCGCTTTGGATTCACGGAAGAATTCGATCACCGTGTCCATGTCGGTTGGCATCAGATAGGGGATAAAGAAAATCTGCGCTTCCGGAATCAGCGCGCCGGTGAACCCCGGAGACTGGTTGACGAAATTAAGGATGCCAGCCTGGGTTTGCTCCATGATGTCGTCAGACTCACCGAGCTCGCCAAAGCGGAAGATCTGCAAAGTGTGGTCTGAGTTTTCTTCGATGTATTCTTTGAATTTGTAGGCGTAGACGTCTTGAACATCACCCTCGTATTCTTCGTGGGCGTAACGCCAGTTGGCGGCATTTACTGCGTTGGCAGCGGTCAGCCCGGCAAAAGCCAATGCTGAAATACCGACCAGTTTCCGGAATTTGTTTGTGCTGTTCATTGCGTGATCTCCGCTCGCTTTTTTTAGTTAGTTCCTTGTTAACTTTACAAAGACTGGCAAAACAAAGCGGTTTTCGCAAGGAACTGGCCAAAATTAGAAAACATGAGAAAGTGAACGAACGGATTTTACAACGTTATGATTTCAGTATGGATTCTGCTCGCTTAAACAGCTTTTCATGAAGTGGCGAAACTCCCTGACGACCCTGTCCACGCTGTTTTCAAGCCGGTGCCCGTCCGGCAGTATCAGGGCTTGCAACTGCTGCTGACGAGCAAGTTCTAGAACGGGCATGACCGGCACCACATCGTCGTTCCAGCCATGAATGATTTGTACGTGTTTTGCCTGAATGGTCGGGCTGGATTGCGGGTACTTGGCCAATGCCAGCGCCGGAGCTAGCAGAAAACAACCCCGAACCGGTGTGTTTGCACTGGTTTGGGCACAAACCCAGCCGCCCATGCTAGAGCCGGCCAGAATGGTTCGCTCCGGTGTGGCGCCTGCTGCAGCCATGGCATCACGCATTTGTTGCAGGCGGGTTTCCGGGTCTTTGGTGCTGGTGTGATCTATCGCCTCTGCGATCACACCGGGAAACTCTTCAGCCACGGCTTTCATGGCCTGCACTTTGGTGCCTTTCGGTCCACTTTCCAGCCCGTGTGATAAAAAGACGAAAAAGCGATCATCAGTCATCGGACAAACTCTCTGCCAAAATGTTGAGTGCATGCCGGCGCTTCTCCGGCTCGTAGATGTCGACAGTAAACATCAGTTCCTCGACCTGTATATCGGAAAGTAACTCGTCAAGCTGCTGCTTGATGTCCGTCGAGTTGCCGAGTACCTGCAAGCCCAGAAAATCTTTCACGCCTGCTTCTTCGGCGGCGTTCCAAAGGCCTTCCATGGAGTCGACAGGCGGCTTCATCCATAACGGTTGCCCCCGGAACAGCGCCAGAATACGCTGGTAGCTGGTGGTGGTCAGGTGTTTCGCCTCGTCTAGGGAGTCGGCCGGTACTGCTGGAATGGCGAGCATGGCGTAAGGCTGTTGCAACTGCTCCGAGGGTTGGAAGTTGTCGCGGTACACCCGCAGTGCTTCCCGGTACAAACGAGGCGCAAAGTGGCCGGCAAAAGCGTAGGGCAGTCCCCGCATAGCCGCCAGTTGGGCGCTGTAGAGGCTGGAGCCCAACAACCAGATGGGCACGTTGGTTCCAGCGCCCGGAATGGCTTTGACCTGTTGCCCCGGCTGAAGAGGGCCGAGCAAGCTTTGCAGGTGTGCAACATCTTCCGGGAACTGCTCGGCGCCAATGCTTTCACGGCGCAGCGCGCGGGCGGTTATCTGGTCGGTTCCTGGCGCGCGGCCAAGCCCCAAGTCAATACGCCCCGGGTACAGGCATTCCAGCGTGCCAAACTGTTCGGCAATGACCAGCGGCGGGTGATTGGGCAGCATGACACCGCCAGAGCCGACTCGAATGCTGTTGGTTTCTCCGGCAATGTGGCCCACCAGCACCGAGGTTGCGGAGCTGGTGATGCCTTCCATGTTGTGATGTTCGGCCAGCCAGAAGCGTTTGAAACCCAGACTTTCAGCGTGTTGGGCATAGGCAACGCTGTTTGCCAATGTGGTGGAAACGGAATCACCTTCGCGCACGGAGGCCAGTTCAAGCAGTGAATAGTCGAGTTTTTTGGACATGAGGCTCCCGAGTGGTGAGAAGGGTATGACATTACTAGCTAAACATGGCGACTTCGGGACGGCTCTTCAAGGGTAGATTGGAAATGACGGGGCGAGAATCCGCTACTATATGTGTATTGCGCAAGCAATTTCCCCAAGGGTAGTTTGAACGCCTCCCGCGCTCATTTGGTAAAGGACAGGATTGATGGTCGAATTCACGGCAGTTGTGGTTGAGCAATTAAAGAAAAACCTTGGGGATACACTGAGCGCCTTTGGTGGCCACGAGTTTGCCTGGCGTGAGGTGGGAGCCTATGTGCTCAGCCAGATGCTGATTTCGATTCTGTATTTGGCTTTGTTTCTGGGAGTATACCTAGTGTTGATTGGGCTTATTCGACTAGTGGTCGGTAAGCGCAATGTTGATCGCTCCGTCTTCAAGCACGGGAGAAGCGGGCTACGGTATCTGACCGGGCTGGGTGCGTTGCTGGTTATCCTGGCGCAATTCGGAGCGGGAGTTGAGTTTTTAAAAGCGGTCGCGAGGGCGGGTTTGCTGGCGCTGGGCTTCTACGTGGCGTGGCTGGTCGTTCGTCGCCTGATTGCTGAAACGCTTCGCCGCAACCGGTTGGATGCGTCTATCCAGCAGCTGGCCGGCAATGTGTTGTCGGTGGTGATGGCGACCTTCGCGGTGGTCACTATCCTCGCGCAGTTCGGGTTTGACCTGTTGTCGATTGTGGCGGGCCTGGGGATTGTCGGTATTGCCGTGGGGTTTGCGGCCCAGTCGACGCTTTCGAACTTCATCGCCGGTATCACCTTGCTGATTGAGCGGCCGTTTCGCATTGGCGACTGGGTCACCATTAATGGCCAGGATGGCAAGGTGGTGAAGATTGCGCTGCGAACCACGTGGCTGCGGACTCGGGACAACATTTTTACCATGATTCCCAATGACAGCGTCGCTTCTTCAGAAATTGTTAACTACAGTGCCGAAGGCGCTACAAGGCTGAACATTTCGGTAGGTATTGCCTACAAAGAGTCCGCCAAGGCTGCCCGAGATGCCATTATGCCGGTACTTTTGGCGCACCCGGAAGTGCTGCAGTCACCGGGCATGGAGCCACGGGTGGTGCTTAAAAATCTGGGCGACTCGTCGGTCGACCTGGAAGTCAAAATCTGGATTACACCGGATAACCTGGATGTGCAGCCAACCATCATGGCGGACGTGTTGGAGCAGATCAAAGAGACGCTGGATGAGGCTGGTATCGAAATACCCTTCCCGCATCTGCAGCTCTTTGTAGACGAGGCTAAAGGCTTGAAGCCGATCCTGGAGCCGCTTTATCCAAAAAACCGGGTAGATCGTGCCGCAGAGTCTGGGGGTGATAGCGCGTGAGTGAACTGTTCTACGATGCCGCACCCAATGCCACGCGGATCGCTCCAGCAAGGCCTGCACCAAGAGAATATCCAGCGAAGCCCACCGAGGTGACGCTGTTTGGAACCTGCGTGGTGGACCTGTTTTTCCCGGAAGCGGGGCTGGATGCCATTCGTTTGTTGGAACGCGAAGGTATTCGGGTGCATTTTCCACAGGAACAATCCTGTTGTGGCCAGCCGGCCTGGACCTCTGGTTATGTGAACGAGGCGAGGGACGTTGCTCGTTCCCAGCTGGATGTGCTGGATAACGGCCTGCCGGTGGTGGTGCCGTCCGGTTCCTGTGCTGGCATGTTTCGCCAGCATTATCGGGAAGTATTCGCTGAGGAGCCTGCAACGCTGAAACGCGTCGAGGATTTAGCTAGGCGAACGTTTGAACTGACCGAATTTTTGCTTCATGTGTGCAAGGTTGAGTGGCGGGACTTGGGCCAGCCCACTCAGGTTGCTCTGCACACGTCTTGCTCTGCCCGCCGGGAAATGAACACTCACCTGCACGCCCGGGAGCTGCTGGGCAAACTGGATAATGTGGAAAGGCTGGATCACGACCACGAAAGTGAATGCTGTGGTTTTGGTGGCACCTTCTCGGTGCGCATGCCGGAAGTGTCCGGCGCCATGGTGCTCGATAAAACACGAGCCTTGCGGGACAGCGGAGCGGTCGAAATGGTGACCGCCGATGGCGGATGCCTGTTGAATATCAATGGCGCTTTGGATAAGCAAAAGCAGGCCTTCCGGGGACGGCATCTGGCCAGTTTTCTGTGGGAGCGAGTTAGTAGCGAGGGGGTGTCATGAGCCAGCGTATTCCGGTGACAGAACTCGCCAGCAGTTTCCGTGGCCGCGCCACAGATGCTTTGGCGGACAGCCAACTGCGGACCAATTTCCGGGTGGCCATGGACTCGCTGATGCAAAAGCGCGCCGATGCGTTCCCCGACGAGCATGAACGCGAGGGGTTGCGGGAGTTGGGCAATCACATCAAGGCCCGGGCTTTGTCCCAATTGCCAGATTTACTGGAGCAGTTGGAAGCTAAGCTGACCGAAAACGGCGTTCAAGTACATTGGGCCGAAACTACGGAAGAGGCCAACCGCATTGTGCACGCCATCATCGAGTCGAAACAGGGCTCACAGGTGGTGAAAGGCAAATCCATGGTCAGCGAAGAAATGGAGATGAACGACTACCTAGCTGAACGGGATATCGAGTGCCTGGAATCCGATATGGGCGAGTACATCGTCCAGCTGGATGGCGAAAAGCCGTCCCACATTATCATGCCCGCCATTCACAAAAACCGCCGGCAGGTGTCGGAACTTTTCCACAACAAACTGGGTGTGGAAGAAACCGACGATGTGAACGAATTGATCCAGATTGGCCGGCGTATTCTGCGCAAAAAGTTTATGGAAGCTGACGTCGGAGTGTCGGGCGTTAATTTTGCGATCGCGGAAACCGGAACCCTGCTGCTGGTGGAGAACGAAGGCAACGGCCGCATGAGCACTACGGTACCGCCGGTGCATGTGGCGGTCACCGGGATCGAAAAGGTGGTGGGAAACCTTCGGGATGTGGTGCCCTTGTTGTCGTTATTGACGCGCTCGGCACTGGGGCAGCCGATCACCACCTACGTCAACATGATCTCCGGCCCCCGCAAACCGGATGAACTGGACGGCCCGGAAGAAGTGCACTTGGTTCTGCTGGATAACGGCCGCAGCGGAGCTTTTGCCGACGCCCAACTGCGCCAAACTCTGAACTGCATCCGCTGCGGTGCCTGTATGAACCATTGTCCGGTGTATACCCGAGTGGGTGGCCACACCTACGGTGAAGTGTATCCCGGACCGATTGGCAAGATTGTCACCCCACACATGGTGGGCCTAGATCACGTGCCCGATCACCCCAGCGCCTCGTCATTGTGCGGTGCTTGTGGTGAGGTATGCCCGGTGAAAATTCCCATTCCGGAGCTGCTGCAACGGCTGCGGCAGGAGAACATAAAAAGCTCGGAAGAGCTGCAGGTTGTAAAAGGAGGTGGCGCCAAATACTCCCGCAAAGAGCGCGGCCTTTGGCGCATATGGGCAACGTTGAATAGCCGGCCAGCGTTGTATAAAGGTTTGCTATGGGCCGCAACCCGCTTTGGCAAGCTGACGCCCGGCAAACTTGGCCCTTGGACCGACAATCACACTGCGCCGATACCGGCTCGCCGGTCCTTGCACGATTTGGCGAAAGCCCACCTGAACGCCCAGACAAAAACGGGAGGCCAACCATGAGCGCCCGCGACAATATTCTGAACAAACTCCGGGCAGGCTTAGAGGGAACAACGCCAAGGCCCGATCAGTTTGACGAGGCGCTGGTAACCGAGCCTTGGCAGTACGCGCCGGAAGACCGAATCCAGCGCCTTCGCAGCCTGATGGAATCCGTTCATACCGAGGTGTATACGCTGGCTGCAGCGAACTGGCCTGCGAAGGTGCAGGAGCTGTTGGAGAGCCGAAAGCTGGGCAACCTGCTGTACGCACCGGGTACAGAGCATGGTCGGCAACTGGCGGGGCATTGGGCGGAAGCCGGCGCCAAGCAGGACTTGCTGGCCTATGACCGCTCGATTGAAGACTGGAAGGAAGAGCTGTTCTGGCAAGTGGATGCCAGTATCACCAGCACCGCCGGTGCCATTGCTGCAACCGGATCGCTGGTGTTGTGGCCGGACCGGCATGAACCGCGTTTGATGAGCCTGTTACCACCGCTGCATATCGCCTTGCTGAAGGCGAGCGAGATCGAAGACAACCTGTACGGCATGATGCAAAAGCAGAACTGGTCGGCCGGTTTGCCCACCAATCTCTTGCTTGTATCCGGGCCCTCGAAAACGGCTGATATCGAGCAGGTGCTGGCGTACGGCGCTCATGGCCCGAAAGAACTGATTGTCCTCATCCTTGAGGATGCCTGATCTTCAAACGCGCATAGTCAGTGCTTACTTGACGCCGAATCCGCGTTTTTGCAGGAACTCTTTCATGTGTGCGCGGAGTTTACTGGTGAACAAGGGCTTCAACTGCTCGGACCAGTTGGTGTTTTTGTTGCCGCCTGTACGCTCCCGGTAATAACGGGCCATGGTGTCGTCAAACTCAGCAACCAACGCTTCATCGTTAGAATCGTCGTAGACGTCTTGTTTCAAAATGCTGGCCAGTGGCAGACGGGGCTTCACCTCGGGGTTTTGGTCCGGGTAGCCAAGGCACAGGCCGAACACTGGGTAGACATGCTCTGGCAGCTTCAGAAGCTCGCTGACTTCCTGCGGGTTATTGCGAATGCCGCCAATGTAGCAGATGCCCAGATCTTCCGACTCCGCAGCAACCACCACATTCTGAGCCATTAAAGCCACATCGACACTGGCAACCAGCATTTGCTCAGTCATTCCGCGGGTGACTTCCGCACCGGATCGTTCGGCGGCTTCTGTTGAGCGTTTCATATCGGCACAGAACACCAAGAAATCCGAGGCGCTAGCGACATAGGGCTGGCCTCCGGCTAACTCAGCCAAGCGCGCACGGCTTTCCGGGTTCACGACATGAATAAGGGTGTAAGCCTGCACGTGGCTAGAAGTCGCGGCACTCTGGCCCGCACGGATCAGCTCTTCAAACAGCGGCCTGGGAATCTGCTGATCTTTGAACTTGCGAATGGAGCGGTGTGACTTCAGAAGTTCGATTGTTGGATTCATAACCCCTCATCGGTAGTGAATAAAAATATGGGCACGGTTCCCATCGTCGGCTATTTGCGTGTACTATGCTACTGTATAAATATACATGTTTTTAACGACTGCGAGGAAGCCTCATGGCAGTGCAATCATTATACTTTTCGGATCGGGACGGACTGGAAATGGCGCTAAGCAACCCAGATACCATGCTCTTTCAAAGCAAGGCCGAAGCCGATGCACGGGATAAAGTGCTGGAGCTGGCAGAGAATGTGGCGCTCTGGTTGGAGAAAAACGTAGATGGCATTTCAGAAGAGTTGGCAGAAAAGTGCGCGATAAGCATTGCCGAGCACAAAGATCTGTTCGCGAAGGCCATGAAAAAGCCGGAACTGCTGACCGAGGTCGGCGAAGTGGCGCCGACAGAAAGCTGAGTAGGCAACCGTTGCCACCCATGGTGTCGTGCTACTTTCGGTTCAGTTCGTAGGTAGCCATATTGACGGCTGAGGCTAGGTTCAGGGACTCAATCGTCGCCGCGCCAGGGATGGTGTACCGATGGGCGTTGAGTTTGGTTAAGGCCGCCGTTGGTACACCTCGGGCTTCGTTGCCGAACAGGTAACAATCGTGACCTTGAAAACCGGGTTGGGTGAGGCTGTCACCACCAATGTCCAGACAGGCAATGTTTGGGTAACGCTGGCCCAGGGCATCCAAGCTGATGTCGGTTTCGATCGGTACATGAAAAATGGCGCCCATGCTGGAGCGGACCACTTTCGGGTTGTAAGGGTCGACACTGCCGGGGCTAAGTAGGCAACGCATCCCGCCAAACCACGCCAGAGTACGCAAAATGGTGCCAAGGTTGCCGGGGTCCTGAACTTCGTGCAGGTAAACGGCTTTTTCACCGTTGACTGAATGGGGGCTGGCGGCGGTGGGCAAAGGAACCACCGCAAGAATGCCTTGCGGAGTTTTGGTGTCTGCCAGCTGAGCCATTTGCCGATCACTGATCACTTGCTTGGGCCACGGGCTGCGCCAGTCTTCGTAGGCGCTGGTGACAAACAGTTGAGCCCGTTTCCAGTGAGGGTTGCTGGCGGCAGCCTTTTCCAGTTCGAGCACCAAGTGCTCTCCTTCGACCAAGAAATGCCCCAAGGATTGGCGATATTTCTTTTGATGCAGTTTCTTGATGTCGTCCAGCTTCACGGTAGGCTTCCAGTGTTAAGCAGTGCTTGGCGTTGTTGCGCCATTGTACTGGTGCGCCTGTTGCTTGTCAGGCGCTTGGCGGCTTTTGCGGTCGTGTAGGCAGCGGCGTACAATGGCCCTTTCCCGCAGTAAACAGAAGACTATTCCGATGGCCCGTTCAAAAAGCAGTAACCGCTGGCTCGAAGAGCACGTCAACGATCCCTTTGTGAAACAGGCTCAGTTGGACGGCTATCGCTCCCGCGCCAGTTATAAGTTGCTGGAAATCAACGACAAAGATCGCCTGATTCAGCCCAACATGCTGGTCGTGGATCTTGGCTCTGCTCCGGGTGGTTGGTCGCAGGTGGCGGCCAAGCTGGTGGGCCACAAAGGCCGGGTGTTGGCATCGGACATCCTTCCCATGGATAACATCGCCGGGGTTGAGTTTATTCAGGGCGATTTCACCGAAGAGTCGGTGTTTGACGAACTCATGGGCGCTCTGGACGGTGCCAAAGCCGATGTGGTTGTTTCTGACATGGCGCCTAACATCAGCGGCGTGAATGCTGCAGACCAGGCTGCGTCTATGTATTTGGTGGAGCTGGCTTTGGACATGGCCTGTCAGGTGCTGAAACCGAAAGGCAGCTTTGTCGCTAAAGTGTTCCACGGTGAAGGCTACGATGAGTACGTTAAATCGGTACGCGCCGCCTTTGATAAGGTGTCGGTGCGCAAGCCGGATTCCTCAAGAGCCCGGTCCCGTGAGGTTTACTTGGTGGCCAAGGGGTTTCGGGGCGCCTGATGTATACGGGGCCTTGCTGGCCCCACAAAGCCGATTGTTATTGACGTTGTTTTGCCTCCTGGTTCTGCTGCTTGTGGGGGGCGTTTGCTACCCTGCCGTGTGCTATCCCTGAATCTTCCCTCTACGACTCCTTCTGCAAGAAGACTTCCACGGAATTCCTCGTGATTTTCCTTTTGGCAATTTACACATGCCACCTAATTAGCTGAATTTCATGCTGAATTTCCGGTTTTTTGAGAGTCTCATTTTGTCTATCGAATAAAAATACTCGCAAAACCAAGTAAAAACCATTGATTGGATGGGTGGTAATGCTTAGTATTCAGTTGGGGTTAATACTCTACTGTTGTATTTCCACATTCCGTTGGATGGAGAATAAAAACAATGTCCTTGCAGAAGAGACCAGCAGGCGGTGAGCAGCCGTCGGCGTTAGGAGCGTTAAAACTACGCGTGCCCTTCGTGCACTACAAACTAGAAATTCCGGATATTTTGCAGGGCGCGATTCTTTGTGTTGTCCCTTTGAGTATCACGGCACTGATGACTTCCGTGTTAGGTATTCCGTTTGAGATCGCGGTTGCCTTCGTATTGTTCAACAACATACTTTATTTGCTGCATACGCACTTTGGTGACCCAACGGTTGCCGGCTGGATTACCGCGGGTATTCCTTTGTATGTTGCATTTTTGATGGGTTATCCAGAGGGGGAAGCCAGAATACTGGCGCTCATTGCACTCCAATTGACCGTTGCCTTGGTTTTCTTAGGGCTTGGGGTTTTTAAGGGGGCGGATTCGTTAGTACGAAAAATGCCCATGTCTCTAAAAGCGGGCATCCTTATCGGTGCGGGGGTCTCTGCGGTGATGGGAGAGTTCGCTGCAGATGGTCGTGTTTGGACTATGCCGATCACCATTCTGACGGGGGCCGTCCTGGGCTTCTTCATGCTCTTCTCAGAAACGGCTGGACCACTGCGTGCCCGTTACGGCTTTTTCCGTTTTGTGGCTCAGTACGGCATAGCGATTCCTTTCCTAATCGCCTACGTGTTCGGTCTGATTATAGGAGAGGTCGAGATGCCCGTGATCGAGTGGGGCTTCACGACTATTCCGATAGGTACAATCCTCCAGGAATACAGCATCATCGGTCTGGGCCTGCCGCCGCTGCAGTACTTTATCGATGCTATTCCGCTAGCTTTAGCTGCCTATATTATTGCCTTTGGCGACATCCTGGTAATGGACTCGTTGTTCAAGAACGCTGACAGTGTCCGCAAGGACGAAAAACTCGTCTTCAGTCCGCGCCGCAACAGTATCATCGTAGGCATTCGAAACACCCTTCACGGCATTTTCGCACCTTTCATCAGCCTGTCTGGCCCAGGATGGACCGGTGGCCAAGCGCTGGTTATCAATCGCTACATGAATAACCCGCGCTCGGTCATGGACAGCTACTGGGGTGGTGCAACCAGCCTGTACTGGGGGATGACCATAGCCATTGTGTTGGTGCCCGTTGTGACCTTGTTTAAGCCAGGACTCAATATTGGTATGGCATTGACCTTGCTGATTCAGGGCTACTTGTGTGGATATTTGGCCATTGAAATGCTGGAACGTGAAAGCAATCTTGGGCGAGGCGTTGCAATCATTGTTGGATCCGTTCTCGCCGTTAAAGGCGCTGCATGGGGTTTAGGCATCGGTCTCGTGTTGTGGTTAGTGTTGGAAAAAAACTGGTTCGCAGATGCCCACATTGCAGCACATCACCATGATGACGAACCTGCACCGAATGCAGATGTTGTCGCCGAACGAAGTTAAAGGCAGCAGAGTGTCGTCTAAGGGAACAACAAGAGGTTAAACGAAATGGAAAATATGTTTGAGGTTGAACTCGATAAGACAGAAGCGAATTATACGCCTCTGACACCGATCACCTTCATTCAGAGAACGGCCCTGGCGCATCCGTCGCGTACAGCGGTTATTCACGGGAGCATCCGTCGGAATTGGTTGGAAACCTATGAACGCTGTCTGAAAATGGCCTCCGCGCTGCGCAAGCTCGGGGTGCGTAAAGGCGATACGGTTGCTGCTTTGTTACCGAACATTCCTGAAATGCTGGAATTGCATTTCGCGGTGCCGATGATCGGTGCGGTATTGAATGCTCAAAACACCCGGCTAGATTCGAAGACCATGACCTTCATGCTCAATCACAGCCGTGCCAAGGTGTTCTTTACCGATAAAGAATACAGTGACCGGTCCCGAGAAGCGCTGAAGGGCTGCGACGCCAAGCCCACTGTCATCGATGTTGATGACCCGAATTTTGAAGGCGGTGAGCTGATTGGCAAGATGACCTATGACGCTTTGCTGGCGACAGGTGACGATGATTTTCAATGGGAACTGCCGGACGATGAGTGGCAGGCCATTGCTCTGAATTACACCTCTGGCACTACCGGCAACCCCAAAGGCGTGGTTTACCATCACCGTGGGGCCAATTTGAACGCCATGAGTAATGTGATTGGGTTTGGATTGCCTGCAGGAGCTGTTTACTTATGGACACTGCCGATGTTCCATTGCAACGGCTGGTGCTACCCGTGGGCAGTGACCGCTGTGGCGGGCACTCATGTTTGCCTGCGCTCACCGCAGCCTAAGGCCATCTATGAGGCGCTTTCAAAACACGGTGTTACTCACTTTTGCGCAGCACCGGTTGTTATGAACATGCTCATTAATGCCCCCGAGGAAGATAAGAAACCGTTTAGCCAGCACGTGACAGCCGCAACTGGAGGCGCGGCCCCCCCAGCTGCAACCATTGAGGCTATGGAAGCCATGGGCGTGCAGGTGGTTCACTTGTATGGATTGACGGAGACCTACGGTCCGAGCCTGATTTGCGAATTCCAGGACGAATGGAATTCCATGGATGCCAAGGACAAAGCCAGTAAGATGGCGCGGCAAGGGATCATCTCTCTGTCTATGACAGACATGATGGTGGCAGATCCTGTCACGCTTGAGCCCGTTGCAAAAGACGGGATGAGCATTGGTGAGCTGTTTGTCCGAGGCAACTCCGTGATGAAGGGTTACCTTAATAACCCAGAAGAAACTGCCAAGGCGTTTAATAACGGTTGGTTCCACACGGGTGACCTGGGTGTATGGCACCGCGATGGCTATGTGGAAATCAAAGACCGTTCCAAAGACATTATTATCTCCGGCGGCGAGAATATTTCGACGTTAGAAGTCGAAAGCACACTATACGAGCACCCGGCGGTATTGGAAGCGGCGGTCGTTGCGGCTCCGGATGATCATTGGGGTGAAATTCCGTGTGCCTTTATTACCCTGAAATCCGGGAGTGACGGTTTGACGGAAGCGGATATGGTGGCTTTTTGTCGCACCAAGCTTGCCGGATTTAAAGTACCTAAGAAGATCGTATTCGCAGATAATTTGCCGAAAACATCAACCGGTAAACTGCAGAAGCATGTGTTGAGGAGTCAGCTGACAGCATAGCGGTGGGCTTGTTGTAAAGCTGTAGCTATTTCCCCCGGCCTCGGCCGGGGGCTTTTTTTGGCCCAAAAAAACCCGGCTAAAAGCCGGGCATAAGCAGTGAGAAAGCAACCTAGAGGGCAAAGCCCCCCAATTTGGTTTCCAGATATTCTTCAATACCTTCCTGCGCGCCTTCTCTTCCGAGCCCGCTGTTTTTCATGCCACCAAACGGCGCTGAAGCGCTGGTCGGGTTGATGTCGTTAATGCCAATGATGCCGAAATCCAGAGCTTCAAATGCCCGCATGGCAGTGGTCATGTTGTTGCTGTAGATATAGGCTGCCAAGCCATACTCGGTATCGTTGGCCATGGCGATAACATCGTCTTCTGATCGATAGGTGATTATCGGAGCAACTGGGCCAAAGGTTTCTTCCCGGTAGATTTTCATTTCAGGCGTTACGCCGGAGAGCACGGTTGGGGCGTAGAAATAACCACCCGACAGGCCGTTATCCATCAATCGCTGGCCACCCGTTTCTACCTTTGCGCCCTTGGCAACGGCGTCTTTAACCTGACTATCAACCTTCTGGATGGCTTGGTCGTTGATCAGCGGGCCAATACCCACACCTTCATCCATGCCGTTGCCGGCTACCAGGCGGCTGGCGCGGCTGGTGAGTTCTTTAACGAACGGCTCGAGGTGGTCCTCGTGCACGAAAATACGGTTAGGACTAATGCAGGCCTGGCCAGTATTCAAGAACTTGACCAGAGACAGGCCTTTGGCAGCATGCACCGGATCGGCATCAGGGAAAACGATGGCAGGCGCATGGCCGCCGAGCTCCATAGATACGCGCTTCATGTTGGCTGCGGCCAAGCCGTTTAACTTTTTGCCAACAGGTGTAGAGCCTGTGAAGGTCAACTTGCGAACGCGCGGGTCGGTGCAAAACGCATCGCCCACTCGGGAAGGATCTCGCACGGTTAGCAGGTTGATTACGCCAGCCGGGAAGCCTGCTTCGGCGAAGATTTCGACCATGGCTTTTGCGCACAAGGGCGTGCTTTCAGCCGGTTTTAGGATGACCGTGCAGCCGGCCGCCAGTGCGGGTGCGAGCTTGCGAGTAATCATCGAAATTGGGTAGTTCCAGGGTGTAATCGCGCCGACCACGCCAACCGGTGATTTCTGCACCATAAAACGCTGGTTTTCACGGGCGGAAGGAATACTTTGCCCGTATACGCGTTTGGCCTCTTCGGCAAACCACAGAAGGAAATCCGCACCGTACTGAACTTCGTTGAGGGACGCTTTTAGGGGTTTGCCCTGTTCGCGTGTCATCAGTTCAGCCAGTTCGCGCTTTTGCCGGATCATCAGTTCCCAAGCCCGGTAGAGCAATTGGGAGCGGTGGTAAGCGGTGGTCTTTCGCCATTCTTTAAAAGCATAATCGGCGGCCGTAATGGCCGCCTCAATATCCTGATCTGTGCAATCGGGCACCTGCCCGATGACTTCACCCGTTGCGGGGTTGGTTACCGAGAGCTCAGGGCGCCCGGTTAACCATTCTCCGTTAATGTACATGAGGCGATACCTCTTGGTTGTTATTAAAAGTCTGTTTCCGATAGCGCCATGATGGCGTCGTCACCGGATCGCATCGAGCTCAGGTGCGCAGAGCAGCGTGGCAGAATGTGATCGATGAAAAAGTTCGTGGTGGCCAGTTTGTTTGCTGCGAAAGCACTCTGGTCAGCCTGATCATTTGCGGCTGCAGTAGCGGCTTTTAGCATCAGCCAGCCTGCTGTCACGATTGAACTCAGCATCAGGTAGTCGAAGGCAACGGCACCAGTGAACTGGTCGTCATCGCCGCGTTCCAGAACTATTCTGGTGGCATCTTCGAGGAACGCCACTGCTTGGTCAAATCTAGCCTGGCGCTCAGCGGTGAGCACTGAGCTACTTTGCAGCGGGCCGGTGAGTGGGCGAATATCATCAATCAGCTCGGCCATGGCCTGGCCTTTGTCACGAATCGTTTTACGGCCGATCAGGTCAAGGGCCTGAATGCCGTTGGTGCCTTCGTATATGGGTAGAATGCGGGCATCTCGATAGTGCTGTGCAGCGCCGGTCTCTTCGATAAAACCCATGCCGCCGTAACATTGAATACCCAGAGAAGTGACTTCCTGTGCAATTTCTGTGCACCAACCTTTAACCAGGGGTGTCAGCAGGTTAGCCCGTCGGGTGTAGCGGCTTTTGATCTCGTCTGGCAGGTTCTCAGCGTTGGCGTAATCAACAGCGACGCAGCCTGTGTAGGCGAGCCCGCGAGCAGCCTCCGTTAAGGTTTTCATGATCATCAGCATGCGGCGGACGTCCGGGTGCTTGATGATCGGGGAAACACCTTGTTCGCCGGGAGCTGTGCCTTGAGTTCGCTCGAAGGTATAGTCCCGCGCCTGTTGGTAAGCGCGTTCGGAAATGGAAACGCCCTGCAGGCCAACGGTTAGCCGTGCGTTGTTCATCATGGTGAACATACAGGCTAGGCCACGATTCTCTTCGCCCACCAGATAACCGATGGCGCCTTCATTATCGCCATAACTCATGACGCAGGTGGGGCTGGCGTGGATGCCAAGTTTGTGTTCAAGTGAGACCGCGTGACAGTCGTTTCTTTCCCCAAGTTCCCCAGAAGCATCCGGCAGATACTTGGGGACTGCAAATAGTGATATTCCTTTGACGCCGGGAGGGGCATCGGGCAGGCGAGCAAGTACAAGGTGGATGATGTTCTCCGCCATGTCGTGCTCACCCCAGGTGATGAAAATCTTTTGGCCTTTTATCCGGTAGGCATTGCCATCCGGACGGGCTTGGGTACGAATGTTGGATAAATCTGAGCCGGACTGTGGTTCGGTCAGGTTCATCGTCCCGGTCCATTGCCCGGAAATCATTTTGGGCAGCAACTGCTCTTTCAGCACATCGCTGGCGTTCTCCGAAAGCGCCTCTACGGCGCCTTGAGATAACAAAGGACAGAGCCCCCACGCCATGTTGGCAGCATGCCACATTTCCTGAACAGGAATGGCCAAAGAAAAAGGCAAGCCCTGACCACCGAACTCCGGGTCAAACTGCAGGCTGGCCCAGCCGCTCTCTGCGTATTGCTGGTAAGCCTCTTTAAAGCCTGCCGGGGTGGCCACCTTGTAGTCGCTATCCAGGCGCACGCCGGTTTGATCACCGGTGACGTTGGTTGGGGAGATGACTGAACCGGCAAAGCGAGCGGCTTCTTCAAGAATGGCTGCAACGACATCTTCGGAAGCATCTTCGTAGCCGCAGGCTTTTGCCATTTCTGAAAACCCGGCGACTTGCTGCAGGGTAAACGCCATCTCACGGGTGGGTGCTCTGAACTCTGTCATGGTGTACTCCCTTAAGCCATGTACTGGCCGCCGTTAACCGACATGTTAGTGCCGGTCACGAAGCTGGCTTCATCCGCGGTCAGGTAAGCTACGGCTCTGGCGATGTCTTCAGGCTTGCCAAGGTGGCCAACCGGAATGCCGGCAACAATGTTGTTCAGTACTTTTTCAGGCACCTGACGAACCATTGGGGTATCGATGTAGCCAGGGGAAACCGAGTTGGCGGTTACGCCTTTACGGGCGCCTTCCTGAGCAATGGACTTAGTGAAACCATAGATGCCGGCTTTTGTGGCCGCATAGTTACACTGGCCGAACTGCCCCTTCTCACCATTCAGCGACGAAATGTTCACGATACGGCCAAAGCCGCGCTCGCACATGCCCTCGAACACCTGCTGGCACATGTTGAACATGGATGTCAGGTTCACGTTGATGACTTGATTCCACTGTTCTGGCTGCATTCTCTTTAGTGGTGCATCGTTGGTGATGCCTGCGTTGTTAACCAGAATGTCGATTGGGCCAAGATCTTGTTCAACCTCGGCAACAAACGCCTTGCAGCCTTCGAAGTCGGTGACGTCCAGCGGGTAGATGGCGGCATCGATACCTTCTTCACGTAGGTTTGCCTGCCAGTCTTTGGCTTGCGCTTCCTCGCCGGGCAAGTGAGTGCCGACTACCTTACGGCCCTGAGCGGCCAGCGCTTTACACATGGCGGTACCCAGACCACCGTTTGCTCCGGTAATAACTGCGATGCGATTAGTCATGGTGTTCTCCTTTCTTTTTACGGATTGTCTATTTCAAAAGTTTCTTGATGTTTGATGACTGGGAAATGATTCCCTCGGAGGTGTACTGATTACTGCGATCAACAATCTTCGGAAGCTCGTACAGGTAATTAACCATCAAGCCGGCGGATTGCTTCAGGCCTTTGTCTGAGGTGTCGGCCATCCAGTTGAGCCTGGCAACCTGAGCGCCGTTGCTTAAATGGAAATTGGCTACCGGGTCGTTGGCACGCGACGTACCGGGTTTCTTGGAACACAGGTAGGACGCAGCGAGCTTCATGATGGCTTCTTGTTGGGCGCCGGTGACATCGGCCTGACTTGCTCGAACCGGGTCCCGTGGCGGAGGCGAGCTTAGCCACTGCTCTCCGCCTGGCAGTAGGGCCAACTGATCTGCCGGGGTGTTGTCCAGCCAGCGGCGGAAGCCCGGAATGGGTGACAGCGTGGCAAACTGTTTTAACTGGGGGAATTCCACCTGAAGCTTGCTGACCACTTGCTTGATGAGGAAGTTGCCAAAGCTGATGCCCGCCAATCCCTGTTGGGCGTTGGAGATTGAATAGAAAATTGCAGTATCAGCTTTGTCGATGTCTTGGGTGGGGGCGTGCTCGTCCAGAAGCTTTTGAACGTTATCAGCGAGGCCATTCACCAAAGCCACTTCAACGAAAATCAGCGGTTCGTCTGGCATATTCGGATGAATAAAGGCAAAGCAGCGACGGTCGAAATCAAGGCGATTCTTGAGGTCGCTCCAGCTCTTTATGGCGTGGACGGCCTCATAGGCAATCAGTTTTTCCAGAATGGCACCACTGGAGTTCCAGCTGATTTCTTCCAGTTGTAACAGGCCGATGTCGAACCAGGTCGCCAGCAGGTCACGGAGGTCGGTTTCCAGTGGTTTTAGTTCCGGATAGTCTTTGCACAGCTGTAGTAACTCTTCGCGCATATCCACGAGAAACTTAACCCCGGATGGTACGCCGTTGAACTGTTTCAGCAGCACCGTGCGGCTAGGAATCAACGCCTTACGTAATGACTGTGCGGCTTTGGTTTTCTCGTTGGCCTTGGCGTTATGCCATTGATCTATGGCGCTCTCTACGCTGGCTTCATTCACACCATAGTGTTCTGCAAGTAGGCCCAAGAAACGGGTTCTTCCAGTCATAGACAGCTTTAGATAAGCGCGGCCGAGCAAGGCGGCACGCTTGCGAGCTTCTACCTGGCCGCCGTTTTCGGCAAGGCAGTCATCAATCCATTCTTTAACAGTGGCAAGATCCGACTCTGGCAGATCTTCGGCGATGTTCATGATGTCTGAGCCACGACGCCCCATCGATTCCAATCCGCCCGGAACCAGTTTTTTAAAGGCTCTTTCAAAAATGCTTACGGGTTGCCTCTGCATAACCGCGACTCCCTATGTGCACAGCGGTGTTGTCTTTGTGAATGACAGAAGGCTACCAGAGCATTTTAGAAAAACCAAGTAAAAGTACTTGGTTTGATGGATATAAACCAGTAATGTAGTAGGTGTATGGATCAATCAGAGGAAAAGCAATGCAAGAATTACATGGCTACTACCTAGAAGACCTTGAAGTTGGAATGGAGGCGTTTTACGCCAAAACGATTACCGAAGCTGATGTGGTGTTGTTTGCCGGTATTAGTGGTGATGACAACCCGGTGCATATTAACGCTGAGTATGCGAAGACCACGCCGTTTAAAGAACGCATTGTGCACGGCATGTTCAGTGCAGCTCTGATCTCTGCCGTGTTGGGCACACGCATGCCGGGCCCCGGTGCCATCTATATCGACCAGCAGATTAAGTTCAAAGCGCCGGTTCATATTGGAGACACCGTAGTTGCCTCTGCCAAGGTTATTGAAATCAATGAAGAGCGACGTCGGGTAAAACTGGAGACCATCTGTAAAGTCGGCGACAAAGTGGTTGCAGAGGGTGTTGCAACGAATATGGTTGACCGCCGCCCGGCGTAAGTCTGGAGATTATTATGTTAATGGATCAAGAGAATTGCATCGTTGCAGTGATTGATGTGCAGGCACGCTTGTTGGGCGGGGTGCATGAAAACGAGAGGCTGGTGAACAACTGCAGTTGGTTGGTGCGCCTTGCCGGGTTGATGAACGTACCGGTGATTGGATCCGAGCAGTATCCAGAGGGCTTGGGCCATACGGAAGAGGGGCTGCGCGAACTGGTGGGGGCAGCCAACATTTACGGCAAAACATTCTTTGCCTGTATTGATGACCCGGGTTTTGAAAAGGCGTTCCAGGCGCATGATCGCAAACAAGTCGTCCTGTGTGGGATGGAGTCTCAAGCTTGTGTGATGCAATCGGCGATAAGGCTTCTGGAGAAGGGGTTGGAGGTGTTTGTGGTGGCGGATGCTATTTCCGCACGCAACGCCTACGACACGGAAGTAGCGCTACGCCGGATGGAACAGGCCGGAGCCCGGATCGTGACCAAAGAAATGGTCGGGTTTGAATGGCTTCGGCGTTCGGATGCGGCCGAATTCAAGGCCTTCAGCAAAGAGTTTCTGCGCTAGTCAGTCGCGGGGCCCTGGCATCCTGTGGTCAAGGGCCCCGGAGACCTTCAGAATAGGGTTAACTAACGCAACCCGAGCTTTCGAGAGCCCCGTAGCCATGAAAAACCGCACACCGGAAGAAGGGCTGACCGCCCTGACCGACGATGCCGAACGTAACCGCCTGCTGGCGGAAATGGCGGAACAATCTACCGACATGATCTCCCGGCACACACCGGAAGATTGGCGGTTTATCTATGCGTCTCCGGCAGTAACGCACTTGCTGGGGTATTCTGTTGAGGAGATCGTTGGCATCTCCGCCTACGACCTGTATCACCCCGATGATGTAGAAGATTTCCGTTTGCGGGCACCGACGGTTAATTACGACCGCGGTTTGTATACCCACACCTACCGTTTTCGGTGTAAGGAGGGTCATTACACCTGGTTGGAAAGTACCAGTCGAACCATTCGGGACCCTGAGACCAATGATATCCGGGAAATTCTGGTGGTCTCCCGAGATGCGAGTCATAGGGTCAAGGCTGACAAAGCCAGTCGTCGGTTGGCGCGCGTGCTGGAAAGTACTCAGGATCTGGTGATATTTGCGAACCTCGATTTTACCGTTTCACACCTGAATGAAACCGCGCGAAATGTTCTGGAGCTGGAATATACGGATTACAGTGCTTTCCCTTTATCCCGCTTTGTGACCGAAAAAGGCCTCGCAACCTTAATGGACGAGGGGTTTCCTACCGCGGAAAAAACGGGGAACTGGCGTGGGGAGCTGACCATGCAGAGCCTGAAATCCGCCCGTATACCGGTCATGCTGGAGCTGCTTGCCCATCGCTCCTTGCATGGGGATATCGAGTATTTCTCATTGGTGGCTCACGACCTAACAGAGAAAAAAGCCGCAGAGGAACAACTCAAGCAGTACCAAGCTGACATCAATCACGCTAGCCGGCTGGTAACCATGGGTGAGCTGGCGTCGAGTCTGGCCCATGAATTGAATCAGCCGCTCTCGGCGATGGTGAACTATCTTCGGGGGATTGAGCGACGATTTGCCGATAAGCCTACATTGTCTTGGAGTGATGTAGAGTTACCGATTACTCGAAGCATCAAAACAGCGTTAAGGGCCGGGGAGATTATCCATCGAATGATGGATTTTACCCGCAAACAGGAGCCGGTTGTTACCCGTCTCAATTTGCCGGATTTGATCGGCGAAATGATCGACTTTTGCGAGAACATGGCGGAACGGCATAACGTACGTATCGTGTTTGAGCAACCTGCAGATTTGCCTGCAGTCAAAGGTGATAAAATTCAGCTGGAACAGGTGTTGTTGAATCTGATCGTGAACGCGATAGAAGCAAGCGCCTCAACCGACGATGAAGAAGCAACCACCACCGTGACAATCAGCGTTAAACCTCATGAGAACGCGCAATTGCGGGTTGAAGTGGATGATCAGGGGCGGGGGGTTTCGGAATCGGATATGGCTCGCCTTTTTGATCGTTTTTTTTCAACCAAGGAAGCCGGTCTTGGAATGGGGCTGGCCATCAGCCGTTCATTGGTAGAGAATCTTGAGGGTGAACTCTGGGTAGAAAACATCCCTGCCGGAGGAGCTCGCTTTTCATTTACTCTTAATATTGCTGATTGATCACTCATGAACCCGAATAAAGATGCACAAACAGTTTTCGTTATTGATGACGATACGGACGTAAGAGACTCTTTAAAGTGGCTGCTTGAGTCTGTCGGCCTCAAAGTGCAGTCCTACGAAAATGCGTTGGCCTTTTTCGAGGGGTTCGATGCGAGTGCGAGCGGTTGTATTGTGATGGATGTGCGAATGCCCGGCCTCAGTGGCATTAACGCCCAGAAGAAGTTGCCCGAATACAATATCGAACTGCCTGTGATCATGATTTCTGCCCACGGTAATGTGGATATGGCCGTGACTGCGTTGACGCAGGGTGCCACTACGTTTATCGAAAAGCCCTTTGATGATCAGGTACTGATCGATCACGTTCACAATGCTCTGGAAAAAGACCGAACCCGATTTGCGCAGCGCCGCTCCCAGTCGCGTATCCGGGAGCGCTACGACAGCTTAACCCGCCGAGAACGCCAGGTTTTGGAGCTGATTGTGAAGGGCCTATCGAACCAAGATGCGGCCGATGAACTCGGTATCAACAGGAAAACCGTTGAAGGGCACCGGGCGAACATGACAGCAAAAATGAAGGTAGATTCGTTTGCCGAGCTGGTGCAAGTAGCCATAGCATTGGGGCTTGTGCAGGGTATAGCACAGTAATATCTAGCTTAACCGGTGCCTGCTTCTCCCTCTGTTGGGCACCGTATTTCCTCTCTTTTGCAGCGTGCCTTCTCGGTGCGCTTTTCAATTATTTTCCATGACCGACGGCGTGCACGAAATCATGAGTGTTTGCGCCTGTCTGCTCTTGTCTCTGTAGCATCTATCCCTCTTTATACTTCGCCTTAATTTATCCAAGTAAAAATAATTGGTTTAAATCAACTGTTTCGAGTACATATACTTGGTTTTGGTCTATGCTGTCATGAGAAAATAACAACAGTAAGAGGGCTTGATCGATGAAACCTGAGCATGAAATCGAAGGAACGCTGACCAGCAGCCATTGGGGAACCTACCGTGTTTGTACCAAGGATGGGAGTGTTGTTGCGCTCAAGGGATTCGAGAGGGACGAAGACCCTTCCCCCATCGGTCAAGGCATAGTCGATGTCTTAGATGGCCCGACACGTATTAAAGCGCCGATGGTTCGACGAGGATGGCTGGAAAACGGACCGGGCCACGCCAAAGGTGAGCGCGGAGCTGATGACTTTATTGAAGTTTCATGGCCTAGGGCGATCAAGCTGGTCGTGGAAGAATTAAACCGCGTGCGAAGTCGTTATGGTAACCAAGCTATTTATGGTGGCTCTTATGGGTGGTCCAGTGCAGGGCGTTTCCATCACGCGCAAAGTCAGCTCAAGAGGTTCCTCAATTCGATTGGCGGCTATACCTATTCTCTGAATACCTACAGCTATGCGGCAGCGGAAGTCACTTTGCCTCACGTACTTGGCGACTTTTACTCCATGGTGAATGGTGCAACCAGCTGGGAGGTTATCAAGGAACACACTGACCTGTTTGTGGCGTTTGGTGGGGCGCCGACTAAAAATGGCCAGGTCACCAATGGCGGTGTTGGTCGTCATGTGCAGAAGCGCGGCATGCTGGAGGCAACGGCCAACGGAACGAAGGTGGTGAATGTCAGTCCCTTGCGCTCAGACGTTCTGGAGGAAATGAACGCTGACTGGCTAGCGATCTACCCTGGCAGCGATGTCGCATTGCTGTTGGGTATTGCTTACACCCTCCAAGAGGAAGGGTTAGCCGATACAGAGTTTCTATCCACCTACACGGTAGGCTATGAGAAGTTTCTAGAATACCTAGTGGGAAAGGTCGACGGTATAAAGAAAGACAGCGCGTGGGCAGAGGTTAAAACAGGTCTATCTGCAGCATGCATTCGCGATCTTGCGCGGGATATGGCTCGCCAGCGGACGATGATTTCTGTGAGTTGGTCTCTGACGCGCCAAGACAATGGCGAGCAGCCATACTGGGCTGCTATAGCGGTTGCTTCAATGTTGGGACAACTTGGCCTTCCGGGTGGAGGCATCGGCTTTGGTTACAGCGCCATGAATGCTATAGGTGCTAATTATCAAGGCATTCCCGGGGCGGCTCTGCCGCAAGGGAACAACCCAGTACAGAGCTTTATCCCCGTTGCACGAATTACAGACCTATTGATGAACCCTGGTGAGAAATTCGAGTACAACGGAAGAACCGGGACCTATCCTGAAATCAAGCTGATCTACTGGGCGGGCGGAAACCCATTTCACCACCATCAGGACCTCGTTCGTATGAGGGAGGCCTGGCAGAAACCGGATACGGTGATTGTCCATGAATGGTGTTGGAACGCTCAGGCGAAACACGCCGATATTGTGTTACCTGCAGCGACGTTTTTGGAACGTAATGATATTGCGTCGTCCAGTCGCGATCCTTTCCTTATCTATATGCAGAAAGCAGCGGAGCCAGCGGGACAAAGTCTGTCGGACTACGAGATCTTTAGTAAGCTGGCCGAAGAGCTTGGTGCCCGAGAAGACTTCACGGAAGGACGCGACGAAGAGCAGTGGTTAAACGTGATCTACAACGAAACCCGGGAAAAGGCGGGTGCCAACGGCATAGAGCTGCCAGATTTCGAGGCGTTCAAGAAAAAAGGCTGGTTTGAAAATGCGATGCCACAAGAGCCGCAGGTTCTCCTGAAAGCCTTTCGCGATGATCCGAAGGCAAATGCACTACGAACACCCAGCGGAAAAATAGAGATCTTCTCAGAGACGGTGGCAAGCTTTGGCTATGAAGAATGCCCGGGATACCCGTTCTGGAATGATCCTAAAGAGTGGTTAGGGCAGGCAAACCCTGAATACCCTATGCATCTGATTTCTAACCAACCAAGAACCAAACTGCATTCTCAGCTGGACCATGGTTCCCACAGCCGGAACTCGAAGATCAATGGGCGTGAACCGATTGTCATTCACCCGATTGACGCAAAGATCCGGAACATTAACGACGGCACCTTGGTACGCATCTTTAATGGCCGGGGCGCTTGTTTGTGCTCAGCGGTGGTGAGTGACGAAGTGCGCCAGGGTGTTTTGCAGTTAAGTACCGGGGCTTGGTTTGACCCACCAGAAGCGGGCAACTCGGATGTGTCATGCCGGCATGGTAACCCGAATGTTCTGACACGAGATGAAGGAACTTCACGTCTGTCGCAGGGCCCAAGTGCTATGACCTGCATGGTGGATATTGAGGTCTACTGTGGTGAGGTGCCGCCTATGAAGGCGCACACTCCACCTGTGATTCGGCGCGAAACGTAAAGGCCCCATAGCCCTCGGTGCCTTGTGTGGCCGAGGGTTTTAGGAGGTTTTCTTAAGCTTCACCATCATCTTGGTATAGCCACGCACAAAGTTTGATTGCACATACTCCGGCTCGCCCAGCACTTCGATATCATCGAAGCGTTTCAGAATCTCTTCCCAAAGAATCCGCAGCTGCATTTCCGCTAAACGGTTACCCATGCAGCGGTGTACTCCAAAGCCAAAGGACAGGTGTTTGCGGACGTTCTTGCGGTCAATGATGAACAGGTCTGGGTTTTGCTCGAACGCACGTTCATCCCTATTGCCGGAGGCATACCACATCACCACTTTGTCGCCTTTCTTGATCGTTTGGCCGTTCAGTTCAACGTCCTGCTTTGCAACGCGGCGCATGTAAGCCAACGGCGTTTGCCAGCGAATGATCTCCGACACCATGCTGGGGATTAGTCCCGGATTTTGTTTGAGCTTGGTGAGTTCTTCCGGGAATTGATTCAGCGCCAATACGCCGCCGGTCATGGAGTTACGGGTAGTATCGTTTCCGCCCACGATCAGAAGCACCATGTTGCCGAGGAACTCCATGGGGCGGTTGATCATGGTGCGGGTGTTCTCGTTCGCCAGCAGTAAACTGATGAGGTCGAACCCAGGCTCTTCTCCTGCTGCCTTTCTGGCTTCTTTTTCGCGCCACAGCAAAGACATTTGCTTGGCCATATCAGCTGATGCGACGAAAGATTCATCAATATCTGCAGTGCCGCCGGTAGATTCAGGGGGTGCAGCGGCCATGTCTGACCAGTAGGCCAATTTATGGCGTTGTTCGTAGGGGAAGTCGAACAGGGTGGCCAGCATGCGGGACGTCAGGTCGATGGACACCTTCTGAACCCAGTCAAAAGGCTCATCGATAGGCAAATGATCCAACACGTCTTCTGTGCGACTGCGAATCAGACTTTCCATTTGCGCCAGATTTTTAGGCGCCACCACGCCCTGAACCGCTTGGCGTTGAACATCGTGTTTGGGTGGGTCCATGGCGATGAAGGTTTCGATTTCCAGACCGGGTGGTGGCGGGCCGAGGGAAATGATGGGCTCGGCTGAAAACAGGTCATGGTGGGTATCCACAAACATGATGTCTTCATAGCGGGTAACCGACCAGAAGGGCCCGAAGGGGCTGTTCTTCTGATAGTGCACGGGGCACTCGTCCCGCAGCCGCTTGAAATAGGAGTGCGACAAGCCTTGCCGGTACAGAAACGGGTTGCTGACATCGATGTCTTCCAGCGCCAGTTCAGACACGGCTGGAAGCGGAACTTCCTTGAAAACGGGCGGCTGTTCACGCTTTCCGACACGTTTCTTCAGGTTCTGAAATGCGTGCATTCCTTTGATCTGCCAATCAATAGGCACAGTGGCGGCGGCTTTGTTCGCCACGGGTTGAAGGAAGGGGCTAAGTAGACTCATGCAAACCTCCACGGTCAGCTTTTTTTATTGAATAGTTATCATCGACCAAAAACCGGGTTCGTGGGCGCCAGCCTACATTTGAAACTCCGGCAACCGCACCACCAGCCCGTCGAGAGATTCTGAGAGGGTGACCTGGCAAGACAAACGCGAGGTATCGGATCGCTCGGGAGTGAGCTGCAGCATGCCCAGTTCATCGGCATTGATATTGCCGGTGGCCTGTATCCAATTGTTGTCCACAATGACATGACAGGTGCCGCAGGCGCAGGCTCCGCCGCAGTCCGCGTCGATTCCGGGAATACCGTTATCCACCGCCGCCTGCATCAGGGATTGGCCCTCTTCGATCTCCACCACATGTTCTGTGCCTGTGTGTTCAATAAACGTGATCTGCCCCATAAACACCTCACCTGTGTTATCTCAAGGAATTGTCTTACTCCGTTCAGATTACGTTCTGCTGTGCAGCGCAGGCAGGTCATTACTTGACAACTGGGGGTCATTAAAAGACTCTTGGTTAAAGCGTAACCTGTTCGATGAAACTTCAAGCTGACCAACGGATATAAAAATAAGATGAGCGTTGTTGATCTTGATTTACCCAGCATTCCTTCCAGCTATAGCCGCTTAGCCGCCCGGGAACTGGGCCTGCTAGCCCGTGATGTGTCGGATGTGTTGGCGGGCACTCAACTGTCCGTCGAGCAATTTTTGCAGGAAAACACCCTACTGACGCCAAATCAGCAACTGCAGATCCTTAAAAACTGCTTGCGGATCGCTAAGGACAACACCTTTGGCTTGCGTTTGGGCCAAAGGCTGACCTCGCCCACTCATGGCGCCTTGGGTTTTCTGGTGAACAGTAGCCCGGATCTGCTCACGGCTCTAAAAGCGTTCCAGGCGTACTTGCCAACCCGGATGAATCTTGCCCGG
Organism: Marinobacter sp. SBS5; assembly: GCF_048285575.1. Taxonomy (NCBI): domain Bacteria; kingdom Pseudomonadati; phylum Pseudomonadota; class Gammaproteobacteria; order Pseudomonadales; family Marinobacteraceae; genus Marinobacter; species Marinobacter sp. SBS5. The sequence continues at coordinate 209,434 of NZ_JBLWAZ010000004.1, read as the reverse complement.
CTTGATCTGGTGATTGAAGGGGAATGGCTGCAGCTGAGCTGTAACTACGCTATGGAGCTGGAAGAGGATCTTCTCCGCCTTCTTAGCGAAATTTTCACGGTGATTTTTTTCGATACCGCCGAGTTTATTGTCGGGCGCCCACTTCGTGAGGCTAGCATCGATTTTATGCATCAAAAGCCTGCCTACGCCGCTCGCTATGAGGAACATATTCCGGCAACCATCGGATTTGGCGCCGATGCCTACGTTTTGAGAGTCCCGCTTGAGGTGTGCAAGATTCAGAATGCTTCCGCCAACCATGAAAGCTATATGATGGCGCTCAGGCACTGCGAAGCCATGCGGGCTCAGCTGAACCCAAACAAGAGCAGTAGCAAGTATCAGGTTCAGAAAATGATGTTGTCACACCCGCCAGGGGTTCTGAGTGAAGAGGAGACCGCGGCTGCGCTGTTTATCTGCAAGCGCACTTTGGCACGGAGGCTAAAACAGGAAGGCACCAGCTTCCGGCAGGTACGGGATGAAATCATGTCGCAACAGGCCGTGGGATATTTGCTGGACAGCACACTGTCGGTGGAGGCTATTGCAGAGCTACTGAACTACCACGACAGCGCGAACTTTCGGCGGGCGTTTAAGCGTTGGTTTAACCTGACGCCGGACCAGTATCGCCGTCAGCATTCGGCCCCTGAGAGCAGCGTGTTGAGCTGATTTTTCAAGAACTATGTTGTTTTTGCCTGCGGTACTCACCGGGTGACATGCCCATCCATCGTCGAAATGCGCGGGTAAAGCTGGCGGTATCGGTGTAGCCCAAGTGAATGGCCAGTTCATCCAGCTTCATGTCGCTGCTGCTGAGTATTTGAGTGGCGGTTTGGCGCCGCTCTTCTTCAATGATTGTTCTAAAACTGCTGCCTTCCTGTTCTAACTTCCGGCGCAAACTGCGCGATGACATGGCGAGCTTGCTGGCGACTTCGTCGAGTGTGGCGACCAGCCCCAACGAACCCAGCACTTGTTGTCGCACCATGCCTGTCAGGCCGCTGGTCTGTCGTTGGTCAAGCTGAAAGCGACACTGGTCGTCCAACATGCGCACGAGCCGAGGGCTAAAAGTAGGGAGGGGCTGGTCTGCCGCTTCGGCGGAAACCAGCATGGCGGTGCGGTTGCTGTGGAAGCGCGGTAGTACGCCCATGGTGTCAGCGATAAGTTCAGCGTGATCGGGCGGAGGCCCCTGAAATTCGGCTGCGCAGATGCTCAGGCCAGACAGGCTGAGTTCTTTCAGCAGATTTATTCCGGTGGCCAGGTCCCGTTCCAGCAGGAATTGGCGCAAATGCGGGGGGATGGGTTCCGGGTCCAGCCCAATCCCAAAGCGGCCATCCTCCTCAAACGTGTACATGCGGCAGTAGGCGGTGCTCAAAGGCAAGTAACGCAGCGCCGTGTTGGCTGCATCTCGCAGGGTTCGGCTGGTGCGTAAGGCAAATCCCCACACACCGAACGTCGCCACGTTGTATTGCAGCCCCAGCTTGAACCCCAGCGCAGGCTCGTCCGGGAGTGCATGAATCAAGTTCTCGATCAGGCGGATTTCCTGATCCCGGGTAATCAGAGCTTCCCCGTCCTGTAATTCGTCTCGGGTGATTGATGTGCCATCCAGACAAACATCTGTCGCGATACCATGGCTGGCGGCAAAGTTGATCATGACCTGACTGATGGCAATCGGGTGAAGCGTGGATTGTTGTTTTAGCATGGGCGAAGTTTAGCGGTTTCGGTGATTGCATGGTACTTGGCCTAAAGAGCCCCGCGATTGGCCGTAGATGTCCTTGGGCAATGGGTCTTGGGCGACTAACCTGCTTAGGTGATCGAATTCTAAGCATGAGACCGGAGCTATGTTGCACAATAAGAAGAATCCAAACCGCGAGGCGGTTGAGTTCGCCAAACTCTATCTGGGCGAGATGGCCTGGCCAACGGTAGTGCTGGTGGTGTTGGTGCTAACAGGTTACGTGGCGGGTTTATGGTTGTTTGCCATGGGCTGGCTGAGCCCGCTAGTGACAGTGCTGGTGTTGGCAATGCTGACGTACATGTCGTATACACCGGTGCATGAGGCCGTGCATGGCAATGTTCATGGCAAGCACGAGAACTTGCGCTGGCTTAATGACGCTTGCGGCTACTTGATGGCGCCGCTGATTGCGACTCCGTATGCCTCCCATCGACTGGAGCATATGACTCACCATCGATACACCAATCAGCCAGACAAAGATCCGGATTTCTTGATTAGTGGTATGGGTAAAGGGCCTCTTGGCGCTGTGATCACCGTGTTCAAGTTTCTTTGGCTGCAGAATACGTTTTTTGCCCGTACTCATTGGCATAAAGCCAGCACCAAAGAACGGGTTGTTTATTGTACGGAAATCGCCGTATCGCTGGGCTGGCGCGTAGCCTTTGTCATGCTGACGGACGTGGCCTATGCCGGGTGGGTACTTTTTTCGAGTTACTTTATTGGCGGCTTTTTCACCGCGTATTGGTTCGCATATCGGCCGCACATCCCCTATAGGGACTCTGCTCGTTATCGCAACACCAATAGCTTGATCATGCCTGTCTGGATGAAGCCGTTGGGCTGGTTCTGGTTAGGGCAGAACTTACACTCCATTCACCATCTGTTCCCGCGCGTACCGTTTTATCGTTACCAAGCTCTGCATGATGATATCGAACCGATTTTGCGTGAGCAGGGTACACCGATTGTGGGGATATTCAGCCGTAAGCCAATCGGTAAGTCGGGGGCTGCCAGTAAAAAGCGCTGACACTACGAGGACAATCCGTTGTGCTCGTAGTGAGAAGCCAAACTATTGGTAAATGGTGCCGGCCTGTATTTAATCAGGGAACATGGCACTGTAAATGTTACTGAGCAAAGCACCATCAAGCAGTGAGAATAGGGGGCTCTCTAGCGTGGCAACGCCAGCCCACTGCTGGTTCCAGCTGCCTGAGCAGCCCCAGGAGATCAATAGGCCGTTGCTACGGTCGTAATCAAGGCACTTATGGCTGGCTTCGTTACGCAGTTGCAGTAACTCTGCATTGTAGGCCCAGCGCTGGTCGGCTCGGTCATCGCGACAAAGTGATAGCCCGATGCGGTTATTAACCGGCGTTAAGCACTGCCACGGCGCGTCGGCCGTGTGGATGCGCCCTCTCAAATCTCTAATCCAGTGGCTGGAATCGTCGATGTTATTTGGAAGTTCGGTTAGAGCAACGTATTGGTCATCTTCGAGGTGACTGTCGAAATAACGGCCATTTCCCCTGATCACATCACCCGTTGGCAGCAAGTCGTCAACCGGCTCAATCAATTCGTGTTCAGTCAGCGCTTGAAGCAGGTGCTCCCGTGTTTTCTGGGTAGACCAATGGTCGCGCTTCGCTTTGCCAAGAAGGGCTGCAATCTGGCGAGCCGCGGCCTGCTGTGTTTGCATTTTTTGCAATAGGCCCCATGCCGCTTCTGGCAGATGGCGCTCGAGTTCTTTCGTGCTGTAGCTGGCCACTTTAATCGCCAGCGCATCACCCAGAATGTTGAACTGGGTTGGATCCATCGCATCCAGAGCTTGCTCAATGTCCGCCATGTCTCGCTCGCGCATTTGCTGGTATTCCGTGCCTTGGCCAACGATGGCAACAGGTGGTAGCTCGGGGATTTTCCCGTTGAATGCAGTTTCCTCAAGCATCTGTTCCGTGCCATCCCGGCGGCAATGCAGGCTGGCTTTTGTTGGCCGGAAGTCAGCGTGCAGGTTGAAGTGGAATTGGTTAATGCTGCCCGAGTGGTGCCGGGAGGCTGCAATCTGGACGCGTTTTTGATCCCCTGCATGGTTATTGACCGTAATCCAGCATAGATCGCCTAGGGAATTGAAATCAGGCTCGGGAAGGTTGAACAGGTTGCCGTAGTTGCCGTGGAACACAGGATAGATCACAGCCGCGGTGCCATCCGGATCATAGCCCCCTAAAATCGTTGCAACAGGCACACCGGTGCGCACCGGTGCGGGGTGTTGACTCGGATAATCCTGATATTGCCCGGTCGCCGCATCCCATTTTTTGTAGCCGCTCGGATAGCGCTCATCGGGAACCGGAAATCTCGCGATGTCATGCTGGATGAGCCTGGCGGAATAGCCGGTGTAGTGGGTGTAAACAGAGAATGGCCCACCGTCAGAGCCTCCGGACATGGCATCGGTTTTGAAATTGTAGTTGCCGTCTTCATTCAGCCCGAACAGGTTGGCGCGCATGCGGTTACGGTGGGCAATATAGCCCCAGCCGCTATCGGCGTGGTGGACTGCCCAGCGGCCATCCTCCGTCAGACCTTTGCCAGGGTAGTGGCCAAGGCCGTAGGCGTGCCCCCATTCGTGGCTGGCCTCGTTACCCCAAGAATGATAGAGCGTGCCGATGCCATTGCCACCGCTGAGGCCGTGGTCAACACGGCCGTTGGTATACATGCCCCAGGCGTGATGGTTGGTGATCTGTTTGAAAACGTGGGGATGGCCTTGGTTCATGTGGTTGCTGGTATAACCGAAGTTGGCCATGTTGATGCCCACACTGACCTGAGATTTGGCGACGTTTTCCCGCATATCACCAGAATAGACACCGCCTTCAACGGCGCTGGCACCGTCAATGTCTTTATCGTAGATAACCCCAGACCGAATGATCACCCGGTCGAGTACCGCATCGGCGTAACTGCCCATGACCAATCTTGAAGCGGGTAGTGTCTGGAAATAATCCGTTGCCGCCATGACTGGGTCGCGAAGGCTGTAGTGCCCGTCAACGTGCGTGGTGCCTGTTAGCATGCCCAAGCGAATACTTTGGAGCACAAGTTGCGAGGCTTCGCCGATCTCTATCTCAGAGGCAGGTAAATACCCGAATGTGCGAGATCCAGCGTCCTTATTGGCGACAAACCGCAAAGATAAACCGTTGCGTACGGCATCCCACGGTAGTCGCGCGGACCAGGCTTGTTTGGAATATTGGATGCCGTTGGTACCGGTCACATCAGACTTGGGAAGTGCATTAGGGTGCGCCATCGGCAAGGTCATCAGTGGCTCGCCGTTAACGCTGACTTCCACATGCAACGTTGTTGGCTTTTTATCACTCGACGGAATGAAGAGTAGAAGGGCATCCCGAAGAGCGGTGAGTTTGGGCATATACCGGCTTTGAGTTTCATCGGCGGGGTTGCGTTCAAAATTACCGGCAGGTGCCACCGAATGGGACTGTACGAACTGGACTTCACCAGCCAGTGCGCCGCCAGACAGATCATTTCTAAATGCTCGAGGTTCCCCCTCAAAGTTGGTCGAGTAGAAATCCAATGCCGGTTGTTCAAGAAACGCCTCGGCGTGTTCTACCACGATCGCACCTTTTAGAATCAGGCGGCGGGAGTTGCTGGAGACGGTAACGGAAATGGGGGTTTCAGCGGATGCATCCTCGGGCCCGGGAGTGCCAGAAATAAGGCCGGTTTCAGAGTCAATGGTGGCCCAGCCAGGCAAAGTTTCGGCGCTGTATTTCAGGTTTCCGGCGAGTGCGCCGTGCTCCAGCTGATACTGATAGGCGAGGGTGGTGATGGCATCTGGGGCGACGAGAGAGCCCTGAGACTCGATGGGTGTTTTCGTGGGGGTGCCTCCGTCTTCGCTGGATGAGCTGCCGCCACAACCTGCAAGCAGCAGGCCGGTTAACCCGAGTACAGTCATTCTCTCGATTAACATCTTGAATCCCTAAGAGTCAATTTTTGATTTAACGTGGTTTAACAGAGGGATGGGATTGTGCGCTGTTATCTATGGGGCCAAACATATGGTTTGTAGCGGAAGTGTAATTATGTGAGCGGAGTCAACAGAGAGTTGAGATATGGGTCCGTGTTTGTCGATAGGCTTCGTCTAGTGTTCCCTTTTTAGCGAGTGGTTCAATGTCTCCAGGCTAACGGGGCGACTGAAATAAAAACCTTGGAAGTAGTCGCAGCCCATCGCAGCTAGCAGTGTGTGCTGCTGGAGTGTTTCTATTCCTTCAGCCACGACCTGCATCTTAAGTTTATGGGCCATTGTTATTATGGTTTCAATAATGATCCATTCGTTACCGTTTGCGCGATCGTCTGCCAGTCGAACAAAAGATTTATCAATTTTCACCTCGTCAAAGGGCAATCTGGACAGGTACGCCATTGATGAGTAACCCGTTCCGAAATCATCCATAGAGATTCGAACGCCATGGGCTCTCAGGGCCGTCATCTTTAACAGTGCATCATCCAGATCATCGAGTACCATTGATTCTGTGACCTCTATGCACAGACCGTTCGGCGAAGCCTTCGATTGCTGTAGTGTCTCCACGATACTGTCAACGAAGTCGGGCCGGTGAAACTGTTTTGAACTTACGTTAACCGAGACACGCATATGTTGCGTTTCCGGTTCACTCTGCCAAAGCGCGAGCTGGTGACAGGCGGTGCTAAGAACCCATTGTCCGAGCGGAATAATCAGCCCGTTACTTTCGGCAATCGGAATGAAATCTGACGGAGAGATGGCACCTTGTTCCGGGTGATGCCAGCGGAGCAAAGCTTCCACACCCTCGCATCGGCCATCAGGGCCAATTTGTTTTTGGTAAGCCAGCGAGAGTTCTTCGCGTTCTATGGCGTGCCTCAACTCACTTTCGAGGCGAAATCGTTTTGCGAGAATGGATTGAACATGGGGGTCGTGAAATCGAATGACGCCCCGCCCTGCAGACTTGGCCTCGTACATTGCCGTATCTGCTCGTCTGAGGAGTTCCTCCTGAGACTGCCCGGTCCCTTTAAACAGCGCAATGCCAATACTCGCTTCGCACTTATACTGGTGGTTTTTCAAATCAATCGGTTTGTTAAAAACCTTTAAAAGGTTCTCCGCCATGTGGTTTGCATTTTGGGTTGCGGCATCTTCTGATGTACCAAGATCATTGATGATCACCACGAATTCATCACCGCCGAGGCGCGCAACGGTATCTGTTTCGCGAAAATTCTGAGCTATGATGCCTGCTAAGCTTTGGAGCAGTGTGTCCCCGAACGAGTGCCCCAAAGTATCGTTGAGACTTTTGAAATCATCCAGATCCATATAGAGAAGCGCACCATATTCTTGATGCCTGGCCGATGCCGCGAGTGCCTGCCTCATTCGATCCGTAAATAGCCTTCGATTGGGCAAACCCGTCAGCTCGTCGTAGAAAGCCAATTGATGAATGCGCGCCTCGGCCAGTTTTTTATCACTCACATCCGTCATGAACCCGCTCCAGATGATGCTTCCATCATCTTGGCGCTCCGGAATAGAGTTACCTCTTAGCCAACGTTCACCATCATCCAGACATACGCGATATTCATGGCTCCAGACACTCATGTTCTGAGCGGAATTCTGAATTGACGCCATGAGTCCTTTCATGTCATCCGGGTGAACGAGTTGAAAAATTCGGTCGGCGCTGTCTTTAACATCGTCCGGGTCAACGCCGTGAAGAGTCCGGATAGCATCGCTGGCGTAGGGCACGCGCATGCCGCCATCTGTATCTAATTGAAACTGGTAGACAGCTCCCGGTAAACGCGACACCAATCTTTGAAAACGGTTTTCCAGCTGCCGGGCTTCGTGCTCCGTTTGTTCGGCCCAATTTTCGGATGCGAGAATCCGGGAGCGAAAGACAACAGTAATCGTAGAGACCGCTAAAATAAAAATACTCGCGATGACGGCAAGTGTAGCGATCACCGTGTCATCAATTACGTAATTTGGCATAGGGGGCATCGGCCCCTCTTGCGGCAGGAATATCGTCGCGGCCATCGCGACGTAATGAAGGCTGGAGATTGCGAGCCCCATTAGGGAAGCAATGGTCAGTTTGATATAGATTTTAAGTTTTCCAGTTTGGAAGCGGTCTTGCAGAGTCGTAAAAGCGCGTGGGACAGTCAGCGCTAAACTGGCGATGATGAAAGCACTCAGAATAGAAAGTGCAAAGAAACCCGGCTGATAGAGCATTTTTGCGTCTACTAACATGCCGCCCATGCCGACGTAATGCATGACTCCTATGCCAAATCCCAGCAATGCGCCTCCGCGCACGATGGTGAATCCGCTTGGCTTTTCTTCTTTCAGCACCTTCAGGGCAACGTATCCTGAAAAAATAGCGGGAAAAATGGATGCTGCCGTTGTCAGGGGCTCAAAATACACGTCTATTGGTAGTTGGAAGGCAACCATTCCGAGAAAATGCATGGTCCACACACCGATACCCATCGCGACCGATCCGGTGATATGCCAGCGTTGAGCAACCGAAGAGGTACTCGTGGCACGCATCAAATCGACATGGCTGACGCTCGCAAAGGCAGCGAAAATCGCGATAAGCACCGAGAGCGTCACGAGCGTGAGAGAATAGTGGCCAGTGATCGCCAAATCGGCAGGGGTGCTTGCGTTCGAAAATTGCAGGTGAAGCATAGGGCAATCATTTTTTAAGAGTTATTCGCCACTATAAAACAGTTGTCCCTTCGCGTATCCCAAGAATGTACGAAAAGTACATTTTTTCCGAATGGCATTTTTGGGAGCTAGGCGCGTTAATAAGAATTTTAGAATTCAGATGTTACGGTGCAATCTGGAAAGCGCGAAGTTCTCAATGCAAGCAGCCGTTTGTTGGCTGCACGGCCGTTATGATTGAGCAACCACGGCCATTAGCTTGATAGGAGTGAAGTCTTACCATCATCCATACGATCGCGGTCATTCACTTAACGTTATATTCGGCCGCCAGACCCCAGCGTTAACAACAATGACAAAAAGGTGTATGCGGTGAAAATATGGACGGTGTTGTTGGTTGCTATTGTGCTAGCAGGTTGCGGTGGCTCGGAGACGGAAAATGTTGACGGCGCTATCGATAACGACGGTGATTCAACGGCCTTTGACGGCCGCCCGGCTGAAGAGAGTCCAACCCTTCGAGCTCTTTCACCTACAGTACCTTCCAATCTTGATACACGCTGTGACGATGCGGTAGCCGTTGGCGCCGTATGGGAGGATTGCGAGGCTACAAATTATGCGAAAACCCTCGAGGCCCCGACGGAGCAGGTGTCGATTCCTTTCCTGAGTCGATTTATGGAGCAATCACTCTTCAATCTGGAGGGGCTTGTCGAGCGGGCGGTTATAGATCCTTCCTGGTTTTTGTCGCTTTCTCTCGATGGGCCTCGCACACCTCTTTCTTTATCGGTTAATACGCCGCTCACGCCACTTTGTGCCACTTACGGCTTGCCTTGCACGGGTGACCCATACCGTTATCCCGAAGCTGACGGGCCAGATGGAAAAGACTTTTATGAAACAGAGGCGGATGTCACCGAGGTGGTGTTTTATGATCGCGAGTGCGCACGGCTGACTGGTAAATTGTGGGTTCCCAAGCAAGCAACGTCAGACAGTAAGGTTCCAACCATTGTCATTACCAATGGTTCGGTTCAGGCCCCGCAAACAGCCTACAGCTGGGCTGCACAGGCATTGGTGAGGGCCGGGTATGGAGTGTTTACCTACGACCCTCGGGGCCAAGGTCAGTCGGACCTGTATACACCCATGCTTGAACAGGGCAGCAACCTGAACCCGAATGTATTTTGGGAAGGCCAGGTCGATGCCATTGATTTTTTCCGGTCCACGCCCGAAACACTATATCCGCATGCAGCTTCGTGTGAGGGCACGCAGCCAACGCCGGTATTTGATCATAACCCGGAATGGTCACGCCTGGATCGCTCACGCCTTGGTATCGCTGGCCACTCTCTGGGTGCGATTGGTGTGTCGGTAGTGCAAGGCTATGGCGCGCCGGGTGCAGAGCCTTGGCCGGGGCTAATCGATGAGGAAAACCCGGTTGATGTGGTTGTCGCCTGGGATAGTTTGATAACGCCAGAAGGCGAGGGGTTGACCACGGCTTCGCACCTGCAACTGCCCGCTCCGCTTTACGACATCATGATGCTGGCTATTACCCAGGGCTCGCTTCCGGGTTTTGCCCCCCGTGTGCCCTCGATGTCTTTCTTTGCCGATTACGGCTTCGCTCCCGTGCCCTATTTAGTGCCGCCCGACCCCGAGGGTGGAAAGGTGGCGTTCAATGCGTGGCATGCGGCCGGAGTTCCGGTTTACACACTGGGATTTCAGGGTACTACTCACTTCGATTATTCACTGTTGCCACTATTCCCCGCCACATCCTGGTGTCCTGACGTGTCGAATGGCGCCTGTGCCGGCGGGTGGGGCCGTCCATCGATCACCCATTACACCGTGGCTTGGTTTGACCGTTGGTTAAAGCAGGCAGGCGAAGTTGGGTATGACGATGCCGATATGAGGCTGATTGATGATGCCCGTGTGGGAGCGGCTGACCGGATGAGTTTTCACTACCATTCTGCTCGCTCGTTTCCAGACCGCTTTGGTGGTCTGCAACATTGCGAAAGCATTCGTAGTGGGTGTGCTGAAAAATGACCTGAAGCATATTGATAGGTCCGCCCAACTGCTGGGCGGACCTACGTTTGAGGTAGATGAATGCTCAGCCACAAAGCTGTCGTGATCTGTAAATCTACCCAGTGGCCCGAAATCGATAAATACGTCGCCTGCGGCAAAACACTGGCGGATAACCTCAACGTCTTTGGTATCGCAAGCGTTCAGATAACGATGCTTCAGCTCGCGTTGCATCCCTGTAGGGAAAAAATAGCTTGTCGTGATGGAAACAGATGCAATAAATGGGTAGGTTTGAATGCTTAGAAGGAATTTTCCAATAAGAGCCAAGACGTTATTTGAGAGGGTTAATGGCCACCAATCGTTTTCGCATCGCCGGGTTACCCGACGACGAGCCTCACCGTCTTCGTGAACTGATCAAGCTTGGGGTGCTGGACTCCCCCCCGGAACGTCATTTTGAAGACTTGGTCGAGCTGGCCTCACAGATCTGTGATAAACCGATCGCACTGGTGTCTTTGGTGGATCGGGATCGGCAGTGGTTTAAGGCGGCCAAGGGCGTTTCGTTCGAGCAAACGGGGCGGGACGAATCATTTTGTGCTCATGCTATTCTGGATGCCGGTATTCTGGAAGTGCTTGATACGCATGCTGATAAGCGTTTCGCTGAAAACCCGTTGGTCATTGGTGAGCCGAATATTCGGTACTATGCTGGGGCACCGCTGGTTGGTCGCTCCGGATTCGCGTACGGCACTTTGTGTGTGCTGGATACCTCGCCGAACCCTCCTCTTACGAAAGAACAGAGGGCTGGCCTGGAGCGCCTTGCTCGATTAACCGTTGATCGTCTTGAGGACTTGACCTACAAGCAACAGGCGGATGCTAATTCGAGAATCTTGTCGACCCTGCTCGATTCAATGCCAGACGCAGTCGTTTCCTGTGACAGTGAAGGGAATCTCGCAGAGTTTAATCTTGTTGCCAGGCAGTGGCACGGCGTTGATCCGCGATCGTTGCCGCCAGAGCAATGGGCTGAGCACTTTGATTTGTATGGGCCAGATGGCCAAACCTTACTTGCCACTGAACAGATACCGCTCCTGCGAGCATGGCGCGGAGAACAGGTTCACAATGCGGAGCTGGTGATCCGGGCAAAGGGACAGCTGCCAAGAGTGGTTCTCTGTAATGGCCAGCACCTTGCGGATGCTCTCGGTCGGCCATTTGGTGCGGTTGTGACCATGAGCGACATCACCGAGCTAAGGCATGCCTACAGCGACTTACATAAAACCCGTGCCTATCTTCAGTCTGTGATCGATGCGTCTGTGAGCGTTGCCATTATTGCAACCGATATCAGCGGCTGCATCTCGCTCTTTAACCCAGGGGCAGAAACGCTGCTTGGATATCGCGCCGGCGAAGTGGTGGGTGTTCATACGCCAGCGTTATTCCATCTCGAATCTGAAGTGACTGCAAGGGGTGCAGACCTGTCGAAAAAGCTTGGTGGGCGGATAGAAGGTTTCGATGTTTTCGTCGCGTCCGCACGGGAAGGCATTCCAGAAACATCAACATGGACGTACGTTCGCAAAGACGGCGAACATCGAACTGTGCAGTTGTCCGTCAGCGCGCTTAAAGATGACGGGAATGAGACGATTGGCTATCTCGGCATAGCGGTTGATGTAACAGAGCAGAGACGGGCGGAACAAGAAGCTAGGCTTGCCAACGAAAGGTTCGGTGAAGCGTTCAACTCTGCGGCCCAGGGTATGGCCTTGGTATCCCTGGAGGGGCGTTGGATGGATGTGAATGACGCCATAACCAAGTTGTTTGGCTATTCGCGCGAGGAATTATTAGCGACCGATTTTCAGACTCTGACCCACTCGGAAGATTTGGACTCGGATCTCGCGTTGCTGCACGATTTGCTGGCCGGTCGAATCGATCAATATCAGATGAAAAAACGCTACTACCGGCGTGATGGTTCTGTCATGCACGCCATGCTCTCTGTGGGCTTGGTTCGAGACGAAGACCGACGGCCGCTGCATTTCGTTTCGCAAATTCAAGACGTATCTGTCGAGCACCAAGCGCTGGAGGAGCTGGAGGCAAACGGCGCCTTCCTGCTAAAGCTATTTGATTCCTTGGCAGATGCGGTATTGGTGCTGGATAGTGATACTCGGATTATTGGCCATAATCTGGCCTCCGTGGCACTTTTCGAACTACCCGCCGATGCCACCGGCTCGCCGTTGAGTGCTCGTTTGCCGGAGCTGACTGAACGCTTAGACGGAACATCCGATCATGGCTCAGGGGCGTTGCTTGCCAGATGGAACACATCACTCGTCATTGCGGGTAAGCCGCCCTTGCCACTGGAGCTTAGCCTTACGCAGGTGTTGAGATCTAATGAGCTGGATCAGCGATGGGTGTTGGTCGCCCGGGATTTGTCCGAAAGTCAGCGAAACGAAGTGCTTAAAAATCAGTTTGTGTCGACGGTTAGCCATGAGTTACGCACGCCGCTGACGTCAATTTCAGGGGCCTTGGGCCTGATTGCCGGAGGAGCCTTGGGCGAAATCCCTGAGCGGATCGGTGGGATGCTGAGTATCGCCCAACAGAATACGCAGCGATTGATTCAGTTGGTTAACGATCTGCTGGATCTGAATAAGCTGTCGGCCAACGAGATGAACCTCGACATACAGCGCATTGAGGTTTCGACGATTCTGGAGCAGGCCATGGAACACATGAAGGGTTACGTCATACCTTACGGTGTGCAGCTCAGAATCACCGGCGATACAACCGGGTACGTCAACGCCGACCCAAGTCGGCTCTTACAAGTCTTGTTCAACCTTGTGTCTAACGCCTGTAAGTTCTCACCGCGTGGCGAAACGGTGGAGATCCATTGTGAGCCAAATGCAGAGGATGGAACCTTGATCAGCGTTGTGGATCGTGGCCCGGGGATTCCGGAAGTTTTCCGCAGCCGTATTTTTGAGCGTTTTGCGCAGGCCGATTCCTCTGACAATCGAGTCAAAGGTGGTACCGGCCTGGGGCTTGCGGTCACCAGAGAATTGGTCGAGCGAATGGGTGGCGTGATTGGATTTGAATCGCAGGAAGGTGAAGGTGCTCGCTTCTGGTTCCGATTCCCGCGGGCAGAGGTTCGAATGCCGAAGGAGCCAGGCGCTGCTCGGGTGCTACATGTGGAAGATGATGCCGACCTGGCTGCGGTTGTAAGAGGACAACTGGGCGCAGTAGCGCGAGTTGATCGGGCGGAAACATTGCGCGAAGCACACGAACGACTTCGGCAGGCTTCGTACGACTTGATTCTTCTTGATCTCAAACTAGAGGATGGTGATGGGCTGTCACTCTGGGAAACGGTACATCGCTCTCAGCCTGAAGTGCCCGTTGTCATTCTGTCAGGATACGAGGTGCCACGGGCGATCGCGACGAAGGTTGCGGCTGTAGTACAGAAAGCATCGGTAACGCCGGATGAGCTCGAAACCCGAGTGATGACCTTACTCAAGAATAGAAACAATCAAGCAAACTGAAGAAGGGAAAACCTGCCATTAAAATGGCGCGCCCGAGAGGATTCGAACCTCTGACCTCTGCCTCCGGAGGGCAGCGCTCTATCCAGCTGAGCTACGGGCGCATTCGAAATCGTTGATCACTCATCAATTTCGAGTGCGCAATCTTACGTGTGCACGCGGTTTCTGTCTAGCCCTTGAGCGCAAGTCGCTGCGTCATTGTTGTGGCAGCCGCTGCTCGGGGGTAATACTGACAAGGCTTGTGTCGTTACTGAAGGTCACTTCACCATCCTGAACCGAAACCTGAAGCGTCATCGAACGTTCCGCCAACGCCGCCAGCTCGGTGATTTCTTCCGCTGGCAGTTCGACCACGGTCAGGTTGCCAAATCTCGTTAGCTTGTTATGGTGTTTTTCCCACCACACCGGCACTGCTCGGCCTCCGTAGGTATAAAGTATGACCTGTTGTGAGCGGTTGCAGGCTTTGCGGATGCGGTCTTCGTCGGGCAGGCCCAGCTCTATCCAGAGTTCGATTTCGTCAGACAGGGACTTTTGCCAAAGCTCCGGCTCGTCGTCGCTGCTGAGTCCTTTGGTAAATTCCAACGTGTCGTTGGCATTCAGGGCAAAGGCTAATAGCCGGATCATCATGCGCTCGTCGGTTTCAGACGGGTGGCGCGCGACGGTCAGGTGGTGGTCGTTGTAATAATGCCTGTCCATATCGGCGATATGGAGGGTGGCTTTGAATATGGTGGCTTTCAGTGCCATTGAGAATCCTGTCTGTTAAGTCGGGCAGGGCCGTAGTGTAAAGCAAATTAGAAGAGGCAGTGCATAGCAGTATGGTGATGTTGCGCGGTTTTCTGGTTTTGGTGGTGTTCTTTCTGCTTGGGGAAGCGCTGCGTGTGATGGCTGGGTTGCCGGTTAGTGGCGGTGTGCTCGGCATGATCATGGTGACCTTCACGTTAATGCTCAGGGGTAAGGTCAGTGATGAACTTGCTGAAGCCAGCCGGGGCCTGATCTCGGTGTTGGTGCTTTTGATTACCCCGGGGGTGGTGGGCGTATTTTTTATCGTTGATCAATTCACCGGGTACTGGACCACTGTTGTGGTGGCGTTGGTTGTGGGGACGCTGCTCAGTGTGTTCACTACGCTGTTGTTAATGAAGAACGCGGCAGGCTTGGAAGAAGAAGGTAGTGATTATGACTGAGTCCTCATTGCCAACTAATACATTGACGGTTTTGACCGCTGGGCCGATGTTATCCGTTGCGTTAACGTTGGGCGCTTTCATCGCGGCGCAATGGCTGTTTGCCCATTTCCGAAAACCCTTGTGGATGCCACCGGTACTGATCGCGGCGGTGTTATTGGCCGTGGTGGTGGCAATCTCCGGACTGGGGTTTGAGCGATATTACACCGGGGCCGCCTGGCTGACTGTCTTGCTGGGGCCGACCACTGTGGCCCTGGGGGTCCCGCTTTACCAGCAAATGCACCACATTCGCGCGCTTTGGAAACCCATTGTGATGACGTTGCCGCTCGCGGCCACCCTTGCTGCGGTGTATGCGCTCGGTATTGCCTGGTTGATGGGGGCGACACCGCTGGTTCTGGCTTCGCTGGCACCCAAATCCGTGACCGCACCTATTGCTATGGGGATTGCGGAGCAAGTCGGAGGCTCGGTGTCGCTCACGCTGGGCGCCTTGCTGATTACCGGCGTGTTGGCGTCGTTGTTTGTCGATTGGATGGCGAGGTGGTTGAAGATCAAGGACGACCGGATTATTGGCTTCGCGCTGGGTTTGAATGGCCATGCCATTGGCACCGCAAGAGCGTTTGAAATCAGCCCTATGGCAGGGGCGTTCGCGTCTTTGGGTATGGGCCTGACCGGTGTCTTCACGGCATTGATCCTGCCGTTGATCTGGAGCTTAGGCTAGCTCGATATATTGGTCGGTGCTATTGTTAAGAAAAAACAACTAAACGATGTTGTGCGCGCGGCTTAACGTCAGTGCCGACTAAGGAGCCATTGTCATGGCTGATGCTGCATCCGTCCTGCCGGAATGGTTGGATATGACGTTCATGGGGCATGGCCACTGCTATCTCTGGCGGTCTGACCTCTTAGCTCTTCATGCTATTTCCGATACGCTCATCGCTGCCGCCTATTTCACGATTCCCCTCGCTTTGTACGTGCTGCTTCATAAACGCAAAGACATCGAGTTTGAATGGATGTTTTTGTTGTTCGCCCTGTTCATATTTTGCTGCGGCGTTACCCACCTGATGGCGGTCTATAACATCTGGAATGGGGCGTACTACCTGTCCGGTTTTCTCAAGGCGTTGACGGCCGTGGTCTCTTTGATCACTGCGGCTTTAGTGTGGCCGCTGATCCCGAGGGCGCTGGCCTTGCCTCGCCCGGCCGAGCTGCAAGCTGCTAACCAGGGCTTGGAATCGGAAATCGTCCGCCGAACCGAATCTGAACAGAGCCTTAAAACGGCAAGACGTGAACTGGAGGAGCAGATTGAGGAGTTGACTCGCACCAAACAGCGCTTAGAGCAAGAAATCGAGCAGAGGAGCCGGCTTGAACAGCAGCAGCAGCGTCAAACGCGTGCGCTGGAGCGGTCGAACGAAGACCTTGAACAGTTTGCCTTTATTGCCTCCCATGACCTCCGGGAACCGTTACGGAAACTGATGGCCTTTACCCAGATGCTGATGACCGGCAAATACGGAGAGTTCAATGAAAAAGGTGAGCAGTTTGTCCGCTATATTCGCGAGGCGGCCGAGCGTATGGATGCCTTGCTCAATAGTCTGCTCGGTTACAGTCGCATTAGCGCCAGTGATGACGGCTACGAAGACATGAGTCTGCAGAGGGTTGTCGAGGAGGCCTGCAGAGATTTGCAGCTGCTCATCGACGACACGAATGCGTCTATTCAGTTTGGCGACCTGTGCTGGGTTCACGGAGACCCGGCACAGCTGAGGCCGTTAATGCAGAATCTTATCAGCAATTCTCTGAAATATTGTTTGCCGGATACCCCGCCAGTAATCGAGATAACAACACGTCCAAGTGAGTTGCCTGGTCGTTGTGAGGTGACTGTCACCGACAATGGCATCGGGTTCGACTCCGCTTATAAAGATCAGATCTTCGACGTGTTCAAGCGCTTGCACGGTCGAGGTGAATACGAGGGTACCGGGATGGGGCTGGCCATTTGTCGCAAGATTGTAGAGCGACACGGGGGGGCTATCTCGGCTGAGAGTAATGAGGGCAAGGGCGCGCGGTTTCGTTTTGACTTGCCGCTGGCCACTGAGTCCGGAGGCAGCCTTTGAATCCCGTTCCGATTTTAATGGCAGATGATGACCCCCTCGATCAACTATTGACGAAGGAGGCGTTTGAAGAGGCTGAAGCGGTCAACCCACTTTATTTCGTCGAGAACGGTGTTGAGTTGATGCGTTATCTCAGGCGCGAGCCCCCTTACACCGATGAGGCTGAGTATCCCATGCCCGGTCTCATACTTCTGGACCTGAATATGCCGAAAATGGATGGGCGAGAATGTCTTGCGGAAATCCGGAAAGATCCCAAGCTCAGGTTTCTTCCGGTCATCGTGATGACCACATCCAACAGGGAGGAGGAAGTATTAAACAGTTACCAAATGGGAGCCAATTCCTACATCGCCAAGCCTGTGGATTTCGAAAAGCTGGTGACCCAGGTGAAAGCGTTCAACGCCTATTGGTGTTCAGTTGTGGAGCTGCCTGGTGGTTAACAACAAGAAAACGATTCGGGTGCACATCATCGACGATGACCCCGCCGACTTCCTTATTCTTGACGAGCTGCTTCTTGGCTCAACTCGGTTTCGGTTCGAACTGAGCCATTTTGCCTCGTTTGATGAAGCGCGTCAGGAATTGTTGGCCCCTGAATGCGACGTGTTTTTGGTGGATTACTTTCTGGGTAGGGCTACCGCCGGTGACATCCTGCGGGAAGCCAGAAGAGCCCATTGTGAAGTGCCCATCGTTGTTTTGACGGGAGCGGATTCGCAAACACTGGATGACGAGGTGCTTGAGCTTGGCGCCGCCGATTTTTTGCCCAAGGGTGAGGTCAGTTTGCCTTTGCTGGAACGGACGATCCGCCACGCGATCCGGCACAAAGAGGCTGAACGGGAGCTGCAAAGGTTAGTGAAGCGAGATCCGTTAACAGGGTTGGGCAATCGGCTTCTGTTTGAAGAGATTCTTGAAAGCTCGCTGGCTCGATGTAAGCGTTCTGGCGGCAAACTGGCCGTGCTTTTCCTGGATCTTGATCGTTTCAAGGAGATCAATGATTCGCTCGGACACCCCACGGGTGACTTACTGTTGTTGCTCATATCAGATCGCTTGAAGGCCGTGGTCCGGGAGTCGGATTTCATTGCGCGGATTGGAGGTGATGAATTCACCATCCTTATTGATGAACTGCACAGTGTTGGCGATGCCTTGGCAGTCGCGCAGAAGATCGTACGAGCTCTCGCGCACCCCTCTCCGGTCGGAGGGCATGAACTAAACATAACGGCCAGTATCGGTGTGGCCCTGTATCCAGAAAACGGCGATACGCCCATCAAGCTGATGCAAAAAGCTGACATTGCGCTTTATGAGGCGAAACGAAAGGGTGTAAGCAAAATCCAGTGCTTCACCTCGAACTTGCAGACCCAGCTGGAGAGGCACCTTTACCTCGAAAAAGGGTTGCGGTATGCACTTGAACACGACCAGTTTGAACTGGTTCTCCAGCCCCAGTGGAGGATGGATAATCAGGGATTGATCGGTTTCGAAGCACTGTTGCGCTGGCATTTCGGTGCGGACGGGATGATATCGCCCTTTGAGTTTATTCCGGTTGCCGAGAAAACAGGCTTGATTGTGCCCGTCGGTGAGTGGGTGGTCTCCAAAGTTTGCGAGTACCTGCGTGAGTGGAAGCAGCTGGGGATCTCGGATTGCCGGATCGCCCTCAATGTGTCGCCACTGCAGTTGAAGTCGGGCAAGTTTGTTGAGGCTCTGGAGTCCATGGCATTGGCGCACGGTGTGGCGCTGGATCAGTTTGAGGTAGAAGTCACCGAGGAAAGTTTGCTGGATGGTGTTGAGGAACATGGTCGTGTTTCAAACGAGCTGGTTCGTTTGCGCGAACTGGGGGTCAAAATAGCCATTGATGACTTCGGAACCGGGTATTCGTCTCTGCGGTACCTTCGGCAATTCCCCGCCGATATCGTCAAAATCGACAAAAGCTTTGTGTCTGAAGGTTCGGTTGAATTGAAGGAACCTGAAATTTGCACCGCTATTGTGACGATGGCTAGGTCCCTAGGTATGGACGTGATTGCTGAAGGGGTTGAAACGACGGAGCAGTTTTCCTCGCTTCGTGAAATAGGGTGTTCGCTGGGCCAGGGATACCTCGTATCCATGCCCTTGAGTTTTAAAGAAGCCAGTGATTGGGCCTTGCGGGGGCGAACAGACTGCAAGACACAGTGACTGTAGCGGCAGCAGGTTAGGGAGAGACGATGCTGTATCCACGACGAGTTGGTTTGAACGTATGGCTGATTGCCGCGCACAAAGAAGGTCAGGATCTTGAAGAAGCGCTGCGGATGAACGCCTTGGGTCACAACCTGACGGTGTTGGCTAGCGAAGCAGAGTTTGACGCGTGCGCGGCTGATCTGGAGGTGGATTCGGAGGCCTTTCCTCATCTGGTGATGTATCTGATCAGCGAGAATGCGTCCAACGCTGCGGATTGGGTCCTGAATATGAAGGCTTCCGCGAAGTTCCGGCACGTGCCGCTTATTGTGTTCTACGCGGAACCTGCAAAGTTGGATCTCACCAGCCTCTACGCACAAGGCGCCGCTTCGGTGATTCGTGTTCCGGTTCGCTTTCAGGGACTGGTTGAGGTTATGCGGGTCATTGAGGCCTATTGGTTCAAGGTGGTGTTAACACGTTGAACTGCGAACGCACCGAAAGCGCCCTCGCCTCTCCATTTTGACAGAACCCTGACTAATAATTTCTATTGATGTAATGTACTTTGCCAGCTAGTTTTGAGCTTAGACGTCGAATGCATATACAGCATCGATGCACCCAAAATTCTTATAATAGCGATGGGATACGCGATGAAAAAATTATTGGCAGCTTTGGTAGGTTCGATGGCACTGGTTGCTGCGCCGGTAGCTTTGTCCGCTGAGGCAACGAAAGAACTTAAAGTAGCGTACGATTCTGACCCGGTCACTCTGGATATCCACGAGCAACTGTCTGGCGGTATTCTGCAGTTGTCTCACATGACCTTTGATCCGCTAATCCGCTGGACCAAGGATCTTGGTTTTGAGCCCCGTCTGGCGGAAAGCTGGGAGCGTGTGGATGAAAACACCATGCGGTTCACACTGCGCAAAGGGGTGAAATTCCACTCCGGTAACGAGTTCACCTCGGCTGATGTGAAGTTCACCTATGACCGTCTGAAAGAAAGCCAGGACTTCAAGGCCATCTTCAAGCCGTTCAGTGGCATCAAGGTCATTGATGATTACACCTTCGAACTAATGACCGCTGAGCCATACCCACTGTTGCTGAACACCGCGACCTACATCTTCCCGCTGGACAGCAAGTTCTATAGCGGCCAGACCGAAGACGGCAAGGACAAAGGTGCCATCCTCAAACACGGCAATTCCTTCGCCTCTGAGAATCTCTCTGGCACCGGACCCTATACGGTGGCTGATCGTCGCCAAGGTGTGCGAGTCGAGTTCGAACGGTTTGATAACTACTGGGACACCGAGTCGCCGGGTAATGTTGGCAAAATCGTGCTGACTCCGATCAAAGAAAACGCGACCCGCGTGTCAGCATTGTTGTCAGGCGGCGTGGATTTCATCGCACCGGTGCCACCGAATGATCTGGACCGCATCAAGCGCGATCGTAACAGCGAACTGGTGACCATGAGCGGTACCCGGATCATCCTGTTCCACATGAACCAAGAGCGAGTTGAAGCCTTCAAGAACCCGAAGGTGCGCCAAGCCATTGCGTATGCCATCAACCAGGAAGGCATTGCCGCCAAGATCATGAAGGGCTTTGCCACGCCAGCAGCACAGATGTCGCCAGCCGGTTATCAGGGCCACAACGAAAACCTGAAACCGCGGTTTGATGTGGCGAAAGCCAAGCAGCTGATGAAAGAGGCGGGTTACGAAGACGGATTCACCATCACGATGATGGCGCCGAATAACCGCTACGTGAACGATGACAAGATCGCGCAGGCGGCTGCGGCGATGTTGGCTCGGATCAACATCAAAGTGGATCTGAAAACCTTGCCGAAAGCTCAGTACTGGCCGGAGTACGATAACCGCGCAGCAGACATGATGCTGATTGGTTGGCATGCGGACACTGAGGATTCTGCGAACTTCTTCGAGTTCCTGACCTTCTGCCCGGATTCTGACTCTGGCGCTGGCCAGTACAACGCAGGCAACTACTGCAACCCGGAAATCGATGCGCTGGTTCAAAAAGCCAACGTTGAGACCGATCTTGACAAGCGTGCAGCCATGTTGCAAGAGGTTGAGCAGCGCTTGTACGATGACGCCGCTTTTGTACCCTTGCACTGGCAGGATCTGGCATGGGCGGCTAAAAAAGGCGTCGACATCGCACCTGTACTCAACGTGATGAACTTCCCGTACTTGGGTGATCTTGTCGTTGAATAACAGGCACTAGTTCCTGCCCCCAAACCCCTCTCCCGCAATGGGGGAGGGGTAAACTAGTACTCACCAACGGTAAAATCTTCATGCTAGCTTTCTTAGTTCAGCGGATATCCCAGGCGTTGCTGGTTATGTTTGTCATCAGTGTGATCGCCTTTGCCATACAGGATGGCCTCGGGGACCCGCTTCAGGAAATGGTGGGCATGTCCGTTTCTGAAGAGGAGCGGGAAGCCATTCGAGAAGAATTGGGGTTGAACGATCCCTTTCTGGTTCAGTATTTTCGGTTCGCCGGAAAAGCCATTCAGGGCGATCTCGGCAACTCTTATTTTTACAGCAAGCCGGCGCTGGAAGTGATTGGAGAGCACCTGCCCGCCACGCTCGAGCTGGTGGTCGGTGCCAGTTTAATCATTATCTTTTTATCGGTTCCGATTGGCGTCTATTCGGCTATCCGGCCACAAGCATGGCTGTCTAAATTTTTTATGGGTGTGAGCACGGTGGGTATCTCCATACCGGTCTTCCTCACGGCCATTGTATTGATTCAGTTGTTCTCCATCGGTGTCACCGTGAACTGGTTCCCGAGCGACACCGGGTGGGGGCAATGGATGAATGAGTTTCTGACTACCGAAGGCGGACTGCCTTCCTACGGCCGTGGCGATGATCTTGTTCACTTGTTTGGCACTTGGGAGTCGGGGCTGTTCACCCGCGAAGGCTTGGCGCACCTGTTGCTGCCCTGTATCTCGCTGGCTTCGATCATGCTGCCGCTGTTTATTCGCCTGATTCGCGCGGAAATGATGGAAGTGTTGCAGAGCGACTACATTCGTTTTGCTCGGGCCAAAGGTTTGAGTGCCGGTCGCATTAACTTCCTCCATGCTTTGAAGAACACCATGCTGCCGGTCATTACCGTTGGCGGTGTGCAAATTGGCATCATGGTGGCCTACACGATTCTGACCGAGACGGTGTTCCAGTGGCCCGGATTAGGGTTGATGTTCCTGGAAGCCATCACTCGAAGTGACATCCCGCTGATTGTGGCTTACCTGATGGTGGTAGGTCTGATCTTTGTGATTACCAACACACTGGTGGATTTGATCTACGGACTGGTCAACCCCACCGTCAAACTGGCAGGTAAGAAAGCATGACAACGGCAACGGTTTCCCGCTGGGACCGCTTCCGCGAGTCCTTTTTCTGGTACAGCTTCAAGCGCGACAAAGTGGCCATTCTCAGCTTTATTGTCTTGTTGCTGATGGTGCTGGCAGCGGTGTTTGCGCCGATGCTGGCGCCCGCTGATCCCTACGATCTGGCACAGATCGATATCATGAATTCCGAGTTGCCGCCGGCTGGGCTGGATGGCGCCGACCCGGCTTTCCCGTTAGGTACTGATGCCCAAGGGCGTGATCTGCTCTCGACCATTCTGTACGGCACCCGGGTGTCGTTGCTGATCGGTTTCGGCGCCGTGTTGCTGCAATCGATTCTCGGTGTGCTGTTCGGCCTGATGGCCGGCTATCTGGGAGGCAAAGTAGACGCCGTGCTGATGCGTATTGCCGATGTGCAGTTGTCCTTCTCTACACTGATGGTCGCCATCATTGTGGGCGCGGTTTTTAAAGCCAGTTTTGGCAACCTGATGTTCGGGGAAATTGCCATCTACATGCTGATCTTCATCATCGGTGTGGCCGAGTGGCCACAGATCGCCCGTACCGTGCGCGCCTCAGTGCTGGCGGAGAAGAAGAAAGAGTATGTCGATGCGGCCAAGGTGATGGGTTTTGGTACACCGCGCATTATGTTCCGCCATATCCTGCCTAATACGTTGTCGCCGATTTTTGTCATTGGGACTGTGCAGATCGCCAACGCCATCATTTCCGAAGCAGCATTGTCGTTTCTCGGCTTGGGGATGCCGGAAACCCAGCCGTCATTGGGTTCCTTGATCAAATCCGGTTTTGATTACATTCAGAGCGGCTCTTGGTGGATTACGTTGATCCCGGGGTTAGTGCTGGTGGTGCTCGTACTGGTCATCAATCTGTTGGGTGACTGGTTGCGGGATGTGATGAACCCACGGCTGTATAAGGGGTAACGCCATGGCACTGTTGGAAGTAAAAAATCTGGATGTACGTTTTGCGGTGCGTGGTGGTGATTTAACAGCCTTGCGCGGCATCAGTTTCAGCCTGGATAAAGGGGAGCGCCTCGGGTTGGTGGGGGAGTCAGGTGCCGGTAAGTCGGTGGCGGCTTTCTCGATTCTGAACCTGATCGCCAAGCCGGGATACATTGCTGGTGGCCAGATCCTGTTTGAAGGTAAAGACCTTGCTGCGATGAGCGAGCGAGAATTGCGCAAGATTCGGGGCAATCGCATTGCGATGATTTTTCAGGATCCGATGATGACCCTGAATCCGGTGCTGACCATTGGCACCCAAATGGTTGAGGCCATTCTGGCGCACCGGAAAATCAGTAAAAAAGAAGCCCGGGCCATTGCCTTGGATCGGCTTCAGAAAGTGCAGATTCCTTCACCGGAAAAACGGCTGGATCAATACCCCCATGAGTTGTCCGGCGGCATGCGCCAGCGGGTGATCATTGCTATCGCCCTGTTGCTGGACCCGGAAGTGATCATCGCCGATGAGCCAACCACCGCTTTGGATGTCACCATTCAGGCCGAAATCATGGATTTGCTGCTCAACCTGTGTGAGCAGGAAAACGTTGCGCTGATGCTGATTACCCATGACCTGGGTGTGGTGTCTCAGGTGACCCAGCGGATGCTGGTGATGTACTCCGGCCGTATCATTGAACAGGGGCCGACTCGAGACATCATCGACAACGCTCAGCACCCATACACGGTTGGCTTGATCAATGCCTTGCCGCAAATGGGCGAACCGGGTGCAAGGCTGTTTCAGATTCCCGGCTCTATGCCGTCTCTGAAAAACGTCCCCACCGGTTGCCCGTTCCACCCCCGTTGCGACTATGCGACCGATCAGTGTCGGCAGGCTATGCCGGACTATGTACATGCGGGAAATGTGGATGTGGCGTGTTTCGAAGTCAGCAAACGGATGGAACAGGAGAAACACATGCAGGAGGAGCGCACATGACCTCCCCCTTGGTTGAAATTCGCGGCCTGGAAAAACAGTTCGATCTGTCCGGTAGTCTGCTCGAGCAAATCACTTTCAAAGACGGTCGCTTCCAGCGTAAACAGGAGGCGGTTCACGCCATTAACGGCGTCGATCTGCAGGTGCAGAAAGGAGAAGCCCTGTGTGTGGTGGGTGAATCCGGTTGCGGTAAATCGACGGTGGCCCGCACCGTGATGGGGCTGTTATCTCCCACCGCTGGCGAGATCCATTACGACGGCAAGCGCATTGATAACCTGAAAGGACGTGATGCACTGCCGTATCGCCGCAAAATGCAAATGATCTTCCAGAACCCCTATGCGTCGTTGAACCCGCGCATGACTATTCAGCAAACTCTGGAAGAACCGGTTCGCTTTCACCAGCCGGATCTGTCCCAGAGTGACGTGCGCGCCAAAGTTCAGGAAGTCATGCAGTCGGTCGGGATTGATCCGGATTGGGGTAGCCGGTTCGGTCACGAATTCTCCGGCGGTCAGCGCCAGCGTATCGCTATTGCCCGCGCGCTTGCCGTAGATCCTGAGTTCATCGTGGCCGATGAGCCCATCTCGGCGTTGGATGTGTCCATTCAGGCGCAGGTGCTCAACCTGATGATGGAAGCTCAGGAAACCCGTAACCTGACCTATCTGTTCATCACCCACGACTTGGCGGTGGTTGAGCACTTTGGTACTCGGGTGGCGGTGATGTATCTGGGCCGGGTGTGTGAGCTGGCGGATACCAAAACCTTGTTCGCCAATCCTCGCCACCCCTACACGCAGGCGCTGTTGTCTGCCATTCCCAAGCTGGAAGATGAGCGGCCCAATTACATTCGCCTGCAGGGAGAAGTGCCAACGCCGGTGAACTTGCCTTCGGGGTGCGTTTTCCACGGCCGTTGCCCGCACGCCAACGAACGCTGCCGTACGGAAGTACCGAAGCTGATCGCCACCGACGCCAACGTGCAGGTTGCCTGCCACGGGGTGGAAGAAGGGCGGCTGTAACGAGACACATTTTTTGGGAGTCGACATGTCCGAGAGCGAACGGTTGGCGTTGCAGGTAGAGCACGTGAAAGCGTTGCAGGGCCGTTACGAAGAAGCGATGGTTGCGCAGGGTTATGACGGGCTGCTGATCAGCTCCGGCGCGGCGCCGATGCAATACGGTGACGATCAGGGCTGGACCTTCCAAGGCTATGGCCCGTTCTTGCACTGGACCGGGTTGGCCGGTTTTGAGCACGCCTGGTTGCTGATACGGCCGGGGCATAAGCCGTTGTTGTCGTTGTATCAACCGGTGGATTTCTGGCACGCGACTCTGGAACTGACTCCTGAACCTTGGCACCAAGAGTTTCAGTTGGTGTTTAGTGAAAGTCGTGAGGCACCTGAGTTTGACGGAGTAAACCAGTTAGCGGTTATTGGTGACCCGAGCCTGCTGACCGGCGTGCCCGGCAGCCACAACCCAGAGCCTCTGTGCGCTGCACTGGATGAAACCCGGGTGCACAAAACCGCCTATGAAATAGCCTGTTTGGCGAAGGCCAACGTGTTGGCAGTGGCCGGCCATCGCGCTGCACGCGATGCATTTTTGGCGGGCGCCAGCGAGTTTGATATTAATTTGGCCTACCAGCAGGCAACCCGGCAGCGGGAGGCTCAAGCCCCGTATCACAGCATTATCGGTGTCAACGAACACGCCGGTACGCTGCATTATCAGTACTACGACACCGCAACCCCGCCAAAATCACGCAGTCTGCTGATTGATGCCGGTGTGCGCTACCGGGGTTATTGCTCCGATATCACCCGCACCACGGCCGGGGTGGGAGAAGGGCGCTTTTCCGCTCTGTTGCAAGGTCTTGAACAGCTGCAGTTCCGGCTGTGTGACATGGTGGCTCCAGGGGTGGAGTACGTCGACATCCACCGCAGAACCCATCAAGGGCTGGCTGCGCTGTTGAGTGCGGCCGGGCTGGTCTCGGGGCTGGATGAAGAAGAAATGGTGGCAGAGGGGATCACGCGTGCGTTTTTCCCACATGGTATCGGTCATTTTCTCGGTGTTCAGGTACACGATGTAGCCGGTAAACCCGTACCGCCCCCCTCCGATGCACCGTTTCTGCGCCTGACTCGAACTCTGGAGCCGGGCATGGTCGTAACCATCGAGCCGGGGCTGTACTTCATACCGTCGCTGCTCGAACCATTGTTGACTGGCCCTCTCGGGCATCACCTGAACCGCGAGCTGCTGGATGAATTGCAAGGCTGTGGCGGTATCCGGATTGAAGACAACGTGGTGGTGACGGATACGGGGAATCGCAATCTGACTCGCGAAGCTGAATCGTAATCCCGCGGTTGCACAAAAATAACGCAACCGGGGTTGCAATCGGGGATGTTAATGACAATAATTATCACTAACATTGTTATCGTTAGTGAGATCCCTCTATGTACGTATGCGTTTGCCACGGAGTCACCGATAGAGACATCCGCGAAGCCGCAGAAAACGGTGTTTCCTCTGTGCGCCAGCTCGGCAAAGAGCTCGGCGTGGGCACCCAGTGCGGCCGTTGTGCGAGCATGGCCCGCAGCATACTGAAAGAGACCCGCTCATCGGACTACTTGGCCATGGCCAACTTGCTAGCCAGCCCAGCCTGACGGGTCTTTTTACCTCTCCGATTTAGAAAAATGCTCTAACACGCTATCCTTGTCAGGTGATACGCGAGTTCGGTGAGAATTCGCTGAACCCGAACCAGCCGCCGGCCATTGTTTCCTCATGACACGGCCACGGAGAGATAAGGAGCGCTGCAATGAAAGGTGATAAGAAAGTCATCCAGTACCTGAACAAGGTACTCGCCAACGAACTGACGGCCATCAATCAGTATTTTCTGCATTCACGCATGTACAAAGACTGGGGCATCACCAAGCTCGCCGCCAAAGAATACGAAGAATCCATCGATGAAATGAAACACGCTGATCAGTTGATCGAGCGCATCCTGTTTCTCGAAGGCCTGCCTAATTTGCAAGACCTGAACAAGCTGCTGATTGGTGAGCATGTGCAGGAAATGATCGAATGCGATCTGAAAATCGAACACATGGCCCACGTTGATCTGAAAGAAGCCATCGCCTACTGCGAAGAGGTTCAGGATTACACTACCCGTCAGTTGTTCCGCAGCATTCTGGACAGCGAAGAAGAGCACATTGACTGGCTAGAGACCCAGCTGGAAATGATTAAACAGATGGGCATTCAAAATTATATTCAGCTTCAGTCATCCGCAGCGGAGTAACTACTTACAATGGACCTGTCTTGCTTTAAAGCCTATGACCTGCGCGGCAGCGTGCCGGACCAATTGAACCCGATTCTGGCCGAGAAAATCGGCCGGGCTTATGTGGAAATCACCGGTGCCAAAAAGGTCATCGTCGGATATGACATCCGCTTGTCCAGCCCGGAAATCGCCGAAGCCTTGAGCTCCGGCCTGATGGCCGCCGGAGCAGACGTGCTCGACATAGGCTTATGCGGAACCGAATACGTATACTTCGCGACCAGCCACTATGGCGTGGATGGTGGAATCATGGTCACCGCCAGCCACAACCCGAAGCACCACAACGGCATGAAAATGGTTGGGCCGGAATCCCGGCCGATCAGCTCGGACAATGGCTTAAACGAGATCCGTGATCGGGTGAAAGAGCCGTTCACCGATGCTCCGGTGCAAGGTAAATACGAAACACTGGAAGTCACCAGTGCCTATATCGACCACCTGCTGGGCTACATTGATGCGGCGGCACTGAAACCCATGAAAATTGTCGTTAACGCCGGCAACGGCGGCGCCGGCTTGGTCATTGATGAACTCGAAAAGCACCTGCCGTTCGAATTCATCAAAGTGCATCACCAGCCTGACGGAAACTTCCCGAATGGCGTGCCCAACCCCATCCTCGAAGAAAACCGCGTAGCCACCGCCGACGCCGTCAAAGAACACGGCGCAGCCATGGGCATCGCTTGGGACGGCGACTACGACCGCTGCTTCTTCTTCGACGAAAACGGCCGCTTCATCGAGGGCTACTACATCGTTGGCCTGCTGGCAGATCAGTTCCTGAGAAAAACCGGCCCCGGAAGCGTCATCCACGACCCAAGACTGGTCTGGAACACCCAAGATCTGGTCGAAGCTGCCGGCGGCAAAGCCATCGAAAGCAAAACCGGCCACGCCTTCATTAAACAAAGAATGCGCGACGAAGACGCTGTGTATGGCGGCGAAATGAGCGCCCACCACTACTTCCGTGACTTCGCCTACTGCGACAGCGGCATGATCCCGTGGCTACTGATCGCCGAACGCCTGTGCCAGTCTGGCCAAACCCTGTCGTCCCTCATCGACGCCAGAATAGAAGCCTACCCGGCCAGCGGCGAAATCAACCGCACGATCAACGACCCGGCGAAAGTCATTGCCGCGATCGAACAGAAGTACTCCTCCGGCGCGAAAAGCATCAGCTTCGTTGACGGCCTGAGCATCGAATTCGACAACTGGCGCTTTAACCTGCGCATGTCGAACACCGAACCGGTGGTTCGCCTGAACGTAGAATCCAGAGCGGATATCGCTCTGATGGAAGAGAAAACCAAAGAGTTGCTAGAAGAAATGGAAAGGCTGAACGCGTAACGAAAGGCGTTTAGCACAAAGGTCGGGGCCGAGGTATCGGGTACACCCTCTAAAACATTCAGGGAAACCACGTTTTCCGTTTTAGAGGGTGTACCCGATACCTCGGCCTTACTCCTTTGCTTGGCGAAGTGGTTAGAGCCAGTCGTTCAACATAACCCCAATGCCAAATCGCTCAATCCGCACGTTATAGTCAATCAAGCTCTCCCCATACCCGTTGTAATACTGGAAGAACCCCTTCAACGAATCCCCCATGGGAAAGCTATAACCAAACTCTACCGACGTCCGATTATCCGACCGCAAATTATTCAACAACTTCAAAGAAAACGTACGATCCGCCGTCAGCTTATAAACCGCATGATAACTGGCATGCCCTAAATACCGCTCAATATCGGCATTGTCATCATCACTGCTTCTTTCAGGAAGCCGCAACCAAGGCTTCACCATAAACAGCCACCGGTTATAGCTGTACGCCGCCGAACCCATAATGCGGTTCCAACTCCGAGACCGAGGGTCCGCCTGTCCGTTCGATTGATGATTCAGCCCCACCGACACCGTATTTAGCGTGCCGGGCCCGATATTCCAGTTCAGCTGGTGACGAACAAACAACTCCGGCTCGTAATTGGTCTCCCGGAAAGGCGCAGATTCATCCTGGTTATACACCTGCCAAAGTGACTTCTGGGTGTAACCAAACCAGAACGTGGTTTTCTTATCGAAAATGCCTGTCAACAGCGGAACCTTGAAGCTCAGTTGATACTTCGCTTCCTCCCGAGTGAGGTCATAATCGTAAAAAGTGG
The DNA here is from genome assembly GCF_048285575.1 of Marinobacter sp. SBS5. Classification (NCBI taxonomy): domain Bacteria; kingdom Pseudomonadati; phylum Pseudomonadota; class Gammaproteobacteria; order Pseudomonadales; family Marinobacteraceae; genus Marinobacter; species Marinobacter sp. SBS5. The sequence continues at coordinate 179,467 of NZ_JBLWAZ010000004.1, read as the reverse complement.
CGCCCAGCCGAGGGCTGTACGGGGTGTAGTTCGGGTGCTTAACCCAAGTCACAGGTAAAATGTAATTCGGTTTGTGCGAGACAAAGCTGCCGGTGAAATTAAATAGACTCTTTTCGGCCTCCAGATAACTGCTTACCAGAGAATCCATAACTCCCGAATCCGGGTCGTCCTCCAGAGCGTTTCCAGCGATTTCCTCGCGCTGCTCCTCGTCAACCGCCAATACATCTGCGCGCTGGTTCGCCTGCTCCAGAGCCTTTTCCTTCGCTTCTTCTCTAGCCGCTTGCGGGTTGCGCTGCGCGTCATAACAAGCAAGCCGCTGCACGCCCTCTAGAATTAACGCGCAGTCCACATGGCCCTCGTTCTTTTCATTTTGAGCCCAAGCCGGAAAGGCCAGCGCCAAAGCGGAGGTGCACAGGGAAAGGGCAAGGTAAAATCGTAAGGTCATGCTGAATTCCTTTAACGGGCGTTGAGGCTGAGCCAAGTGTTGCCGATGCCGTATACCCAAACGCCCATCAGCGTGACGGCCAGTAATACAAAGATTACTTTGTGGCGGCCCCGGCGGTCATCGCTGGCTGAGGCGACCCAGCGCAGGTACATCAGGCCGATAAAGCTCAAAAATACGCCCAAGCTGGCAAAAGCCGGGAGCAGCAGCCAAGCCGGGCTGATCGGGTTTTCTGCGCTGGACTGACTGCTGAACCAGCCCATTGAGATCAAAAGAATCGCCAGACTGGTAAATTCGAGAATTAGTAAGGGTTTGCGCCGTCTATCCGGCTTGTTGGCAGGTAATTGGGTCATGTTCAGGCTCATAGATGACGAAGAGTGGTACAGTAGCGCCTATGGTAACCGGAAATGAATACGGTTGGGTTGCAGCCTACAAAACTGTCACTAAATGGGTTGAAATCAAATTCTGATTCTGCTGTTTGGTTTTTTTGCAGGGGCTCAATCGCTATAATGCTGCGACCGAAATATTATAACGCTCAAATGCGAGGTGCATTGTGAAGATGAAGAGAGTCCTGGCTGTTGGATTGCTTGGCTTTAGCCTGGCTGCCGGTACTGCACTGGCAAGTGTTGAAGATGAAATCCGCGAGCGCATTAAGCCCGTGGGTGAGCTGTGCCTGCAGGGTGATGAGTGCGGCCAAGCGGTTGCCGCATCGGCCAGCTCCGGGCCGCGTTCTGGCAGCGACGTTTACGGTTCAACCTGCATGGCTTGTCACTCCACGGGTGCTGCAGGTGCGCCGGTTGTCGGTGATGCCGGTGCCTGGGCTCCTCGCATCAGTAAAGGCATGGAAACGTTGTTTGATCACGCACTCAACGGCTTCAACGCCATGCCAGCGAAAGGCGGCTGTGCTTCTTGCTCGGATGAAGAAATCACCGCAGCCGTTGAACACATGGTCGAGTCAAGCCAGTAAGTTTGGTTTGCAATACAACAAAGCCCCGCAGGTTGCGGGGCTTTGTTGGTTTAGAGCCCGAGATCGCCGATCAGAGCGCTGAGGGTCGCTTTGCCCTTTTTCTGGTTGGCTTCTTTATCCTGATCGCCCAAGCCTTCCCATTTCACATCTTCCTCGGGCAGCTCATCCAGAAAACGGCTGGGAATGGTCTCAATTTTTTCACCGTACTGCTTCCGTGACGCGGCATAGGTCAGCGACAGGGTTTCCCGGGCGCGGGTGATACCCACGTACATGAGTCGCCTTTCTTCCTCGATATTGCCTTCTTCAATGCTGCTTCGGTGCGGCAGAATTTCTTCTTCAAGCCCCATGATAAATACGTGAGGAAACTCCAAACCCTTGGATGCGTGTAGAGTCAGCAGCTGGACCTTGTCACTGTCATCTTCATCTTCCCGCTGCTCCATCATGTCGCGCAGAATCAGCTTGGCGATGGCGTCTTCGATGCCCAACTCGTCGGCGGTACCTTTTCCGTCGTCCAGCATGCGCTGGATGGACTCCACCAGATACCAGATATTTTCCATCCGGCGTTCGGCCTGTTTCGGGCTGCCGGAATGCTGGTGCAGCCACTCTTCGTATTCGATGTCGGTAAACAGTTGCTTGATCACCGGAATCGGGTCTTCCGAAAACAGCCGCTCGCAGGTTTTGTCGACCCAGTGGGCGAAGCGGCGAAGGCGGTCCAACCCCTTTTCCGTCACGTGGTTTTCTGCGCCCATGTCACTCAACGCTTTGAACAGGCTGACGTTGCGAGATCGGGAATAATGGCTCAGCTGTTCAAGCGTGCGCGGACCGATTTCCCGGCGGGGTACGTTCACCACCCGCAGGAACGCTGCGTTGTCATCGGGGTTGATCAGCAGTCGCAGGTACGACATCGCGTCCTTGATCTCGCTCTTGGAAAAGAACGATTGGCCGCCGGATAGCCGGTAAGGAATTTGATAGGCCTGCAGCTTCATTTCCAGCAGGCGAGCCTGATGGTTTCCCCGGTAAAGTACGGCAAAATCCTGAAAGTTCAGCCCGTTTTTAAGCTTCTGGTCCAGTATTTCGGTGGCGACTCGTTCCGTTTCGGCATCTTCGCTGCGACACCGAATAATACGGATTTCTTCACCGATGGTATGGTCACTCCACAGTGCCTTTTCAAACACGTGCGGGTTGTTGGCGATGACGGTGTTGGCGCTGCGCAGAATACGGCCGGTAGAGCGGTAATTCTGCTCCAGCTTGACGATTTTCAGGCTCGGGAAGTCTTCTTTGAGCTGTACCAGATTCTCCGGTCGGGCACCTCGCCAGGCGTAGATCGACTGGTCGTCGTCGCCCACCACGGTAAACGCGGCACGTTCGGCCACCAGTTGTTTGACCAGTTCGTACTGACAGACGTTGGTATCCTGATACTCATCCACCAGCAAGTAGCGGATTTTCTTGCGCCATTTGGCCAGCACGTCGGGGAAATCCCGGAACAGCTGCACCGGCAGCAGAATCAGATCGTCAAAGTCGACAGCGTTATAGGCTTTCAGATACTCGTTGTACTGCTTGTAGATGATGGCGATGCGTTGTTCCCGCTCGTCGGCCGCTTTGCTGTAGGCCTCAGTGGGGCTGCGCAGAGCATTTTTCCAAGACGATATGGTCATTTGCACGTCGTTCACCTCGTCGCCGGCCTCGGCGCTGCCGCCGCGCATCATCAGGTCTTGCAGCAACGCTTTGGCGTCTTCCGCATCGAAGATCGAAAACCCGGGGTGGTAACCTAAGTGCGGGTGTTCGTCGCGAATGATGTTCAGCCCGAGGTTGTGGAAGGTCGACACGATCAGACCACGGGCCTTCCCGCGGTCGACAATCTTGCCCACCCGCTCCTTCATTTCCCGAGCCGCTTTGTTGGTAAACGTCAACGCGGCAATGTGGCGGCCAGGAATGCCCAGTTCTTCAATGAGATGGGCTATTTTCCGGGTAATCACACTGGTTTTGCCACTGCCCGCGCCGGCCAGTACCAATAAGGGGCCGTCTGCGTAGCGAACCGCTTCTCGTTGTCTGGGATTGAGCTTGTTCACAGTAATGAGGCCAAATAAAAGAATCGTGCAGGAGGTGTCACGGTTTCTCTATTCTACACCAGCCCGGCAGTATGTACCTTCGGGATCTATAAGCTATGCTAGAAACTACGGACGTTACGCTTAACGATACATGGATCCTGTGCGATGACTTTGCCTCCTGACAGCAGGTGCGACCGCTTGCGTCTTCTTGTTTTGACTCCCGAGTACGCAGACTTTTTGTGGTATCAGGCCATGCTGTCGAGTGATGCCGAACTGAGCCCCGATGCAACGTGGTGTCCCGACCTCATCGATTGCGATGACCTGATCTATAACGCCAGCTTTGATGTCATCGTTTGGGATTGTGTGTTTCATGCCGGATGTGAATCTTCCTTCCTTCACTATCTAACGGTCTCCGGTGGTGATAAGCCCGTTTTGGCGATCAGCGCTGAAACCAGCGAGGAAAAAGGGCCTGAGATGCAATTTGGAGGGGCGGCGGATTACTTGTGTCGGCAAGGTCTGGAAGCTTGGGGGTTTCGGCGCGCTGTTAAATGTCTGTGGTATCGGGAGCAGCTTTCCGAGTTTTCTCATGGGCAATTAGGCCGGGAGGTGGCATCCGGCTTTATCAATCGGGATCTGTTTTTTGATCGCTTGCAACAAGCTCTCTTGCGCGCTGAGCGGAGCAAAAGTCGGCTCGCTTTGATGCATTTGAACGTGGACGGCTTTCGAAGCATCAATGAATCCTTTGGGTATCAGAAAAGTGACGAGTTAATGGTCCAGCTGGCTGATCGGCTCAGGCAGAAGTTGCGGCGGGTGGATTCTCTGATTCGAATCGGCGGTGATGAGCTGGCGATTATTATTGAAAAAGTTGAGGACTCGCTGGATCTCAGTCAGGTCATTCGCAAGCTGCTCATGACCGTGCCCGAGCCGGTTGTCATCGATGGTCAGAGCCTTGTGATCAGTGCCAGTTTGGGAGTGGCGACCTATCCGGAAGCGGGCGATAGCCCGGAAGAGTTGATGCGCAGAGCCAATCGGGCGATGTTCGAAGCCAAGCGGGATACCGGCACCAGCTACCGCTTTTACAACCGGGAATTGCACATTTCGACAGGGCATCAGTTGCGTTTGGAAACGGACCTTCGGCATGCCATCCGTGCGCAAGAGTTGGAATTGTATTATCAGCCGCGGATTGATCTGGCGACGGGCGAGGTGCGCGGAATGGAATGTTTGCTGCGCTGGAATCACCCCAAGCGCGGCGTGGTCGGGCCCGATGAATTTATCCCGGTGGCGGAGCGCAGTGGTCTGATTGTGCCAATTGGCTACTGGGTAATCGAGCAGGCTTGTCAGCGCTTGCAGGAGAGTGCCGAATTGGGCTTCCCGGGGTTGGTGCTGGCGGTAAATTTATCGTTCCGTCAGTTCCACGACCCCAAAATGACCGAAACCATTTTCCGGATTATCTTTAATGCCAACGTGGATACCAGCTTGCTGGAGTTGGAGCTCACAGAAAGCGCCATGATGCATGACCCTGAGTATGCTCAGCGTTGCCTGCGCGAGCTCAATCAGCTGGGAGTCAGTTTTGCACTGGATGATTTTGGCACCGGATATTCGTCTTTGAGCAACCTGCAGCACTTGCCAATCTCGCTCGTGAAAATTGATAAGTCGTTCATTCAAGACTTGGGGAAATCCGCGGATGCGGAGCACATTATTCGTGCCATTATTACGCTGGCTCACAGCCTGCACATGAGCGTGGTGGCTGAAGGAGTGGAAACCAAAGAGCAGCTTGAGTTTCTGCAACAGCAGCACTGCGATGAGATTCAGGGCTACTATTTCGCCCGACCCATGCCCTGGAATGAACTTGTGCAATTTTTGACCCACCAGAACCAGTCGGCTTGCCTGTAAGGGGAAGCCGCTGTACCTTTGCGCTTTAATTTCGCAAGCGATATCACAGAGGTTGCATGAACAGTATCTCCCAGCGCATTGCTGAAGAACTTGGAGTACGCGAGCAACAGGTTAACGCCACGGTTGCTATGCTGGATGAAGGGGCCACGGTTCCGTTTATTGCCCGCTACCGGAAAGAAGTGACCGGCTCGCTGGACGACAGTCAACTGCGAACCCTGGAAGAGCGCTTGCGCTATTTGCGGGAGCTCGAAGACCGCCGTGGTGCGATTCTTAAGAGTATCGATGAACAAGGCAAACTGACCGATGAGCTGCGCGCCAGCATCAGTGCCGCCGATACCAAGAACCGCCTTGAAGATTTATACCTGCCCTACAAACCCAAGCGTCGAACCAAGGCCCAAATAGCTCGTGAAGCCGGGCTGGAGCCTCTGGCCGATGCACTCTATGATGACCCTACGTTGGACCCCGAAACCACCGCTGCAGGCTATCTGAATGCGGAAGCTGGCATTGAGGACACCAAAGCGGCTCTGGATGGTGCGCGGTACATCCTGATGGAGCGTTTTGCCGAAGACGCCGAGCTATTGGGCGCGCTGCGGAATTTTGTTTGGCAGGACGGTCAGTTGAAAGTCACGGTGGTGGCCGGAAAAGAAACCGAAGGCGCCAAGTTCCGCGATTATTTCGATCACATCGAACCGCTTAAGAAAGTACCCTCGCACCGAGCATTGGCCATTTTACGAGGCCGTAACGAGGGCGTTCTGACGTTTTCCATTGTGATGGGCGATGCGGAAGACGATCGCCGTCAGCCGCACCCGGCAGAACAGCGTATTGCCGCGCACTGGAACATTCGTGACAACGGCCGCGCGGCCGATAAGTGGCTCGGCGAAGTGGTGCGTTGGACTTGGCGCGTTAAGCTGTCCACCCAGATCGAAACCGACCTGATGGCTCAGGTACGCGAAGCCGCCGAAGCAGAAGCCATCAACGTGTTTGCCGCCAACCTTAAAGATTTGTTGTTGCTGGCGCCTGCCGGGCCTCGACCAACGCTGGGCTTGGACCCAGGCCTGCGTACCGGTGTCAAAGTGGCGGTTATCGACGGCACCGGTGAAGTGCTGGATCATGGCGCTATCTTCCCCCATGCACCCCAGAATCAGTGGGACCGCTCCATCGCTCAGCTGGCTGCGTGGTGCCAGAAATTCAAGATTGAGCTGGTGGCTATCGGTAACGGCACCGCTTCCCGGGAAACCGAAAAGCTGGTGGCAGACCTGACCAAGCGTTATCCGGAATTGAAGCTGGCTCGAATTGTGGTGAATGAATCTGGCGCCTCCATCTATTCCGCCTCGGAATTTGCCTCCCGGGAACTGCCGGATCTGGACGTGACCATCCGTGGCGCGGTGTCCATCGCTCGCCGCCTGCAAGACCCGCTGGCGGAACTGGTTAAGATTGAGCCGAAATCTATTGGCGTAGGCCAGTACCAGCACGATGTTTCCCAGGTGCAGCTGTCTCGTAGCTTGGACGCCGTTGTCGAAGACTGCGTTAACGGTGTTGGCGTAGACCTGAATACAGCGTCGGTCCCGTTGCTGGCGAGAGTGTCTGGCTTAAGTCAGACCATTGCCCAGAACATCGTGGATTTCCGGAGCCAAAATGGCGTATTTACCAGCCGTAAACAGCTGATGAAAGTGGCGCGTCTGGGCGAACGTACCTTCGAACAGGCGGCGGGCTTCCTGCGGATTGCCAGCGCTGCCAACCCATTGGACGGTTCTTCCGTTCACCCGGAAGCGTATGGCGTGGCCGAAGCCATCGCCAAGCGCAACAACCGGAAGGTGGAAAACATCATGGGTGATACCAGCTTCCTGCGCAGCCTGAACCCGCAGGACTACGTCACCGAGCAGTTCGGTTTGCCCACCGTGAAAGACATCATCTCGGAACTGGAAAAGCCGGGCCGGGACCCGCGCCCCGAATTTCGCTTCGCCAGTTTCGAAGAGGGCGTAGAAACCCTGAACGACCTGAAGCCGGGTATGGTGCTTGAAGGCTCTGTCACTAACGTCACCAACTTCGGAGCGTTTGTTGATATCGGCGTGCATCAGGACGGTTTGGTGCACATCTCTGCGCTGTCTAATACTTTCGTCAAAGACCCGCGCGAGGTGGTGAAAGCGGGTGATATTGTGAAGGTTAAGGTCATGGAAGTGGACATCCCCCGGAAGCGGATTGCCCTGTCCATGCGTATGGACGACCAGCCGGGTGCCGAGAGTGCGGCCAAGCCTGCCAAAGGTGGCGAACGAGCTGGTAAGCGCACCAGCAGCAAACCGCAAGGAGGCCAAGGGCAGGGAGCAATGGCCGGTGCGCTAGCTCAGGCTTTGGCTTCGGCGCGCAAAGACGGTCGCTAACACCCATTCATGATTTAGTGGCGGCTTACCTTTCTGAAAGGTGAGTCGCCCCAACAGGAGTTCACCATGGCTGATTCCCGCCACTCCCTGTTTTACCAGTTTTCCGCTTCCGACTGGGGCGGCTTTCTCAAGGGTGTCGAAAAAGAAGGTCTGCGGGCAGATGCCAATGGCTTTATCGCCCAAACGCCGCATCCGTCTGCCTTGGGGGCTGCACTAACACACCCGCAGATCACCACCGATTACTCTGAATCCTTGTTGGAGCTGATCACCCCGGTGTTTAGCAACACCGAGGACATGCTTGCTTCGCTGCGGGATACCCACAAGTTCGTGCAGCAGAATCTTGAGGATGAAGTGTTCTGGGCCGCGAGTATGCCGTGCGAGATCAACGGCAACGAGAGCATTCCCATTGCAGAGTTCGGCAGCTCCAATATCGGTCGGTTAAAGCACGTCTACCGCCAAGGGTTGGCGGTGCGCTATGGCCGCATCATGCAGAGTATTGCGGGTGCCCATTACAACCTTTCGTTGCCCGACAGCTTCTGGCACAAATGGCAGGAAGTGACGGGTAATACCGGCGCCCTGAAAGACTTCAAATCCGAGCAGTATTTCTGGCTGATCAGAAACTTCCGTCGGCGTAGCTGGCTGTTGATGCTGTTGTTTGGCGCATCGCCGGCGCTGGACGCGAGCTTTGTGGCTGGCGTGAAGCATGACCTTAAACGCTTCGACGATCGCACCTGGGCGGGCGAATATGCGACGTCGCTGAGAATGGGCGACTTGGGTTATCACAACAATGCCCAGGCCTCTTTGAACATCTGTTTCAACGAACTCAAAACCTACACCCAGACATTGGATCAGGCTATTCACACTACTTGGCCCGATTATGAGGCGATCGGTACTCGTCGAAACGGCGAGTTTATCCAGATCAACACCAGTATTTTGCAGATCGAGAATGAGTACTACAGTGCCGTTCGCCCTAAACGCACCACCGAACGCGGCGAAAAACCGATTCAGGCACTGGATGCACGGGGTGTTGAGTACATCGAAGTTCGATGCCTGGACCTGGATCCCTTCTCACCGATAGGCATCAATCGCGAACAAGTGGACTTCCTGGATTTGTTTTTGCTGGACTGCCTGCTTTCAGAGTCACCGGTGATCGGAAAAGACGAGTGCGAGCGACTGGATGATGGCTATAAGGATGTCGTTTCCCAAGGCCGCTGGCAAGATCTGACTCTGTGCCAAGGCGGTCAGCGGGTGCCGGTTGGGCCGGCCGCGAAAGAATTGTTGGCGCGCCTGCAGCCGCTGGCCGAGTTACTGGACAGCTGGCAAGGCGGCGACACCTACCAGTCGGCTCTGACGGCTCAGCAGAGCAAAATCGAGGGCGACGATTGGTCGGTGCCCTCGGCCCGGGTGATGGAGGCCATGAGAGCTTCCGGCTTGGGTCATCGGGATTGGGTGTTGTCTGTTTCACAGCAACACAAGCAGGCTCTGACAGAAGAAGCGATGTCCGCGGAGACGCTGGCGCGCTTTGAAACCATGAGTCGCGACTCCAAAGCCGAGCAGGCCGCAATGGAGGCCGCTGATACTCAATCCTTCTCTGAGTTTCTGGAAGACTATCTGAAATCCTGAACGGTCTGTGCGTCACATCGTGAAAGGGACGTGACGCACAGATTGCTGATCTGTGTTTGCTGCTTTGGTTACCTGCTGTTACGTTGTGTAATACAAAATAGGGAGGCACGTTATGGCAAAGGACAGTGGGCTCGGCTGGGATGTAGAGGCGCTTAACAAAGCGTACCGCCAAGGTGCGATGGCAGGGTCTATGGGGATGGATAAATCCCGCTGCCCCTATCGTGGCGACGTTGTGATCGCGGCATGGGAAGCGGGCTGGGACGACGCACAAGAGGCTGCCGAGGCTCAAAAGCAGCAGAATGACAACCTGTTCGCGCGGATTGCCTGAGACTTATTTAACGCTGAACCACAAACTCGGTAAATAACACACCGGCGATCTGCTCTCCGGTTTGCTGCTCTTCCAGTACGCTATTAATTCTTCGGGTCGCTTCTTCCCTCAGGGCCTGTTGACCCTCCATAGATGACAGCACATCCAAATCCGTTTGTTCCCCAAATAGTATGACCAGCTCATGACGCAATCTGGGATCGTGCGCTTCTACGGCCGTGCGCACTGAGTCGCTCGACGCCCGAAGGGTAACGGCGGCTTTCAAATAATTAACTTTGTTCCCCGGTTTACCCACGTGCGTGACGAATGCCGGTTTCATCTCAATGTAGTCGGTTACACCTTTGGCTTCGGGGGCGCTGTCCTCCACCTCCTCGGCGACAGCAGCACTGTGCCAAACGCTCATCGTACAAAGCACCAGCAGCAGGTGTAAGAGAAATATACGGTTCGTGGTCATGTGCTTGGCAATATTCATGGGTTACGATTGGGTCCATTGATTACTTGTATCTTACATCATGATTCCGAGGTGACGTTTTGACAAGCAGATGGGTGTTTGGCTTTGTGTTTTTAATGTGTGCGGCGCTTTTAGGTGTGGCGTTTTATATGGAACATGTCTTGGGCATGAAGCCGTGCCCGTTGTGTTGGTTACAGCGTTTCGGCTTTATGGGTGCGGGCTTGGTCAGCTTTCTCGCCTTTCTGCACGGCCCCGCCGAGGTCGGTCGTCGGGTATACGGATTCTTGCTGATTCTTACCGCAGGAGCGGGGTTGGGTGTAGCAGGGCGGCAGCTGTGGTTGCAAAGCTTGCCCGCAGATCAGGTTCCGGCGTGTGGTCCCTCGGTTGACTACTTATTGCAGGTTTTGCCGTGGCTCGACGTGCTCAAAACCGCGCTCCGTGGCACCGGAGATTGCGCCGAAGTGGTTTGGCGTTTCCTTGGGCTGAGTATTCCAGGTTGGACCGCTGTATTCTTCGTTGCCGTGATTTTGGTGGGTTTGGTGATGGTGTTTCGCCCTGGCCGGTCGGCGAATAAGTTGCAGAGCTGAAATAGTTGCGACTCACCGTAGCCATGGGGTAACTTGATTAAACGAAAGCGAAGCCACTCGAATAAAAAGCCAGTGAACTGGTTGCTAGACCGAAGGGAGACAGGCGTTATGTTGGAGAATTGTCAGAATGCCAAGGAACGCTGGGGCGGTGTCAGTGAGTTGATTGACCGTTGGTTGAAAGAACGGCAGCAGCTACTTGTTCATTACTGCGAGTTGTCCGGTGAAAGCGATCGGAGCCCAACAGAAGCACTGAGCAAGAAGTTTATCCGGTTGTGTGAAGTGCTGGTGGATTACGTTTCGGCGGGGCACTTTGAGGTTTATGAGCAACTGGTTCAGGAAGCCCGGGAGTTTGACGATGGTGGGCTGGAATTGGCGGCTAGAGTTTATCCGGAGATTCAGAAAACGACCGAAGTGGCGCTGGGTTTCAATGATCAAGTGGATGGCCGCATTTTGACCGAAGAAGACGTAGACACTTTGTTTAACGAGCTGTCCCGTTTGGGTGAAGTGCTGGAAAACCGTTTTGAGATGGAAGATTTCCTGATCGAAAACTTACACACTGCGCACGCGGAAAAGGTGGCATCTGCCTGAGCTCTGCGTTGCGATAAGAGTCTCTTGATTCAAATAAAAAGCCGGTCTGGGGTTACTCCTCAGACCGGCTTTTTAGATACCGACCAGCATCATTTGGCTTCTGGGTTAATCTTCAGAAGCTCAACGTCAAACACCAGTGTTTCGTTCGGTGCAATGGCTTGGTTGCCTGCTGCACCGTAGGCCAGTTCAGCCGGGATATACAGTTTGTAACGCGCACCTTCGCTCATCAGCTGCAGCCCTTCAGTCCAACCGGGAATAACCTGACTGACGCCAAACGTAGCTGGCTTGCCGCGCTCGCGCGAACTGTCGAATACCTCACCGTTGATCAGCTCGCCCGCGTAATGCACTTGCACGCGATCTGAAACGGTTGGTTTTTCGCCATCGCCCTCTTCAATAATTTCGTATTGAAGACCGGACTCGGTGGTTTGTACTTCTTCACGCTCAGCGTTTTCAGCCAGGAAGGCTTCACCTGCTTCTTTATTTTTCTTGGCCAGCTCTTCGTATTGCTTTTCCTGCTGGCTTTGCATCTCTTCCTGATAGGCCAGAAGCGCTGTTTGAATTTCTTCGCGAGTCAGGCGCTTGGCTTCTTCGTCACCGGATTGACCGTGCTCAAAACCCTGAATGAACTGTTGCAGTTGCAGGTCTGGCAGGTCGTTGCTCATGCGCTCGCCCATCACCAGGCCCATGCCGTAGCTGACTTTCTCGGGCGTGGTTTCCAGTGACGGATCCTGCTCGGTGGTCGAACAACCGGCGACAACGCCGGCCATGGCTAGGGCTAAAAGTGTTTTCTTCATGAATTGTTCCTTTGCACATGTTTCAGGGCTCTGCGGCCCTGTTGGAAATGTCGGGACAACAACTTAACGGGTTCTGTAAGTGGATGCTACTGAACAAGTGTTAAGGCTGAGGCATGGTGATCGTCATGATTCTCTGTTGTAGGCAGGGCCGTTCAACGAAAAGGGGGCGCTGTAGGGCGTCTGCCAATCATCGCTTGAGCCAGCAGAGTGGCCTTTTTGGGAGGAGGGCTCACTGCGCTCGATAGCCAATGCGTTCCACTGGCCTTGAGCGGGTGGCTGATCGGCGTAGTGCCAATGGCCGTCAGTGTCTTTCCATTTGAATACAATTTCCGGCCCATTGGTGGGAGCCGGTGAGGGTACGAGCCCTTCAAAGGGCGGCAGCATTTCCTGAGATTGTGCGTTCCGAACAGGCTCGGCCACGTTTTCAGGGTCGCCCAAGCCGAAGAAAATCAGTAGTAACAGCAAACCAAGGGCGGGGAAGGCTAGCCGTACCAGCCACTTCATCAGCATGGCTCAGTGCTCCGGCGAGTGTGCTCAGCCAGCAAGTCGGCAAGCTTAGTGATGTGGGTCATAGGCTGCAATTCCCGTGTCGTGAGTGGAGCTGCGGTAAGTAAGTTCTGCACGATAACTGTGGTGCAGTTTTGCATGCTCGCAACTTCCGGGTTGCGTTCATAAAGTGTCTGCCATGCCAGCGCCAATTCTGATTGCTCGGCCTGTAACTCGGCTTTGGCGAGCGCGCTCCGGAGTTCGTGACTGGGTGCATGGTTCCGGGGAATCGATTTGCGTGCCGAGCGAATGCGACCGGTTACATGCTCGCGCCACTCTGTTACCTTAGCGTCCTCGATGCCAGTGAACGTGCGCCCATTCACGCCTAACCAGCCAGCGCACAGGATTCGGGTTACGCTCCAGCCTTGTTCCTGAAGAGTCAGGCAGGTCTCAGCCAATCCCGGTTTCTGCCAGCAGGCCAGTGCATAACGCCAGAGAGGGTTGTCCGGTTCCATAGAGGCCGGCAGAGTCAAAGATTCTGTCTGCAGAATGGTCACGGTAACGCTCTTCCTTGGCTGACATCCATGGATTAAAGTTGCTCTATGTTAACGATAACCGATCTCAGTTTACAACGAGGCGGCGTCTGGTTGCTAGAAAACGTCAGTGTGACGGTTCAGCCAGGCCAGCGTGTAGCCATTGTGGGTGCCAATGGTGCCGGTAAATCCAGCTTGTTTCAGCTCTTATTGGGCCATTTGAGCCCAGAGCAGGGCAGTGTTTCTTTGCCGGGCGGGTGCCGTATTGCGCACATGGCGCAAGAGGTGGCGTCGTCGTCCCGGTCGGCGCGCGATTTCGTACTCGATGGTGATCTGGAGTTGCGTCGGCTGGAAGCCGAACTGGCGGCGGCTGAAGCCCGTGGTGACGATTATGCGATAGCCCACCTCCACGGTGAGCTGGACATCCATGAGGCCTGGTCCGCAACCCGCCGGGCGGAGTCTCTGATCCGGGGCTTGGGTTTTGCAGACAGCGATGCCGATCGCCCGGTTTCAGCGTTCTCGGGTGGCTGGCGTATTCGTCTCAATCTGGCTCAGGCACTCATGCGTCCGTCCGACTTGCTGCTCTTGGATGAGCCCACCAACCACTTGGATCTGGATGCTTGCCTCTGGCTTGAAAACTGGTTGCGCAAGTATCAGGGCACGCTGTTGTTCATCTCCCACGACCGGGATTTCATGGACAGAGTCTCTACGCACCTGGTGCATTTCGATAACAAGAAGCTGGAGCTCTATACCGGCAACTACTCGGCGTTCGAGACCCAGCGCAGCGAACGTCTGGCCCAGCAACAGGCCAGTTTCGAGCGACAGCAAGCCCGTATTGCTGAAATTCAACGCTTTATCGACCGTTTCAAGGCCAAAGCTACCAAGGCCAAACAGGCCCAAAGCCGGGTTAAATCGTTGGAACGCATGGAGCGGATCGCACCGGCTCACGTGGATTCCCCGTTCAGCTTCGAGTTTCCGGTTGCCGACAAGGTGTCGAACCCGTTGCTGTCGATTCGTCACGGCTCGGCCGGGCATGGCGACACCACGATTCTCAATGGCATCAATATTTCTCTGCTGCCGGGGTCCCGTATTGGCCTGTTGGGCCCGAACGGAGCGGGTAAATCAACCTTCATGGATGCCCTGCGCGGAGAAGACACCTTGATGTCGGGTGAGCGTACCGCTGGCGAGAACCTGTCGATCGGCTACTTCGCCCAGCATCAGCTCGAGTCTCTGGACCTAGACGCGAGCCCGTTCTTGCACCTGCAGCGGCTTGACCCTCGGGCATCCGAGCAAAAGGTGAGAAACTTCCTCGGTGGTTTTGATTTTCATGGTGATGAGGCGCTTAGCCCGATCCGTTCGTTTTCCGGTGGTGAAAAGGCTCGGGTGGCGTTGGCGGTGATTGCCTGGCAGAAGCCCAACCTGCTGTTGCTGGATGAGCCGACCAACCACCTCGATCTGGAAATGCGTCAGGCGCTGACTATGGCGCTGCAGAATTTCGACGGTGCCATTGTGGTGGTGTCGCACGACCGCCACTTGCTGCGTAATACCGTTGATGAATTCTGGCTGGTGTCTGATGGCACGGTGACAGAGTACGACGGCGATCTGGAAAACTATGAACGCTGGCTGGCGGAGCGCCGCAAAGACGATGATGAGCCACTCAAGCGGCAAGTTGCCGAGGACGGGGCCGGTAAGAAGTCGGGCGCGGTGACGTTAAGTGCGGACGAGCGCAAAGCCCGGAAGCGACAGGAAGCTGAAATTCGGAAAAAAATCAGCCCTTGGCGTAAGAAGCAGAACACTCTTGAAGCGCGTATGGACCAGCTTCAGGAGAAGCTGTCGTCGGTTGAGGCATCGTTATCCGACTCATCCTTGTACGACGAGAGCAATAAAGTGCGGTTAAAGGAATTGCTGGCGGAGCAGACTCAGTTTAAGCGCGATCTGGACGATACGGAAACAGAGTGGCTCGAGGTCAGTGAAACCGTCGAAAGTCTTGAAGAAGAGCTGGCGCTCAGCTCTGCTGGGGCCTGATTTCCAGAGTGAAGTCCTGTCGCGCCAGATAGTCTTGCTCGTTGTTTAGATCGGCCAGAGTCAGTGGCCGATCGTCTAGCCAGCCATCAGGAAACTCGACGGACAGCAGGTTTTCTTCGGCCCGGAGCACAAACTCCGGTGCCGGCTCCAAATTCCGTGAGTGCTGAATAACCACCGCCAGCCGCAACAGAATGCATAAGTAACGTAGTCGGGGCTTGTCTTCCGGCTCTACGTGCTCGAATACTGCCGGAGAAAGCTTGCGGCGGTGTCCTCGTACCAGCGTGGCCAAGGCCCTTTGAAATTGCAGGGTGAAGCCCGGCAAGTCGGAGTAGTGCAACAGATACGCGCCGTGTTTGTGGTATTGCGAGTGGGAAATAGTCAGGCCGATTTCATGCAGCCGACAAGCCCATCGCAAGGCATCTTCATCAACCGGTGTGCGCAACCCCCAAACGTCGGCAACCTGATCCCAAGCGGCAAGGGCGGTCTGTTCTACCGCGCTGCCATGGGCCTGATCGACATGATAGCGCTCCTGCAGCGCGGTAATGGTCCGCTCACGAACGTCTTCGTGCTGAATTCGCCCCACCAGATCGTATAGCAAGCCCTCCCGAAGCGCACCATCGGCGAATTCCATCTCTTGAATGTCTAAGGCTCGGAACGCGGCCAGAAGAATGGCGAACCCCGCCGGGAAAATGCTTTGACGATCTTCGCGAACGCCCAACTCGGCGAGCTTATCGATATTGCCCATATCCACCAAACGTGTGCGAAGTTCGTCCATTGCTTCACGGGTGATTTTGCCGTCGGTGAGTTTGAGGGTGGCTAAAACGTTGGATATTGCCTTGATCGAGCCCGACGAGCCCACGGCACTTTGCCAACCCACCGCACGATAACGCCGCCAAATACTCTGCAGTTCCTGCTCGGCGTGGATGATGGCCTTGTCCATTTGCTTGCGGGTGATCTTGCCATCCGGGAAGTACAGGTTCCGGAATGACACGCAGCCCATGTGCATGCTCGACAGCTCTTGCGGTTCGAAACGCTCACCGATAATAAATTCGGTGCTACCGCCGCCGATATCGATCACCAACCTGCGGCCTTCGTCATCCGAGAGTGTGTGAGAAACACCAAGGTAAATCAGACGGGCTTCTTCCCGGCCGGCGATGACCTCCACCGGATAACCAAGCACCTCTTCCGCCTTGTCGATGAACTCCTGAGCGTTGCGGGCGACTCGTAGCGCATTCGTGCCCACAATCTGCACACCTTCTGCCGGCGTGCCCTGCAGCCTTTGCGCGAACCGGCGAAGGCACTCAATGCCTCGCTGCTGCGCTTCCTCGCTCAAGTTGTTGTCCGCATCCAGGCCTGCGCCAAGCTGAACTTTCTCGCCCATTTTCTCAACGGTACGGATTTCACCGTGAACCAGACGGGCTACAACCATGTGGAAGCTGTTGGAGCCCATATCAATGGAGGCCAGCAGGTCCGGAGTAGAGGCTTCGTTCTCGGCAATAGATGCGGCCGTCACGGTGATGGGCGTCCTGTGTAGAGTGAACTTGGCTGTACTATAAGGGAAACATCATCAAAGTGTCAGTAGCTCGATGTGGACAATACTGACACCAAACAACCAGGCCGTGGATACAACTTACTTCACATCCACGCTGCCAATCGCGTAAAGTATTGCGCATAGACTTTCGGGTAGACGGCTTCACTGAACAGAAGATTAACCGTCTGCTATAGCCAACAGCGACTCCGGTGCTGATACAAAAGCAGCTTGGAGCGCCTGAATCAGGAATAGGTAATGAGCGGAAATATCGTTAATGTCACCGACGCTTCCTTCGAACAGGACGTACTGAAATCTGACGTTCCGGTACTGGTAGATTACTGGGCCGAGTGGTGTGGTCCTTGCAAAATGATTGCGCCGGTTCTGGAAGAAATCGCCGACGAATACGAAGGCAAGCTCAAAGTCTGCAAACTGAACATCGACGAAAACGAGCAGACTCCACCGAAGTTCAACATTCGTGGCATCCCGACTCTGATGCTGTTCAAGAACGGCAACGTGGACGCTACCAAAGTAGGCGCGCTGTCCAAATCACAGCTCGCGGCATTCCTGGATAGCAATCTCTGATTGCATCCTGATAGCCTGAAAACCGCCCCGGAGCCGTGCTCTTGGGCGGTTTTTTTATGGGTGCTGTTCAAGCGTTATAGACGACTTTCCCCAGCTCGCTGATGTCGTATCCACCAAGCGCTTCGGCGCGCTGAATGAAACGCTCGCTTCTGGCAAACGCCAGCAAACGTTGCAGCGCTGGCTCAAAGTAGTGACGCCTGCGCATGGCCAAGTCGAAATGCTCCTCCTGCAGAGGAATAAACGCCAGCCCCTGGCGCCGCGCCGCAGCTTCAATTCCCACGCCGATATCCGCTTCACCCTGCCGAATAGCCAAAGCGAGATCGTCCTCACTGAGCGACGGATGAGCGGCCCATGTAAGCTTGCTGGCATCGATGCGGTGGCGAGTGAGCAAGCTCTGCAGCAAATGGCTGACGCCGGCATCGGGCTGGCGATGTGCGATGCGTATGCCGGGCCGGGTGATATCCTCAAGTCGCGTAATTTGATGAGGGTTGTCAGGGTTTAAAAGCAGCCCCTGCTGACGTTTTGCCCACCGAATCAGAACCAGATCACGCATCCCGCTCAGTCCCAAGGTGGCGGGCTCATTGTAACGCCCGGTTTCCGCGTGCCAGATGTGCATCCCGGCGAGCATCGCGCGCCCATTAATTAATCTTTGTACGCCGTCGCCGCTCCCTTGACACAGCAGCGCCAGCTCCGCGCTGCTCTCTTTTACCGCCCACTCCAGCAGCGGGTCCTGGCTACCTGCCAAGACCGGCGGTGTCGGAGAGCTGACCGCGTCGTCGCCCTCCAGGTGGTTCATCAGCCAAAGATCGATACGCTGGCGTGGAAACAGAAGTTTTCCGGTTACCCGCACGCAGGGAATAACGCCCTGGCTGACCAGGTCGTAGATTTTGCGCTCTTTCAGGCGCAGATACTCAGCGGCCTCGGCTGTCGTGAGATAAGTGGGGAGGGGCATCGCTTTCTCCTGCTGTCCGGCAAAGCGCAGGACTGTTTTAGACTGCATATTTTTCAGAAGGCTGTGCAAAGCGTAGTTAGAAACGCCACGATGCTCAAATAATAAGGAGACGCAGCCTTGGAAGATAATGCGTTCTATGTGGCACTCTCGCTACTTGTCAATCTCGATGCCTCGCTATTCCAGATCGTGATACTTTCGCTGAAGGTGTCTCTTATGGCGGTTGTGATAGCGGCTGTGCTCGGCTTTCCCCTAGGCGCTGCAGTAGCTTTGTGGTGCTTTCCCGGGCGGGGCGGGGTGATCGTCATGCTCAATGCTTTGATGGGACTTCCCCCGGTGGTGGCCGGGCTTGTGGTGTACTTGCTCCTCTCTCGCGCCGGTCCTCTGGGAGAACTGGGATTTCTGTTTACACCGGGTGCCATGGTGATAGCCCAGGTGGTGCTGGTGCTGCCGATCCTCGCTGCGTTGTCGCGTCAGAAGGTCGAAGAAATGCTGAGTGAATACCGCGAACAGTTTATGTCGCTGGGCATGTCGCGGGCACGAATGATGCCCACCCTGTTGTGGGATGCCCGCTTTGCACTATTGACCGTTCTGCTCGCTGGTTTCGGCCGCGCCAGTGCCGAGGTGGGGGCGGTGATGATGGTTGGTGGCAACATTGACGGGGTTACCCGGGTAATGACCACCGCCATCGTGCTGGAAACCGGTAAGGGTAACCTGCCCCTGGCGCTCGGGCTGGGCATTGTGCTGCTGACTCTGGTTATGCTGATCAACGCCGGCGCCTACCTGGTGGGTGAAGTGACCAGGAGGCGCATAGGATGACTTCACTGAACGCCTCATACTTGTCCTCATCGGCCCTTTTAACGCCGCCCGCATTGCGCTTTGACAATGTCGCCTTCAGTCAGGAGGGGAAGTGCTTGTTGGGCCCCTGTTCGTTCACACTGGACGGCGTCGGCCCTACCTTGGTGATGGGGCCTAACGGTTCGGGCAAGAGCCTCCTGCTGCGACTGGCCCATGGTTTACTGTCACCCACCCTTGGGAAGATCACCTGGTCAGGTCAGGAGATTTGCCCCCGCCAAGCCATGGTATTCCAGCACCCGGTGCTTTTACGCCGCTCAGCGGTGGCCAATCTCATGCACGCACTGGCCGTGAATAATGTCCCGCGCAGGGAACGCATGAAGCTTGCCCTGGATGCTCTCGAGCGATTTGGTCTAGCCGCCTGCGCAAAAATACCCGCGCGGGTGCTCTCAGGAGGGCAACAGCAGCGCCTGACGTTGGCGCGGGCCTGGCTGCTTTCGCCTCAGGTGTTGTTCCTGGACGAGCCTACCTCGGCGCTCGACCCGGCAGCTATCAAAGCCGTAGAGGCCGCAGTGCTGGAGTTTCACCAGCAGGGAACGCGCATTGTGATGACCACCCATGATATTCACCAAGCCCGGCGCCTTGCCGGGGATGTCCTGTTTCTTTCAGGCGGAAAACTTTGCGAACACACCCCCGCTGAAATCTTTTTCAACCAGCCGGTCTCGCCAAAAGCACAGGCGTTTGTTGCCGGAGAACTGGTCGAGTAAAAGTTTCTCAAGATACTGTTACCCGTCAAAGGAGAAGACAAGATGAACAAGACCTTGAACCTAGTGCTCGCCAGTGTAACCGCGATGGGCCTCGCGCTCAGTGCTCACGCCGAAGACTACATTACCCTGGCCTCGACCACTTCCACCGAGAACTCCGGGTTGTTCGATACCATTCTGCCGAAGTTTAAAGACGCTACGGGTATCGAGGTGCGTGTGGTGGCCGTGGGCACCGGGCAGGCGTTTGAAATCGCGCGCCGCGGCGATGCCGATAGCCTTCTGGTTCACGACACGGCAGGCGAACAGCGCTTTGTGGAAAACGGCTACGCCAGCGAGCGAGTCGATGTTATGTATAACGACTTTGTGTTGATTGGTCCCGCAGGGGATCCGGCCAATATCAGTAAGGCGCAGAGTGCTGCGGAAGCCTTCGCGGCTATCGCTAACGCCGAGGTACCCTTCGCTTCCCGCGGGGATGACAGCGGTACCAACCGCGCCGAGTTGCGCCGTTGGGAAAATGCCGGTGTTGAGCCCGACGGGGACTGGTACCGCGAACTAGGCAGTGGCATGGGGCCAACGCTCAACACCGCTGCGGCCATGGACGCCTATGTGATGTCGGATCGTGCCACCTGGGTGGCATTCGGAAACCGTCAGAACCTGACGCTGCTTTTTGAAGGTGACAAAGTGCTGTTCAACCAGTACGGAAGCTTGTTGCTTTCCGAGGAGAAACACCCTCACCTCAAGCACGACCTCGCCAAACAGTGGCACAATTGGCTGATTTCCGAAGAGGGCCAGCAAGCGATTGCCGACTTTAAGGTTGACGGACAGCAGCTGTTTTTCCCGAATGCCAAATAGGCTAATCTCTGGCATGATTCGTACATATCCCATTCTGCGGCGTTCATGAAACGGCTATAACAAAAATGACGATTGAACCCATACTTCCCGACCCGAAAGACCCTCGCCTCTCCCGTGTCGTGGCGGGCGTTGATGAAAATGGCGAAGACAAATCAATCAGCGTGATTGAAGAGCGCCCTCTGACCATCTACCTGAACAGCCAGGAAATCGTCACGGCCATGACCATCGGCGATCATCCGGAGTATCTGGCGCTCGGTTTTTTGCTGAATCAGGGCATGCTGAAAGAGAGCGATCAGGTCACCGGGATCGATTTTGACGAAGAGCTTGAAGTCGCTGTGGTGCGCACGGCGGGCGTTACCGATGTCGAGGGCAAGCTGGAAAAGAAAACCCGAACCTCCGGTTGCGCCGTGGGCACGGTGTTTGGCGACATGATGGCGGGGCTGGAAGGGCTGTCACTGCCGGATACACCGGTACACACCAGCACCTTTTACGATCTCTCTTACCAGATTAACCACACGCCCAGCCTGTATATGGAAACCGGTGCCATTCATGGCACTGCCCTGTGTCAGGGCCGCGAAATCCTCGCCTATATGGAGGACGTAGGGCGTCACAATGCGGTCGACAAGATCGCAGGCTGGATGCACCTGAACGGCATCCCGGCGGCAGATAAAGTTCTTTACACAACAGGCCGACTGACGTCTGAAATGGTGATCAAAACGGCTCTGATGGGCATTCCGACACTGATCAGCCGGTCGGGCTTTACGGCCTGGGGGGTCGATATTGCCCAGCAGGTTGGGTTGACGCTGATCGGACGGATGCGAGGCAAGAAGTTCACTTGCCTCAGTGGGCAACATCGTCTGGTGTTCGATCAGGACTTGTCCCAGGTTCCCGATGAAGACAAGAAACAGCGTCGAAAAGGGGCCGTGCATGACTGAGTGCGCGGTTATTCTGGCCGGTGGCCAGGCCAACCGCATGGGCGGTGGTGACAAAGGGCGATTGATACTCGGCGATCAGTCTTTAATTGACCGCGTTATCGAGCGAATCTCCCCGCAGGTTGATGCCGTTGTGCTGAATGCCAATGGGGATCTAAGTCGGTTTGATGACCTGAATTTGCCCGTGGTGGCTGATTCTATCGGCGATTTTCCGGGACCTTTGGCCGGTGTTCTCGCGGGCATGGATTGGGCGGCCGAGCAGGGCCATGAATGGCTGATCAGCGTTGCAGCGGATACACCATCTTTCCCCAAGAATCTTGTGGAGCGGCTGGCCGGGTACGATACCCCGGTGGTGTTGGCTGCCACCCCGGACCCGGAACGCGGTCGACTGCCCCAGCCGACCTTTGGCCGCTGGCAGGTCGCGTTGCGGCATGATTTGAGAGCGGCCCTGAACGACGGAGTACGCAAGATCCGCCAGTGGACTCAAGCCCAGGGTGAAACTCTGGTGGTTTTCAACGAGGGCGATTTTTTCAACATCAATACACCAGAAGATCTGGCCTGGGCGGAGAAGCACCTTAAGTGAATGTTATCGGTATCGTGGGCTGGAAAAATTCCGGGAAAACAACTCTGGTCAGTGCATTGATTCGAGAGCTTTCCGGTAGAGGGCTGAGGGTCAACTCGATCAAGCATGCCCATCATAGGGTGGACGTGGATCAGCCCGGCACGGACAGCTACAAACACCGCGATGCTGGCGCCCAGGAGGTCATTCTGGCGGGTGGTCAGCGTTTCGCGATCATGCACGAATTACGCGGTGCCAAAGAGCCGACGCTGGATGAATTGCTGGCCCGTTTAGGTCCTTGCGATTGGGTTGTGGTGGAAGGGTTCAAAACCCACCCGCACCGAAAGATCGAAGTGCACCGGCGGGAAAGTTCGCGAACACCCCTGTATCTGGAAGATTCCAACATTATAGCTTTGGCAGCGGACTACGCTGCGGAGTTCTCAGGCCCCGTTTTTGATGTGAACGATGTATCCGGAATTGCTGACTTTGTTCTGAGCTCCGAAAAACAATAATCGGGAGAACCATGAAACCGCTTCGTAATGACTGTTTTGCTCTGCCCCCCGGGGTTAATTGGACGTCGGTAGAAGAAGCGCTGGAACGGTTACGTTCACGTTTGCACCCTGTGGTGGGCGTGGAGCGCTCCGTTCCGTTGTCACGGGTGAATGGCCGGATATTGGCAACCGATGTTTATGCACCTCGCGCTCACCCTCCCAGCAGCAATTCTGCGGTCGATGGCTATGCGTTTGCAGGACCTTTAACCGAAGTGCCTTGCGCGCTGCCGCTGCTAGAAGGACGGAGTGCTGCCGGGGAACCTTACCTGGGGCATGTGCCCGAAGGCCATGCTATCCGGATTCTGACCGGTGCGGTGATACCGGTCGGCACCGATACGGTGGTTTTGGAAGAGGACTGCGAGGTTATTGAGGGGCAGCTGCATTTGCACGGTACGTTAAAAGCAGGTGCTAACGTCCGTAAGGCCGGAGAGGATATTAAGGCGCAGGATCAAATTCTTGCGGCGGGCACCCGTCTGACGCCTACCCAGATTTCAGTGCTTGCCAGCGTGGGCGTCGAGTCGGTTGATGTCTATCAGCGGCTCCGTGTCGGAGTCCTGTCCACGGGTGATGAAGTGAAGCCTGTTGGTTCAGCGGTCACCGATTGGCAAATCTACGACGCCAATCTTCCGATGCTGAGCGCGTTGGTGGTGCAGCTCGGCTATGAACTGGTGAACCTCGGCCATGTGCTTGACCGGGCCGAAGACGTCAAATCTGCGCTAGAGAAGGGCGCAGAGCAGTGTGACCTGATCCTGACCAGTGGCGGTATTTCCGCAGGCGACGAGGATCACGTGTCAAAAACACTGAAAGCCCATGGCGACATCAGTAACTGGCGCATCGCGATAAAGCCGGGCCGCCCCCTGGCGCTGGCTATGTTCCAGGGCACGCCGGTGGTGGGCTTGCCCGGCAATCCGGTGGCGGCCTGGGTCTGCGCGCTGCGCTTTGGTGCTCCGGCCATGGCGCTTCTTGCCGGCAGCGAGTGGTTTGAGCCCCAGGCCTATGTCATGCCCGCCAACTTTCATAAGAACAAGAAACCGGGGCGCAGCGAGATGTTGCGCGCGAGGATACGCGATGGGCGGCTTGAGGTGTTCGGCTCTGAAGGCTCGGGCCGGGTGACCGGGCTGGCTTGGTCCGAAGGTTTGGTGGAGCTGGATGAAAGCGCTCAGCAAATAGAGCCGGGAACCCCCGTGCGGTTTATTCCCTACGGCAGCTTCGGGCTCTAGTTACTCGACGCTGCCGTGCACGGCAAAGGCCTCTAAGGAAGCATCTTGTGGCGCCCGGGAGCGGTAAGTTTCCTCAACACCCAACTCCGTCAGCGTGCGACTGACCATCAACAGGGTGTTCTCCTCGAAGTCCTCACACATACTACACATCTGGTCGATCTCTTCGCAGGCGACCGGGTAGGCCGCGTCAATGTCCGGCGCGCCATAACGATCGACAAAGGTTTGCGCCAGCGTTTTTTTTACTTGTTCTAACTCGGTGTCGGTGATTTTGCATACGCCAACAAAACTGGCGCGGCCACCAGATTCTATACTGTACCAACCGTTGGTGAAGGCCTGGCGAGCTTTGCCTTTCAGGTCCGCTTCAGTCCAGTTGGAAAATTCAAATCCCCCCGAGATTGCCCATTCACCGCTCGGGGCTGGCAAGTCAAAGACGTTTTCATCGGATATATCCAGACGCAGGGTTCGGGCGAGTTTCATAGGTGCTCCGCGAATGTAATTAAGCTCAATGTCTCGGTCATGGCGCCCTGGCGGAGTAACATCCGGCCTTTCTCGTCCAGCCCGACAAAGATGCCGGGTTGTGGATAGTTGATCATTTTACCCAAGGTGTCACAGCGTGGCCGCCACTCGTTGTGTACGCGCTCAAATCCACTATCCATAAAGTAGGTCAGCCACAAAAGCGTGTGTTTGGACCAGCTTTCCAGCAGCGCCATAGGGGTGACATCAACGCACCCTTCGTCTTCAAGGCAGGTTTGATTCGGGTTTATTCCTGGCTCGTCGCTCAAATGCCTGAATGGCACATCAATGCCAATGACCAGCCAATTCGGGTGTTCCTTGGGATCCGAAGCATCCGTTGCAAAGCGAACCCCACCACAGAGCGCGCCATTGACCTTGATACGATCGGGCCATTGAAAGTGCACGGGGACTTCCGGTGGGGCCAGTGCGCCGAGGCTCTCGGCAAGGCCTATCTGGGCGACATAGACGGCTTGGATAGCCTCCTCAAGCGGCGTTTCTGGTGCCAGCACCAGAGCTGCGCGTAAGGTCTCGCCCGCTTCGGAGTAAAAGATCGTGCCGGAATCGATGCCTGCAATGGCCCGGCTGACCGCTTTATTAAAGGGGTCTGTGTGTTTGGGTACCGTTTCTCCCGTTAAGAGCGGAGGGAATAGGGGCGACTCGCTCATAGGGTGGCCCGGGCGTAGACGCTAGAGGCGGTGATCTCGTCGGCGATGCGCTGGAAGGCTTTTGCCTGCGGGCTTTCCGGTTTTGACACTACGATAGGAACGCCGCCGTCTGACCCGATACGGATGTCCAGATCGAGCGGAATCTCGCCCAAAAAGGGGGCTCCGATCTTTTCTGCTTCAGCCCGGGCTCCGCCGGATCCAAAGGGGTGATGTTCTTTGCCGCAGCCGTCACAGACAAAAGAGGCCATGTTCTCAATCAAGCCAAACAACGGCACATCCATGCGGTTGAACATATCAATGCCTTTGCGAGCGTCCATCAGGGCAATGTCCTGCGGTGTCGAGACGACAACGGCGCCGGCAACAAAAAACTTCTGGCTCAGCGTCATCTGGACGTCCCCTGTGCCCGGGGGAAGATCCACCAGCAACACATCCAGCCTGCCCCAATCTACTTGGTTCATCATCTGTTCCAGTGCACCCATCAGCATAGGCCCGCGCCAGACGATGGCTTCGTCATCGGTGGTCATCAGGCCCAGCGACATTAGAGTCACGCCATGATTGCGCAGGGGCAGGATGGTGTGCCCGTCGGGGCTGGATGGGCGACCAGAAACGCCCAGCATGCGGGGCTGGCTAGGTCCGTAAACGTCGGCATCCAAGAGGCCAACTTTCAGCCCCTTAGACGCCAGCGCGACCGCCAGGTTGGAGGCTACGGTCGACTTGCCCACGCCGCCTTTGCCCGATGAAATGGCAATGATGCGACTAATCCCCTTAGGGTTTTTATCTTGGGGCCTGGGCGCGTCAGTGCCAATCAGGTTGGGTTTTCCTACTTCGGTGTATTCGACCATGCTGTGCCCTGCTTGATTATTAGCTGTCTAGGTAGTCGTCACTGGTGCGAACGCGGGGGCGTTGGCCCCCTGCCATGGGCGCCTGATCCCCATGGAACTGAGCTTTGACCCGACAGTCGTCGCACATTTTGATGAGCTGAATGTTGTCAGAGTTCGTGTACATCCAGTGCTTGTTTTCCAGCTTTTCGACAATTCGGTTGATGGTGCTGGCAACGCCAAACGGGGTGCCACAATTGATGCATTCGAAAGGCTCCTCGCTATGAAGTGGCCGGGCAATCAGTGCATCCTTGGATACATCCAGCTGGGGTATTAACGTGATGGCCGACTCCGGGCAGGTGCTGTCGCAGACTCCGCATTGGACACAAGCGTTTTCCGTGAACTGAACTTCAGGCCGATCCGGGTGGTCACCAAGAGCGCCCGTCGGACACAGCGACACGCACGCCAGGCAGAGCGTGCATTTATCGGAATCAATGTTTATCGCACCGTATGGTGCGCCCGCGGGCAGCGGAATGGGTGCCTCGATCTTGTCCGCCATAGCGGCAACCGCGACGCGTGTGATGTCCCGGCGCCCTCCGACCAGCAAAACGGGATCACTCACTCTGCCGGCGTTGTCGCCAGCGTTGCAAAGTTCGATTGCGTCGATAACCCGAACCCGGCTCGGCGAGTTATGAGTTCCTTTAAGCATGGACTGGGCCAGTTCAACTTCTGCAGCCACCGCCTGGCGATCTATCTCGTTATCGGCCAGGATCAGGACTTCGGCATAGCCTGCCCCGAAGGCTGCCATTATTTCCGCGTGGCCAATCCGGTCAGTGTGCTCCAGCCCCATCGGGATCAAATCATCCGCCAGCCCATCATCGTATCGAGCCAGATTGGTAATGGCTTCAGCACCGGTACCGAGGGTGTGAAAAACCAGACGCGGGGATTCGTTGGTATGCTCGCGATACACCTTGGCCATGACATCTAGGGCCTTGGTCAGTGCCTCGAACGGGGTTTCGGTCATGCTTATGGCAGACGTCGGGCAAACCGCTGCACAAGATCCGCAGCCGGCGCAGATGTCTGAATCGATCTGTACATGATCTC
The DNA here is from genome assembly GCF_048285575.1 of Marinobacter sp. SBS5. Taxonomy (NCBI): domain Bacteria; kingdom Pseudomonadati; phylum Pseudomonadota; class Gammaproteobacteria; order Pseudomonadales; family Marinobacteraceae; genus Marinobacter; species Marinobacter sp. SBS5. Next base: position 152,492 of record NZ_JBLWAZ010000004.1, on the reverse strand, counting down.
CGGCAGAAAAAATGGCCTCGGTGGGGCAGACATCCAGGCAGCGGGTACAACCGGGTTGGTTGGCCCGGGAGTGCGCACACAGGGATTCTTCCAGCTTGAAGTACACCGTCTTTTCGAACTCACCGACACGCTCCCGGGCGGTCAGGGCAATGCGTTCCAGCTCTCCTGTCTTGTTCGGGTCGGCCCAGAAATAGCCGTTGCGTTTCTGGTGACTGGGGAACGCAGGGGCAGCGCCGCGCAGGTCGATAAACACGTCGCACTCGCTTCGGGCCGTGGATTTCACCTCGCCGTAACCCGGTTCTCCACGACCGGCCGGGTTCAGGGTTTGCAGGTGGGCAAATTCCAGCTTGAAGTTACCGAGCGCGCCGTAAGCTGACGTCAGCTGTCCTTTTGCCACGTCGTAAGCAGCGGAAGGTAACTGTATAGGACCCGCATCATTCACGATGCACGTGACACCCAGCTCGTCCTTGACCAGTTCTGCCATCATGACCGCCTGCTCAGTCGGGCCAATAATGCAGCATACACCGCTGGACTGAATGGTTTTGGCGGGGGCCATTGGGGCCGGCAGCTGGGCCGCAGCAATCAGGGCCGCCTGTTTGGCCGCTAAGCGCTCGGGCTTTGCGTCGGGAGCGCTCCAGCCCGCCCGATCCCTGATATCAATGGTATGGAGTGTCGCAGCGTGCTGAGTCTCAGCGTATATGTCCTCGGCGAGACGCTCGAACAAAGCGGCCTGCTGGCCACAGGCGATAAGCACTTCGTTGCGGGCTCCAAGGTGCTCCGCGGCCGTGCTCAAGTCGTTGCCGCACAATTGATTCACTGCGACCACATGCTCAGCACCTGCTGCTGCCTTCAGCATCTCCGGATCGAGGCGCTGCGTCTTGTCGCAGGAACATACCAGTAGGGTTTTGTGTGCTGTCATCAGGAACCTGGCTCGTTTCGTTGTTGTTATATATATACGAATTGGCTTTACTACATGAGCATGCCACAGCCATTTGCTTTTGGACAATTGGATAAGTGTCGGGCCACTGCTAATACTAGGCTATAACAAACAAGAGAAGTGTCATGAGCAGTCGAACAGATCAGTGGAGACGCGAGTTGCAAGTCGGGGCCGTCGTTCGTCGTTCGCCCGGCGTAACGCGCTGGGCGCGTGACGTCTGGAAGCCCGTTGCCATTATCCCGGGGGCGCCGGACGCCTTTTGGAAAGAACTGGTTCACGAAGGTGAGGTCGTCGATTACCACGCGGGAACAGTAACCATGGAACTGTATCGCGCCGATGTTGAGGGGTATCTGGTGTCCCTCAATATGAACGTTCCTTCCGTCTGGGTCATCATGGATAAAGATGCCACCAGTCAGTCTCCATCGGGGTGGGTTGTCAGCACCGTTACCGCCAGCGCCCATGAGGCACTGGATTCTCTGGATAGCGGCGAGAGCATTGTCGAAGCGGTGCCGGTCCCGGAGTCCTTGGCGGCCTGGATAAAAGAGTTTATCGACATGCACTACATCGAAGAGCCTTTCAAGAAACGCCGTCGTGACGAGATTCGTGTAGACGGTATCGAAGACGCAAAAGGCGACCCGCGTATCCGTCAGGAAAGCGATGTCTATCGCGCTCCCGCTAACATCAAAAAACCGAGACTGCAGTGATGGCCGAGTCACGTTTACAACGCTGGTCGCGCTTAAAAGCAAAGGCAGAAAGAAGCGCAGAAACGACGCCTCTTCCCGTACCTTCGGAGGGGGCTGACCGCTCTGCGGAGGAGCAGGAGTTAGCCCGAAACGAGACCCTGTCTGAGCAAGAGGTTCTCGAGAAATACGGTTTGCCTGATCCGGACAGCATTGAGCTGGGAACCGACGTGACCGGGTTTATGCGAAAAGAGATCCCGGATCTTCTGCGCCGTAAGGCGCTTCGATCGCTTTGGAAATCCAACCCCGTTCTGGCGGTACTGGATGGTCTTAACGACTATGACGAGGATTTTACTGCTGCAGGCCCCACGGTTAAAGGTGCCAAGACCCTGTACAAGGTGGGGCAGGGACTGATTGATAAAACGAAGAAACTTGATGAACAGCTCGGAAATCGGGTTGAGGGACCCGCGCAAAAGCCGGAGCCGATAGCGCCTGATGGGGCTGCAGAGAAACCGGAGCTCGAGATGTGTGTGGAGCCGCTCCCCGAGAGTCGCAGCATTGAGCCCGAGGCTGGCGAATCCGAGCCTGAAGCCGAGCCGCGCTATCGTCCCAGAATGCGTTTCGAGTCATAGCGCTCGGGTACGTAGAGTTGCGCCGGCGTTGGATCGGAGCTATAAGAATATGTGGTGCAAAATTTAAACAATAAAAGCTAAGGATAGACACTTGGTTAACACTGCTGAGGTTCAATGCCCTCGTACGATCAGTGACGAAGATCGAGCGAGGGCTCAAATATATCGCTTGCTGGGTGTCTTGCTGGGCAACCCTCCTTCAAAGGACCTGCTTGCAGGGCTGGCTTCGTTACAGGGTGATGACACCCCGTTGGGCTCGGCTTCTAAAAATCTGGCCGCTCTGGCCGAACGCACCACGCCTTTTGATGCCGAACGTGAGTACAACAACTTGTTCGTTGGGCTCGGCCGCGGTGAACTCCTGCCTTATGCCAGCTATTACCTGACGGGTTTTTTAAACGAAAAGCCCCTTGCCAATTTGCGAACAGACCTGATGGCTCGGGGCATCAAAGCCCGTAGCGACATCAAAGAACCTGAAGATCACATCGGTACGCTTTGCGAAATTATGGCGGGCATCATTACCGGCGAATTTCCTTGCGACAGCGATCTTTCTTCGCAAAAAACCTTTTTCGACGCGCACTTGGCAAAGTGGGCTGCATTGTTTTTTATCGATTTGGAAGAAGCGCAAGGCGCCATCTTCTATGCGCCGGTAGGTTCGCTGGGGCGGGCTTTCATGGCGGTAGAAACAGATGCCTTTGCAATTCAGTAATCAGGATCTGAATGATCCTTTGACCCTGGGGAGGAGTCCTATGGACAGCCCGAAGCGTGAAAACAGTCGTCGCCGTTTCTTGCAAATGGCAGCAACTGCAGCGCCGGCTGCCGTTGCAATGGCGGTTGCACCGAACGCTGCAGCTGAGGTCGTCAAAAATGACGTCCCTAAAAGCCGCGGCCTGCGTGACACGGAACACACACGTAAATATTTTGAATCGGCTCGCTTTTGAGGAAGTGTAAATTATCCAAGGTTGCGTGATGCTCTTGGGTGATAGCGCCTCCAGAAAAATGAGAATAAAAAGAGAGAGGTAAGAGACATGTTAAGGAAGAAGACCAACGGGGTAGCGAAAGGCTCCCGTGCAGGATCTTTACTTTCATCTCTCGCTGCCAAAACGTTGGACCGCCGTCAGTTTCTGACGGCCTCTGGTGTTGCAGTGGGTGGCATGGCGGCTTTATCGCTGACGTCGGGGCGGGTCGAAGCTGCGGCGCCTTCGGCCGAAGGCGGGAAAATCGTTCGCAAAAAGTCCGTATGTACGCACTGCTCGGTGGGGTGCACTGTCGAGGCGGAAGTCCAGAATGGTACCTGGATTGGGCAGGAGCCGGGGTGGGACAGCCCCTTCAATATGGGTGCCCACTGCGCCAAAGGCGCTTCGGTGCGCGAGCATGCTCACGGCGAGCGTCGTCTCAAGTCCCCCATGAAAATGGTCAACGGCCAGTGGCAGAAGATCCCTTGGGATCAGGCGATCAACGAAATTGGCGACAAGATGCTTCAGATCCGCGACGAGAGCGGACCTGACTCGGTCTATTGGCTGGGCAGCGCCAAGTTCAACAATGAGCAGGCTTATCTTTTCCGAAAATTCGCGGCCTACTGGGGTACCAATAACGTCGATCACCAAGCCCGGATTTGCCATTCGACAACAGTCGCTGGCGTAGCCAATACTTGGGGCTATGGTGCGATGACGAACTCGTATAACGACATCCACAAGTCCAAGGCGATCTTCCTGATCGGAGGCAACCCCGCCGAAGCCCACCCGGTGTCGCTCCTGCACATTCTGAAAGCCAAAGAAGAAAACAACGCACCACTGATCGTTTGTGATCCGCGTTTCACACGTACCGCAGCCCACGCTGACGAGTTTGTTCGATTCCGTCCGGGTTCAGACGTTGCACTGGTGTGGGGCCTTCTCTGGCATATCTTCGAGAACAAATGGGAAGACAAGGAGTTTATCCGCACCCGGGTTTGGGGCATGGATGAAATCCGCCAAGAGGTGAAACGCTGGAATCCTGAAGAAGTTGAACGCGTAACCGGCGTGCCGGGCGCCCAGCTTGAACGTGTTGCCCGCACCCTGGCCAATAATCGCCCGGGTACCGTGATCTGGTGCATGGGCGGTACCCAGCATACCAACGGCAATAACAACACGCGCGCCTACTGCATTCTGCAGCTGGCATTGGGCAACATGGGCGTTTCTGGCGGCGGCACCAATATTTTCCGTGGACACGATAACGTTCAGGGCGCCACCGACGTGGGTGTATTGGCCGACACACTGCCGGGCTATTACGGTCTGAGCGCGGGTGCCTGGGCCCATTGGATGCGAGTCTGGGAGGAAGACCCAGACTGGCTGAAGGGTCGGTTTGCCGTGTGGGACAAGAACGGCAAGTCCAAAGCCATGATCAACGAGAAGGGCATCCCGGTGTCACGCTGGATCGACGGTGTTCTGGAGGCCAAGGAAAACCTCGGGCAGCCTGACAACACCCGGGCCATGGTGCTGTGGGGCCACGCGCCCAACTCCCAGACCCGTATGCTTGAAATGAAGGAAGCCATGGAAAAGCTGGACCTGTTGGTCGTAGTGGATCCCTTCCCGACCGTTTCAGCCGTGTTGCACGATCGCAAAGATGGCGCTTATCTGCTGCCAACGACCACTCAGTTCGAGACCAGCGGTTCGGTCACTGCATCGAACCGATCGCTTCAGTGGCGAGAAAAAGTGGTTGAGCCACTGTTTGATTCAAAGGTTGATCACGAAATCATGAAGTTGTTTGCGGACAAGTTCGGTTTCACCGATCGTTTATTCCGCAACATTGCCATCGAAGGCGATGAGCCGGTAATCGAGGACATCACTCGTGAATTCAACCGTGGTATGTGGACCATCGGCTACACGGGGCAATCGCCCGAACGTCTCAAGAAACACATGAAGTACCAGCATCACTTCGACAAGACCACCCTTCGTGCAAAGGGCGGGCCTTGCGATGGAGACATCTATGGCTTGCCCTGGCCTTGTTGGGGCACGGCAGAAATGAACCACCCGGGCACACCGAATCTTTACGATCTGTCGCTGCCTGTGTCCCAGGGCGGTCTCACTTTCCGCGCCCGCTTTGGTGTTGAGCGCAATGGTGAAAACCTGCTGGCAGAAGGCGTTTACTCGAAAAACTCGGAGATCAAGGATGGTTATCCCGAGTTCACCATGCAGATGTTGATGGACCTGGGCTGGGACGGGGATCTTACGGCCGAAGAACGTGCCAGCATAGACGCGGTTGCCGGCCCCGAGACTAACTGGAAGACTGACCTATCCGGCGGGATACAGCGTGTTGCGATCAAACACGAATGTGCACCCTTTGGTAACGCCAAAGCGCGAACTGTGGTCTGGAACTTCCCGGATCCCGTGCCGATTCATCGCGAGCCGCTCTACACGACGCGTCGCGATCTGGTCAAAGATTACCCGACTTATGAAGACAAGACGTTCTGGCGTGTACCGACCTTGTACGAGTCCATTCAGAAGAAGGACTTCAGCAAGGACTTCCCCATCATTCTGACCTCTGGCCGTCTGGTCGAATATGAGGGTGGTGGTGACGAGACGCGTTCTAACCCCTGGTTGGCAGAATTGCAGCAGGACATGTTTATTGAGGTGAATCCGCGGGATGCGAACAACCTGAATATTCGTGATGGCAAGGATGTTTGGGTTACCGGGCCGGAAGGAGGTCGTATTAAGGTCAAGGCTATGGTGACCGAACGTGTTGGCGAGGGCGTAGCCTTTATGCCGTTCCACTTCGGCGGGCACCTGGAGGGTAAGTCTCTGAGGGATAAGTATCCCAAAGGCTCTGATCCCTATGTTCTGGGTGAATCTACAAATGTTGTTCAAACATACGGGTATGACTCGGTCACGCAGATGCAAGAGACCAAAGCTACCCTGTGTTCGATTATGCCGGCATAACAAGAGGTGTAGACCATGGCACTTGAAGGACAAGCACGCGCAAAATTCCTTTGCGACGCCGAACGCTGCATCGAATGTAATGCCTGCGTAACGGCCTGTAAGAATGAGCATGAAGTCCCTTGGGGTATCAACCGTCGGCGGGTGGTGACCATCGAAGATGGTAAGCCTGGCGAACGCTCGATCTCGGTAGCTTGCATGCACTGTTCAGATGCGCCTTGTATGGCGGTTTGTCCCGTGGATTGCTTCTACCAGACCGAAGACGGAATCGTGTTGCACTCCAAGGATCTATGCATTGGTTGTGGGTATTGTTTCTACGCTTGCCCCTTCGGCGCTCCCCAGTTCCCCCAAGCGGGCAACTTTGGCAGTCGTGGCAAGATGGACAAATGTACGTTCTGTGCAGGTGGTCCTGAAGAAGACAATTCCGCGGCCGAGTTCTCTAAATACGGGCGTAACCGTATCGCAGAGGGCAAATTGCCACTCTGTGCGGAAATGTGTTCGACCAAAGCCCTGTTGGCCGGTGATGGCAACGAGGTGGCGGACATTTATCGCCAGCGCGTCGTGAGCCGTGGTTTTGGTTCGGGCGCCTGGGGGTGGGGCACAGCCTACGAGAAGAAGGGTGCATAAGTTTGCCTGAGTATTCCGGGGCCTTCCGGCCCCGGACGTTATTGAGGCAACGAATACTTCTTGTTTATTCCGTTGGAGTGCTCTAATGAACTTAAAATTATTGGGTGCAGCATTCTTTGTGCTGGCGGCCCTGTCATTCAACTCTGCCTGGGCGGAGCCCGCGGTTGATCGGACAGCGACCGGGGGTGCTCAAACCCTGGAAGACATCATGGCTCGTCAACAGAAGTTGAAAGTTGACGGGTCGTTCCGGTCTGAAAATCTGGGTGATCCAGCCAATGCGTCTCCGATCACCGAGCAATTAGGTACACGAGGCGGGGTTTCTCGCTCAGACACCTACCGCTCCATTCGCTATAACGAAGTTGACGCCAACACACAGGTCCGGGGGCCTGCGGCTGACGTCCTGATCCAAGACGGAGGCATGCCCTGGTATAAGCTGCGCGAGGGGCCGATCATTACCTATGGCGGCGGCGCGCTCCTGGGTTTCATCGTTCTGCTGGTGGTGTTTTACCTCATTCGCGGCAAAATCATGATCGATGGCGGCCCTTCAGGCGTCACAATACAACGATTCAAGGCCGTCGAGCGATTTGGACATTGGTTGTTGGCGGGCTCGTTTATTGCGCTGGGACTAACGGGGCTCATTACCCTGATGGGGCGGAGCTTCCTGATCCCCATTTTTGGGCCCGATGCCTTTGCGACCCTGGCAGCCGGCTCCAAGTGGATTCACAACAACATTTCCTGGGCCTTTATGCTCGGGCTGTTGATGACGTTTTTTATGTGGGTGGCGCACAACATTCCTAACAAGCTGGATTGGCAGTGGCTCAAGGCGGGCGGCGGCATTTTTACCAATTCCCATCCTTCCGCAAAAAAATTCAATGCCGGACAGAAGATCGTTTTCTGGACCGTTATGGTGTTGGGTTTTTCTGTTTCGCTGTCTGGTTTGTCGCTGCTGTTCCCGTTTCAGATGCCCATGTTTGCCGAGACCTTTAGCGTCATTAACAGTGTCTTCGGAACAGACTTCGATACGGCCCTGACGCCGCACGAAGAAATGCAGTATGCCAACATCTGGCACTCGATCGTGGCGTTCGTCATGATGCTGGCCATTATTGCCCACATTTATATAGGCACCGTTGGAATGGAGGGTGCGTATGATGCTATGGGTAACGGTCAGGTTGATGTGGAATGGGCGCGCCAGCATCACGATCTGTGGGTGGCTGAGGTCGAGGCTAAACAAGGCAAAGGAGAAGGCCCGTGAAAGTTATGATTGCGGCATTTATTGCGGCCTTGCTGATTGCTTTCGCCGCCCCGCTGGCTCTAGGTCAGTTCGGTTGGTCATCAGCCGAGCAAGGAAGTAGCGAAACGAGCGTGCGTCTTGACTGACCAAGTGGAAACACACCAAATCGATGCGATCGGTTTGGTGTGCCCCCTCCCCGTTTTGCGTTTCAAAAAGCGCACTCAGGGTTTGCCCAGCGGGACACTGGTTGAATTCTTGGCCGATGACCCAACCAGCCGTCGGGATTTACAGGCGCTTTGCGAGATAGCCGGTCACCGGGTTGAATGGGTTCGGGAAGAGGATGGCGGTATCCTCCGTTACCGCGTTTGCCTGGCATAATCGAGCTTCTGGGCTACTTGCGCCAAGCTTCTCCGCGAGCAACATCCGAAGCCTTTTGCTCCACCCAATGTTCCCCAGCCTCAGAGAGTTCTTTCTTCCAAAACGGCGCTGAAGTTTTCAACGCGTCCATAATAAACTCACAGGCTGCAAACGCATCCGCCCGGTGAGCACTGCACACGCCTACAAACACAATCTGATCTTGCAGCAATAACCTGCCCACCCGATGAATAACTCGTGCCTTACGCACATCCCATCGCCGGGAAGCCTCCTCAATCAACTCCGTAATAACCTGTTCCGTCATGCCCGGATAGTGCTCGAGAAAGAGCCCGGACACATCCTGCGTATCGCCAGTGTCACGAACCAGTCCGGTAAAGGTGGCGATAGCCCCCGTGCCTGCACCGCTATTACGAAGAGCGGCATACTCAGTACCAGTGTCAAAATCTTCAGTCTGAATGCTGATCATATTAACCCCCGGTTACCGGTGGGAAAAAAGCGACCTCATCGCCGGCCTTCACAGTTGCGGCGGGTTTCGCCATCGCCTGATTGATGGCAACCATCACAGGTTGGTCACCTTGCAGTTGGGTCCAGGGGCCACCACGACTCGCCAGCTCTGCCAGCAAATCCCCGGCAGTCTGCCCCTTGTTTGCCGGCAATGTGAGTTGCTCCGTACCTAACTCTTCACGGAGACGGGCAAAAAAACGGACGGTAATGGTCTGGTCAGTCATATCAGCTCAGTAACTCCGTGAATGGGTAGTAGGTGAGCAGGCTGCCCTCGGCAACCGTGCTGTGCTCCGGAACGACCGCTAAGCCATCGGCCCAGCAGGCAGAGCTCAATACACCCGAGCTCTGGTTCGGGTACGCACTGACTCGCGCCTCGGCGTTAACCGATTCAATGCGTGCACGGATAAACTCCCTGCGCACCGAAGTCGAGGTTGTGTTAAATGCGGCGGGCAGCTGCAGGCCCACAGGGTGAATGCGTAGACGCCCTTGGCCAGTGCGAATGTAGGGCATCGCCACCATTAGAAAAGTGACCAGCACCGAGGCTGGATTACCTGGCAGGCCGAATACTGGCGTGCCCTTAATTGAACCAAATGCCAGCGGCTTGCCGGGTTTGATCGCCAAGCGCCAGAGCGACAGCTCGCCAAACTCTTCCAAGACCGCTCTTACGTGATCCTCCTCACCCACGGAAACGCCCCCGCTGGTGATGATCAAATCTGCCTGTGTCGCTGCGCGCTCAAGAGTTTCTCGGGTGGCAGTTCGGGTGTCTTTCAGAGTTTCACACAGCACGACCTCACAGCCGGCCTCTGCCAAAAGCGCAAGCAGGGTGAAACGGTTGGTGTTATAAATCTGGCCCGGCCCCAGCGGAGTTCCCGGGTCGACCAGCTCATCGCCGGTCGACAAAATTGCGACCCGCAGCTTTTTCACCAGCGTAACTTCAGCTAAACCTATAGACGCTAGAAGGCCCATTTCCTGAGCCCGGATTTTTGTGCCTTTGCCCAGTGCCAGGCTGCCCTTCGCAAGATCCTGGCCTCGTCGGCGGATATTCTGGTCAGCCTTTACCTCGGCATTAATCAGGATGCCGCTATCGGTCACCTCAACCCGCTCCTGCATGATGACGGTATCGGCCCCTGCCGGAATTTCCGAGCCGGTAAAAATGCGGGCAGCGGTCCCGGGCTTCAGTGGGCTTGGGGCAGAGCCTGCGGGAATCCGGTCAGATACCAGTAATGCTTGACCAGGAACGTAGTCCTCAGCGCGCAAAGCATAGCCATCTACCGAACTGTTGTCGGCTGGGGGGACATCCGCCGGAGCCTGGTAATCCTGTGCCAGTATGCGGCCAAAGCTTTCGGTGAGCGGCAGTCGTTCGGTTGCCGTAATCACCGGAGCCTTGCCCAGCAGGTGAGCAAGGGCTTCTTCGATCGGCGTCAGCTGGGCTGTCATGATGCTTGTCTCCGTGTTCAGAACTAACGTGTGGCGCGTTTTCCAATCACCTGATGAAGCCGCTCGACCGCGCGCTGCGGCTTGCGGCTAACCAGGGCCGAGAAGTTGCAGGGGGCGTGGCGGCTGTCCAGTTGCGTGTTCAGAATGCCATTCCAGCCCGTGCGGCATGCCCCCGTGGAGCCAGGCAGACAGAAAATCACCGTATGGTTGGCAAGGCCGGCAAAGGCTCTGGACTGAATGGTGGAGCTGCCAATTTCCGCAGCGGATAGACGCCGGAACTCTTCGCCAAACCCTTCAATGTATTTGTCCAGGAGCGGTTTAACCGCTTCTGGCGTGCTATCGCGCTCGCTAAAGCCGGTGCCACCTGTGATGATGATTGCATGAATATCCGGATCCGCGATCCAGAATGACATCGCAGCGCGTATCAGATAAATGTCGTCCGGCAGGATGCGCCGCGCAATAAGCTGATGACCGGACTCCACCACACTGTCTTCAAGAAACTGACCGGAGGAATCTTCATCAACGCCGCGAGTATCGGAGACCGTAAGAATCGCGATATTGAGAGGTTTGAGTTCGTTCGTGGGTTCAGTGCTCATGGGAACGTGCTCCGAAAATCACAGGGGAAATTTTGACTCTCAGTATCCCTTTCAATGGCGGGTAATGGAAGGGAGTCCCCCCCTCAGGGAAAGGTTGCGGTCCTTGCGCGCGGGCATTTTTGGCGAAAGTTGGTGTTAATTTGTCCAGTGGACTTGACATGTCCGGTCAAGGTGGTCGATTATGCTGACTGCCCGGCGAACAGTTGTTCCCACTCTACTGGCACAAGCAATTATATCCGGCTTCCCTCTGCACCGGATGCTCCATCTGCCAGCACCTTGTTTCAATATATATTTATGATCAACGCGTTCAGGGGCATCCCTGCAATTTCAACCGTCGTTTACTTCCATTCCTGAAAAATCCTACAAATTATGAATCTTACTGAACTCAAGCAGAAATCTGTGCCCGAATTGCTCGAAATCGCGCAAGAAATGGGCCTCGACAACCTCGCCCGTTCGCGCAAACAAGACGTCATCTTCAGCATTCTGAAGAAGCACGCCAAGAGCGGCGAAGATATATACGGTGATGGTGTACTGGAGATTCTGCAGGATGGCTTCGGCTTTCTACGTTCTGCCGATGCGTCCTACCTGGCCGGCCCTGACGATATCTACGTGTCCCCGAGCCAGATCCGCCGCTTTAACTTGCGGACCGGTGATACGGTTGCCGGCAAGATCCGCCCACCGAAAGACGGCGAGCGTTACTTTGCTCTGTTGAAAGTGAGCGAGATTAACTTCGACAAGCCGGACAACGCCCGTAACAAGATTCTTTTTGAAAACCTGACGCCGCTGTTCCCGGATGAGCGTTTGGTGCTGGAGGTGGGTAATGGCAGTACCGAAGACCTTTCTTCCCGGGTACTTGACCTGGTATCGCCGATCGGTAAAGGCCAGCGTGGTCTGATCGTATCGCCACCTAAGGCCGGTAAAACACTGCTGATGCAGGGTATCGCCCAGTCGATCGTTCGTAACAACCCAGAATGTCATTTGATGGTGCTTCTGATTGACGAGCGTCCGGAAGAAGTGACAGAAATGCAGCGCACGGTGCGCGGCGAAGTGATTGCCTCAACCTTTGACGAGCCACCAGCCCGTCACGTTCAGGTGGCCGAAATGGTGATCGAAAAAGCCAAGCGTCTGGTTGAACACAAGAAAGATGTGATCATTCTGCTGGACTCCATGACTCGTCTGGCTCGCGCCTATAACACGGTGATTCCTTCTTCCGGTAAAGTACTGACCGGTGGTGTGGATGCCCACGCACTTGAAAAGCCGAAGCGCTTCTTCGGTGCTGCCCGTAATGTTGAAGAGGGTGGTAGTTTGACTATCCTGTCGACCGCTCTGGTAGACACCGGCTCCAAAATGGATGAAGTCATCTACGAGGAGTTTAAAGGTACCGGTAATATGGAAGTCCACCTGGACCGTAAGATTGCCGAGAAACGCGTTTACCCGGCCATCAACGTGCGTCGCTCCGGTACTCGCCGTGAAGACCTGTTGATGTCTGAGTCGGAAATCCAGCGTGTCTGGATACTGCGCAAGTTGCTGCACTCCATGGACGATGACACGGCGTCACTGGAGTTCCTGCTGGACAAATTGCGGGATACCAAAACCAACGACGAATTTTTCCAGTCTATGAAGCGTCGTTGAGTTTGAACTTCGGAGTCGGGCGAACGCCGTTTATGCGCGGTATCCAAGCCTAACGTTCGAAGAACCAAGCCGGGCGAGGGACCAAAACATTCAGGGAAACCACGTTTTCCGTTTTGGCCCCTCGCCCGGCTTGATTCCAACTCCCCAGTCCAAACACTGACTTTAGCCCTCCGAATCCTCAAGGCATGGAAGGCTAAAAGCGGAGCATCAAATGAAATACAACGACCTGAGAGACTTCATTGCCCAGCTGGAGAAACTGGGAGAGCTAAAGCGCATCAGCGTAGAAGTTGACCCCCACCTGGAAATGACCGAAATCTGCGACCGCACCCTGCGGGCAGGTGGTCCGGCGTTGTTGTTTGAAAATCCGAAAGGCTATGACATGCCTGTGCTGGCCAACCTGTTCGGTACGCCAAAGCGGGTTGCTTTGGGTATGGGGCAGGATGATGTCAGCGCTCTGCGAGAAGTCGGCAAGTTGCTGGCATTTTTGAAAGAGCCGGATCCCCCCAAAGGCTTCAAAGACGCTCTGGAAAAATTACCCATCTTCAAGCAAGTCATGCGCATGAGCCCGAAAGTGCTCCGCTCCGCGCCTTGCCAAGAGGTGGTGATCGAGAAAGATAAAGTAGACCTCTATCAGATTCCGGTTCAGCACTGTTGGCCCGGGGATGCTGGTCCGCTGGTGACCTGGCCGCTTGTTATTACCCGTGGGCCCAATAAAGAACGCCAGAATCTCGGTATATACCGGCAGCAGGTCATCGGTCGTAATCGATTGATCATGCGCTGGCTCAGCCACCGCGGGGGTGCTTTGGACTATCAGGAATTCCGCAAAGCGAATCCCGATAAACCTTACCCGGTCGCGGTTGCCTTGGGCGCTGACCCCGCCACCATTCTCGGAGCCGTGACGCCGGTGCCGGATAGCCTGTCCGAATACGCTTTTGCCGGGCTGTTGCGCGGCTCGCGTACCGAATTGGTGAATGCCGGGCTCAGCGATCTTCAGGTTCCGGCCAGCGCCGAGATCGTTCTGGAAGGCTTTATTTATCCCGATGATACGGCGCCAGAAGGGCCGTTTGGTGACCACACCGGCTATTACAACGAAGTGGATGAGTTCCCGGTGTTTACCGTTGAGCGCATCACTCATCGCAAAGATCCGATTTATCACAGCACCTACACCGGCCGTCCGCCCGATGAGCCGGCGGTGTTGGGCGTGGCTCTGAACGAAGTGTTCATTCCGATACTGCAGAAGCAGTTCCCGGAAATCGTCGATTTCTATCTGCCGCCGGAAGGCTGCTCGTATCGGCTGGCCATTGTTACCATGAAAAAGCAGTACCCCGGCCATGCCAAGCGGGTAATGATGGGCGTATGGTCGTTTTTGCGGCAGTTTATGTACACCAAGTTTGTGATCGTCACCGACGACGATGTAAATGCCCGTAGCTGGGAAGATGTGATCTGGGCAATGACTACCCGAATGGATCCGACTCGAGACACCACGCTGGTCGACAATACGCCGATCGATTATCTGGATTTTGCTTCGCCGGTCTCCGGTTTGGGCTCCAAAATGGGGCTGGATGCGACCAACAAATGGCCGGGTGAAACCGATCGTGAATGGGGAGTAGCCATCACCATGACCGATGAGGTGAAGCAGCGGGTGGATGACATTTGGGACAGCCTGGGGATTGAAATTCCGGATAACTCCCCAAAATGAAGGGGTAGCAACCTTGCATCGCGTTCGCTTGCACCCTGCAGGTCTGAGTTGCCCGGTAAACGGTACCGATGACTTGCTTTCGGCAGCCGCAGAAGCGGGTATTCAAGCACCGGCGGCATGCCGCAACGGCGTTTGTGAAATCTGCGAAGCCCGGCTGGTTAGCGGGCAAGCTTTGAATACCCGGAGCCAGCAACACATACTAACCGGAGGGCGTCTGATGATGTGTCGGACTCAGGCCCTCTCCGATATCGAATTGGAGATACCCGCCGTTATGGCAACAGGAAATCATCAGCCCCGTATATATCAAGCCAAGGTGGTGGACGTCAGCTCCATCAACCACGACGTATACCGGGTAGAGTTGAAGTTGCCTCGGCGTCGGGATGTGAGCTTCCATGCCGGCCAGTACTTATCGGTAAACTTGCCAGACGCAGATCCCTGTTACTTCTCGATTGCCAGTAGCCCTTCGGCGGAAAACATCATCCTGCACATTCAGGCCACGCCTGAGTGGGTTTCTGCGCAGAAGGTGATTGATGCGCTGACGTCAGGAGAAGATGTCTCGGTGCAGTTGCCACACGGTAAGGCTTGCCTGGCGGCTGCGCCGGATAAGCCGTTGGTGCTTGTAGCAGCGGGCACCGGCTTTGCGCAGATGAAGAGTTTGGTAGAGTACCTGAAAGAAACCAACTTCAGCCATAGCGTCAAGTTGTTTTGGGGCGTGCGCAAACACGAAGATATGTACCTCCGCTCTCTGGCCCAACGCTGGCACGACGAGTGGGATGCTTTCACCTTTCTGCCGGTTGTCGGCGATGACGAAGACAACGACTGGGCTGGCCACCACGACCAGCTGGTGCGTGCGGTTCTTGCAACGGGTATCGACTGGCGCTCGGTGGAAGTGCATGCCAGCGGGTCACCAACGATGGTGTACACACTGATGGATGCATTGGTAGAGGCAGGGCTTTCCGAACAGGACTTTTTGTCGGATGTTTTGGAGTATGCCCCAAGGGCCTGATAAATCAGGCCTTGGGCATAGGTAACTCGGGCAGGGCGTTGTCTGATTCAAGCTCTTGCATGATCAGTTTTACGCTGCTTTCTTCTTGGCCCATATGGGCGTTCAGCCGGCTCAGCTCAGCCATGGTCTCACGATCTCGTTTCAATTTCAGGCTGGCGGTAAAGTACTCTCTGGCTTTGCCCCACAGCTGATTCCTCAGGCTCAAGCGCCCCAGCGCCAATAACAGTTGAGGGTTGTTGGGGCGATCTTTGTACCATTGTTCAGCGGTGAGTAGCTGAACTTCGGGTTCGCTGCCTTCCAGGCGCCCGTACAGGTTGATCAGCTCATCGCTCCAGTGGTTTCTAAGCACCTTGCGCAGCAGGGTTTCGGCTTGTTCTTCATCGCCCAAACGTGCCAGTAGTCGTGTGTAGTCCCGAATGGTGTGTTCGTCTCGGCGCACGAATCGAGGCAACTCGTCCCACAAACGGGTGAGAGGCTCTACAGATGCTTCCGGATCGCTCTCACGCTTGCGTTCGCAATCTTCTGCGGCACGCTCCAGCAAGTTCTTCCAGACCTCACGTTCTAGGTCGTCCAGCTCTTTTTCGGTCAGCACGCTGCGCTTACGCAGTTCCGGCAGCAGTTTTGAAAGCTCCTTCCAGTCTTCCAACCGAAGATACGTGGTTTTCAGCAGTTTCAGTACGAAAGGGTGATGAGGTGCTTCTTTACGAAGACGCAGCAATGTGGCCAGCGCTTGTTCTAAGCGGTTGCCCGAAAGCTGCAACTGGGCTTGGGTGATACCAACCGCAAGGCTGGAACCGGGTGTGCTCTCGAAGGCAAGGCGCAACAGTTCATCGACGCCCTCGTGATCGCCGGTTTCGGACGCTGCCTGGGCGGCCGCCAAATAGTTGATCAGCGGTGTATCGGCATGGCTGGCGGCACTGGACAGCAGTTTTCGCGCTCTTTGCCAGTTGCCTTCGGCGAGGGCGAGCAGGCCTTTTGTGGTGCGGCGTCTGGCGCGGCGCTCGTGGCCCCGGCTAACCCAGGTGGCCATCAGACTGGTGCCTTTGCGGAATCGTCTGATGGTGTTAATGACGAACAGGCTCACAAGCACCAGTAAAACAATCAGAGCCAACCCGACCCAGAAGTTGGTTTCGATCAGATAATTGCCCAAGCTGATGCGGATATAGCCCAGATCGTAGGCCAAGCCAAGAGACAGCCCGGTTCCGATCAGCAGCGCGCCCAGAATAATCAGCAGCAGGAGAATCATGAATCTTTACCCTCGCTGTCGGTAGCCAGTCGTCCTGCCAAGCGTTCTTTGAGCAGGCCGAGCGATTGGCTGACATCCGGCAACTTCGGGTCAACATGCTTGTCGGCCAGTTCGGTCAGGATATCGGACAAGCCTTGAACGGCTGGGTTGCTCGAGTCGTACCATTCGCTGACGGTGCGTCTGGCTTTTTCGAGGGCGCGCTCGTAAAGCGTTTGGTTGCCCCGAAGTACCGCCATTTCAGCTTCTTCCAACATGAGTTGCAGGTTCAGGCGAGCCCAGGCGCTTTGGTCCGGGGACATCAAGGGCTTCACCGTTTCATCCATTCGGCGCACCACTACAACGTCTTTCAGCGTGCTTAGGAAGCGGTTCCAGCCGCGGGTAAACATGTTGCTGCCATCTTCCGGCGCATTGCTGTCTTCGGTCATGTTGAAGCCCGGCGCCTGATCGTGAATCAGCGCTTGGGTAGTCAGCTCGTTCACGCTGGCAATGGCCGCTTCGAGCTTCAGATACAAACCGGTGCGATCCACGCCCTGAATGCTCTTAAGCGCCAGGATTTCCTTGGCCAGTTGTTCGCGAACCGGGTAAACGCCGATGTCATCGGATTCCGCTAACACTTCGTCGGCGGATTCCAGCGCAGAGAGTGCGCCGCGAATGTCTTTTTCGATCATCAAACGCTGGTTGCCGACACGCAGCAGGTATTCGGCTTCCGCCAACAGCCAGTCAGTGCGAGTGCGGTTACCGGCTTCCAGCAGTTCCCGAGCGTTGTGGTCGATTTGCCGTTGCTGCGTGGCAATCAATTCACGCTGTTCAGCCAGTTTGTTTTCGAGGGTTTGAATGCGTTGGCTCTGCTCGCCGCCACGACTTCCGTAGAGAGTCTCGAGTTGTTCGGTGTCTTGCTTGAGATCCTGAAGAGCTTGCAGGCTGCTGTTCTGCCTGTTCCATTGTTGCCAGTTCCACAGGGCAAGCAGTATCACAAGGATCAGGGCAACGATGGCGATGATCCAGACAGGCCAAAGACGCGGTTTTTGGGTGTCGGTTTCTTCAACCGGGGCGGGCAATTGGTTCGTTGTCTCAGTCACGGGCATCCTTACTCGGTTATCCGTTGTTGTTAGCTTTTGCTGCAAGCGTTGCTTCAACGCTGGTTACCAGATTTTGATCGTCTAAGCCTGCGGGAACGATCAGGTTTCTGAAGCCAGCTGCCTCGGCCTGCCGAGCTACTCGTTCGGCCGGAATCACCACAAGAGCCTTACGCAAACTAGTGTGGTGGTCAGTCGCAAGTTCATTGAGATTGTTCAGGGTTTCTCCGGAAAGCGCAATGACCACTTCCGGCCGGAAATCACCAAAAATCTCATCTACCTGTTCTGGAGGATAGTACGGCTGAGCCCGTCGGTACAGTGGCATGACGGAGACTTTCGCTCCGCGCTGCTCCAATGTTTCGCGAATAAGCTCCCGGCCTTGCTCGCCTCGAGCCAATAAAACTTTGTCGCCGGCCAGGTTTTGCAGGGAAGGGAGCTCGAGAAGGGCTTCGCTGGTCCAGCCCTGTTTGGGCTGGCGAGCTTTTAGTCCGCTGCGGGCGAATACCGAGGAAGTGCCAGAGCCGACGCCGTACCATTGAAGACCCAGAGGCATTTGCGGCCACCAGTTGCCGATGTGATCGAGCAACAGGCGTGCCGCAAAGGGACTCACGGCTATTACATGGCTGAAGTTGTCCAGCTCTTGCAGCAGTGTGCGCTGTTCTGGGGTCTCGGGCAGGGGTTCCCTTACCAGCAGTGGCATCAACCGGCATTCCGCACCGGCGGCCCGGAATGCCTCAGCAAGGCGCGAGGCTTCCGGTTCCGGTCGGCAAATGAGGACTCGCCGGCCTTTCAGGTTTGGCCGACCCTGTTGACCGTCAGGTTGGGGTGTGGCCATACACTTCAGCCAAAACTTTATCGGCTCCCATGCCTAGCAGCTGTTCTGCCAGCTCCCGGCCTAGACGTTCGCCTTCGGCTCTTGGTGCCCGGCCTTCAACACGAAGGATTTGGGTGCCATCCACTGAGCCCACCAGGCCTCGAAGCCACAAGGTGTCTTCGTCTTCCAGCAACGCATAAGCAGCAATCGGTACCTGACAACCACCTTCAAGACGACGGTTCATGGCGCGTTCCGCTTTAACCCGGTCAGCCGAGTCTGCATGATTCAGCGGCTCCAGCATTTCTCGCAGCTCGTCGTCGTTCAGTCGGCATTCAATGCCAAGGGCGCCTTGACCGACTGCGGGTAGGCAGAAGGTGTCTGGCAAGCAGTAACGGATGCGGTCGCTAAAGCCAAGGCGCTTCAAGCCGGAACTCGCCAAAATGATGGCGTTGTAGTCGCCAGCATCGAGCTTGGCCAAGCGGGTGTTGACGTTGCCCCGGAGCACTTTGATTTCAAGATCCGGGCGGTTGGCGCGGATCTGAGCTTCCCGGCGCAAGCTTGCGGTGCCTACCACCGCGCCGGCAGGCAGCTCGTCAATGTTAGCGTAGTGGTTGCTAATGAAGGCATCGGTGGGGTCTTCACGCTCACAAATGGCAACCAGCCCAAGCCCTTCCGGAAATGCCATGGGCACGTCTTTCATAGAGTGCACGGCCAGATCGGCACGGCCATCCAGCATGGCTTCTTCCAGTTCTTTCACGAACAGGCCTTTACCGCCAATTTTCGCCAAAGGCACATCGAGGATTTTGTCGCCTTGGGTTTTGATTTTGATCAGTTCGACGGTGATATGGCTATGAAGCCTTTCCAATTCGGACTTGATGAATTCTGCCTGCCACAATGCCAGGGCGCTGCTGCGGGTTGCGATGCGAAGAATACGTTTGGACATTGCACTCACTGTCGTTGAGAAAAATGTAACGATAAGGTTACCTTGAGAGATTGGAAAAGTCCCGCAAGGTGCCCTGATGTACCTCTTTTGAACGCGATTAACACCCCGTCAGGGGGAGGGTTGGTGTTCTTGCAACCATTGGCGGACAGAGCTGGCGTGCCTGCGACTCACCGCAAGGCGGTTGGGCAGGCCTCTGAGCTCCAATTCGTTATGGCCATCACCGGTGCGCCGAAGCGCTTGAATGAACCGGGCGCCCACCAACGTGTGCCGGTGGATGCGTAAAAGTTGGCCGGGGTAGGCCTGTTCCAGTTCCTTCAGGGTGTAGTCACAGACGGTTTCACCGCGGCTATGGTGAAGCGTGACGTATTTTTGATCGGCCTCGCAGTAGTGAATGTCGGCCAATTCAATCAATTCGGTGCCGCGATGGGTACGAACGGCAATCTGCTCGCTGGATGTTTCGGAATCTCGGTTTAAAGCCTGAAGCTGTACCCGGTTGATCTTGCCGGCCCGGGCCAGAGCGTCGGCCAACGCTTCTCGGCGTACCGGTTTTAACAAGTAGGCAACGGCCTGTACCTCAAACGCCTGAATGGCGTAATGATCGTAGGCGGTGCAGAAAATGACGGCAGGTGGATTATTCAGTTGGCTCAATTTTTCTGCGGCCTCCATGCCATCCAGCCCTGGCATGCGAATGTCCAAAAGCACAATGTCAGGCTCGAGTTCGGCCACTTTGTGCAAGGTGTCGTTACCATCGGCTGCTTCGCCGCAGACCTGATAGCCGTCGTGAGCCTCCAGTAATCGCTGGATGCGCTGGCGGGCAAGAGGTTCGTCGTCAGCGATGAGGATGCGCTGTGGTGCTGTGCTCATGGTGACCTTGTGTTTTATCGTTGGCTCTGTTGATTAACCGTCCGGCGCGGCAAGCGCAGGGTGACCGTGTAAATATCGCTCTGCTGGCTCTGCTTGAGTATGGCAGGTTCGCCAAACAGAGCTTGCAGGCGGGCCCGGGTGTTGGCCAGTGCAACCCGATTGCCTTGGTGCTCTTGTTGTTCGGCGTCAGGTTTGGGGTTCTGAACCATTAAATACACGAAATTGCCTTTTGCATAGGCTTCGATGCGAACGGTTCCGCCGGTCGCCTTGGGTTGGATGCCGTGATAGATGGCGTTTTCCACCAGTGGTTGCAGGGTGAGCGGGGGGATCGCCTGATGTTCAAGTCCGGATTGTATCTGCCACTCAAGGTTGAGCCGATCCCCCAAGCGTAGTTCTTCAATGGCCAGGTAACGTTTGCACAGTTCCAGCTCCCGCTTTAGCGGGACCAGTTGATCGTTGGTGCGAAGGCTGGCGCGAAACAACTCTGACAAGTCCAAGACCGCTTCTTCAGCCCGTTCCGGATTGCTGGCAATCAGGCTGGCGATGGTGTTCATGCTGTTGAACAGGAAATGGGGTTGGATTCTGGCCTGCAGCGAAGTGAGCCGGGCCTGCATTTCCGCCTCAGTTTGCTGTTGCCATTGGTGTTGCAGGTAGAAATACCGGAGTACCATGAGTGAAATTAGTAACGCCAAGAGAAGCTTTTTCGCAATGCTTTGCCACGGTGCAAGGGCTTGGGCCGGGTGCAGAACACTGTCGGCGAACAAACTGAAAGCCAGAACATCGAGCAGCACAATGCTGACAATGACCAGTGTGGCGTGCGCGACACTTCGACGGGCCAGCCAAGGTCTGAGGAGGCAGATCAGAGCCGTACTGGTGAGAGTGGCCCATTGCACGAACAGCGACAACAAGCCGAAGTAGTTCCAGTCGATCCAGCTGCGTTCTGCTTGCACGATCGCGAGCACCAGAACCAGCAGCTCGCTGGTAACCAACATCATGAACACCGCTCGTACCCGGCATAAGTCGGGCACGAAAAAATTGGCGGTGCTGGATGCTTGTAGGGTGTGGCTCGGTTTCAGGGAAGTCTCCTTAACCCGGGTCGGAATGTTATACTGCCCAAAATTTCATTTACCCACGGCCGGCCTGATGATGCCGGGCTATCAGCAGGAAAGATAGACCATGTTTTGTACCACACATAGTGTAACTCTCCTGTTGCAGTCTTAAGCCACCCCTTTATACTGAACAAAAATACAGTATTGGAGATCCGAGGGTGGAGTTCCTTCTTGCCACACCAGAGTTTGAAATCAGGGGACATTTCTATGAAGGGTTCCCGATTCTTCTCAAAGCCAATCATGATGTGTTTGTCGAAGGAATGGAATTTCTCGTCCATCACTGCTTGAAACGTGGAAGTGTGCAAAGCCGACGTAGCTGGGAAACTTTTGGAAGGGATCTGTGTGATTATTTCGAGTTCATTGAAGCCAATGGGTTTGATTGGAGAGAGCTTGATCACCGAAACCACGAAACCCTGTTAGCCCTGTATCGCGACGTTTCCTTTGATCGATTTAATCTCAGCGCCTCCACGGTAAACCGACGACTTCACCTCGTGATCAAGTTTTATCAATTTGCCCTCAAACAAGGCTGGGTAAGCACATTGCCGTATGACCTTGAAACGGTGAGAGTCCGGCAGACAAAGGGTTTCCTGGCACACACAGATACGTCCGGGGGGTATGCTGTAAAGCCTGATGTGCTGCTGAAAACCACGCCAACCAAGATCAAAGTCCTCAACAAAGAGCAGGTCGATGAGCTGCTAAAAACCATCAAGAACAAAAATCTCCGATTGATCGTTAGGTTGGCGTTGCTGACGGGTTTGCGGAAAGAAGAGCTGCTGACAATTCCAGTTCACTACATATCTGCACCCCAGTCGATCTCGGCTCGAAGTCATGTGGTGGTTGAGCTTGATCCCCAAGAGATGGGAACCAAGGGAGACAAACCACGGACGATCCATGTGCCGAAATCATTGATGGCGGATCTTTGGGATTACGTGATCCACGAGCGTCACGAAATGATCCGAAAACACGGGACAGACCCAAAAACCCTCTTTGTAACTGCCAAGGGCACTCCCTGGAGCATTCGAACTTCGCTCAACAATCAACTGAACAGATTGGAACTTTCGTTCGACTGCCATCCTCATATACTGCGTCACACCTACGCGACGCATACCCTGAAATCACTGATGTCACGGAAGAGCACCACGTTCAATCCGTTGATCTATGTCCGAGATCGCCTCGGCCACAGCAGCATAACGACCACTGAAAAATACCTGCATTTCCTCGACGACATCGAAGACGACCTGCGCACGAGTTACCAGGAAGAAATTGAGGAAACGGCGAAGGAGGCGGCCTGCGCATGAAAAAGGATTTCACGTTAGAGAGTGATTTTAAGGTTCAGGAGGCTGGCGAGAGGGCGAACAAAGACACTACCGACCCCAGCGATGCTCCGCGATCCTCAGAGCCAGAGAATACGTTGGTTGCCTTTCCCGAAAACACAAGAGGCATAAGAAACACCGACTTCGGGCCGTTTTACGGTCAGGGCTTTGACGAAATTACCGCTGCGTGTCAGCGCACCCTCGAAAAACTGGTTGCCGAGAGTGTCAAGACGAAGGGCAAATCCCTCAGTGTGTCCACGATTGCGGGTTACTGGAGCTCTTTGACGAAATCTACGCCGCTTTTGACGGCAAACGTCAGGCGATTGTCGGTCATTGGTTGGAGCCTGATACCCCGCTCTCCGGCGTTATGGCCGGTCATATCCGCCAAATGCGAAGCCGCTCGGAAGAAGTGCGTACCTACAAAGATCGGAAAGAGATGATTGAGGCCATCAGCGAGCTGGTGTACCTGCGTTCCACCGGCATCGCCTGGTGTACCAACGATACCGGCGTGGATTGTGCGGGTGGCCAATGCGAAGATTGCGAGCACGGTTGTATTGATGATAGTAACAAGCCGTTCTGGGAAGGGCTGTACTTACAACAGATTGAGCTTCGGCAGATCGATGACCTGGACGACTCGGGCTCAAAGACGGTCGAGCGCACCATGGAACGCTGCGAGAAGGTGTTGACCGATCTTGGGATAGACATCATTCGTCTCAAGGAGCAAGTGGCCGATGTCGAAGCCATCTGAATCCGATACCCACAAGCGTATCCGGTTGGCCATTGTTCGATTGGAAAAAGGCCAGCCCAAGGTCGTTGAGAAGGGGCGAAAAGTCTCGGTGGCCGCTGTTGCCGAAGAAGCCGGAGTCAGTCGAGCCCTGATCCACAAAGACTACCCCGACCTGATGGAGCGCATCCGGGGCAATGCCAACAAGGCGATCCAGCGACAGCGGGATAAAAAGCACGAGAAACTCAAAGAGGAACGAGCCAAGAACCGTCAGCTACGGGAAAAGATTGTGAAGCTGACGGAGCAGCGCAACGAGCTCGCTTCCAAAAACGCGACTTTGGAACTCGAAAATCGTCGACTCTCGGCAATCTTGGACAGCAAAAACGTTACAGTTTTGAGGGGGAAGTCGGGTGAGTAGCGCTATACAGATTTTGGCCGGAACGTTTTTCTCCCGCTTCTAAACAAAAGCGAACATTCGCGTCTGCGATTTTCTGGAAGCCTGACTCGACGAGATAGGCAAATGAAACACCAGCGCACGGAAAACTCTTATCAACGGTTCGATTGAAACAGAGACCGTTGCAGCTTGATTCTCTGATGATTCTCAGTTGTTTCCGATTATACTGGTGCCATGAAGCATTCAGAGATTGGCCTGCACATACGAACGTACGATGATGAGGGGAAAAGTCACTCCCACGACCATCATCAACTGGTACTACCCTTAGCCGGAACATTATCTCTGTCAGTAGATACCAGGGAAGGCGAGGTTGCTCAGCGTCGAGCGGCAATCATTCCCGCAGGAATTGGCCATGGATACGCTGCGACCGACGATAATCGGTTTTTGGTTGCAGACGTCCCCGAAGGCTTGGCCCCGGCGCTAGACACGCTACCTTGTTTCGTAGACCTAGATCCAGCATTGCTCCACTACGTCCAGTTCCTTCACGCACAGCTCCAAAATGGGACGGATTCGGATTTTACCCAACATCAAATGCTACTCCTGCTTATTCAGTTGCTTCAGGAGCGCCATGGAAGTCAGCTAAAGTTGGACCGCAGAGTCCAAGCCGCAAAACAATTTCTGGACGAAAACTTCAGTCGACGCTTGTCCTTGGCCGAGGCGGCTGCCGTGGCACATCTGAGCATTCGGCAGTTGAACGATCTGTTTCGGCGCCAGGTCGGCATGACGCCGCATCAATACCTCACAGAGTTGCGAATGAAAGAAGCTTGGCGGCTTTTGGAGCAGTCGGGGCTCAGAGTCCAGCATGTTGCCGACGCTGTCGGCTATTCGTCGTTATCAGCCTTTAGCGACCGGTTCAGAGCCCACTTTGGTAAAGCGCCCAGCCACTTTCGCCGTATTTCGAAATAGTTCCGCCAGGATTTGAAAGTTCCTCTTCTCCGCACTGGATATCCTTCAGAAATCATTCACACGTGAGAATTTCAAGGAGGGTTATATGGCATCCGTTAACGCCGCAACTTGGATCGGGTCGATTTCCGTTCTGTTATGGGGCACGTTGGCATTGCTGACCAAGCTTTCCGGTGGCGAGATTCCAGAGTTTCAGCTCATGGCCATGACCTTCGGCATCGCTTTCCTGTTGATGTGCGGTCGTTGGGTCTTCTCGGGACATTCCGGTGCGCATTATTTACGGCAATCGCCGCTTGCATGGTGCATCGGCATCGTTGGTTTGTTTGGTTATCACTTTGCCTACTTCAAGGCCATGACACTGGCCCCGGCCGTTGAAGTCAGCCTGCTGGCTTACCTCTGGCCGCTGCTGATCGTCCTGCTGTCGGCCTTCCTGCCGGGCGAGAAACTACGAGCTCAGTACATCGTTGGGGCCCTGGTTGCCCTGGCAGGTTGTTGGTTGTTGATCAGCCGTAATGCTGACGGATTCGCCTGGGAGAACCTGCCGGGTTACCTGGTGGCTCTGTCCTGTGCTCTGATCTGGTCATCTTATTCCGTTCTCAGCAGACTGGTTCGCTCGGTACCGACCGATGCAGTGGGCTGGTTCTGCGGTGTTACGGCCATTCTGGCGTTGATTTGCCACCTTTTGTGGGAGGAAACGGTATGGCCAGAAGGCGTACTTCAATGGATTGGCGTGGTCGGACTGGGCCTCGGACCGGTGGGCGTAGCGTTCTTCACCTGGGACCATGGTGTAAAGCATGGAAACATCCAGTTACTGGGAACCCTGGCATACAGTGCGCCACTCATTTCAGTGATCCTTTTGATCCTTGCCGGATTCGGCGAGGCTACGGTTGCGGTGTTGAGTGCCAGCATTCTGATCGTCATTGGTTCTTTGATCGCGGGTCGTGCGAAAAGCCGGACGGTCGCCGAGCCAGAATTGTTAACAGACTAACTACGTCGAAGGAGCAGTGAGATGATTACTTGGGACGATTTCGAGAAGGTTGAACTGCGGATCGGGACCATCATTGACGTGACGGATTTTCCCGAGGCGCGCAAACCTGCCTATAAATTGCGAGTGGATTTCGGGTCGGACATTGGTATTCGGAAATCGAGTGCACAGATTACGAACCTCTATGGCAAGGATGAGCTCATCGGCAAGCAGGTTCTGGCCGTCACCAATTTTCCGCCCAAACAAATCGGCCCTTTTTTGTCGGAGTGCCTGGTTACTGGCGTGCAAACGGAGAAGGGCGCAGTTACCTTGGTAAGACCGGACGTGCAGGTGGATAACGGGGAGCGCTTGTTCTGAGGTTCGGCGGCTTACACATCACAAGCCAGCCAAATTTCGAGTCCAAGTGAGGGTGATGAAGGGGACAGAGTCTCTTATGCTGGCAAGGGTGAGTGGAAAGCTCACCGTTGCCACGCTCCTCCGATTCGCTGCTCCAAAATAGCCGCAAAGCTCCGCGTAATCGTCCAAGGCACATGTCCGCTTTGCGACCGGTTAAGCAGCAGAGAACAATCTTCTGAGCCATCCTTAAAGGCCCCTACCCTCCGATGAGGGCCATGTCATGACATTTCCTATCAGCAAAGCTCCCTGGAACAAGGGAAAGCTCGTTGGCCAGAAATTACCGCTCAAACTCGAACAAATATGGGCCATTCGTATTCGGTTGGAGATCGCAAAGAACATCCGCGAGCTGGCGATGTTCAACATGGCAATTGATTGCAAACTCCGATCTTGCGATATGGTAAAGCTCTTGGTTCGAGATATTTCCAGAAACGGAGAGGTTCTGGATCGGGCGCAAGTCATTCAGCAGAAAACCAGTCAACCTGTTCAGTTTGAGATAACGAAAAAGACGCGCGAATCGGTCGAAGCGTGGATCGAATTGCGCGGACTTTCAGGTCTGGATTATTTGTGGCCGAGTCGGATGAGAAAGTTTGACCACATCACTACTCATCAATATGCCCGTCTCGTCAAAAAGTGGATAACCAGTATTGAGCTTGACCCTTCAGTCTACGCAACCCATTCAATGAGACGTAGCAAAGCGACATTGATTTACAAGAAGACCAAAAATCTTCGAGCTGTGCAGCTGCTATTGGGACACACAAACATGTCGAGCACCGTGCGATACCTTGGCGTCGAAGTCGAGGATGCTCTGGAGATAGCAGAGAGTATTGAGATCTAGTTGCGTAACTTGTGTCCTTCGTCCCTGTGGATGCCGCAGACACTGCCAGCCCCGGTCGATGATCACCCTCGGGTTTCGATCAGGCTCCTTCAGTCGTTTAAACAAAAGCGAACATTGGTAAAGGTGCACGCTTATCCTCGGAAAGCATCTCTTCTCGCCGCACCTAAACGGGCTATTTAGGGTTGTAGCTGAATGCCAGCAACTCAGTCGAAGAGATCAGAATTTATACCAGTTCGTCTTCGGCTGCTCCTTCTGCGTCCGGCAACCGATCAGTCTCGGCTCAGCGTAACACCAATCGCATTGTGATTCCCTGCGCTGGTAGGTCCTGTCGTGATCGAATGCTTGGTGGACCACGCCCGGCAATGCGTCGTGCTGGTGCATGATCTGCTGCACCTGTCGGCATTGATGAAATCTGGCTGGTCACTGAACCACTGGGCATGCGGACCGGACCTGACAAAGGCCTTGTTAAGGGTCATTCAGGTATTAGGCTCAAGTAGGAAACCAGCTGCGCGTGAGTGAGAGGCGGTTATCCGCTCTGGTTCAGAGCTTACCCTGGCAGGAATGATTGCCCCGAAAGTTAAGCCGCTACTCGATCGTTCTGTTTATGTGACGATCAGTTCAGCATACCGGCCTACCGGATCCAGTCTTTTTTTGCTAGATTTAAATTACTGGTTTAACCTTGGACAAGGAGCGCGAGATGAATGTTTCCCAGAAGATCAATGGTTCCATAGCAAGCATGGTAAGTCAGCCGGGGGTAGCGAGCGTTGTATCGATTGTCTCTCGTTTTTTGTTGGCCTACATCTTTCTCGTTTCGGGCTATGGGAAAATCACCGGCTATGAAGGGACCGCTGGGTATATGGAATCGATGGGCGTCTCCGCGGGCCTGTTGCCCCTCGTCATTCTCGCAGAAATTGGTGGAGGCATTGCACTGCTCATCGGGTTTCAGGCTCGCCTCGCTGCGCTGGGGCTGGCGGTGTTCTCCATTGCGGCGGCGTTTATTTTCCATGGCGCCGATGACATGAATCAACAGATTCACTTCATGAAAAACCTGGCCATCGCAGGTGGTCTGCTTGTCGTTTTTCTCAATGGGGCTGGAAAGCTTAGTCTGGATGCTGAAAGCAGAACATAAAGGTTCAACGGGAGATTCGATATGAGCAATCTGACCACGACGGTGCCATGGGAGTGCCAAGTTGCGGAATCATGCGGTGCCATCGAATTGCTGATTCAGCCGCGGGACAAAGACTTGGGCGGATTTTCGGTTCGACGGGTGCTTCCGACGAAAGAGCGTCAGATGGTCGGGCCGTGGATCTTTTTTGATCACATGGGGCCGGCCTACTTTCCAGCGGGAACGGGCATTAACGTGCGCCCTCACCCCCACATCAATCTTGCCACGGTCACCTACCTGTTTGAGGGCGAGATCCTTCACCGGGATTCCCTGGGTAGTGTTCAACCCATCAAACCGGGTGATATCAACTTGATGGTAGCCGGTCGAGGGATCGTGCATTCAGAGCGTGAGCGGCCTGAAATCACCGCGACAGACCACACTCTGCATGGGCTTCAGCTCTGGTTGGCCCTGCCGGAGGGCCAGGAGGAAATTGATCCGGCGTTCATGCACTATCCCGGCGACTCCATTCCCTCAATCGATATCGATGGCGTACCCGTTCGGGTCATCATGGGTAGCGCCTATGGCCTGACGTCGCCGGTCAAAGTGTATGCGGACACCCTGTATATCGAAGCCTACCTCCAAAAGGGCCAAAGCCTAACGCTGCCGTTTGCTCAAGAACGGGCACTCTACGTCGCCCAAGGTTCACTCAAGGCTAAAGGCTCCGAGATTCCCGAGCATGCCATGGCGGTGCTTGGTCCCGAACAGGGTATCGAGGTTACCGCGCAGGAAGAAACCCGCCTGGCGGTTATTGGCGGCGAACCTTTTTCACGGCGCCACATGCTTTGGAATTTCGTCTCCAGCCGTAAAGAACGGATTGAGCAGGCCAAGGTGGACTGGAAAGAGGGCCGTTTTCCGGTCGTGCCAGGGGACGAAGAGGAATTCATTCCGTTCCCGGACTAGCTACCAAGAGGAGCACAAACATGCAGTTTGAACACGTGGTGCAAGTCAACGATCTCAATGACTCGTCGATTCCGGTTTTATCCCGGGAGCAACTTTGGAAGGGCCTTGTGCTTCGGGCCACCTCCCCTCAACATTTCGTGATTGGGCTTGGTGAATTCGATGTGAGTTGGCTGAGTGATGAGCGCTTGCGGCGCAGGCTCGAACTGCCCGGAGTTGAGGTTGAAGACGTGGTGACCTTCGAACCGGAGCATTGCGTTCATTACGAAATCTCTCCGACTCCTACCGTCGCTGGCGGGAGCCTTACGATGACTATTGAGGAACCAGAAGATGAGGCGCTGTTTGTGCGCTTCACCTACTGTGCGCGCTACTTAGAGGATATAGGCGACGACATGCCCTACGATCTCTTTGTCCAGCAAGCCTACATCGCGTCAGATATTGACACGATCAAAGTGATTCGTGATCGAGCAACCACTCACTGATACTCCGGGAACCGGAAATCAACGTCGTCCATTGCTTCAGCGATGAAGTCCAGAAAAGCCCGCACTGCTGGCAACAGTCCCCGACGAGACGGAAACACCGCGTGGAAAATCCCGCCCCGTGGTTTCCAGTCGGGGAGTACGCTCACTAGCCTGCCCTCAAGTAAATCCCGTCCGCCCACTATAAGAGGCATTTTTACGACCCCCAAACCACCGAGGGCTGCCTGTTGGAGCGTGAACACATCGTCTGTCACCAGCTTCGGTTCGTGATGGATCTGTACGGATGTACCGTCGGGGCCATCCAGACTCCAGACATGCTGACCATCCCACTGTTCGAAATCTATGCTGGGAAACCGCGTAAGGTCCTCGGGCTTTTCCGGCATCCCCTTAAGATCCACAATCTGTGGTGCGGCCATCAGGCACTGGGGGCTTTTTGACAGCACTTTCATGGTCAACCCGCTGTCCTCCAACGGGGGGAAACGCACCCGCAGAGCCACGTCAAATCCCTCGCGAACGACATCTACCCGGCGGCTCGTTGCATCCATTTCTATCCGCACTTCCGGGTATTTCTGCATGAACCTCACCACCAAGGGAGCCACCAGGAAATAGATCAGTCCCGGCGGGCAGCTGACCCGGATTAAGCCCTTGGGCTCCGATCGTGAACGGTCGATTACCTCCTGAGCCGCTTCTGCTTCAACCAACATCGCCTGGCAGTGTCGGTAATACTCTTTACCCAGCTCAGTCACAGTAAACGTTCGTGTCGAGCGGTTTATCAGACGGGTGTCCAGACGGTGCTCCAGTTCGGCGATGCGCCGGCTTAGTTTGGACTTTGGCACCCCCATCGCCCGGCCAGCCGGGGCAAATCCGCCGTGGTCCACCACTTTCACGTAATAGTAGAGGTCGTTCAGGTCTTGCATGAGAGGTCGTCCTATTTCTGGAACTCTGAGTATAAATTCCGGTGGCTACAAAAACCAACACCTCTGATCTATATTTACCTAACTCACTTTAACAACCTGATAGGAGGGACCATGAAGAAGATTTTGACTACATACAGCCCTCCCTATGGTCACTGGGTAGGCAACGGCTTTCCTGTCCGCTCCCTGTTTTCCTATGACCGGATGGGGGCAGACAGCATCACGCCCTTCCTGCTACTGGACTACGCCGGGCCCGCCACCTTTGCACCAACCAAGGGCAAACGCGGCGTTGGCCAACACCCGCACCGCGGCTTCGAGACGGTAACCCTGGTGTATCAGGGTGAACTTGAACACCGAGACACTTCCGGCGCCGGTGGCACCATCGGCGCAGGTGACGTGCAATGGATGACAGCTGGCGCCGGCATTATTCATGAGGAGTTCCACTCCCGCGCGTTCTCCGAAAGGGGCGGCCCGCTGGAAATGGTTCAGCTTTGGGTGAACCTGCCCGCGAGCGCAAAGGCCACTCCGGCGGCTTATCAGACGCTGCTGGACGCCGACATACCGAAGGTGGATCTGGGGCGATCAGGGCAACTTCGGGTGGTGGCAGGCCAGTATCTGGAACACCAGGGGCCTGCCATAACCCACACGCCCATCAACGTTTGGGACATTCGCCTGGAGCCGGGAGCGCAACTGGAGCTGACCGTACCCGAGGGGCACACCACGTTGTTGGTGGCTTTGAAGGGCACCGTTCAGGTCAATGGCGAGGAAATTCTTCGGGATGCCGAATTGGCCAGCTTTAGTCGAAATGGCAAGAGTGTAGCGCTGGAATCGAATAACAGCGCGCATCTGCTGATGCTGACTGGAGAGCCCATTGACGAGCCTGTGGCCGGACAAGGTCCGTTTGTCATGAACACGCAAGAGGAAATCCAGCAGGCCATCACGGACTTCCAAAACGGAACGTTCGGCCAGCTGAGCCACTAGCCTTCCGTCTCAAGGCTAGCGGCAGAGGCCCGACCTAAGTGGCCGGGCCCAAATCAACCAGGGGACACAAGGAGATAGATCATGTCTTTTCAATACAAACGATTGGATAAAGATGACGTAGCCCTCTTGATGGTCGACCACCAAGCTGGTTTGCTGTCGTTGGTTCGAGACTTCTCGCCGGACGATTTCAAGAACAACGTTCTGGCATTGGCAGACATCGCCAAGTTCTTCAACATCCCGACGATTCTGACCACCAGTTTTGAAGATGGTCCGAACGGCCCGATGGTCCCTGAGATCAAAGCCGCATTCCCGGATGCGCCCTACTTCGCCCGCCCTGGCCAGATCAACGCCTGGGATAACGAAGATTTCGTCAATGCCGTCAAAGCAACCGGCAAGAAGCAGCTGCTGATCGCGGGTGTCGTGACGGAAGTGTGCGTGGCTTTCCCTGCACTTTCAGCGCTGGAAGAAGGTTTCGATGTATTCGTCGTTACCGACGCTTCCGGTACCTTCAATCCAGTTACTCGTGACGGCGCCTGGAGCCGCATGCAGGCAGCGGGTGCGCAACTGGTCAATTGGTTCGCCGTTGCCGGCGAGCTGCACCGCGACTGGCGGAATGATATCGAAGGCTTTGGTGGCATTCTCGCCAATCATTTGCCGCATTACTCGAACCTTATGCAGAGCTACGCCTCTCAGCAGAAATAAAATGAGATCGCACACCCGGGTGGGCCGAGCCCTCCGCGGGTGTGCTGTTCCCATAAGGACGTGGTTGAAAACATGAGCAACGAAGAGAATCTCGACCAGGGCGGAGACGCCATCAACGTCCATTACGACACCGGGCGTACAATCTTCATTAGGCACACCGTTCGCCCCCAACTGAAAAATCGGTACGAAACCTGGCTTCGGCAAATTATAGAAGCCGCGGCGCAATTTCCTGGCCACCAGGGCGTTCACGTGATGCGGCCCAACGAAGGAAACGATACCTTCGAAATTTCCGTTCGATTTTCCAACAATGATGCGGCAGAGCATTGGCTCAAATCGGATATCAGGCGGGAACTGGTTTCTGACATAACCTCAGCCCTGGCCGCAGACGAACACGTGGAAATAAAGAGCGGGATCGATTTCTGGTTCACGCCACCCGCCTCAAAAGCCAAACAGCCCACTCGCTGGAAGCAATGGTTGATCACCACCTCCGTTATTTGGCCTCTAACCATGGTGGTGCCTCTGGGTTACCAACCCTTATTTGACGCAGTCCCTGAATTGGGAACCTGGGGAATCCGACACGGGTTCATTGCGGCGACTATAGTTGCGTTAGTGGTTTACCTGATCATGCCCCGGATCGTCCGGTTAGTGGCGCCCTGGTTATTTAGATAAGACCGAATTTGGTGATCTTATGCTCGTACCGACGCAAGTACACCTGAAAAACCGAGCCATGCTGTACCTGCTGGTTTGCCTTTGGACCAGCAACGCTTCGGCGGATGATGTCAATGGAACCTGGTTCCTGTCCGTGGACAACGACACCTTTGCCCAGTCAGATGATCACTACACCAATGGACTTCAGATCGGATGGGTATCCGGCTACCTGGAGGAATTCAGCGAAGGGCCGGTACCCGATATAGTCGCAGCGGGCGTGAGCCGTTTACCGCTCATCAACGGTCAGGGACGCCAACGATTCATCAGCCACAGCCTATCCCACCGAATTTTCACGCCTAACGACACAGACACCACAGAACCCATCGAAAACGATATGCCCTACAGTGGCTTACTGTTCGGAACGTTCACCGCTGGCGCACAAGACGAGGAAAAAATGGACGCTTTTTCCTTCCACTACGGCCTTGCCGGACCCAGCGCCCAGGGCGAAAACGTTCAGAATGAATTCCATCGGCTAATCGGGGCTGATCAAGTCAACGGGTGGGATAACCAAATTGGCGACGAAATCCTGCTGAACTTGGGCTACGAACACCGACGAAGACTGACCAGTTTTGGCAGCACAAACGGTTGGGGTGGCGACGTTATCGGCCAACTGGGAGGCACACTGGGCAACCTTATTTCAATGGCTACGGCCGGGGTGGGCGCCCGATTTGGTTGGGGAGTACCCGACGACTACGGTATTCCTCCCCAGTTTTTCGGCGAAGAAACCATTGGATCTCGCCCTTACACATCTTATGGAACGGACACAGGCGTCTGGTTATTCACGTTGCTAAACGGCTCCTATATCGCAAACGCCATATTCTGGGACGGCAACACATTCAAGGACAGTATGTCCGTTGATTACGACCCAGGCATTCTCAGACTCTATGTCGGGGTAAAGGCTCGCTCTGGCGACTGGAGCGGCAGTTTTTCTGTAGTCAAAACCACTGTGCCCTGGGATAACCCCACGGACAGGAATAGTCAGACCTACGGCCGCATTGGCTTGACCTACACTTACTGATCACGCGTCTTAGGACGTCATCACGAGGAGAAGCTGATTATGTCTCTGAAACTTCATACTATCATTTGCAGTACCCGACCCGGTCGTGTGGGCCCGTCAGTCGCCAAATGGTTCCATGAATTCGCCAACGGCCAGGGCCAGTTTGAGTCAACTCTGGTCGACCTCGCCGACTTCCAATTGCCCGTATACAACGAACCCAACCACCCTCGCCTCCAGAAATACGAGCACGAACACACACGGGCCTGGTCCAGGAGCGTCTCTGAGGCCGATGCCTATGCCTTCGTCATCCCCGAGTACAACTACTGTCCTCCTCCGCCTTTCATAAACGCGCTGGATTACGTCTACAACGAGTGGAATTACAAGCCATGCGGATTTGTCAGTTACGGTGGTGTCTCTGGCGGTTTACGCTCCGCTCAGTTGGCAAAACAGCTGGTGACCACCGTAAAGATGATGCCAATGATGGAGGGTGTGATGGTGCAGACACCTTGGTCCTTGCTTGATAGTGAGAAAAAATTCACGCCCAATGAGCATCATGAGGATTCTGGCAAGGCTCTGCTGACCGAGCTTGAGAAATGGGCCCGCGCCCTCAAAACAATTCGCACTGAAAGCTAGATCGCTTCTCGCTCAATTCACGGTACTGAACCGCCTTGAGACAGCCACGTTGTTTGGACATCCCCCGGCAACGCTTAACCTCCCATAACCTCAAACGGAGGCTATACCATTAGCATCGACCGCCTTACTCGAAGGTCCGCTTTGCGACCTTTACGAACGATTTTAGGCTTTAGGAAAATTTTCCACATGCCGAGTTCGAACAGCCACCACCCAAGATATGTTTGGCAACCCCCCAGCCGTCCTTCGACATTTAGCGCGATTCCTGAATCTTGAAGCGTTACAATGAGGACAAAATTACCCAAAAAAATAGCAAAAAGTGTCACTTCGATAATTTCGAGTGAAAACAGACGCTTAAGCAAAAGTTACATGTTACTATAGGACTAAAGACATGACGGATCAGAAAAAACCTGACCAGACCACATCCTCCGAAAAACCTTGGGGCGGCCGCTTCAGTGAGCCGACGGATGCCTTCGTCGAGCGCTTCACGGCGTCGGTGGGTTTTGATCAGCGTCTTTATCACCATGATATTACCGGCTCCATTGCCCACGCCACCATGTTGGCCAAGGTGGGTGTGCTGACCGACGCCGAGCGCGACCAGATCATCGAAGGCTTGAAGGGCGTTAAAGAAGACATCGAAGCCGGCCGTTTCGAGTGGTCTGTGAGTCTGGAAGATGTGCACATGAACATCGAAGCCAAACTCACCGAACGCATCGGTATTACTGGTAAGAAACTGCACACAGGCCGCAGCCGGAACGATCAGGTGGCCACCGATATCCGTCTGTACCTGCGCGATGAAATTGACGTGATTGCAGAAGAGCTGACGCGACTGAGATCCGGTCTGTTGGATCTGGCCGAGCGCGAAGCCGCCACCATCATGCCGGGTTTTACCCACCTGCAAACCGCTCAGCCGGTCACCTTTGGACATCACCTTCTGGCCTGGTACGAAATGCTGGTGCGGGACGCCGAGCGTCTGCAGGACTGCCGCAAACGTGTGAATGTTATGCCTTTGGGCGCGGCGGCGCTGGCTGGCACCACTTACCCGATCGACCGCAACATGACGGCGGAACTACTCGGCTTTGACCGTGCCTCCGAGAACTCATTGGATTCCGTGAGTGATCGGGATTTTGCCATCGAATTCTGCAGCTTTGCGTCTTTGCTGATGACGCACCTGTCTCGCTTCAGTGAAGAGCTGGTGTTGTGGACATCGGCCCAGTTCGATTTCATCGATCTACCAGACCGTTTCTGCACCGGTTCTTCCATCATGCCTCAGAAGAAGAACCCCGACGTACCAGAGCTGGTGCGTGGCAAAACGGGCCGGGTGAACGGTCATTTGATCAGCCTGTTGACCCTGATGAAGAGCCAGCCGCTGGCCTACAACAAAGACAACCAGGAAGACAAAGAGCCGCTGTTTGATACCGTGGATACCATCAAAGGCTGCCTGAAGGCCTATGCCGATATGATTCCGGCGATTAAGGCGAAAGCGGACAACATGCGGGTAGCGGCCAAGCGAGGCTTCTCGACAGCGACGGATTTGGCGGATTACCTGGTGAAAAAAGGTGTGCCGTTCCGCGATGCCCACGAAATTGTCGGTAAGTCTGTGGCGTTTGGCGTTGCTGAAAACCGTGACCTGTCTGAAATGACACTGGAAGAACTGCAGCAGTTCTCAGGCGTTATCGGCGAAGACGTGTTTGATGTGCTGACGCTGGAAGGCTCGGTGCAGGCCCGTGACCACTTGGGTGGTACGGCGCCGAACCAAGTGCTGGCCGCGGTTGCCCGCGCCAGAGCTGCGCTGTAACGAATCAGTGCACAATGGAATACCGGCGCCTGTTCGCGGCCGGTATTCCATTACCCTCCGATTCGCCCGGTGCTTAAATCCACCACTGCGGGTGTCAGGTCTTCCAGTGGTTGAGGCCGTGCGAGCCTGTAGCCTTGTCCGAAATGAATGCCCAACGAGCGTACCTTCCGAAGGGTTTCGTCGTTCTCGATAAACGTTGCAACGGTTTCTTTGCCGGTTGTTTCGGCGATTCGGTGCAGGGCATCCACCATAATTTGCTGAACCGGGTCGTTCTCCAGTTTGTGCATCATCCGCTTGTCGAGTTTGATGAAGTCGACCGGCAAATTGGCGGCCAGACTATAGCTTTCCACTGAGGCCCCCGCCCCTTCCAGTGCGACTTTGCAGCCGATTCGGTGTAGCGAGTCACAGAGTACGGCCGCCTCATCCGGATACCGGGTCGCGTGGGACTCGCGAATCTCCAAGCAAAAACAGCTCGCGTTAAACGGTGTTTGAGCCACAGCCTGCTTCATGAAGTCGGCAAAGGTGTCGTCCAGAAGCGATGCCAAAGACAGGTTGAATCCGCAGTATTTCAGGCGCGGCTCCAGCAAACGGTGCTGGCTGAGCCAAGTTAGTGTTTGTCGGATGACTTGCCGGTCCAGCATTTTCGCGAGGTCGTAGCGTTCCGCTACCGGTAGAAAATGTTCGGGCTTGAGCAGATCGTTATCCGGGCCGGCAGGAACGCGGCACAGGATTTCGACACGGTCGCCCCAAGTGGCACTGGCAACCGGTTTCAACGCCTGAAACTCCAGTACCAAAGACCCGTCATCCAGCGCCTGACGCAATTGTTGCAAGCGCCGCTCGCTCCCGGTTTCACTTTCCTGTTCAGGCGGCAAGGCGTGAGCGGTGTGAATACGGTCCCGGCCCGAGGTTTTTGCGGTATGGCACAAATCGGCGGCTTGGCTTAGTAGTATGTCAGGTTGCTCAGGGGCGTCTTTGTCGATGATGAGCAAGCCGCCGCTGACCGTCGTCTGGAGTATTTTTCCCTGCCATTCGAATTGAAATTGAGCAATCTGTTCCCGTACTTCGTCGGCAATTTTTCGCGCCCGGGATTCCGGGCAGTTCTCGATAAAGAGCGCAAAGGTATCGCCCCCTAAGCGAGCGAGTGCATCACGCTTTCGAACGCGCAAGTTCAGTGTGCTGGCCAGTTCGCGCAGGTACCGGTCACAGATGCCGGTGTCTGCGATCTCGCTGAAACCATCAAAGTCATCAATGTCTAGAAACAGCAGGCTGTCGACCAACTGGCGTTTGTGCCTATGGCTGATGGCGCGTTCAAGATGGACGCTGAAGGCACGGCGGTTCATCAGGCCGGTGATCGGGTCATGGCGCATGCGATGATCGCCACTGCTGTTTTGTAGGACTCGACTGCTTATGTCTTTGGCGACGCGCACGGCACCAACGACTTCGCCTTCATCGTTGTGAATCCGCTGAAAGTGGAGCTCAAATAACGAAGACGATGCGCCGTCACTGAATAGGGGCATTTCTGCAACGAAGTGGTCTCGTTCGAAGGCTTTTTGCCACAAGCTTTCCATCAACCGGCGCTCGTTGGGGAAGTTCTTGAGCAGCGCTTTCAGGTTGTCGCCTTGCTGGGGCTCAAGATCAAAGGCAGTTCTGAATTGTTGCTCCCACGCCGCATTGAAATGCAATAAGTTAAAGGCTGTGTCGAGTGCAACGACCAAGTCGGGAGTTGCGGCTGTTGTGGCCTCCAGCATGCGCTGAGCTTGTTGTTTTTGCTCATCGTGACGCATGGCTGAACTGTGATTGACCAGCACCCCTCCTAGCCTGTGAACGCGCCCGCCACTTTTGAGGGCGCGGCCGGTAAGCGTAGCTCGCACCAATCGCTGGCGGCTGGTCATAATTGGCAGTTCAATGCTGAATGGTTGGCCGGAACGCATGCACCGACGCATCAAAGCGCGAACCCGGTTCTGGTGTGACTGACAGTAGAACAAAGCTTGTTCGGGGGAGAGGTCAGCGCCGGCACGCAGCTCCAGCAACCGATACATGGCTTCAGACCAGAAGACTTCATTGGAGGAAACGTCGAGCTCCCAAAAACCGAAGCTTGCACTGCGCTCTGCCAGCCCGAGCAGGCGGCCGTCCATTTGCTGGCTGTCTTTTAGCGTGATGGACGCGCTGGTTTCCGGATCGTTCTGCAGTGTTTCAAGCCGAAGGCCCAGCGATGCCGTGAAAAAGAAGCCTTCTTTATGCTTGAACGTGACCAGCACGGTTTGGCCGTTGGCTAAACGGTGACGATGTGCCGGCGCGAAAGGGTCGTCCTGTCGGGAAGCCAGAATGTGCTGTACGGACAGTTGCGTGAGTTCGCTGGCATCGTACCCGAACATGGCTTCTGCATGCCTGTCCGAGTGAGTAATGCGGCCGTCGACATCCACGCGAAGCTGGCTCGGATGGATGACGGGCCCGGAAGGGTCGGGGCGATAGCGTTGGATCAGGAACTCTTTCAAAGCGCAGGTGCCTCATCATGATCTGCCGGTACCGGAATTAGCCCGGAACCGGGTGTTCTTATGGTTGTTTGCCGGCGTTGCTACGAGCTGCTCATCATACTGGCTATCAAGATGAAAAAAACCTCTTGCCTAACGTGCCGCACCGATACGGAGCTGACCTCGCGGTCCGGGACGGGTCTCGGGTATACTTCGTCTATTATTCACGCAAGGGTAAACGTATGCAGACAATGAGAGCGCGTCGGTTGGGCTATGTAGCATTGTGTCTGCTGGCCATGCTCGTCATGAGTGGCTGTGGTCAGAAAGGGCCGCTGTACCGGGAAGCGCCGGTGGCAGTGGATGTTCCTGCTGCCGTATCGGAAGTTCCGGAAACGGACACCGGGGCCCTCGGTGATGAACAAACGGCGCACTGACTTTCACGTTTACCTTACCTAACGAGTTCAGGAAAAGAATGGATCATTTCAATTACCGTGATGGCGAGCTTTACGCCGAAGATCTTCCGGTTGCCCAGATTGCAGAGCAGTTCGGCACCCCGGCTTATGTGTACTCTCGCGCTACTTTGGAGCGACACTACCGGGCGTATGACGATGCATTGAGCAATCGCCCCCACCTCGTATGCTACGCAGTAAAAGCTAATAGTAATCTGGCCGTGCTGAACGTATTGGCGCGACTGGGCGCCGGTTTTGACATTGTCTCGGCCGGTGAGCTGGAGCGCGTGCTCCGGGCCGGTGGCGATGCTGGCAAGGTCGTGTTCTCGGGTGTTGGTAAGCAAGAGTGGGAGATGAAGCGGGCCCTGGAAGCCGGCGTTCGCTGCTTCAACGTGGAGTCTGATACTGAACTTGACCGTCTGAACGCTGTTGCTGGCGAGTTGGGCGTAAAAGCGCCGGTATCCTTGCGGGTGAACCCGGACGTGGATGCCGGTACGCATCCCTATATTTCAACCGGGCTGAAAGAAAACAAGTTCGGCATTGATATCGCGGAAGCACCTCAGGTATACGCTCGCGCGGCCACTTTGCCGAACCTGGATATCAAGGGGGTGGATTGCCATATCGGATCTCAGCTGACCACCGTATCCCCGTTCCTGGACGCATTGGATCGGGTTTTGGCGCTGGTTGATGCGTTGGGCGAGCAAGGTATCAACATTCGCCATCTGGATATGGGCGGCGGACTGGGTGTGACCTACGATCAGGAAACGCCACCTGAACCTTCCGAATACGTGAAAGCCTTGTCGGAGCGAATGGGTGATCGTCAGCTGGAGCTGATTCTTGAACCCGGGCGTTCCATTGCCGCTAACGCGGGTATTCTGGTGACCAAGGTGGAATTCCTTAAGTGCACTGAACACCGAAATTTTGCCATCATCGATGCCGCCATGAACGATCTGATTCGCCCGGCTCTTTATAGTGCCTGGCAGGCGATCGTGCCGGTTAAGCCACACAATGACGGTGAAGAGAAGATTTGGGACCTGGTTGGGCCGGTCTGTGAAACGGGGGATTTCCTCGGCAAAGACCGCGCGCTGACCCTGAAAGCGAACGACTTGCTGGCTGTGCGCTCAGCCGGCGCATACGGTTTTGTTATGGCCTCCAACTACAATACTCGCAACCGTCCGCCGGAGTTGATGGTCGATGGTGATCAGGTGCATGTGGTACGTCGCCGGGAAACGCTGGATGACCAGCTGGCCCCTGAAAGTTGCTTGCCAGAATGAGTGGGGAGCCGGAGATGACGCAGCAAAGACGGGGGCAAGGCCCGTTGCTTCGGTTTACCAAAATGCACGGGTTGGGCAATGACTTCATGGTGGTGGACGCGATCAGTCAGCAATTCCGCCTGCGCCCGGAAGTGATTCGTGATCTGGCCAACCGTAATTTTGGCATCGGTTTTGACCAGCTGCTGGTGGTTGAGCCTCCCGGGCTGCCCGATGTCGACTTCCGTTACCGGATCTTCAATGCCGATGGCTCGGAAGTTGAACAGTGTGGCAACGGTGCACGCTGCTTTGCACGCTTTGTCCGGGACCAGCGTTTAACGAACAAACGGGTGATTCGAGTCCAGACCGCGAAAGGGGTCATTGAACTGAAAGTTGGCAAAGATAGCCAGGTGATGGTCAACATGGGCGTGCCCGAGCTGAACCCGCCGGCGATTCCCTTTGCCGCCAACAGTGAGAAGACCGTGTATACGGTTGATGTTGACGACCAAACCGTGGAGCTTTCCGCGGTATCCATGGGTAACC
The DNA here is from genome assembly GCF_048285575.1 of Marinobacter sp. SBS5. Classification (NCBI taxonomy): domain Bacteria; kingdom Pseudomonadati; phylum Pseudomonadota; class Gammaproteobacteria; order Pseudomonadales; family Marinobacteraceae; genus Marinobacter; species Marinobacter sp. SBS5. Next base: position 111,585 of record NZ_JBLWAZ010000004.1, on the reverse strand, counting down.
CCCATGGTGTTCTTGTGGTCGAGGATGTGGATACTGCGCCGGTTTCGGTCTTGGGGCCGCTGCTGGAAAAACATCCCCGTTTCCCGGCCCGGGCTAACATCGGATTCTTGCAAATTATTGATCGTACGCACGCTCGTTTGCGGGTGTTCGAACGCGGTTCGGGTGAAACCCTGGCCTGTGGCAGCGGGGCTTGCGCGGCCGTTGTGGCGGGCCGCTTACGCGGTTTGTTAGATGAACGTGTGAAGGTAGAACTGAGAGGGGGCCCCCTAGTGATCGAATGGCAGGGTGAAGGGACCCCTGTTATGATGGAAGGCCCTGCCACAACAGTCTTTGACGGCCAGTTGCGGCTGCCGGGCGACACACTGCCCCGCCGACGGAAAAGCTCAAGAACGCATAAAAACAGGGCCTGACGGTTCAGGAGAACGTGATGACAGAACAAACGGCCCGCCAGAAGGCCGGCGAACTAACCCCGGAGCAGGTTGCGGAGTACCTTCGCGCCAACCCTGATTTCTTTCTCGACCAAGACGAGCTGCTGCGCAGTTTGACCTTGCCCCACGCCAGTGGCCGCGCGATTTCGTTGGTTGAGCGTCAGGTTCATTTGTTTCGCGAGCAACGGGATACCCTGCGCAGTGAAATGATGGAGCTGGTCTCTATTGCGCGCCATAACGACCGGTTGTTTGAAAAGAGCAAGCGCCTGTTAATGCAGGTAATAGAAGCCAAGAATCTTCAGGACATGGCCTCGGCCATTGATGACAGCATTCGGGGCGATTTTGGACTCGACGCGGCCTCGATTCTGTTGTTCGGTGACGTGAACAAGCTGGGTCAGTCCCATGGTGCCTTGCACATTGTAGGCAAAAGTCAGGCTGAACAGCGGCTGGGTGCTTTGCTTGATGGCGACCGGGCGGTGTGTGGACAGTTCCGGGAGACTGAACGTGCCTTCCTGTTTCCAGATCGTGACGAGCCGATCGCCTCGGTGGCTTTGGTGCCTCTCCGTTATGAAGGGTTGGTCGGGGTGTTTGCGGTAGGCAGTTGCGAGCCCGGGTATTTTGATCAGAGCATGGGTTCGCTGTTCCTGAGTTACATCAGTGACACCCTCAGCCGGTTGCTGCCCCCGGTGCTTAAGCGTCATGGCTCGGATGCCGCAAAAGTTGCTGAGTTAACTGTGGAGAGCGGTCAAGGGTGACCAAAACCGGTTCCGACGACCGAATGCCAGAGGCGCTTACGATGCCGCTGGCAGGCTTTGCTAACCATTTATCCTCTGAAAAACGCCATTCCCCACGCACCTGCGAACATTATCTCCGCGACTTACAACGTTTTTGTGCCTGGCTGACCACGGTCGATATTGATCAATGGGCGACGGTGACAAGCCACGATGTGCGTCGGTACGTCGCCAACCTGAGCAAAGAAGGACTGGGTGGGCGAAGCATTGCACGACACCTCTCTTCTATTCGTCGTTTTTACCAGTTTTTGCTTCGGGAAGGGATGGCAAAAGACAACCCGGCTCTGGACATCCGCGCTCCCAAAAGCGGTCGCCGCTTGCCCAAAGTGGCGGATGTGGATCAACTGAACCGGTTGCTTGAGGTTAACCCGGATGATCCGCTCGAAGTGCGTGACTTGGCCATGTTTGAGTTGATGTATTCCTCCGGTCTGCGGCTATCAGAATTGGCAGGTCTCAATTTGGGCGCTTTGGACTTGGCCGGTGGAGAAGTCAAAGTGTTGGGTAAAGGCAGTAAAGAACGGGTATTGCCGGTGGGCGCCAAAGCCGCTGCTGCCGTACGTCGGTGGCTTAAATGCCGTGCTGAGTTCGTTGCTGGTAGTGAGGCGGCCATGTTTGTCAGCCAGCGGGGCGGGCGTTTAAGTCGGCGCAGTATTCAAGCGCGTTTGGCGCGCTGGGGAACGCTCCAAGGGGCTGATCAGCGTATGCACCCCCATATGCTTCGTCATTCATTTGCCAGTCATATGCTCGAATCCAGTGGGGATTTAAGAGCGGTTCAAGAACTGCTGGGGCATGCGGACATAGCGACGACTCAGGTCTATACTCACTTGGACTTTCAACATCTTGCCCGGGTTTATGATCAAAGCCACCCTCGGGCTCGTCGGCGTTCGGGTGCCAGCACACCCGTCTTGTCTGGCAGCGATTCGGCTGGCCAATAACGGAGCATGGCATGGCATCGGAGCAATCCTGGAAGAACAAATACCAACAGGTTTTAAAAGAAGCAGAACAGCAGGAGCAGCGATGCAAGGAGCAGCGTGACCTACTAGGACGTATGCTGGTACGAACCTGTGTTGCCTCGGAAGGCCAGCGGCCTGAGCTGGATCACTTGCTGGGCCGGTTGAGAGCTGATCTACGTCGTAAAACTGTTAACGCACAAGCCTGGCTCAGTCTGCAGGAGCAGATTGATCGTCAGATCGCGCTGTTGGATGATGAAAGAGCACCGAATTCCACTGAAGGTAACGCTCGGCAGCCGTCACCAAGGGTGGCCGCGGGAGACGGCATTGATATTTCAGATCAGGATCATCGCCTCCTCATCGCCCGGCGAGTGGGACAGCTGCTGAATCAGGTTCTGGAGCAAGTGACGCTGGAGCCTGATGCCGAGGCGAAAGCCAAAGAGCTCCAACAAACGCTTCTTTCCAGTATCGATTGGAGTACGTTGCGTACCAGCCTCGAATCTGTTTCTGAGCTGTTAATCCGGGCGATTACTCGCAATCAACGTGAACTCGAAGCTTTTTTGACACGTCTCAATGATCGTCTTGAAACCTTGCGCGAGCATTTTTCGCACCAATCGGAATCCAATTCGTCACGCAAAGATGATACGGAGGTCCTCGATCAGGAAATTCGTCACGAGATTGGTTTGGTCAGCGAAGACCTCAGGGCCAGTGACGATCTGGAAACCCTCAAGCAATCGGTGGGGCAGCGGCTAGATCAGATTGGGAACGCCCTTGGGCGTTTTAAAGAAAAGGAAAGTCGGCGAGAACGTTTCATGGCTGAGCAACTTGAGTCCATGCAGCAGAAAATGGCTGCGATGGAAGCGAGTTCTGAGCAAATGCAGGAGCAGATTCGCCGGGAGCGCGCTCGCGCCATGACCGATCTGCTGACCCAACTGCCAAACCGCGAAGCGTGGCAAGAGCGACTGCATTTTGAATACAACCGTTGGCAGCGTTATAGCCACCCCTTGACCGTGTCGGTCGTGGATATTGATTTGTTTAAACGAATTAATGATAGCTATGGGCACAAGGCGGGCGATCGGGTACTGCAATTGGTTGCCCGAGAGCTACAGGGGCGGTTGAGAGCGACCGACTTCATCGCCCGTATTGGCGGCGAAGAGTTTGCATTGCTGCTGCCGGAGACCAAAATGGATGAGGCTGTTTCAGTGATGGATAAACTGAGAGGCTATGTCGAGAAACTGCCATTTCATTTTGGTGGGAATCCGGTCAGCATTACGTTTTCTTCCGGTCTTGCGCAGTTTGTTCGTGGAGACAGTCAGGACCAGGCCTTTGAACGTGCCGATCGGGCCCTGTACCGAGCCAAGGCAACAGGCCGCAACCGTGTCGTAGCTAATTAATCATCCACACTCGTGGCTCCGTGAGGGTATGCAGTGACGTTTTTTCTCCAGCTCGTGTTGTTTCTGTTGGTAAGCTTTTCGACCGCAGCTGCGCAAGCGGACCCGCCACAAGAATCACCAGCTCCCGTATTGGGCCTCGAGGATTTGATGTGGCTGGAGGAACTCGACACCATCAGAGTCGGCGTTCGACAAACCCAGATGCCACTGATTTTTGACAGTGGAAATGGGCAGTTGGTGGGGTTGCTGGCGGACTATCTCGATCTTCTTTCCCGAAAACTCGACCTCCCTGTCGAACCGTTCATGCTGGATGAGCAGGAGCAGCCTGCCGATCTGGTGCTCACAACTCGTGTTCCCGGCGCGCCCGTAATACCGGGGTTGCGGCACACTACTCCGATCATGAGTCTCACCTACGGTGTCTTTGTAAACGCCGGGGATGCCGGTTTCCGTACCTTGGCGGATTTGGAGTCGGCTAATGTCGCCATCATCGGGGACGACCCGAACCAATTCCCCCTGCTTGACCCCGTCAACAACTTCACGCCGGTGCCGGTCGATAATTTAGGAGAAGCCATCAGTCAGGTGTTGGCCGGTAGCGCAGATGCCTTCTTGGCACCGGTCCCCGTGGTCTCTGACTACCTGGAATCGACGATGGTCAACGGCATCGGATTGGCGGTCCTGTTGGACAACCGGCCGGTGGATGTGGTGCTTCAAGTGCCAACCGAGAAACATCAATTATTTCGAGTCGCTGATCGAGCGGTTGTATCCATTAGCCACAACGAGCATCGGGAAATCCGGCAGGCTTGGTTGCAAGGCGATGTCCCGATGTTGGAAGGTCGCGGCGTTGCGCTGACTGCGGCGGAGAAGGGGTGGCTCGAGAAAAATCAGGGCCTGAAGGTCGGGCTGCGTAGGGATTGGCCTCCTTTCGAATTTGAACAGGATGGCCGGCCGGCCGGGCTGATTGCGGATTTGCTGAGCAGGTTGGAAGAAAATTTGGGCATTCGTTTCGATAAACAAATCATGGATACCCGGGCCTCCGCCGAAGAGGCGTTGAAGGCCGGCACGGTGGATATTCTGCCAGGTATGTCGCGGACTCCCCGAACCGAACAGGAATTTCTGTTCACCCGTGCTTACGTGACGGTGCCCATCGCTTTGGCGATACGGGACAGCGGCCGTTTTATTGGAGACCTGCGGGAATTGCGCGACGAGAAGGTTGGCGTTGTAAATCGTCAGGCCAGCCACGATTATTTGCTGATTAACCACCCGGATCTTGATCTCTATCCTCAGGCCACTGTGGCCGATGGCTTGCTGGCGTTGTCCAACGGCGATCTTGATGTGATGGTGACGCACATCCCGGCAGTCAGCTATACGGTTGCACGATTGGGGCTGTCGAACCTCAGGATCACGAGTATCACACCGTATCAGTACGATTTACGTTTAGCGGTGCGCAAGACCAACCCGGAGTTGCACCGGATTCTTAACAAGGCATTGGGCAGCCTGCCTGAGTCTGAGGGCGAGGCAGTCTACAATCGCTGGATCCACCTGGATATCGAGCAAGAGACGGATTACACGGTGGTTCGGCGCATCATTCTGATCGCCGTCGTCGTGGTACTGATATTCCTGTACTGGAACCGAAAGTTATCCCTGGAAGTGGATGAACGCATACGGTCTGAGAACGCACTGCGACGGAGCGAGGACGAGCTGCGAGCCGCCAAGCTTGAAGCCGAACGGTTGGCGCGGGAGGCGGAAATGGCCAACCGTGCGAAAAGTGAATTCCTCGCGAACATGTCCCATGAAATCCGAACACCGATGAACGCGGTGATCGGCTACAGTGACTTGCTGTATAACTCGGTGACCGATCCGCAGCAGCGGAATTATCTGAACGCAATCCGTGCCGGTAGCCGCAGCTTGCTGATGTTGATCAATGACATTCTGGACCTGTCGAGGATTGAGGCTGGCAAAATGCGTCTGGATTTTGCTCCGGTCTCCGTGCGCCGATTACTGAGCGATGTACGTCATATTTTTGATCTGCGGGCAACGGAACAGGGCATTGCGCTGGAAGTCAGTGTGGGTGCTGGTTTGCCATCTGCGATGATGCTTGATGAAACGCGGTTGCGGCAGGTGTTGTTTAACCTGGTTGGTAATGCGATTAAGTTCACTCACGAGGGCGAAGTGACGGTCCGAGTGGTGGCCGAGTTATTGGAAGAGCCCGACGACAGCGAGGCTGACGCTCGATACTACCGGATGGTGGTGACTGTAACGGATACCGGCATTGGCATTGCTCCGGATCAGCAGGGCCGAATTTTTGATGCTTTCGAACAACACGAAGGCCAAAGCTCCAGACGCTACGGCGGTACCGGCCTGGGGCTCGCCATCAGTCGTAAGCTGGTGGAAATGATGGGGGGCGAGCTGACGCTCGAAAGTGAGGCCGGAGTCGGTTCGACGTTTACCATCGTTTTGCCCAAGGTTGAAGCCACCGGGGAAGAAGCCGAAGACGAGGGTACGCCGGAAGAGTCCGAGCGTTTGTTGGCCCAGACCATGAGCATGCAGGAGCGTGGTTGGTTACGGGAAAGCCTCGCACGAGACTTTGGCGATGAGTGGCAAGACGTTCGGGAGAGCGGCGATCCGGAACAAATGAAAGACTTTGCCCTGAGAATTATCGATTGGGGGCAGCGTCACCGTTCGCTGTCGGTTACCCGTTACGGTGAGAAATTGTTGGCAGACGTGGAAGCGTTTAATTTGGATGCAGTGAATACCGCGCTGGAGACCTTTCCCCGTCTACTTGGGCAAGGCTGAGGCGGCTTACAGGCAATCGAACTGCGACTGACGATCGAAGGCCACAGACACCATGTCGTACCCGGAGTCGGTGAGCGATTGCATCAGCTGCTGATCCTGAAACAAGGTCGTGCACACCTTGTGAACCTTGGCTTGGAGTTGCGGTTTCGATGGCGTCGGTCCTTTAAGACGGAAATCCACCACAAGGTATTTTCGGTCAACGCCAGCGGTTGCGGGGATGTCTTCTCGCTCAACGCTTTCAAAGCCGATGTAGGTTGCTTCCGCTTTTGGAAACACTTGCTGCATGAGAAGGTCCAGATTCTCTGCTTGTACATGGGTGGTCGTTGCGCCGGTCAACAGCGCCCAAGACAAGACAAAGTTTCGAATCCGCATAGGCGTATCTCGTCAGACAATGGATGCAATGCCGTAACCAAGTGTAAGTTTTGGTTACAATTAATTATTGCAGAGAGTGCCGGCTTTTGCTGCATGAAGCCGTGGGATTTTTCAATTGTTTGCAATGCTGACACAATCAGAGTTTGCTAAGAGAGTTCACTGAACACCGTGAGTCTCCTGCAGCAGTGTTTTCAGCTATGATGAAACCGAGCACCCTGAAAAGAAAAATGAGGTAACGTCATGTTCCAGCTCGTATTCAAGGGCGAATGTACTTCAGGCACTGATCTGAATACCGCCCGTGCCAACGCCCAAGCTTTGTTCAAAGCCAGTGTTGAACAACTGGACCGCATGTTCAGTGGTCAGGCGGTGGTGATCCGTAACAAGCTGGATCAGGAGCAAGCCGAGAAATACCAAGCGGTACTCAAGAAGCATGGCATGGTGGTGTATGTGCAGCCAATGGCCGAGGCAGGCCGACAGACGTCAGCCCCGCCCCGCCAGGTTGTGACGAAGGAAAACGCTGAAGGCACACCTTCTGCTCAAGAAGATAAAACTCCGATTCCAAAAGCTACTTCAGGTAAAACGCCAGAAGTGGAGCCGGGTGACCGTTTACCAGTAGCCGGTGAAAAAGTGGATGAAATTTTGGCTGGCTCGGGCCTGAGCCTCGATCCGGTCGGGGTAACTCTGGTTCAGCCTCAGGAAGTTGAAGCCCCGATGTTTGAGCATCTGGATGAGTGGAGTATAGCGCCGCCGGGCTCCGATCTTGGCGTTAAACGGGAAACGCCACCACCCATCGTTCCGGATACCTCCCATATATCGTTGGCCGACGATGACAAATCCAGCTAATTCGAACTGACCTATTTTGAACCTTTCATCAAGAACGCTCGTTCTGTTCGCTGTCGTGATGGTGTTTTCGGCGCTGCCAGTGCTGGGTGTTGCACAGGAAAACCGCCCGAAAGTGGGGCTGGTGCTGAGCGGTGGTGGCGCCAAAGGCATGGCCCATGTTGGGGTGCTCCGGGTCCTGGAAGAAATGCAGGTGCCGGTGGATATGGTCGTTGGTACCAGCGCCGGCTCTGCGGTGGCAGCCTTGTACGCTTCTGGCATGTCGGTTGATGAAATTGAACAGCGTTTCATTGATCTGGATTGGCTAGCCAGTTTCAGGGATGACCCGGGGCGTGCCTACAAACCAGTTCGTCGTAAACAATCGGATTGGCGCTTACCCATTTCGCCGGGAATCGGAGTCGACACCGAGGGCATCCATGTCGGTGGGGGCTTGGTCACCGGCCAAAATCTCGGTCTGATTCTTAATGAACTCACCAGAAATGCTGCGTTGGTGGACGATTTTGATCAACTCCCCATTCCGTTCCGTGCGATAGCGACTGATCTGGAAACCGGGGTAGAGGTGGTCATTGGTAGTGGCAATCTGGCGGAAGCCATACGCGCCAGCATGAGCATTCCCGGCGTTTACGCGCCGGTTGAACGTGGCGGCCGTTTATTGGTGGATGGTGGTGTGGCCAACAATTTGCCCGTCAGCGTAGCCCGGGATATGGGGGCCGATATTATTATCGCGGTGGACATCACCGACCCGTTGCTGAAGACCGATGAAATAAAAGAAGCATTTTCCGTCGTTGGCCAGCTAACAACGTTGCTAACCCGCCGGAATACTGAAGATCAGCTCGCCTTGATAACGGATAACGACGTACTTATCCGGCCCAAGCTGGAGGGGTACGGCTCTGCGGATTTTTATGATGGCCCGGTGCTTTTTGAATTGGGGGCTACCGCCGCTAGGGAGCATGCAGTGGAGCTTAATCGCCTAACCGTGCCGGCGGAGGAGTGGCAGGCTTTTCGTGCTGGTTTGGAACAGCGCGCAGTGTCTGTCGGGCGGGTGGCACGAATTGAGTTCAAAGCCGGGCGCAGATTATCGACGGAATTCCTCAAAGAGCGGATACGTCAGAAAGTGGGTGAGCCTCTGGATATCGAGCAACTCGAGTCTGATCTGAAACGTATCTATGGGCTGGGGTATTACGAAACCGTGTCCTGGTCTTTGCGGCCCTCGGAACAGGGCCCAATACTGGATATTCAGGCTCGCGAAAAACGCTGGGGCCCGAACTACCTTTCTTTTGGCCTGAGCTACGAAGACAATTTCAACGGCGGAACGCAGTTTAACCTCGCGTCGGGGCTTCGGATGACCGAACTCAATAGTCTGGGGGCGGAATGGCATACCGGCGTGCAGCTGGGTACAGAGCCGTGGGTTCGCACCCAGTGGTATCAGCCGCTGGACTTTGGTTACGAACGATTTGCGGTGATCGGTTTAGAACACGACCGGGATGAGTACAGTGTCTACGAGAATGGTACCCGTATTTCTGAGATTGATGTCACCCGGACGCAGGTAGATGCCGCAATAGGCATGGAGCTGGGCGGCGACGGCGAAATTCGTGTCGGTTATGTTCGAGGCTCTGCGAGAGTGGAGGATTCGGTGGGTGAAAAAGTGGCGCCATCAGGCCGGATTCACCAAGGCTACGCTAAAGTGCAGTTGGTGCACGACTCGCTCAGTGATTCTTTTTACCCGAAATCTGGTGCTTTTGCGGGGATTCGCGCCCGTTTCGAACGGCCTGAATTAGGTTCAGATCGGGATTTTGACTCAGTGACCGGCATGATACTGGGAACCACCAGTTGGCAGCGTTTCAACATCACCGGCCTGTTGTTCACCGAGCAAGTCGTGAGTGGCGAGTCGGGTATTGAGAACGCAGCCCGTTTGGGCGGGTTCAGGAGGCTATCGGCCTATGCTGCTGGCGAACTGAGTGGCAATGATACCGCATTGGCCTCAGCCTATGCTCGAAGGGAGTTTGGTGGCCCGTTCATGCCTTGGTTTGCGGGCGTCGGGTTTGAAACGGGGAATGCATGGGACAGCATCGACGATGCACGTTGGAACAATTTAGTGCGTTCGTGGAGCCTATTTGCAGGCGTCGATACCTTTGTTGGGCCGGTCCAGTTTTCTGTCGCCTACAACAACGAAGACGATTGGACTGCCTACATGAATATCGGTTTCTCGTTTACCCAACTGTTTTACTGAGCTATGGCCGTCAGCACTTGCTGGCATTGTTGCAGAGCATACCGGTGCAGAATCTCTGCCAGGGCCTGCTCATCGCGGGCTTTAATGGCTTGTATGGACTGCTCCATATGCGCCAGGTTGTCCTCGAGGACTTGTTTGCCGCCCTGACGGAAAGCCGCGAAAGCGCACCGTTTGGCTGATGGCCATAAATTGTCGATTGCAGAAACAATGAAGTAGTTGTCCGCGTAAACCAGCGATGCCTGCGTGTACTCGATCCCTAATTCCAGAAACGCCAACAAGTCGTTTTGTTCGTAGCAACGCTGCATCTTTTCGCGCAGTGATTCCAGTCGTTCCATGTCCTCGGGCTGCCACTGCCGGACCAGTTTCCGACCGGTATGGGTCAGGTAAAGCTCGAGCGTTTCATACAAACTGTGCACGAAATGCTCATCTAGTGTGGTTACGAATGCGCCTTTGCGCGGAACGTTCTTCACCAGATGCCGCTTTTCGAGTAACAGTAGGCCTTCACGTACGGAACCGAGGCTGACGTTCAGCTCTTTGGCCATGGCACTTTCGTAAATCCGTTCGCCGGAGCGGAGTTGCCCGAAGGCAATCAGGTTCTCAACGTGGCGCGCAACTTGTTCGGTCAGAGTTTCTTTCGGCTTGAATGCGTTCATGTAGGATCAGCGGCTACTTCGACTGTTTTCGAGAACGTCATATTCGCACAAGCCCTAACTGAGAACCAGTTCAAAGGAGCGGAGCGAGAAGGCGAACGGTGCGGCACCATAAGCGGAACAGCAATGAGCGATCCTCGTAATCGCTTTCGGTCATCAGCCTACAATGCCTCAGGTCGTCTTCCAGCATAGCCTCCACTTCTTGAACGAATTGAGGGCTGGTATTGATGGCCATAATTTCAAAGTTCAGGCGCATGGAGCGGTTATCGAGATTCGCGGTACCAATCGAAGCATAGCGATCATCCACCAAAACCACCTTTTGATGCATGAAGCCGGGCTGGTACCGATAGATTCCGATGCCGGCCTGGCGGGCCTGAATGAGATAAGAATACGCTGCGACCCGGATGAGTAGACTGTCGGACTTTTCGGGAATCAGTATGCGAACATCAACCCCGCGCAGTGCCGCCAACTGAAGGGCGTTGATGACCTGAACATCGGGCACAAAATAGGGCGAGGCTATCCAGACACGGGTTCGGGCGTTGTTGATACTGTTCAGGAAAAACAACGCACAGGTTTCCCAAGTATCGGCTGGGCCGGTTGGCAACACCAGAACCTTGTCCTCTCCAGGCAAGGTAAAACTCGGGGTCCAATTCAATTCAGGTTTGGTGTCGCTGGCCCAGTTCCAGTCCTCCAGCCAGGCCAGTTGCAAACCGGTCACGGCCGGCCCTTCGATTCGGCAATGGGTGTCGCGCCAGGGCTCTTGATCCATGGCGGTGCCTAAGTACTCATCGCCTAAGTTAATGCCCCCAACGAAGCCGGTCTTGCCATCACAGACCAGCAGTTTTCGGTGATTTCGAAAGTTAATCTGAAAGCGACGTCGACGAATGTTGCCTTTGCCGAAGGAGGCAACGCTGGCCCCTGCACCGGCCAACTCCTTGAGCCAGCGGCGAGACAGCGAAAGGCTGCCGATATCGTCGTAAAGCAACCACACTTCCACGCCTTCGGCCAGCTTGCGCTCTAGAATCGCTTTGATGCGTTGGCCAACGCGGTCGGAGCGGACAATGTAGAACTCCAGCAGGATGTAGTGTTTGGCATCCTCCATCGCCTGGAAGAGTGCGTCGAAGGTGGCTTCGCCATCCTTTAGCAGGGTCACTTTGTTGCCGCTGGTAAAGGGTTGGCGGCTTAATTTGCACAGAACTTGCAGCTCGTCCCCGAACTCCTGTTGAGTCGGGTCTGGTATCGAGGTGGTTTGGCACTCGAACTCTTCGAGAAGGCCGCTGAGGGCTTTGTTGCCCGAGCGCCGTGCCTTCATGTAGCCGCCGAAACGATAGCGGCCAAAGAGAATGAACAGAGGCACGGTCACGTAGGGCAAAGCGATCAGCGTGGTGATCCAGGCGATAGCGCCCTGAGTCGTGCGGTACGTGAGTAGAATGCGATAAATACAGGCCAGGGCCGCGATATAGAGCAGCCCAAGCGGGATCGCCAGTAATGTAAAGGTGTCCTCTGTCATGAACTGCTGTCCTTGTGTTCGGCTCGGAATTGGGCCGGTGCGACGCCCGTCCAGCGTTTAAAGGCCCGGCTGAAGGCACTAAGTTCCGAAAAACCGAGCAGAAAAGCAATCTCGCCCAGCGCGTATTGGTCGTTGGCCACATACCGAAGTGCTTTATCACGGCGTACTTGCTCCACCAGATCCTGAAAACTCAAACCCTCTTTCTTCAATCGGCGATAAAGGGTTTGTCGGCTCATGTGGCACTGGCGGGCCAAAGTATCTGCGTCAATTTTGTCGGTCGCCATCTGCCGGGAGATGAGTCTTCGCACCTTGCGGCTGAACGAGCGGCGGGTTTGAAGCCGGGCCAACACGGCGTTGACCTGTTTCAACACCGCGGAGTACACGTAAGGGTTGCGATGTGGAATGGCGTGGTCCAGATGCTCGCTTGAGAAGGCGATGCGAGTAATGCCGCAGCCGAACATGACGGGACCGCCGAACAATTTCTCGTATTCCTTTGCATAGGTCGGCGCCGGGTGGGCGATTTCGACCCAGTCCGCGGCCATGCCTTTGTGAATGAAATGCCGGGTTCGGCAGATAGCCGCAGCGAGCGTGCGGTCCATATCCAAGCGAGAGTAATAATCAGGGTTGTCAGGTTGCCAGGTCAGGATTGCCTGGTTCGGTGTTTGCTCGAAACTGAGGGTGACCGACTCGTTAATCAAACGGTACAGGCGAACGTACTGGATCACCGCTTCACCTAAAGTGTCGCAATTAAAAAATACGTGCCCGACCAGCCCCATTCGTTCGGGATCGATAATACGGCCAGCATCCAGACCCACAGCGGGGTTGCCGGTTAACTTTTCGGCCCGCTCCCAAAGACGGTAATGGATGGTCGCGGGAATGCGAAGGTCGGGGTCTTTCAGCTTGTCCAGATCCAAGCCAGTTTCACGCTCGACCTCCGCACGGTTGAGCAGCCCTCGAGTGTCCAGATAGTGCAGCAACGCGAGCGTGCTGGAAGCCGCAACCTGCGGAACATGTGCATTGTCTGAGTGGACGTCAGTCATGCGAGTGCCTGAAATGTGTGGTTTTTGTAAGAAGTGTTACAAAATGTCAAGTGAATGGCACGGCGCGTCAACGGCCAATCACTGTTTAGACGATAGCATGTGTGGCATCAGGTTGAAGTAACCGAAAGGTCAAAGTGGAGGTGTCGCATGGAACAGGAAATCTTTGTACCGCACAGTCAGAGTGAACGTGAAAACGTTATGGCTCTCGCAGAGTACCTTGGCGGAATGTATTACTGCTAAGCATTCAGGCGTACGGAAGACATGGTTATAGCCGGGCTAAATGCCCGGCTTTTTTGTGGGCGGTTGCTTGCTGAAATTTCCTCTTGCTCCGTTATCTGGCGATGGTAATGTAGTCGGCTACATTCTTTGAGCCGGAGAGTGCCCCCTATGAGTGTTGAACTGAATCACCGGATATCCGGGCAAGGCGAACCGTTGATCCTGCTACACGGGTTGTTTGGTTCGTTGGAAAACCTGGGTGGCGTGGCCCGCCGTCTTGAAGACAGCTGGCAAATTCACGCGCTGGACCAGCGCAATCACGGCAGTTCTCCTCACACGGAAGAGATGAATTATCCGGCGATGGCATCAGACGTAGTGGCTTACATGGATGCCAAAGGCATCGAAAAAGCCCGCCTTCTCGGCCACTCCATGGGCGGTAAAGTCGCCATGCAGGTCGCTCTGAGCTATCCCGAACGCGTGCAGGCGACCATCGTTGCAGACATAGCCCCGGTTACCTACCCGCCACGCCACGATGCCATTCTTGACGGCATGAAAAGTTTGGACCTGCGGGGCGTTAAATCGCGAACTGAGGCGGATGCTCGCCTGGCCGAGTATGTTGAAACCCCCGGTGTGCGACAGTTTCTGCTGAAAAACCTCGAGCGTATTCCCAAAGACAAGAGCGACCAGGATAACCTGCTGTTTCGCTGGCGCTTGAACCTGCCTGTGATCGATGCCAGCTATACCAACCTTGCGGCCGCTCCCGAGGGCGAGGGCCCGCACGAAGGCGACGTTCTGTTTATCAAAGGCGCCGATTCCGCTTACATCCAGGAAAAGCACCAAGACACGATCCAGAGCTTGTTCCCCAGCGCTGAATTGAAAATTATTGAAGGCACGGGGCATTGGCTGCATGCGGAAAAAGCAGATACCTTCGCCAACTTGTGTCGACGATTTCTGGAGCAGTGAGCGCCTGCCTTCACCCGCCACTCGTTAATGTTTGCTAAGGTAAGGAGGCTCTGATGAGTCTCCGAGACGCCTGAGGAATAACAATGATAAAAAGGGTTGGATGTACATCATGAAGTGGTTGTTAATCGGTTTGCTGGTGCTGTTCCTGATGTCCGGTGGTGTTCTGTTGGCACCGTCTCCTGTGGATAGCAAAGCTTGGGAAGCGCCAAAACCGCCACCGATGACGGGTGTTTATGCGCCGAATGAGTATTTGCGCCAAGCGGAGCTGTTAGCGCTGGGGCAGGTGTATGGCCCGGAGGATACAACCGTCGGTGCTGATGGTGCGCTCTACGCCGGCACTCAGGATGGCAAAATTATTCGCGTTTACCCCGATGGCCGGGTGGATACCTGGCTGGAAACCGGAGGCCGACCGCTTGGGATGGTGATGGACGGTCGCGGCAACCTGTTGGTTGCTGATTCCGGAAAGGGCTTGCTGTCGATTACACCGGAAGGTGACATCACCGTACTCACCCGAGAAGCCGCTGGGACACCTTTTCGTTTCACCGATGATTTGATCGTTGCGCCGGATGGCCGAATCTATTTTACCGATGCCAGCTCTCGTTTTGGTCAGCAGGACTATCTGCTCGACCTGCTGGAAATGCGCCCTCACGGCCGCCTGCTTCGGTACAACCCGAAAACCCGAAAAACTGAAGTACTGCTGGCGAATCTGCACTTCCCCAATGGCGTTGCTGTGTCGCCGGAAGGCGATTACGTGTTGGTCAACGAAACCTGGAAGTACCGAATTCTAAAACACTGGATTGCGGGTCCTAAAGCCGGTCGTACCGAAGTGTTTGCCGACAACCTGCCGGGGTTCCCGGATAACCTGGCCATTGATCACGCAGGCCGTTACTGGGTCGCCTTCCCCACGCTGCGAAACCCCCGAGTGGATGCGATGCACGCCAAACCGTGGCTGAAGAACCTGGTGGCGAAACTGCCCGACAG
Source organism: Marinobacter sp. SBS5 (assembly GCF_048285575.1). NCBI lineage: Bacteria > Pseudomonadati > Pseudomonadota > Gammaproteobacteria > Pseudomonadales > Marinobacteraceae > Marinobacter > Marinobacter sp. SBS5. The sequence continues at coordinate 96,430 of NZ_JBLWAZ010000004.1, read as the reverse complement.
TTTTAAACCAAAGCCGCAAGAGTATGGTCTGGTGGTGGCGTTTGATGCCACGGGTAAGGCGCTTGTTAGCCTGCACGATACAACGGGCAGCCACTTGCAGGAAATCACCTCGGTGAATCCTCATGACGGGGTCTTGTACTTCGGCTCACTGCACAATGACCGAATTGGAAAATTATCGATGCAGGCTATTCCCGGTATCGGAGAGCACTCCGAGTGAACTGGCCACGGTGACCCGAGCACTGCTCGAACCGAAACCGCTGGAAGCGCATAGAGTCGAAAGTCTGCTAGTCTGAACTTGAACACGATTGCCTTTGTTGACACCTGATCCAAACCTGTCTGGAGAGACCCCATGGCCCCCAATGATTCAACGGAAGCCGAGACTATGCGCCAAGTGGTTTATGACCGGTTTGGTGACAGTGATGTGCTGCAAGTTGTGGATGCGCCGATTCCTGAACCCGGGGCGGGCGAGGTGTTGATCCGTGTTCATGGCGCCGGATTGAACCCCATCGACTGGAAAACGCGTTTAGGCTTGGGTTTTGTAGCGAGCCAAATTGAAAATGATCTGCCCTGGGGGCCGGGTTACGATGCCGCCGGTGAGGTGGTTGCCGTAGCCGAGGATGTCACCACCCTCGCCAAGGGCGATCGGGTGATGGGGATGATTGGTTTCCCTGTGACCGGTGGTGCGTGTGCGCAATATGCCGTTGCCCGAGCCGACGAGCTGGCAATTGTCCCGGAGGAATTGGATTTGGTGACCGCAGCGGGCGTGCCTTTGGCTGCGCTCACAGCGTGGCAAGGTTTATTCGAGATTGCCCGGTTAGAGCCCAACCAAAAGGTGCTGATACACGCGGGCGCTGGCGGGGTTGGCCACTTTGCCGTTCAGTTCGCGTTGGCTCGGGACGCTCATGTAATTGCCACGGCTTCTGCAGGGAATCGCGACTTTTTGGCGGAGTTTGGTGTCCATGAAGTCATTGATTACAAAACGATGGACGTTGCCGACGAGTGCTTCGGGTTGGACGTGGTTTTGGATCTGGTGGGGGGCGAGGCCGGCATGCGTTCCCTTCACACCTTGGGAGCATCTGGGGTTCTGGTCACCATACCGACCGTCTCCGCGGATGAGGTTGTCAGTGCCGCGGAAGCGATGGGCGTTCGGGCCCACGGTATGCGTGTTCGCCCTGACGTGTTTCATCTCGAAGAGATTGCCGAATTGATCGAAGACGGCGATGTCCGGGTGCACATCGAAAAAGTGTTTCCGATGGAGCAGGTGCGTGAAGCACATGACCTGCTGGAAGCAGGCCATGTTCGTGGCAAACTGGTGCTCGATTGCCGCTAGCTCGCCCCGAGCTGAGGCATTAATCGGCTGTGGTGGCTTCCGCTTCCTGACTTCCGTTCGTGTCGCGATCTTTCTGAGGTTGCGGCGGCACGAGGCTGATCAAGATCCAGTCGTCTTCCGGTTCCAGGGAGTCCATGTCTTTCACCGGGTGAATGTGCTCTTTGCTGTCGATGGTGAACAGCACCAGAGCCTGTTGCTGGTATTGTCCCAAGAAATCCTCGTAGCTGAACTCGTCGCTTAATTGGGTCGTTTTGACGCTGTAGCCTTGGCTGACCAAACTGGCGAGCTTGGCGTAGCTTACGCCATCAAATACACCTCTTGTGCGCTGCACCTTGCCCGCTGTCTGCAGGCGGGCTTTCTGATCCTGGTCGCCTTCGGTTAAGCCAAACACGGAGTTGTCACCGAACCAATCCATAAAATGATAGGTGGCCGAGCTGTTCATCTGCTTGTAGGGGGACAAAATCAGCAGGTTGCCAATGCCCGTCAGATCCATATGGGTAGCGGCGTGTTCAGAAGCCGGGTTGCCAAAGTACACCGGCAGGTTTTCCATTCTGGATTGGCGGACGTTTTCCCAGTTGGTGTCTGAGAGCATGACCGGTATCTCGTGTTTTTTCAGCGATTGAGCAATCAGCCGGGCAATAGGGTTGGCTCCCAAGATCAGGAAGCCGTGTGCTGGCGGCTCTTTCACGCCCAAAAGCTTTGCCATCGGCCGGGCAGTCAGGCTTTGCAAGGTTACGGTGGTGATGATCAGCATGAACACCAGTGGCACCAGAGCCTCTGCCCCTTCATACCCGAGCCTCTCCAGCTGGAAGGCAAACAGCGCGGAGACCGCTGCTGCAACAATGCCGCGGGGCGCAATCCAGCTCAGATACAGCTTTTCGCGCATGTTCAACGAGGTACCGATACCTGAGAGAAAAATGCTGATCGGGCGGGCGATAAACATCAGGCAGGCCAAAACGGCCACCAGCCCCCAGCCCAGATCCACAATGGCCGAGAACTCGACCCGCGCTGCCAGAATGATAAACAGGGCAGAGATCAATAGAACGCTCAGGGATTCCTTGAACTCCAGAATGCTATCGATCGGAACCCGCTTCATATTGGCCATCCAGATCCCCATAACGGTTACCGTCAGGAGTCCGGACTCGTGGGCCATCTCATTAGAAATGGCGTAAACGCCCAGCATGAACGTGAGTGTGCCCGCATTATGCAGGTACTCGGGTAACCAGTGTTTTCTTAGGGCCTGACCGTTCAGGTAGCCCGCGACGGCGCCAATGATAAAACCGACAACCAGGGTTTTTCCGAAAATATAGAGTGAGTGGCCGAAGACATTGCCCTGGCCCCAGGAAACAATGCCTTCAAAGACCAGAACGGCCAGCAGAGCGCCCACCGGGTCAATAATGATGCCTTCCCAGCGCAGTATGTTGGAGAGCTTGGCCGTGGGCCGAACCGCTCTCAATAGCGGCGCGATGACAGTAGGGCCGGTCACCACGGAAATGGCCCCGAACAAGAGTGCGACCTCCCAGGAAACCTCCAGTATCCAGCGCGCGGCCAGAGTGCCGATCGTGCAGGTGACTATGGAGCCTACGGGCACAAGGTTTCGGACCATCTTGCCGTGATCTTTGATCTCTTCGTAGCGGAGCGTCAGGCTGCCTTCGAACAGAATAATGGCGACCGCAAGAGAGATGACGGGAAACAGAATGTCGCCAAAGACTTCCGCAGGCTGAAGAAACCCTAATACCGGCCCTGCGATGATCCCCCCGGCCAACAGAAACAGAATTGCTGGCATGCGCATGCGCCAGGCAAACCATTGGCAAAACAGAGAGGTAACACCGATACCGGCGAGAATCAGAGCTGTACTAACGGCCATAAGGGCTTCCGATTAAAGAGTTTATAAGTTGGCTCTGCGAGCAATTCGATTAAGCAATCTGGAGGCTGCAAAAAAACCGAAGCTTGCTGTCACAGGACTGGCAGCGCCAAAACCCGATGCGCAATCAAGTCGAACCGGGCCTTCCGTTGCGGGTTTCTGGTGGCAGACCTCGCCATCAGGAGCCGGGTAGGTCAGCTGTTCCAATGAGTATACGGCCTCGATGCCAAAACGGCGCTTCGGATTGCGAGAAAAATTATATTCGCGCCGCAGCAGATTGCGAACTTTTGCCAGCAAAGGATCTTGGGTGGTTTTGCTGAGATCCGCCACCTGAATTTGAGTGGGGTCCATCTGGCCTCCCGCGCCACCGGCAACGACGACGGGTATCTTACGGCGCTGACAGTGAGCAATCAGACCTGCTTTGGCTTTCACGCTGTCGATCGCATCCACTACGCCGGTGATGTCATCGGTAATCAGTTCTTGCACGTTGTTGGTGGTTAGAAACCCAAAGTGCACCCGAATATCGGCCTGAGGATTGATCGCCCGCAACCGCTCCGCCATGGCATCCGTTTTGGTTTGGCCGTACTGACCCTGTAAAGCGTGAAGTTGCCGGTTGGTGTTGGAAACACAAATGTCGTCCATATCGATCAGCGTGATCGTGCCAATGCCGCTTCGAGCCAGAGATTCGGCCGCCCAAGAGCCCACGCCGCCCAAACCAACAATGGCAATGTGGGCGTTCCTGAAGGCGGTCAGCGCTTTTCGACCATAGAGGCGCTCTATGCCACCGAAGCGAAAGCTGTAATCGTCAGGCTGGGGGGAATCAGTGTTCATTCAGGGCTCGTGGTGTTTGGGTGAACGTGTTGTGCTGCAAAGTGGGGGAGATTGTAACGCAGGGGCTGTGGCAGGGGCCATTGGGTGTGAGCAATGAAAACGGCGAACCCCTTAAAGAGGTTCGCCGTTTTGATCTCAAGAGGAAAGCGTGGTGTTTATTTAGGAGTTACATCCACCAATACTGCCAAGCCCAGCTCTTCGTAGTCTATGGCATCAGTCGCAACATAGCCGGTAGTGAAAATTCCCAAACTGGCATCTGCGTTGAAGAAGCCTTCGAACTTGGTAGCTCCGTCAGGGTCAGGGATGGTGATGGTTGTGCTGCCATTGCTGCCAATTTCAACGTTAAATGCAAGGTCGGTTTCTTTATGCACTTTGGCATCAATGTCGGCGCCAAGGCCTTGTGCCTTGCTAATCTCAGAGAAGTTGCCGTTGAGCTTTCCGGCGGTATTGCTGTCCATCGTCATGAAAGTGTTGAATTGACTGGCGAACATGGCGATGGATGAGGATGCGCCGCCCTCAAGGTATGAGCTGACCATCATGAGTCGGTATTTTTTGCCGCTGACACTTGGGGCAGAATCGCCTAGTTTGATCAGCATGGTTTTGTCGAAGTCTGCGAAGCCCCCCATGTTTTCCCCAGCGCTTTCGGAGAAATCGACATACCCCGCATCTTCACTGACAAAGCCTATTGCGCCTCCGTCGGGCCCATTAGTGATCGTACCATCCGCGGTCACCGTTAATGTGAACGTTTCCGAGGCTGTGTCCTGGTCGCCATAGTAGGCTGCGCCACTGCTGTTAACGATGATTTCACGCTCTATGCCAGCGCTAAGAGTGCCGCTGAAGCCAGATTCAAAGGTTACCGTATTGTTCGCGCTGAGAAGTTCAATACTCCCGGAACTGAGACTAGAGCCAAAGTACACTCGCCCGTAATCGCCTATCATCGCCGTGTCCGATAGGTTAGCTGGCTTTCGCGCGAATACTTCAAGTGTTCGGAACACCTCATCGCCGTGCTTGTCGTCAGGGTCGATAGCATCGTAAGTGCCATCGTTATCTGAGTCGATGGTGCCGTAGCGAACGGAGGCCTCGTGATTGAGGCCAAAGAACAGGCCCTTACTACTGACCTGTTGGAACACGTAGGTCATGGCCGGAGAGCGCCAGCCGTATGGTTCATCCCCTTCAATCTCTTCTTCAAACTCACCCTGTACCGCCAGAATTCCCCGCGTGTTGAGGGATCCGTCAAACGTTTCTTGGCTGTCGCCGTCGTCGAGTTCAGCGTAATAGTCAACCATGCTGTTTTCTATCGCGGTTCCCGAAAGGTTGGCCCAGACGCTGTTCTCAGATAAATAGGTGATGTTAACGGTGCCTTCACTGCCGTCAGCGAACGAAAAGTCGCTAAGCCACATCTCGTGGGCAAAGGTGCCGTTGCTCATGTCGTCGTTATCGTGCAGCTGGAAACCAAATGCCGCGTTGTTATAGTCGCCGGCTATAGCACTGACATCCGCGCCGTTAGCGGAGACGGAGGCAACTTCTGTTTCAACAAACGCACCGACCTCTTGCTCGAGTACATCAAACATTTGTTCCAGATTTGCGCCAGCCGTCAGGTCGAACGCCTCGACTTTGCCGTTCAACTTGACCACGTCAGAGACGACGAGTTGATCCAGCTCCGCCCCGGATTCGATGAACTTGCGTAAAACGAACTCGGAGACTGGGCTGATATCCACTTTCTTCTCGACTACCTGAGCCCTGAGTTCTTGATTGGGGCCTGATATGCGAACAATCAGGTTGCCGGCCAGGCTGACACCGGCAGGCAGTGTCAACGTGTAATCTCCGGTGATTGAGGTACTGGTTTTGGCGAGTACGTCGCCTACCTGTTTGCCATCATCGTCGACACGGATCAGCTCTACGCCGGCGCCTTTGATCGGTTCCAGTCCAGTTATTGCTGCTGCAACCTCAGGGACAACAAAAGAAAGTGCGATTTCAATTGCGCTGGGCTGATTAAACTTGGCTACCGTTCCGTTAGGGGCGGATGCGTTGCCTGAAACCGTCTCTCCAGAAGCGCTGTCACCACCGCTACTGCCACTGTTACTGCAGCCTGTTACTGCGAACATGCTGGCGATTGCAGAAGCTAGTGCCAGTTTTTTCACGTTGTGCATAAAGATCTCTCCAAGAAAATAGTCGTCCGTAGTTCTGGAATAGGCCAGAGCGCCATAAACATCCGGCCTATAAGGTATAGGCGATGGTTCGGATGCAGGCGCCACCCATTTGGGGGGGAATAGGGAGTGATTTGTATGGGAAGTGTAATTGTGAGGTTTTGAATAAGTTCAGAGTGTGAGCTAATTTGTGTCGCTAAGGATGACGTAAATTCGAGGGATTCGGGTGGGCAGGAGTCGTTGCGGTTCAGGGAATGATTTGTATGGGTTGATTGGCTTGATTTATGAGTCAATCTCTAGCGATGCTGGTTTTCAGCCATTTCTACACGCTTTAGGGCAAGTGCTGGACTGCCGTGGCGCTTTTATTGCGGTGAAGTCTCTGGCACAACCGGCACTGGCCGCATCTTGGGTTTCCAACATTTCGATGTCGGTCGTTGCTTACTACAGCGACACGTTGACAGTTTCGAGCGGTGACGGGCCGCAATGGCAAACCAGCCCGGGAGTTAGCGAGATCGTTGTCGCTGTTTCAGAGGTAGAGTCGCGCCATGTCTGTTTCTTCGGCGTTCAATGTAGAAGAGGCCAAGATAGTTTTCAGAACCGTGAACTCGCAGTTATAGAGGCGATGCTTCCGCATGTTGAGCGCGCGGTTGCCATACACACTAGGCTGAGTGAGCATCCTTCCCAAGCTGAAATCAGCCTCAAGCGGTTAAAGGAAATGTTTGGGTTTACCTCTGCAGAAGCTCAGATTGCCTAGCAGCTTGTCGCTGGGAAAAGCCTCGCGGACATTGCCAAAAGTTCTTGCCGGTCGCGAGAGACTGTCAAATACCATCTCAGCAACATGTTCAGAAAAACAGATACATGCCGCCAGGTAGAGTTGGTCTCTTTGCTCGTTCGGCACTGATTTTCTCCTTGTCTCTCTTCCGTGTGACCGGCGAAAAAAAACCACGCAAAAGCGTGGTTAAAAGAAGATACCCAACTCTCTTAAAGAGTCGGGCTGGACTAGTTCAGAGACACTAATCAGCGTGGCTAGTATTCACTGTCCGGCTGTTGTAATGAAGGTCACAAACTGCCATTGATCGGTCATTTTCGGCCATAAGCCGTGTCTGGGGTTATACGTGTGATTGAATAAACTGGTTCACTGGAAATCAACCTGAAGGGAGCATTTGTGCGTATGACACAGAGACAGGATTGGTATTCATTCAGGAGTGAGAGCTATGGCCGTTGTCATTGCCGGGATTTCCGGTGCAATTGGTAGTGCGCTCGCTGAGCGCTTTCTGACCGAGCGGCCAGACGAGCCTCTGATAGGGTTGGCCCGGGATGTTCATAAAGTGAGCAAGGCGCTTAGGGAGCATTCCGGAGTGCACGTGCTTGATTGGCAGGCGGAGCTGCCACTGGATTTGACCGGGCACCCGGAAGTCAGGGAGCAACTCGAGTTGGCGAAAGGCGGCGTGACTCTGATCTATGCCGCGGGATTGCTGCATGATGAGGGCGTTTCGCCAGAAAAACGGGTGGAAGATATTGATCAAGCCAGCATGCTCCGGGCGTTTCAGGTGAACTGTATCGGTTTGGGTTTGTTAGTTCAGACGTTGTCTCCTTGGTTTCGGGGTAAGCGATTGGCTTGTGTGGCAGCCGTGTCGGCCAAGGTGGGGTCGATAGACGATAATCAGCTCGGTGGCTGGTATGCCTATCGATGTTCGAAGGCCGCTTTGAACATGATGGTGAAAAACCTGTCCGTCGAACTGCCCCGGAAATATTCGCCCATAGCGTGCGTTGCTTTGCATCCGGGCACCACTCGTTCAGCCCTAAGCGACCCATTTAGTCAGTCGCTGGCAAAGCTGACCGTGCATGAGCCTGACGCAACAGCGGCGAATCTATATGGGATTCTTGCCGGCTTATCGGAGGCGGACAATGGGCGGTTTATCAGCTGGGACGGGCGAGATATACCGTGGTGAGGCCTGCAGGCTGGGGCTGAGCCTGCAGTGAAGAGGAGTTAGCGGATAAAAGGGTTCAACAAGCGCCCAAAGGGCCCCGTCAGCTTCAATGGTGCACTTAGAATCGACAGCGTGATGCAGTCTTCATGGCCAATGGCCACTGGCTTGTGCACATCTTTGTCGGTCAGAACAACAAAATCCCACTGGTTGAAGACACCTTTTGCGTCTGAGAAGGCGCCTTGCAGAACGATCGTGGTTTCAGTGCCGCGATGGGTGTGGGCCGGAGCCTTGCCGCCCGCTGCCAGCTTCTGGAGAATGACCCGCTCCTTCTGACCAGGAAATTTGTCGCTGATATCGACAACGCTCACGTCCGGTAATTGCCGTTTCCAAGGCAGGTCGTTCATATCATCACCGAGTAATTTCTGGAGCGGACTCAGGCGCGGCGTATCCCGTTCAGGACGAGCCTCTGGCGTCTCCTCGAGACGTGCCAGAAGCTGTTCGAAACTGGTGTCCGAGACGGAGACGTTAGGCTGCTGCTCCATCATCACAGCACCCAGACTGTTCAGCGTGTCGACCCGGCTGCGGCAATGTCCGCACTGATCCAGATGCAAGCGTATGCACAGGGCATGGGGTTCGCTCAGGTTGCCTGCGCTGTACTCCATCAGGCTTAGACTGTCCGGATGATGTCGAGTCATACGTTCTGGTCCTGCAAAATCACTTTCAGTTTATTCAACGCCAGGCGGACTCGGCTTTTTACAGTGCCCAAGGGCAGGTCGAGCTCGTCAGCCACCATTTGGTGGGATTTGTGCTCCATATAGACCTTGGCAATCACCGTCACTTGCTCTTGAGGCAGCAGGCTCAACGACTCACGAATTCGGCGTTCTGACGTCAGTCGGTGCAGTGAAGTAACGGGTTCTTCGTTGTGCTCGCCCGGGATCTGCCAGAGATCTTCCGTTTCTATCGCTATCTCGGCGCTTCGACGCTGCATTTTGCGGAGCATATCAATGCGCTGGTTACGAGCAATGGTGAAGATCCAGGTGGATGCTGCTGCCTTGCGCCAATCGTAAAGGCTGGAACGCCTCCAAATAGCAATAAAGACTTCTTGCACGAGCTCTTCGGCGTGGCTAGCTATGCCGTTGGAGATGGCGTAGTACTTGATTTGTGGTGCGAAGTGCTCGAACAGCGCGTGGTAAGCAGCTTTATCCTGATGCCTGCCAACCTTTTCCAATAGAGCGCCCCAAGGGTCTTTGCGGCCCTCGCGTCTCGCGGATTGCTGTCCCAGTGTCGTCACTGGACGCTCCTTGGCTGTCTCAGGGTTTATTTTGGCTACGGTCATGATTCTATGCACTCACCACGTTTTTGTCAGTGTTTGATGTACGTTGGCCTCACAGAATCAGATTGCTGAATTGAACATAAATTTTGTGGGAGCTGGCCGGATAGTCGCCATTCAAAGTCAAGGAAGTAATTGTTGGCAGGTTAACTTGAAGCTACTCTTGGCGAACAAGCTCGTTAAGGGCGCCACAATAACAACAGATTCCCGACCCATGAGTCAGACAACTAACCAAAGTACGCTACCCGCAATGCGTGCCCATTACGTCGATATTCTGTGCCAGCTGGCCGAGGAAAAAGGCGTCCGACGCGCGGATTTGCTTTCGGCTGCGGGCATCGTCAGCAGTCGTCTAAGCCATCCTGAAAATCTCGTTGCTGGCGACCAGTTTGCGGAATTGTGTCGGCAAGCACTGGACCGCACCGGAGACCAAGGTTTGGGGTTGGAGTTTGGTTTGCGGCTCAAATTCACCACGCACGGAGCTATGGCTCAAGCGGCGATCAGCTGCGATACATTGGGGCAAGCCATCCGTGTGTTGATGAAGTATCTGCATATCCGCTTTGCCTACCTGACCATGGACTTTTCTGTTGAGGGTAATGACGCCGTCATCGAACTAGATGTATTGCATGACAAGTACGATCTGTACCGCTTTAACGTTGAGGTGTTTCTGGCCGCCTTGTTAGACGTCAGCATTTTGTTGGTGGGCTCTCGTATCTTTGACGGTGGGCGTTGTCAGGTGAGCTATCCCCGTCCTGAAGGGGTTGGCTTGTATTCCAAGCTGTTCGGCGATGCCATTTGCTTTGAATCAGGGGTTAATCAGTTACGTTTCCAAAAGCAGTGTCTGGACTTGCCAATGCTTTTGGCGAACCCTGTGGCGCGCAGAGTGGCCGAAGCCCAGTGTGAAGAAGAGCTGCGTAAACTTCAGGTAATAACCTCGGTAACCGATCAAGTTGCACGTTTACTCGAATCGGTTCGTGAGGGCCGGTTGTTGGGGCTCGAGGATGTTGCTGAACAGATGCACGTTTCGTCCCGCACGCTACGACGCCAGCTGGCCGCCGAGGGTTCCCGCTTTCAGGACCTGCAAGAGAACGTTCGCCACCACCGGGCGCTAGAACTGATGCGTCGTAACGTGCAAATGAGCATTGATGAAGTTGCCCAACAACTCGGCTATAGCGATCCCTCCAATTTCAGCCGTGCTTTTCGTAAATGGGAAGGCATTTCGCCTTCCATATGGCGCAGCATGCAGGTGGATCGCTTGGCCTGAGGCTTACTCTTCCAAGTACGTATAGCCGTCGAGTCCTGCCTCCAGTTCGGCCAATAGCGCTTTTTGCAAGCCAGGTTCGAGATCGCTCTCCTGGAATTTACGTTGATACGTTTGCAGGATACGGTTTGGTTCGAAGTTCACATACCGCAGCACTTTGGCAACGCTGTCCCCGGTGATGGGCTCACTGATGACATAGTCGCCCTGTTCGTTCAGGCGCACATCCACGGAATGTGTGTCGCCAAACAGGTTGTGCATGTCGCCCAGAATTTCCTGGTAGGCGCCGGTCATGAAGAATCCGATCAACAAAGGCTCTTCCGGGTTGTGTTCGGGTAGCGGCAATGTGGTTTCAATACCTTGGCCATCGACGTATTGGTCGATCCGGCCATCCGAGTCACAGGTAATATCCTGCACCACCGCGCGGCGGTTCAACGGTCGATTCAATCCGTTAATGGGCATGACCGGGAAAATCTGGTCAATGCCCCAGACATCCGGCAGCGACTGGAACAGGGAGAAGTTCACGAACAGTTTTTCGGCCAGCTTCTCGTTCAGCTCGTCGATGATTTCCCGATGCGCCCGGTTGGCGCTATCAAGCTGGCTCCGGATCAAACGGCAGCAGCGGGTGTACAAAGTTTCGGCCTGTGCGCGTTCGGTCAAAGACAACAGGCCGTGAGCGAACTGGGCGTGCACATCGGTCATGGCATGCAGCACGTCGTGGTAAATTTCAGCCAATGAACGAGGGCATTGGTCATCCTGCAGGCTGCTCAGGTCACGCCATAGATCCTGTAACGGGGCTGGCGCGGTGATCGCAGGCTCGGATACTTCACGATGAATGGGGGTTTCCCGGTCTATCACGTTGGTGATCAACACCGAATGGTGCGCGGTCAGGGCTCGGCCGGATTCGCTGATCAGATCCGGGTGAGGTAAGCCCAACCGGTCGCACTCAGCTTGCAGAACGTGCACCACGTTGTAGGCATACTCGAACACGGTGTAATTCATAGAGCAACTGCTACGGGAACGGGTGCCTTCGTAATCCACACCCAAGCCGCCGCCAATGTCGACCGTGCCGATAGGCGCGCCGAGATGGCGCAACTCGCTGTAAAACCGAGCGCATTCTTTAAGGCCGGTTTGAATGTCCCTGATGTTGGCAATCTGAGAGCCCAAGTGGAAGTGTAGCAACTGCAAGGTATCCAGCGCGCCTGCCTGTTTCAGGGTTTCGACCACTTCCAGTATCTGGCTGGCGGACAGTCCGAACTTGGACTTCTCACCGCCGGTGTTTTGCCAGTTGCCCTTGCCGATGGTGGCCAGACGGGCCCGTACACCAATCAAGGGTGAAACCTCGAGCTTTCTGGCTTCTTCCAGAATCAGCGGCAGTTCCGACTGCTTTTCTACAACAATAAACACCCGGTGGCCCAGTTTTTGGCCAATCAGCGCGAGCCGGATGTATTCGCGGTCTTTGTAGCCGTTACAGACGATCACCGAGCCGGTTTTGCGAGCGAGTGACAATACGGCGAGGAGTTCCGGCTTGCTACCGGCTTCCAAGCCAATTTGGTTGTTTGAGGCTGCAGGTTCGGCGGCCACCAGCTCTTCGACGACCCGCCGCTGCTGGTTTACCTTGATCGGGTAAACCGCCGTGTAACGGCCTTGGTAGCCTTGTTCTTGGGTGACCTTGTTGAACGCACCACAGAGTTTGTTAACCCGGTCGTGAAGGATATCGGTGAATCGAACCAATACCGGCAGGGCCAGGCCGGATTCGGTCAGCGACTGCGTCAGCTTGGGCAGGTTGATGTGAGCCGCGCTCCGGCCGCGATCCGGGCAGATCTCCACTTCGCCCTCGGTATTAACGGAAATATAGCCGTCACTCCAATGAGCGATGTTGTAAACCTTGTGTGCAGGTGATGCGGTAGATTCTGCCATTATTGCTATCCTGTCAGGAAACCCGAATCGGCGGGAAAACCGTTGAATGCTGCATTGTAGGAGGTGACCGCTGCCCCTACAATACGCCTCTTTCGAGATGTCCGGGCGCGGTGCAGCGGCATACAGTTGGAGAGTAATATGACAGCATTGAATGAAGGCTGGTTTACCGAGGTATTCCAGGACCAGGGCACGGCCTTTTCCCTACAGGTAAAGGGCAAACTCCATGAGGAGCAGACACCGTTCCAGAAGCTCGAGATATACGAAACCGAGACCTTCGGCAACCTGATGGTGCTGGATGGCTGCGTGATGCTGACCACTCGGGACAACTTTCTGTACCACGAGATGATGACGCACCCGGCGCTGTTCACCCATAAAAACCCGAAGAAGGTGGTGATTGTTGGGGGCGGCGACTGCGGCACCTTGAAAGAAGTGTTAAAGCACCCGGGCGTGGAAGAAGCCTGGCAGGTGGAAATTGACGAGCGGGTAACCCGCATGTCAGAAAAGTATTTCCCGGAACTGTGCGAAGCCAATGGCGACCCACGGGCCAATTTCTTTTTTGGTGACGGTGTGAAGTGGATGCGCGAAGTAGAGCCGAACAGCATCGACCTGCTCATTATCGACAGCACCGATCCGGTTGGCCCAGCGGAAGGTTTGTTTGCGTTGGATTTCTATCGCGATGCGATGGTGGCGCTCAGAGATGGTGGCATTGTGGTTCAGCAAAGCGAGTCGCCGTTGCTGCATACCGAATCGATCATTAAAGATATTCACACAGACATGCGCAAGGCCGGTTTCAGCCATGTGCAAACACTGCCTTTTCCGCAACCTGTGTACCCCACGGGTTGGTGGAGTTGCACCATGGGCAGCAAGGACAATCCGCTGAAGTACTTCCGTGAGGAAGACGTGAATGATCGCCCGTTCGTGACCCGTTATTACAACGCGGGTATTCACCACGGAGCGTTGGCCATGCCGCAATTCATGATTGATGCACTGGAAGATCAGGTCAGGCCGGAAGAGGGCTGACCGAGCCGAGACTAGCAGGCCATACAGACAAAAAGGGCGCCCGAGGGCGCCCTTTTTGGTTTGACTGACAGCGTTACTGCTTGCTGCTGCCGAACTCTGGGTAGGCTTCCAAGCCACATTCCGCAAGATCGACGCCTTCATATTCTTCTTCGGCGCTGACACGGATGCCCATTACGGCTTTCAGAATGCTCCAGACGATCAGGCTGGCGATGAACACCCAAACGAAGATGGTCAGGGCGCCAATCAATTGGCCGCTGAAAGTGACGTCTCCGTTAGTGACAGGTACCAGCATCAGGCCGAGGAAGCCACACACACCGTGGGCAGAAATCGCACCAACCGGATCATCAATGCGCAGCTTATCGAGCGCGACGATGCTCAGCACGACCAGGCCACCGCCCAACGCGCCCCAGAGGGTAGCGGTCAGAGCGCTAGGTGTTGACGGTTCGGCGGTAATCACCACCAGACCGGCAATGGCGCCGTTCAATAGCATGGTCAGGTCGGCCTTGCCGAACATCAACCGGGCAACGGCCAAGGCGGTGATAGCACCACCGGCTGCGGCGGCATTGGTGTTCAGGAAGACCATGGCTACGGAGTTTGCGCTAGCGATGTCGCCGAGCTTCAGTACTGACCCGCCGTTAAAGCCGAACCAGCCCATCCACAGAATCAAGGTGCCCAAAGCTGCCAGCGGCATGTTTGCACCCGGAATAGCGCGGATTTCTCCGTTCGGACCGTACTTGCCTTTACGGGCACCCAGCAAAAGTACGCCAGCAAGCGCAGCAGCTGCACCGGCCATGTGTACGATGCCGGAGCCGGCAAAGTCGCTGAAGCCCAGGTCGCCCAGGTTATACAGGCCGAACACGTCTTTGCCGCCCCAGGTCCAGGCGCCTTCTAGTGGATAGATGACGCCGGTCATGACCACTGCAAAGGCTAGGAAGGCCCAAAGCTTCATACGCTCAGCAACGGCGCCAGAGACGATCGACATGGCGGTGGCTACGAACACAACCTGGAAGAAGAAATCAGAGGCTCCAGAGTAGATAGAGCCACCCTCGAAACCATCTTCACGGCTGGCAAACTCGCCGAGTACCGCGTCCACATCCACATCGGCGATGCCGGAGAGGAACAGAGTGCCGTCATACATGATCGCGTAGCCGCACACCATATACATGGTGCTGGCAATCGCAAACAAGGCAACGTTTTTAGTGAGAATTTCAGTGGTGTTCTTGGAACGCACTAAGCCGGCTTCTAGCATGGCAAAGCCAGCGGCCATCCACATGACTAATGCGCCGCAAATCACAAAATAAAAGGTATCTATAGCATACTGCAGGTGAAAGACATTGCTTTCCATAGGAAGCCCTCCGCACAAGGCTCGTCAGGTATTTAGTTTTTTTTGCGTTGGCTGAATCCGGGGTCAGGCCGGTGTCAGACTGCTTCTTCGCCCGTTTCGCCGGTCCGGATTCGGATCGCTTGCTGCAACTCGGTCACGAAAATCTTACCGTCACCGATCTTGCCGGTATTGGCTGCTTTGGTGATGGACTCGATCACCTGGTCCAGCAGGTTGTCGCCAATGGCGATCTCAACTTTTACTTTCGGCAGGAAATCCACGACGTATTCCGCGCCACGGTAGAGTTCGGTGTGGCCTTTCTGGCGACCGAAACCTTTCACTTCCGTTACGGTTACGCCTTGCACGCCTATTTCGGATAGTGCCTCACGGACATCATCCAATTTGAAAGGCTTAATGATCGCTGTCACAAGTTTCATTGCTTTCTCCTTGGTAAAGCCATCTCAACTATTTATGTGGTTGAGTTCGGGATGCTGCCACCTCGCACATCAATTGTGCGGATCGTGTACAAGGTTTAGCATCAGGTATGCCAACGCAAAAAATTATAATAAAAACAAGTGGTTGCTTGTTTGTTGTTCCGAAATGATGCATTTGAGTGCACCAAATCAGGGCGCTACGCCCCACTCTGACTCAGGGGTGAGCCGCCAGCGGGCACGGCGTGGCACCTATTATACTGCCCAGCGGGTACAGTATGGCAGGGGCAGCGGTGTGATACACTCCCAGCCATAACAGTATTCGACGGGCGTTTGGCCTGAGCGAACGGAAAGATCGATTTCACGAGGTGTAACATGAAAGGCCCCCAAGATTTCTTTGCACAGCTACAAGGTCAGTTTGGTCAGTTTGTTCCGGATATGGCGCGGGCCGCCCGGGAAGATTTTGAAACCCAAGCCAGAGCGACGGTGATGTCTGTGCTGTCCAAGTTGGAGTTGGTCACTCGTGAAGAATTCGAAGGCCAACAAGCCGTATTGATGAAAACCCGTGAGAAAGTTGAAGCCTTAGAGAAGCGAGTCGCTGAGCTGGAGCAAAAAGCCCAGTCGTAATTTGCTCGTGATGCGGGCGCAGGACGCGCCCGGTACATTTCAGCCCACCATGGAAGGTAATCATGTTAGCGATTGTTCACTCCCGCGCCAGCATTGGCGTGTCTGCCCCTGAAGTAACCGTTGAAGTGCATTTGTCCGGCGGACTGCCGGCACTCTCCATCGTAGGCTTACCTGAAACCGGTGTACGCGAAAGTAAAGATCGCGTTCGCAGTGCCCTGCTGAATGCCGGCTTCGAATTTCCCGCACGTCGAATTACCATTAATCTTGCCCCTGCAGACCTGCCGAAAGAGGGTGGCCGTTTTGACCTGCCCATTGCGCTGGGGATTTTGGCCGCCTCGGGGCAGATACCGCCTGACAGCCTTAAAGAGTTGGAGTTTATGGGGGAGCTGTCGCTTGATGGTGCCCTGCGGCCTTTGAAAGGCGTGTTGCCCGCAGTGCTGGCAGCACGTGAAGCTGGGCGCTCGCTCCTGATTCCGCAAGCCAACGCGGAAGAAGCCGCGCTCGCAAGTCAGAATGATGTGCTGGCGGCAAGCCACATTCTGACGGTCTGCGAGCATTTGACCGGGCGCGCGAAATTGGTGCCGGTGCCAAAGCCTGAAACCGATACAGATCAAACGTCCGGCGCGGAGAATGGGGCTGATCTTGCCGATGTTCGAGGCCAACAGGTGCCTCGCCGGGCGCTGGAGATTGCCGCGGCAGGTGGCCATAACCTACTGTTTTTCGGCCCTCCGGGTACGGGTAAGAGCATGCTGGCTAGCCGTCTTCCTGGAATACTGCCCGCTTTAGAGGATGCCTCTGCTATGGAGGTGGCCAGTGTTCACTCAGTGGCAGGGCACCCGTTACAGCCTGGCGGATGGCGCCGACCGCCGTTTCGGTCGCCGCATCACACCGCGTCGGCGGTGGCACTGGTGGGTGGGGGTAGCAGTCCCCGGCCGGGAGAAATCTCACTAGCGCACCGTGGTGTGCTTTTCCTTGATGAGCTGCCGGAGTTTGAACGGCGTGTATTGGAAGTGCTTCGAGAGCCCATGGAAACTGGCGAAATTGCCATCAGTCGTGCCGCTCGACAAGTCACTTTTCCGGCTAAATTTCAGGTCGTAGCTGCAATGAACCCATGCCCATGCGGTTACAGCGGCCACCCGAATATTGAGTGTCAGTGTACGCCCAGTCAGGTGATGCGCTACCGGTCCAAGATCTCGGGCCCATTGTTGGACCGGTTTGATCTGCACGTTGAGGTGCCGGTGCAGGCTGGCGATGTGCTGCTTCGCCAAGGTGAATCCGGTGAAAGCAGTGCCAGCGTGAAAAAACGGGTGTTGAAGGCCAGAAGCTACCAGCGAGAGCGTGGAGGCTTGAATGCTTCGCTTGCGGGTAAGGCGCTGGATCAGGCGTGCCGCATCGATGCCGGCAGCGAAAAGTTATTGGCCCATGCCATGGAGCGGCTGGGGTTATCGGCCCGGGCGCTGCACCGGATTCTCCGGGTGGCGCGTACCTTGGCGGATTTGGACGGACAGGCAACTCTGTCCCAACAGCATCTGATAGAAGCGCTGGGCTATCGGCAGTTGGATCGACAGCAAGGGCAAAGTGCTTTGGTCTCCGCTTGATGCCTCGGACTCTGTTAAACTGTCCGGTAAATTTCAGCAATCAGATCCGCAGTGGCGGTTGAGGACAACAAATGGCCGACCAGAACGACTCCCAAGATTCCAAAGGTGAAAACCCGATTACCACTCGCCGCGGAGTCCGCAGCTTTGTATTACGCCAAGGCCGGATGACCGAAGGTCAGAAAAAAGCTTTCGAGCGGAGCTGGCCGAAGTATGGCTTGGCTCGCGAAGATGGCGTGATTGATCCCCGAGAAGTGTTTGGCCGGGACAGCATGCTGAATCTGGAAATCGGTTTCGGCATGGGGCGCTCGTTGGCTGATATGGCAGAAGCCGCGCCAGAACAAGACTTTATCGGTGTGGAAGTGCATCTGCCCGGTGTGGGTGCCTTGCTCAAAGAGGTTGAGGATCGCGGGCTGGAGAATGTGCGGGTTTATAACATCGATGCCAATGACGTCATCGACCTGTGCTTGCCGGATGCGTCACTTGACCGCGTGATGGTGTTCTTCCCCGACCCTTGGCACAAAAAGAAGCACCACAAGCGCCGATTGGTGCAGCAGGAATTTGTGCAGCGCATTCGTCATAAGTTGCGTGTGGGTGGCGTTCTGCATCTGGCAACAGATTGGGAAAACTACGCCGAACACATGTTGGAAGTGATGGAAAACTCGCAAGGTTTTGCCAACACGCAGGAGCAGGGTGGCTATTCGCCCCGACCGGACGATCGCCCGATTACCAAGTTCGAGCAGCGCGGCGAAAAACTGGGCCACGGTGTTTGGGATCTGCTTTACTACCGCACCAACTAAGTCCTCCAGCCCCGGCTTTAAGAAGCCGGGGTCAAAGGTTGCCGGCGGGCAGCGCGAATGATGATGAGCCCCGCCAATCCGAGCAACAACCCCGTGAATTTAAGCAGCGAAAACATGCTGGCAGCCACGCTCAGGCTGTTATCGGGTGGGTTGAAGTTGTTTAGCAGGGCAATGTTTTCAATCACGTCGCTGGTGCCCGCTACGATAAACAGCAAGCGCACCCACTTGGCGATGATTTTTTCCCGCACGCCGGGGCGATCCAGCGAGAACCTCCGGGTAAGCTGCAGCAACACAGCCAGATACGCAGCGATGAATAGAAAGTCTACCCAGAGCGAAGCTTGGGCCAACGATACGTTATTTGGCTGCCAACTCGCTAAGATAGCTTGAGCCTGCTGTGCAGTGCCTGCCAACTGGAAACTGATCATACCTTGCGGCGCGCTAGCCGTTTTTAGCGGCTGGTTCATTACAAGAAGCGCAATAAATAAGGCTGTACTGAGTGCAAGCGAAACCGCTAAGGGTAGTCCAAGGGGGTGCTTTGAAGGATGCCGGGCTTGGTCCATCAGAGAAACTGCTCCAACAAGCTGTTGAGATAGCGCTGGCCTTGCTCGGTGGTTTGTATCCGGTGGTTAACCAGCAGCTTTTGCTTTCGCAACTGCTCAAGTTGTACCTCAACGGGGCTCAGGGGTAAACCTGTACGTTCAGTGAACAGTTTTTCTTCGACGCCTTGTTTGAGCCGTAAAACGTTCATCATGAACTCCAGCGGCCGTTCCTTCGTTTCAATCTCTTCGCTGCCTGCCGTGCGGGAACCGATCCGGTTCAAGTAAGCTTCCGGCTGGCGGGTTTTCCAGTATCGAATGATCCGGCCATCGGCGAGGCTGATTTTGCCATGTCCGCCGGCCCCCAGAGCCAGATAATCCCCAAACTGCCAATAGTTCAGGTTATGACGGCTTTCGCGGTTGGGCAGGCTCCAAGCAGAAACCTCGTAATCATCGAAATTGTGGGCGCGGAGATACTCCGAACCCTGTCGATAAATTTCCCAAAGGCGATCATCGTCTGGTAAATCCGGCGGACGGGAGAAAAACTCGGTGTTGGGTTCAATGGTCAGTTGATACCAGGACAAGTGCGAGGGTTGATGATCCAGCGCTTGTCGCAAATCATCCAAGGCTTGTTCGGGTGTTTGATCCGGCAAGCCGTGCATCAAATCAACGTTGAAGTTGCTGAAACCCGCCGCTTTCGCGGTCTCAATCGCGCGGTGAGCGGCGTTGGCGTCGTGAATGCGCCCGAGTGTTTTAAGATGTTCCTGATTGAAACTTTGCACACCGATCGAAAGCCGGTTAATACCCGCTTGGCGGAAACCTTCGTAACGGCCTTCTTCCAAGGTGCCAGGGTTGGCTTCGAGCGTGATTTCGGCATCGGGTGCGAAGGTCAGTCGCTGGCGAAGTCCTTCAAACAAGCGCTGGTAGAAGCCGCTGGTCATGAGCGATGGCGTGCCGCCGCCGATGAACACGCTCTCAATCGGGCGGCCGCGAACAAAGCTCAAGTCATGCTCTAGGTCTTCCAGCAGAGCTGCGAGGTAAGCCGCTTCAGGAATGTCGCCCTTTATAGCGTGTGAATTGAAGTCACAGTAGGGACACTTGCGTACGCACCAAGGCACGTGGATATACAGCGACAAAGGCGGGCAAACCGCGACAGGGGGTGAGGACGGCACGTTTAGTGGGTGCCCTTGAGTTGTGCCAGCAAGCTGGCTAGGGCGCGCCCGCGATGGCTTATGCGGCCCTTTTGTTCGCGGGTAAGTTCGGCGGCGCTGCAATCGTGTTCCGGTGCGAAAAATACCGGATCGTAGCCGAAGCCGCCTTCGCCCCTCGGAGCGCTAAGAATCTGACCCGGCCAGCGGCCATGGCAGATAATTGGCGTAGGATCATCGGCGTGACGCAGATAAACCAGAACACAATGAAACTGGGCACCCCGTTCCTGTTCCGGAACATCTTTCATGGCCTCCAGCAGCGCTTCAACATTGTCTGCGTCTGTTGCGTTGGTGCCGGCGTAGCGCGCAGAGCGCACGCCGGGTTGGCCACCGAGGGCATCGACAGCAAGGCCGCTGTCGTCGGCCAGAGCCGGAAGCCCGGTTTCACGGGCCGCGTGACGGGCTTTCAAAATGGCATTTTCAACAAAGGTAACAGCCGGTTCTTCGGCCTCGCCTACACCCAGCTCGCCCTGAGCAATGGGGGTTAACCCCAGCGGATTGAGCAGATCGGTGAGTTCGGCAATCTTGCCCTTGTTGTTGCTGGCAATAACGAGTTTTTGAGGCATGGTTTAGTCGTTATACAAAGAGTGGGCGAAGCGTACCTTCAGGCCTTGTGGATAACCTGTTGGGCGCGCCGTAATGTTGAAGGTCATCAATTCGGCTGGGCGATATTGATACTGAGCGATGAAGTAAACCGCATCGCCTTCTTGAATCCTGCGGAAGGCGAGGAACTTGACCTGCTGGATGTCGTTGGCAACCTGGCCTTCTACTTGACCGCCCATGGGCTGAGGCTGGCCGTGTTCATCGTTGGTCATGATGGCAATGTTAACCACGCCGATGCTTTTGCTGCGCTGAAGGTTATTGGCTTTAGCCACTTCCGGCGTCAGCATGGTGCTGGGGAAAACGCTCCAGTGCAGTTGGTAGTCGCCAAAGTCTTTTTCTCCGGCATGGCTGTGGCTTGCGAGCAGCAGTAGGCCAAACGCCAGGGCAATAAAGCGGGTGACAGAACGAATGATCATCAGGTGTTCTCCCGTGTGATTCGGTAAATCGCAATCTCGCCCAGCAGGTTCGGCCACGCACGGGCCAGCCAGCTGTTCTGATGTTGGCCGTCGACAACTCGTCGGCTTTTGATCTTTATCCCTTTCTGCCGGCACAAGGCTTCAAAATCCTTGAACGTGCACAGGCGGATGTTGGGCGTGTTGTACCACTTGTACGGCAGGGCGTCGGACTCTGGCATGCGGCCGCTCAGAGTCAGTCCCCAGCGCAGACGCCAGTGTGCGAAGTTGGGGAAGGTGACAATGCCTTCGCGGCCAACCCGAAGCATCTCATCAATCACCTTATCAGGCCTGCGTACGGCTTGCAGTGCTTGTGTCATCAGCACAATATCGAACATGCCATCATCGAAGTTGTCCAGCCCCTGAGTGTCCAGGTTCTGCTCGATGACCGACACGCCTTTGCCCATGCAGGTGGTGATGTGGTCCGGGTTGATTTCCAGACCGAAGCCCGTGGCGTTCCGTTCCTGCTGTAAGTAATGCAGTAAAGTGCCATCACCGCAACCGAGATCGAGAACGTGGTGGCCGGGCTGAACCCATTGCTGAATGATTTCCAGATCCGCTCTCATGCGTCCACCTCCCGCGCCACTCGATCCATGTACGCAGTGAAGGCGTTGGTGTATCGGGGGGTTGGAATCAGGAACGCATCGTGGCCCCAAGGCGCATCGATTTCGGCGTAACTGACTTTCTTGCGAGCGGAAATCATGGCATTCACCATTTCTTCAGAGCGAGCAGGCGAGAAACGCCAGTCTGTGCTGAAGGAAAGCACCAGGTATTCGCACTGGGCAGGTGCCAGAGCCTTGGACAAGTCGCCGCCGAATTCGTAGGCCGGGTCAAAATAGTCCAGCGCACGGGTCATCAGCAGGTAGGTGTTGGCATCGAAGGTTTCGGAGAAGCGCTCGCCTTGATAGCGCAGGTAGCTTTCAACCTGAAACTCGGCGTCATAACCGAATTTGAACGCTTCTTCCCGCAGTTCACGGCCAAATTTCTCGCCCATCGCAGCGTCTGACAGGTAGGTGATGTGCCCCACCATCCGCGCCAGCATTAAGCCGCGCCTTGGCAGAGTGCTGGCGTCGTCGTAGCGGCCCTCATGAAACTCAGTATCAGAGGTAATGGCCTGACGGGCGACTTCGTTGAAGGCGATGTTTTGCGCAGTCAGCCGAGGTGTTGAGGCAATGATCACCGCATGCCGAATACGGTCGGGGTAATCCAGACTCCATTGGAGAGCCTGCATGCCGCCGAGGGATCCACCAACAACCGCCGCCCACTGTTGAATGCCGAGATGATCTGCTAGTCGAGCCTGGCTCTTCACCCAGTCGGCAACGGTGATGACTGGGAAATCCGGCCCGTAAAGCTTGCCGGTGGTTGGGTTGATCGAATTGGGACCGCTACTGCCGTGGCAGCCGCCGAGGTTATTCAAGCAAACCACGAAAAAGCGGTTGGTATCGATCGGCTTTCCCGGGCCAATACAGCTGTCCCACCATCCGGGCTTTTTATCATCATACGAGTGATAGCCCGCGGCGTGGTGATGGCCGCTGAGAGCGTGGCAAATGAGAACCGCATTGCTGGCTTCGGCATTTAAGGTGCCGTAGGTTTCCACGACCAAATCATAGCTTTCCAAGGATTGGCCACAGGCCAGTTCGATGGGGGTGTCGAAATGAATGGTTTGCGGGCTAACGAGGCCTACGGAATCCATAGGCAGGGAGTCGGGCATGAGTGTGTTGATATCCTGATCCAGTCCACATGAGTCAGGCAATAGGCCTGAGGTGGCGCAGAAACTGGCGCCGATAGGGCAGTTTAAAGGCGGGGGGTGGTTGCTGCAACCGGCGCGTGCCGCCTGCAGCAACCTGGGGGTCAGGCGGAGCCGTAAATGTTAACGACTTTTTGCTGGATCATGGTTGGTGCCGGCTTGCGAATATGACGCACCATGTTATCGGCCAGTTCGAGTTGCTTGCGCAGGTCAGCGATGGAATGCTGCAAACGTTCTCGCTCGGCACGGCTGTCGCGGTCGTTGCGAACCAAGTCCCGAAGCCTGCTGATTTGGTGTTCCAGCAACTGCTTTTGCTCCATGGAGTACTGGATGATGGGCAGTAAGGCTTCGTGGGGCCAGCGTTCAACGTCGGACCTTGCCCGACCGTGCAGTGTGCGGGCTTCGCTGACCATCACATTGAAGAACCTGCGAATCAGCAGAGACTGTTCAGACATCAGGTTTTTGGGGCTGATGCGGAAGCGGCGCGCTTTCTTGCGCAGTTCCCGAATGGCGATGACATGGCGCCCGGCTCTGAGCGGAATGGGCTCCAAGTGTCTGGCGCGAGAGTCTTCGTTGTAGCGTCGGTAGATAGAAGCGACCATTTTCTCGGCCAATTGGCCTTCAGCAAGCAGGTTGCTCAGGTCGGTCTCAAGCAGCTCAAAGAAGTGATCCATCGCACGGATCATGCCGGCCGTGGACCAACTCTTCGTCATAATGTTGCGCACTTTGTCAGCGTGGGCTTCAAAGCGTTTTTCGCTGATCAGGTTGTTCAGAATGTCACCTTGCGAGTCCATCAAACGACGCGACGACCGCAAGGTGATCAGCTTTTTGTAGTAGAAGTCGTAGTCTTTCTGCGCTCTTTCTGCGAGTCGGGCGAGGGCAGGCTTGTCCAGTGCTGAACCGGTGCAAGCCGCGTACTCTTCTTCTAGCGACTTAAGCCGGTACTGCATCGCGGCCTGGCTGTTTTGCAGCATGCCCAGAAGATCGTTGATGAGGTGCTGAGTGATCAGCTGCTCTTTATGGGTGAGGATGCGTTGGACAATCAGCTTTTCCAGTAACCCGAGATTCGAACGACCAAACAGCTCGGCATCGTTTCGTACCCTTGCCAGCAAGCCTTGTTTCGCGGAAAGAGGGATGACATCGTGTTGGTTCATGCCCAGGTGTTCGGCGGTATAGCTACGTACTCGTTCGATCGAATCGGACGTGTGTTCTTCGCCCTGAATGTCGTCCCAAAGCACATCAATTTTGTTCAGTACGGCAAAACGGCCTGCGCGATGGTCTGCGTGATCCGTGTTGATGTGTTCTTTCCAGATGGCCATATCGCTGGCGGTGACGCCGGTATCGGCCCCAAGCACGAAAATGACCGCGTGCGCGCGCGGTAGCATGCTCATGGTCAGCTCAGGCTCAGAGCCCAGGGCGTTCAGACCTGGAGTGTCGAGAATGCGCAGGCCACGCTCAAACAGAGGGTGGCGAATACTGATTTGGGCATTACGCCACGCAGGTACCAGTACATTGCCCGGGATTTGGGGGTCTGATTCCAGCATATCTTCATCGAATCCGAGCTTTCTTGCGTCACCGATGGATACGCTTTTAACCCGGGCGACTTCAGCCAGTACTTCGCGCATCACCTCAGGGGTGCTCTCGTCCAGCTCATGGCGCACCCAGTTTTCCGGTCGTTTGCGCTGTTGCTGTAAGGACAATTCGCCGGTGCGGGTTTCGATCGGGAGCAGCAGCAGATAGCTCTGATTGGTGGTTCGATCAAAGAACAACTCGGTGGGGCACATGGTGGTTCGCCCCGCCTGAGAAGGCAGCAATCGCTGGCCGTAGCTGGCGAAAAACAGCGCATTGATCAGTTCGGTCTTACCACGGGAATACTCGCCGACAAATGCGATGGTTAGCTCATCTTCGATCAAAAGTTCCAGCCCGTGACGAATGCGGCTGCTGATGTCTTCTGAAAAAAGATTGTTGTCCTGAAGCCACAACCGGTAGCGGCCGATCTGGCGTATCAGATCTTTCTTCCAGTCGTGGTAGGCTTCCACCTGCTGCGACAGTGTTCCCTGCTGGCTCATGAGGTAATCCTTTGGCGCGACGTTCGGGAGATAGATCGTCCCAAGTTAAATGTCGGCAATCATAGCCCGATTATCCACCCGTGGAATGGCCGCTTTGAGCCGTCCGTGTTGGTTGGCACCAAATGACAAAAGAAAAAGGCCGACGTATCAATGGGTTGATAGGCCGGCCTTGAGATGTTTAATGTTTTGGCGTTATGTAACGATATGTATATTTGTGAGGCAGGTTACATGCCGGCACCAAGAAAGCCCATGCCTGCGGCAATCTTCATATGATTTAGCACCACATCCAGCACGTTCAGGATCAGGAACACAATAATCGGCGATAAATCGAGGCCGCCCATGGATGGCATGATATTCCGGACAGGGCGCATGACCGGTTCGGTGATCTGCGCGACCAATTGTATGGCTGGGTGCCCGCTCTGAGGCGCTATCCAGCTAACCACCACGACGGCTATGACCGACCAGAAGTAAATCTTTACGATCAGGCTGAGAACGTTCAAAGCACCCCATACCAGTAAGGTAAGCGGGTTGAAGGCAGGCATGCCCGAGTTGTAAATCAGCAACATGAAAAAGAACGTAACGGCTTGAATCAATACCGCCAGCACCAGTGCAGCACCGTCGATGCCTCCCCAGCCCGGGATGATTCTACGCAACGGCCGTAACGGTGGGTTCGTTGCTTTTACAACAAACTGGGAAATCGGGTTGTAGAAATCGGCCCGGGCCAGTTGCAGAAGGAATCTAAGCAGCACCACCGACATATAAAAGGTGGATGCAATCATCAGGATCGTGATCAGAATGTCTGCCAGCATGAAGCTGTGTCTCCGTAACGGTTACTGTTTGTCTGCCAGTTCTTGTGACATCTCTTCAGAGCGAGTGAAAGCGGCATCGTAGGCTTTTTTCACCAATTCGCGCATGCCACCGTCTTCAAAGGTGTTGATTGCCCTTTCGGTGGTGCCACCGGGGGACATGACGTTGCGCTTCAGTTGAGCGGGATCGTGCTCGCTGCGGGCAGCCATTTCGGCCGCGCCAGCCATGGTTTGAATGGCCAGCTTTCTGGCCGTGGCGGGCTCGATTCCGGCGTCCGTAGCGGCACTTTCCAGCGCTTCAAGCATCAGGAAGAAATAGGCGGGGCCGCTGCCTGACAGCGCTGTTACGCCGTGTATCAGGTTCTCGTCTTCTACCCAAAGCGCGGTGCCGATGCTTTCAAACACCGTTTGTATCATGGATTTCTGTTCTTCCGACACCTTGGCGTTGGCAAACAGGCCGGCAGCGCCTTTCCCGACCAGTGAGGGTGTGTTCGGCATAACGCGAACCAGCGGCAGCCCACCGCCGAGCCATTGGTCAATCGTTTCGGCGGTCAAGCCGGCGGCAATGGATACAATCAGCGGACGGGTGTTCTGCACGACCGGTGCGATGTCGCGGCAAACGTCTGCCATAACCTGAGGCTTCACCGCGAGGACAACGATGTCGGCCTGCTCCACGCAATAGCGATTGTTCGTGGTAACGCTCACGCCGAACTGATTTCGAACAGCTTGCAGGTGGCTGTCATCAGGCGCGCTAACCCAAACATTGTCGGCTTCGAAGCGGTTATCCAGCATGCCTCCAATAATAGCGTTGGCCATATTGCCTGCGCCGATAAACGAGATGACGGGTGATTTGCTCAAGGTTCGCTCCAAATGCTTGCTCGGTAAATGGTGTGTTCCTGATGATAACAGGAACACGTGAATTCAGCTTAGGCTCTATTTGGCCGGCCGCTCGCCGAACAGGGCGGAGCCTACCCGAACCCAGGTGGCGCCCTCTGCGATGGCCATTTCCAGGTCGCTCGACATGCCCATCGAAAGTGTGTCGAGTTGCTGCGCGTCGGGTAGCGTTTGCTGGAGCAGAGCCAGTGCGCCGGCCAGTTTCCCGAAACTCTGTTTCAGATCGGCGTCGTTTTGGTTCGGGTCAGGAATCGCCATCAGGCCTCGCAGGGTCAGATTGGGCAGTACGCTGACGGAGGCCGCCAGCTCGGGCAGTTCAGTTAACGAACAGCCGGATTTACTCTCTTCATCGTTAACATTCACCTGCAGGCACAGGTTCAGCGGGCCGAGTTCCGCTGGTCGTTGCTCGCTGAGCCTACGAGCAATCTTCAGGCGGTCAACGCTGTGTACCCACGAAAAAGATTCGGCGATCTGTCGGGTTTTGTTGGACTGGATGGGCCCGATAAAATGCCACTCAAGATCAGCGAGGTCTTTCAGCGCTTCGATTTTATCCAACGCTTCCTGCAGGTAGTTTTCTCCAAACGCCGTTTGACCCGCGTCTGCCGCCGCCCGTAAATCTTCCGGTGGCCGAGTCTTGCTAACTGCCAACAACCGCACACTGTCGGGCTTGCGGCCGGCTTGCTCTGTTGCTTTTTGTATGCGTCGGGTTACGCTTCTGATGTTGTCTGCTATGCTGCTCATAGTGTGAGTTTGCCGCGTCTGAATTAAAAGAAAAAGCCTTCCGAGGATCCCTATGGATATTACTGAACTGCTTGCCTTTTCGGCCAAACAAGGTGCGTCGGATTTGCACCTGTCTGCAGGCCTTCCCCCCATGATTCGTGTAGACGGCGATGTACGCCGAATCAACCTGCCCCCGATGGAGCACAAAGAGGTGCACGGGTTGATTTACGACATCATGAACGACAAGCAGCGCAAGGACTACGAAGAATTTCTGGAAACCGACTTCTCGTTCGAGGTCCCGGGGGTTGCTCGTTTCCGAGTGAACGCTTTTAACCAGAACCGGGGTTCTGGTGCCGTCTTCCGGACCATCCCTTCGAAAGTACTGACCATGGAAGATTTGGGCATGGGTCAGGTTTTCAAGGACATTGCCTCCGTGCCGCGTGGCTTGGTGTTGGTCACCGGGCCAACCGGTTCCGGTAAGTCGACCACGCTGGCAGCGATGATGGACTACATCAACGATACCCGCTATGAACACGTTCTGACCATTGAAGACCCAATCGAATTCGTACACGAATCCAAAAAGTGTCTGGTTAACCAGCGGGAAGTCCACCGGGATACCTTAGGGTTTAACGAAGCCCTGCGCTCCGCCTTGCGGGAAGACCCTGACATTATTCTGGTGGGTGAGCTTCGGGACCTTGAAACCATTCGTCTTGCGCTGACCGCCGCAGAAACCGGCCACTTGGTTTTCGGTACTCTGCACACCACCTCCGCCGCCAAGACCATCGACCGGGTTGTTGACGTGTTCCCGGCCGAAGAGAAGTCCATGGTGCGGTCGATGCTGTCAGAATCACTGCAAGCGGTTATATCCCAGACCCTGATGAAAAAGATGGGCGGTGGTCGAATTGCGGCCCATGAAATCATGATGGGTACCCCGGCCATCCGGAACCTAATTCGTGAGGACAAGATCGCGCAGATGTATTCGTCTATTCAGACGGGTGGCTCTCTCGGCATGCAAACGTTGGATCAGTGTTTGGAAGGCTTGCTGAGAAAAGGGCTGATATCTCGTGAAGACGCTCGTCTGAAGGCGAAGATTCCGGATAATTTTTAAGTATTTGCAACGATCTTGAAACAAGTAGGTACAAAAAATGGAATTTGAAAAGCTGTTGCGGCTAATGGTGGAAAAAGGCGGTTCGGACCTTTTTATCACCGCAGGTGTTCCGCCTAGCATGAAGGTGAACGGCAAGGTACTGCCCGTCACTAAAAATGCGTTGACGCCGGAACAGACTCGAGAGTTTGTCTATGGCGCGATGAATGATAAGCAGCGCGCAGAGTTTGACGAAAGCCACGAGTGTAACTTTGCAATCAGCGCCCGAGGGATAGGGCGATTCCGTGTCAGTGCATTTTTCCAGCGCAACTTGTGCGGCATGGTGTTGCGGCGGATTGAGGTGAAAATCCCACAAATTGATGAGCTTTCCTTGCCGGAAGTCGTTAAAGACTTGGCCATGACCAAGCGAGGGTTGATCATGTTTGTGGGCGCTACCGGTACCGGTAAGTCTACCTCGTTGGCCGCCATGCTCGGGCACCGTAACCGGAATAGCCGAGGGCATATTATTTCTATTGAAGACCCCATCGAATTCATCCACCAGCATCAAGGCTGTATCGTCACTCAGCGTGAAGTGGGTATAGATACAGAGAGCTTTGATGTGGCGCTGAAGAATACTTTGCGGCAGGCCCCAGATGTCATCCTGATTGGTGAGGTGCGTACCCGCCAGACGATGGAGTACTCGGTGCAGTTTGCTGAAACCGGCCACCTTTGTTTGGCAACCTTGCACGCGAACAACGCGAACCAGGCGCTGGACCGGATTATCCAGTTCTTCCCGCCCGAACAGCACAACCAGATCTGGATGGACTTGTCACTCAACCTGAAAGCCATCGTGGCTCAGCAGTTGGTGCCAACGCCGGACGGCAAGGGCCGAAAAGCGGTTATTGAGGTGCTGATCAATACGCCGCTGGTTGCCGACATGATTCGGAAGGGTGAAGTACACAAACTGAAAGAACTGATGTCGAAATCGAACGAGAGCGGCATGCAGACCTTCGATCAGGCGCTGTATAAGCTTTATTCGGAAGGTTCGATCACCTACGAAGACGCTTTGGCCCACGCAGACTCGGCTAACGATCTTCGCTTGATGATTAAGCTTGGCAGTGATGCTAAGGGTGCTGACAGCTTGTCTTCATCGGTCGATAAATTGACCATCCAAGACGACTGATTTTCGATGGCAAAAAGCCCCCAGCTGGGGGCTTTTTGCGTTTTGGGTGCTGCAGAATCGATTAGCTTTGCAAATAGGTAGTTTTGGCATTTGAGGCCATAACCCACTGCTGCGTATACTCCGCGCAAACTAATAAGGAGACACCATGCACAAGAATACCAACGTACTCGTGAAGGCAATTCGTTTTGCCACTTTAGCCGCTGTTGCTGCCCCTGCGACCGTTATGGCAGGTGGTTTTTCATTGAACGAGCAAAGCGCCAGCCAGATGGGCGTAGCCAACGCCGGCGCGGCCGCCAACCCTGAAAACGCAACCACCGTTTTCTTCAACCCAGCCGGTATGAGCCAGCTTTCCGGTACCAACATTTCTTTTGGTGCGGCGATTCTGGATATTGATGCTGAGGCGAAAAGCTCCAGTGCCACAAACACCTTGGGCGGTTCTGTTGAAGGAAGTAATGGCGGTGATATCGCAGACCCTGCTGTGCTGCCGAATTTTTATCTGACTCATGAAATTAGTGATTCCATTGACGTGGGTTTCGGAATTCATGCTCCTTATGGTTTGGCAGCAGACTATGAGAACGACTTTAAAGGGCGGTTCTTTGCGGATAAAACAGAGTTAACGGCTATCGCGTTTACCCCATCTATCGCTGTTAATAATGGCGAAGGTTTGTCGATGGGTATTGGTATGAACATCATGTACGCGGAAGGACGCCTGACAAAGTATCAGGACATTCGTGGTGCGCTTGCGCAGCAAGTCGGCCTAGCTGCGGCGGGTCCTTTGGCTGACGCCTATGAGGGGCAGTTCGGAGCTCCTTACGCGGATATTGAAGGTGACGATGTTGCCGTTAATTTCCGTGTCGGTTTTTTGTATGAGGTCTCTGACCGTACCCAGTTTGGTTTAACTGCTCAGACTGGTACTGAATTTGAGCTGGAAGGCGATGCTGAAATTAGCAACTTTCCTGTGCAAAGTGCACAGTCGCCAATTGGCTTAGCACCGACAACATTAAATGAAAAAGTGCGTGTACCGTTGGCTATCCCTGAAAGTATCACTGCAGGCGCGCGGCATCAGTTGACTGAAACGGTAACACTGCTTGCTGGCGCCACATACGCTCGCTGGGGACGTTTTGAAGAGCTCGATATCTATAGCCGTGAAGGTGGCAACGGAGAAGTATCGAGCGTAGCTGGCGATCCCATCACCCACATCACTGAAAAGTGGAAAAACACGTGGCAGTTCAACGTGGGTGGTATCTGGCAGGCGAACCCTGAGTGGGCTTTCAAAGCAGGTTACGCATTTGATGAGTCTCCTGTGGATCAGTATCTGACTGCGCGAATCCCTTCCGAGGACCGTCACTGGCTGACCTTGGGTGCTCAGTGGAACGATGCTGCGAGTGGTTGGACAGTTGATGCGGCTGTTGGGACGCTGATTTTCGCGGATGATGTTAAGGTTGATGAGTATCAGTACCTTCACAGCGATCCGTCCACAAAAGATCCGAGAGCTGGTGCGTCTAACTACAAAGGTGAGTACGAACTCAGCGCCTGGAGTGCTGCGATCGAGGTCAGCAAAGCGTTCTAATAAATCGCTTAGCTAACAGCAATAAAAACGCCCGGTCGAGGAAACTCGCCGGGCGTTTTGCGTTAGTGGGCTTGGTCCCAATTATCACCCACGCCCGCCTCTACGATAAGCGGCACATCGAGCTTGGCAGCGGCAGACATGCGCTGCACCAGCCCGGCTCTGACTTTTTCCACAGCCTCTTCCCGAACTTCGATGATCAATTCATCGTGTACCTGCATGGTCATTACGGCATCGTCGGCGTGGTTTTCGTACAGCCACTGGTCCACATCAATCATTGCGCGCTTGATGATGTCTGCTGCGGTGCCTTGCATCGGTGCGTTGATGGCGGTGCGTTCGGCGGCCTGTTGCAGCTGCTTGTTCCGTGCGTTGATCTCCGGCAGGTACAGGCGGCGGCCATACAGCGTTTCCACATAGCCGTCGTCGTGGGCCTGTTTACGAATGTTATCCATGTAGCGCAACACACCCGGGTAACGATCGAAGTATCTATCAATGTATTCCTGAGCCACTTTCCGTTCTACACCCAGCTGGCGGGCCAGTCCGAATGCCGACATGCCATAAATCAGGCCGAAGTTAATGGCTTTGGCGCTGCGGCGCTGGTCGGAGCTAACTTCAATCAGACTCACGCCGAACACTTCCGCCGCCGTGGCTTTGTGAATATCTTCGCCGTGCTCGAACGCTTTTAGCAGACCTTTGTCGCCAGAGAGGTGCGCCATGATGCGCAGCTCGATTTGGGAATAGTCCGCGGCCAGCAGTTTGTAGCCTTCAGGCGCGATAAACGCCTGGCGAATCCGGCGGCCTTCTTGGGTTCGAATGGGGATGTTTTGCAAGTTCGGCTCGGAGGATGAGAGTCGTCCTGTGGCGGTCACCGCCTGATGGTAAGACGTATGCACCCGGCCAGTTCGGTGATGAATCAGCTCTGGCAAGGTATCGGTATAGGTCGATTTCAGCTTGCTCAGGCTACGGTGTTCCACGATCAATCGGGGCAGTTCATGCTCGTGTGCGAGTTCTTGCAGCACAGGCTCTGCGGTAGAGGGAGCGCCTTTCGGGGTTTTCTTGATGACTCTTAGACCGAACTTGTCGTAGAGAATGGCTTGTAGCTGTTTGGGGGAGCTAAGATTAAAGGCTTCGCCGGCTGCGTCGTGCGCTTGTTTCTCAAGCTCTGCCATGCGCTCGGCCAGTTCCTGGCTGTGCTGGCGCAGCGTGCTGGCACTGATCAGCGTGCCTCGCTGTTCCATGCGGGACAGTACGGGCACCAGCGGCAAGTCGATGTCCCGGTAAACGGATTCCAGCTTGCCGGTTTCTTTCAGTTTTGGGCTCAAAGCGCGGTGCAGGCGCAGGGTGATGTCCGCATCTTCGGCCGCGTAGGGGCCGGCCTTTTCCAGGTCGATCTGGTTGAAGGTCAGTTGCTTGGCGCCTTTGCCCGCGATGGACTCGAAGCTGACGGTCTGCTCGTCCAGATAAGCTTTTGCCAAGCTGTCCATGTCGTGGCGGGTTGCGACTGAGTTGAGTACATAAGACTCCACCATGGTGTCGTCGCTAATACCTTCCAAATGAATGCCGTGATTGGCCAGTACGTTCTTGTCGTACTTCAGGTTCTGGCCAATTTTCGCTTGCTTCGGGTTCTCAAGCAGCGGTTTAAGCTGGGCCAACACCTTATCCCGGTCCAGTTGTTCCGGCGCGCCCATGTAATCGTGGCCTACGGGTACATAAGCCGCTTCACCTGGATTGATGGCAAACGACACGCCGACTATTTCGGCGTCCATATAGCGCAGGCTGGTGGTCTCGGTGTCAAAGGCAAACTGATCTGCGGCTTCCAAGCGTTTTAGCCAAGTATCGAACTCGCTTTGCTCGGTGATGACGGTGTAAGTCCTTTCGATGACTTGCTTGGGTTCTTCCGCGGTAGCGGCAGTGTCAGCTTCTGGCTTTGCGGTATCGCGATTCTCCAGCTGGGCAATCCAACCCCGGAACTCGTACTCTTTGAACAGTTCCAGCAGCGCATCGTCGTTTTGCTCGCGCTCGGTCAGGTCTTCCAGTCCGAATTCCAGATCTACGTCCAAGCGAATGGTGGCCAAATCTCGGCTCAGGGGCAGGGTGTCGATGGCTTCTCGCAGGTATTCGCCGATCTTGCCTTTGATTTCGCCGGCATGCTCGATCAGGTTGTCGAGATCGTTATAAGTCTGAAGCCATTTGACCGCGGTTTTCGGGCCGCATTTGTTCACGCCGGGAATGTTGTCCACTTTGTCGCCAACAAGCGCCAGGTAATCGATAATTTGTTCCGGCGTTACGCCGAATTTCTCGATCACGCCATCTCGGTCCATAGCGGTTTCGGTCATGGTGTTGATCAGCGAGACGTGATCGCTCACCAGTTGGGCCATGTCTTTGTCACCGGTGGAGACCACCACATCAATGCCTTTATGGGTGGCCTCATGAGCCAGTGTGCCAATCACATCGTCTGCTTCAACGCCGGGGACGATCAGCAGGGGAAAGCCCATGGCCTTCACAATCTCGTGGATCGGCTCAATCTGCATGGCTAAGTCTTCTGGCATTGGCGGCCGGTTGGCTTTGTACTCTTCGTACATCTCGTGACGGAAGGTTTTGCCCTTGGCATCAAACACCACCACTACCTTGGATTCCGGAAAGTCCTGGTCCAGTCGACGCAGCATGCTGACAACACCTTTGATAGCGCCGGTTGGATGGTTCTTGCTGGTGGTCAGCGGAGGGAGAGCGTGGTAGGCACGGAACAGATAGGATGAACCGTCTACCAGAACCACGGGTGGAGTCTTTTTCTCTGTCATGTCGATGCAAATCCGGATTCTGATTGAAGCGTGGGTTGGCTTGTGCAACTCTTAACTTAGAGTGTAATTCAAAGCCTGAATGATGAGTCAGAGGGTACCATGAAAATGAAACGAATCGCCTGTTCCGCCCTGTTGTTGGGCTGTTTCTCTGTGCCGCTGATGGCTCAGGATGAGGGGGCTTTGGATGCCACTCCGGTGGAAACGCCTAAAGAGCCGGTTGTCATCACCGACTACCAGCCGCCCGCGGGCGGTACCGAGATTGTGATCCGCCCGGGTGACGGCGAAGTGTTCTATGAATACCGGGTAAACGGGCAGCTGATGGAGATCAAAGTAGTGCCCGAGGTGGGGCCTGAGTATTACCTGGTGCCTGCTGATGGGGGGGGCTGGGTGCAGGACACGGATTCGGACCTCCTTGTCCCCAGCTGGGTACTGTTCCGCTGGTAAATTATCCCCGCTACATTGCCGCTTAAATAAGGTTGACCTCAACCGACGCTGAGCGTCGGCTTTCCAGTCCTTCTACGTCCACCGTGGTGATGGCGAATTCGTAGGCACCGGGTGGCATCGCTGCGAGAGGGTATTTCGTTTTACTGGCATCATCCACCGAAATCACGTTGAAACGATCTTTGTGTTTCAGGCGGTAGTAAATTCTGTATTCCGCAATTTGTCCCGCCGCCAGTGAGGAGCCATCCTCGCGGGTCAGTGGGGCGCTCCAGACCAGTGTTTTGGGCTCCACTCGATCTGCCGACGTTTGATCCCCGGCCGATTGCTTCAGGCCCGAGTCTGTGTACTGAGAGGCTTGTTCTGTATCTGACTGGGAGGTTTGGCCGCCTTCCTGGCAACCCGCGATAATCAGTGCGGTTAACGCCAAAGCAAGCGCGGGCAGCCCGCGCCGTGTCGCTGAAAAAAATACGTTCATGGTTCACTCGCATACGGGGTCTATTGCAGGCGCCCCTTTGATGGGTATGTATGGAGCCTGAATACAACAGGGAGACTGGCCACGAAAAATCAGTTTCGGATTATGCCTGTGGCTAAGAAGTGATCAAGTGAAAAAATGGTAAAGGCGACGTAATGAGTTTTAGTATGAACATTCTAATTTTTATCCGTACCTTGAGAGATGAAATCTACTAAAGGCCACCGGGGTTTCCGGTTTCAGGGCTGAAAGAGACTAAACCAAGGAGAATTATTATGGGTAAACTTAAATCTTACCAAGAGCAGCTTCAGGACATCGTTGAGAAGGGTATCAACGCTGCAGAAGAACAGCAGAAGAAACTGGCCGCTAAGCCTTTCGACTACGCTGAGAAGCTGGAAGCTGAAGTTCGCGAATACACCATCCAGACTCTGCGCGAGCGTTACAACGGTTACTCTGACACTTTGTTCAGCCAGCTGCGTAGCCTGAACACCCGTTTCGGCGATTTCGCTGCCGAGCTGGTAGCCAAGCTTGAGAAAGAAGCTGCTGAAGGCGCAGACGCCGTTGCTGAAGCTGCTGAAGACGTAGCTGAAGCCGCTGAAGATGCGAAGAAGGCCGTTGAAGGCAAGAAGCCTGCAAAGAAGACTGCAGCTAAGAAGAAAGCCGCTGCTTCTGCCTAATGATTTAGGTTGTTGCAGTAACGAAAAAGGCGCTCCATAGTGAGCGCCTTTTTTATGTCTGTTTCCCCGCCTAGATTGAACTGGGTTACTCCGAGCTGGCTGCGCCTGTATCTTTCAGGGGCAGGGTGCGCTCTAGGTCTGTAATTTCTTCCAGCCGTTTAATGTCGGACAGAAAGCGCTGGGCTACGGCGTCGATTTCCAGCCTCTGCGCCGCGATTTCACGTTCGATATCGCGCACCTGGCCTTCCAGACGATAGATTTTTTTCAGAGTAGCGTCGGGAACGTTTCTGCCGGCCCTTTCCATCTCGGCCGCTCGCCGTTGTTCGTTGTCGAGCTGGCTTGTCAGCACGGAAATGTTGCCCCGCTTCAAGGAAATGAGGCCCTCAAGTTCTTCAACTTTCCGGTGCATCGCCCGAACAGCCTGATCCGGATGGCTAAACCGCTTGAGCAGCAACCGGTCTTGCTCTAGCTGGGCTTCCCGCTGTCTTTTGCGTTCCTTGGCGGCTTCGCGAGCGGCGAGTTCTTCGGCGGTAGGGGCGGGGGCAATGGTTTCGATGACCCGACCGCTGTCGCTGATAATGTCGTAGCCGCGTTTGGTGGCTTCCTGGGGAATGGTGTTGCTGATCACCAGTTGGCCGTTAGCATCTGTGTAGCGATACATGCCCGCCTGCAAACCTGCGGAGGTTAGCAGTCCCAAGGTGATGAGACTGGCTAGAACCGGGGCTTTGGTGAGGCGGTGTTGCATGTATCAGACTCCGTAGCGGTCCCGATAACTGGCTACGCTTTCTGCGTGGCCGGCAAATTCGGGGTTAGACTTTAAGTAGTCTAGTACTTGTTCCAAGCGAATGATGCTAACCACAGGAATGCCGAACTCTTGTTCAACTTCCTGAATGGCTGAAAGCTCGCCGTTGCCTTTTTCCTGGCGGTCCAGGGCAATCAACACTCCGGCGGGCTCTGCTCCGGCGGCTCGGATGATCTCAATGGATTCCCGAATGGCGGTGCCAGCGGTGATTACATCGTCAACAATCAGTACCTTACCTTGTAGTGGCGCACCGACAATATTGCCACCTTCTCCGTGATCTTTCTTCTCTTTACGGTTAAAGGCAAAGGGTTTGCTGTTACCGTCTGTAGCAAGGGCCATGGCGGTGACTGTGGCCAACGGAATGCCCTTATAGGCGGGTCCGAAAATGATGTCATAATCCAATCCGCTTCGCTCGATAGCGGCGGCGTAGGCTTTGCTTAGTTGCAGCAGGTCGTCTCCGGTGTTGAACAGTCCGGCATTAAAAAAGTAGGGACTGGTGCGTCCGGATTTGAGGGTGAATTCCCCAAAACGAAGAACATTTCGCTGAATGGCAAACTCGATAAAATTTTTCTGATAGTCGTGCATGGCAAGGCTTCTGGCGGGGTTTGACTTTAATTAAAGCGTAAAACCGGTATCATACACAGAAACCGAATCAGGGAATACGTATGCGCGTAGTATCCATTAGCGTCAACGGTCTGGAGCAGGCTGTTGAGAAAGGCTTTTTTGACTGGCTGGCAGAGCAGGATGCCGATGTGGTGTGCGTTCAGGACCACCGCATGCGTGCCTATGAAGTCGAAGACAAAAAACTGATTCCAGAAGGCTATGAGGCTTACTTTATTGATGGTGAGCTGAATGAGCATGGTGGGGTCGGTATTTATACCCGTCACTTCCCGAAGGCGATTATGTACGGGTTTGCCAATGAGCAGGCGGACCGTGAAGGTCGGTTCGTTCAGGCAGATTTCGATAAGGTCTCTGTGGCTTGTGTGCTGGCGCCGTGTGCGCTGGGGCGTGAAGAGGAGCTGACCGGCGATGATGATCTGACGGTTCTGGACCACAAAGATGAGTTCCTCGATGCTTTTGGTGTGCATATGCAGAAGACTCTGCGTAAGCGTCGTCAGTTTATTTTCTGCGCTAACCTGCAGTCGGCCCATCATGTGACCGACGCCAGCCCGCTGTATCACAAGACGGATTTTTCCGGATTTTTACCTCACGAGCGTGCCTGGCTGGATCGTTTGTTCGATGAGATGGGCTGTATTGATGCGTTCCGTGAGATCAATAAGCAGAGCAATCAGTTTACTTGGTGGCCTGAGCAAACCGAGGGTTCTCGCAAGAAGGCGGGGATTCGGGTGGATTATCAGTTGCTGACGCCAGGTATTCGCAAGACCATCCGTGATGGTTGGATTGATGGCGGTACGCGTTTCTCTGATCACGCTCCGGTGATCATGGATTACGATATAGAGATTGGCTTCTGAGCCAGTAGGTCTCGCTTCGGGGGAGGGCGCCGTTTCGGTAAGCCTTCCCCAGAACCGCTACGAGCACATTCATGTGCGCTTCTCTCCGGCCATCCATGGCCTACGAAATTCTGGGGAAGGCTTACCGAAACGCCGCCCCAGACTTCTAGCTTAGCCTTCTAAAGCTTCTTTCTGAATTTCAAACAACTGGTTAATAGCCTTGCGTGCCAAGCCAAGCATGCTGTCGAGTTCTGTCTGCTCGAAAGGCGCGCCTTCCGCAGTGCCCTGAATCTCGATGAAGCCGCCTTTGTCGGTCATGATCACGTTCATGTCGGTTTCAGCTTCTGAATCTTCCGGGTAGTCCAGGTCAGCAACCGGAGTGCCTTTGTAAACGCCCACGGAGATAGCCGCAATCATCTGCTTCAGCGGGGATTTCTTCAGGCGTTTGGTTTCTACCAGGTGGTTCAGGGCGTCTACCAATGCCACGCAGCCGCCGGTGATGGCTGCGGTGCGGGTGCCGCCGTCGGCTTGGATGACGTCGCAGTCGATGGTGATGGTGTGCTCACCCAGAGCTTCCATGTCTACTGCGGCGCGCAGGCTGCGGCCGATCAGGCGCTGGATTTCGACGGTGCGGCCGCCTTGTTTGCCACGGGCGGCTTCACGGCCCATGCGGCTGCCGGTAGAGCGGGGCAGCATGCCGTATTCAGCGGTGATCCAGCCTTTGCCTTCGCCGCGCAGGAAGGGTGGTACTTTGTTTTCTACAGACGCGGTGCAGATGACTTTGGTGTCTCCGAACTCAACCAGCACAGAGCCTTCGGCGTGGCGGGTGTAGTTGCGGGTGATCCGGACGTCTCTGGGTTGCTCGGGCGTTCTGCCACTAGGTCGCATAGTGTGTCCTGTTTTATGAAGATGAATGTCCGGCGCTCGGCCGGTCGGTGTTTTGAAAGGGCGGCGAGTATAGCACGGTGGGGCTCCGGAGCGGGTGAGGGGTGTCCGCTATTGGTCTGGGTCGCCGCTTTAGGCGGTTGCCTGTTAAACTCGAGTGATCATTGATTGGTATTGGAGTCTTTATGATTCGCAGCATGACTGCTTTTGCCCGTAAGGATGCCCGTGGCGATTGGGGTACTCTCACTTGTGAGATCCGCACGGTGAATCATCGGTATCTGGAACCTTCGTTCCGTTTGCCGGAAGCCTTTCGAGAACTGGAGAGCCGGTTTCGGGAAGAGCTTCGTAAGGGACTGAAGCGGGGCAAGGTGGATATTTCCATGCGTCTGCAATCTGCCGAGAACGAGGTGCAGAGTTTTGAGATCAATGAGGAAATCGCCAAGGCGGTGAACGAGGCGGCCAATCACGTTAACCGGATGCTGGATAACCCTGCACACATAAGCGCGCTGGATATTATGCGCTGGCCGGGCGTGATGTCGTTGCCTGAGCAAGATTACAGCGAAGCCCAAACCGCCGCCGCAGAGTTGTTTGCAGAAACCGTCGTCGAGTTGGTGAGTGTTCGGGAGCGGGAAGGAGAGCGATTGCGGCCGTTATTCGAGGATCGCTTGGCGACCATGAGCAAGTTGGTGTCTGAGGTGCGCGAGCGTATGCCGGAACTGCTGGCGGCTCAGGAGCAAGCGCTTCGTGATCGTTTTGAGAAGGCCAAGGTTGAACTGGAGCCGGAGCGTGTGGCTCAGGAAATGGTGATGTTGGCCCAGAAAAGTGATGTGGCAGAAGAGTTGGACCGACTGGATGCGCATGTGAGCGAAGTGACGGAAACCTTGCAGGGCGATGACGCCATCGGTCGCCGTTTGGATTTCCTGATGCAGGAGCTGAACCGCGAGGCCAATACGCTCAGCAGTAAAAGTATTGATGCTGCGGTAACCCGCGCTGCTGTTGACCTGAAAGTGCTGATCGAGCAAATGCGGGAGCAGGTGCAGAACCTCGAGTAGCCGCCAATCCTCAGGGTGCGGAGGTAAGTCAAAATCCGTATAATTGCCCGCTTTCTGGCCGTATCAACGGCCGCAAGTCGTTGTTCAGGAGAGATCGAACCATGAGTCAGGCCGGTGGGCAAGGAACCCTGTTTGTGATTTCGGCGCCCTCGGGTGCGGGTAAAACAAGCCTTGTGGCGGAAATGCTCCGTGCGGATTCACTGTTGGGTGTCTCCGTCTCGCACACCACGCGCCCGATGCGTGAAGGTGAACAAGATGGCGTGAACTATCACTTTGTCAGCCGGGAACAGTTCGAGGAAATGATCGGTCGGGGTGACTTTCTCGAGCATGCCGATGTTTTCGGGAACTATTACGGTACGTCTCAGGTATGGGTGCGGGAAACACTGGCAAAGGGCCAAGATGTCATTCTGGAAATCGATCAGCAGGGCGCTGAGCAAGTTCGACGTTTGGTGCCGGAGTGCGTCAGTATCTTTATCGTCCCGCCGTCAGCGGAAATCCTGCGCCAGCGTTTGGTTGGCCGGGGCACCGATGCGCCGGAAGTGATCGAGCGCCGTTTGGCTGAAGCTGAAGACGAATGTAGTCATGCCGTCGAATTCGATTATCTGGTGGTGAACGATAATTTCGATGTGGCGTTGGCAGACTTGCAGGCCATCACTCGCAGTTGCCGTTTGAAGATGTCCGTCCAGCAAGAACGTTTTGCCGATTTGCTGAAAGGGCTGACCGGGGCTAATTAAGAGTCGCTGGAAGATAAGCAGATAACGGTTAGCCGCTGTATACAAATTGAGCCGCTAGCAGTAAACTA
This sequence comes from Marinobacter sp. SBS5, assembly GCF_048285575.1. Taxonomy (NCBI): domain Bacteria; kingdom Pseudomonadati; phylum Pseudomonadota; class Gammaproteobacteria; order Pseudomonadales; family Marinobacteraceae; genus Marinobacter; species Marinobacter sp. SBS5. The sequence goes on along the minus strand of NZ_JBLWAZ010000004.1, from coordinate 55,782 downwards.
CGCGGTCTAGTAAAAGTACTTGTTATTTTCGGGGAACATAATGGCACGAGTTACCGTTGAAGATTGTCTGGAACATGTAGATAACCGCTTCCAGCTGGTTATGCTGGCTAGCAAGCGCGCCCGCCAGATCGCCACCAAGGGTTCTGAGCCAATGGTGCCGGAAGAAAACGACAAGCCAACGGTTATCGCCTTGCGCGAAATTGCCGAAGGATTAGTTTCTCGTAGTCTGCTTACTGAAACGGAAGAAGACTAAGCTTTCATTCAGCAGGTATGCGAAGAATTGCCTGCTGAAGAGCGAGAAGCATTGAAATCTGTCTTTGCGGTTTTATAGTGTAACTATAGAAGCCAGCGGGAAAGACAAGGAAGAGCCCGGATGTACGCATTCGGGCTTTTTTTGTCCCTGGCAAACAGAACTCAGGGGAGACACGGTGTCGGTAGAGCCAACGGTTGAAGGACTGGCTACAGAGCTCAGTTCATATTTAGATACCAGTCGCATTAATCAGGTGCGAAGGGCCTACTATTACGCCGAACAGGCCCATGAAGGGCAGATGCGCAAAAGTGGCGACCGCTACATTACTCACCCTCTGGCTGTTGCTCATATCCTTGCGGAGTTGCGGCTTGATCATCAAAGCCTGATGGCTGCGATGCTGCACGATGTTATTGAAGACACCGGTATCCCTAAAGACGCATTGGCCGACCAGTTCGGTGACGATGTGGCCGAACTGGTGGACGGTGTATCCAAACTGACCCAGATCGAATTTCGCTCCCGGGCTGAGGCCCAGGCCGAGAACTTCCAGAAAATGACCTTGGCGATGGCCAAAGATATTCGTGTCATTCTGGTGAAGTTGGCCGACCGGCTGCACAACATGCGCACCCTTGGCCCCATGCCCTTTGAAAAGCGCCAGCGCATTGCCACGGAAACGCTGGATATCTACGCCCCGATTGCCAACCGCTTGGGTATGCACTCCATTTCTACCGAACTGGAGGATTTGGGCTTTACGTCGTTGTATCCCATGCGCTCCAAGTACATCTCCAAGGCGATACAAAAGCTGCGCGGCAATCACCGGGAGATCATTGAAGATATTCGGGGCAAATTGCAGGAGAAGTTGGAAGAGCGAGGCTTGCCGGGCCGCATTCTGGGGCGGGAAAAGCATTTGAACTCCATCTACAGCAAGATGAAGCTCAAGCAGAAGTCGTTCCATGAAATTATGGATGTGTATGCCTTCCGGATCATCACTGATAACGAAGACGACTGCTATCGAATTCTAGGTGCCGTCCACAGCCTCTATAAGCCGCTTCCCGGTCGATTCAAAGATTATATTGCCATGCCCAAGGCTAACGGTTACCAGTCGTTGCACACCACCTTGTTCGGCATGCACGTGAACATCGAGATTCAGATTCGCACCGAAGAAATGGAGCACATTGCCAATAACGGTATTGCGGCCCATTGGATGTACAAAACCGAAGAGCCCAGTGTAGGCAAGGTTAACCAGACCCGTGTAGACCGCTGGGTGAAAGGGCTGATGGAAATGCGCGAGCGGGCCGATGACTCCATGGAGTTCATCGAGAACGTGAAGGTCGATCTGTTCCCGGATGAAATCTACGTGTTCACGCCCAAGGGGCGAATCATGGAGTTGCCGCAGGGCGCTACTCCGGTGGATTTCGCTTATGCCATCCATACCGACATTGGCAATGCGACCGTTGCTTGCCGCGTGAACCGTAACTTGGCGTCACTCAGCCAGCCACTGCAAAGCGGGCAGACGTTAGAAATCATTACCGCACCGGGTGCGAGACCCAACCCGGCCTGGCTCAGTTTTGTGACTACGGGTAAAGCGCGCAGCAGCATTCGCCATGCCCTGAAAACCCGCAAGCGGGCAGAGTCTATGGCGCTTGGCCGCACGTTGCTCAAGAAGTCTCTGAACGGCTTCGATGCCAAATTGTCGGATATCAGCGATGCCCAGAAACAAGCGGTGGTAAGCCATAATCAGGTCAATAGTTTTGATGACCTTGTTAGCGATATCGGGCTGGGCAATCGGATGGCTTATCTGGTTGCGCGTCAGTTGGTTGCCGGTTATGAAGCGCAGGAAGAAGAGCAAAGCGCAGAGACGAAGCAGATTGAAGCGTCTGGCCCTGTGATGATCCGCGGTGCCGAAGGCATTCTGCTTAAGTTCGCGTCCTGCTGTAAGCCGATTCCCGGTGATCCGGTGGTGGGTATCATGGATTCCGGCAATGGTATGATCATTCATTCAGACACCTGTTCGCGATTGCCGGAAGACGACGAGGGCAGAGCTCGCTTAACCCATCTGAAGTGGGCGAAAGACATCACCGACGAGTTCTCGGTTGAGCTGCGGGTCGAGCTGGAACGTCAGCGCGGAGTGATCGCCGAAATCGCCAATGCCGTTGCTATGGCAGACGGGAATATTGAACGTATAAACGTGGAAGACCAAAATGCACGATTCGGCATTGTCAGCTTGGTTGTCCATGTAAACGGCCGCCGGCATCTGGCGCGCGTTATGCGTCGGGTGCGCAACATCCGTGCGGTCACTCACATCAGCAGAGTACGACACTGATCAAGACCTTTGGCGTGGTTGACAGCCGCTACGCAGAAGAGTGACGATGGTGGTTTTTCTTCAGAGGAAATAGCAGGTCATGACGAACAAATCTGTCATCCAGACCGAAAACGCTCCGCAAGCGATCGGTACTTATTCTCAGGCAGTTAAAGCGGGCGATACCGTTTACCTGTCGGGCCAGATTCCACTCGACCCGAAGACCATGGAAGTGGTTTCCGGTGATTTCGCGGCCCAAACCCGTCAGGTGTTTGAGAACCTCAAGGCTGTGTGTGAAGCCGCCGGTGGTCAGTTGAAAGACATCGTAAAGCTCAACATCTACATGACCGACCTGGCCAACTTCGCCACCGTTAACGAAGTGATGGCGACTTACTTCCAGCAGCCGTATCCGGCACGCGCCGCCGTTGGCGTGGCAGCGCTGCCGAAAGGCGTGCCTGTTGAAATGGAAGCTGTGATGGTGCTCAGCTAAGGCGGTTGATCATCTCCCGGTACCCTGCCCGAAAATCGGGGTACCGGAATTCAAACCCGCTGGCCAGCAAGCGCTGGTTACTGCACCGCTTACTTCCCGCTCTGCCGCCTTTGCGCGCGTCTTCTACCGGTGCCTTGCACGGTATCTGTTGCTGAACCCATTCGACTACTTCATCCAGCCTGACCGGTTCGCAATCGGTGACGATGTACACGTTTTCGAGATCTTTGCTTTTTAGCGCCAAATCGCTCATGTACGTCACCGCTCGCACGGCATCCCGTTCGTGAATCCGGTTGCTGTACGGTGCAGGCGGTTGCGGGTTCATCCGGCCTTCAAGAACTTCTTCCAAAAAGCGCTGGCGAGTAGGGCCGTAAATACCGCTGAAACGGACAACTGTTGCGGGGTGAATACTGTTCAAGGCTGTTTGCTCACCCTGAAGAATGTGTTTGCCGGTGAAACGGCTGGGTTCTGTTGTGCTGGTTTCATCCACCCAGCTGTCATCGTTCTGTGCGTAAACACTGGTGCTGCTGACGAAAAAAAGTCGAGTCAGCGGCTTGTTGCCGATGGCATCCAGTAAATTCTGCAAGCCGGTGACGTAGGCATCGTGATAGCCCTGCTCGTCGTATGATGACGGCGTGAGGCAATAGATAACGATATCCAGATCCTCGGGCAGCTTGCCTTCCAAGGTCTCGGGCTTGGTCAGGTCGGCGCCGATGCCGGTAATGCCTGCGGGAACTTTCTCGGGGCTTCTGCGCAAGCCAAACACCTGGGCATTGTTTTCGGACAGAGCCGTCGCGATGTCGCCACCTAGCTTGCCGCAACCCGCCACCAGTATTCGTGACAATTGCTTATGATTCGCCATTGCCATAGACAATTTCAATCCTTATCCTTTGGTTGATAAAGTAAGTGCAACTTCGACCTGAACAATCCGACCGGAGCCGACGATGACCCTCACCGAGTTACGATACGTTGTTACGCTTGCCCGGGAAAGGCATTTTGGCCGCGCCGCGGAGCGTTGTCACGTGAGCCAGCCCACCTTGAGTGTGGCGGTGAAAAAGCTGGAAGAAGAGCTCGGTATCTCTTTGTTCGAACGCAGCAAAAGCAGCATCCGGGTGACGGAAGTCGGGCAACGGATTATCGATCAGGCCCAGACTGTTCTGGACCAAGTGGGCGTGATTAAAGATCTGGCCCAAGACGGCAAGAATCAGCTGAACTCGCCTCTGAAAGTGGGCGCTATCTACACCATCGGCCCCTACCTGTTCCCGCATCTGCTTCCAGAACTGCGCCGAGCCGCTCCTGAGATGCCGCTGTTCATCGAAGAAAACTACACCGCGAATCTTCGCCAGAAGCTCCGGCACTCAGAACTGGATGCCATTATCATCGCGCTGCCATTTGATGAGCCGGAAGTGGTCACCCTGCCGCTGTATGACGAGCCCTTCGTTGTATTGTTGCCGGCAGATCACCCCCTGACCGAGAAAGATGAGATAACCGCGGAAGAAATGGCCGAAGAGCAGTTATTGTTGCTGGGGCCGGGCCACTGTTTCCGGGACCAGGTGCTGGAGTCTTGCCCGCCTTTGGTAGACGCCATCACACGCCGAGCAGGGCAGAATCAGCCAGGTTTGGTGACCGAAGGCAGTTCACTGGAAACCATCCGCCACATGGTGGCCTCAGGCTTGGGTATTACCGTATTGCCCCTGTCGGCGGCGACTGCGATCAAATATCAGGAAGATATCCTGGCGGTGCGCCCGTTCGCCGCGCCGGTACCCTTCCGCACGGTAGCGTTGGCATGGCGGGTCACCTTCCCGCGCCCCAAAGCCATTGATATGCTCTCGCTGGCGGCCAGCCAGTGTCGCGTGATTGAGCGGGCCAAAGCGGAAACCCCCGCAGCAGTACCCAAAAACTGAGGTAAGCCATGGCGTCACTGGATGACATCTCCGTTACCGAGATCAAGGGCGTAGGAAACGCCCTGGCCGAGAAACTGGCCAAGCTGGGCATCCAGTCCATGCAAGACCTCCTGTTCCATTTGCCTTATCGCTATGAAGACCGCACGCGGGTGGTGCCGATGGGCAGCCTGCGGGTGGGAGATGTAGCTGTGGTGGAAGGGGAGGTGATGAAAACCGACCTAGTGATGGGCCGGCGCCGCAGCCTGCAGGTTACCTTGAAGGACGACAGTGGATTTCTGGTCCTGCGCTTTTTCCACTTCAATGCCGCCCAGAAAAACCAGCTCTGCGAAGGCTCCCGAGTGCGATGTTTTGGGGAAGTCCGCCCCGGCCGCGCCGGTTACGAGTTTTACCACCCGGAATATCAGACCAACCCGCCACCCATGCCTGACGCCAGTCAGGCTACGCTCACACCGGTTTACCCATTGACCGAAGGTATTCAGCAGCCCCGGGTTCGTAGCCTGTGCCAGCAAGCGCTTAAATACCTTGATCGCCATCCGATCAAAGACTGGCTACCTGCGGAGTTGCTGGCGGATTATCAGCTACCGTGCATCACCGAGGCGGTGAAGCTGGTGCATTCACCCCCAGCTGGCGCACCTGTGCATCTATTGGTTGAAGGGCGCCACCCCGCTCAGCAACGGTTGGTTATGGAAGAGTTGCTGGCGCATCAGTTGAGCTTGCTGCAAGTGCGGGAACAGATGCAGGCGCGAGAAGCCTTGCCCTTGTTGCCGAGCGGTGATCTGGCTGAACGCTTTCTGGAAGAATTGCCGTTCAAGTTGACCGGGGCCCAGCGCCAAGTCATGAGCGAGATTCGCCAGGACCTTAGCCAGCCGGTGCCCATGCTTCGGTTGGTGCAAGGTGATGTCGGCTCCGGAAAGACTGTTGTAGCGGCTCTGGCGGCCTTGCAGACACTCGGCGCGGGAGCACAGGTTGCCTTGATGGCTCCCACCGAAATACTGGCAGAACAGCACTACCATAATTTCAGAAACTGGCTGGAACCCTTGGGAATTTCCATTGCTTGGTTATCTGGCAAAGTAAAAGGCAAAGCCCGCCTGCAGGCATTGGAAGCCGTCGCGAGTGGAGAGGCCCAGGTGGCGATTGGTACCCATGCTCTGTTTCAGGATGACGTTATCTTCCACCGCTTGGCGTTGGTGATTGTGGATGAACAACATCGTTTTGGAGTGCACCAACGGTTGGCGCTGAGAGAGAAAGGCGTGGGTGGCTCGCTCGCGCCGCACCAGTTGATCATGACCGCAACTCCGATACCGAGAACGCTGGCCATGAGCGCCTATGCCGACTTGGATACCTCCATCATCGATGAACTGCCGCCCGGCCGAAAACCGATTGAAACCATCGTCGTGCCAGACAGCCGGCGGGAAGACATCATTGAAAGAGTACGCAGTGCGTGTCGCGAGGGGCGGCAGGCCTACTGGGTATGCACCTTGATCGAAGAGTCCGAAGCCTTGCAGTGCCAGGCGGCAGAAGTCACCGCTCAGGAACTCACAGAGCGCTTGTCGGATCTGAAAGTAGGCTTGGTACATGGCCGCCTGAAAGCTCAGGAAAAAGCGGACGTAATGGCGCAGTTCAAAGACGGAGAGCTGGATCTGTTGGTCGCCACAACGGTGATTGAAGTCGGGGTGGATGTGCCGAACGCATCATTGATTATCATCGAGAACCCCGAACGCTTGGGCTTGGCCCAGTTACACCAGCTTCGTGGCCGCGTGGGCCGTGGTGAGCAGGCCAGCTACTGTGTGTTGATGTATCACCCACCTCTATCGATGAACGGCAAGGCCCGGCTGCAGGCGCTCAGAGACAGCCAAGATGGCTTTGTGATCGCTGAGAAAGATCTGGAGATTCGCGGCCCCGGTGAAGTGCTGGGCACCCGCCAAACAGGCTTAATGCAGTTCCGCTTGGCGAACTTTGAACGGGATAAAGGATGGATAGAGCCAATCAAAGAAATGGCGCCGGGCCTGATGAAACACCCCAGAGTGGTAGACGCACTGATTCGCCGATGGTTGGGTGAAAAGATTCGTTATGGCGACGTTTGATGAAATAGGGCTGGCTGACAAACGGGTCATACTGTTCACAATAAAGGCCTGTTAATAAAAACGCATTAGTTGCAGAATGAATGAATAAGGATTTCTAGAGTTCATAAGGAGGCATTGATGGAGCTCCCCGGAGTAGTTCAGCAAGCGCTAGGTGAGAGTGCGTTGGAAGTATCCCTGCGCAGTGTGGGGCAGATCAAACCAAAGCACATGCTGCGGATGGTTCTTTTGACGGATAGCGAAGGGAACCTGCAAGCGATTCTCCGGCGTGATGACATGCTTGATCTGGAAAATCTGAACAAAATTCTGGGCCGTGACCTGAAGTTGATGCAACGCACAGAGCAAGTGCGGGTGCGCCAGCGAGCTGGCCTGCAGGAGTTGCCTGCACTGCCATCACTGACCGGCTGGCCTACGGTAATTGACCGCAGGGTTGATGAGCTGGAATCCATTGCGCTTGACTTGGTGGAGCAGAATTTAGCAGTCTCTATGCCGTTGGAGGACTTTCGGAAACTCACGGCCAAGGCCGACCGAAACAGTTTCGCCATCGATGCTCAATCGATATCCGTTAACCTCAACAACGGGCAGAACGACCGGGACGAGCTCCACAACGCTCTGAAGAAATTCACGGGTCGCCGAATTCAGCAGCGCCTTGAAGACACACTGGAACTCCCGCCTCTACCTGAAACCGCCCAGCGCATTATTCATTTGCGGGTGAACCCCAATGCTGTGATGGGGGATTTGGTCGATATTGTGGAAAGCGATCCGAGCCTTGCCGCTCAAGTTGTGAGTTGGGCTTCGTCTTCATTCTATGCCGCCGCGGGGCAGGTCCGTTCCGTTCACGATGCAGTGTCGCGCGTGTTGGGCTTTGATCTGGTGATGAACCTGGCCATGGGCTTGTCTCTTGGGCGCGCGCTCAACCAGCCTCAAGACCATCCTGACGGTTACGTGGACTATTGGCAGCAGGCTGTGTGGCAGGCGCAATCGGCGGGCATCCTCGCCAGTATGATGCCCCGTGGCCAGCGTCCTCTGTTCGGGTTGGCCTACCTCTCGGGCTTGCTGCACAACTTTGGCCACTTGGTCTTGGCGCAGGTATTCCCGCCGCACTTCAAACTGGTGTGCCGTTCACTGGAAGTGAATCCCAATATCGATTCCAGTGTGATTGAACATCATCTGCTGGGCATCACCCGAGAACAGATGGCCGCGACGCTGATGGAAAACTGGGGTATGCCCGAAGAAGTTGTCATGGCAATTCGCTACCAGAAAAATCCGAACTACGATGGTGAGCATCCCGTGTACGCTCGGTTGCTCTGGCTGGGGCGGCAATTGCTGACCGAACGGGGCGTTGCCCTAGGGGCCGGTGAGCCGTTAGGTGATGAAGTGTTTGTAGAACTTGGATTGGATCGTGAAAAGGTTGAAAGCCGGTTTGATGAGCTGGTTGAGAATAAAGACAGTGTGATGGCGATGGCTGGAATGATGACGTCCAACTGAAAAAAGCCGGCCTAGATGGGCCGGCAATGATGTCCGCAAATTGCAGAGTCCGTCTCACAAATCAGGAGAAAACAAGGACAGGGCTATGAGCGAAGTGACAAAGCCCGTGGCCCTGCTTTAAATCTAGCCAAAGCTCCCCAAAAGGAAAGGCGCTATCGCAGAAAACATAGTGTGACGCACGTCTCATTTTTCGGGTCTGACCGAAGGCGTTGAATTGCTTGATGAAAGCCAAGAGGCTTCTTTTTTGAAGTTACAAATCATTACAAAGGTATTGGCTCATTCAAAGCGAACATGGCGGATGGCGCTGGCCGCCTGGCGAATACGTTCTGCATACTCTTTCTCAATGGCAAACCGCTCGACATCCATCTGTTGCACCATCTCCGTGTCTGCCGCCTTCCGCGCTCTGTGCGTGGGCATATGCTCAAGCTTTTCATGCACCACTTGGAACACACTGTATGGCTCTTGCGAGAGCAATTCAGGCGCAACGTAATCCAGCAAACCCTTGAGGCGTAAGCAAGCCTCAGAATACTCAACTTGCCCTTCCTCCACGGCGATGGCGATAATCCGGATGCTTTCAACCATTTTTTCTTTGCGCTTAGCCTGAAATTCCTCGGCTTTCTTCTGCCGCAGTCGTTCTTCTGTCAGAGCGCGTGATTGCCGCCAGATATAAACCAGCAACAACCCGATAACCACCAAACCGATAACAATAAGCGCCAACTGAAGCCCTCTGGGCATTTCAAATCCCCCTGGTTCGTAGGATGTTGCCTGAGTTGATCAGGCTTATTCTGAATAGAGCGTAGTTTGCCAGAGATTGGGGCAGGGTGCTTGTGAGGTTTTTGGAGGGAAATAAAAAGGCCAGCCCGGGAGGGCTGGCCTGAGGAGGGTTAGACCTAGATTAATGCTGAGCAGGCAGGTCTTTTACCGCGTTTGTTATGAAGTTGAGGTAGGTTCCTCCTACAGGGATTTCTAGCGGTAAACGTATCGTTGCCAGGCCTGCATTTGGTATTCCAAGGGCATCGGCAGTAACTAGCAACTCGTCCTCGACACCGACACGGTTGGTGTTGACCTGTTCGATTTGCATTCGGCCGTCGTCAAAGAACGTAATGTCACCCTCCAGTTTCAGAGTAAATGCGCGACCGTACAAATCATGTGTACCACCCATAGGAATTTCCATATCTGGCGCGTCGATCAATAGCTCAGCTTCGGTGATAAATACAGGCTGTCCTTTGTCACCCTTTGCGATAACTCCAGGGATAAGCGTCTTCCGGTTGCAGTTTGTCTCACAGTTCGGATCATCTTTTGCGTACCGCATGCGCAGTACCTGGGTATTAGTGATGGACTCCTCCTGTAATAGCAAACCTAAAACTTCAAGTTGTGTAAACACGCTAATGGAACTTGTAGTGAGAAGTGTTGGATATAGATCAACTCTAATTCCTTCGATTTCATCGCCACTATTTGGCTGCTCAGGGGTTGGGTCGTAGGTGCCTGGCCCAAGAACCTCTGTGTTCAGCGCATAAGTCTGGTAGATGAACTTGTCGCGAGGACAGTCAGGATGGGCTTCACCACGGTTAAATACACTGCTACCAGTTGTTCCGGCAGGACAACCTACCCGAGCATCTGGATCGGCAAGCGGGATGCCTGTGGGTCCTGTGTCAAACAATCTGGCGGTAGCTTTTCCGCCAATAACGGCAAGCTTTGTGGAGTTCGCCGACGGACCCCAACCCTCAATATCATTGCCGAGACCTGCATGGGCTTCTTCAAAAGGCTCTACGCAGTTCGCATCATAATTATGGGCGCAATCAATGAGGAAGTTTGAGTTGGTATCACGGACCGGGAAGTTACGAAGGGCAGTAAAGACGGTTTCCTGTTTGTCTGCGCCCTCAAAATAGATGGTCAAACCACCTCGACCCGGTGCGTCAAGGCCTTCCAGTATATTGGCCTTTAGTTCAAGCTGATTTTCTTTGCTTGCGATAGAGCGCATGGTATAGCGATAGAATTCGCCCGGCTCCCAGGGGCTATCTGGGAAGAAGCGGAGGCGTTGATCATTGAGCTCAAGCCGACCAGAAACGATCTCGCCTGATCCGATTTCTGCCTCATTTGGTTTGCCGTCTTCACCGGCAGTAATCTTTTCAACAACGAACGTGCCGTCTTTGCCTAAGCTGATGGTCCCAGGGTCCATCGTTTGGGAGAAAACGACAGTAATCGGACGGTCTGAGGGCATGAGGCTAACCGGCAATAGGTCCACCTCAATAGTGGCGTTCCCCTTGCTGTGCCCAGGCTCTCTTATAGAGAAGCATTCACCAAGATCACCTTCAAGCAGGTTCATGTTTGTGAAATCCGTTTCACAAGGGAACCCGGGGTAAGTGGTAAGCGCCAGTGGTGGCCTTTGAGTGACCGGGGTCTCAGTGGAATCAATGGGGTCTAGAGCGAACTTCAAAGAAGGCTCTGAAACAACATTGCCTGCTAGGTCCGAAAGCCCGTTAAGGTCTAGTCTGTATTCGACGCCATGCTCTAGCCCGCCTTCGGGGTTTAGTACAAGAGCAGTTCCGTCCAGTTGAGAGCGAAGGTTTGCTACCTGAGCGTTGTCAGCGTAGAGAGTCACACCACTTGAGATAGAGGATGGGTCCAGAGGCTCATCAAAGAACAGGATGACTGGGTCGCCGGGCCGCTGCATGGACTGGCGCGTAGCCGGGTTGGCATTTTTAGCGCCTGGCATCCAGCTCAACAGCTGAGGAGCAGTGTTATCGATCTTGCGGAGCACTTCGGCGTCCAGCACGGAGTCTACGTCTGTCGCAGCTTGCAGATGGAACGCGATGGTGGAGTCGGTGAATTCTTGGCCCAGCAAGTTCGGCTCAACCATACCGATCGCATCGATTGTCAGAACGCCATCCTGAACGAGTGCAACACCGCGCAACTCTACGCCCATCAGATCTTGAGATAAGCCAGCGTTCGGCATGGCTTCAGCGGTGTTCATGGATACATCCATAAACAGAGTGATATGCCGAGGAGCGTTGATGTCGTCAGTATAAGCATTAGGGCTCATGTAACCGGAAGCATCGGAGAGCATGGTCACCTTAATGGTGCCGGTTTCCTGGTTGCTGCCGTCGTCAATGTTCAGTACTTGGACCTTGCCGCCAACCTTGATGTTGAGGCTGGTACTTTCGAGTACGCTGCCTTTGGGAATGCGTAGGGGTAGGGCTTCATCAGCCTCAAACGCCGGCGCGTACGCCAATTCAGCAAACAATGAACCAGTCTGTTGAGATGAATCAGTGACGCCCTGAAGGACCGAGTTCAAGACAACGCCATTGATGGGTTGTCCGTTCAATATCGAGGAGATATTGCCGCCATTGGAATCTACCGCTTGTTGCTCCAGCAACACCGTCGGGCCAGTAGCTCGCGGAGTGAAACTGAACGACTTGTTCAAACGCGCTCCGTCCGGACCGTTGGTCAGGCTGGCAAGGTTGTTCAGCTTCAAGGTGTAAGATTGCCCTGCGTTCAGGATGTCTTCTTTGCTGCCGCAGGCTTTCGGGTCTTCGGTTACGCATGGGTCAACGGTGATGCGGTTGCCCTTCACCAATACCGTAGCGGGTACGGCTGTGCCATTCTTGTCCAGAAGCTCTATTGAGCCACCGTGCTTTTTCCACTCCGGGTGAACAGGGTGGGTCAAGGCTAGGCGGAAAGTAGAGAAGTTCGCTGCTTCGAATGCTGTTCCTTCCGCAGGAACCTGCCACGCTACTCCAAACTCATCGGCAGTTTGCGCCAATGCGGCGATGCCATTGAATTCAGCGCGAGTCTCGAACTGAATCCCAGGCTCTCCGACTGCGTTTGGTGTGCTAATTTCGCGACCGCCTTCTGTCAGAAGCGGTTTGTTAAAGGAGATCGAGTAGCTTTCACGACTGGCAAGCGTTTGGCCTTCGGCGATTTCGAGTTTGAGGCTTTTTCCGCCATCAATTTTTGTCACCGAAAATGCTGGGCTGCCAGTGCTCGATTCGATCTGGATCTTGTCGATAAGCGTTGCTTCGTTGTCCGCTATTGCGTGAGAAAAACGAAGTACGATGTCGGCTTTCGGGCTGACATCCGCCTGGCCGTCCATTGGGTAGGAATACACCAGCGACACAGACTGATTGCTATCCTTGACGCTCTGCTTGATGTCTTGCTCATCACTGCCGCCACATGCTGCAAGCAGCATGGCGGGAATCAGTGCTAACGTTTTAAATTGTTTCATGACCTGCTTCTCCTCAGAACTTCAGGGTGATGGAGCCGCTGATTACATGGATATCACCGTCGGCGGTAACGTTAGTTTCGTTTCCGTCAAAGTCGACTAAGGTGAAGTCCCGCTCTTGTAGTTGTTGGTACTGGTAGCCGAGATCCAAACGTACTGGGAAGGCTAGCAGTCGTGTGCGGTTGTAAGTGGCACTCACGCCCAGGCCGACGATGATCTTGTCGGTGTCCAGGTAGTTGAGTTCCGGGTTTTTAGTGGTCTTTAGGGGAGATTCTTCGTAAGCGATACCGCCACGAACGGCAAAGTTTTCGTTCAGCTGGTACTCAGCGCCCACGCGAGGAACAAGGATGTCATCGAAACCGATGCGATTGCCAGCAGAGACTGACTCTTGGTCTTTGATGCTGTCCCTCGAAAACTCGTCCTCTAGCTCAGACCAGTTCTGCTGTTCGATACTGCCGCCTACACGCCATCCGTTGCCGGAATATTGAGTACCGAGAACAATGGTTTCAGGCTGGAAGGAGTCGATGGTGGCTACGGTCAGGCTAAGGCCTGGATCCGGAATGGTCTGGGTAACAACGATGTTGGAGCCCACAGACGTTTTGGCGGAAGACTTGGTACGGTAAGTCAGCGCCGCTTCCCAGCCGTCCAGGAAACAATCGTCTTTACCGCAGAAAGTGCTGCCAAAGTCGATGTTGGTGCCCAGAATGGTTTTCAGAGTTGGCTCTGCGTTGACCGATAGTTTTTCACGGCTGGTTTCGCCGCCCAAGGTGGAAACTGCATCCAGCTGCGCGGCTGCTTCCAACGTCACACGTACCGAAGCACCCGCGGAAATGCCTCGCCAGATCGGAGTCGCACCACCGACGTTCAGGAACAGAGGTTCTTTACCGTTCTGCAGGTACTGGCCCGTTTCTGAAGTTTCAGATTTAAAGGCCAGCATTTCTTTGCCGTACTTCTCGACGCCCGCGATGAAACCGAGGTAAATAGGGTGTTTGAAGCGGGTCAATGAACCCAGGTTGGTCTTCATGCCGATCAGAACGTGCTGACTGGGAGAGCTTGATACCACATCGCCATTGGCATTGGGGTTAGCTGAACGAAGTTCCTGTTCTGCGTGCAGAAGGCCCGAAGTCAGTTCGCCACGGGTGTCTCGGGTAAGGGATGCCGGGTTGTAGTAGGTGGCTGACACTTGGTCGTTAAACATGGACAGCGACTGAGCGGTGGCAACGTCCACTGGCATTACGCCGTACGTGGTACCTAGGTTGCCCATGCTCGCATTGGCTGACATAGAAAGGGTGGCGGATACAGCTGCAACAGCAAGGGTCGTTGCCCGTACAGAAAATCGGGTAGGAAGAACCATTAATACACTCCGTTCGCTCTTTTTTGTTGTGTACAGTCCCGGCGAGTGCGCAAGGGGCCTAGTACGATTGTTCAGGCAGCAGTTTAGGTTACTTGTCACTTTAGGACGTTGGCATTTTTGACAGTCTGTTATGTCTGTAATACCACGTATCCACAGTATGCGGCGTAACCAGCACAACTAATAGGTAAGAAAGGAGACGGAGTGTGTTGTTTTTGTTGCGGAATGTTTCTGGTAGGGAGTAGGGCTGAAGTAAAAATCAGGAAAAGAGGGGGGGGGTAGCGAGTACTAGCCCCCGCCTCTTTTTCTATAGACCTACTGACCGGTCCAGCTCTGTAAGTTTGGCCGCGCTAAAAACATACATCGAAGCCACTTCAACGGAACCATCATCCAAAGCCGTGAGCGGTGCCAGTGACACCGAGCTAGTGCTGAGTTCGGTGGGGAATCCTTCAGGGCCTTCGACATCAACAGACCATAACACGTCAAATGTTTCAGGATCCCGCCGCTGCAATGCGCCCGCGGTCACGACCAGCAACCGGCCCTGTGTATCTAATGCCAGGTCGAAAATGTCAGAGCGTACGTCCCGGCCATAACGCCAGCGCTGATCAATAAGCGCGGTGACGTTTCCGCTGTTGGTGTCTACGCGATAAACGCTGTAACGGGTTATGGAATCTGCGCCGGTGACAATATTGTCGTGGATACTGAAGTAAAGCTGGTCGCCAAGCTTACGGAAAAAACTCGACGCAACTATCTCGTTTGTATCACGTAGAACCTCGACGGGGGTGGCCCAACTAACTGCACATGTCGGGCTTATTTTACTCACTAACCCGGCATTTCCGCTGAACGTAAAGGAGTAGATAAAGCCATCATCCCCAACAATCACCGTTCCCTCTTCTTTAGGCGAGGCAATACGTGCCCACCAACTGGAGCTCGCTCCACTGTAATTGAGTGGCATGTATCGGTGTGAATTCGCCGGCCCCATGGGGGCGGAGCAGTTAGTAGGTCCCTGCAGCGTCAGATTCCCTGCGTTCGCAGTGAATATCATATCCTCTGCCAGGAAGCTGGATTTCTTTCGATCGAAGGATCGGGAGTCTGCTCGTTGAAATCCGGATGAGTCTGCTGTGTAAATAGCAACCGCTCCATTGCTTCTAAAGCCAAGCCCTCCGCCGCTCAGAGTATATTTTCCGCTCACTTGGTCATGTCGGATTCGTTGCATTCCCTCTACAGCGCTGTACGATTTTTGTGCCGAACTGCTCCAGAGCTTTTTAGCCTCGGCGTTGTCTAACCCAGCCGAAGCAAGGTCTGCATCGTCGATCTTCACTTGGTCGATAGGTTCACCCGCAGAATTGACCCGTCCTAAATAGATGCCATCTTCGCCGGTAGACGAGCCTGTTGCGCTGTACATGTAAAATTTCGGGTCTCCGGGTTGGGTATCATAAAACCAGTCAATGACGGTATTGCTTGCGAACTGATTATTGAGAATTTCATCTTTATCCAGTTTGTCGGGGAATGCTGCAACTTTCGGATCAGATCCCGGCGCAATCATTGGACCGTCACTCAGCGGCATGCCGATTATTTTGTAAGTGCCAGAGTTTCCACCACCAGCGTTAACCGTAGCTGTATAAGTGCCTGAGTCGGCGGTACTGGCTGTCAGTAGGAATGTCTCTATTAGGCCGGTGGCGTGATTAAGTGTAATCTCATACTGCGAGCTACCCTTAGGTTTCCAGCTGTAGCTGTCAAAGTCGGAACCGCTGAACCTTCGACGGTCACGGGTATTGAATCCGGCGGGTCCGTAGCCTGAGGCCTCAGTGGATGACGGCGCCATAAACAGAACCATTTTGCCTACATTCGTTCCGCTGCTGGAGGAAGACTTAACCGTCATCTCAATTTGAAGGTTTTTGGGGTCATCTGGCCAATTATATCCGTTGGCTCCTGTGCCTGAGCTCCCTCCGGAAGAGTCTCCACCTCCACCTCCACCACCGCAAGCGGCTAGAGTTAAAGCTAGAAACAGCAAGGCCAAGAGTGAGTGCGCCTTATACAAGCGGGTAAGTGTAGTCATTGATTGCAGCTCCAAGGGGAAATCCGTTAAACCAAAGGGTCTGGGCAATCAATAGCTTACGCAAGGTGTCCTGAAGCAAACCACCCTCATATGAGGGTAATTAAAAGTGACTCTAATGAGTTTTTCGGGGGGACTTTATAGGTTTGATAAGAAGCGAAAGAGTATTCTGTACATCAACGCAAGGTCGATAAAAGTATTGCGCTAATCAACTGACCTTGCCGGTTGTATCCTGTTTTTTGAAAGACTTGTTTCAGATAGCTGCGGACTGTTGCTTCACTTTTATGATGATGTTCGGCTATTTCTTTCAGGCTCAACCCTGCCACTAGGCCTTCACAAAGTTTTCCTTCTGCTGCAGACAGCGGGAAGTACTTCACTATTTCTTCGGCGCTTGGGAGTGCCCGTGCTTTGAGGTCAACGATGGTTACCAGTACGCCACCGGAGAGTATCTCGTTGTGTTCTAGAGGGCGTATGGTCATGACCAATGGCGAAAGAGCGTGTCGCTTGACGATCAGAGTTTCCGGCAAAGCTAAGTCTTCACTACATACCGTTTCTGCTGCCCGGGCCATTGCTTTAAAAAATGATTTCCGTAGCTGATCGGTTTCAAAGTACAAACGCCCATGCCGAAGGTTGATGCACGATTCCTGGTCCAGAAGCTGCTCACCGCGCTGATTGGCGGTAACCAGTGTTCCCCGGTTATTCAGGATGAACGCAGGGTCGGTAATGAGTTCAGCGATGCTGCTGAGGGTTTGGGCAGCCTCGGGGTGTTGGTGAATCTTTTTTGCCAAAGCGACCGTTTGTTTAATGAACGGCACCAAGCGATTCATGGCTGCAATTTCTTCCGGTTGATACGCGCCCTGTGCGTACGTCCGCTGAACGGTCAGCAAGGTAATGTGAGAATCGCTGGCTTCGACGACCAGCCAGGCGGAATCAAGCATGTCTTGGTCAGACTCCCAACGGCCGTAGTCATCGCCGGGCGGGCCATCGTGGAGAAGAGGTAAAGCTGAGTTGAAGGTACCTGCCTGTTGAGTGACGGCGTGATTGGTGACGGCATCGTGCTCGATCATGTTGTTATCGAGATACCAAGTTAAGAATTCATCCGATAACCCGGCATGCCAAATATGTTCAATAGCTCGGGGGGTCCGGCGGATAAACGAGAGTTGTGCTGCACACCCATCGACAGAATCAACGAGCATTGAAAGGAAACCGTGAAAACCAGCTTGGTTTTCTAATGAATCATAAAGGCATTGAATTAACTCAGTCTCGTTGCGAAGAAACGAATCAGAGCTATCACCAGGGTGAGCTGCCTTTGATGTCATCAAGTTGTCCTTTGGAGGCCTGTGTACAACTTCTTGGAGGCACCCGCGAAACTATAGAAGAACATGAATTAATATATAAGAGGTAACGGCCAATATGGCCTGTTTTTACACGGTCACGCCAGATAGGAGGCAGGCTGAGAGAGATTCGAGGCTAATCGTTGCGGCGATGTCCCAAGAGTGTTTCTTGGCGTGGCCCAGAAACAACAAAACCCGCTGATAAGCGGGTTAAGTCATTGAATCTTATGGTGGGCCCACCTGGACTCGAACCAGGGACCAAAGGATTATGAGTCCTCTGCTCTAACCAACTGAGCTATAGGCCCGATAACAAAAGCGGGCGCCATTATACCCGCGAGGGTTGGCGCCCGCTACTGTGTTTTCGGTTTTATACGTTGCCTTGGTCGTCAATAAAGCCGCGTAGGTGATCGGAGCGGGAAGGATGGCGCAGTTTGCGCAGAGCCTTGGCTTCGATCTGTCGGATACGTTCACGGGTTACATCGAACTGTTTACCAACTTCCTCTAGGGTGTGGTCGGTGTTCATTTCGATACCGAAACGCATGCGCAGTACTTTAGATTCACGAGCCGTCAGGCCGGATAGCACAGAGCGAGTAGCTTCACGCAGGCCTTCAGCAGTGGCGGAATCCACCGGCGACAGGGCCTGAATGTCTTCGATGAAATCGCCCAGATGGCTGTCTTCATCATCCCCGATCGGTGTTTCCATGGAGATCGGCTCTTTGGCGATCTTCAATACCTTGCGGATTTTCTCTTCGGGCATTTCCATGCGCTCGCCAAGCTCTTCCGGCGTGGGCTCGCGGCCCATTTCCTGCAGCATCTGGCGGGAAATACGGTTGAGCTTGTTGATGGTCTCGATCATGTGCACCGGAATACGGATGGTGCGAGCCTGGTCCGCGATAGAGCGGGTGATGGCCTGACGAATCCACCAAGTGGCGTAGGTCGAGAACTTGTAGCCGCGACGGTATTCGAACTTGTCGACCGCTTTCATCAGACCGATGTTGCCTTCCTGGATCAGGTCCAGGAACTGCAAGCCACGGTTGGTGTATTTCTTGGCGATGGAGATAACCAGACGCAAGTTCGCTTCAACCATTTCTTTCTTGGCGCGGCGGGCTTTCGCTTCACCGATCGAAACGCGACGGTTGATCTCTTTGATATCGACAACGTCCAAGTCCACTTCCGCTTGTACGTTGTGGATGCGCTTCTGTAGACGAACGATTTCGTCCAGACGCTCAGCGATGGCTGCTGCGTAAGGCTTTTTGCTCTTGGCAATCTTCGGAGCCCAGTCCAGGTTTACTTCGTTGCCCGGGAACTCTTTGATGAAGTCTTTGCGCGGCATTTTGCATTCGCGGATGCAGATTTGCATGATCGTACGTTCGTTCTCACGCACCATATCGTTGGTGGAGCGAACAACGTTAACCAGCTCATCGAATGCTTTGTTGCCCAGCTTGAACGGCGCAAACACGGCGCCCAGCTCATTCAACGCTTCTTGGGTTTTCTTGTGGCTGCGGCCATGCTTAGCCAGTGCTTCGTTAGCTGCTTCCAGTTTTTCTTTCAGAAGCTCAAAGCGCAGGCGAGTCTCCTCGGGATCCGGGCCGCTTTCCTTTTCCTCTTCTTCACCGTCGTCCTCGTCTTCAGCTTCGTTGCTTTCAGCCGTGGTTTCTTCGACGACTTCTTCGCCCATAAACGGTTCTGCGTCGTCAGGGTCCAGGAAGCCAGTGACGATGTCGCTGATGCGGCCTTCGTTTTCGATGATGCGGTCGTAGGCCTGAATAACGGTGCCAGCGGTACCCGGGAAGTGGGCAACAGCGGCCATAACGTCACGAATGCCTTCTTCGATCCGCTTGGCGATAACGATCTCGCCTTCACGGGTCAGCAGCTCGACGGTACCCATTTCGCGCATGTACATGCGAACGGGGTCGGTGGTGCGGCCGGCGTCGGTTTCTACGGCAGCCAGAGCGGCAGCGGCTTCAGCGGCGGCGGCTTCGTCGGCAGTGGAGTCACCTTCGGTCATCAACAGGGTATCGGCATCGGGTGTTTCTTCGCACACCTGGATACCCATGTCGTTGATCATCCGGATAATATCTTCAACCTGATCCGGATCTGCAATGTCTTCCGGCAGGTGGTCGTTTACCTCGGCGTAAGTCAGGTAACCTTGTTCCTTGCCTCGAGCGATGAGGTCTTTTAAACGTGATTTCTGCGAATTGCCTGACATAGACACCCTGTGAACTCGCTTTTAAAGAGGAAAAAAGTTAAACAGCCATTATAGCTGTCGCTTATCTGGTCTGCCAATGAACGGTTAGATGGTGATCAATGGCATTAGTTTCAAGTGCTCAATGCTCAGCTTTCGGGTTTAGCGTACCCGCGCTGAGCGTTCGTAGCTCTTCCCGTTGTTCCGGGGTGAGCTTGGCCAGGTTCCGGAGCAGTGTTGCCAGTCTTTGCTGGCGCGCGGCTTCTTCGTTCGGGCTTAATAGCTCTCTGGCTGCTGCCAGTGTGCTTTCCCGTGCCGGGATATGCTCCAGTCCGTCGAACAGGTTGTAGAACCTGTCGCGGGCCTGCTTGTCTGTTGCTAATTCCGCAATCAGTGCTTTGCGGGTTTGAATGTTTTTGTCCAGAAGCCAGCGGGAAAATCGCCCCGCTTGGTCCAGTTGCCGGGTGTTGTCGGCTTGTGCCTTAATTTCCGTGGCCAGCTCCGGCGCTTCCAGCAAGGCAAGGCATAATGTGCTGTCTTTGCTGAGCTTTACGTCCACCCTTTCTTCTGTTGGGCGGTGCTGGCGTTCTCCGCGCCAGCCTTTTGCTTTGTAGTTTTTGCCGTTCTGTTGGCGGCTTTGCCACTGATTGCGGCCGCCGCATAAGCGCAGCATTTCATGCCACATGGCATCCCGCAGTGTGCAGCGGGGCATTTTGTTCAGTAGTTGTTCCGCTCTGGCTCTCAGTTCGCCCCGGTGTTCAGGAAGTTCTAAGTCCAGACCATCGCTCTGGCGGTCAAACAAAAAACGCGAGAGCGGTGTAGCGCCTTCAATTCGTTTTTGGAAAGCTTCGGGGCCTTCCTTGCGGACGAGTGTGTCCGGGTCTTCACCCTGAGGCAGCATCAGAAACTGTAAATGCATGCCGTCGGCGATCAGTTCCAGTGCGTTTTCCATGGCTCGATCGGCGGCGCGGAAACCCGCTTGATCGCCGTCAAAGCAAAAAACAATATGCCGCACTTGCCGGAGCAGGGCGGTCAAGCTGTCTTGATTGGTCGCGGTGCCCAGAGTCGCAACGGCGTAATTAATGCCGTGCTGGGCCAATGCGATGACGTCCATGTAGCCTTCTACCACCAGCAGTTTGTCCAGCTGGCGTGTGGCTTGCCGGGCTTCGTGCAGGCCGTATATCTCGCGGCTTTTATGGAATACGTCGGATTCCGGCGAGTTGATGTACTTGGCTTTGTCGTCGCCCAGCGTGCGGCCACCAAACGCGATGGTTTTGCCGCGGGTGTTCCGGATCGGGAACATCACCCGGTTGCGGAACAAGTCTCTTGGTTTGCCGTACTTGTCGGAAACGGTTTTGGTTTCCAGCAAGGGCTTTTTTAGATCTCTCGGCGCTGCGTCATACAAGGCGGTGCCGGTACCCGGTGCAAAGCCAATCTGGTAACGTGCGATGATGTCATCGTCCAGACCGCGTTGTTTCAGGTAATCCCGTGCGTAAGCACCTTGTTGGCTGGTGAGTGCCGAGTGGTAAAATTTTCCTGCGAAATCCAGCGCGTCGGTGAGTGTCCGGGCTTGCTGCATTTCTTGTTTGGCGACTTTGTCGTACGGCACTTCCATGCCGGCACGTTTCGCCAGTTCTTCTACCGCCTCTGTAAAGCCAAGGCCTTCAAATTCGCGGATAAAGCTGATGGCATCGCCATGAGCGCCGCAGCCAAAGCAGTGGTAGAAGCCTTTGTCCGGCCGAACGTTGAACGAGGGTGTTTTCTCGTCATGAAATGGGCAGCAGGCTTTGTAATTACCGCCAGCTTTTTTGAGAGTGATGCGTGATCCAATAAGTTCTCCCAGATCAATTCGATCCAGAAGGTCTTCAACAAAGCGTTGAGGGATCAGTCCGCTCATGGTGGCTCCACTTCATCCGGGGCGCCGGATACAAACGTTATTCACCATAGCCAAAAATGCCGCCGAAGCCAGGCCTCGGCGGCATTTTCGGTTTGCCAGAGAGGGCGAAACGCCGTTCCGGCAATCAGTCTTGCTGTCGAAGCGGTCTGAACTCAGTACAGACGCTCGAACTTACGCTGTTCACGCTGAAGCTTCTTGAGATGACGCTTAACGGCAGCAGCAGCTTTGCGCTTACGAACAGCCGTCGGCTTTTCGTAGTGCTCACGACGACGTACTTCAGAAAGTACACCGGCTTTTTCGCATGAACGCTTGAAGCGACGCAGTGCTACGTCAAACGGTTCGTTCTCTTTCAGTTTAACAGCTGGCATTCGACAATCACCTACCTGATAGATTCGGTTTCAAATTGTTCCGCTGAAATAGATTCTCGCGGCTCGATCCCTGGTCAGATTGGTTATAACTCGACCAGTGCATAATTAAGGGCGGCAATGATAACGGCTGGGACACTTCAGGTCAATCATTGTTCAACGAAAGTGACGGGGGCGGCCGGGTTTCTGATAAAATCATTGCCAATCATTCCAACCCCGCGGACACGGCCCCGATTTATGCTGATTCTTGGTATTGAAACTTCTTGCGATGAGACTGGCGTTGCCTTGTTGGACGACGAGCAGGGCCTGCTGGCCCATGCCCTGTTTAGCCAGGTAGAGGTACATGCCGACTATGGCGGTGTGGTGCCAGAGCTAGCGTCTCGGGATCATGTTCGAAAGCTGTTGCCTCTGTGCGATCAGGTGTTGGCCGATGCCGGTAAAACCCGAACCGACCTAGAGGGAATTGCTTACACGGCGGGCCCCGGTCTTGTGGGTGCGTTGATGGTAGGGGGCTCGGTGGCCCATGCCTTGGGATACGCGCTGGAGATTCCGGTGTTGGGTGTGCATCACATGGAAGGGCATTTGTTGGCACCCATGCTGGAAGATAATCCTCCGGCTTTTCCTTTTGTGGCCCTATTGGTGTCAGGTGGTCATACCCAACTAGTGCGAGTTGATGCCATTGGCGAATACGAAATGCTGGGTGAGTCGGTGGATGATGCGGCCGGCGAGGCGTTCGACAAGGCCGCTAAAATGCTGGGGCTGGATTACCCGGGTGGCCCCAGAGTGGCCGCCTTGGCGGAAAACGGCCGGGAAGGGCGTTACCGCTTCCCACGCCCGATGACGGATCGCCCGGGCTTGGATTTCAGTTTTAGTGGCCTGAAGACCTTTACCCTCAATACCGTTAACGCGGCGAAAGATGCCGGTGAGTTTGATGAGCAGGTAAAGGCAGACATTGCTTTGGCATTTGAAGCTGCGGTAGTGGATACCCTGACCATCAAATGCCGGCGCGCGCTGGAGCAGACGGGCTGCAAACGCTTGGTGATTGCCGGTGGTGTGAGTGCAAACAAGCGCCTGCGCGCCGGGCTTGAGAAAATGACCGCGAAATTGGGCGGTTCGGTGTTCTACGCTCGCCCTGAGTTCTGCACCGACAACGGCGCTATGATTGCGTATGCCGGTGCTCAGCGCTTGAGAGTAGGGCAAAAAGACGGTGAGCGTATTGTTTCAGTGCCGCGTTGGCCGATGAACACTTTGCCGTCAGTGAACGAGCCTCGTACCAACGGCTTGGTCGACTGAGGGCGTTAGAGTCCTGTTTCCCGGCCTTGGGCCAGCCGGATCAGATTATTGCGATGGCGAACTACGATAAGCAACGTAAGCAGGCCGAATAACGGTAATGTGTCTGGCTCCAGAATCGCACTGATAATGGGGCCGGAGCCAATCGCAATGATCGAAGCCAGTGCACTAATCCGCGAACGCCAAATCACCAATAGCCAGACAGCCGCCATGAGCAGTGTGGTGAGCGGCGCAAGGGCTAAACCGGCACCGAGCGCTGTGGCGACACCTTTCCCGCCTTTGAACCGGAAAAAAATCGGAATCATGTGGCCTGTTACGGCGCTCAAGGCGACGATGGCCTGAACCATGATTGACATGTCCGCCTGACTGGCTAACCAAACCGGTAACCAGCCTTTCAACGCATCGAGCGCGAGGGTGGTCAGTGCAGGTTGCCATCCGCCTGATCGATAAACATTGGTCGCCCCCGGATTGCCGGAACCCTGAGCTCTGGGGTCTGGAAGGCGCCAGGCCCGGCAAACCGGAATGGCAAATAGCACCGATCCGGCGAGATAAGCCCCAAAGCAGAGCAGCACAATCAATATTGGTTGGTTAGCGGTTTCCATAGGTGTTTCACAAGGCGCGCAGACGGCATCAGGTATTCTGTGAGAAAATAGCTG
The DNA here is from genome assembly GCF_048285575.1 of Marinobacter sp. SBS5. NCBI lineage: Bacteria > Pseudomonadati > Pseudomonadota > Gammaproteobacteria > Pseudomonadales > Marinobacteraceae > Marinobacter > Marinobacter sp. SBS5. The sequence continues at coordinate 31,920 of NZ_JBLWAZ010000004.1, read as the reverse complement.
CCCAAATTCAGGCGAGCAGGCGAACGGCCACAGTATCGCTTGTCTGTTTAATATTCAATCAGCCAAGAGTGTAAGCCTAGGGAGTCTGGTTTGGCAGACGTGGTGTTAGTTGAAGGTTTGGCGGTAGAAACCGTTATTGGTGTTTATGACTGGGAGCGGGAGATCACCCAGCGGCTGCTGGTGGACCTTGAAATGGCTTGGGATAACCGGGTGCCGGCAGCGAGTGACGATGTCGCCGATGCCCTCGATTATGCCGCCGTGAGTGAACGGGTAAGCCAATGCCTTCAGGCGTTGCAGCCTCAATTGATCGAGACCGCTGCGGAAGCCGTTGCCACTATGTTGCAGCAGGACTTTGGCGTGAGCTGGCTGCGGCTTACCATTAACAAGCCCGGCGCTGTTCCGGCGGCTACCTCTGTGGGCGTGCGGATTGAACGAGGTCAACGCTGATGGCGAGGGTGCTTCTCGGCATAGGCAGCAACGTTGAGCGCTACCGGCATGTCGGGCTCGCTCTGGATGCCTTGCAGGTTGCGTTTGGTGAGTTGTCAGTGTCGCCGGTGTACGAGAGTGAGCCGGTTGGTTTTTCCGGTTCAAACTTCTTGAATCTGGCAGTGGGCTTTCATACCGAGTTACCCGTGGCCCAATTATCACGGAGGTTGAAGCAGATGGAGCTGGATTTTGGCCGCCGCCCGGACGCCCCGCGATTCAGCCCGCGCACTTTGGATTTGGATATTCTCACGTACGGCGATGAAGTAGGCGTTGTGGCCGGGGTGGAGTTACCTCGCGGTGAAATCCTGAAGAATGCGTTTGTACTAAAGCCCCTGGCCGATATTGCTCCAGAGACGAAACACCCTGTTAACCGGAAGAGTTATTCGGAGTTGTGGCAGGATTACGCCACCGACCAGAAGCTCTGGCCGGTGGATTTCATATGGCAGGAACGCCAGATTTCAACGGCGATTGGCTGAACGGAACAGGCTGACCAGATTATCGGTTGCGCTATCCCCAGCGCTGCCGACTTCTCCATTGTCGATCAGGCGCGGCAGAATTTCATTGCCCATCTGCTTGCCGAGTTCGACGCCCCATTGGTCAAAACAGTCCACATCCCAGATGACGCTTTGCACGAAGGTTCGGTGCTCATAGAGTGCCACCAGTGCTCCCAGCGTTTCAGGTGTCACCTTATCCATCAGCAGAATGTTACTGGGCTTGTTGCCGGGAATCGCTTTGTGTCGTGCCAGTGCTGCGGTGGAGGCTTCATCCAGACCACTGTCCACCAGCTCCTGAGCGGCTTCCGCTTCGGTTTTTCCAGCCATCATGGCCCGGGCCTGGCTCAGGCAGTTGGCAAACAGGGCGGCGTGGTGCTCAGCCACCTGATTGTGGGACGTTAGCGGGATCACAAAGTCGGCCGGAACCAGTCGCGTGCCTTGGTGAATCAGCTGGTAATACGCGTGCTGGCCGTTCGCACCAACGCCTCCCCAGAGAATAGGGCCGGTTTCGTAATCCACCGGAATGCCGCGTTGGGTCACCTTCTTGCCGTTGCTTTCCATGTCCAGCTGCTGCAGGTGCTCGGGCAGGTGTTTCAGGTATTCGTCGTAGGGAAGCACCGCATGGCTTTGGGCACCCCAGAAATTGTTGTACCAAATGCTCAATAGTGCCATGACGACCGGCAGGTTTTGCTCGGCTGGCGCTTCTTTGAAATGGCAGTCCATGGCGTGTGCGCCGGCCAGCAGTGCACGGAAGTTGTCCATGCCGACCATGAGGGCAATGGGCAAACCAATGGCTGACCAGAGCGAGTAGCGCCCGCCGACCCAATCCCACATCGGGAAGATGTTGTCCGGGTGAATGCCGAAGCGGACCGCTTCATCGGTATTGGCTGTGACGGCCATGAAGTGGCTGGCGATTGCGTTTTCGTTACCGCCGTTAGTAAGGAACCACTCTCGCGCTACCAAGCTGTTATCAAGGGTTTCCTGGGTGCGGAACGATTTGGATTGCACCAGGAATAGCGTGGTTTCAGGATTCAGAGGCTTCAGCGTTTCGGCGATGTCGGTGCCATCGATGTTGGCGACAAAATGACATTTCAGATTGCTCTGCCAGTAGGGCTTGAGTGCCTCAACCGCCAGTTTCGGGCCGAGAAAGGAACCGCCGATACCGATGCTGACAATGTCCGTGAAGGCGCGGCCTGTATGGCCTGTTTGGGTGCCGATCTGAATATCCCGATCAAGCTGTTCCATCCGGGCCTGGGTGGCGTGAATCTCGGGGATGATATCGCGGCCGTCTACCAGCACTGAAGAGTCGGCAGGCTGGCGCAGTGCAGTGTGAAGGGCAGGCCGGTTTTCGGTTAGGTTCACCGTGGCGCCTGTGAACAAATCCGATATGCGCTGGGGCAGACCGCAGGCGGTTGCCAGATTGGTCAGTGCGCTCAGGGTTTCATCGGTCAGGCGGTTGCGCGAGAAGTCCAGTGACAGCCCGGCACCTGTGATCAGGTATCGGTCGGCACGTTGTGGGTCCGTGTGGAACAGATCGCGCATAGCCACATTCACCAGCTGACTTTTTTGCTGGAGCAGTGCTTGCCATTCAGGCTTTTGAGTCAGGGGTGCCGAAGAGGGTGGCATCAGAGTGTCCTTTCTGTTCGCTGCCCCGCAGAAGTGAGGCAGCGAGTCCGGAATTTAACGAGTTACAGATAGATTGTCGATCAGCCGGGTGGTGCCCAGGAAAGCAGCTACCAGCAAGGTGAGCTCTGTGTCGGCTTCTGCGGCCGGTTTCAGAGTTAGGCTGTTCACAATATTGAAATAATCGGGACGTAAACCAGCTTCAGACAGGGTGTCGCGAGCTTCATGTTCCAGCGCTGCGAAATCATTGTTACCCGCTTTTAGCTGCTCGGCGGCATGGGTCAGCGTTTTGTAAACGACGGGCGCAATGGCTCGTTCTTCGTCCGACAGGTACCCGTTGCGAGAGCTCTTTGCTAAACCGTCGTCTTCCCGAACGGTGGGTGCACCGATGATTTCGATAGGCATCATCAGATCACGGGTCATTTTGCGAATCACCGCGAGCTGTTGGAAATCTTTTTCGCCAAAAAAGGCGATGTCGGGCTGAATCATATTGAACAGCATAGTGACAACCGTTGCCACGCCTTCAAAGTGCCCCGGTCGGCTTGCGCCGCAGTGGCCTTCACTGACTTCAGGTACCACCACTTTGGTTTGGTTGGCGAGGCCTTCGGGATAAATCTCGGAAACCGGCGGTGCGAAAATCAGCGTGTTCCCGGCCGGAGCCAGCTTGTCCTGGTCTTCCGCGAGGGTGCGTGGGTACGAGTCCAGATCTTCGTTGGCACCAAACTGCATGGGGTTCACGAAAATGCTGGTGACAACGATGTCTGCCGCTTCCGAGGCTTTACGCACCAAGGAAATGTGGCCTTCGTGAAGGTTGCCCATGGTTGGCACCAACGCGATGGTTTTGTCCTGTTGGCGGTAGGCTCTCAGGATGCTGCGAAGTTCTTTGAGTGAATGTACGGTTCTCATGCCTTGAACGTATGCTCCTCGGCGGGGAAAGTGCGTTCTTTAACAGCCTTGGCATAGGCTGCGATGGCTTCCGGGATGGATGCGGTTTCTGCCAGGAAGTTCTTTACGAACCGGGGCTTTCGGCCCGGGGTTACGCCCAGCATGTCGTGCAGTACCAGCACTTGGCCGTCGGTGTCAGAGCCGGCGCCAATACCAATAACCGGGGCTTTAACGGCCTGAGTGATACGCGCGGCAAGAGGGGCAGGAACGCATTCCAGCAAGATGATGTCTGCACCGGCGGCTTCCAGTTCGCACGCGTGTTCAATCATGGTTTCAGCGGCCTTGTCATCGCGGCCCTGAACCTTGTATCCACCAAACTTGTTAACAAACTGTGGTGTCAGGCCTAAATGTGCACACACGGGCACGCCCCGTTCGCTCAAGGCTTCGATGGTATCTCTCATCCAGTCGGTGCCTTCGAGTTTGACCATGTGGGCGCCCGCACGCATCAATTCGGCAGCGTTATCCAGCGCATCGGCGACCGTGCCGTAAGACATGAAGGGCATGTCAGCCATGATCAGCGAGCCTTGGTTGCCCTTCGCCACACAGCTGGTGTGGTAGATCATATGTTCCATGGTTACGGGCAATGTGCTGTCGTTGCCTTGCAGCACCATGCCGAGAGAGTCACCAATCAGGATTACATCCACGCCTGCTTCGCTGACCACCTGTGCAAAGGTGGAGTCGTAGGAGGTAAGCGCCGAGAAGGCTTCGCCTTTCTGCTTGAGTTCCCGCAGGGTATTAATGGTAACTGCCATAAGATCCTTGCCTTTTGGGTGGATGGGCCAGTAGTGAACCGGGGTCTTCCGGTGTTCAGAGAAGTATAAGATTAATGCCGAGGTATGTCAGGCACAAGAGTAGCATGGAGCCCCCGCCCGTGGGTTAGTCTGATCCGGCCATTGGCGGCAGCTTGCGTAGCTGATTGTCCTGGCATTGGGCGCGCAGCTGATCGACGCGGCGGCCATCCGGCAATGCCAGTTCCGGGTTCAGGTCCAGCAGTGGCTGAAGCGCAAAATCTCGGTTTGCCAGCTCTGTATGGGGAACCGTCAACCGCTCATCGCTCAGGGTTTCGTCACCGAAGAGCAGCAAATCCAGATCTAGCGTGCGTGGCCCCCAGTGTCTCAGTCGTTCCCGGCCATGAGCTTGTTCGATGGCCTGCAGATGATCCAGTAGCTGATGGGGGAGCAGGCTGGTGCTCAACTCCACCGCGCCGTTTACGAAGTCGGGCTGATCTTGAGGGCCGACCGGCCGGCTGGCGTAGAAAGGAGACTGAGCCAGAAGGGTTGTCTGTGGCAAACGCGCCAGTTCCATAACGGCGCGAGCCAGCTGGGCAGCGGGGTCTTGCAAGTTGCTGCCCAAACCTACATATGCGCTCACGCTCACGACTGCGCTGGCCTTTTATTCGGGCTGCGTTTGCGGCCGCGCTTACGAGGCCCGGCTGCTGCGCCAACCTGAGACAACATTTTTTCTTGGCCCCGTTCGTCGGCCTTCTGGAAATCGGTCCACCAAGCGCCAAGGCCCGGTTCGAGCTCGCCTGCAGACTCACGCACGAGCAAGAAGTCATACGCGGCGCGGAAGCGGGGGTGGCTAAGCGTAGCGAACGCCCGCTTGCCCTGACGCCGGGGAAGCCGAATCTGGAGTTCCCAGATTTCCTTCATCGGGCCGGAGAAGCGCTTGGGAATCGACGTAGCCTGAACCTGGCGGCCAATCACTTTGCCGATAGCACCGTGCAAAGCCGGTTGAACCGGGTCGCCGTTATCCTGGCGCACGCGCCATTCTGCTTGGAGTGCTGGCCACAACATGGCGGCAAACAGGAAGTAAGGGGTGACCGACTTGCCTTGAGCAATGCGGGCATCGGTATTGCGTAAGGCCTGGCGGATCAGTTCGTCGGACTCGCCGTTGTTAAGGGCGCGTACGGTTTCCGGGAACAGCATTTCCAGCAGGCCGTAGTCTTTCAGCAGCTCATAAGTGGCTTCACCGTAACCGGCTGAAAACAGCTTCAGGACTTCGTCAAACAGGCGGGCCGGTGGAATATGGCCCAGAAGGGGAGCCAACTCACGAATGGGGGCTTCAGTTTCTGGTTCGATATCGAAACCAAGCTTCGCCGCGAAGCGAATAGCGCGCAACATGCGAACCGGGTCTTCACGGTATCGGGTTGCTGGGTCGCCAATCAGGCGGATTTGCCGGTTCTCCAGATCCTGCATGCCGTTTGCGAAATCGATAATGGTGAAATCGCGAATGCAGTAATAAAGAGCATTGATGGTGAAATCACGGCGCAGCGCATCGTCTTCCAAGTTGCCGTAGACGTTATCGCGCAGCAGCAAGCCATGCTCGCTGGTTTTGTGTTCGTGGTCAGAATGATCCTCGTTTGAGGCTTCTGCGTTACCTCGGAAGGTGGTGACCTCGATGATCTCGCGGCCAAAGACGACGTGCACGATACGGAAGCGGCGACCGATCAGACGGGAGTTACGGAATAGATCGTGCACTTCTTCCGGCGTTGCGTTGGTGGCGATGTCGAAATCTTTGGGCCGGCCGCCCAGAACGATGTCCCGAACGCCGCCACCCACCAAGTAGGCTTCGTAGCCGGACTTGTTCAGCCGGTTAAGTACCTTCTTCGCCGGTTCGCTGATCATCGAGCGAGAGACATTGTGCTGGTCCCGCGGGATCTCTTGGCGCTGGTAATGTTTGGCTTTCTTTTTCCCGTTGCCGGGCATGAAAGAACGCAGTTTATCTACAAGTCTTTTAGGCATGGAATTCCGTGTTTGCGCAGAGCAAAAACGTGGATTTTAACGGTTTGCGCAGGAATTGCACATGTTTGGGTGATATTAGGCTGGAAATGATGGGTTTTTGTCTGATTTGGAGGGGAGAGTTTTCGTCAAGACCAATAATCAAAAGGCGGATCCGTTTTCACGAATCCGCCCTGAAAGCTTCGACGATCTGCAATTATTTTTGTTTTGTGTCGGGATTCTTTTTAATGTTTTGCCCCACTGCGTGCCCAACGTTCGGGCATCAATATTATGCAAGCGGAAAGCTTTGAATACATGGTGTAGTCAATAGCATGGAGCGGGTATCAAGGCAGGTGTAGCGTCGTCTGCAAGACGATTCTTCTCCACATCTACAACTCGCGCATGCTGAGGGACCACAAAAAAACCTAGCACCCAAAACACTCAGTTCGCTTACGTCCTATTTTTGTTTTTGTTACCGGACGTTTTCTTGCAGCTTTTTGTTTTTGTTGTTGGCGCTGCGTTGTCACTTTTGTTTTTGTTGTTGTGCGCTGTATAGAGTGCAGAGGGCGTGCCAATATTTTAAATTCGTTTGTTATCAGATAGTTACGATTTGTTGAGAAATAAGTGTTACCCCGTACTTCGAAGAAGTGTTACCTGCGTCACAAAAGATTGAGGGGAAGTGTTACCGTGGGGAACGCGCGGTAACAAATGAGTGGGGGTTCATTTGTTACCGAAAGGTCTTTAGCTGCCAGTGGTTTTTTTGCGAGGAATTCCCAATCGCTGCCTGCGCTCCCAAAGGGATTTACGGCTAATGCCCAGTTTTTGTGCCAGCTCGGTTTCGCTCATGCGGTCCTGGTTCTCGATGACGAAATGCTGGAAGTAGTCTTCCAAAGACAAGTCGTTGGCGGAATCGGCTTCCCGGGTAGGCGTGCTCTCGTTGTTGCCTTCCACCAGGGTTTCCGGGATGTACTCGTCGCCTGAGTCGCTGTCGAGGTCCAGAACGGATGGGGTGATGGTGTCGCCGTCCGCAAGGATGGAAGCGCGCTCAATGGCATTCTCTAATTCTCGAACGTTGCCCGGCCAGCGGTAGCGCTGCAGTGCTTGCATCGCTTCCGGGCTCAGGTGCAGGTCTGGCCGTTCGAGTTTCTGCGCTTGTTGTTTCAGAAAACGGCCAGCCAACCCAAGGATGTCTGCGCGACGCTCTCGCAGCGGCGGGAGCCGGATTTGCATCACGTTTAGCCGATAATAGAGGTCTTCCCGAAACTCGCCGGTACGGGTCATGGCTTTGAGGTTTCGGTGTGTGGCGGCGATCATGCGCACATCCACCTTCCGGCTTTGGGTGGCGCCTACCTTGCGGATTTCGCTTTCCTGAAGCACCCGGAGCAATCGAGCCTGAGCTTCTGCGGGCAGCTCTCCGATCTCATCGAGAAATAAACTGCCGCCCTCAGCGGCTTCTATCAAACCGGTGCGCGCAGATACAGCGCCGGTAAAGGAGCCCTTTTCGTGACCGAACAGTTCGGATTCAATCAGGCTTTCCGGGATTGCGGCGCAGTTTACCGAAATCAGGGGTTTGGATGCGCGGGGGCTCAGAAGGTGCAGCGCTCGGGCGGCCAGTTCTTTACCTGTACCGGACTCACCGTTGATCAAGACGGTCGTTTGGGTAGGCGCTACTTTTCGAATGAGTGTGAACACTTTTTCCATGGGTTCACACTGGCCAAACATGATGTTGGACGGGTCCGGTGCTTCTGTTTCTGAATCGACACCTTCTTCTCTGCTGGCGGGTGGTGCATCTTTTCGCGCCAGAATCCCTTCTACCGCAGCCAACATCTCATCATGATCAAACGGTTTGGCGATGTAATCCACCGCGCCCATTTTCATGGAGTCTACGGCAGAGCGCAGGCTGGCGTAGCTGGTCATGATCAGCACCGGGGTATTGGGTGCCCGGTTGATCATTTCCGTGCCAGCGGCACCGGGTAAGCGCAGGTCGGTAATGACCAGATCGAACGTATCGGGTTCCAGTTCTTCCGCTGCTTCTACCGAGATTGCATCGGCAACCTCGTAGCCGGCATGTTGGAGCAGTTTGCGGACTGCAGACCGGATAATATCTTCGTCTTCAACAATCAGAATACGGGGCATAGTACGTTCACGACCTTTCGTTCGGGCGACTGTCAGCATCTGTGTCGGGTTCGTAAGCTGGCAGGCGTAGCCTCATGCAAGTTCCTTTGCCGCTCGTCGTATGGGCGGGGCTCTCTACCTGAATATTGCCATAGTGTTCTTCAACAATGCTGTACACAAGGGAGAGGCCAAGCCCTGTGCCTTTGTTGGATGCTTTGGTGGTAAAAAAGGGTTCGAATACATGATCTTGCTGGTCCGGAGGTATTCCTGAGCCTTCGTCAATTACCTCGATGATAGCGGAGTAGCTATCGCGCTTGCCAGTCACCTTTATAGTGCCGCCCTCCGGAGAGGCGTCTCGAGCATTGGCCAGCAGATTGACGAACACCTGTACCAAACGCTGCTCGTCGCCGAGTATCTGAAGGTCCTTCGGATAGTCGTTTTCGTATTGTATGCCTTTGTTGTTATCGCCCAGCGAGAGCAGGTTGATGGACTCTTCAATACACCGGTGAAGGTTAACCGGTTCGTAACGTGTGGCGTGAGCGTGGTTGCCCGTGCGTGAGAAGTTCATCAGCGATTGCAAAATGTTCGAGATTCGCCGGGTTTGCTGTTGGATCTGGTTGGCTGTGTCCAGAATCTCCGGGTTGTCCGTTTCCAGTTTGAGATTCTGAGCCAAAGACGAAATGCCAGTGACCGGGTTGCCAATTTCGTGTGCAACCCCTGCCGCGAGACGGCCCACCGACGCCAAACGTTCGCTGTGCATCAATTCATCTTCAAGCAGCCGTGTTTCTGTTTGGTCTTCTACGAGAATGATCGAGCCGCCTTCCGGGTGATCGGGCCCATTCAACGCTGCTTTGTGCAAATTCAGCCAATGTGGCTTGCCGCGCAAATCCAGTCGGTGTTTGTAGCGGTGGGGTTCGCTGCCTTGGTTGAAGTCCTCGAGCAGTGCGTGCCAATGCTCCGGGAGAGCCACCAGTTTGGCCCCGACAACTTCATCCGCGGAGATTCCGGTGAGCGCCTCCATGGCATGGTTCCACATCAGGATTTCGCCATCTTCACCGATAGAGCTGGCGGGAATCGGCAAGTTCTGAAGGGTTTGTCGATAATGGCGACGCAGGTTATCCAGCTCGCCAGCCAGCCCTGTCAGTTGGTTTTGATAGTCGCCGAGAGCTCTTTCTACGTATCGGATGTCCTGCCCTGTGCCACCGTGGGTCATGGGTTTGAACCCCAGATGCCGTTTTACCATGTCTCTGGCCACAGAGGGGCCCAGCAGGCCGGACAGGTTGGCTTCAATCTGGTCCCGTAGACGCCGTAATTGGTAGGGGCGGAATTCCGTGGGTGGCAGCTTGAGTTGCGAGAGTGCTTGCCCCACTTCACGGCGGGCGACGTTCATGCCCAGAGGTTCGGCAAGCTGATGAATGAAATCAGCGGATGACGAGGCAAGCAGCTCGCGGCGCTGGGGGCGTGAAAGTGCGCCCATGGAGCAGGCTTGGGCGGCACTGGCTTCTTCGGGTGAGGCAGGGCTAAGGATAGACACCACTGCAAACATGGCAATGTTGGCGGTCAGGCTGATGAAGGTCACCACATGCCAGTTGTCATAGCCTGTGGTGACAGGCATGCCGATAAGGGACGGCAAGTCGAACGTGTAGGAAAAAGGAAGTACCAGGGTGAGAACCCAGAGCGATAGCCCGGTGACCAATCCTGCGATCAAGCCTCGGCGATTGCCCTCTGGCCAGTAAATAACCCCTAGAACACCGGGTAATAATTGTAGCGTGCCGGTTAGCGAGATGGCGCCCAGCATGGCGAGGTCGAGGCGTTGGCCGATGAGTTCGTGAAACAGCAGGGCCAGAAACAGAATCGCAGCAATCAGCAGCCGCTTGACCCATTGCAGCCAGTGGTAAATGTCGCCCTGATCTTTGGGGGTTTTTAAGGGCAGTACAAAATGGTTGAGAACCATGCCGGCCAGCGCCAGTGTGCTGACGATCATGAGCCCGCTGGCCGCAGAAAGGCCTGCGATATACATCAGTAGCGTCAGAAGTGGGCTTTCCAGAGCCTGAGCAATGCCGATGCTGAAGAACGCCGGAGAGCCTGTTACGCCGAGCTCTTGGCCGCCCCACACGATCAGCGGCACCGGTAGTCCCAGCAGCAATAAATAAAGCGGAAGGCCCCAACTGGCTTTTCCGAGCGCTCGCGGAGACGGACTTTCGCTGAAGGTCATATGGTACATGTGAGGCAAAACCAGCGCGGCGGCAAACGACATCAATAGCAATGCCCGCCAGGTGCCATCGTTCACCTTCATGGCCATCGGAGCTTCCAGGCGTGATGTATTGGCCAGCCAGCTTTCCAACCCAGCGCTTCCATTAAACACGCCAAACAAGATCACACCACCAAGCACCAGCAATGCCGTCAGCTTCACCAGTGAGTCGAACGCTATGGCGAGCACTAAGCCCTGATGATTACCTGATGTCTGATGCCGGCGAGCGCCGAAAAGCACCGCGAATAGAACCACGATCAGGCAGAAGAGGGTGCTGATGAATTTTGGTGAGGTGTCGGGGGCAAGCAGGCTGGCGGAGACCGAAACCGCCTGAATCTGCATGCTAAGCAGGGCCATGATAGCCGCCGCAGAGCAAAGTGTGACCAAAGTTCCCGCCCATTGGCTTCGGTAGCGGTATGCGAATAGGTCGGCCAGCGATGTGAGCTGATAAGCCCGGCTGATACGCAAAACCGGATTAAGCAGCACCGGAGCCAGTAAAAAAGCGCCACTGATACCCAGATAATAAGCGAGGTATCCAAAGCCAGACTCAGCCGCAAATCCGATGGCGCCGTAAACGGCCCAGATGCCCGCATATACCCCGAGGCTGAGTGTATAGATCAGAGGGTGACGTACCCATTGGCGCAGCAGCGTACCACGCTCCGTTGCCCAAGCAATGCCGAATAGAAGACTCAGGTAAAGAAGACTGGCCAGTAGCAGCCCCGGGGCGCTAAAACTCATTGGGGTCTCGTCGCCATTCCAGCCAGAAACCGATAGCAATCAGGCCGCTCCAGAAGATAAACGGGCTGTACCAGGCATTACCCGGGCCGGTCCACCAATCGAGGATGTTTGGTGAAAAAATATAAATGGCCAGCACCAGTAGAAAAACCAGGCGGTAGATATACATCAGGTTAGCGGTCCGAGTGCGATTGTGTACTTGAGGTTATACCACGGGCTTGCCGGGATGTCAGGGGAATGGCGGTTCGTTGCCAGTGCGCTCGGGCCCACGCCAGCACTTCGTCTACAGTGGCGTTGGTGAGTTGGGCGGGTGGTTGTTGGCCGAGTGCGAGTAATGCGTGGACAAGATTCGTTGCCGGTTTTGAATCATCGAGCGCTGGCGCGTGATTTTGCTTGCTCAGCTTCTGGCCCTGATCATTGAGGATGACCGGTATGTGCAACCATTGCGGAGGTTGCGCGCCCAAGGCTTGGAAAATCTGTTGTTGCTGGGCGGTCATGTCCAGCAGATCGGAGCCCCGAACCACATGGCTGATGCCTTGGTCGATGTCGTCGACGGCGACCGCCAACTGGTAGGCGAAAAAGCCTTCTTTTCGTTGGATGACGGGATCGTCCAGTTCGGCCCGAACCGATTGGCGCTGGGAACCCAGCAACAGATCCTGCCATTGGCAGCTTTCATCCGAGAGGGCAAAGCGAATGGCATGAGGTGCATCTTCAGGCGCTGACGTGCGTTCTCGGCACTGGAAGGGGTGGCGTCCGTTATGAGCCTGTAACTGTTTGCGGGAACAGGTACACGGGTATGCTTTTCCGCTTCCTAGTAATTGGGTAATGGCGGATTGGTAGGCAGGGTGCCGCTGGGATTGAAACCGTATCGGTTCGTCCGAGTGCAAGCCGTGGACTTCGAGAGAATGAAGAATCTGGTCGGTGGCTTCCGGGGGTTCCCGGAGGGGGTCAAGGTCTTCGATTCGAACCAGCCAGTCGCCGTTGGCGGTCCGGGCTTCCAGCCAAGTTGCTAAAGCCGTGACGAGGGAGCCGAAGTGCAATGGGCCTGTGGGGGAAGGCGCAAAGCGACCGCGATATCGGGAGTGCTCCATAAGATCTCTGAAAGCTGGCGGTTAGACCGCCAGCTCGCCGATAAGGGGCAGATCAGATGCCGGTCTGGCGTTCGCGAATTTCTGCCAGCGTTTTGCAGTCGATGCAAAGTGTGGCAGTTGGGCGAGCTTCCAGTCGACGGATGCCGATTTCTACGCCGCACTGATCACAGAAGCCGTAATCGTCTTTGTCGATACGATCGATGGTCTTGTCGATTTTCTTGATCAGCTTGCGCTCACGATCCCGGGTGCGCAGTTCCAGGCTGAACTCTTCTTCCTGGGTTGCGCGGTCGCTGGGATCCGCGTAGTTTGCAGCGTCTTCCTGCATGTGGTGCATGGTGCGGTCTACTTCTTCCATTAGTTCCTGCTTCCAATCCAATAGCAGGTCCTTGAAGTGCTGCAGCATGTCTGCACTCATGTAGTCTTCACCCTTCTTAACTTCGTAAGGGGTGAAGCCGGTAAAGGTTTCGCTTGGTGCTTGTGCAGTCTTCTTTGCCATTGAGCCCTGGCCTCTTGTTTGTACTTCTACTCGGGCGCTTTGTTAGCCGTACCAGCACCGGTGCCGCACGGTTTTACCCAGTCGCCCTGTCATGGGAATTTGCGGAAAATAGCAGATAAGTCTCAGGGGTGCCAGCTCTGTGACCTCAGCTTATAGTGGAGAGCATATGAAGTTTTCAGAACCATTGATAGAGGGGCGCTTGATTCGGCGCTATAAACGTTTCTTGGCGGACGTGCGCTTGCCGGAGGGCGAAGAGGTGATCGCCCACTGTCCGAACACCGGCTCTATGCTGAATTGTCAGCCGGAAAACGCTCGGGTTTGGTTGAGTGAGAGTGATAACCCCAAACGCAAGCTGCGCTACACCTGGGAGCTGGTGGAAACCAGCCCGGGGGAAATTGCGTGCGTAAATACTGGGCGCCCTAATGCCCAAGCTAAGCATGCTATTGAAGCTGGAGTCGTGTCGGAACTTGACGGGTACAGCCAGTGCCGCACAGAAGTGCGTTACGGAGAAGAGAAAAGCCGTATTGATCTTTTGCTCTCTGGCCACGAGCGCGAGCCAGATGCCTGGGTGGAAGTAAAGAATGTCACCTTGGGAGAGGGCGGGCAGGGTTATTTTCCGGATGCCGTTACGGTGCGTGGGCAAAAGCATTTGCGGGAACTGATGGCGCAAGTGGCTAATGGCGATCGGGCTGTGCTGTTTTTTGTGGTGAACCACACCGGTATTGAAGAGGTTCGGCCTGCGGATCACATTGACCCGCGTTACGGCCAGCTACTCCGTCAGGCGGTTGAGGCGGGAGTCGAAGTGTTGGCATACCGCGCAGCCCTGATCGGCGCTGATGGAAACCCGAGCGCGCGGCTCGATTTGGTGGATGCCGTGCCGGTTAATTTTGAACCCTGACTTCGATGCTGCCATCGCGCTCGCGCACATCCAGCTCTGTTAAGGCATCGCCTTGGCAAGGCCCGGCAATGCATTCACCGGTGCCGGGTTTAAACAGGGCACCGTGGGTGGAGCACTGAATAAACAGATTGTCGGCATCCATAAAGCGGCCGGGCATCCAGTTCAATTCGATGCCGAGGTGCGGGCAGACGTTGAGGTAAGCCCGAGGTGTGCCGTGATCCAGAAATACGAAGCCGGTTAGAGGCATTCCTTCCGGCTCAGCCGCTTTTTCCTGCAGGCGAAATTCCACGAACTTACCCGGCACAAGATCTTGTGCCGGGCAGGCTGTTTGCCATTGGGATTGAACCGATTGCATCAGTTGCTGGATCGAGGGCTGAGGCCAAGGTGCTGGCGGATTCTGTCCGCTACCGCTTCCGCCACATGCTCCTGATCGGTGTGCAGATGAATGGTGTGGGTCTTTTCTTCGGCCGTCAGGGGCTCGAACCACGTCTGTTGAGCGTCCAACATCTCTTCGGTGGCCTCAGACGCATCGCCTTTGCGCTTGCGCACCCAGTCGCGGCGCAGTTCTTCTGGCGCTTCGGTGTGCAGCAACGCAAAGGGCACGCCCTGATTTTCCGCGACCTGAGCGAACAGTGCTCGTTCGCTTTCTTTCAGGCTGGCGGCATCCACAATCACGGATAGCCCCGAAGCCAATAGCTGGCCAGCTAAGTGTGCCAAATGCTGGTAGGTTTTCTCGGTAGCTTCCGGGCTGTACAGATCGGTACCCAAACCGGATTTGCTGTCATCCAGCGGCGCTAGTCCATGCAAGCGTTTGCGCTCAACATCGGAACGCAAGCGAACCAGCCCCAACTCGGCCGACATGGCGGCACTGACGCAGGTTTTCCCGGAGGCCGACAAACCGGTGGTCGCCAGCAGATAATGGTTCGGGATGGCGCCGTAATCTTCGGCGAGTTGCGTGTAATCCCGGTACACCTGCCACAAACTTTCAATGTCGCTGTCGGTCAGGCTCGGGTTGCCCATGGTGAACAGGGCGATTTTAGCCCGCACCATCGCCCGGTAGGCCTTATAGAGCGGCAATAGCTCCAAGCCTTCGAAATCACCCCGGTATTCGAGGTAGGTGTTGAGGACCAGGTTTGCCAGTTCATGCTCTTGGCGTGATTCAAGGTCCATCAGCAGGAACGCCAAATCGTTGATCACGTCAATCCAGCGGAACGGTTCGTTGAACTCAATGCAGTCGAATACCGTTACCTGACCGTCGAATACAGCGATGTTGGCGAGATGAAGGTCGCCGTGACATTCGCGGACCATGCCTTTGGCGCGACGGGCGACCACCAGCTCCCGGTTCCGTTCGAAGGTGGTTTTTGTCCACTCTTCCAGGGCGTCCAACTGAGTGAGAAGTGCTGTATCGCTCAGTAGCGGGCGGATCTGGTCGAAGTTTTCCTGCATGGCGGCATACACCGCTTCGACAGTGCCCAGAGGCTTGTCATCGGCTATCGGCGGAAGGCTGTCGTGGAACAGAGCAACCTGGCGTGCCGTGCTGCCAAGCAAGTCGGGTGTCAGATTGCCACTTTCCTGAAGGCGGTCGAACTGCTGACTCTGATCAAACTGGCGCATGCGGATGGCGTACTCAAAGGGCTCCCCTTCGCCGCCGAAACGGGGCTGTTCCGGGCTGCCGGTAATGGGCAGAATATCTAGGTAGAGTTCAGGCGCCAAACGACGATTCAGGCGAAGCTCTTCTTCACAGAAATGCTTGCGACGTTCCAGAGTCGAGAAGTTGAGAAAGCCGAAATCCATGGGCTTCTTGATCTTGTAGGCGTAGTCGCCGGTCAGAAGAACCTGAGATATATGGGTCTCGATCACCTGAAAACCGTTGACGGGGTGGTCGTACAACTCTGGGTTCTGCAGTGCTTTAACCAGTGTGTCGGGGGCGCGTTCGCTCACATTTTGCTCCTGGGTTCCCTGAACTCGTTGATTTTGTTTGTTCTATGATAGACGGCAGATTACAGAAATAACACATAACAGGCCTGCCAGTCGCCTCCTTGGCTTCGTTATAATCACGGCATGAGTAAATCAACGAAATCCCGTAAAAAATCGCCTAAAAGTCAGCCAAAGAGCCGTCGATCGGGTCTGTGGCGTTTATTGTTTCGAGTGGTACTGCTAGGCCTGGTGGTTCTGGCCGGCTGGATGGTGTACCTGGATGCGGTGGTGACATCCCGTTTTGAGGGCCGCCGTTTTGAAGTGCCTTCCCGTGTGTATGCCCGCCCCTTGGAATTGTATGACGGTGCCAGTGTCAGTGCATCAGGACTGGCGCGCGAGCTTGAACTGGCCGGTTATCGAGCCGGTGATGGTTCGAAGCTGGGCACCTATCGGCGTAACGGAGGCCGTTTTGTCATCAGCGCTCGTGGCTTCGTGTTTCCGGATGGCGAAGAGCCCCGCCGCCGCCTCTCACTGGTCGTGAGTGGTGACAAGGTTCAATCGTTCTCTGTGGTGTCTGGGCCTAAGTCGCCGATCGTTCGGCTTGAGCCAGCCCAAATTGGTGGCATCTATCCTGCCCACCGGGAAGATCGGGTTTTGGTTCAGCTCGAAGAGGTGCCCGAACTGCTCCCCAGCACCTTGATGGCAGTGGAAGATCGCGAGTTTTACAGCCACTTTGGCTTGGCGCCTTTGTCGATTGCCCGGGCTATGCTCGTAAACATGAAAGCCGGCAGGGTGGTGCAGGGCGGCAGTACCCTGACCCAACAGTTGGTGAAAAACTTCTTCCTGACGCGCGAGCAGACGCTGGTACGCAAAGGCAATGAAGCCTTGATGTCGATCCTGCTCGAGCTGCATTACGAAAAAGACGACATTCTGGAAACCTACCTGAATGAGGTGTATCTCGGCCAAGCCGGTGTGCGCAGCATTCACGGCTTTGGTCTGGCCAGTCAGTTTTACTTTGGTGAGCGCCTGAAAGATTTGGCCCCGCACCAAATGGCACTGCTGGTGGGGATGGTGAAAGGCCCGAGTTACTACAACCCGAGGCGTCATCCGAAACGAGCGACCGCGCGCCGCAACCTGGTGTTGGATGAAATGGCCGAAGCCGGGCTGCTGACCGAACAAGAGGCGAACGCTGCGAAGGCCAAGCCTCTGGGCGTCAGCGCCAAGCCTTCGTTTACCGACAATCGTTACCCGGCCTACATTGATCTGGTTCGCCGGCACCTGGCCCGGGACTATCAAGAGGAAGATCTGCAAAGCGAAGGCTTGCGCATCTTCACAACGCTGGATCCTGCGGTTCAGCACGCCTCTGAGGCTGCGGTCAGTAAAACCTTGCCCAAGCTGCCGGGCGCGGATGCCCTTGAAGCGGCCTTGGTGGTCACGGCGAAAGACACCGGTGAAGTGCTTGCTCTGGTGGGCGGTAAAGATCCGAGTTTTGCCGGGTTTAACCGGGCCGTGGATGCTCAACGCCCAATGGGTTCACTGATCAAGCCGTTTGTGTATCTGGCGGCCCTTGAGCAAGCAGACAGGTATACGCTGATTACACCGGTTAAAGACCAAGCCTTCACGCTGGAGTTCGATGACGGCAAGCTGTGGCAGCCGAAGAACTTCGACAAGCTGGAGCGGGGCGAAGTGCCTTTGCATCGGGCGCTGTCCAAATCCTATAACTTGCCGGCGGTTCGAGTGGGCCTAGATGTGGGGATACCGGCAGTTCAGGAGAAGCTGAGAGCATTTGGCATTACCAGCCCAATATCGGATTACCCCTCGATGCTGCTGGGCTCTGTGAATTTGGCGCCGGTGGATGTGGCCCAGTTGTATCAAGGCTTGGCGACATCAGGCTTCAACACGCCATTACGCTCCATTCGTGAAGTAACAGATGCCGACAACGAGCCGCTTTCACGCTATAACCTGAAAGTGGACCAAGTGGCCGACCCGGCCGCCGTGCATTTGGTGCAATACGCCATGCAGGAAACCATGCAAGAAGGTACCGGCCGCTCGGCCTACTACACCTTGCCAGAACGCTTAACGCTGGCGGGTAAAACTGGCACCACCGACGATGGCCGGGACGCTTGGTTTGCCGGTTTCAGCGGTGATTTACTGGCGGTTGCCTGGGTAGGCCGGGACGACAATGGCCCCACCTCGCTCACCGGGGCTTCGGGTGCCTTGCCGATTTGGTCCACAATGATGGCGCAGATTCCCCAGCACGGGTTTTCACCGGTTATGCCGGACGGCGTGCAGTACCATTGGGTGGATACTGAAGCCAACGCCATGACGGGGGAGGGGTGCCAGAATGCACGCCTGATCCCTTTCGTGACCGGCAGTGAACCCGATAGGCACACCGGTTGTAACGGCGATTTTGGTGGGCAAATACGCAGTTGGTTTGAAGGATTGTTCCGATGAAAAAAGTAACGATAACGCACGCGGCCAGCTTCGCGCTGATACTTGGCCTGGCCGGGTGTTCGGCGCCGGGCGGAGGCTCGATTTATGTACCGATGGGCGGTGGCGATCA
Organism: Marinobacter sp. SBS5; assembly: GCF_048285575.1. Taxonomy (NCBI): domain Bacteria; kingdom Pseudomonadati; phylum Pseudomonadota; class Gammaproteobacteria; order Pseudomonadales; family Marinobacteraceae; genus Marinobacter; species Marinobacter sp. SBS5. The sequence goes on along the minus strand of NZ_JBLWAZ010000004.1, from coordinate 13,586 downwards.
GTCTAGAATCCCTGAGCCGCCTAGGACGTCTGAGCCGGAAACCTCTGAACCTCAAGTGTGGCGCAAGAGCGAGCAGCCCGAAGTCAGCGAGCCTGCCCCTGCGCCTGAGCAGCCTACGCGTTCGCCCAGCTATCGCGAGTCCGGTGATGAACTGCCTGCCGCAGCAGTCGCTCTGATTCGCGATGCTGACCAACGGCTGCAACAGGGTGACTCGGCCGGTGCTATTGCACGTTTAGAGCGGGCCCAACGGGTAGCGCCACGTTCGGCGGAGGTTTATTTCAAACTGGCGGAAGCCTATGTTGCCGGGAATAATCTGGGAGCAGCTGAACAGTTCACATTGAAGGGTTTGTCGCTGGCGGGTAATGATTACCGCATGCAGCGGTCAGGCTGGTTGCTGCTGGCGGATATTCGCCGAGCGCGAGGTAATGTTGCGGGGGCTTCTCAGGCTGAAGATCGGGCAAGAGCTCTGTAATGCGTAGAGGCCATCCTTGGCCTCTGGATACTTCCCGTATCGGGGGGCAGAATTACTGGGAGATCATAGTCGCCTCTGTGGTCTCGCCTGCTTTCACTTCTACGTTTTGCTTGCCATAGAAGATTAATCCTTCGTCCTTTTCGTTATCGTCCAGCTGGCAGCTGTAGCTCACGGTGTAAGTGCCTTCTGTGAGGAATGCTGCGGTCCACTCATGACGGCTGTCAGCATCTTCATCGCTGACCGGAATAACCATTAACGGATTGTTTCCGTCTCGGTTGACGTTTAGGTCGATGGGCTCGACATCTGCGCCTTCATAAACGTAAACCGAACCTTCGTAGTTAGCGCTGCAGTTGGCTTCGGCTGACTGGTTTATCTCAGCGTAGTTCACCTCACCAGTTATCTTGCCAACTTCCAGATTGTTTACGAGCCTTAAGACTGGCTTAAGCATGAAGTCGCCCTGAGCATTGCCTTGGGGGTCAACAATGGATTTGCGCACGTCAAAATCGATTGTGAAATCGGTGCTGGCGTCTGCCGCTACTACAAAATTGCCTTTCAGTTTCAGCCCACTTTGTTCGCCAGATGGTACGCCGAGTGTATAACGCGCATCGCCTTGGGACTTTTTAGTCACCCATGAATTGTCGGTATCAACAATCAGGCGAATTTCTTTGTACTCGCCAGCAGGCACCTCTTCGTCTGTTATCAAAGGCTCGGTCACACCACCCTGCAGTGTTAACAGGTCGACGGTTCCGGTTTCTTCAAGGCTGTATTCCAACCACTCGCCATCAGCATGCTTAAGACGGATGGTGTTAAACGCAATGTGAACGCTACTTAGGTCGGTGGCCGGTGCGTCGGTCAGGCTCACGGATAGCGAACCGGTTTGTCCTGACGAGGAGCCACCACCGCTACCACCACAGGCAGCCAGTGCGCCGGCGAGGGCGGAAATTGCGAATAATTTGGTTGAGGACTTCATAAAACCTCCTGATAGAAATCTTGCTGGTTCGACTGCGAGGTAAAACGACTTCACGGCCAAACGCGATGAAGGGTTCCTGCTTAAACAATAGCAAAGGCATCTAAAAGCATGTAATACAGAATGGTAAGAGAATTGGGCAGGCAGGCGGTTTAAAGGATAGAAGGGAGAGGCGGTAGAATGCGGTGACTCAGTGGAACCTGAGTCACCGCGCGGTCTGGCTTAAAGGGTTGCCATCACCTTACGGGCGGCAGCCAAGGTGAACTCAATGTCATCATCCGACAGGGCATCGCACACAAAGCTTGCCTCGAACGCCGATGGCGCCAGATACACGCCTTCGGCCAGCATGCCCTGGAAGAACTTCTTGAACCGCTCTACATCGCATTTCATCACCTGGTCAAAGCGGGTGACGGAAGGTGCGTCGGTAAAGAAGAACCCGAACATGGCGCCGGCAGACTGCACCGCCAGAGGAATGCCGGCTTCGTCAGCCGCGGCTTTGAAGCCGTCCCGTACCTTGTTGGTTTTTTCAGTCAGTCGATCGTGGAAACCGGGTTCTGAGATGGCGTTCAAGCTGGTCAGGCCGGCGGCCATCGCCAGCGGGTTGCCGCTCAAGGTACCTGCCTGGTAAACCGGGCCCAGCGGTGAAATGTGTTCCATGATTTCACGCTTGCCGCCAAATGCACCCACTGGCAAGCCTCCACCAATGACCTTGCCCAGTGCGGTCAGGTCAGGTGTGATGCCGTAGAAGCCCTGAGCGCCGCCAAGGGAAACCCGGAAACCGGTCATCACTTCGTCAAAAATCAGCACAGTACCGTGCTCATCACACACCTCGCGCAGGCCTTCCAGGAACCCCGCGACTGGCGGAATGCAGTTCATGTTGCCGGCCACTGGCTCCACGATGATGGCGGCAATCTGGTCGCCGATCTTCTTGAAGGTTTCGCGCACACCGTCGGTGTCGTTGAAATCCAGGGTGATGGTGTGCTCGGCCAAACTGGCGGGAATGCCAGGGGAGTTAGGCTCGCCCAAGGTCAGCGCGCCGGAGCCCGCTTTTACCAGCAGTGAGTCCACGTGGCCGTGGTAGCAGCCTTCGAACTTCACGATTTTGTCCCGGCCGGTGTAACCGCGTGCCAGGCGAATCGCGCTCATGGTGGCTTCGGTGCCGGAGTTGACCATGCGCACCATGTCGATCGATGGCACCAGTTCGCAGACTTTCTTCGCCATGTCGGTTTCGATGGCTGTAGGCGCACCGTAACCAACGCCAAGATCCACTTGAGCGTGCAGGGCTGCTTTGATGCGTGGGTCGGAGTGGCCAAGAATCATCGGGCCCCAAGAACCAATGAAATCGATGTAGCGCTTGTTGTCTTCGTCATACAGATAGGCGCCTTCGGCGTGCTTGAAAAACACCGGGGTGCCGCCCACGCCGCGAAATGCTCGAACCGGGGAGTTAACACCACCGGGGATGTATTTTTGGGCCTGTTCGAACAGTTCTTCAGAGTGACTCATGGTTAACTCCTGTCAGTTGGAATGTGTCGATAGCGGGTGGTGCAAAGCGATCAGTTGGCTGAACTGTTTGGCTTTGGCTTCTATGTCTTCGGGGCTGCCCCCGAACAATCCGCCCACTACGGCAATAAGATCCGCGCCGGCGCGAACTAGCGGTTCTGCGTTATCGGTTGTAATCCCCCCAATGGCGGCCACGGGGAGCGCCAGTCGGGAGGCTTCTGTTAACACCTGAGCGTTCGCACGGGGTGCGCCGGGTTTGGTGCCAGAATGATAAAAACGACCAAAGGCTAAATAGTCTGCTCCCCCAGCCTTGGCGGTTTCGGCCAGGTCTATACGGTGGTGACAGGTAATGCCAATGATGGCTTCCTGCCCCAGCAGTTTTCTGGCGTCGGCCAAAGCCCAGTCGTCTTGGCCCAAATGCACGCCCTGGGCGCCCACTCGGTGCGCCAGTTCAGGGTCGTCGTTGATGAGCAAGGGCACACCAGCGTTGCGGCATAAGCTGGTAAGGTCTGTAGCTTGGCGTAGCCGTTCAGCGGCTGTTGAAAGCTTGTCTCGATATTGGACTAACACCGCGCCGCCCGCTAGCGCGGCTTCTACGGACTTTAGTAGCCGATCAGGCGGGGTGAGACGGTTGTCAGTAATGGCATACAGGCCGCGCTGAAGGGAAGGTTTCATCGTTCCCACGGAATGCCCCGGTTTGGTACTCGTTGCCCTTGGCCGATGGTCAAGGCGCTCAGGAGCGTGCGGCTCACGTAGTTCTGCGCTTGGGAAATGGCTGCCCGGGCGGATAGCCCACTGGCGATGCCGGCCGAAATGGCTGCGGCCAGCGTGCATCCGGTGCCGTGGTATTCGTTGGCGCCAATTCGGTCAATCTGCCAATGCATCGGTTCGTGTCCAGCGCTGTACAGGGTGTTGACGATATGGGAACCGGTGCCGTGACCGCCAGTGGCGAGTACCGATTTGCAGCCGGCCGACAGTAGTGTGGCGGCGGCTTGCTCTTCGCTGTCGCAATCGCCTAACTGAAGAAGCTCGACCCCGTTCGGCGTAATCATTTCGGCTCGGGCGAACAACGAGCTCTTCATTGCCTGAACCAGTTCATCATCGGCCAGGTCTCCGCCACCGGCTGCTTTGATGACAGGATCAACAATCAGCGGCAGGTCTGGGCGGCTTTCGAGAAACTCCATCAGCACGTTGACCACCGCTGCGTTGCCCATGGCGCCGGTTTTCACGGCATGCAAAGGAATGTCCTTCGCCAGGCATTCCAGTTGCTGGCGGATGATCTCCGGATTAATGGCTTCGGCGCCATACACATTGTTGGTGTCTTGCACGGTCAGGCACGTTAGCACGGGCAAAGGGTGACCACCGAGCGAGGTGATGGCCTGAATGTCGGCCTGAATGCCGGCGCCACCGGAGGGGTCTAGCCCAGACAGAACCAGAACGTGGGGTCGGGTGTAGCTGTTAATGATGAACCTCCTTAAAAGGGCTTAACAACGGCAAGAATGACAACCGCGAGCAGTATGAAGACCGGCAGTTCGTTGAACCAGCGATAGAACACGTGGCTGCGGGTGTTGTTGTCGTCTCGGAATACTTTCACCAAGTGGCCGCAATAGAAGTGATACACAATCAGCAGGACAACCAGAGTCAATTTGGCGTGCAGCCAGCCTTGGCTGAAGTAGCCGGAAACATTGTAGCTGAGTAACCACACACCAAAAATCACAGTGGCGATCATCGAAGGCGTGGTAATACCCCGGTACAGTTTGCGCTCCATGATTTTGAAGCGTTCCTGCCCCGGTTTGTCTTCACAAGCCGCGTGGTAAACAAACAGTCGCGGCAAGTAAAAAATGCCGGCAAACCAGCACACCATTGAAATAATATGAAAGGCTTTAACCCATAGCATGTGTTAGCTCCGGCGGTATTGGTAGTAACTTTCTATGTCTGATTGCAGCACGACACCATAAATCCGTTGAATCATCGGGGCGACATGGCGCTGCACGTAGAGTGCTTCTGCTTTGGATTGGTCGAATTCGTTAAGGGCTTGCTCCAGCGTGGCTTGATACTGAACGGGCGCTACGTCTCGGCGGTTGGCTGGAATTTGCATTAAATCCAGGCTCTCCGGGAGTTCAGAGGTATCCTCTGTGTGCAGCTCGTTGAGCTCTTCAAGGTATCGCGCCAGATCAACGGCTGGCAGCAATGACGTGGGGCCGTTGTTGCCATCCACCAATAGCCATTTAGGTTCCGATGAAAGCGCTTTGCGCGCTTCGTCGAGGGTTAGCTGTCGTTCGATACGAAGGATGTTCCGGTCCATGATGGCGCCAACAGACACCCGCCTCAACGCCTGCGTCACCGGCGAGTTCTGGTAACTGAGCCCTTGGCTTTTCAGAACCGTGATGAACAGAGACTTCTTGCCGAAACCTTCACTCGTAACCAGGCTCGCGGTGGTGATAATGAGCATGCCCGGCAGAATGATGTTGGGATTATGAGTGAGCTCCATCAGTGCCATCAGCGCTGCCAGCGGTGCCTGCAATACGGCACCCATCATCGCACCCATGCCGAGCATGGCATAGAAACCGACTGAGGAGGCCGCGTCCGGGGCAACGGCGGCACCGATCAGGCCCATGGCGCCGCCCAATGTTGCGCCGATAAACAGCGTGGGGCCGATCACCCCGCTTGGCATGCCGAGGCCGATGGAGGTTCCGGTGATCAGCAGCTTGGCAGAGCCTGCTCCGAGAAGTAGCCAGAACCCCAGTTCGCCATGAATGGTTCGGTCGACGGTGTCGTAGCCGATGCCCATGGTTTCGGGCACAAAGATTGCGAATGGTACCATCAGCACACCGGCCAAGCAGATGCGCAACAGAACCGGGCGGTGATGATAGCGCCCGAGGCTGTCCACTAGCTGAATAAACCCGGCCGCAGCAATGCCAATGATCACGGCAATGGCCAGTATCCAGGGGATTTCCAGCATGGTGTTCATGGTCAGGGCCGGCACGCTAAAGGCCGGCTCTGTTCCGTAAACCAGCTGCGTAACGATGGCCGCGCTTACCGCTGACAGGATGATCGGAGTGAAGCCCGCGATCGTGTATTCCATCATCACCACTTCCATGGCGAAGATTACTCCGGAAATCGGGGTGTTGAACGAGGCCGAGATCGCGGCCGCGCACCCGCAGGCAACGAGTGTTCGAATACTGTTGTTCGGCAACCGCATCCATTGGCCAAGCAGGCTCGAGAAGGCGGCGCCAAGATGCACCGCCGGGCCCTCACGGCCAGCTGACTGGCCGCTCACCACGGTTGTTACGCCAGCGATAAATTGCACAACGGCGCTTTTAAACGAGATGTAACCCTGATGATAGTTCAGTCGTTCCATGACGTGGGCGATACCCACTTTGCGATCGTGAACGGCGAGCTTGTGCAGAAACAGACCGAGTGCCAGAGCCCCGGCAAGTGGTAAAATACCGCGGGTAATAATGTCTAGGCCTTCGAAGTTTTCCGAACCGTGGCCGGGGAAGAAATAATCCAAAGGCCACTCGATTGCGAAACGGAACAACAGAATCACGGCGCCGGTTACAATGCCGGACAGCAGCCCAAGTACGGCCAGTTGAGGAAGGGCATCCACACCGGCGAGCCTTCCTCGGAAAACGTGTATCAGGTTTTCCGTAACTTGTTGCCTGATGTTGCGCATGTGGACTGAATTCCGGTTGTTCGAACAAGTCGTTCAGAAAGATTGGGATACCATTGTAGCTTTGGGTGTGCAGGCTGCAATAAGTCCTTGGTTTATCATGTTAGACTAACGCCAAATTCTGACCAGAAAACGTTGGAGAAGAGAGTGATTAAAATAGGCATCGTTGGTGGTACCGGATACACAGGCGTGGAGCTGCTGAGAATCCTCGCCGTTCATCCTGAGGTTGAAGTGAAGTGCATCACTTCACGCTCAGAGGCGGGCATGCTCGTGGCAGATATGTACCCCAACTTGCGAGGTCACTTTGATCTGGCGTTTTCCGAGCCCGACCCTGCGCAGCTCGCTGAGTGTGACTTGGTGTTTTTTGCAACGCCCCACGGTGTGGCGGCGCGCATGGTGCCGGAGCTAATGAAGGCAGGCACTCGTGTGGTAGATCTCTCCGCAGATTTCCGTCTTAAAGATCTCGATGTTTGGGCGAAGTGGTACGGCATGCCTCACGAAAGCCCGGAGTGGGCTGCGAAAGCGGTCTACGGCTTGCCAGAAGTGGCCCGTGACGAAATCCGCACGGCGCAATTGGTGGCGAACCCGGGTTGTTACCCGACAGCCGTGCAGCTGGGTTTCTTGCCGCTGCTTGAAAATGGGTTAGTGGACCCTTCTCGGCTGATTGCAGACGCGAAGTCCGGTGCCAGCGGTGCAGGCCGTCAAGCCAGTACCGGGATGCTGCACGGTGAAATAGGCGAGAGCTTCAAAACTTACGGTGCCTCCGGCCACCGCCACCTGCCCGAAATTCGTCAGGGGCTGGGCCAGGCCGCAGGCACGGGTGTGGGTGTCACCTTTGTTCCCCATTTGTTGCCGATGATCCGGGGTATCGAAGCAACGCTTTATGCAGAGCTGAACGACATCGCAGATTTCGAACGCTTGCAGGCTCTGTTTGAAGAGCGCTACCAGAATGAACCCTTCGTGGATGTCATGCCGTTTGGTAGTCACCCCGAAACCCGGAGTGTGCGTGGTGCGAACCACTGCCGTATGGCGCTGCACCGCCAGGAGCAGAGCAACGTGGTGATCGTCACCTCGGTGATTGATAACTTGGTGAAAGGTGCTGCCGGGCAGGCGGTCCAGAACATGAATATCATGTTTGGGCTGGACGAGCGTCTGGGGCTGAATGCTCCGGCCATGCTGCCCTGAGGGTGATTTGTGAGCGAAGCGCCTAAGCCCTCAGAGGAATACGTTGTCATCCGGCACCGGCGCGGCTATCGCTTGCGCCGGACATTGATACTGCTTGGTTTTACCGTTGTTGCCGCCATTTCCGGTTACATGGCGGGAATGGCGCAGGGTGGATTTCGTTTTACATCGGCGGAAGAAACCAAGGATATGCTGGTCCATGAGGTCGATGGCCTGCGCGAGCAGTACCGTTCCGCGCGCCAGAGCATGATCAACCTGGAGCGAGGCCGTGCCATTGACGAGCAGGCTTTGCGGGATGCAAGGAATGCGATTGTCGAGTTGGAGACGCGGATTTCCGAGCTTGAGGCGGATCTGACCTTTTATCGCAATATTATGGCGCCGACTGAAGTCAGCAAAGGTTTGCAGGTGGATAGCTTCACGCTCGTGCCCGGCAGGGATGACGGTAGCTACAGCTTCAAAATCGTGCTGACTCAGGTTGGCAACAATAATCGCTATGTATCAGGGCTTGTGGCGGTTAACGTCATTGGTCATATAGACGGCGAAAAGCAGGTTATTGCTCTGCGGGATTTGTCAGAGCAGATTGACGATCTCGGGGTTAAGTTCAAGTTCCGCTATTTTCAGGATATTGAAGGTAGCTTGAGCTTGCCGGAAAAGTTTGAACCATTGGAAATTCAGGTTGTTGCCCAGGCAGGAGGCCGGAAAGCGGCGCAAGCAGAAAGTACATTCGACTGGGAACAATTAACAGGAAACTGAAATGTTTAATAAGAAAAAGCAGGTACGGCATCGTTCTTCTAATCGGTTTGATACCTTGATTTCTGCGCGGACCACCATTGAAGGTGATGTTCGCTTTTCAGGCGGATTGCATGTTGATGGTAAAATTAAAGGCCGTGTTATTGCGGAAGAGGGCAGCGATGCGGTGATCCGTTTGTCCGAGGTGGGGCAGATTACTGGGGATGTTATTGCTCCGCATATCATCATAAATGGCACGGTTCACGGGGATGTTCACTCGTCCAGCCATTTGGAACTGGCTGAAAAATCCAGTGTCAATGGAAGTGTCTATTACCAGTTGATAGAAATGGCAATGGGCGCCGCAGTGAACGGTAATCTGATTCGACAGACAGAGACGACCGGGCTTCTCTCCCATGAGCGGAGAGAGACTGCCGACCTGGAGTTTGAGAGCGAGGACAAGGTCGAATAGTTGACTGTTTTAGTCGGGAATACCATAATCGAGCAAATATCCATTAGTGCCGGAGGCAACCCTTGAGTGTAGTTCAGCAACAAATGGCCACACCGCTGTTTTTCAGTGACAGTGCCGTTGCCAAGGTGCGCGAGTTGATCGAAGAAGAGGAAAATCCGGAGCTGAAACTGCGGGTTTTCGTCACCGGTGGCGGCTGTTCCGGCTTCCAGTACGGTTTTTCCTTTGACGAAAATCAGGAAGAAGACGACACCGTCATCGAGCGTGATGGCATCAAACTGCTGGTCGATTCTATGAGTTATCAGTACTTGGTGGGAGCGACTGTGGTTTACCAAGAGGGGCTTCAGGGCTCCCAGTTTGTGGTTCAGAACCCTAACGCCAGCTCAACGTGTGGCTGCGGCAGCTCCTTCTCCATCTGATGGTCAGGCGGGGTAGATTGCCCCGAGTACTCTCTCCCCCGAAGCGCCGGTCACTTCCGGCACGTTGCCCGGCAGGCCCCTCAGGGTCTGCCGGGCAAGCCAGGCGAACGCCACCGGTTCCACCCATTGTGAATCCAGCCCAAGTTCCGCCGTCGTGGCGAGTGCCACTGAGCCAAGTCCTAACCGCAATTCGTTCATCAGCAGTGTGTTAAAAGTACCGCCTCCACAGGCGTAGACCGCCATGTTTGTCGTTTCTTGCGGAAGTTGCTGCAGGACGGTCGTCACCGTCAGTTGCAAAAGTGTTCGCTGAACATCCTCAGGTGGCAGCGCCGGGAAGCGCTGAAGATGCGTGAGCACCCAATCAAGATTGAAGCGTTCTTTGCCCGTGCTCTTCGGCGCTGGTTTGCTGAAGTAGGCATCTGAGAGCATGCTGGTCAGCAGTTCCGGGTGCGTGGTGCCTTCGCTGGCCAAATGCCCGCCTTCATCATAATGGCGGCCGGTTTGGTGCAGGCACCAGGCATCGAGAAGGGCGTTTGCAGGGCCGGTATCGAATCCGACAATGGGCTTCCGGTTTCCAGCGGGCAACCAGGTAATATTGGCGATGCCGCCCAGATTCAGGATGCAGCGGTCCTGCTCATTGGATTCAAAGAGCCATTTGTGGAACGCCGGCACAAGCGGTGCTCCTTGCCCGCCGGCTGCAATGTCTCGGCTGCGAAAATCGGATACTGTGGTGACGCCTGTAGCTTCCGCGATTAAGGCGGCAGAGCCAATCTGCATAGAGAAGGGGGCGGAACCGGAAGGTTGGTGCCGCACCGTTTGCCCGTGACTACCAATCCCCGAAATATCGCTGGCGGCAATGCCGGCCTGCGCGATCAGTTCGGAGGCGGCTCGCGCAAAATGTTGGCCCACCAAGCTGTCCAGTTCACCCAGTTCGTCGGGTGTACCGTGGTCTCGGGTTGCCAACAGCAAACGTTGTCTGAGGTCGTCGGGATAGGCAAGAGAATGAGTGTTGTGAATGCTCAGGCTTCGGGATTCGAAAGACACCAGCACGGCATCGACTGCATCCATGCTGGTGCCTGACATAAGGCCAAGCCAGTAGCTCATGGTTAGTTGTCCGTGGCGAGAGCTAGCTGGTGTTGGCTCTCAAGAAATACGTTCAGCTGCGCCAGGCTTTGGCTTGTAACCTGCTTGAAGCGAGCCATTTCTGATTTGGGAATGGGCTGTGCATCCGGCAGTTTGACGGTGCGGGAGTTCTTCGCGACCCCGTTCACCCGGAATTCGTAATGCAGGTGCGGACCCGTCACCATGCCGGACGAACCAACATGACCGATGGTCTGGCCTTGCTTAACGCGAGCTCCGTTTTTAATGCCTTTGCCCAGGCGGCTCATGTGTGCGTAAAGCGTGGTGACGTTATCGCCGTGCTTGAGAACCACTGTGCGCCCGTATCCGCCTTTCCAGCCGGCAAACTTAACCCGGCCATTGCCCGCGGCTTTGATTGGCGTGCCTGGAGGGGCTGCGTAGTCGGTACCCTCGTGTGGGCGAACGATATCAAGAACCGGATGACGTCGCTGAAGGTTGAACGGCGAAGAGAGTCGTGCGTTGATGGGAACGCGCAAAAAAGCCTTGCGCATACTTTGCCCTTCGGGCGTGTAGTAGTCGCTCTCGCCGTTGGAATCGGTGTACAGCAGCGCAATGTTCTCTTCGCCACGATTGGTGAACTTGGCGGAGAGAATGCGGCCCGTGCTGAATTCTTCGCCGTCAATGTACAGTTGTTCGTAAACCACCTCGAAGCGGTCGCCTTTACGAACATCGTAAACGAAGTCGATGTCCCAGCCGAAGATGCCGGCAAGTTCCATGGTAAGCCGATCGTCCATGCCCGCTTCACGTGCGGCGAGGTACAGTGAGCCGTCAATGACGCCTGCGGCAAAGGCCGGGCGGATTTCGGGTTCCCGGACTTCGGTTTCTCCCGCATAACCGTCTTCGGTTTTCTCAATTTTGAGGGACTCAAGCCGGCTGCGCTGCAGTTCAATGGCGGCCAAGTTGCCTTCGCCATCGAGTCCAAAGCGGATGTCTTCGCCAGCATAAAGGCGTTGGAGCTTGTCGGCCTCGCCCTCGCCGTGAATAACCGACAGCATTACGCCATCATTAAAACCAGCTTTCTTGAAGAGTGAAGACAGGGTATCGCCGGACTTAATGCGAAACTCTTTCCACTGAATTTTTGGCGCCTCAGGGGCAGCGATGGCGACAGGCACAGGTGGTGTTTTGGTGGCCACAAGCGCTTGCTCGACCGAGCTGGTCGGTGTCGCTGTTTCAACGACTTCTTCAGCAGTGTTTTGGCTCGTTGGAGCGGAAATCACCGGTGCGCCGGACCCGGATACAGTGCCTTGGTTAAGGTCAACCGGGTAGGACATGCGCTTTGCTTCAACGTCTGAGCTAGGGCTCATCAGTGCGGCCGCTGTAACGACAATGGTTGCTGCGGCGGCGAGCGTTAAATGTGATTTGGGGAAAGTTTTAAGCACGGTGCTCACCCATTATGATCGAAATTCCGGGTAGTTGTGTCGGCTATTTAAAGCGCCTGATCAAGTATAGACCACCAGATTACCGCATATAAAAGAATCAGGACAGTTTCGAACATTACGGTTAACGCTGTGGGCGTTCGTACAAAACGCGCCACCGCTGATATAATGCCGGCCCTGATATGCAGGGGTTGGTCAAAAACTAATCACGCACACTTTACCAAGTGGCGCCCGTAATTCGCACCTTTCTTTTGTAGAACTGTGTAACTGGCAGCTACTACTGTTTTGCAGTCAAAACTGGGGATATAGGGTTCATGGCATCACTAGATGAAGCATTAGCCATCATAAAGCGCGGAATTGATGAGCTGATTCCAGAAGAAGATCTGATCGCAAAGTTAAAAGAAGGGCGTCCTTTAAGGGTAAAGGCGGGTTTTGATCCTACAGCTCCGGACCTTCACCTGGGGCATACGGTCCTTATTAATAAGTTGCGGCAGTTTCAGGATCTGGGACATGAGGTCATTTTCCTGATTGGTGACTTTACCGGAATGATTGGTGATCCAAGCGGGAAGAGCGCGACTCGTCCTCCTCTCAGTGAAGAGCAGGTCATGCAGAACGCCATCACCTATAAAGAGCAGGTGTTCAAAATTCTGGATCCTGCTAAAACTCGCGTGGTGTTCAACTCCGAGTGGATGGGTAAGCTGAGCGCCTCTGAAATGATTAAGCTTGCAGGGCAGTACACTGTTGCCCGTATGCTAGAACGAGATGATTTTACAAAGCGTTTCCGTGCCGAGCAATCCATAGCGATTCACGAATTCCTCTATCCCCTAATACAGGGTTACGATTCTGTGGCGCTGGAAGCAGACGTTGAGTTGGGTGGAACAGATCAGAAGTTCAACTTGCTCATGGGGCGTGTGCTGCAGAAACATTATGGTCAGAAGCCGCAGGCGGTTTTGACGGTTCCGATCCTTGAAGGGTTGGACGGTGTGCAGAAGATGTCCAAGTCTTTGGGTAACTATGTTGGTGTAAATGACGCGCCGGGAGAAATGTACACCAAGCTATTGTCGGTGCCTGATGAGTTGCTGTGGAGGTATTTCGAGTTGCTGAGCTTCCGCCCGATGGCTGAAGTTGAAGAGTACCGTGCCGCAGTAAAGGCTGGTGCAAATCCACAGGACTATAAGAAGTTGCTGGCGGAAGAGCTGATTGCCCGTTTCCACGATGAGGAGGCTGCCAAGTCTGCTCATAAATCAGCGGGCAATCGTGTTGCGCTCGGCGAGATCCCGGAAAACGTACCAACGGTCGAGGTGTCTTTGGAGGGGCAGGCTGAAATGCCGATGGCTTCGGTGCTTCGGTTGGCTGGTCTTGTAAAGAATGGTGCGGCAGCTCGTGATGTATTGGGTCGCGGTGCTGTTTATCTGGATGGGCAGCAGTTCGAAGGTGATCGCATGTTTGTAGAAGGTGACGACTGCATCATCCAAGCTGGTAAGAAGAAGATAGCGCGGGTATTGGTTGTCGCGTGATTTATGCCTGAAAACGACCAATTTGAATTTTTTTCAAATTGGTCGTTGACACCTTCAGCGAGGTCTGTAGAATGCGCATCTCGCTTGAGGGGCTAGCCACTAAACACGGTCAGCAACGGGGCGATAACTGCTTGAAAGTTCTGAA
>NZ_JBLWAZ010000003.1:724011-977546 GCF_048285575.1 Marinobacter sp. SBS5 | reverse complement strand
GGGGGTTTTTTCATTTCTGGCTATCCACCGGCGTGCGCTCCTAAAACTAAGAAGTGATATACTCACGCCAATAAACAACACTTAGTTTCTGATGGGAGCCCGGCAATGGCTGCACCTGATCATTTGGTGATTTTCGATACTACTCTCCGTGACGGCGAACAAAGTCCCGGAGCTACGATGAATAAAAATGAAAAACTTCGTATCGCAAAAGCGCTTGAAAAGCTGCGGGTCGATGTCATCGAAGCGGGTTTCGCTATCGCCAGTCAGGGCGATTTTGAGGCGGTTAAAGCCATTGCTGAAACCATCAAAGAATCAACAATCTGCAGTCTCGCGCGTGCGCTTGATAAAGATATAGATCGGGCGGCAGAAGCCATTCGCCCAGCGGCTCGCGGCCGAATTCACACCTTTATCGCTACCTCGCCAATTCACATGCAGCATAAGCTGCAAATGAAACCGGATGAGGTGGTAGAGCAGGCAGTTCGTGCGGTTAAGCGCGCCAGAAGTCACGTCAACGACGTGGAGTTCTCGTGTGAAGATGCAGGCCGTTCAGAATTGGACTTCCTGTGCCGGATCATCGAGGCGGCTATTGATGCCGGTGCGACTACCATCAATATTCCCGACACGGTTGGTTATGCGATCCCCGCAGAGTTCGGTGAAACCATACGCCAGCTGCTTAATCGTATTCCGAATGCAGATAAGGCGATTTTCTCTGTTCACTGCCACAACGATCTGGGCCTTGCGGTAGCGAACTCGATCGCTGCGGTCACCAATGGTGCGCGCCAGGTTGAGTGTACGATCAACGGTTTGGGTGAGCGTGCAGGTAACGCTTCGCTGGAAGAAATCGTGATGGCGGTACGCACTCGTAAGGATCTGTTTAACATCGACACCCGAGTGAATGCCGAGCACATCGTACCGGCTTCCCGCCTTGTTTCGACTATCACTGGCTTCCCGGTGCAGCCCAACAAAGCCATCGTTGGTGCCAACGCCTTTGCCCACGAGTCCGGTATCCATCAGGACGGCGTACTGAAACACCGTGAAACCTACGAGATTATGCGAGCTCAGGACGTGGGCTGGCATACCAATAGCCTGGTGCTGGGTAAGCACTCTGGCCGCAACGCCTTCCGCACCCGCCTGCAAGAGCTGGGTATTGCGTTTGAAACTGAGACTGAGCTGAACGAGGCGTTCACCCGCTTCAAGGCTCTTGCCGACCTCAAGCACGAGATCTTCGATGAAGACCTGCAGGCCATCGCCAGCGATACCAAGCAAAAAGAGGAAGTTGGGCGTTACGGTTTGGTGTGCATGAAGGTTACCTCAGAAACCGGCGTTGTGCCGAAGGCCACCCTGACCTTGACCGTTGACGGCACCGAGCACACGGTGACGTCTGAAGGCAGTGGTCCTGTTGATGCAGTCTTTAAGGCGATCGAGTCATTGGTCGATTCTGGCTGTAACTTGCAGCTGTACTCGGTTAATAACATTACTAGCGGAACAGATGCGCAGGGTGAGGTTACTGTTCGGTTGGAGCGTGGGGGCAGGATCGTTAACGGCGTGGGTGCCGATACTGACATTATCATCGCTTCCGCCAAAGCTTATATCGAGGCCCTTAATCTGGTGACCTCGGGCGGGATTCGTCAGCATCCTCAAGTCGCTGATGTTTGAAGGCATACAGTTGGCACCACGACTAGCGGTTAGGTTTCGTTAATATGCATACGGAAGCGGCAAGGCAGTTCTATCTCGGTGTGGCCGGGGTCAGGATGTGGTACGCGCGGGACTCATTGCCAGGTGCCGCCCCGAGCCCTGAGTATGATTTTAGTGAGCTCGAAGACCAGCCGGTCGCGCCGGATATCGTAGGGGTAGCTCCGGTAGCCCCCGTCCAAAAAGATCCGGAGGAGGCCGCTCGCAGTCGCGACAAAATCGCCCATCTCCAGAGTTTGATGTCGACGGTGGAGGCGCCGTCCAAGCCGCCTCGACAGGCAACGCCAGCTGAACCTCAGCCTGAGGTAAAGACACCCGTTTCTGGGGGGGGCGCCTCAGCAGAGGTCTCAAACTCGGAAGAAGAAAGTTCGGTGGTGCCCGTCTCGGCCGCTGAGGATGTGCCGAGGCTGTTCATTCAGGCGTGGCAGGGTGGCCGCTTTTTGTTGGTGGCGGAAATGTCCGAGGACGCTAGCTTATCTCTGCAAGAGACGTTGGCTGCGAACATACTGAGAAGTTTGGGTGAGTCTTCACCGGTTGGATTGGGTTCGATCCACTGGCCGTTGTTCAACAACCTTAAGGTTTCGCTGAATCGCGTCGAGAATTTGGTGGAAGCGATTGCGGGCCAGTACGGAAAAGCGCGAGACCGGCAGGTAATTGTTTTAGGCGATAGCGGGGATCTGTTAGAGCAAGCGTTTGGAAAAGCGCCTGCGGTCGGGTTTTCTGGCAGTTTGGCTAAGCTGGCATCGGATGCTCGGCTGAAGCGAGAGCTATGGCAAATGATAAAGCCGATGGCGGCTATATGACGGATGCAAAAGCGCCCACCTTAGACAGAGTGGACGGCTCAAGTATACGCCCCCTTACACGGGAAGATCTTCCCTGTGTTATGGAGTTAGAGCTGCTTGGGCATTCCCACCCCTGGACCGAGGGTATCTTTCGCGATTGTTTCAAAGACAATTATCGGGTGTGGGCGTGCATCCACAAGGACGAGCTGGTCGGCTATGCGATCATCAGTTATCAGTTTGATGAAGCGCACCTGCTCAATGTGTGCGTACATCCAAGCTTTCGAGGCATGGGGTTGGGGCGAAAGTTGCTTCGACATGCGATAACGGTCGCCATCGAAGACGATTTGGCGTGCATGATCCTTGAAGTGCGCAAAAGCAATCGTGCCGCAATATTGCTTTACCGAAGTGAGGGTTTTCAGCAGATTGGTGTCAGGCCCAAATACTATCCCGGGCCCTCAGGCGGGGAAGATGCCAGAGTCATGGAGTTGCAGTTCACCTGACCCCACGCTAGCCCGTATAATACCGCGTTTATCATCCATTCCATTCAGGCTGTTGTCTTATGTCTAACCTATCGAAGGAAGTGGCTAAGCGCCATACCTTTGCGATCATCTCGCATCCGGATGCCGGTAAAACCACCATTACTGAAAAGGTACTGCTGTTCGGGCAGGCGCTTCAGAAAGCCGGTACGGTGAAGGGTAAGAAGTCTGGTCAGCATGCAAAATCTGACTGGATGGAAATGGAGAAAGAGCGGGGCATCTCGGTGACCACCTCTGTGATGCAGTTTCCGTATAGCGGCAAGTTGGTGAACTTGCTGGATACCCCGGGCCACGAAGATTTTTCTGAAGATACCTATCGTACTCTGACCGCAGTCGACTCGTGCCTGATGGTGATCGACAGCGCTAAAGGGGTTGAGGAGCGGACCATCAAACTGATGGAGGTTACCCGCCTTAGAGATACCCCGATTATCACCTTCATGAACAAGCTGGACCGGGACACTCGTGATCCGATTGAGCTGATGGATGAAGTTGAAGACGTTCTCAAGATTGCCTGCTCTCCGATTACATGGCCGATCGGTATGGGCAAGAGTTTTAAAGGTGTTTATCACCTGCTTCGCGACGAAGTGATTCTTTATCAGACTGGCCAAGGGCACACCATTCAGGACAAGCGGGTCGTCAAAGGGCTTGATAACCCGGAGTTGGAAGAGGTGCTTGGCGGCTATGCGGCTGATCTGCGCGACGAAATTGAGTTGGTCAAAGGTGCGTCCCACGAATTTGACCAGGAGGCATTCCTTGCCGGTGAGCTGACGCCCGTATTCTTCGGTACCGCGTTGGGTAACTTTGGCGTGGATCATATGCTGGATGGTCTGGTGGATTGGGCACCAACACCTCAGCCTCGAGCGACTGATGTGCGGACGGTAGAGCCTGAAGAAGAGGGCTTTTCCGGGTTTGTGTTCAAAATTCAGGCGAACATGGATCCCCAGCACCGGGACAGGATAGCGTTTGTTCGGATCGTATCGGGTAGTTATAAGCAGGGTATGAAGGCGCGTCACGTGCGAATTGGCAAGGAGGTTCGCTTTTCTGATGCGTTAACGTTTATGGCTGGTGACCGGGAGCATGCAGAACAAGCATTCGCTGGTGACATCATTGGTCTGCACAACCACGGGACTATCCAGCTTGGCGATACCTTTACGGCAGGCGAGGATATGAAGTTCACAGGCATTCCGAACTTCGCGCCAGAGTTGTTCCGCCGGATTCGTCTGAAAGATCCATTGAAGGCCAAGCAGTTGCAGAAAGGCTTGATTCAGCTGTCCGAGGAAGGTGCCGTTCAGGTATTCCGGCCTTTCAAAAACAACGATCTGATCGTTGGTGCAGTCGGCGTTCTGCAGTTTGACGTGGTGGTTGCCCGTTTGAAGAGTGAGTACAAGGTTGAGGCCATCTATGAGCCCATCAACGTAGCAACCGCACGCTGGGTGACCTGTGACGATGAGCGTAAGCTCGAAGATTTCCAGCGCAAGAATCAGGAGAACGTGGCGCTGGACGGTGGCGATCGGCTGGCCTATATCGCGCCGACGATGGTGAACCTGAGTTTGGCTCAGGAACGCTACCCGGATGTTCAGTTCCACAAAACTCGCGAACACTAACGGAACTTGGTGGAGCCGCGAATGCGCCTGTTTGATGCTCATTGCCATTTTGACTTTCCGGAGTTTGACGGGCGCCGGGAACGAGAGGTGGCGCGCGCAAGGGCGGTTGGCGTGCAAGGATTGGTTATGCCCGGGGTTCGGCGAGCGGATTGGGGGCGTTTGGCGTCTTTGGCCGCCCCCGAAACAGGGCTCTGGTATTGTCTGGGTATTCACCCTTGGTTTGTGGGCGAGCATGATTCAGAAGATCTGGATGCCTTGGCGGCAGCGCTTGCGAGCAAGCCTTCAGGGTGTCTTGCTATTGGCGAATGCGGTCTCGATGCTTTGCAGGGGTCGATGGAGGAGCAGGTGCCGTGGTTTGTCGCCCAAGTGCAATTGGCTGCCCGTTTGGATTTTCCGTTGGTGATTCACTCCGTGAAGGCTCACGATCAAGTGGCCGCGCTGTTGCGCTCTGAGCGGTGGCAGGGGCGTGCGTTGATTCATGGCTTCTCCGGAAGTTATCAGCAAGCCTGTCACTTTATCGAGCTGGGCTGCTATATTGGAGTGGGCGGAGTAATCACTCATGACCGGGCAAAGAAAACGCGGGACGTGATTTCGAGGCTGCCCGCGGACGTGTTGGTTCTGGAAACCGACGCTCCGGACATGTCACCTGCTGGGGTGCCGAAAGGGCAAAACTCGCCTGTGTATATTCCGGGTATTTTTGCCCAGTTGGCTGGGCTTCGGGGTGAGGACGAGGGTTGGCTTGCCGAGGCACTGATGGCAAACGTTGGCAGGCTCTATGGCCTGACTCCGGATCTGTTGGCGCCAAGTTAAAGGCCGTGTAGGGGATTTACGAGACAGGTCGACGTAGGGTTGGCTTTCTTTTGAGGTTCGAGTATACTTCGCGCCCTGGCTTTTCAAGGCGATGTCACTATCTCAGCCCCGAATAGTGCCAGCGCAAACTAGGTATGGACCTCCCCCGGATGCCTTGCATGTACCGGTGGTGGTTTTTAACGTTTCTTTTAGCGTTCAAGGCGGAATCAATGAAGACTCTGAGTGCGAAACCAGAAACTGTAAAACGTGACTGGTACGTTGTAGACGCAGCCGGCAAGACGCTGGGTCGTCTGTCAACCGAAATCGCCCTTCGTCTGCGGGGCAAGCATAAGCCTGAGTATACCCCTCATGTGGACACTGGCGATTATATCGTTGTTATCAATGCCAGCCAGGTGAAGGTTACCGGCAACAAGGCATCTGATAAGATGTATTACAGCCATACCGGCTTTCCAGGTGGAATCAAATCCATCAATTTCGAGAAGCTGGTTGACAAGGCTCCCGAGCAAATCATTCAGAAGTCTGTGAAAGGCATGCTTCCGAAAGGTCCGCTTGGCCGTGCCATGTTCAAGAAGCTGAAAGTGTACGCCGGCGCTGAGCATGCGCATGCCGCCCAGCAGCCCAAAGAACTCGACATTTAACGGAAGGCGAATATGTCTGTAGCACAAAATTACGGTACTGGTCGCCGCAAGTCATCCACGGCTCGGGTTTTTATCAAGCCGGGAAGCGGTAACATCTCTATCAACGGTCGCACAATCGAAGAATTTTTCGGTCGTGAGACTCTTCGGATGATCGTTCGTCAGCCGCTGGTTGTTGCGGGTTCTGAAGATCGTTTTGATATCAATATCACTGTTAAGGGTGGTGGTATCAGTGGTCAGGCTGGCGCAATTCGCCACGGTCTGACTCGCGCCCTGATGGATTACGACGAAACTCTGCGTCCAGCTATGCGTGAAGCGGGTTACGTTACCCGTGATGCTCGTAAGGTTGAGCGTAAGAAGGTTGGTCTGCGTAAAGCGCGTAAGCGTCCGCAGTTCTCCAAGCGTTAATCAGCACTTCGTGCCGATGGAAAAAACCCGATCTTTTGGTCGGGTTTTTTTGTGTCTGGAGGCTGTAAAAAATTTTGATCTGGCGCAGGGATAGGGCCAGCACCGGGCCTTTCTAACTTGTAAGCTAAGGTTAATTTCATTACCATTTCCTCGCTTATAATTTTGGGTTGTGAAGTCCTTTTCGAAGCGCAGTATCGGTGTTTCCGCGTCTGTGCCTCGCCTGATGGGAGAAAACCATAATGAGTAATGGCGACGTGAGCCAAGGTCGGCGCCGATTTCTAATCGGTGCCACATCCGTGGTAGGTGGTGTCGGCGTCGTCGGTGCAGCCGTTCCTTTCGTAGCGTCCTGGAACCCCAGTGCGAAAGCGGAAGCGGCCGGTGCTCCGGTAACAATGAATGTCGACAAAATTGAGCCAGGTCAGCAGGTGACTGTTGAGTGGCGAGGTAAGCCGGTTTGGGTTATTCGGCGGTCCAAAGAAATGCTGGATCGCGTTGAGGAAATGACCCCGCGGTTAAAAGATCCGGAATCAACAGCAGCCAGTCAGCAGCCAGAATACATCAAAGGAACCTATCGCTCTCTTAATCCGGAGTTTATGGTTCTTGTGGGTATCTGTACGCATCTGGGGTGTGTGCCTACTTATCGTCCTGAGGTGGCTCCAGCTGACTTGGGTGAAGAGTGGTTGGGTGGATTCTTCTGTCCATGTCACGGCTCTAAGTTCGATCTGTCGGGCCGAGTGCTCAACGGGCAGCCGGCACCTTTGAACCTGGTGGTGCCGCCTTACCGGTTCGATAACGATTCGACCTTGACGATTGGTCTTGATCCGGAGGCAGCGTAATGCAAAAACTTCTGAATTGGGTAGATGAGCGTCTACCGGTCATCGATGCCTGGAATAAGCACGTTGGGAAGTATTACGCGCCCAAGAACTTTAACTTCTGGTATTTCTTTGGCTCTCTGGCCATGCTTGTTCTGGTTAACCAGTTGGTTACCGGTATCTGGCTGACGATGAGCTACAACCCGTCTGGCGAAGGCGCATTCGCCTCCGTTGAGTACATCATGCGTGATGTTGAGTGGGGTTGGTTGTTGCGTTACCTGCACTCTACCGGTGCGTCGGCGTTCTTTGTGGTGGTTTACCTTCACATGTTCCGTGGCTTGATGTACGGCTCTTACCAGAAGCCCCGTGAGCTGATCTGGATCTTCGGTATGCTGATTTATCTGGTGCTGATGGCGGAAGCCTTTATGGGCTACCTGCTGCCTTGGGGTCAGATGTCTTACTGGGGTGCTCAGGTTATCGTTAACCTGTTTGGCGCTATCCCGGTCATCGGTGAAGATCTGTCTTTGTGGATTCGAGGTGACTACCTGATTTCCGGTATCACACTGAACCGCTTCTTCGCGCTGCACGTGGTTGCGCTACCGATCGTTCTACTGGCGCTGGTTGTGCTGCACATTCTGGCGTTGCACGAAGTGGGCTCAAACAACCCTGACGGCATCGACATCAAAAAGAACAAGGACGAAAACGGTATTCCGAAAGACGGTATTCCGTTCCACCCATACTACTCAGTGCATGATTTGCTGGGTGTGGCGGTGTTCTTCTTTATCTTCTTTATTGTGGTGTTCTTCTTCCCTGAAATGGGTGGTCTGTTCCTCGAGAAGCCAAACTTCGAACCAGCTAACAACCTGAAGACGCCGGCCCACATTGCTCCGGTATGGTACTTCACGCCCTTCTACGCCATGTTGCGTGCGGTAACGGTTGACCTGTTCGGTCTCGATGCCAAGTTCTGGGGTGTGGTTGTCATGGGTGCCGCGATTGCAATTCTGTTCGTGCTGCCTTGGCTGGACAGAAGCCCGGTTCGGTCAATCCGCTATAAAGGCTGGCTCAGCAAGATTGCTCTGGCGATTTTCGTGATCAGCTTTGTGGTGTTGGGTTACCTGGGCATCGTTCCGGCGACGGAAGGTCGTACCGCTGTTGCCCAGGTCCTGACCGCGCTGTACTTCGCTTACTTTATTCTCATGCCGTTCTACACACGCATGGAGAAAACCAAGCCAGTGCCAGAGAGGGTGACAGGATAATGAGAAAGCTGATATTTGGTCTTTTCATAGCGATCCTGCCGGCTCTCGGGCTGGCAGCGGGTGCCGCGGTTCCTCTGGATGAGATGGCCCCGGATCATACGGATAAAGCGTCTCTGCAGCGCGGTGCGGCTTTGTTCACCAACTACTGCATGGGTTGCCATTCCATGGAATACGCACGTTACAAGCGTGTTTCCGAGGATTTGGAAATTCCGGCAGCGCTGTATGAGGAAAACCTGATTTTCACCGGCGCCAAGATCGGGGAGTTGATGAAAAACTCCATGGACAAAGGCATGGCTGCAGGTTGGTTCGGCGCTCCGCCACCTGATCTGACGCTGGAAACTCGTTTGCGTGGTGAGTCTTGGGTGTATTCATACCTGCGTGGCTTCTACAAAGACGAAAGCCGTCCATTGGGCGTGAACAACGTGGTCTTCGATCTCGTTGGTATGCCTCATGTGTTGGTAGGTCTGCAAGGTCTGTGTGCTGTCAAGCCCAACATTGGCGTGAAGCCTACAGTTGAACCTCTCAGCGGTAACATCAATAACGGTGATGTGTGCCCTGAGTACGCCATCGAAGGCAGCATGAGCGGTGCTGAGTTCGATCAGGCAATGTGGGACCTGACCAACTTCATGTCCTATATGGGTGACCCGGTAAAGGTTGAGCGCGAGCGTCTTGGTATTTTCGTGCTGATCTTCGTGGCCATCTTCTTCGTCTTCGCATACTTGCTCAATCGCGAGTACTGGAAAGACGTACATTAAGATTTAAGGTATAATCCTTAATCCTAGATTCCAGCGGTCCCTCAAGGACCGCTGGTTTTTTGCGTTTATTGGATTGTTTCGATTTTAGAATCGTGAGGTAGCTTATATGGGCGTTGTGACCAAGCGGTCATCAATGACTTTTTTCTCGGACCCTAACAGCCATTACAGCCATCGTGTGCGGATTGTGCTGGCTGAGAAGGGTGTTACCGTTGATGTTGTTGATGTTGAGCCGGACAACCCTCCGGCAGAATTGGCGGATCTGAACCCGTACAACGCCGTACCGACATTGGTGGATCGTGATTTGGTTCTGTACGAGCCTAACATCATGATGGAGTATTTGGATGAGCGTTTCCCGCATCCACCGCTTTTGCCTGTGTACCCCGTTGCACGAGCCAACAGTCGTTTGATGATCCACCGCATTCAGAAAGACTGGTGTGCGTTAGTTGATCAGATTGTTGCTCAGCCAACAGGCAAGGCTTCAGACGCTGCTCGTAAAGAGCTGAAAGAAAGCTTGCTGGCAACCGGACCTTTGTTTGCGGAAATGCCGTTCTTCTTGTCTGAAGAGTTCACCATTGTTGACTGCTGTATTGCGCCGATTCTGTGGCGTCTGCCGGCTTTGGGTATCGAGCTGAGCGATAAGGATAAGCAGGCCAAGCCGTTGCTCAAGTATATGGAGGGTATCTTTAGTCGCGAAGGCTTTAAGGCTAGCCTTTCTGACTTAGAAGAAGATATTCGGAGCTGATGGTTTAGCGCCCGGATTCCAAATCAGGAGTTGTTGTAGTGTCTGATTTAAATATTGCCATGACCTCCAGCCGCCCCTACTTGGTAAGGGCGCTCAATGAATGGATCCTGGATAACGACTGCACGCCATATATCGTGGTGGATGCGGGGGTTCAGGGCGTTCAGGTGCCAACAGAGCACGTGGCGAATGGTCAGATTGTCCTGAATATCAGCACTGGCGCCGTAAGAGGGCTGGTGATTGGTAACGGGGCGATCGAGTTTAGCGCTCGGTTTGGTGGCGTGCCCATGCAGGTGTTTATCCCTCTGCAGGCCGTGCTGGCAATCTACGCGAAAGAAAACGGTGAGGGGATGGTGTTCGGCAGTGAACCCGGTTTTCCTGATCCTGAAGGGGGTGGGGATGATGCTCCAGCCCAGAAAGCGGACGAGCGGCCTTCGGGCAGGCCAATGCTGAAGGTAGTGAAATAGAAAAAAGCCGGTTCGCCGGCTTTTTCCTTATCCGCCAAATAGTTTCGCGTCAATCTGATCGCACAAGGCGTTGATGATTACCATCATGAGTGGTGTGGCTTCGTGAGGTGCCAAATCGTTTAGTGCGACTTCGTGGTCTTCCGGGTGCATCAGAGAGGTGATGTCGGACTTTTCCCGTGCGCTGAGGACGACGACCATCATTTCCCGGTCGTGGGCAGCTTGAATGGCCTGAATCAAGTTGGCTTTGTGGCCATCGTCAACGACCACAAACAGCAGATCCCCAGGCTTGCCTATCGCTCTCACTTGTCTTGAAAATGTATCGTTGAAGCGATTATCTCGGCAGATAGCGGAGTAGGTAGTCGCATCCGCGCCTAGGTTGATGGCGGGAAGCGCGGGACGATCTTGATCAAATCGGGAAAGGAGCGCTGTGCACAGGTATTGGGTAAGCACGTTCGCGTTGCCGTTCGCGCAAGCGATGATTTTGCCATCCTGAAGCAATGTGCCCACAAACGCGTCTGCGACACCCCCGATTGCAGGGCCTGCCGTGACGGCGGCTTGCGCTGTCTGTTCCATGTGGTTTGCAAACCAGTAATTAATTCGTTCTTCAGTGTTGGTCATGGTGCCAGTATTAACCTGCCTGAATTGCATTTTTAACCCATTGTACCCGGTATTTGCTGGTAGTTCCCGGCGTAATACCGACCACGTCGATGCGCGTCTCCGCATCCCAAAGGTTGTGTTTGTGAAGGTAAAACGAGGCTGCTCGTACCAAGCGCTTTTGTTTGCTTGGGGTGATGGAGTTTAGAGGATCCACCAAGCTGTTTGTTTTCCGGTATCGAACTTCAAAAAACACCAGCGAATTGCCGTCGAGCCCGATAAGATCAATTTCTCCGCCCCGGTTATAGACGTTGCGTTCAAGTATGGAGATGCCCCGGCTGATGAGATAGCGGGCGGCTACCCCTTCATAGAAGTCGCCTACAGCCTTTTTGCCGTCCTTGGCCATGAGTTGTCGCTGGTTGGTTGTTATTCGTCAGATACGAGTGCGTCTGGGGTTTTGGTTTCCAGCACTTCAGGTGTGCCATTAATGAATTTGGCCCACAGTTGTTCTCTGTGTATTGAGCCTGACGGGTCCATAGTCAGTGTGCCGGTATGTCCGTTAATGGCGGCATCTTTGACTTGTTGCAGGAGCGGTAAACGCTTGCTGAGTTGCCAGGCGTCCGCACCCATCGCAAATAGTCGTCCCAATTGGCCTTTGGTGCCGCTTAGATACTGTTCCGCGTTACTGCGGAGGGGGTTGTCTTCCGCAAGAACCCAGGGGATATCGGTAAAGATAACGTCGTTTAAATCACGGTCCCGGCTTGGGTTAGGGACGCCCTCGTAGGTTATAGACGGAGCGTAAACGGGGAGGTTGCCAGCAAAGTAGAATGCGAACAGAGGCTTGAATTGCCTGGCGATCGTCGGGGCCGCAACCATCACAATGGCCTCGGCATCTTGGCGTGGCCGGGGTTCGAATTCGACATTCAGGCCAATTGTGCGTTCGACATCGATTGCTCGCTGCCGGGATGCGGTGACCCCGAGGACATCTGCTGTGATGGCGCGAAGGTTGTCCTCGGGAAAGAAGCGCTGCACCTGCAAGGCCGTTACGCCAGTCTCCTGAAGCTTGGTTGTCAGGGCCGCAGCAACCCGATCGCCCCACTCGCCATTCGGGATCAGGGCCAGGATGCGCGTGATGTTGTGTTCGGCAAGCTGTTGCGCAATTTGCCGTGCTTCATCCTCGGCAGAGAGTCCGTATTGGTAAAGGCCATTAGGGGCTTTGCTGTCGCTCGGCAGATAATTCAGGCCCAGCACCGGCACCGGGAGAGTATTCATGTCAGAGAGTTCGGCCAGGCCGCTTTTCTCAAGGGGGCCAACGATCAAGTCTGCTTTGCTGGTGCTGAGTTTGTTGTATAGGTCTCGGAACGACTGGTTGGCTGTATCGACAACTCGAATATCGGTTTTGCTGCGATTGGCGCTGCTGTCGTTGTAATAGGCGGCGATGAAGCCGTCTCGGATGGCTTTACCCGCGCTAGCCAGTGGGCCGTTGAGCGGCAGTGCCAAGACAATGTTTTCGGGGCGAGAGGAGGAAATGTCGGCCATGAGGGCGAGTTCTTTTGGCAGCGTTTGGGCGGCCGGGTGTCCCGGCCAGTTGTTTTGCCACTGACGAATGAGTCTGCCTTGAGCATCGAGGTTGCCGTCAGCGTTGCTGAGTGTAGAAGCCAGTTCCAGCCAGCCTTGGTTTTCGAATCCGATGGCATTGCTGGTGCTGGACTGTAACTTTGTTGCGCTGACGCTTTTTAGTTGGTTCCAGATTTTGTCATGAAGCTTCTGGGGGCTTGTGCTGCTGTCGGTTTGGCCGAGCAAAATCAGGGTCATGGTGGCATCGAGAGGCTTGCCTGCCAGGCTTTGTGTTTGTGCTTGCAGGTGTGCCGCCCGAGCCAGTAAATCACTGGGGTAGTTAAGGAAGTCTTCGGTCTCGCTGGTTGCTGCGAGTTCTTTTGCCCAGTCGTGATCTTCGAGTTCGATCGTACTCGCCATGGCAAGCAGTCGCCGCTGTTCCTGAGGCTGGCCCTGAGCGGATTTTAGCAGATCGTGCCGAAGTATTTTTCTGGCCGCGAGATGGTTGCCTTTTTCTTGGTAATCGCTGGCTACGCGGAGAAGGTAACGTTGGGCGCGTTGAGGATCGTTTTCATCGGCCGCTATTGATAGGGCTTGTTCCGGCGTCTCGGCAACATGGGTTTCCAGATTAATGGAAGCGCAGCCGCTAAACAGAGTCATCAGTACGGCAAGAAGCGTAAACGTAGGTAATGAGTTGCGGTATGTCATCATGGCAGGCTCGGTGGTCTCCGGATCATTGGGCTTGTGATGCCGCTAATTAGCTGGCAAGTTTACCAGCTCCCGGCGTATTTCACATGACGTGCCTGTCATGGGCCGGCTATAAAACAGTGTTATTAATTCTCCGGAGTCATTTTATGCCCAGTTCTGAGCGAACGCCCGTTAGTGTCGGTGGCCAGCTTTACGTTGTCGCTACGCCGATCGGAAATCTTGACGATTTGACGGAGCGCGCGCGCCAAGTGTTGGCCAAAGCTGATTTGGTGGCGGCAGAGGATACCCGCCACAGCGGCAGGCTACTTCAGCATCTTGGGCTAAACAAGCAGATGCTTGCGCTCCATGATCACAACGAGCGCGCTCGGGTCAGTCAGGTCCTTGATGCCTTGTCGAAAGGGCAGAGTGTAGCCTTGGTGTCCGATGCGGGTACGCCTCTGATTTCAGATCCTGGGTATATACTGGTGCGAGAGGCTCGGGCAGCTGGTTATCCGGTTTCACCGATACCCGGCGCATGTGCGCTGGTGGCTGCGCTTTCGGCGGCCGGTTTGCCGACCGATCAGTTCTTGTTTGCGGGCTTTTTGCCGGCCAAGCGGGTTGGGCGAAAATCCGCGCTGGAAGGTTTTAGGCATCAGCCGGCGACACTGGTGTTCTATGAGTCTCCTCACCGAATTACCGATTTTATGGAAGATCTAATTGAGGTGATGGGGGGCGACCGGGAGTGCGTGTTAGGTCGGGAGCTGACCAAGGCCTTCGAGACCTTCTATGCGGGCCCCGCTGGTAAGGTATTGTCGGAGCTGCAAGCCGACCCGCATGGCTCCAAAGGGGAGTTCGTGGTGATGATCCGGGGCTCGGAAGATTCACCGGGCGCCGAGGCTTCAGTTGATGCCGACAAGCTGCTGGCTATGCTGGTGAAAGAGTTGCCCGTCAAAAAGGCGGCGAGAATCGTGGCGGATGTGTGCGGTTTGGGCAAAAACGAGCTCTATCAGCGCGCGTTGGAGATGAAGGAGGGCTAAAGCACTTGCGTGCTGGCGGCGGCAGGGGTATTGTCAGCCCCGAGCTCGCCAGACAGTCGCCGCCGGTTTTACCGGGGGAGGAAAGTCCGGGCTCCATAGGGCAAGGTGCCAGGTAACGCCTGGGCGGCGCGAGTCGACGGAAAGTGCAACAGAAAATATACCGCCTAAGTGCCTTCGGGCGCCGGTAAGGTTGAAATGGTGCGGTAAGAGCGCACCGCGTGACTGGCAACAGTTCACGGCATGGTAAACCCCACCTGGAGCAAGACCAAATAGGAATCCGTTGGCGTGGCCCGCGCTGGATTCGGGTAGGTTGCTTGAGGCCTGTGGTGACGCAGGCCCTAGATGAATGACTGTCCACGACAGAACCCGGCTTATCGGCGAGCTCTCTTTTTTCCTATCATTATTTAATGTGCGTACTTCTCACAACCCTGCGGTTATAGCCAAAAGATCTTATACTTTAGGTTGAGTGTCCAGAACGCCTTGCAGGTTCTTGTTTTTTCAATACTTCTCCTCGCCTTTTTAGACTCTCCATAAATTTCTAATTCGTAACCTATTGTCGTTAAAGGAACTTTTGGCGTTGTGCCGGCGAAAGCGGCGCTTGCATTGTCTTTTGCGTGTTTCTATAGTGTGCGGAAGTGGGAAAAAGTGGTTTCTAGTGGTTTTTTGTGGAATTAGCACCCTTGGATACGGCGTAAATGAGCAACTTTCTTGGCAGTCATGCCATCAATATGGACGCAAAGGGTCGCTTGGCGATCCCGACAAAGCTGCGCGAAGAGCTCGCGCAGCTTTGTGGTGGCCGTATTGTTTTGACTGCCAGTGCCAATACCGATGAAGAGCGTTGCGTGCTGCTGTACCCGGAACCCGAATGGGAAGCCTTGCGCCCCAAAATTGAGGCTCTGCCCAATATTAAGAAACCGGTTCGGCGCTTGCAGCGTCTGATGCTGGGTAATGCCGCGCCCATGGAACTGGATTCGGCAGGCCGTATTCTGGTGCCGCCCACGCTCCGAAGTTACGCGTATCTGGAAAAGAAATTGATGTTGATTGGTCAGGGAAATAAATGGGAGCTCTGGAGCGAAGAACGTTGGTTGGCTTGGCTGGATGAGTCGTCTGATGATGACGATGTGCCGCCCGAGATGGAGGCGTTGTCACTATGACCAAGCCAGATCCTGACGCGGTTGAAGGGTTCAAGCATCGGTCCGTGTTGCTCGACGAAGCTGTCGATTACCTGATTAACGACGCCTCAGGCTGTTATGTCGATGCCACATTCGGGCGCGGTGGCCATAGTCGGCTGATTCTGAGTCAGCTCAACGAACAAGGGCGCTTGTTGGGTATTGATAAAGATCCGGAGGCAATTCGGGTGGCTGAGGAGCTGGCGGCCGGTGATCAGCGCTTTGACTGGTTTCACGGCTCATTTTCCGAGCTGGCTGGGGCGTTGGACGCTCAACAGTGGCCAACTGTCAACGGTGTGTTGATGGATCTGGGGGTGTCGTCGCCGCAGCTGGACGATGCCGCTCGCGGCTTTTCCTTCATGCGGGACGGTCCTTTAGACATGCGGATGAATCCGCAGCAGGCGCCAAGCGCCGCGCAATGGTTGGCCAGTGCTGACGAGAAAGACATTGCAGATGTGATTTTCCGGTACGGCGAAGAGCGTTTCTCTCGCCGTATTGCGCGTTTGGTAGTTCAGCGCCGAGCTGAAGAGCCTTTGGTAACAACTCGGCAGTTGGCTGAGTTGGTGGCCGAAGCAGTACCGAAGAAAGAGAAGCATAAACACCCGGCAACACGCACCTTTCAGGCGATCCGAATCTTTATCAATCGGGAGCTGGAAGACTTGGAAGTCGGGTTAAAGGTCGCCGCAGAGCGTCTGGCGCCCGGCGGCAGGTTGGTAGTGATCAGTTTTCATTCTCTGGAAGATCGCTTGGTAAAGCGGTTTATGAGAGATCTGGCTCAAGGGCCAAAGATTCCAAAAGGTGTGCCAGTGACGGCAGAGCAGATGCAGTCTTCTTACCGTCTGATCGGTAAGGCCAATAAGGCCAGCGATCACGAAATAGACGAGAACGTTCGGGCCCGCAGCGCTGTTATGCGAGTGCTGGAACGAAGAACTCACTGAAGCGAATTCGCAAGGGAGCGAGACGCCATGGGCGCCGTAGCTATAGAACAACCAACGAAAACCGCAAAGCTCAATAAAGAGAAGGTCAGAGACGGCGTTGTCTCCGCGGTTCGTGTTTCCAGAGAAGTCTTTGAGGCAGCTTGTGAAAGACAGGTGCTCGTGTCTTTGGTGCTGATACTGGCGCTAACGGTATCGGCCATTGGTGTGGTGGTGAGCGCCCACGAGAACCGGGAGCTGTTCAATACACTGTCGACGCTGCAGCAGCAACGCGACGCGCATGAGCGGGAATGGAGTCAGCTGTTATTAGAGCAGAGTGCTCTGAGTGCCCATGGGCGTGTTGAGAAGTTGGCAGCAGAACGTTTTGGTATGAGGGTTCCCGGGCGCCAGGATATCGTGCTGGTGCCTTTGATGACGCCGATTGCGGCTAACTAAAACTATAACAGCAGCAAGGTGGCCAATTTGTCCGCTCGAAGCGAACAGACAAACAGCAGGGTGCAGCGACTGGCGGCAGGCTTGAAAGCTTGGCGCTTTTACTCTGTGCTGGGCGTTTTTCTGATGGTGATGCTGGGCATTGGCTGGCGCCTGACCGATTTGCTTGTCGTCGACAATGATTTCCTGCGCCAGCAGGGCGATGTCCGGACCATTCGCACCGAGTCGATTGATGCTCATCGTGGCGTGGTCACTGATCGCCATGGGGAGCCGTTGGCGGTGAGTACACCGGTCCAGACTGTGTGGGCGAACCCGTCAGAGATTGATCCTGAACACCCTAAGTTGGCGGTGCTTGCCCGCGTGTTGGAGTTGTCCGAAGGGGAGCTGCGCCAGCGCCTTCGTGATTATGCCAGTCGTGAATTTATTTACCTGCGCCGCAAAGTGCAGCCTGCGATGGCAAAAGAGGCTTTGGCGCTGGGCCTGGGAGGCATCTATGCCCGTCAGGAATATCGGCGCTACTACCCTGCGGGCGAAGTGACCGCGCACGTTGTCGGGTTCACCAATATTGATGAGGATGGCCAGGAAGGTATTGAACTGGCCTATAACCAATGGCTCGAAGGTGAGCCGGGTGCCAAACGAGTACTGAAGGATCGTCGCGGTCACATCATTAAAGATCTTATGTTGGTGCGCGATGCTCGCCCGGGTAAGGATCTTGAGTTGAGTATCGATCTCCGGCTCCAGTATCTCGCCTACCGGGAATTGAAAGCAGTTGTCGGTGCCCATAAGGCTCGCGGTGGCACGTTAGTTATGCTGGATGTCAGTACGGGCGAAGTGCTGGCGATGGTTAATCAGGGGTCTTACAACCCGAATGACCGGTCTCAGTTGGCGGTCGAGAATTTGCGCAATAAGGCCATCACCGATTTGTTTGAGCCAGGTTCCACCATCAAGCCGCTGACCATCGCAGCGGCTCTGGAGTCTGGTGAGTACAGCGCCAATAGCACCATCGACACGTCGCCCGGCTATCGTCGTTTCGGACGTTTCACCATTCGGGATCATCGCAATTACGGCGTGATGGACTTGACCAAGATCATCGTCAAATCCAGCAACGTCGGGGTCAGCAAAATAGCGAATGATCTAGGCGGGGATGTTTTAAGCAACCTGTTCTCTCGTATGGGCTTGGGGCAGGCGACAGGTATTGGTTTTCCTGGGGAGGCAGTCGGTGTGCTTCCCGCGCGCCCGAAATGGCGACCGGTTGAAGAAGCAACGCTTTCATACGGCTATGGCCTCAGCGTAAATGCGTTGCAGTTGGCGCAGGCGTACATGGTGCTGGCCAATGGCGGTATTCGGTATCCAGTCAGTCTGCTGAAGCAAGAGCGGAGGCCTCAAGGTCAGCGGGTTCTGAGTGAAAAAGTGACCTACGAAGTCCGGCAGATGCTGAAAGACGCAGTAGCAAAAGGTACTGGTGGCAGAGCTCAGCCCGGCTTGTACGCGGCTGGCGGAAAAACCGGAACGGTACACCTCGTCGGTGCACACGGCTATGAAGACAGTATGTACAAGGCCATTTTTGCGGGAATGGCACCGATTGACGACCCGAAAATCGTAACGGTAGTGGCCGTAGACGCGCCTCAGTCTGGCGAGTATTACGGTGGTGAAGTGGCTGCGCCGGTGTTTGCCCGGGTCATGGGGGATGCGTTGCGGTTGCTAAACGTTAAGCCGGAGCTGGAAGTTTCCGGTGTTGGGCCGGTGGCTGTCGCGTCAGGAGATAGGGGGTAGCTATGTGTATCACGTCGATCAGTACCCTTTTGCAAGGCATCGTAGATGTACCTTCGGTGTTCGATGTCACTATCCATGGCCTGCAGACGGACAGTCGTAAGGTTACCTCTGGCGATGCATTTGTTGCTTTGTCGGGTGTGGAGACCCTTGCAGATGCCTATGTCGAACAAGCGATATCGGCTGGCGCCACGGCTGTTCTGCTGGAAGCGAAAATCCCGCAAGAGTGCCACGAACGCCAGGGCGCGTTGATTGTCCCGGTTGTTGGCCTACGGGATCAATTAGGGCGCATCGCTACCCGGTTTTTTGAACATCCTTCCCGGCATTTACGAGTTGTTGGTGTGACGGGTACCAACGGTAAAACGTCGGTCACGCAATACATTTCGGCTCTGCTTAAAGAAGCGGGTACACCCTGCGGCGTGCTGGGTACTTTGGGTTATGGAATGCCCGGCAACTTGCAGCCTGCAACTCATACCACGCCCGATGTGGTTCAGGTCAATCGGATACTGCACCAAATACGTCGTGACGGCGGTCGTGCCGCGGTCATGGAAGTGTCCTCCCATGCTTTGGAGCAGGGGCGAATAAATAAAGTCGCGATGACCGGGGCGGTATTTACCAACCTGACCCGGGATCACCTGGATTATCACGGCACCATGGAAGCCTATGGCGAGGCTAAGGCACGTTTGTTCCGCCGTGAAGAACTGCACTTTTCTGTGATCAACTTTGATGATCCGTTCGGGCGTCAGTTGTACGAGCAGACGGAAGGGTTTTGTGACCGGGTGCGTTACAGTCTTCATGAAGCGCAGACAGAGCTGTGGTTGAAAGAGTTTACCCCGACGGCATCGGGTTTTCGTGCAGTGGTTGATGGTCTCTGGGGTGAGTTTGAATTGGAGGTGCCTCTGTTGGGTAGCTTCAACGCGAGCAATGTTCTGGCCGCTTTGGCGACGGTGTTAACGCTCGGCGTACCGGTTGATCGTGCCGTTGATGCCTGCTCCCGGTTAGTGCCTCCTGCGGGCCGATTGGAAAAGTACACAGGTGCAGACGGGCGTTGTGTGGTGGTTGATTACGCCCACACTCCCGACGCCCTGTCGAATGCGCTGGCGGCTTTGCGCCCCCACGCGGAAGGTAAGTTGATCTGCGTGTTTGGTTGCGGCGGTGACCGTGACCCGGGCAAACGCCCTGAAATGGCCGCCGAAGCACAAAAAGGTGCGGATGTGGTCATCGTGACGGATGACAATCCGAGATCAGAAGACCCGGTACAAATCGCCAAAGATATTGAGAAAGGTTTTTCTGAAGCTGGTCAGTATCAGGTTATCCACGACCGGGCGAAGGCAATTGCGGAAGCGGTGGCCATGGCCGGTCCGAAGGATCTGGTGCTGATTGCCGGCAAGGGGCATGAAACTTGGCAGGAAGTAGCTGGCCAAAAACTGCCATTTAGTGATGCCGAACAGGTGCGGAACCAGTTGCACCTGAATGGAGGTGTGGCATGATGCGCGCCTTTTCGCTGGCAGAAGCCAAGACTTGGCTTGGCGCAACGCTGGCGGGCAAGTCTGTTGACCTTGACGCTGTGCAGTTTAAGGGCGTGTCCACAGATACTCGCGCGGTGGGCGATGGACAGCTATTTGTGGCGCTGCGCGGAGAACGTTTCGATGGCCACAAATTCCTGGAGCAGGCGCGCTCACAGGGCGCTGTAGCTGCGGTTGTCGATTCGGTGGACGAGTCGGTTGCGTTGCCTCAGCTGGTGGTCGAAGACACGGTGAACGCACTTGCGGCGCTGGCAGCTGGTAATCGCAACGTGAGCGATGCGAAGTTGATTGCCATCACCGGCAGCAGCGGAAAGACAACCGTTCGACAGTTAACCGCATCCATTCTCGAGCAGATGGGTGAGGTGTTGGCGACCGAAGGTAATCTGAATAACCACATCGGTGTGCCGTTAACGTTATTCCGGATGTCGCCGGAGCATCAGTACGGAGCCGTTGAACTGGGCGCGAGTGGTCTGGGTGAAATCGCTCATACCGTAGCGATTGTGCGTCCGCAGGTGGTGATTCTGACCAATGCCGGTCAGGCGCATCTGGAAGGCTTTGGTAGTTATCAGAACATCATCAAAGCGAAAGGCGAAATCATTGATGGCGTGGCCGAGCAAGGCTTGGTCGTGCTGAATCGTGATGACCCCGCCTTTGCTCAATGGCGTGAGCGAGCCGGCCAACGCCGGGTCGTGAGTGTGTCTCGGAAGAATCATCCGGAGGCCGACTATTACGCTGTCGCTGAGGTGGCATCGGATCAGACTATGACGGTCACAGCGGAGGGACCGGAAGGTTGGAGTTCTACATTCTCATTACCGCTCGTCGGTGAGCACAATGTCAGCAATGCCTTGTGTGCCATTGCCGCGTGTCGAGAGTTGGGAGCGAGTGATCAGCAGCTCGTTGAGGGCTTGAGTGGCGTGCAGGCTGTTAAAGGCCGCCTGCAGGTGGCAGAGCTTACGCCGGGGTTGACCCTGATCGACGACAGCTACAACGCTAACCCTGCATCCATGAAGGCCGCGATCGACGTGCTTTCAGGATACGAAGGGCAGCGAGTGGCTGTCTTGGGTGCGATGGCTGAGCTGGGTGAGCAGGGCGATGACCTGCACGCTGAGGTTGGTGCGCACGCCAAAGAAAAAGGTATTGAACGTCTGTTGCTGGTGGGTCCCGGTTGTGGGGGCTATGCCAATGGCTTCGGACAAGGTGCTGAACAATTCCAGACCCATGAGCAAGCTGTGAACGCCATCGTTGATGGTCGACAGGGTGCCATGGTTGTGCTGGTGAAAGGTTCTCGAAGTTCCGCCATGGATCGCGTGGTGGAGGGAATGCAGACAAAGGTGAAAAACGCATGCTGCTCTGGCTGACAGAGGTTTTATCTCAATATTTTTCTGCGCTGACGGTGTTTCAGTACCTGACCGTGCGCGCCATTTTGGGTGTGCTGACGGCGCTCCTGATTTCGCTAATGATCGGTCCACTGATGATCCGGAAACTCAGCCAGTACCAGATTGGTCAGGCGGTCCGTGATGACGGCCCTCAGACCCATCTCAGCAAAGCCGGCACGCCGACCATGGGTGGCGCGTTGATCTTGGTGGCGATTGCCATTTCTACCTTGCTGTGGGCCGACCTGAGCAACCGTTATGTTTGGACAGTTTTGCTGGTCACCATCCTATTCGGAGCGATTGGCTGGGTGGATGACTACCGCAAAGTGGTTGAGCGCAACCCGCGTGGCCTGCCAGGACGTTGGAAGTATTTTTGGCAATCGGTGATCGGGGCAGCTGCCGCCGTGGTTCTGTATGCGACCTCAACTTTGCCGCAGGAAACATCGCTTTATCTGCCGTTTCTGAAAAACGTGTCGCTGACTCTGGGGCCAGTACTGTTCATTTTGCTGACCTATTTCGTAATTGTCGGTAGCAGTAATGCGGTGAATCTCACCGACGGTCTCGACGGATTGGCCATTATGCCCACCGTGATGGTGGCAGGCGCGCTCGCCATTTTCGCTTACGTATCCGGGCACGCACAATTTGCGAATTATCTGTTGATTCCGCACCTCCCGGGCACCGGTGAATTGATCGTGTTCTGTTGCGCGCTCGTGGGCGCAGGGCTTGGCTTCTTGTGGTTCAACACCTATCCCGCGCAAGTGTTTATGGGGGACGTAGGTGCGCTGGCCTTGGGTGCAGCACTGGGTGTGGTTGCTGTCATTGTTCGGCAGGAAATTGTGCTGTTCATCATGGGTGGCGTGTTTGTGATGGAAACCATCTCGGTCATCCTTCAGGTGGCTTCCTTCCGCCTGACCGGGCGCCGGATCTTCCGTATGGCGCCTTTGCACCATCATTTTGAGCTCAAGGGTTGGCCGGAGCCGCGAGTCATCGTGCGGTTTTGGGTGATCACCGTGGTTCTTGTACTGATTGGCTTGGCCAGTCTGAAACTCCGATAGGAAAGTAACGTCGCTATGAGTCTCATTGTTTCGGATCGTCGCACATTGATCGTAGGGCTCGGGAAAACCGGGCTCTCGTGTGTGCGCTATTTGTCCGAACAAGGTCGGGCTGTGGCGGTGGCTGATAGCCGGACTAACCCTCCCGGGCTGCAAGAGCTGAAAGCGGGGTGGCCGGAAGTGCCGGTGCATTTGGGTGAATTCGATACGAGCCTGTTTGCGGGTTTCAGCGAACTTGTGGTCAGCCCTGGCATCAGTGTCGCGGACCCGGCTATAGCAGCAGCTGCGGATCAGGGCGCGCTTATTCGCGGTGATATTGACCTGTTTGCGGAAGCAGCTGATGCGCCCGTGATAGCCATCACCGGGTCAAACGGAAAAACTACCGTGACCACCCTGTTGGGTGAAATGGCCAAAGCAGCGGACCGAAACGTGCAAGTTGGCGGCAATATTGGTACGCCAGCGCTGGATTTGCTCGGTAAGGGCGCGGACCTGTACATCCTTGAGGTGTCGAGTTTCCAGCTGGAGACCACCGAGGCGCTTAATGCCGTGGCCGCGACCGTACTGAATGTCAGTGACGATCACATGGATCGTTACCCGGACAAAATGGCGTATTTTCAAGCTAAACAACGGGTGTATCGGGGCTGCAAGAATGCGGTCGTGAATCTCGACGATGCCCTGAGTACGCCGATGGCACGGGATAACGTGCGCTTTCTGTGCTTTGGCTTCAACCGGGTAAACCCCGACACCTTCAGTACCCGGGATGACGATCGGGGGACCTGGATTACGTTTGGCTTTGACAACTTGTTACTGGCCAGCGAATTGAAACTGATGGGGCGCCATAACATCAGCAATGTTATGGCTGCCTTGGCGCTAGGTCATGCAGCCGGCTTGCCTATGCCTGTCATGCTGGATGTGGCACGAGAGTTTCGTGGTTTGCCGCACCGCTGCGAGTTTGTTCGGAATCTGGAGGGCGTTGATTACGTCAATGATTCAAAAGGCACCAATGTGGGCGCAACGGTCGCTGCGATCGAAAGTCTGGCGCAGGAACAAGGCAAGGTGGTTTTGATTGCCGGGGGCGATGGTAAAGGGGCCGATTTCGCACCTTTGGCCAGGCCAGTTAGCGCGTGTTGTCGCGCCGTCGTGTTGATCGGGCGGGATGCAGGCGCAATGTCCGATGCGCTGGGGCAAGACGTCGAAAAGATTCGGGCAGAGTCACTGGCTCAAGCAATAACGAAAGCTCGGGATGTGGCCAGCGCGGGCGACCGGATACTGTTGTCGCCTGCTTGCGCCAGTTTTGACATGTTCAAAGATTATAACGACCGCGGAGATCAGTTCCGTGCGTTGGTGGAGGCGCTGTGATGCAAGTAGCAGCCAGCTTTCCGCAGCATCAGACCAAAGGTCTTGAATTTCAGCCGCTGCCAGTATTGGTGCTGACTTCAGTGGCTCTGCTAGTGATTGGCATGGTGATGATTTCGTCGGCTTCTATGGACGTAGCGGCTGCGACGCTGGGTAACAGTTATCACTACGTGGTTAGGCAGGTGATTTTCGCCATGCTGGGCTGTTTGGCGGCCTTGGTTGCCGTGAACATCCCGATTTCCTGGTGGGAGCGTAGTGGTTGGCTGCTATTGGGTATCGGCTTGATGGTTCTGATTTTGGTTTTGACGCCACTCGGTCGCACGGTTAACGGGTCAACCCGATGGATACCCATGGGCGTCTTCAACGTTCAGGTTTCCGAGGTGGCCAAGCTTTGTTTGATCGCTTACCTCTCGGGTTATGTGGTGCGCCGCCGGGAAGCCTTGCTGAACGATTGGTCGGGATTTTTCCGGCCTTTGCTGGTTCTGGGACTGGCGGTTGGCTTGCTGATGATCGAGCCGGATTTTGGCGCCTCAGTGGTGTTAAGTGCCGCGGCTGCCGGAGTGATCTTCCTGAGCGGCGTTCGGCTCACGCGTTTTCTTCCGCTGATTGGCCTGATGGTCGTTGCCGGGACGGTACTGGTTGTCAGTGCGCCATATCGTTTGAAGCGGGTCGTGAGCTATCTCGATCCTTGGAAAGATCAGTTTGATAGTGGCTACCAGCTCACTCAATCGTTAATTGCATTTGGTCGAGGTGAGTGGACCGGCGTGGGGCTGGGCAACTCAGTACAGAAACTTTTCTTTTTGCCAGAAGCCCACACGGACTTCATCTTCGCGATCATTGCCGAAGAATTCGGCCTTCTGGGGGCGCTGATCGTGGTAGGTCTGTTTACCGCTTTGGTGGTCAGTGGTTTCGTCATTGGTCGCCGTGCCGAACGAAGTGGTATGCCGTTCGGGGCTTGTTTCAGTTACGGCATCTCGATGCTGGTCGGTTTGCAGGCCGCCATCAATATGTGTGTTACCACCGGCCTTTTGCCCACCAAGGGATTGACTCTTCCTTTGGTGAGCTACGGTGGTTCCAGTTTGTTGGTTACCTGCGTCGGGCTCGGCATCATGGCGCGGGTCGAAATGGAGCGCTTGGACAAAGAAAAAATGGCTGCAGAAAAGCCTGTCCGAAAAGTAAGAGGGGGCGCGGTTTATGATTAGTCCTCGTCGCTTCCTGATGATGGCCGGTGGAACGGGTGGTCACGTATTTCCTGCACTGGCCACGGCTCGAGCTCTGCAAGAGCAAGGCCACGAAGTGCATTGGCTCGGTGCCAAAGGTGGCATGGAAGAGCGGTTAATAGGAGAGACCGAGATTCCGCTGTCTTTGATTCACATCAAGGGGCTGCGGGGCAAAGGCAAGCTGGCATTGCTGTTAGCGCCGTTCCGCCTGATGCGGGCTCTTGGTGAAGCATACACACTGCTGCGCAAGATCAACCCGGACTGTGTTGTTGGTATGGGTGGGTTTGTTACCGGGCCGGGCGGTGTGGCTGCCTGGTTGCTGCGCAAGCCGCTGATCATACACGAGCAGAATGCCGTAGCGGGTATGACCAATCGCCTTCTAACGCGTTTCGCAAGCATTGTGCTGGAAGCTTTTCCGGGCAGCTTTGGTGATAAGACGGTGACCCGCTGCACGGGCAATCCAGTGCGCAAAGATTTGGCGGCGCTACCGGTGCCCGAGCAGCGTTTGGCCGGAAGAACCACGCCGGCAAGGATTTTAGTGGTAGGCGGAAGCTTGGGGGCTCAGGTGTTTAACCAACAGTTGCCTAAAGCGTTAGCGATCTTGCCTGAGAGCGAGCGGCCGGAAGTGCGACATCAGTGCGGCGAGAAGAACGCCGACGCCGCACGCGAAGCCTATGAATCCGCTGGCATCAACGCCAGCGTTGAGCCGTTTATCCGCGATATGGCAGAAGCCTATAACTGGGCTGACCTTGTGATTTGCCGAGCCGGAGCTTTGACCGTCTCGGAGTTGTGTGCAGCCGGTGTTGGTGCCGTGCTGGTGCCGTTTCCACACGCCGTGGACGATCATCAAACACGCAATGGTCAGCACATGGTAAAAGCGGGTGCGGCCATTTTGGTGCCCCAATCTCAGCTGACGCCGGACGTACTGGCCGACACCTTGAAAGATTTGACGGGTAACCGAGAACGCATTCTGAACATGGCACAGGCCGCCCGTTCGCTGGCGCGCCCTGATGCTACGGAGAGAGTTGTGAATTACTGTCTGGAGGCCGCCAATGGCTGATTCGAACAATACGCCGCTGGTGTATCAGGTTCCCGAAATGCGCCGTATTCGCGGTATCCACTTTATTGGTATCGGCGGCGCAGGTATGAGCGGTATTGCCGAGGTTCTGAAGAACCAAGGCTATGACGTATCTGGCTCCGATATCAAAGAGAGTGTGGTAACCGATCGCCTCCGTGCTATGGGCATTCAGGTTTATATTGGCCATCGTGAAGAAAACAGTGCGAACGCCGATGTCGTGGTTGTGTCGTCTGCCGTGTCCTCGGATAACCCGGAAGTGGTGTCAGCGCGCAGTCGCCGGGTGCCCATCGTACCTCGTGCCGAGATGCTGGCAGAGATTATGCGCTATCGCCACGGTATTGCTGTTGCTGGTACTCACGGTAAAACCACGACCACCAGCCTGATTGCATCGGTCTTTGGTGAAGCCGGATTGGACCCCACCTTCGTGATTGGTGGCAAGCTCAATAGCGCCGGTACCAACGCCAAGCTGGGTGGTTCCCGTTACTTGGTGGCTGAAGCCGATGAAAGCGATGCGTCCTTCTTGCACCTGACCCCCACGATTTCGGTGGTCACCAATATCGAAGCGGACCATATGGAAACCTATGGCGGCGATATTGAAAAGCTGAAGCAGACCTTCGTGGACTTCCTGCACAACCTGCCGTTCTATGGCATCGCGGTTATGTGCGTGGATGATCCTTATGTTCGGGAAATTATCCCGCGCATTTCCCGGGCCATCATCACCTATGGCATAGACAACCCGGATGCAGACTATCGGGCCGAGAATATTTCTTCGGACGGCCTCAAGACCCGTTTCGTGGTGCGTCGCCCGGGCGGCCGCCCTGATCTGGATGTCGAACTGAAAATGCCGGGCCGGCACAACGTTCTGAACGCGCTTGCAGTGATCGCCGTGGCCACCGATGAAGGTGTTGATGACAAGGCTATCTGTCGTGGCTTGGCAGGCTTTGCCGGTGTGGGACGTCGTTTCCAAGTATACGGAGAGTACAAGACAGCCAACGCGCAGGCCACGTTGGTGGATGACTACGGTCACCATCCCACTGAGGTGGAGGCGGTCATCAAGGCTGCCCGAGGCGCATGGCCGAATCGCCGTATTGTGATGCTGTATCAGCCTCACCGTTTCACCCGCACACGCGACCTGTACGAAGATTTTGTCCGGGTGCTTTCCGAAGTCGATGGCCTGTTGTTGATGGACGTTTATTCGGCGGGCGAGGCAGCGGTTCCAGGAGCGGATGGTCGTGCGCTGTGCCGCAGCATTCGCCAGCGCGGCAACGTCGAGCCGGTATTTGTTGAAGACAACCAAGAAATTGAAGGTCTTCTGGAAAAAATGCTTCAAGACGGCGACTTGTTGATTACCCAAGGCGCCGGTGACATTGGCGGTGTGGCTGCACGCCTCGCCGCAGCGGGAGTAGCGAAGAGTGAGTGATATGAGCCATACCGACTCCGATAACTATCTGGCATCGCCCGAGCTGGTTAAAGCATTGGGCCGGGTTGCTGTCTTTATGGGAGGTGACTCAGCTGAGCGGGAGGTTTCCCTGAACAGTGGCGGAGCCGTCTTGGCAGCCTTGCAGTCGGCGGGTGTCGATGCCCACGGAATTGACGTTCAAGGCTGTATGCTGCGCACCGTGGAATCACCGGCGTTTGACCGGGTGTTTATCGCGCTGCATGGTCGCGGCGGTGAAGACGGCACGCTGCAGGCGATTCTGCAGCAGGCGGGCATTCCTTACACCGGTAGTGAAGTTCTGGCGTCGGCACTGGCCATGGACAAATTGCGCACAAAGTACGTGTTCGAAGGTTGTGGCCTGCCAACCCCGGCTTTTCGGTCCATGAAATCCGCTGATGAAGCTGAAGATATTGTTGCAAAGCTCGGAACCCCGCTGAGCGTCAAGCCGGCGCACGAGGGTTCAAGCATTGGTATTCGGAAGGTTCGCAGTGTGGCTGAGCTGGTAGAAGCCTACGAAACCGCAGCAGCCATGGACGACCTGGTACTGGTTGAGCAGTGGATTGAAGGGCCCGAATTTACCGTCAGCCTGCTACAAGACAAAGCGTTGCCAGCGATTGGTCTGAGTACCGACCACGACTTTTACGATTACGACGCGAAGTATTTGGCGGATGACACCCGCTACCGCATTCCCTGTGGTTTGCCGGTCGATAAAGAACTGAAGTTACAGCAGTTGGCGCTGGATGCGTTCCGCGTGGTCGGCTGCCGCACTTGGGGCCGAGTGGACATCATGCAGGATGCGGAAGGTAAGTTCTGGCTGCTTGAAGTAAACACAGTACCGGGAATGACCGATCACAGCTTGGTACCTATGGCTGCCAAGGCCGCCGGCATCGGCTTTCAGGAGCTGGTGGTGAGGATATTGGAAGACACTTTGGTGGAGGCACCGAATGCTTGAAACACTACTGATCCGGAGCCGGGCGGTACCGCCTGAGCAGCCCCGGCGACGGGGGGCAACCACCCTAGAGCCAGGGCAAGACCGGTTTGGTGTGTTGAAAGCTATTTTGGCGGCCGTGCCTTGGTTACAGGTCGGTTTGGGAGCAACGGTTGTTCTGCTGGCGGCTCTGGTTCCCTGGGGAACAGATCGCCTGTTGACGGCGATGGACCAACAGATCTTGGCTGTGGATGTTCAGGGCCAGTTTGTCGGAGACAGTCGAGTAGCTGTGGAGCGAGCAGCCGGTGCCTGGATCGGGAAGAGCTACTTTTCCACCGATCTTGCTGACATCAAGGCGGCGTTGGAACAGCGGCCATGGGTTGAATCCGCGGCGGTAAAGCGAGTTTGGCCTGGTCGTTTGGTGATTGATATCCGCGAGAAGAAGCCTCTGGCTTACTGGAGTGATGGGCGGCTGGTCAGTCGTTCAGGCGAGCTGTTCTCGCCGCCGAATCCGGAGGTGGCTGGGCGTTTGCCAAAGCTGTCGGGGCCGGATGAGAGGGTGAGAGAGGTCATCACCATGGCGCGGAGCATGAGCGAACAGCTTTATGGCTACGGCCTTGGTTTTGCCGGGCTAGCGCTCGAGGCCCGAGGTGCATGGACGCTGACACTGGCAAATGGAATTGAAGTGGTGTTGGGGCGCGACAAAGTCGAACAGCGATTTGATCGCTTCATAACAGTTTACGAGAACCGGTTGGCGTCCCGTGTGGACGAGGTCAGCCGGGTAGATGCTCGCTATACAAACGGCATAGCGGTGCAGTGGAAAGCGGATGCAGCAGTTGCTGCACCGAAGTCCTGATAACGATTATTACGAACTTGGGGTTTGGTGAATCACATGTCATCGGTTGAAACGGAAAACATGATTGTCGGCCTGGATATCGGAACCTCCAAGGTGGTTGCGATCGTCGGCAAACGCAAAATGGATGGAACCATTGAAGTCGTCGGAATTGGCTCTCACCCATCCCGAGGGCTAAAGCGCGGAGTGGTGGTGAACATTGAGGTCACCGTGCAAGCCATTCAGAGGGCGGTGGAAGAAGCTGAACTGATGGCAGGCTGCCGGATTCATTCCGTGTATGCGGGAATCGCGGGGAGCCACATCAAGAGCCTGAACTCCCACGGCATCGTTGCGATCCGGGATCGGGAAGTGACCCAAGCGGACATTGATCGGGTTATTGATGCGGCTCAGGCGGTAGCGATCCCCGCGGATCAGAAAGTGCTGCACATTCTTCCGCAGGAATTCGTGATCGATAACCAGGAAGGCATTAAAGAACCGATGGGCATGTCCGGCGTCCGGCTGGAAGCCAAGGTTCATTTGGTGACTTGCGCTGTCAACGCGGCTCAGAACATTGATAAGTGTGTAAAGCGCTGCGGACTGGAAGTGGATGACATCATCCTGGAGCAACTGGCTTCCAGCCACGCAATTCTGACCGAAGACGAGAAAGAGCTCGGTGTGTGTGTCGTCGATATCGGTGGCGGAACCACCGACATTGCGGTGTTTACCGGTGGTGCAATCCGGCATACCGCGGTGATTCCAATCGCCGGTGATCAGGTGACCAATGACATCGCTATGGCTCTGCGCACGCCGACTCAGAATGCGGAAGAAATCAAGATCAAGTACGCCTGCGCGTTGACTCAGCTAGCAGGTGCTGAAGACACCATCAAGGTGCCCAGTGTTGGCGATCGTGCGCCACGCGACCTTTCCCGACAAGCGTTGGCGGAAGTTGTAGAGCCTCGCTACGAAGAGCTGTTTACCTTGGTGCAGTCAGAATTACGCCGCTCGGGATTCGAAGACATGATTCCCGCGGGCATCGTTATTACAGGCGGTTCTTCCACCATGGAAGGGGTGGTGGAACTGGCTGAAGAGATCTTTCACATGCCGGTAAGGCTGGCCTGTCCGCAGGCTGTCTCCGGTATGACGGAGGTGGTTAACAACCCGATCTACGCCACCGGCGTTGGGTTGTTGATTCATGGTTTCCGGCAAATGGATCTTGGCCGGGCACCGGTGCTCAAAAGTGAGGATGCTCCCTCATTGGTCGAGCGCATGAAAGCCTGGTTTACCGGTCAGTTCTGACGGTGAGCAGGAGCAGTACACGAAGGTTTCTCGAAAATACAAAACGAATGAAATAACCGGTCTGGATAGACCGGAAACAGCACGAAGGAGTAGGGGATATGTTTGAACTCGTTGATAATGTTCAACAAAGCGCAGTAATTAAGGTTGTCGGTGTTGGCGGTGGCGGTGGTAACGCCGTACGTCACATGCTTAACAGCGACATTGAAGGCGTAGAATTTATTTGCGCCAACACAGACGCCCAGGCTCTAACGGACCTGGACGCGCGTCAAATTATTCAACTCGGCGGCAACATCACCAAGGGGTTGGGTGCAGGTGCTAACCCGGAAGTCGGACGTCAGTCCGCACTCGAAGATCGTGATCGCATTGCGGAGGCACTGAGCGGTTCCGACATGGTGTTCATTACCGCTGGCATGGGTGGCGGTACCGGTACAGGTGCTGCTCCGATTGTTGCCGAAGTGGCCCGTGAGCTGGGGATTCTGACTGTGGCGGTGGTTAC
This sequence comes from Marinobacter sp. SBS5, assembly GCF_048285575.1. NCBI lineage: Bacteria > Pseudomonadati > Pseudomonadota > Gammaproteobacteria > Pseudomonadales > Marinobacteraceae > Marinobacter > Marinobacter sp. SBS5. The sequence goes on along the minus strand of NZ_JBLWAZ010000003.1, from coordinate 946,274 downwards.
TAAACCGTTCCAGTTCGAAGGTGGCAAGCGCATGAGCGTTGCGGAATCCGGTTTGAAAGAGCTGGAAGAAAGCGTCGACTCACTGATCACCATCCCGAACGAAAAACTGCTGGCGGTCATGGGTAAGAAAACCAGCCTACTGGACGCATTCGCAGCGGCCAATGATGTGCTGCTGGGTGCGGTGCAGGGTATCGCCGACCTGATTACCCGTAACGGTATGATCAACGTCGACTTTGCTGACGTGAAGACGGTGATGTCCGAGATGGGCATGGCGATGATGGGTACTGCCCGAGCAACGGGTGAAAACCGTGCGCAGGAAGCGGCTGAAGCTGCTGTTCGTAGCCCGCTTCTTGAAGACGTTAACCTGCAGGGCGCCAAAGGTATTCTGGTTAACATCACCGCTGGTATGGACTTGAACTTGGGTGAGTTCACCGAAGTGGGTGACATTATCCGTGAATTCGCATCCGAATCTGCCACCGTTGTTGTGGGTACTGTGATCGATCCGGAAATGACAGAAGAGCTGAAGGTCACGGTTGTCGCGACTGGCCTGGGTGGTGATCGTGAGAAGCCAACCAAGGTGGTGGATAACTCCCGCACTCTGGATGGCAAAACTGATTACAACCAGCTGGATCGCCCAGCCATTCTGCGTCGTCGCGCGGTCACGCAAGGCAACGTAGCACTGGACCAGAGCAAAGAAAGCGAAGAGCAAGGCGTGGACTATCTCGATATTCCCGCATTCCTTCGTCGGCAGGCTGATTGATAGTCTGGTTCGTTGCTGACAGAAAGGCGTGTATTCTTTGCGAATGCAACGTTGTAAGCCTTTGTCAAAGACGAGCTGATTGATCATAGCCATAAGCTATTGCATAAGTTAAGTAAACTTGTGTTGGTTAAATGGTGCTCAGTCTTGAATTCTGATATTCTGCGGGCAGATTTTTGCTCAGAATATCGCTCTTTTGTGACGGAATAATGAACCGATGATTAGACAACGCACACTCAAAAACACCATCCGCGCGACCGGTGTAGGCTTGCACTCAGGGGAAAAAGTTTATTTGACCCTGAAGCCAGCTCCGGTCGATGCCGGAATCATTTTCCGGCGCACGGACCTCGACCCAGTGGTTGAAATTCGTGCCTGCGCGGAAAATGTGGGTGAGACCACGCTGTCCACGACGCTGGTAAAAGACGGTGTGCGTGTGGCAACAGTAGAGCATTTGCTGTCTGCTATGGCTGGTCTCGGAATCGACAACTGTTACGTAGAGCTTAGCGCTGCCGAAGTGCCGATTATGGACGGCTCGGCTGGCCCGTTCGTGTTCCTGCTGCAATCGGCAGGCATCGCTGAACAGGAAGCCGCCAAGCGCTTTATCCGTATCAAGCGGGAAGTGACCGTTGAAGAAGATGGCAAGAAAGCCACCTTCCTGCCTTTCGAAGGCTTTAAGGTCAGCTTTGGTATTGATTTCGATCACCCGGTATTCAAGGGCCGCGCCCAAACCGCAACGGTCGATTTCTCAAGCACTTCCTTCGTGAAAGAAGTATCCCGTGCCCGTACATTCGGATTCATGCGTGATATCGAAAAACTGCGAGCCATGAACCTGGCCCTCGGTGGTAGTGTCGATAATGCGATTGTGGTGGATGACTACAAAATTCTGAACGAAGACGGTTTGCGCTACGACGATGAGTTCGTTAAGCACAAAGTGTTGGATGCAATCGGGGATCTGTATCTGCTGGGCAACAGTTTGATTGGTGAGTTCCGTGGTGTTAAGTCTGGCCACGACTTGAACAACAAACTGCTGCGTAAGCTCAAGGCGGAAGAAGAATCGTGGGAAGTAGTGACCTTCGAAGACGAAGCAACTGCTCCGATTTCTTACATGAAGCCTGTACTGGCGGTCGAGGGCTAAGGCGGGAGGCCTTAATCTCGGACGTGGCTTGCGAGTTTTTCGAGAACCTCGCGTAGAGCTTTATCCTTCGTGTGCCCGGCTTCCTCTGCGAGGAGTCGGGCATTTTCTTTACTGAGGGGTACCTTTTCGACTTTTTTGCGGGCTTTGTATCGGGCTGGCGCGACTTTAACGCGCACCTTCCAGACAAATCGAAAGAGCTCGTTTTCTCTGAGTGCTTCCATAATTTCGTGTTGGCGGAATCTGAGCCGAGTGGCTTTGCTGGCCGTATCCGTTGATAGCACCAACTCCCCGTCTTGGCAGGCGACAAATCGAGTGCCTTCAGCGAGCTCGCTGGGGACGGCTGACAGAACGATTTTTTCAGCCTCGATATGCATTCCAGCTTTCGCTATAAGTTGTTTCAGGGTTGACCCTGAGCTTGACGAAACTGTGCTGAAGATCGTTTTTTGATCGTTTTTTTTGCTCATTGCCGGGTTTTTCTCGACTCTGCTGTTTACGATTGGTTACACTTCGGCACGTTTTACGCGTAGCGTCTATAACACGGCCGTTTTACATTGTGATGGAAGGCAATGTCTACCGGATGCTACGACTTTTTTCAGTGCGTAGTTGTTGCTAAGGATAGCAGACCCGCTCGGAAACACTCCGGGTCGCAGCACTACACGGATATGGTTGCGACTCCCTATATGACACCGAACGACGATATGAATGTAATTTTCGTTGGCAAAAGCCATGGGCAGCCCAAATCTCTGAACTTAAATGCAGCAACCATAGCAGGTCTCTTTTTTGGAGTATTGGCGGTGGTGTTTGTGGCGGGTTGGGGTGGCTACCGTTTTGCCATGGAAAAAGTGGCTGCGGCTGAGCCTACCGAATCAGAGTTGGTGGCTGAGTGGCAAGCAAAGCTGAAGGCGCAAAAGGCTGAAATGGCCCGGGTGCGAGAGGACGTTGAGTTGCAAATCGATGCTTTGACCCTTCGGCTGGGCCGTATTCAAGGCAGTTTGTTGCGGCTCGATGCGTTGGGCCAACGATTTGTTGAGTCGGGCATTGTGACCAGCGATGAGTTTAATTTTGATCAGCCCGCAGCCGTCGGCGGGCCTGAAGAGGGGGGGCTGTCTGCGGACTCCTTCAGTGCCCCTGAATTGACCGATATGATCGATCAAGTTGAAGCCCAAATTGAAGACCGCGAGAAACAGCTGCGCCTGCTGGAGAAAGTCGCGTCGCGCCAGAAGCTGGAAGACGAGCTGTATGTGCAGGGTCGCCCGATTACCTGGGGGTGGTTGTCGTCCAAGTACGGCTATCGTTCCGATCCGTTCACCGGGAAGCGCACTTGGCACAGCGGTGTTGATCTTGCTGGCAAAGATGGCAGTGACATCATTGCGGTCGCCAGTGGCGTAGTGACCTACGCTGATGAACGATACGGATATGGTAACCTGGTGGAGATCGATCATGGCGAAGGTCTTGTGACCCGCTACGCCCACGCGAAAGCCATCAAGGTGAAGGTGGGAGATATCGTTCAGAAAGGTCAGAGTGTCGCCCTGATGGGTAGTACAGGTCGTTCTACAGGACCGCACGTACACTTTGAAGTTATCCGCAACGGAAAACCCGAAAATCCCGAAAAATATATCCGGCGCGCAAGCCGCTGATTTCATTCCCGTGAAGCCCTCCTTTTGTCCTTCGCCTAAATAAGGTTAGAATGCCGGCTTCCTCCGTTTAACTGAAGAAGCCGTGGTCTATGTTCACAAAGCTTGCAACCAAGATGTTTGGCAGTAAGAACGCTCGAGAAATCAAGCGGATGCGTAAGGTCGTTTTGCGTGTCAATGAACTTGAAGAGCAGTTTAGCGCACTGTCGGATACCGAATTGCAGGGCAAGACTGCCGTGTTCCGCCGTCGGTTGGAAGAGGGCGAAACTCTGGATTCCATCCTCCCTGAAGCCTTTGCCACCGTTCGTGAGGCTAGCCGTCGTGTGATGGGCATGCGCCATTACGATGTCCAGCTGGTTGGTAGTATGACGCTCCACGAAGGACGCATCGCCGAAATGAAAACCGGTGAAGGTAAAACACTGGTTGCGACTGCCGCGGTGTATCTGAATGCTCTACCGGGTAAAGGCGTGCACGTGATTACCGTGAACGACTACCTGGCCCGCCGTGACGCCGAGTGGATGGGCAAGCTCTACCGCTTCCTGGGTATGGAAGTGGGTGTTGTCGTTGCTGGTCAGGCGCCGGAAGAAAAGAAAGCCGCTTATCAGGCCGACATAACCTATGGTACCAACAACGAATTTGGTTTTGACTACCTGCGCGACAACATGGCCTTCAGCATTGAAGATAAGGTTCAGCGTGGGCTGAACTTCGCCATTGTCGACGAAGTCGATTCTATTTTGATCGATGAGGCGCGCACACCGCTGATTATCTCGGGCGCTGCGGAAGACTCTTCGAAGATGTACCAAGCCATTAACACGCTGATTCCGAGCTTGGAACAGGGCGAGGTCAGCGAGGAAGGCGAATCCACCGGTGACTTCACCATCGATGAGAAGTCCCGCCAGGTGGAATTGACCGAGACCGGTCACGAAAAAGTAGAAGAGCTTCTGCTCAGTCGTGGTTTGCTGCAGGAAGGCGAAAGCCTTTACTCCGCAGCTAACCTGGGCTTGCTGCACCATGTTCACTCAGGCCTTCGGGCGCACCACTTGTTCCAGAAGGATGTAGATTACATCGTTCAGGGTGGCCAGGTAGTTATCGTCGACGAGCACACCGGCCGTACCATGCCGGGTCGCCGTTGGAGTGAAGGTTTGCATCAGGCGATTGAAGCGAAAGAAGGCCTTAAGATTCAGGCAGAGAGTCAGACTCTGGCTTCAACAACCTTCCAGAACTACTTCCGTCTGTATGAAAAGTTGGCCGGCATGACCGGCACTGCAGACACGGAAGCCTTCGAATTCCGTCAAATCTACGGCTTGGATGTTGTGGTGATTCCGCCCAATAGGCCGATTCAGCGGATCGATTACAACGACTTGGTGTATCTGACGCAGGAAGAAAAATTCCACGCGATCATCGACGAGATCAAAGATGTAACGGCGGAAGGTCGGCCGATTCTGGTGGGCACCGCGTCTATCGAAGCGTCCGAGCTGCTGTCGATGCTGCTGAAGAAGGCGCGTATTGATCATAAGATTTTGAACGCCAAGCAGCACGAATCGGAAGCGCAGATCATCGCTCAGGCGGGCCGCCCTGGCGCAGTTACCATCGCCACAAATATGGCGGGCCGTGGTACCGACATCGTACTGGGTGGTAACTGGGAATTTGAAGCCGCTGGCAAGGCCGATGCTTCGGAAGAAGAGATTGCCCGATTGAAAGCGGAATGGACCGAACGCCACAATCAGGTGCTGGAAGCGGGTGGTTTGCACATCATCGGTACCGAGCGACATGAATCTCGCCGGATCGACAACCAGCTTCGAGGCCGTGCCGGCCGGCAGGGTGACCCGGGCTCGTCCCGTTTCTTCCTGTCGCTGGAAGATAACCTGATGCGTATCTTCGCGCCTGAGCGTGTGAAGAATCTGATGCAAGCAATGGGCATGAAGAAAGGCGAGGCCATCGAGCATCGCATGGTCACCAACGCCATTGAGAAGTCTCAGCGCAAAGTAGAAGGTCGCAACTTCGACATGCGTAAGACGCTACTAGAGTACGACGACGTTGCCAACGATCAGCGTACCGTTATCTATGAGCAGCGTAACGAAGTCATGGCTTCCGAAGACGTATCCGAAATGGTGGATACGATTCGCGAAGACGTGGTCGATTCGTTGATCAGCGAATTTATTCCACCACAAAGCATGCCTGAACAGTGGGATGTGGCGGGTCTGGAAGCGCAGTTGCAATCCGAGATGGCGATTGATCTGCCGATTCAGCAGTGGCTGGAAGAAGACAGCAAGCTGTTCGAGGACAACCTGCGCCAGAAGATACTGGATGCCATCGTGGCCGAGTACAAGGCGAAGGAAGAAATCGCCGGCGCCGAGTCCATGCGCAAGTTCGAGAAACAGGTGTTCTTGCAGGTTCTGGATACGCTCTGGAAAGAGCATTTGTCGAACATGGATCACCTGCGTCGCGGTATTCATTTGCGCGGCTATGCCCAGAAAAACCCGAAACAGGAATACAAGCGCGAAGCGTTTAATCTGTTTGAAAACATGCTTGAGAGCATGAAAAGGGATGTTGCCCGGGTGCTGAGCCATGTTCGCGTACAGAGTCGCGAAGAGATGGAAGAAGTTGAGCGTCGCCGTAAGGAAGAGCTTGAGCGTGAAATGGCCCGAGCCAACCTTCGACACGACGAAACCAGTGCCGCTGCGCCGGCTCAGGGCGAAGGTGGGCAAGGGCAGCAAGCAACGCCGGATACCTTTGTGCGCCAAGAGCGCAAAGTAGGCCGAAACGAGCCTTGCCCTTGCGGGTCTGGTAAGAAGTTTAAGCAATGCTGCGGTAAGGTGAGTTAAACCGGCACCGAAACGCACGAACCAGAACCCGCAAACTGCCTGACCAAGAGCAGCTTGCGGGTTTTGTCGTTTACAGATTGGCGCTAATTCAAGGAGACAAGCATGGCGGTAGGTCCTGGAACTTTGCCGGAGTTTCACCCGGTAGCAGGGGTTAAAATCGGTATTGCCAGTGCAGGCATCAAGAAGCCTGGCCGTAAGGATATTGTAGTGTTTGAGCTGGCACCCGAAGCGCGAGTGGCCGGTATCTTTACCCAAAACCAGTTCTGCGCCGCCCCGGTGGTGCTGAGTCGCCGCCATCTGGCAGAAGCGGCTCCTCGCTATTTGCTAATCAACACAGGGAATGCCAATGCCGGCACCGGAGACGCCGGGCTGGCGGATGCCGAGCGTTGCTGTGCTGCACTTGCAGAAAAAGCCGGTGTCGATAAGGCCTGTGTACTGCCATTCTCCACCGGCGTGATTGGTGAGCCTCTGCCGGTTGATAAAATCGTTGGGGCGTTGCCGGAAGCGCTGGCGGACACCCGCGAAGATCGCTGGGCAGAAGCGGCCAGCGGCATTATGACCACGGATACCCGGCCCAAAGGCGCGTCCTGCCAGATCGATGTGGAGGGTCACAAGGTAACGATATCGGGTATCAGCAAGGGGGCCGGAATGATTCGCCCCAACATGGCAACCATGCTCGGGTTTATCGCCACCGATGCCAAGATCGCGCCCGACGCTTTGCAGGTTTTGGCATCCGAGCTGGGTGAGAAATCCTTTAATCGGATTACCATCGACAGTGATACCTCCACCAATGACGCTTGTATGCTAATTGCCAGTGGCAGCTACGACGGCCCGGAAATTACCGAAGGCAGCTCGCAGTTTGCCGAGCTTAAAGAAGCCTTGAGCAAGGTGTATCTGGATCTGGCCCACGCCATCGTCCGGGACGGTGAGGGTGCGACCAAGTTCGTTACGATCGATGTGTCTGGCGCCGCAAACCAGCAAGAAGCTTTGGATGTCGCTTATACCGTGGCTCATTCGCCACTGGTGAAGACCGCACTTTACGCGTCAGATCCGAACTGGGGCCGTATTCTGGCCGCGGTGGGTCGGGCGGGTGTTCCGGGCCTCGATCTGAAGGCGTTGGAAATCCATCTGGGCGATGTGTGCCTGGTGCGTGATGGTGGGCGTGCGTATGACTATTCCGAGGAGCGTGGTCAGGCGGTGATGGATCAGGAAGAAATTACCATCGCGATTGATCTCAAGCGTGGCGATATCCGCGAGACCGTATGGACCTGCGATTTCTCCCATGACTATGTGACGATCAATGCCGAATACCGCAGCTAATAGATCGCCAATGCAGAAGCTGGTTCATGTGGCCGTTGCGGTTATCGTCCGGGGCGGTCGCGTGTTGATCGCGCGTCGCCCGGATCATGTGCATCAGGGCGGCTTACTCGAGTTTCCCGGTGGCAAGGTCGAGGCGGGTGAAAGTGTCCAGCAGGCACTGGTGCGCGAGATTGCGGAAGAAACGGGGCTGGCCGTGCCTTTGGAGAGCCTTGAACCGGTCATCGGTATTCGACACGACTATGGCGACAAGCAGGTTTTTCTGGACGTGTGGAAAACCTTGGCGGCCGAAGGTGAACCGGAAGGTCGGGAAGGTCAGCCGATTGAGTGGATGTCGCCTCATTCTTTACAGGATGAGGATTTTCCCGCTGCCAATCGGCCGATCATCCGGGCTTTGAACTTGCCCGGGAATCTACCGATAACCGGCGCCATGACATCGTGGGAAAATGGCTTGTCTCGCTTTACTTCAACGTTACCTTCGTTGAAGTCCGGGTTGGTGGTGTTGCGCGCGCCAGATTTGCCGAGCAAGGACTATCGAAAGCTGGCGAGCGGCGCATTGGCTGCAAGCGTTGGAGCTGATGTGGGGGTCTTGCTGCACGGCGGGCCAGAGTTGCTGAAGGTGTTTCCGGAGGCTGCAGGTGTGCATTTGCCTTGGCGGGAGGCTGAGGGGTTGTCAGAACGCCCTGTAGCAGCCGATCGGCTGCTAGGGATGTCATGTCACAATGCTGATCAACTGCGCCAAGCTGAGCGTCTGGGGGCGGATTACGCGGTGTTCGGGCCGGTCTTGCCTACTGCCAGTCATCCGGGCGAAGAAGCGTTAGGTTGGGACGAGTTCGCTGATTTGGTCTCGACGGCGGTGATCCCGGTCTACGGTCTGGGAGGAATGAACCCGAATCATGAGGCTAAAGCGCGGGCATCTGGCGCACAGGGTATCGCGGGTATCAGTTTCTGGTGGCCGTCCGATGTATCATGAGAAGCAGACTGCAAATCAACGTAGACGGAGCCAAGTGTGAGCAAGCTGACCCACCTAAATGAAAAGGGCGAAGCGCGGATGGTCGATGTGACAGAGAAAGCTGTCACTGAGCGTGAAGCTCGCGCGGAAGCGACGGTTCGTATGCAGCCTGAAACGCTCAGAATGATTGTCGATGGCGAGCACCCAAAAGGCGATGTACTGGCCACCGCCCGTATTGCGGGTATTATGGCGGCGAAGAAAACCCACGATTTGATTCCCTTGTGCCACGCCCTGAACCTGACTTCAACCAAGGTTCTGCTGTCTCCGGGCGCTGACGCTGCTTCGGTTCGCATTGAAACTCGTTGCAAGCTGTCAGGCCAGACCGGTGTCGAGATGGAGGCGCTGACCGCCGCCTCGGTGGCTGCGCTGACGCTCTACGATATGTGCAAGGCGGTGGATAAAGGAATGGTGGTCGACAATGTTCGACTGCTGGAAAAAAAAGGCGGCCGTTCCGGTCATTGGTTAGCTGAGACTACGCCCACCTAGCGGCCACGTGATAGAATGCCCGCCCCATTTGTCAGAACCACGAGGAATTACAGTGGCTGTTCGTTACATTGAGACCTGCCGTTTGCCTACCCCCTTTGGTGTCTTCGATATGCACGGCTTTGAAGAGACCGAGACAGGCAAGGAGCACGTGGCCCTGACGTTGGGGGATATCAGCACCGATGAGCCTGTGCTGGCAAGAACGCATTCCGAGTGCCTGACCGGTGATGCGCTTTATAGCATGCGTTGCGACTGCGGCTACCAGCTTGAAGAAGCGTTGCGTAGCATCGCCCGTGAAGGGCGTGGATTGCTGATGTATCTGCGCCAGGAAGGCCGGGGCATTGGTCTGCTCAATAAAATTCGGGCTTACCGCTTGCAGGATCAAGGCGCAGATACGGTCGAAGCTAATGAGCAGTTGGGTTTTGGGGCCGATTTGCGGGATTACAGCATGTGTCGGGATATGCTGAAGCACTTGGGTATTCGCAGCTTGAAGCTGATGACCAATAACCCAAGGAAGGTTAAGGCGCTTGAGTCTTATGGTGTGAGCATTGTTGAAAGGGTGCCCTTGCATGTAGGGCGAAATCCCCACAATGAGCATTATCTGAACACCAAGCAAAGCAAGCTGGGCCACTGGCTTGAAACCCATCAGGACGACGATCCGGCCTGATCTGTCTTGCAAAAAAAACGCTGGCCTTGGCCAGCGTTTTTTTATTTGGCGGCGGTAACCGGCCGTTCGAGCATGCGTTCCAGTCGCCCCGCAATCGCGTTTCTTATCCCATCGGCGTCGAGTCCACATTCGGCCAGCAGCTCCGACGGTTTGCCGTGGTCGACAAAACGGTCGGGTAGGCCTAATTGCATCACCGGAAGCGTGACTTCGTTGGCGCCTAGGAACTCTGTGACAGCGCTGCCTGCGCCGCCTGCCACCGCATTCTCCTCGAGAGTAACGAGTAAGTCGTGCTGTTCAGCAAGTTCCAATACCAGAGCTTCGTCCAACGGTTTGACGAAGCGCATGTCAGCCACGGTGGCGTTCAGCTGTTCGGCCGCTTGAAGAGCTGGCTCGAGCAAGGGGCCAAAGTTCAGAATGGCCACTTGTGCTCCCTCCCGAACCCGTCTGCCTTTGCCGATCGGTAGCGGTGTTAGTTCCTTTTCGATATTGGCGCCCGGCCCGGTTCCCCGAGGGTAGCGAACGGCTGCGGGACCTTCGTGCAGAAGTCCGGTGTGCAGCAACTGGCGAGTCTCGTTTTCATCCGATGGGGTCATGATCACCATGCCCGGGACGCAACGCAGATAGCTGATATCGAAGGCGCCGGCGTGGGTCGGGCCATCTTCACCAACCAATCCAGCGCGGTCGATCGCGAACAGAACGTCGAGGTCCTGAATGGCAACGTCATGTACCAGCTGGTCGTAGCCTCGCTGAAGGAACGTTGAGTAGATGGCGACGACCGGCTTAGCACCGTCACAAGCCATCCCGGCGGCGAGCGTAACGGCGTGCTGCTCGGCAATGGCTACGTCGAAATAACGGTCAGGGAAGCGCTCGGAGAACGCCAGTAAGTCGGAACCTTCACACATGGCCGGGGTAATACCTACGACCCGATCATCCTGTTCGGCCGCATCACACAGCCATTGGCCAAACACGTTGGCGTACTTGGGATTGGCGGGTTTGGGCGCCACGGGCTCTGGTTTGTCTGCCGGTACCGGTTCAATCTTGTTGATGGCGTGGTAGCCAATCGGGTCCGCTTCCGCTGGAGCAAAGCCTTTACCCTTGGTGGTCACAATGTGTAAAAACTGCGGGCCTTCAAGCTCCCGTATATTCTCGAGAGTTTCTACCAGCAGTGGCAGATCGTGACCATCAATGGGGCCGATGTAGTTGAAGCCCAGCTCTTCGAACAACGTGCCCGGGGCGATCATGCCCTTGAAATGTTCTTCCGTCTTTTTGGCCAGCGCCATCAGATTGGGGGTGCCAGCAAGGACTTTCTTGCTGCTGTCACGAACCTGATTGTAGGTGCGGCTCGCCAGCAACTTGGCAAAATAGTTAGACAGGCCGCCAACGTTGCGTGAAATCGACATGTCGTTGTCGTTCAGAATCACCAGCATGTCAGCGTGCAAATGGCCCGCGTGGTTCAAGGCTTCAAAAGCCATGCCGGCGGTCATCGCGCCGTCACCGATCACGGCGATGCTTTTGCGGCCGGTGTTCTGCATGCGTGCGGCAATGGCCATGCCCAAGGCGGCACTGATAGAGGTGCTTGAGTGACCCACACCAAAGGTGTCGTAAACGCTCTCGGCACGCTTTGGGAAACCGGCAAGACCGCCTTTACGGCGAATTGTGCCCATTTGTTCCCGACGACCAGTCAGAATTTTATGAGGGTAAGCTTGATGGCCCACGTCCCAGACCAAACGGTCTTCCGGCGTGTTAAAAACGTAATGCAGGGCGACACTTAGCTCTAGCACACCCAGGCCAGCGCCAAAGTGCCCGCCGGTCTGGCCCACGGTCCAAAGCAGGAACGAACGTAGCTCCCGGGCCAATTGGGGCAGGTTCTCCGGTGGCAGTTCACGCAGTTGGGCTGGAACGTCAATACGATCCAGCAGCGGTGTGTTTGGCCGCTGTGAGGGGATTTCCCTGAATATATATGTGTCCTGCATCAGCTCGGGTCTTTCTCGAAAATATGAGTTCTCTGGCGGGCCATTATAGGGAACAGTAGTGCTTGTTTCATGCTTCCCGGGCCAGATGTTACAAAACGGTGTATTGCCATGTGTTCATGCGGGTATGTCAGTGGTTTCTTGTTACCACGTAGTCGGCCATAGCCCTAAGCGGTTCCGCTTCTGCGCCAAAGACGTCCAGTGCTCGCTGGGCCTGTTCCAGTAAGGCGGCAAGATGCTCCCGCGCGCCTTCAAGGCCAAGGAGTGCCGGATAGGTCGGCTTAGCTTTGGCGGCATCTGACCCTTGGCGCTTACCGATGACGGCCGTATCACCTTCAATGTCCAGCAGGTCGTCCTGAACCTGGAAGGCCAGGCCGAGGGCTCTGGCGTAGTCTGACAAAGCCGATCGCTGCTCCAGAGTGACTCCGGGCGAGGTGACGGCGCCGAGGTCGACACTGGCTTCAATCAAAGCGCCTGTCTTGTGCCTGTGCATGTTTTCGAGTTGCTCAAGCCCTAACACCATACCGACGGACTCCAGATCAATGGCTTGTCCGCCAACCATGCCGGCGTGCCCGCTGGCCTGAGCCAATTTGCTGATCATGGTGACCCGCTGGGTGTCGGTCAATTCTGGCGCGCCGGCCAGTAAGCCGAAAGCCAGTGTTTGTAGTGCGTCACCGGCGAGAATGGCGCTGGCTTCATCGAACGCGATGTGGGCGGTTGGCCGGCCTCTGCGCAGGTCATCGTCGTCCATAGCGGGCAAGTCATCGTGCACCAGTGAATAGGCGTGGATCAATTCCAGCGCACAGGCGGGAATCAATGCGACGTTTTCATCGCAGCCGACGGCCCGGGCCGCTGCCAGACAAAGTGCCGGGCGAATTCGTTTGCCACCACCAAGTACGCTGTAGCGCATGGTGTCTTGCAATCGTTCAGAAGCGGAGTCTTGCCGGATGCTGCGGTCGAGTTCGGCATCGATGCGTTGGCGGCATTGTTCAAGGTAATCAATCGCCAGAGAGGTGCGATCAGTCATTAGTGGGTATCGTCCGCAGAGAATGGTCGTGTTTCCAGGGAGCCATCACTGTTCTGAATCAGTTGCTCAACCCGCTGTTCGGCCGATTTTAGGGCGCTTTGGCACTCGCGAGTCAGCTTTATGCCTCGCTCGAACGCCGCCAGGGACTGTTCCAAAGGCAGTTCGCCCTGCTCAAGATCCCGAACCAGCTTTTCAAGCTCGTCCAAAGATTTTTCAAAGTCGGCTATCGATGTCTTGTCTTTGTCACCGGCCATGGGCGTCCTCCGCTCCAATGTGTCAGGAAATGCGCGGATTATAACAGAGTAACCGGGCTATCGCTGCCAGTGGAACTCTCGCTTTTCGAGCTTCTGCGCGAACGGGCCCCACGACTGTTCGGTTACTTGTATTTCGCCTTGCGCCGACAGCGTGACGATGGTGGTAGCGCGTGTGCCGTAGTGCTCGCCACTGATAAACGGCGAAGAAAGGAAGCGTTCGGTATCCAGTCCCACGCCCGTGTCGGGTAGCTGGTTATCCGGGGCTGGCGTGGTGTCTTGTAGCACGGAAATTAGCTGACTGTGCAGAGCGGATGTGTCAGCGTCAGTTGTGTCTATCGACTGGCCGACGGCGGAACGCAGGCGCAACAGTTTGGGCCAAGGGGTTTGCAGCAAATGGTTGCTGAGGCCATAAATGCCCCTGAATACTTGCCTTCCGGGGTGGGCGTCCCGGTTGCTGTAGTACCAGCCGCTGTCGGGGGATAGCGAAACCAGATTAAAGCCTGAGTAGCGCCCGGGATCTGAACTCAGTGTTTCTTTTAATTCTGGGTAGGGCAGGCTGAGCGCATTCAGTGGCAATTCGCCTCGGCTGCAACGCCCCGCTTCAGGGCTGCCCTCACGGACATTGGTGACCGCCGTTACTCTGCCCTCTGGCGAAACGGCCAGCCAGGTGCCTCCGGATTCCAGATCCCGACCGGCAAGAACCTCTAAGCCGGTATCGGTTTTCCACCAGTCCATTGTTGCGGTGGGGCGACGGTAAAATTCGTCACGATTGGCGGCAACAACAAGGGGGTGTTGGCGGCTTTGACCAATGGCGAAAACGATGGTGCACATAGCAGGTAGTGATCCTTGTTATCGGCGTGCAGCGATTGGCAACAATGCGTATCATACCAGCTTGAATACTTCCCCGGACCGATGATAATTATGACCCTGATTGGCGTACTTGTTCTGTACCTGTTGCTGGGTGCACTAGCTGGCACCATGGCCGGCCTGTTTGGTATTGGTGGCGGTCTGGTGATCGTGCCTGTACTGATCTTTAGTTTCAACTTTATGGGGTTTAGCCCGGAAATTGCCGCGCATCTGGCCATTGGCACCTCGTTGGCGACCATTTTGTTTACGTCAATCAGTTCCATTCGAACTCATCATCAACACGGTGCCGTGCGTTGGGATCTTTTTCGGCCGATGACTGTCGGAATTGTCGCTGGTGCACTTTTGGGTGCCTGGACGGCAGCGATGCTAAGCGGGCCGTTCCTTGAGACGATCATTGGTGTGTTCGCTATTTTGGTGGCGCTGAAGATGATTCTCGAAGTGAACCCCAAACCGGGCCGGGATGTGCCGGGTACCGCCGGGCTGGGTGTGGCTGGCGGTTTTATCGGCTGGGCTTCTGCGATCTTCGGTATTGGTGGCGGTACAATTTCCGTTCCTTATCTGACCTGGTCCAACGTGCGCATGCAGCAAGCTGTTGCCACGTCCGCAGCTTGTGGTTTTCCGATTGCTCTGGCTGGAGCGGTCGGAAATATCTGGACCGGGTGGCAGCACCCCGAGTTGCCGGACATGAGCTTCGGTTTTATTTACTTGCCGGCACTCATTGGTATCGTCGCTACCAGTGTAATTTTTGCCCGATTGGGGGCCAAATTGGCACACCGCCTTGATGGCCGCCTGCTGAAACGAATTTTTGCCATTGTGCTGATTATTGTCGGCCTACGATTCCTGCTGAGCTAAGAGTCTTTTCATGTTGCAACACCCACAGATTGATCCGGTCGCGATCGCGATCGGCCCCCTCAAAATTCATTGGTATGGACTGACCTATTTGGTCGGCTTTGCGGCCGCTTGGTGGCTGGGAAATATCCGCAGTCGTAAACCCTGGTCGCCGCTGAAAGAAGAGCAGGTCGGCGATCTGATTTTCTACATGGCTCTGGGTGTCATCCTTGGGGGCCGCTTCGGGTATGTGGTGTTTTATAACTTTGATGCCTTCCTTTCGGACCCGCTCTGGCTGTTGCGAGTTTGGGAAGGCGGCATGGCCTTCCACGGCGGACTGTTGGGCGTGATGGTCGCCATGGTGTGGTACGGCCGTAAAACCGGCGCCGGGTTTTGGAAAATCGCCGACTTCGTGGCTCCTCTGGTGCCTGTGGGCTTAGGCGCTGGACGAATCGGTAACTTCATTAACGGCGAGCTTTGGGGTAAGCCTACAGATCTGCCCTGGGGTATGGTGTTCCCGCAGGCGCAAGACGCGCTGGCCCGGCACCCGTCGCAGCTGTATCAGGTGGCGTTGGAAGGTGTTGCGCTGTTTGCCATTCTTTGGTGGTTCTCGTCGAAAGAGCGGCCGAAAATGGCGGTCTCGGGTCTGTTTTTACTGTGCTACGGTGTGTTCCGTTTTCTGGTCGAATTTGTTCGCCTACCGGACGCGCACCTCGGTTACCTAGCCTTTGATTGGGTCACCATGGGGCAGGTGTTGTCTCTGCCCATGATCATCGCTGGCGCTGCTTTGATTGCCATTGCTTATCGGAGAGAAAAATCATGAAAGCTTACCTCGACCTTATGCAAGACGTGGTTGACAACGGGTTCGATAAGGGGGATCGCACCGGCGTGGGAACTCGCTCGGTTTTTGGTCGCCAAATCCGTTTCAATCTGCAGGAAGGCTTTCCGCTGGTCACCACCAAGAAAGTGCATCTGCGCAGTATTATTTATGAGTTGCTGTGGTTTCTGAAAGGCTCCACTGACAACAACTGGCTGAAAGAGCGCAAGGTGTCTATCTGGAACGAGTGGGCGCTGGAGAATGGCGATCTGGGGCCGATCTATGGCAAGCAGTGGCGTAGCTGGCAGTGTCATGATGGTGGTGTGATTGACCAGATCAGTGAGGTGATCGATCAGATTCGCAATAAGCCAAACTCCCGCCGTTTGATTGTTTCGGCCTGGAATCCGGCTGAGCTGCCTGATGAGTCTATTGGTCCGCAGGATAACGTGCGGGAAGGGCGTATGGCGTTGGCTCCGTGCCACTGTTTGTTCCAGTTTTATGTGGTGGACGGCAAGCTTTCTTGTCAGCTTTATCAGCGCAGTGCGGATTTGTTCTTGGGTGTGCCTTTCAATATTGCGTCTTATGCGTTGCTGACGCATATGATTGCTCAGCAGTGTGATCTGGATGTGGGTGAGTTTGTTCATACGTTTGGCGATTGTCACCTGTATCAGAATCATCTGACCGACGACATTGTGTTTGAGCAGTTGAAGCGTGAGCCAAGGGCTTTGCCGAAGCTGGTGATCAAGCGTAAGCCTGAGAGTATCTTCGACTACGAGCTGGAAGACTTCGAATTTGAGGGCTATGACCCGTATCCGGGGATTAAGGCGCCTATCGCTATTTGACGTCTGCTTTTGGAGCCGGCGGACAAGCGGGTAGGGCTTGCCAAAAACCGCTCCTTCGGCACGTCCATGTGACGCTTCTGCTCCGCCATCCATGGCTCCGCACATTTTTGGCAAGCCCTACCCGCTTGTCCGCTTAGACTTCAGAGTATGAGCGCGGAAATACAATGCGTTAAAAGCCAAAGCCAAAGCCAAAGCCAAAGCCAAAGCCAAAGCTAAAGTAGAACCAGCTCCTAAGTATCGTAGCAAAGGGCGGGGTGTGCTGTTCAAAACTGTGCGGAGCCATGGATGGCGGAGCTCAAGCGCCACATGGATGTGCTCGAGCGTGTTTTGAACAGCACACCCCGCCCTTTGCTAACTCCAAATCAGATGGGGATTAGACGAAATGAGAAAAGCACTAATCGTAGCCATGGCCCGAAACCGGGTTATCGGTCGCAACAATGCGCTGCCTTGGTACTTGCCGGGAGATCTGCGTTACTTCAAAGAAGCTACTATGGGTAAGCCCATTATTATGGGGCGGAAAACCTGGGACTCCATTGGTCGGCCGCTGCCGGGGCGGATGAACGTGGTTATTTCCCGAAACCCGGAGTGGGAAGCTCCAACGGGTACAGTATCGGCCACATCATTGGACGCAGCATTGGTGAAGGCCGAGGCTCAGGCTGAGCTGGATGGTGGTGAAGAGGTGATGATTATTGGTGGTGGGCAGATCTACGCAGAAGCCCTGCCAATGGTCGATCGGATTTATATCACGCAGGTACACGCCGAAGTTGACGGGGATGCCTACTTTCCGGAAGTGAACTGGGATGAGTGGGAAGAGATCGGACGCGAAGATTTCTCCGCGTCTGATAATAATCCTTACGACTACAGTTTTGTAGTCTATCAGCGTAACCGGTCGAGCTGACCGGTTACGCCAACTGGCCTATGGGCGCGGGGCGCGCTTAGGGCCAGGTTTTCCACCGGGCTTGCCGCCGCCAGGACGACCTTTGCCGCCGTCTTTGCGGTAGCCGCCAGGCTTGCCGTCTTTACGGAAGCTCTTGCCGGGGCCGCCTTTGCGGAAGTTGCCTTTTCCGGAAGGGCCGCCTCTGCGACGTGGCGGAGCAGATGAAACTTCAGGCAGTGCTTCAGGCTGCTCGAGGGGCAGTGAATCAGGCTGAGACGCTTCCATCCAGCAAGCCAGGGCTCCCGCGACTGCGGTGATGTCCATGTCGTTGCGTTCGGCGATGTCGTCCAGCAAGGCAATGGCTTTGGCGGCACGAGGATCGTCGGTGAAGCCCAGTAGCTGAGCTTCAAATTGCTCAACACGCATCTGCTGCAAGGCAGCTGGCGAAGGCAGCTGGTACGGTTCCATGGGCGAGTTGGTGGCGCGCTCCAGGGTGCGCAACCAGCTGCGTTCGCGTGGTGTAACTAGCAAGATTGCTTTGCCCGTACGACCTGCACGGCCGGTACGGCCTACGCGGTGGATATAGGCTTCAGTGTCGTAGGGCACGTCGTAGTTGATAACGTGGGTGATCCTGGATACGTCCAGACCACGAGCCGCTACGTCGGTGGCAATGATGATGTCTTTTTTGCCACGCTTGAGATCTTCAACTGTTTGCTCGCGTTGACGCTGGTTCAGGTCGCCGCTCAGAGGCGCGACGGCGTGGCCGCGGGCTGACAGCTTTTCTGCGAGCAAAGACGTTTCCGCTTTGGTGCGCACGAAGATGATGGCCGCATCAAACGGCTCTACTTCTAGGATGCGGGTCAAAGCGTCGAGTTTACGCTCGGCGTAAACCGGCAATACGAACTGAGAAATACGCTCAACAGTACGAGTTTCGCTTTCAATGCGAACTTCGGTGGCGTTCTTCAGGTACGTCTGGGCGACTTTCTTGATCTGCGGCGGCATGGTGGCCGAGAACAAAGCGCGCTGACAGTTCGGCGGTGTTTTGGACAGGATAGCCTCAACATCGTCGATAAAGCCCATACGAAGCATTTCGTCTGCTTCATCAAGAACCAGAGCTTTCAGGTTTTCCAGCCTCAGGGTGCCTTTGCGCAGGTGGTCCAGCATACGGCCGGGCGTACCTACGATCACTTGAGCGCCGCGCTTCAAGCCGCGAATCTGCGGAGCGAAGTCTTGGCCACCGTAGATCGGCAGAACGTGGAATTGCTTGAACTTACTGGCGTAAGTTGTGAAGGCTTCTGCTACCTGGATAGCAAGTTCCCGGGTAGGGGCCAGCACCAGAATCTGGGGCTGGGCAATGTTTGGGTCAATGCGGCTCAGCAAGGGTAGGGCAAAAGCTGCAGTTTTCCCGGTGCCGGTCTGGGCGACACCTAACAAATGGTTGCCGGCCAATAGGGCGGGAATGGATTGCGCCTGGATGGGCGATGGTGTTTCGTAGCCAACGGCGGATACGGCTTCCAGGACGGCTGGGTCCAGCCCCAGTTCGGCAAAAGACAATTCTGACATGAATGTACTCGGTATTCGGAGGATATGACATTGCAAACGCAATGCATGATTTTCGAGGATTATAGTCTTTTTGTGGCGCTATTGACATATTTTATGCCGTAGGTCAGGTAGGTAGTTGCCGGGACCGTTGTATTGCCACCGGTCAGGAAATTGGGCAATCTCTGTCGTTTGCAGGCTAACGGTTGGAGAGAAAGTATGCGGTTTGACGAGCTATTAGAGGGCGCCCGCCAAGGTTTGGAGGTGGTGATCCCTGCGAGTTGGGGGCAGGGGCGAGCGAGTTTTGGTGGCGTGGTTGCAGCTCTCACTTATGAAGTGATGGCCTCCAAGGTGGCCCCTGGGCGAGCTGTCCGTGCTTTGCAGGTTTCTTTTGTTGGTCCGGTTGAACCGGGTGTTCCGGCGGTTTTTGAAGTGGAGTTGCTACGAGAAGGCAAGGCCGCCTCTCAGGTGACCGGGCGGATTGTTCAAAATGGCGAGCCTCGCCTGGTTTGCTTGGCGAGTTTTGGTGGGGACCGTGAGTCTGCTGTTCAGGTGGCTCCTTTGGAGGGGCCGAAAGCCAAACCGATTGACGAATGTCCGGAGCTTCCTTACATAAAAGGCGTAACTCCGGAATTTACCCAACATATTGAAATGCGATGGGCATTCGGAAATATGCCGTTTTCCGGCAAAGGTGGGCGAGAAATGGGCGGTTGGATGCAGTTCCGGGAAACACCGGATGCAATGTCGGATGCCCATATTATTGCGTTAGCCGACGCATGGCCGCCGGCCATCCTGCCGCACTTGAAGGGGCCTGCTCCGGCTAGCTCACTGAGTTGGAATTTGGAAATTGTCCATCCGAGGCCTGTGGTCGCGCCCGGAGACTGGCTGCTTTACCGGGCCACGGTCGATCAGGCCGGTTCTGGCTATGGACATACTCATGCGGGAATCTGGACAGCCAGCGGAGAGCTCATTGCGCTTAGCCGACAAGCGGTTACTGTATTCGGTTGAGGGTGGGCTTGGCTGCGCTCAGGCAGCCATCTCATGCTTCAAGGCGTCAATAATGACTCTGGCAAATGAGTTCGGTGAGTCTTCTTGCAGAAAGTGCCCGCCCGGGAGTGTCATGTGAGGCTGTCCGTAAGCGCCGGGTATACGGCGCTGCATGTGACGGTCAACACCTCGGGTGATTGGATCACCGCTGCTGAAGCAGGTAATGAAAGGTTTGCGCCACTTTTCGAGCTTACGCCAGGCTTCTCGGTTTATCGCGCTGGAGGAATCTGTTTGAGACATCGGGATCAGAGCGGGGAAGGCCCGTGCGCCGCCTTTGTATTCGTCCCGTGGGAACGGGGCTTCGTAAGCGGCCAATTCCCCCTTTGACAATGTTCTTTCTGTGCCGAGTTGTACCAGTTTACTGATGGGAAACCAGGGGCTGCGGCTGGCAAATGCCTTCCAGACTTTAAAGGCGGTCGATACTCGAGCCTCGCCGGTTGGCAACATGCCGTTTCCAACGATGATGCGATTGAATCTGTGCGGATTGTCTGCGGCTAATCTCAACCCAAGCAGTGACCCCCAGTTTTGACAGACGAGTGTTGCACCCCGGATGTCGAGTTCTTCCAGCCAGCACGAAAGCCACCGCAAGTGGTTGTCGTAAGAATAGTCGGTGAGTGCTGCGGGTTTGTCAGATTTTCCAAAACCGATCAGGTCCGGTGCCAGAACCCGGTGGCCGGCCGCGGCAACGAGGGGGATCATGTGACGGTATAGATACGACCACGTGGGCTCTCCGTGCAACATAATCACGGGGGCTCCGTTCTCCGGTCCTTCGTCCACGAAATGCATACGCAGGCCAGAATCGACCTCTTGATAATTTGGAAGAAAGGGGTAATCCGGTAGGCCTTCGAAGCGGGCTTCGTCGGTTCTCAGGATACGCATGCCATCGACTATCCTAACTGATTGGTTGCGCGACTGCCGATCGACAATCTTAGGAGTTCAGAATAAAACAGATGGGCAAATTGTTTGTTTGAGTTGCGTAACAGAGCGTTGTCAGTTTGAATCCGGGGGTGTCAAACCGCTCCATTATAGTGCGTTAAGTTGTTAATTTAGGCCATCTTCCGGGTCTATCACGGGCCGACGATTGGATCGTTTGTCGTCCCAATCAAGTAGTTTGGGGTCGTACCAACCGATAGCGTCCAGCACCTTTTCCCGGGTGCGGGCCGACAGTGTCGGCCAGAGCTCTTGAAAGTCGTTCAGGCCCATCTCTCGGTAGCGCTGTTGTTTGCTGGTGAGGCGGTTGATGATTTTGGGCAGCTGCAAAGCCTCCCCTAACTGCCCGGGCACGAGCACTTCCTGCCCCATGATCTTTCGACGATGGGTGCGGGCGGCGAGCACTCGTCGCAATTCTGTGGCTGCGTCTAGTGCCGTCTCGATGCTGAAGTTTTCAGTAGGCAGTGGCATAACAAGTTCAATGATGGGTTAATAACCTCCAACTATAGCGTGAAGGTGGCTACAGTGGCCACGCTGTCGTGGTAGTGTTAGCTTCCTTTTATTTTCCTGTTTGAAGGTCTAATCCGATATGTACGCCAAGCTTGAAACAAGAACTTTTCTGGCGATGCTGGTGGGCGTTTCTTTAGCGTTCGTTTTGCTAATGAAGCCGTTTTTTGGCCCCATATTTTGGGCGGTGGCGATTGCGTTGATCTTCCATCCTGTTCAGCAACTTCTCCACAAGCGGCTGGGTGACAGGCCCAATATTAATGCGCTGATCACGCTCTTTGTGTGCTTGGTAATCGTCATTATTCCGGTCCTGATACTCGGAGCTGCGATGATCGGAGAGGGCGTAGGGATCTATCAGAAAATTCAGGATGGTGAGATTCGCCCGGGCGAGTATATCGACCAGGTCAATAACTCGTTCCCTGCGATTCAGTCGTTCCTTGCGCAATTTGATATCAATGTTGGAGAACTCAGGGATCGCACGGTTAATGCATTCCTGGGCGGTAGCCAGTTTTTGGCCAAGCAGGCGTTGGGTTTCGGGCAGAACACTTTCCAGTTTTTCCTCGGACTGGCGCTCATGATCTATCTGGCGTTTTTCCTGCTTCGGGATGGTAGCAAGCTGGTGGAATTGATGATCAAGGCGTTGCCGCTTGGCGATGAGCGGGAGCGTTTATTGTTCGCCAAATTTGCGGAGGTAACCCGGGCGACGGTCAAGGGCAACCTCCTGATTGCGATCATTCAGGGTGCTCTGGGGGGCATCATTTTCGCCGTGCTCGGCATCACGGGGGCGTTGCTGTGGGGGGTGGTCATGGCAATTGTTTCGCTGTTGCCGGCGGTTGGTGCGGCGATCGTGTGGGTGCCGGCTGCCATCTATCTGGCTGCGGTCGGCGACCTTGTGTCGGCTACTGTGTTGACGGTGTTTGGCGTGGTGGTGATTGGTCTGGCAGATAATTTGCTGCGTCCGATTCTGGTCGGGCGAGACACCAAACTACCGGATTATCTGGTACTGCTGTCAACGCTGGGTGGCATCGCCATGTTTGGTATCAACGGGTTTGTGATGGGGCCTCTGGTCGCGGCTTTGTTCATGGCTTTCTGGGGCATATTCATCCGGGAGTTTAGTGAAGGCGCGGAGGCTGAGTTTGCGCCGCGGGACAGTGAGCACAGTTCTGAAAACTAAAGCATGTTAGGTTCTGTTTCGCCCTAGGTGGAGGTGGGCGCCACAACATAATAAATAGACAGGTATCGCAAGGTATCAGGAGTAGATCAGGTGAGAACCATGAAAACAGTTGCACGTCATTTTGGTAAAACGACGCTGCTGGTCGGAGCAATCACGATGGCAGGGTTGGCTTCGTCGGCTCAGGCTAACAACACGGTTGCACTGAAGCATGCGCTATACAGTGCCGGTTATAACATTACAAACGTTAGCCCGACCATGGATGACCACACGCGTGCCGAACTGCTTCGTTTTCAGAAAGATCAAGGCTTGAAAGCCAGTGGTATGGTGACGGAGGAAACAGAACAAGCTTTGGGCATGGTTGCGGTGCAACAGGCTGCCTCTTCCAGTGCTCGCACCGCCGCTGCCCCGACTCCTTCACCGGCCGCTGAGCCAGAAGAAACAGTCGCGAAACGGGATGCTGAAAAACTTGATGAAGCGGGCGAAGATGATGAATGGTCGCTCTGGTAATCGACCGACCTGACATAAAAAAAGCCCGGTTCAACAATGAGCCGGGCTTTTTTGTTGGGGCTGTTAGCCCAATTTAGACGCGTCTCTGACAGCGCCCTTGTCGGCGCTGGTCGCGAGAAGAGCATAGGCCTTGAGTGCAGTTGAAACTTTGCGTTCTCTGGGCTGATCCGGCTTCCAGCCCTTGGCGTCACGCTTGTTACGGCGTTCATTCAGTTCTTCATCGCTGACCTGAACGTTGATCGAGCGGTTCGGAATGTCGATCAGAATGGTGTCGCCGTCTTCGATCAGGCCAATAGCGCCTCCGGCTGCGGCTTCGGGGGAAGCGTGACCAATAGACAGGCCTGAGGTGCCGCCTGAGAATCGACCATCGGTCAGCAGAGCACACTCTTTGCCCAATCCTTTCGATTTCAGGTAACTGGTTGGGTAAAGCATTTCCTGCATTCCGGGTCCTCCGCGGGGGCCTTCGTAGCGGATGATAACCACGTCGCCAGACTTCACTTCATCATTCAGAATGCCGGCAACGGCAGAGTCCTGGCTTTCGAACACCCGAGCCTTACCTTCGAAGACAAAGATGCTTTCATCGACGCCGGCGGTTTTCACCACGCAGCCGTCCAGTGCGATGTTGCCGTACAGCACGGCAAGCCCGCCTTCGGATGAATAGGCGTTTTCAACAGAGCGAATACAGCCGTTTTCACGGTCGCCGTCGAGGCTTGGCCAGCGAGTACTTTGGCTAAACGCGGTCTGAGTCGGAATGCCCGCCGGGCCCGCTTTATAGAATTCAATCACTTCAGGCGTGGGTGACTGCATGATGTCCCAGGTCTTCAGGGCTTCTTTCATGGTCTTGCTGTGCACGGTTGGCAGGTTGGTATTGATCAGGCCGCCGCGGTCCAGTTCGCCCAAAATGCCCATGATGCCGCCCGCACGATGCACGTCTTCCATGTGGTATTTCGGTGAATTCGGTGCCACTTTACACAGCTGTGGTACTTCCCGGGACAAGCGGTCGATGTCTGCCAAATCGAAGTCAACTTCACCTTCCTGGGCTGCTGCAAGCAGGTGCAGGATGGTGTTGGTGGAACCACCCATGGCGATGTCCATCACCATCGCGTTCTTGAATGATTCGAGTGACGCAATGCTGCGCGGCAACACGCTGTCGTCGTCTTGCTCGTAATAGCGTCGGGTGTTTTCCACAATCTGACGGCCGGCTTTCAGGAATAATTGCTCGCGGTCGGCGTGAGTAGCCAGCATCGAGCC
Source organism: Marinobacter sp. SBS5 (assembly GCF_048285575.1). NCBI lineage: Bacteria > Pseudomonadati > Pseudomonadota > Gammaproteobacteria > Pseudomonadales > Marinobacteraceae > Marinobacter > Marinobacter sp. SBS5. The sequence continues at coordinate 922,007 of NZ_JBLWAZ010000003.1, read as the reverse complement.
GTTGCCAGGAAGTGCCAGGCCAATGGCCTCGGCCAGACAGTTCATGGAGTTGGCTGTGAACATGCCGGAGCAGGAACCGCAAGTCGGGCAGGCGCTGCGCTCGTATTCGGCGACTTTCTCGTCACTGGCGGTTGGGTCAGCGGCGATCACCATAGCGTCGACCAGGTCGAGCTTGTTTTCGGATAGCTTGGTTTTACCGGCTTCCATCGGCCCGCCGGAAACGAAAATTGCGGGGATGTTCAGGCGCAAGGCGGCCATCAGCATGCCGGGGGTGATTTTGTCGCAGTTGGAAATGCAAACCAGTGCGTCGGCGCAATGTGCGTTGGCCATGTATTCGACCGAGTCTGCGATGATTTCGCGGGACGGCAAGGAATAAAGCATGCCGTCGTGCCCCATGGCGATACCGTCGTCGACTGCGATAGTGTTGAACTCTTTGGCAACACCACCGGCCTCTTCAATTTCACGGCAGACCAGCTGGCCCAGATCTTTCAAGTGAACATGGCCCGGCACAAATTGGGTGAATGAGTTAACAACGGCGATGATCGGCTTGCCGAAATCCTCGTTTTTCATACCGGTTGCGCGCCATAGAGCGCGGGCTCCGGCCATGTTCCGGCCGGCTGTCGACGTGTGCGAACGATACTGGGGCATGATGTGCTTTTCTCTCCCGAATGATCTTATTAACGCTATATTTAAAGCGGTTGGTGCTGTAAAAATTAGAGGATACCAGATTCGACGCGTTCGCATGGCTGTTTTGGCGGCGTGTGATTACAATGAGTAACAACGAACATTCATTATTTTGAGAGTTTGATTATGGGAAGCCAGGAACGGCTAACACTTCGTCGATTGAAAGACTTCAATCCCCTCGGCAGGCTGACAGACGGGCAATTAGTGGTGTTGGCTAATCGCGCCGAACGCCGCACGTTTAAACGTGGCGCGAAAATCCTTGAGCGCGGTGTTCGGGATGGGCTGGATTACTTTTTGATTTCCGGTTCGGTTCAGTTGGCGTCCCATGACGGCCGAAATTCGGTAATTCAGGCGGGAACTGATAAAGCCGTCAACCCGATTGCGCGGCTTCAGCCGAGGATGTACGACGTAAAGGCGTTAGAGGTTTGTGAGTTTCTGGTTGTCGAGCAGGAAACCCTCAACCAGCTGTTGCGAGATGCGCCGGTCGCTCAGGTCGGGATGGCATCATCGGTCGATGAGGGTGGTGAGAGCGAAGAGCACCAATTATTGATGGAGTTCTACGCGCAACTGCGTTCGAACCAGGTGCAACTGCCGAGTGTGCCGGATGTTGCTTGGAAAGTTCGCCGGATTGTGGAACGAGAAGACGCTGGCGCGGTCGAGGTGGCCGGAGCTGTGTCGGCCGACCCCGCTATGGCTGCGAAGCTGGTGCGAGCATGCAACAGCCCGTTGTACCGGGGCTTCAGTGAGGTTAGAAGCGTACAGGAAACGGTGGTCCGCTTGGGGATGCGAACGACCCGGCAATTGGTGACGGTGTTCGCCATGCGAGAGGTGTTCAAAACCCAGCAGCCAACATTGAAGAAAGAGATTGAAGCCTTATGGCAGCATTCGCGGGAGGTTGCCGCTTTATGTTGGGTGCTTGCTGACCATGCAACCGGAGTGGACCCTGAAGAAGCGATGCTGGCGGGGTTATTGCACGATGTTGGTGTGGTTCCTGTGTTGGTGCAGGCCGAGAAACACGTCAATCTGTTTGCCGATGAAAAGAATCTGCAGCACGCTATCTCGGAGTTGAGGGCGGATGTAAGTTGCGCTGTTCTTGAGAGCTGGTCGTTCCCTAAAAGCTTCATTGAAGCAGCTCGTTACGCTGAAGATTGGAGTTATGAGTGTCGGCAGTCTGCGCCTCAGCTTGTGGATATCGTGATTGTTGCGCAATTGCACTCGATGATTGGGTCCGGCAAGAATGCCGGTTTACCGACCTTCGACCAGGTACCTGCCTGGCGGCGTTTGGGGGAATTGGAGCTGAATGCTTCACGAAGTCTTCAATTACTCAGTGAAGCCCGAGAGCGAGTAAATGAAGCTCAGAAGCTTCTGTCTGCCCGTTAAATTAACCCGTAATCGGGGGCTGCTTTGCAGTGATTGAAACTCATATGAATGTGCCTTTATTTCCTCTGAACTCAGTTGTTTTGCCTCAAGGGCGCATTCCACTGCAGCTGTTCGAGCCTCGGTATATCGACATGTTGAGTCGATGCCTTAAGGAAGACCGCGGCTTTGTGATTGTGCTATTGCAGGAGGGTCCTGAAACGTCGAGGGCCGCCGCTTTTTACGATATCGGAACCTATGTGCGCATCATCGATTTTCAACAGCTGGATAACGGGTTACTGGGCATCACGGTAGAAGGTGAAAGTAAGGTGTCGGTGGTTCGGACCTGGCAACAAGAAGACGGGCTGAATCTCGGTGACGTGGAAGTTTTAATGTTAGAAGCCGAGAGTGATGTTCCCGAGCGTTACCATGAGCTACCGTCGGTGCTGAGGGCTTTGTTTCGGCATCCAGCCATCAAGAATCTGGATATGAAGGTGGACTTTGACGACGCACGGCACGTTGGCTGGCGTCTGACGGAATTGTTGCCACTGGACACTCCTGAAAAGCAGCGGTTGGCCGAGTTACAAGACCCCTTAGAGCGTCTTGACCGGCTTCAACGCTTGCTGGAGGCTCTTGAAGGCGATGGCTAGAGTTTCGGCGCATAGCTCTGTAGCGCCACTCCCCAGTGCTCGTTGATGTAAAAAACGACAAACAGTAGCCAAAGAATGAGTGCAATCCAAGTAACGGCTTCAGCTTTGATGGGCACCCGGTCAAAGCGACTGTAGCTGGCTCTGATGGCGCCGGTTATCGCCAGCCCCAGAAAGAACCCGCCTAGTACGTCTGTAAACCAGTGAACCCCGAGGTAAAGTCTGCTGAGTGCTATCGGGATCAGCGGCAGCGACAGCAGTACATAGCTTTGCCACCGTTGTTTTTGATGGCTTTCGCCGGCAATAAAGCTGGCGGCCAGTGTGACAAGGACGGTTGCGCCGGCCGTGTGGCCACTCGGGAATGCGCCGGACTCCGGAGGACTGAACACGTGATCAGGCCGACTTATGCCGATGCCTGATTTGAGTAACCAGACGCTGATTATGGTCAGTAGCGCAGCGGCAGCTATATGGATTGCTGCGGCGTAGTAGCCTCTGAATGCAAGGCTGGCCGCTGCCAGAGCCGCGGCTGCGGTGAGTACAGGTGGATCCCCGGCGAGAGTGAATGCCATCATCGGCAGGTCCAGAAGCGGTTGCCGGAGCAATTCGAACCACTCACTAACCTGTTGGTTGAGCAGGAATAGATGGCTGCTGAGCGTAGCCAGTTGGGCAAGAATCAGGAACAGCGCCAGCGCTGTGGTGGCCATCATCAAAGATGGGAGGGGAAATTCACCGCGATGGGCCGGGCGAGCGCTGGTGTATAAGCGCCAGAATCTGTGAGTGGCGTCATAGGCCGCCATTCGTGATTCAAGCCAGTGGTAAAGTCGACTGCCCTCGCCGAGCCCTAGGCGCATCCGGAGTGCGATGATGTACACGGCAATTAAGGCTGCACAGCTTAGGCCCAGTATCAGGTAGAAGTGAGGGGGCGGTTTGATCCCGGTTGCAAGTGCCGCGCCTACTAAATAGCCCGGCAAGATATAAGTCAGAGCCCAGCCAACCGCGGATAGCAGGTTGAACAATAAAAAGCGTTGCCAGGGCATATAGAAGGCCCCGGCGATTAGAGGGATGATGGGCCGGATAGGCCCTACAAATCGTCCGATGATTACGCTTTTGCCTCCGTGAGCATGGAAAAACGCCTCACCACGGGCAAGCAAGTTCGGGTAGCGGCTCAGAGGCCAGACCGAGTGCAATCGCCCCTGTAGCATTCTTCCGATGGCAAAACTCAACACGTCTCCCGCCACGGCGCCAACGCCGGCCCAAACAAGCGCTTCAGTGAGTGGCATACCGGATTTGCCAGCCAAAGCAGCAAAAGCGAACAGCATGGCCACGCCGGGCACAATAATGCCGGCCACCGCCAGAGATTCAATAAATGCCGTTGCAGCAAGGGCCAGCGCCAGCCAGCCCGGGTTGGCTGCAACCCATGAGGTTGCATCGTTGAGCCAGGTTTCAGTCATGCTTTAACGGGTTCTCCAGGGCTAAACCAAGCTGAATGTGCACCTCTTGTGTTTGCTTCTTCCATGGCGTTCGTGGCTCGCGAGCGGAGTGAGTAAGTGCTGGTGTCTCCGTTGCCGCGGGTGGTGCAGCCGAGGCTCACGGATACTTTACCAACTTCGGGCCAGTCGTACTCGATGATGCTGCGGCGTATGCGCTCGGCAATCACCCGCACACCTTCTTCTGGCGTGAAGGGGAGGATCAGAAAAAACTCAGACTCATTGATTGTGTAGAGGGTGTCGCCGGTTCGTATGGTTTCGAACAAGTGCTCCGTCATGTTCTTCAACAAATTTTGCAGCCCGGCTTTGCCGTGCAGGTCTCGAATTTCTTCTGAGTGGCTCAGGCCGATGCTGACGACGGATAACGGGTGGCCGGTGGCAATGGCTCGGCTGATTTCTTTTTGCAGTGTTTCATCAAGAAAGCGAGCGTTATGCGCCCCGGTGACAGGGTCCGTGGTGGATAGATCTTGGGCGGATTGGGTCATGTGGTCATAGCCCCAAATGTAAAACCCGACCACGGCCAGCATGAGGCCCAAGCCCGAACTGGCTATCAAGGCGTCAGAGAAAGGTTGCTTAAGCCACAGTGAGATTGAAACGGTTGCGACCAGCAAAACCGACAATTCTAGCCCCTGGCGAAGGGGTAAAATGGTCAGGTTAAGAACGAGTAGTGGCATCGCCCAGTGACTGAGGCCCGGCGCCTCGAGGGTTAGGCAGGAGATTAATAGCCCAACATTTAATAAGCTGAGAATGATCAGGTGTCCCGGAGCTGATAGCTGCTGACGACGGGAAATAAGCGTGTAGATCAAACCCAAGAACAGCAATGTCGCCATCATCGACGCAAGGTAAAACAATTGATAAAAGCCGTAGCGTAAATTCTGAAACGCCAGCGCGCTGATGAAAACGGCCGCCAGCGTGTATGCTGCGCTGTGAGTCCAGGTCCGCAGTCGGGTCTCTGTCATTGTGCTGCTCCCCTGGTACCTGAAAGATCGTTGGGCACCGGATTGCTGTACGTCTGTGTCCGGTTGCCACCTTGTTGCTGGGCGCGCCGCAGAGCATTCGAGGCGCTGATTTGCAGGCTGTCGGCATCATCGCCAATGTTGAGACCGGCAACGCCAGCGCTGACCGTTAGTTTCAGGCCGTGAGAGGCCATAAGCGTACATAGGCCGTTCCGAATGCGTTCAGCAGTATCAGCGGCTTCGGCGGTATTGGTGCTTGGAAGAATGGCCAGAAACTGTAGATCGGCCATGCGGTAGTAGGTGTCGAAGTCGCGAAGCTGTGAGTGCAGGTATCGCCCGATGCGAGGCAGAATGGCGCTGATGTCGGCATCTGGCGCTGTGTCGCTTACGTGGGTGTCGAGGCCAATCGCCATGGCTGATAGATGAGTCCCTTCACGTTCACTGCGCTGTATTTCTTTGTGTAAATCGGCAGACAAGTATTCTCGGCTTGCCGCTTGTGTCAGCTGGTCGGTGCGCCGCAAGGGCTTGAGCTGGCGATCTTTGTATTTTTGCAGAAAGATCAGGATGGCCCCGAGTAACGTGGAGAGGACGAAGGCGCTGATCATCTGGTGGCGGTCAGGCAGCGTGATGAATGATTGAGTGCTGGACATCACGAAAATAACCCCCGCGATGGTAATGACGAGTGCGGCGTAGGCTGGCACAAACCCGAAGGTGATCAATGGAAGCGCGTAGAGCCAGTGGCTCAAAGTCCAAGGTCCACGCCATAGCGCGGCAAACAGGGCTAAGTTCAGAGTGATAAAAAACAGAATGCGCAGTTGTGGCCAAGGTACTGATTGCCTGCGACGGTTTCCGTGCATGCCGGTCAGAAAAAGCCCAGCTGTAGAGGCAGCCGCGGCGGCTGCCAAGGGTTCTCTCAGCATGGCAAAGCCAGCCGCGGTTAAAGCCAGAACAATAAAGCCTATTTTCGAGAGCTTGCTAGGCAGAAATTTTTCGGCCAACTGGGGCATGGTGACTGTCCTATACCGGCACATCCGTTGAATATTGAATCCTGTGCAGCGGTATAATAGTCGTTTGGGGTGCGGACTTGAAACGGGAAAGGTAAAGTAACCCACCGGTTTTAGATTCAGCTTGCATATTAAGAAGGTATATCAATGAACGTTGCAGCTTATATGACGGAGCTGGGCCAACAGGCTCGGGCCGCCGCACGAGAAGTCGCCAGATCAACGACTGAGGTGAGGAATCACGCGCTCTCAGCCACCGCAGACGCACTCGACAGTGCTCGAGCGGAGCTTGCGCAGGCCAACCAGAAAGATCTGGAGAACGGACGGGCGAACGGGCTAGATGCTGCGATGCTGGATCGATTAGAACTTACCTCAGCCCGTATCGATACGATGATCGAAGGCCTGAAGCAAGTGGCGGCCTTGCCGGATCCGGTGGGTGAGATTACCGATATGAACTATCGCCCGTCCGGAATACAGGTCGGGAAAATGCGCGTACCGCTGGGCGTGATCGGCATCATTTACGAATCGCGTCCGAACGTGACCGTTGAAGCCGCCAGTCTGTGTCTGAAATCCGGAAATGCGACGATTTTACGGGGTGGCTCTGAAGCCATTCACTCCAACCAGGCGGTGGCTGCTTGCATCGCTCAGGGGCTGGCCGCCGCTGGATTGCCGGAAGCTGCCGTTCAAGTGGTTGAAACCACCGATCGTGACGCCGTAGGCGAGTTGATCACCATGCCGCAGTACGTGGATGTTATTGTGCCGCGGGGCGGGAAGGGGTTGATTGAGCGTATCTCCCGGGATGCCAAAGTGCCGGTCATCAAGCATCTTGATGGTGTGTGCCATGTTTACATTGATAGTCACGCGGATCCCGAGAAGGCGCTTAAGGTCGCGGTGAATGCCAAGACCCACCGCTACGGCACCTGCAACACCATGGAAACTTTGCTGGTGGACCAGGAAATTGCTGAGGATATCCTGCCTTTGCTGGCGGTTGAGTTCGACGCGAAAGGTGTCGAGCTTCGTGGCTGCGAACGAACCCTGAACATTCTGCCGGGCATTGTTTCGGCGACTGAAGACGATTGGCATGAGGAATATCTTGCCCCGATTCTCGCGGTGCGTGTGGTGGACGGATTGAGCGGCGCTATTGATCACATCAATCGCTACAGCTCTCAACATACCGAAAGCATCATTACCGAAAACTATACCCGTGCTCGTCGTTTCCTTACCGAAGTGGATTCCAGTTCCGTGATGGTTAACGCCTCGACCCGATTTGCGGATGGTTTTGAGTATGGGTTGGGTGCGGAAATTGGCATCTCCACCGACAAGATTCATGCCCGTGGTCCGGTTGGGCTGCACGGCCTGACCTCTCAGAAGTATGTGGTGTTTGGTGACGGCCACATTCGGGCCTGATTGATGCACGTTATCTATGGCGGAACCTTCGACCCGATCCACCACGGACACCTGAGGCTGGCGCTTGAGATGGCCGATGCGCTGCAGGTGGAGCGGGTGGATTTGATGCCGTGCCATATTCCGCCGCATCGCAGTGGCACGGGAGCAACCTCGGCCCAGCGGCTCGACATGATTCGCATAGCCATCAACGGTGAGTCTCGGTTGGGTGTTGATGATCGCGAATTGCAGCGTGGAGGAGCCTCTTTTACAGCGGATACGTTGCTGCAATTGCGGCGCGAATTGGGTTCGGAGCAGCCGTTGGTGATGGTGGTCGGCACTGATGCTTTTGCCAGCTTTGATCGGTGGCAGGAGTGGCGGGAAATTCCGGGATTGGCGCATATTGTGGTTGTACGCAGGCCGGGGGCGGATTTGCCCCAGGGAAGTCCGGCGCGTTGTTTGCTGGATGAGCGTCGCGCAGTGCGTGTCAGTGACCTGCAGCAAGCTCCTGCCGGAAAAATTCTGGAGTTCGAAGCACCGTTGATGGATATTTCGGCAACGGGTATACGGCAGCGAATTGCAGACGGGCGCTCGCCCCGTTATCTGCTACCGGACCCGGTCTTGCAGAGAATTCATGAGCAAGGCCTTTACGGTGCCTGCCCCGACAGAAACTTTTAGTGCTACAATCGCGTCTGAATATCACTAATCGGGCGGCCATCTGGGCCATCGCCCGGAACACAGGGTAATTATGCAGGCAGAACAACTGAAAGATCTGGTCGTAAACGCGCTAGAAGACATCAAAGCGCAGGACATCAGCGTAGTGGATGTTCGTGATCGTACCAGCGTTACTGATTTCATGGTTCTCGCATCGGGTACCTCCAGCCGGCACGTGAAATCACTGGCCGACTCCGTGGTTATCGAAGCCAAGGAGCAGGGGATGCGAGCTAATAACGTAGAAGGTGCTCCGGGCAGTGACTGGATTCTTGTGGATCTGGGCGACGTGGTTGTGCATCTGATGATGCCAGCGGCTCGCGAATTCTACGATCTGGAACGATTCTGGCGCGATGCACCAGAAGCTGGTGCGGCAGGCAGCGAGTAATCATGCGCCTGCGATTGATCTGCGTGGGGCAAAAAATGCCCGACTGGGTCACTGCGGGGTATAACGATTACGCGCGCCGGATGCCACCGGAGCTGCCCCTCGAGTTGACTGAAATTGCCATGCCTCATCGCGGCAAGAACCCTGATATCCCAAGGCTTATGCAGCGAGAAAGCGATTCTATCCTTTCGGCTGTCGGTCAGCGGGACAGGGTGGTTGCTCTGGAAGTGGGGGGGCGCCCGTGGTCAACAGAAAAACTTGCCAGCCAGCTGGAACGCTGGCAGCAAGATGGTCAAGATGTGTCTTTTTTGGTGGGTGGCCCCGATGGATTAGCCGAGGCTTGCCGGCAACGTGCCGATCAACAATGGTCACTCTCCCCCCTTACTTTACCTCACCCTCTGGTGCGTATTCTGCTCGCAGAACAGCTGTATCGCGCCTGGTCTATCACGCGTAATCACCCTTATCACCGGGCCTAGGGTTTTCTATGGCTTGGGGTGAATTCAAAGACACCGCGGCAGAACGCCGGCTATTTCAGCGTCGCGCTTTAGTGATGTTGCTGTTTGTCATGCTTCTGATGACGGGATTACTAGCCCGCATGTATCAGTTGCAGGTCGTTGAGCACGACATCTACACCACCTTGTCTGATAAAAACCGTGTTCAGGTTCAGTCGGTGCCGCCACCCCGTGGTTTGGTTTATGACCGCAACGGGGAATTGCTGGCAGAAAACCGTCCCGTCTTCAGTTTAACCATTGTGCCCGAACGGGCGGCCCCGATTGACGACACTCTGGACCGTTTGGGACGTATTCTCGAGATTGCTGACGAAGATCTCGAGCGCTTCAGGAAACGTTTGAATGAGCCACGGCGACCGTTTCAGGAAATTCCCTTGTTTTACGATTTGGGGGAATCGGATATCGCCAAGATGGCCGTGCATCGGCATGAGTTTCCGGGCGTAGAAGTCACTGCCGAATTAGTACGTTATTACCCTCACAGTGATCTCACTGCCCATGCACTGGGGTTCGTTGGCCGTATTAACCGTGAAGAGCTGAATAGAATTGATCCGGTAAATTACGCGGGGACCAACTACATCGGCAAGTCCGGGATTGAGCGGTTTTATGAAGAAGTGTTGCACGGCCGGGTTGGCTATCAGCACGTCGAAACCAACGCTCGGGGGCGGATTTTGCGCGTATTGGAACGCGAAAACCCGGTGCCGGGTGAAGATCTGGAGTTGCATTTGGATTTGCGCCTTCAGCGCAAGGCCCACGAGTTGTTGGAGGGGCGGCGGGGTGCCGTTGTGGCGATAGAGCCCGCGACCGGTGGTATTTTAGCACTGGCGAGTGTGCCCGGCTTTGATACCAATAAATTTGTCACAGGCATCAGCGTAGCGGACTACCGTGCGCTCAGTGAAAGTAACGACAAGCCGTTGTTCAATCGGGCGTTGCGCGGCCAGTATCCGCCGGCCTCAACCATCAAACCGATGATGGCGGTGGCAGCGCTGGACAGCGGGGTGACAACCCGTGATCGGAAGATCTGGGACCCGGGTTATTTTCAGTTGCGTGAAGGTGGTCGCCGGTACCGTGACTGGAAGCGTTCCGGGCATGGCTGGGTGGATCTGAAACATGCGATGGCGCAGTCTTGCGATGTTTATTTTTACGATGTGGCCGCCGATATGGGGGTCGACACCATGCACAAATATCTTTCAGCGTTTGGTTTTGGTGAAGACGCAACTCTAGACGTCTCCGGCGCCTTGAGTGGTTTGTTGCCTTCTGACGGCTGGAAGCGCGCCATGCGCAATCAGCCTTGGTACCCTGGGGACTCTGTGAACATGGGGATTGGCCAAGGTTTCTTCCTAGCGACACCGTTGCAGCTTGCGACGGCCACCGCGTTGATCGCCAATCGTGGCGAGTGGGTTGAACCCCGCCTGCTGAAGGATATTCGCGGCGAGCGGTCAGCGGCTGAGTTTTTGCCCGCAGAAACCCACAACCCTCTGATTCTGAAAGATTCGGAAAATTGGGAGTATGTGGTCGATACCATGGAGGAAGTGATGCACGGAGCCCGAGGTACCGCCCGGCGAGCCGCAAGTGGTGCCAGTTACCGGATGGCGGGCAAAACCGGTACCGCACAGGTGTTTAGCCTAGGGAAAGACCAAGAATACGACGCGGAAGAGATTAAGGAACGGCTTCGGGACCATGCCTTGTTTGTTGGTTTTGCGCCCGCCGACGATCCGAAAATTGCCGTGGCCATCATTGTCGAGAACGGTGGTGGTGGCAGCAGTGTCGCAGCGCCGGTTGCCCGAGGATTGTTTGATGCCTGGTTGGAAGAGTTTCCAGCGGCCGAGTCCGCCCGTTTGCTGGGGCAGTCAGACCACACTGGGAGTGAGCACTGATGGCGCTGGGGGAAAAATTGCTGGATGGACCGGCGGGAGCCGGCTTAGGGCGGTCGCGTAGCATCTGGAACATACTGCATCTAGACCCGATCTTGCTTTTTCTGTTGCTGATGCTGGTCGGCGGCGGATTGTTTGTTCTCTACAGTGGCGCCGATAGAAACATTGAGGTGGTTAAAGCTCAGGGAATCCGGCTGGCCGTGGCCTTTGGCGTGATGCTGGTATTTGCGCAGCTGGACCCGGCTGTCTTTCGGCGTTGGTCACCATGGTTGTATGTGCTTGGCTTGGCCGGTTTGGTGGCCGTTCTGCTGGTAGGCGTGGGAGCCAAGGGCGCGCAGCGGTGGTTGGCGATCCCGGGGCTGCCGAGGTTCCAGCCCTCGGAGTTGATGAAGCTGGTAGTTCCGATGATGGCCGCTTGGTATCTATCTCGTTACTTCCTGCCGCCCACCTTTGGACGGGTGATGATGGGGCTGTTTATCGTTCTTTTACCCATGTTCTTGATCGTCCAGCAGCCAGACTTGGGCACCTCGTTGCTGGTGGGTATGGCCGGCATCTTTGTGGTGTTTTTTGCGGGCATGAGTTGGAAACTGATCGTGGCATTTTTTGGCTTGGTGTCGGTTTCTGCGCCTCTGATGTGGTTTTTTGTGATGAGGGATTACCAGAAACAGCGCGTCCTGACCTTGCTGGATCCGCAAAGTGACCCGCTCGGGGCGGGGTGGAACATTATTCAGTCAAAGACCGCGATCGGTTCGGGAGGCCTGGACGGCAAAGGTTGGCTGCAGGGGACTCAGTCACATCTGGAATTTTTGCCAGAAAGTCACACCGACTTTATTGTCGCCGTGCTGGCCGAGGAATTTGGTTTTGTCGGTATGTTGCTACTGATGGCTCTGTACTTTCTGATTATCCTGCGCTGTCTGTACATTGCTGTGTCGGCTCAGGACTCTTATGCTCGCTTGCTGGCAGGCGCTCTGACCATGACTTTCTTCATCTACATATTTGTGAACGTTGGAATGGTCAGTGGTCTGCTGCCTGTGGTCGGGGTTCCTTTGCCCTTGATCAGCTATGGTGGGACCTCCGGGGTTACATTGATGGCGGCTTTTGGTGTGCTTATGTCGATTCATACCCATCGCCGGATGATTACAGCCTGAGGTCAGGGTAATCATGGCTGGCCGGTAATGGTTAACGCCGGCAGGAACCCGTTACAATATTGCAGGTCAGTAAGCTCTGACAAACCAACATTAAGAGTTGCGCGCGGTTATGGCGAACATTCTGAAAACATGGTTTCTGGCGCCGGCACTGCTGTTGGCCCTATCTGGCTGCTCCAGCACGCCAAGCGTGGACCATTCGTCAAGGTACACCTTGAAACAGGACCGGGCACCGGAGGGGAACTTCGATGTCAGTGAGCTCGCGGATGCTGAGCCACGTTACGAAGCACCCCGCCGGGCGGGTAATAAGTCGCCTTATCAGGTCTGGGGTAAAAGCTACCGTGTCGTCGACAGCAACGACGGCTATGTGGCAAGAGGGACGGCCAGTTGGTACGGGCAAAAGTTTCATGGCCATAAAACATCGAATGGCGAAGTGTTCGATATGTACTCTATGTCTGCAGCCCATAAGTCCCTGCGTATCCCGAGCTATGCTAGGGTGACCAATCTGGATAACGGGCGATCTGTGATAGTCCGGGTGAATGACCGAGGGCCGTTTCATGGCGATCGGATGATTGACCTATCATACGCAGCCGCGAAAAAGCTAGGTTACCAGTCCCGAGGTACAGCGCGCGTTGAAGTGGCAGCCATCACGGTAAAACCCGACGGTTCTATGTTTCTGGCTGGGGAACCGTTCGACCCAAAAAGCGGCAGTGTGATGGCCAAGCCAGCTCAGGAGCCTGTGGAACCCGCGGAGCCAGCGGTTGAGTCTTCTCGCAAGGCTCTGTTTGTTCAGTTGGGGGCCTTTGGAAGTCCGGAGCCTGCAAACGCAATGTTCGCCCGTGCTCAAAGGGAACTCGATGAGCCCGTGCGGGTTCGACAAGTCTCAACGAGCAATGGTCGTTTTCATCGGGTGCAAGTCGGCCCGTTTGTGAGCGAAGATGATGCTCGATATGCTCAAAACCTGATTGAGTCCAAAGGTTTCGGCAACTCCATCGTACTTACGGATACACACTGAACCGCTTGAGTTCAGAACACACACAAGACAAACCTCTGACAGCGAATGAAACGACCCATGGCTTTCAAAATTTTTACTCGAATGTTTTTCCTGGCTCTGTCTCTGACAGTGTTCGCCGCGCAGGCGTCGGCGCAATCGGTGCTCATTCCCTCCGCGCCACAAATTGCGGGCAGTTCCTGGGTCCTGATGGATCCGCTCAGTGGCCGGGTAATCATGGAGCACAACAGTAACGAGCGCTTGCCGCCGGCCAGCCTGACTAAAATGATGACCGCCTATATCGTTGAGCGTGAGCTGGATGAGGGGCGGATTTCCATGTCTGACATGGTGCCGATCAGTGTCAAAGCCTGGCGCACCGAAGGCTCGCGAACCTTCCTCCGAGAAGGCACCAGCGCGAGCGTACAAGATTTGTTGAAAGGCGTGATTATTCAGTCAGGCAACGATGCTTCAGTGGCCTTGGCAGAATTCATTGCCGGTAGCGAAGAAGCGTTCGTTGATATCATGAACCAGCAGGCTCAACTGCTAGGGATGACCAACACTCACTTCCAAAATGCCACCGGCTTGCCGGCTCAAGACCATTTCTCCACCGCCTATGACTTGGCAGTGCTGGCCCGTGCGATTATTCAAGATTACCCCGAGAACTATCCGATTTATGCTGAAAAGCACTTCACCTACAACAACATCCGTCAGCCCAACCGCAATGCGTTGTTGTGGCGAGACGATAGCGTTGATGGCCTGAAAACCGGGCATACTGACGAGGCGGGTTATTGCCTGGTGGCTTCTGCGAAGCGTGGTGAAACCCGCTTGATTGCCTCTGTCATGGGGACCAGCAGCTCGGCAGCCAGGGCGCAGGAAGTTCAGAAGATGCTGAACTACGGTTTCCGCTATTATGAAACTGAACGCCTGTTCCGCGCTGGTCAGGAGCTGATGGCGGCTGACGTCTGGGGTGGTGCTGTCAACAACGTGTCTGTAGGCATGGCTGAAGACGTTTACGTCACGATTCCTCGCGGCTCCAGAGCCAAGCTTGAATCTACGGTAGACCTTGATTCTGTCATTAAAGCACCCATCAAGATGGGTGAGGAACTGGGTCGGGTTCGTGTCGTTCTCGATGGCGAGACTCTGGTTGAGCAGCCGGTTCTGGCACTGACTGAGATTGAGCAAGGCGGCCTGTTCAAGCGCCTGTGGGATTCCATCAAGCTCTTTTTCATTCAATTATTCAATTAAGACCGCGCGGATTGTCCGCGACGACTTGGGAGTATAGGGCGGCATGACTGAGCCGAAAGCACCGAAAATTGAGTTTCCATGTGATTACGTGATCAAGGTAATCGGAGACTCCGCCCCGGATTTCATCGATGTGGTTGCGGCTATTGTCGAGAAGCATTCACCGGGTATCGATAAGGCTGACATAACCGTAAATGACAGCCGAAATGGTCGGTTTTGTTCGGTTCGGGTAAAGATCGTTGCCACCGGGGAACCTCAGCTTAAAGCGCTGTTCGAAGAACTGAAGGCCACGGGCCGCGTCCATATGGTGTTGTGATGGCAGATCTTATCGTCCGTTCTCTTGGGCAGCAGCCGTACATGGAAGCGTGGGAGGCGATGAAATCGTTCACTGCGTCCCGCGACGAAACCACGGTCGATGAACTCTGGTGCCTTGAGCATCCCAGAGTGTTTACCCAAGGGCAGGCCGGTAAGGCTGAACACATTCTTCTGCCGGGTGATATTCCGGTGATTCAGGTGGATCGGGGAGGGCAAGTCACCTACCACGGTCCCGGGCAGCTGGTTGTTTACCTGCTTGTCGATCTGACCCGGCGTAAGTTGGGCGTTCGATCGCTTGTTGACGAGATCGAACAAGCGATCGTTCGAACCCTGGCGGACTATGACATCGAAGCGGCGCCCAGATCGGATGCGCCTGGCGTTTATGTGAACGGCGCGAAAATTGCCTCGCTTGGGCTGAGGGTTCGTAAAGGATGTTCGTTTCACGGTCTGGCATTGAATGTGAACATGGACATGGAGCCTTTCTCTCGCATCAACCCTTGTGGCTACGCGGGCATGTCGATGTCGCAGGTCAGTAATTTCGTGCCGGGCGTGTCGGTATACGACGTTGAGCAGCACTTGGTTAAGGAGCTGGTTGCCGGGCTGAACGGGCACGACGTCGAGTTCAAGCAGGGCTGGTAGAGCCGCACGCATTGGCCCGTATAGCAATCTCTATGGGGCGGACGGGATAAGCTGTCTGCGCGCAGTGTCGATATAATGTAGCGTGAGAGTTGTTGGGCGGTATTGATAGCTGACCACATTTCGAACACCCCACATTAAGACAGGTTCTTCATGTCTACCAGAAAGCCCGCAAAATCCGTTTCTCGCATCAAGACTGGCAGCTTTGAACGCCGGTTGTCGCTGACCAAGGCTGGTTTGTTCGCCGGGACCCGGATGGCGTCTCACATGGCCACCAATTGGTTCAGCAATAAAGAAACCCGTGATCAGCGGCACCGGGCGATGCTCTCGAGCCAGTCTCAGTTTCTGGTGCACGAGCTCGGTAAGCTCAAAGGCAGTGTGGTGAAGATCGGTCAGGTGATGGCTCTGTATGGCGAGCACTTTTTGCCGGATGAGGTCACTGAAGCGCTGCATACCCTGGAAGACCAAACCACCTCGCTCGAATGGCCGGCCATCGAGCGGGTACTCAAGGAAGAAATTGGCATTGAACGCTTGGCTGAGCTCGATGTGGATCCGGAACCCATCGGTGCGGCGTCCTTGGGGCAGGTGCATCGTGCAGTGCGAAAAAGCGACGGGCTTGAACTGGTGCTGAAGGTTCAGTACCCGGGTGTGGCGGATGCCGTCGATAGCGACCTGAATGCGGTTGCCCAGTTATTGAAAGTCGCCCGCCTGGTCAGCTTCGGGCCTGAGTTTAACGACTGGCTGGAAGAGGTCCGGGAGATGATGCACCGTGAGGTGGATTATCGTCTGGAAGCCCGTACTACCGAGAAATTCCGTAATATGCTCAGTGAGGATCCCCGGTTTGTTGTGCCGCGGGTGCTGCAGGAGTATTCGACCGATCACATTATTGCCTCCACCTACGAGCACGGCCACTCAGTCAGCTCTCCAGCAGTCGCGGCTTTGCCGCAGGCTCGGCGGAATGAGCTCGGCAAAGCCGCGCTCGAGCTGTTCTTCCGGGAGCTGTTCGATTGGGGCGAAATTCAGACTGACCCGAACTTTGGCAATTACCGAATACGCATTGCCAAAGAGCCGGGTGAGGGAAGTGGTTGGGATAAAATCGTGCTGCTCGATTTCGGCGCCGTGCAAAGTTATTCCGATGAGTTCCTCACTCCGGTGATTCAGATGATCAAAGCCTCGTATGAAGGCAATCTGGAATCCGTGATTGATGGCGGTGTCACGCTGAATTTCATGAGCCGGGATTGGCCGGAGGCGGTGTTGGATAAGTTTGGCTCAGTGTGTATGTCGGTGCTGGAACCGTTGGCCCGAGATCGAAGCGAGTGGCCAGATTACGCCGTGAACAGCCAAGGTGAATACCGTTGGAAGCAAAGCGACTTGCCATCTCGGGTCGCAAAGCAGGCCGCCCGTTCGGCTATCAGCCGGTACTTCCGGGTGCCACCCAAGGAGTTTGTGTTCCTGAACCGGAAATTGATTGGTGTCTACACGTTTATCGCCGTGCTGCATGCGGAGTTTAATGGTGAAGACATTCTCCGGCAGTACCTGTACGCAGAAAAAGATTAGCCTAAGGCTTTCTGAACAGCCCAGATAACGAGGGCGTAACGAAGGCCTTTGCCGATACCCACCAGCACAATAAAGTTCAGCCAGGGCACTCGCATCATACCGCCGATGAGTGTCAGGGCGTCCCCTCCCAGTGGAAGCCAACCGAGTAACAGAGACCATTGCCCGTAACGGTTAAAACGGTTACGGGCTTTGTGCAGTTGCATTTCACTGATCGGAAACCAGCGTTTGTCTTTAAAGCGATCGACCTGCCGGCCGATAACCCCGTTAACGACAGAGCCCAGCGTGTTACCAAGGGTGGCCGAGAGCCATAGCCAGAACAGTGGCAGCCCTTGATTCGCCAAGGTGCCCAGCAGTATTTCAGAATAAGCGGGCAGCAGCGTGGCGGCCGCAAAGGATGTCAAAAACAGGGTGAGGTACGCCATGGGCGCTCCATGTTCTACTATGTGTTTTAACGCTTACTTTAATAGGTTTTACTTTTTATGAAACACCTTTCGCTCCGTTTCAAGCTATACGGTTTGGTGATTGCGCTGTTGTTGCTGCTCAGTCTCAGCATCGTTTTGACGGCTCAATGGTCATTAGAAGCTATGGAGGAGCGCCTGTCAGATGATACACGCGATACTGTGCAGGGTATTGTGATGGACCAGCTCGGTGCAACCGCCGGCCAGTACGGTGAGTTGGTCGCCGGCAAGTTTGAAGCAGCTTACCAAACACCGGAAATGCTCCGAGTTCTGATCCGCCAAAACATAGACGACGACAAGTTCGGGCGCATGAGCCGGTGGGCGCTGCAGGATGCACTTCGAGCGGTGTTGGAGGAGCAGCATAGTGTTAGCGCCATCTATGCTCAATTCGAGCCTAATGCCTACGATGGGCTAGATGAGTTTTTCAAAGACGGTGCTGCAGAACACAGCAGTGACGAAGGCACGCTGGATATTTCTTATTTTCGAAACCCCCAGGGCGAAATTGAATTCAGTCGCACAGAAGATCCGTCTGAAAAGTATCTGGACGCTCACAACGAGTTTGGTGACCGCGAGGCGGAGTGGTATCTGTGCGCGAAGGATTCTCGGCAGCCATGCTTGCTGGAGCCCTACGACTATGAAATCGAAGAAGGCTATTCGGAATTAATGACCAGCCTCATTGTGCCGGTTTTGAGTGACGGGCAATTTGCCGGGGTGGTCGGTATCGACATCAATCTGACCACGCTTCAAACCATGGTGAAGGAGGTGAGTCAGGGGCTGTTTAAGGGTGAATCGAAAGTCACCCTGCTGAGTGAAAGGGGGCTGATTGCAGCCTCCAGCCATTATCAGCAGCATCTGGGGCGGCCACTGCAGGAGGCTCTGCCAGAACTGGCCTCGGACTTTTCCAGCCTGCACAAACAGGATGGCCGTTTCGATGATGGTCACACGCTTGCGGTTGCGCACCCGGTCAAGGTGGCCTTGTCTGGGAGCGAGTGGTCGCTGTTAATCGAGTTGCCCAGAGATGTGGCGCTAACCAATGTAAGCGAAATCACCGCTCTGCTTGACTCCGAAGTGGCGGCCACCGCCTCGCGGCAGGCAGTCGTTGCAGCGATTGTGGTGCTGATTGCCATTGCTCTATTGATTCTGCTGGTGCGCTCGGTAACCCGGCCGCTGAATGAAATCCGGGACCGCATGCAGAATTTGGCGAGTGCAGAGGGTGACCTAACTCGAGAGTTGGATATTGATACCCATGCAGAATTGATCGACCTAGCGGGCGGATTTAATCAATTCCTTGCCCGTCTCAGAGAAATGATCAGTGATTTGAAGGAGGTCAACGTCAAGGTGCGTGCCCAAGCCACCGATATGGGGGCGGTCAGTCGCGATATTGATGATCAAACCGGTCAACAGCACGCTGATATAGACAGTGTTGTTACCGCCATGAATGAAATGTCGGCAGCGGCTGGTGAAGTGGCCGGTTTCGCTGGCGAAGCAGCCGATAATGCCCGTGCCGCCCGAGATGGCATTCAGTTTACTCAGGACACCTTGGGCGCAGCTGTAAAAGGGGTCGATGCGCTGGCCAATGATATGGGCGAGGCGAGTTCGGCGATTGGGCATGTGGAACAGCGCAGCGAGGAGATCAACCGGATCATCGAGGTGATTCGCGGCATTGCGGAGCAGACCAACCTGCTGGCGTTGAACGCGGCAATCGAGGCTGCCCGTGCCGGAGAACAAGGGCGAGGCTTTGCGGTCGTGGCGGACGAGGTGCGAACGCTGGCTTCGAAAACTCGCGAGTCCACCGATGAAATCAGTGGCATGATCGAAGCTTTGAAGGGCGATGTCACCGGTGCCGTGTCTGTGATTCAACATGGTGTGGATCGCGCCTCCGGTGCCGTGGATGGTACGCGAGAAGCGGCCCATTCTCTGGCCACGGTTGTTGACCGTATCGGAGTAATCGTTGAGCACGTCACCCAAGTGGCAACGGCGGCGGAAGAGCAAAGCTCCGTTAGTGAAGAGATCAATCGTAACCTCACCCATATCGGTGATGCTGCCACTGACCTGCGCGAGCTGGCACAGCGGGTTCGCCAAAGTGGCGAAGCGCTGGACGGGCAGGTCCAGGTGCTGGATGGGGAGTTGGAGCGCCTGAAAACCTGAGTTCGGCCATCTGCTAAGTATCGGTACTTACTATGAGCACAATGCGCAGGATCAATTTTGAATTTTTTCTGCTCGTGTCATCATTCGCTGCAAATAGAAGTTACTGTCTTATTCACCACAAGGGGAAGCCCTTGTTGCAGGAGGTCGTTATGGAACAGGTCACTATTTACGGGCGTACAAGCTGTGGGTTTTGCTTGCGAGCCAGAGGCCTGTGTGAATCCCAGAACATTCCGTACACCTGGATTGATATGGTCGAGCAGGGCTTGAGCAAGCAGGACGTTTCGGAGCGCATCGGTCAGCCGGTTTATACTGTGCCTCAGATTTTGGTCGGCTCTGAATATGTGGGTGGTTGCGATGAGTTTTTCGTCTACGTACGTCAGCATGGAGCTTAGGCTCTGGAAGCTGTAAGGCATTGTGCGGTGTTATAAAAAAGCCCGGTTACTTTTCAGTAGCCGGGCTTTTTGCTTTCAGGTCTCGCCGATCAGAGCTTGAATTCTGTCTTCAGCTTCTTCTCAACCAGCTGGTTCTTCAGCTTGGCAACCTTCGGCAGGCCATTCTCGAACGGAGGGAAGTTTTCCCCTTCGATCAGCGGCTGCAGGTAGTCGCGGCACTCCTGAGTAATGCCGAAGCCGTCATCCGTGATGTAGTGGATAGGCATTTTCTTTTCCTGGTTAGCCACTTCGCTCAAATTGGCTTCACCGATGGACCAGCGGTAAGGCTTGACCTGATCGCGCACGATGGTCGGCATCAGAGCTTGCTTACCCGCCAGAGCCATTTCCACCGCAGCTTCACCAACTGCGTAAGCTTGTTCAACGTCAGTAGCTGACGCGATGTGACGCGCTGAACGCTGCAGGTAGTCAGCAACGGCCCAGTGGTACTTGTGGCCCAGAGCTTGTCTGACCATGTTGGCCAGAGCCGGAGCTACACCGCCCAGCTGAGTGTGGCCGAAGGCATCTTTTGCGCCAGCGTCAGCAACAAAGCGGCCATCGTCGTACTGGGCGCCTTCAGAGGCCACCACAACACAGTAGCCGTAATCCTTCACGCACTGGTCAACACGCGCAAGGAACTTCTCGCGGTCGAACGGGATTTCTGGGAACAGGATAATATGAGGCGGTTCGCCTTCTTCCTGACCAGCCAAGCCACCTGCGGCTGCGATCCAGCCAGCGTGCCGCCCCATGACTTCCAGAATGAACACTTTGGTGGAAGTTTCGCACATAGACTTGATGTCCAGGCTGGCTTCCAGAGTAGAGGTGGCAATGTACTTGCCGACAGAGCCGAAGCCCGGGCAGCAGTCAGTGAACGGCAGGTCGTTGTCGACGGTCTTGGGCACACCAATACACGTGATGGGGTAGCCCATTTTGTCTGCCAACTGGGAGACTTTGTAAGCCGTGTCTTGGGAATCGCCGCCACCGTTATAGAAGAAGTAGCCGATGTTGTGGGCACGGAACACTTCGATCAGTCGCTCGTATTCACGCTGATTTTCAGAAAAGTTCTTCAGCTTGTAACGGCAAGAGCCGAACGCACCGCCCGGGGTGTGGATCAGCGCCTGAATGTCTTCATCAGACTCCAGGCTGGTATCGATCAGTTCTTCGGTCAGTGCGCCGATGATACCGTTGCGACCGGCGTATACTTTTCCGATCAGATCCGGGTACTTGCGTGCGGTTTGGATAACGCCGCATGCGCTAGCATTGATGACGGCGGTTACTCCGCCAGATTGGGCATAAAATGCGTTCTTGATCGCCATCGCGGGCTCAAGCCTCCTGCTGGTTCAAAGTTGGCGCGAATGATACGCCAAACACGGTCTTTTTTCATGAGGGGATGCCGACTCTTGACCCCGCAGAAAGTATGGTAGAGGCTTGGCAGGATTCAAATCGGAGGCAATACCCTAATGCATATACATATTTTGGGCATCTGTGGCACGTTCATGGGCAGTTTGGCCGTGATCGCGCGGGAATTGGGTCATACGGTGACCGGTTCCGATCAAGGTGTTTATCCCCCCATGAGCACACAGCTTGAGGCCCAAGGTATAGCGCTGATGGAAGGTTACCGGGCGGAGAATCTGGAGCCAAGGCCCGATATGGTGCTGATTGGCAACGCCATGTCCCGGGGCAATGTGGAAGTTGAAACGGTTCTTAATCGTGGCATCGACTACATGTCTGGCCCGGAATGGTTGTCTCGGGAAGTACTGAGACACCGCTGGGTAATGGCGGTCGCTGGCACCCACGGGAAAACCACGACCACCTCTATGCTGTTATGGATTCTGGATCAGGCAGGATTTGATGCCGGTTATTTGGTGGGTGGCGTGCCACAGGATTTTCCGGTTTCTGCACGACTGGGTACCAGTGACTTCTTCGTGATCGAAGCCGATGAATACGACAGTGCATTTTTCGACAAGCGTTCCAAGTTTATTCACTACCGCCCGAATACGCTGATTCTCAATAACCTTGAATACGATCACGCGGATATTTTCGACAGCGTTGAGGCCATTGAGCGCCAGTTCCATCACGTGGTGCGCACGGTGCCGTCGCAAGGGCTGATTATTCGCCCCGCCGTTGATAAACATTTGGACCGTGCGTTGGACATGGGGTGCTGGAGTCCGGTTCAGGACACCGCCATTGGCAGCGAGATTTCCCGCACCACTGACTGGCGCGCGGAGCTGCTTCGGGAAGATGGCAGTCAGTTTATGGTGATTCACCACGAGCAGCCTGTGGCCGTGTTGAAGTGGGGGTTGACCGGGCAACACAACGTTCGCAACGCACTCTCGGCCATTGCGGCTGCGCGCCATGTGGGTGTCACGCCCGATCATGCGGTGGCGGCCCTGTGCCGGTTCTCCGGTGTGAAGCGCCGTATGGAGCTGGTGGGTGAGGTTGGTGGAGTGACCGTTTACGATGATTTTGCCCACCACCCTACGGCGATTACTTCAACCCTGGAAGGGCTCCGGAATCAAGTGGGTGACGAGCCCATTCTGGCTATTATCGAGCCTCGCTCGAACACCATGAAACAAGGCGTGCATCAGCAAACCCTGATTCCCAGCACAGCCGCTGCAGACCGAGTGTTGTGGGGCAACCTGAGCGAAATGGACTGGCTGCCGGAACTGGTTGAAAGCTGGCGGGCAGAACACGGCGAACTGGATCATCACAGTGTCGAGGATTCTGTCGAGACGCTGATTGCCCGTGTATTGGAACAACTGCCGGAAACCTGCCACATTGTCATTATGAGTAACGGTGGCTTTGGTGGAATTCACCGTAAACTGGTAGCGGAATTGGAGAAAGTACGTGGCTGAGGCTCCGCAGGTCGTCAATCTTGCCATTACCGGAGCGTCCGGTGCCCAGTACGCGTTGCGTTTGCTGCAGTGCCTAGTCGCGAATGGCAGCCGGGTGAACGTGATGGTTAGCCGGGCTGCGCAAGTGGTGATTGCCACTGAAACAGACTTCCGTCTGCCGGGCTCGCCACCGGCCATGGCCGAAGCTTTTACGGCTTATGCCGGTGCCGAAGAAAGGCAAATTCAGGTGTTTGGCCGTGAAGACTGGTTTTCGCCCCCAGCCTCCGGTTCGGGCGAAAAAGCCCCGTTGGTGATCTGCCCCTGCAGCACCGGGACGCTCTCGGCCTTGGCTACCGGTGCCAGTAATAATCTCATTGAGCGCGCTGGTGATGTTGCCTTGAAGGAGCGCCGGCCGTTGATTCTGGTGCTGCGTGAATCTCCCTATTCAGAAATCCATCTCGATAACATGCTCAAGCTCACTCGCATGGGCGCAGTCATCATGCCGGCAAGCCCGGGTTTCTACCACAAACCGCAATCGGTTGATGATCTGGTGGACTTCATGGTGGCGCGGATTCTGGATCATCTGGGGTTCCCGCAAACGCTGGTGCCTCGCTGGGGTGAATAAAAACAGAATCTGGTGGTGGCTGGCGTTGGTTTTGGCCAAAGCGATTGATGGTTTTCACCATTGAGTGCAGGCCCCCCTCGCCACAGACTTGTTGAAGATAACAACAAGCCAACTCAACACGCGAGGTTCTGCCATGATTCCACGTACTCTGTTTGATGCCGATCTTGACGGTTTCCGGGATTCCGTTCGTAAATTTCTTGAGCAAGAGGCGGCGCCTCATCACGAACAATGGGAAAAGGACGGTCAGGTCAGTCGCGAGATATGGCATAAAGCCGGTGAGCTGGGCTTCCTGTGCCCGACATTGCCTGAAGAATACGGCGGTGTAGGGGCTGACTTCCGCTACTCCGCTGTGGTCATGGAAGAAGTGGCCAAAGCAGGGTTGACGGGCATTGGCTGGAGCCTTCACTCGGATATCGTCGCGCCCTACATCTTTAACTATGGCACCGACGAGCAAAAGGCTCGCTATCTGCCCAAGCTAGCTTCCGGGGAAATGGTGGGTGCCATCGCCATGACCGAGCCGGGCGCAGGTTCCGACTTGCAGGGTGTGAAAACCACGGCTATTAAAGACGGCGATCACTACCTTCTGAACGGTTCCAAAACCTTCATTACCAACGGTCAGTTAGCGGATCTGGTTGTGGTGGTTGCAAAAACCGATCCCAAAGAGGGCGCCAAAGGCACCAGTTTGTTCATCGTTGAGTCAGCCTCTGAAGGGTTTGAGAAGGGGCAGAACCTGAACAAGGTGGGGATGAAGGCGCAGGATACGTCTGAGCTTTTCTTTCAGGACGTGAAAGTGCCCGCAGACAATCTATTGGGTGGCCGCGAAGGGCACGGCTTTGTTCAGCTGATGAGCGAGTTGCCAGCTGAGCGGCTGCAGGTGGCACTCACGGCAGTAGCGGCGGCCGAAGCCGCGTGGCAGTGGACCCTCGATTACGTTAAAGAGCGAAAGGCGTTTGGTAAGCCAATTTTGGCGTTCCAGAACACCCGTTTCAAGCTGGCGGAACTGAAGGCTGAAATTACCGCTGCCCGCGTGTTCACGGATCGCTGCCTGGAGCTGCATCTGGAGAAAAAACTGGATATCCCAACCGCCGCCATGCTCAAGCAGCACACCACCGATCTGCAATGCAAAGTCATGGACGAGTGCGTGCAGTTGCACGGTGGTTACGGCTATATGTGGGAATACCCCATTGCCCGGGCCTGGGCTGATTCCCGTGTGCAGCGCATTTACGCTGGCACCAATGAAATCATGAAAGAGATTGTCGCCCGCTCGTTCTAATTTTCCCTCAAACGACAGGCTACGGATCATCGGGCCTGTCGTTTACCAAACTTTACAATTTGCCAAGCCGGTCAAGGTCTCCAGCTTCGGTATTCCCTACAGTAACGGCACAACCTTCTAACAAGGATAAATGGTTGCCGTGATGAAACGCCTGATCAGTCTTTCCGTCCCCCTTTTAACGCTTGCGCTTGCCGGTTGTGGCGAAGAGTCAGACCAACTGCCGGTTGATGGTCGTGATTTTGACGGCGTTGGCTACAGCAAGCCTGCGCCTTATTCGGGGCGAGTTATTGATGGCTACCTTCGGAACGCTCGCGTTTGGCTGGATCTGGATGGCGACGGGCAGTACAGCAAAGGCCCGTTAGACGTCATGTTGGCCAATGGTGAACGTTACACGCTGGAGAATGGCGAACCCGCCGCTATGACGGCTGCGAGAGGGCGTTTCGATCTCGATATCTCTGAGTTTGATGTGCCGGGCACTTTGGGCAAGGATTTAGATCCCAGAGATTACCCTTTGTATGCGCTTGCGTTGCCGGATAAAACCCTGGAAGAAACCCGTAACGGTGAGGTTGCGGTAAAGCGAGCCTTCCTGATGTCGGCCAGCCCCGGTGTTACCAACGTGACCCCGCTGACCACGCTGGCACGCTATCGTGCTGTTGTGGGGAACTCCATTAGCCCCGAGCTTGGCAGCATTTCTCCGGAACGTTATGCCGACCTGGATGGGCTAAATCTTTTAAAAGACTATGTGCTTGCCGGTGACGACAAAGCCCACGCATACGCTCAGGCATTGGCTCGTTTTATGGCTAGCCAGATCCCCAATGGTTACAACGCACTTTTGGCTGAAGCTGGGCGAGATGGCACCGAGCGTTTCTTGTCGAAGGAGGCGGTCCAGTTACTCGGCATTTCGTTAGTGCAGCATGCTGGCGATGTGATGCAGTTGGTGGATAGTGCGGCTTCCGGGGGGAGTTATGCCAATGTGGATCCGGATGCGCTGGAGTTGCCCGTTGTCCCCATTGAGCTAAGTAATCCGGTGCTTCTGACAACGTTGAATGTGTCAGCAGACAGCAGCACGCTGCCCTCAAGAGATCTGGGGCCATCGGCTGAGCTGATGTTTGACTATGCGGAAGACGGCCAGTTGTTGTCGGTGTCCAGCCGGGGCTGCATGGCCCCATCGTTGCCAGAGTTGGTGCGATTGGTGCAAGTGGATGGCTACATGGCATTGCTGCAAACTCAGTGGTTGCCTGGCGCGTCATTGTCACCGTTGAGTAAAAGCCTCTACGACGAAGGCGGCGTCCATGAGCGGATCGTCTTCGACTGGCCAAATAAACGGGCTTATTTCGACACTGTTACCCAGTGCCACAAGATCACCCAAGGCATTGAGCCTGACAGCACTGAGCTGGGCGGAAGTGCTGAAATTGAATGGAGCTGGGCGGATAAGAGTGCCGTTGTTGAGTTGATTCCGGGCCAACCGGACAGGACTTGGACGATGTCATTAACAGCTCAAAATTCACCTGCAGAGGAGTGGGAGGGCAGCAAGGTCAGTGGATACAGCGTTGACGCTAATGGTGAGGTGGAGCGAGCGGTAACCTTCTTGGAGGCAGGCGCGGCAGATGTCTGTGAGCCGTCCGGCACCGAGGATGATCCTGCTGTTCTCGAAAACCCTTATGTGACCCGGCTGTTCGGTGTAACCCTTTCTGAGGGGGAAAGATCCTATGGCAGTGCCTACGAATACGATCACCGTAACTACAAACAAGATCCGGAGTCGGTAGTAGAGTTGAATGTTCAGCGACTACTCAAATATCCGGTTCAAAACTCAGCGCTGGCCAGCCTTGAGCGTGTGGATTCTTCAGACGGTGCCTTTAAGTGGCATTTGTCATACTCGAAGCTGAATCAAGCTGACGTAACCGAGGAAACGGTGAATCATATTCGTCAGGCGGATCTCAAGCGTGCCGGCTCGGTCAATGCATGTGGGAGCGAGGTTCGGGGCGGGACGGGCATAGCGTTTGCGCACGTGGATTATGTCTACAAAACGCTCACGGAATATCTGGTTGAGGGGTTGACGGACACGGTTGTGGCTGAGTGATGAGGTGGCGATCACTCTGCGTGCTTGCCGTTAGTCTGAATGCTCGCTTGGATTTTCGGTCTGTCGAGCTTGGAAGGCATCGCTAAAGGCCGCGGCAAGTATGCCGGTTGGCATGGCAACGAGGCCAACGCCAGAAATAGCCGTAAGGCCGGCAAAGAATTTGCCCGCAGCAGTGATTGGGGTGACGTCTCCATACCCGACCGTGGTGAGTGTCGCTACGCTCCACCATAGCGCCCTTGGAATACTGCCGAAATCTTCAGGTTGTAACTCTGCTTCAAATAAGTAGAGGAATGCGCTGGATATGAGAAGCAAGATAAAGGCGATAGTCGCACTCATCAGCAGTTCAAACTTACGTCTGGAGATGGCTGACCAAAGCAGGTTCCATGCTTGAGTAAAGCGCCCGAGCCGAGACACTCTCAGTATTCTGAAGATGCGAGTCAGGCGAATATAGAAGGTTAGGGAGTTTGTGACGAAAGGCGCAATAAATGATAGGAGCGCCAAAAGATCAAAAAAAGCCCACCCTGATTTCATGTACCGCAACCGACCGAATGGGCCTGAGTACGTCGGGTTCTCCGGGGCCACATACACTCGGAGCAAGTACTCGATGACAAAGACGGCGAACAGAATTTTTTCTGATATCAGAAAGAATTGAGGTAAGGCTTCGCTGAACGAGCGCTCAGTTTCGATAACCGCCAACAAGACGGAGACGAGGATCAGAATGCAGATGGCAAAGTTGAACGGGGATAGCCCTTTCGCATTCCAGGCTGTGGCATCAACGTACCGGTAGAGCAGCTTGCGCATTGTGTTTTCCGGAGAAGGTGGCTAGCTATCACTATAGATCATGGTGTTGTAGGCGTGGTTACCGCAGAGTTATCCGGAGCGGGTACAGTAAATGCTGACTGCGTTGGCTGGTGTTGGATAAATAAAATGCGGTTTAAACGGGAGAGCTCAGGGTTTATGGCCTGATAACGAGCAATTTAAATCGGTTGAACGTTTTTTCTGCCATTTCCTGGGGAAGGAAATGGTGCCGAGGAGAGGACTTGAACCTCCACGGGGTTGCCCCCACTAGCACCTGAAGCTAGCGTGTCTACCAATTTCACCACCTCGGCAGGTGATTTGCAGTTGCGCTGTCAGTTTGTTTAAAACTAGCGTTTCTGCCAGAGTTGAAGGGTGCCCCTCAACCGATGGCGCGTACTTTAATAATTCCTTTATGGCCTGTCAAACGTTTTAGTGAAAAAAAGTTTTCACGGTATTTGTGCCTATTAATGTCCGCCTTGTCATGCAGGTTTAAGACGGCAACGTTATACTGTGTGAATTGATGAATTTTGCCGCAGTGTTTGCGGCCTGAATAACAAGGATCCGAATGGTTTCTAAGAAAAAAAATGTACGGGACCCACACGCTGATCGTGAGGCCCAGAAATACGATAACCCCATCCAGAGCCGGGAGTTTATCCTCAATCACCTGAAAGAGCGTGGTGCCCCTGCCACCCACGAAACCCTGTGCCAAGAGTTGGGGCAGGCGTCCGAGGAAGGCATCGAGGCTTTACGCCGACGTTTGATTGCCATGTGTCGTGATGGGCAGTTGATCTGTAATCGCCGGAATGCATTCCTGCCTATTGAAGAAGCGGCGTTGGTGACCGGTAAAATATCGGGACACCGGGATGGTTTTGGCTTTCTGATTCCCGATGATGGCAGTTCCGACCTGTTTTTGACCGCGCGCCAGATGCGCCAGGTCTTTCATGGAGACCGAGTGGCAGCCCGAGTGGACCGCGTAGATGATCGTGGCCGCCGTGAAGGTGTGATTGTCGAGGTGTTGGAGCATCGTACCGAGCAGACCGTGGGGCGTTTCTTCAAGGAGAGCGGCATTGCCTTTGTCGTTCCTGAGAATGCTCGTATCAATCACGAGATTCTGATTCCGGACGAAAATGTCGGTGCGGCTGTGCATGGTCAGTATGTGGTGGTCGAAATTTTGCGGCAGCCAACCGTGCGCACCCAGCCAACCGGGCGAGTGCTTGAAGTGCTGGGTGAACATATGGCTCCCGGCATGGAAATCGATGTCGCGATTCGTTCCTACGAAATCCCGCACAGTTGGTCTGAAGCGGTGGGCGAACAGGCAGCGGCGATTCCTGCGGAAGTTGAAGAGAAAGACAAAGTAAATCGTGTTGATATCCGCAATATGCGGCTGGTCACCATTGATGATGAGTCCGCTCGCGACTTCGATGACGCGATCTACTGTGAGCCGCGCCCTCGTGGCGGTTACCGGCTGGTCGTGGCGATTGCCGACGTATCTCACTATGTGCGTGCAGGCTCGCCGCTCGACGAAGAAGCGTTTGAGCGTGGCAACTCGGTGTATTTCCCTGACCACGTCGTGCCGATGCTTCCGGAGAAACTTTCCAACGGACTGTGTTCGTTGAATCCGGGTGTTGACCGTTTGTGCATGGTGGCGGATATGACCATCAGTGCAGCGGGCAATATTAGTGGCTATACCTTCTATCAAGCGGTTATGCGCAGCCATGCAAGGCTGACCTATAACAAGGTAAGTGCCATGCTGGAACACCCTGATACCGAACAGGGTTATCAGCTGAGTGCTCATTACGCAGACTTGTTGCCGCACCTGCATAACTTGTACGAGCTTTATAAGCTTCTTCGCAAGGCGCGTACCGAACGGGGTGCTATTGATTTTGAAACCACCGAAACCAAGGTGGTGTTCGATGCGGAGCGCAAGATTGAAGAGATCGTGCCGGTGCACCGAAACGATGCTCACAAGATCGTGGAAGAGTGTATGTTGTGCGCCAACGTGGCAACGGCTCGCTTCCTGAAGAAGCATAAGATGCCTGCACTCTACCGGGTGCACGATGGTCCTTCCGAGGAGCGTCTGGGTAAACTGAGGTTGTTCCTCAGTGAGCTGGGGCTTCAGTTAGGCGGTGGTGATCAGCCGACTTCGGCGGATTACCAGAAGCTGCTGTCTGAAGTAGCTGACCGCTCGGATGCCCATGTCATCCAAATGGTCATGTTGCGCTCGCTGAGTCAGGCGGTTTACAGCCCTGAAGAGAGTGGCCATTTTGGTCTCGGGTTTGCCAGCTATGCGCACTTTACATCGCCGATTCGACGCTACCCGGATTTGATTGTGCATAGGGCTATTAAGTCCTGCATTCATAATCCTGAAGTGCAAAAGGATGTGGTGTCGCCCAAAGAACTGGATGCGGGCTTGGCTGCTTATCCATACGATTACGCCAAAGTTGAACAGCTCGGTGAGCATTGCTCGATGACGGAGCGGCGGGCCGATGATGCCACACGCGACGTAATGGCTTGGCTCAAGTGTGAATTCCTTAAGGATCACGTGGGCGAGGAATACGAAGGTGTGATTGCGGCGGTAGTGCCCTTTGGTTTCTTTGTGGAACTGTCGGATATCTATATTGAAGGGCTGGTGCATGTGTCGACCCTGAGTGGCGATTACTTCCATCATGATGCGGCGAAGCACCGGATGATCGGAGAACGCACGGCTGTGAGCTTCCGCTTAGGTGACGAAGTGCGTGTGAAGGTGGTTCGGGTCGGGCTGGAAGATCGCAAAATCGATCTGGAGCTGACCAGTAAGCCTCAAAAGCGTACCGCCGACCGGGATGCGCTGGATATTGCCAAGCGAGAGCCTCGCAATAAAGGCGATCGGGCTGGTAAGGGCGGTAAGCGTGGCAAGTCTGGAAAACCGGCCAGCGCGAAAGAGCGGCTGGCCAGCGAGGCAGCCCGAGAGGCCTCTAAAAAGGGTGCGAAAGATAAGCCGGCGCCTGCCAGTAAAAAGCGCAACAGCCGTAAGTAACCAGTAACACAGGAATTGATCGCTAGTGTCTCAGGAATATGTATTTGGCTGGCATGCCGTTGATGCAGTGCTGAAACGGGAGCCGGAGCGTTTGCTGCGCGTGTGGATTCAAACGGGCCGGCAGGACAAGCGAGTAAAATCGGTGACCGAGGCACTGGACGGTTTGGGCGTGCGCTGGAGTGTTGTGCATCGCCGCGAACTGGATGAGCGGGTGTCCGGCGTGCACCAGGGTGTTGTGGCTGAAGTCTCAGAGAGTCGCGAATGGACTGAGGCGGACTTGCTGGCGCAGTTGGCGGCTAGTAATAAGCCGCCATTCCTTTTGGTGTTGGACGGTGTGACAGATCCTCACAATCTGGGTGCTTGCATGCGTACCGCAGACGCCGTAGGTGTGCAGGCGGTTATCGTGCCGAAAGACAAGTCGGCGACCTTGACGCCGGTGGCTCGAAAGGTTGCCTGCGGTGCTGCTGAAACTGTGCCTTTTGTTCGGGTGACCAATCTGGCTCGCTTTCTGCGCGAGCTGAAAGATCAGGGTGTTTGGCTGGTTGGCACTGCCGGTGAGTCGGATGCGAATCTGTTCCAGGCTGATTTCAAAGGGCCGGTGGCGTTGGTGATGGGGGCAGAAGGTAAGGGTATGCGCCGCCTTACCCGTGAACACTGTGACCAGTTGGTTAACATTCCGATGCACGGACATGTCGATAGCCTTAATGTCTCCGTGGCGACCGGTGTTTGTTTGTACGAAGCACTGCGTCAACGAGCCGGTTAATCCTTGCACGATACCCCTTGTAGGCATAGAATACGTCACCCCTTTTAGAAGGGGTGGTTTTGTGTTGCCTGAATTCAGGGGATCAAAATCTCGCTTTTGATCAGGCGGTTTTATACAAGGCCTTGTCAATAAAGCAAAAAGAAGCCGGCAGCTTAGCTGTCACCTCCTTGCTTTCCATGCTTTGGAGCGGTTCCGGAAGGGGCCATCTGAGGTCGAAAGCTGTTTAACCCGTAGGGAGAACTCATGCGTCACTACGAAATCGTATTTATGGTACATCCGGATCAGAGCGAGCAAGTGCCCGCGATGATCGAGCGTTATACCGGCCTCATCACTGAAGATGGCGGTCAGGTACATCGTCTGGAAGATTGGGGCCGTCGTCACCTGGCATACCCGATCAACAAGATTCACAAAGCTCACTACGTGCTGATGAACGTTGAATGTTCACAGGCTGCGATGGACGAGCTGACTCATAACTTCCGTTTCAACGACGCCATCATCCGTGAGCTGATTCTGCGTCGCGACGAGGCTGTTACTGACCTGTCTCCGATGAAAGCCGCTGAGTCCCGTGAGGACCGTCGTTCCGGCGGAGACGATCGTCCACGCCGTTCGGCTGAGTCTGGCGAAAGCCAGAGCGCTGAGTCCAAAGGCGAAGAAGAGTAATTCACCGGAGTTAGGAGTTAAGTTATGGCTCGTTTTTTCAGACGTCGTAAATTCTGCCGCTTCACGGCAGAAGGTGTTAAAGAGATCGATTACAAGGATCTGGACACCCTGAAAGGCTACATCACTGAAACCGGCAAAATCGTGCCCAGCCGTATCACCGGCACCAAAGCACGTTATCAGCGTCAGCTGGCTACCGCTATCAAGCGTGCCCGCTACCTGGCACTGCTGCCGTATACGGATAGTCACGACCACTAAGCACAGATAGACAGGACCCGGGACCATGCGTGCACTGGCACAGTATGTAATGCGCGGTCCCATGCAGGCCGGCGGAGTTGCAGTAGTTTCGACTATTGTTCCTTTGTTGTTCTGGATAGGCGCAGCAGTTACGGCCCTTGTCATAATGCGACAGGGGATTCGGCAGGGGCTCACCATTGGCCTCTGGGCAGTTTTGCCTGCATTGGGTTGGGCCGTATACGGTCAAAACCCGACAGCGCTGATCGTATTGCTGCAAACGATGCTGATGGCATCGGTCTTCCGGGCATCGCTGTCCTGGGAAAACGCGCTGTTATCCGGCGCCTTTCTGACGATACTGACCGGCCTTATGTTGCCAGTCATGTATCCGGCACTGTTGAACGAACTTGTTCGGATCGGTGTCGAGTTTTACGACCAGTACAACGCTGAAGTGGTTCAGGCTCTGGGCGGCGACCTAGAGCGAATCATTCGAAGCGCGATGAGCGCCAGTATGGCGGGCTCGGCTTTCGCGATAGCGATTGCCATGGCTATGTTGGCGAGATCCTGGCAGGCAGGGCTGGATAACCCAGGTGGTTTCCGGCGCGAGTTTCATGCCATCAGGTTGTCGCCGGCTATCGCGGTAGTATGCGCTGTAACCATGGTATCGGGCCCGTTGTTGGGGCTGAATCCGGTACTTTTGGCCTGGGCTGCAGGCACGCCACTTCTCGTGGCAGGTTTGGCCTTGGTTCATGGGGTAGTAGGTCGTAAGCAGTGGGGCGGTCAGGCGCTGTTCGCGTTTTACATTGTGTTGGGGCTGTTGGGTCTGAATCTGATGATGCTGTTGTTGGTTCTGGCTTTTGTGGATAGCTGGCTGGATATTCGGGAACGCATAGCGCCAACCGGACCGGCTGAATAAAGCACGAAGAGGTTAACGAGATGGAAGTTATTCTGCTCGAGAAAGTTGCAAACCTTGGCACTTTGGGCGACAAGGTAAATGTTAAGGCCGGTTACGGTCGTAATTTCCTGCTGCCGTACGGCAAGGCTGTGCCTGCCACGGAAGCAAACGTAAAGGCGTTTGAAGAGCGTCGCGCTGAGCTGGAAAAAGCCGCTGCTGAAAAGCTGTCTGCTGCCCAGTCCCGTGCAGAAGCTCTGGAAGGCGCATCCTTCACCATCACCTCCAAGGCTGGTGACGAAGGTAAGCTGTTCGGCTCTATCGGTGTTCGTGATATCGCAGAAGTTGTTTCTGCTGGCGGCACTGAAGTCGAGAAGAGCGAAGTTCGTCTGCCAGAAGGTCCGCTGCGGACGACTGGCGAGTTCGATGTTGAGCTCCAGCTGCACTCTGATGTTGAAGTTACCATCAAGCTGGCGGTTGTAGCCGAGTAATCGGTTAGCCTCAGCAGGTAAGTTCAGCGACCGCTGAAGCCGAGGGTTTTAGCGGTCTAAAACAAGCCCGAGCCGGAAACGGTTTCGGGCTTGTTTGTTTCTGGTATTCTTGTAGTTCTGTTTTTCATTCCTTACGTGTCTGGTGTCTATGGCAACTCCTTCTCCCAAACCTGCATCTTTTGATTCAGAAACCAGTCGTATCAAAGTTCCACCCCATTCGGTGGAAGCAGAACAGGCCGTATTGGGTGGCCTGATGCTGGACAATCGACGTTTCGACGAGATATCAGAAATGATTTCGGCGGCTGATTTTTATCGCCAGGATCACCGTCTGATTTTTGGTGCCGTGGAGCGGCTAGCCAGTGAAAGCGAGCCTTTGGATGTCGTCACCTTGGCCGAATTTCTCGAGCGGGCCGGGGATATTGAAGACGCGGGTGGTCTTTCTTACCTGGCCGAGCTGGCAGAAAAGACTCCCGGTGCCGCCAATATCGCAGCCTATGCGGATATCGTGCGCGAGCGTTCTGTTTTACGCCAGCTGGTTGAGGTGTCCGGTAAGATTTCCGATTCCGCCTTTAATCCGCTAGGTCGAAAAAGTAGTGAAATTCTGGATGAGGCAGAACGCAGCGTCTTCCAGATTGCAGAAGCTCGTACAAAAGAAGGGTCGGGCCCCAAAGCTATTAACCC
This sequence comes from Marinobacter sp. SBS5, assembly GCF_048285575.1. Lineage (NCBI taxonomy): Bacteria > Pseudomonadati > Pseudomonadota > Gammaproteobacteria > Pseudomonadales > Marinobacteraceae > Marinobacter > Marinobacter sp. SBS5. The sequence continues at coordinate 887,753 of NZ_JBLWAZ010000003.1, read as the reverse complement.
TATTCTGGCGACAACCCTCAGCCGTATCGAAGAATTGTTCGAATCTGGCGAGCAAACCACCGGTTTGACCACCGGCTTCCGAGATCTGGATGACCAGACCTCCGGTATGCAGCCGGCGGACTTGATTATTGTTGCCGGTCGTCCATCGATGGGTAAAACCACCTTTGCCATGAACATCGTGGAAAATGCCTTGATCAGCACGGGCACACCGATTCTGGTGTTCAGTATGGAGATGCCCGCGGATGCACTGGCCATGCGTATGCTTTCTTCTCTGGGCCGTATTGACCAGACGAAAGTCCGTGGCGGTAAGCTAGAGGAAGAAGACTGGCCACGACTGACTTCAGCTGTGAGTCTGCTGAAAGACAAGCCGCTCTATATTGATGACACGCCGGGTTTGAGTCCCACTGAAATGCGGTCACGGGCGCGCCGGATTGCCCGTGAAAATGGCGGCAAGATTGGCTTGATCATGGTGGATTACCTTCAGTTGATGCGCGTACCCGGAAACACCGAAGGGCGAACGGCTGAGATTTCCGAGATTTCCCGGTCGCTGAAAGGTATTGCAAAGGAGTTGAGTTGCCCCGTCGTAGCGCTGTCCCAGTTGAACCGAAGCCTTGAGCAGCGGCCCAACAAACGACCTGTGAACTCTGACCTCCGCGAATCCGGTGCGATCGAGCAGGATGCAGACGTTATCATGTTCGTGTATCGGGATGAGGTCTATAACGAAGACACTCAGGATAAGGGCATCGCCGAAATTATCATTGGTAAGCAGCGGAACGGTCCGATCGGGACCATCCGGCTGGCGTTTATCGGCAAGTACACCAAGTTTGAGGACTTGGCCCACGGGGATTATGGCGATTACGGTGGTGACTATTAATGCCGCGCGCAACCGTTGCCAGAATTGATCTGGACGCACTGAAGCACAACTACAGGTTGGCACAAGCAAAAGCAAAAGCGGGTACGGCACAGGCGATGGCCGTTGTAAAAGCCGATGGGTATGGTCATGGCATTCGTGCGGTCGCGCAGGCGTTGGCTGACGATGCTGGCAAGTTTGCCGTGGCGTGCGTGGAAGAGGCGCTGGAAATACGTGCCGCAGGTTTGAGTCAGTCGGTTGTGATGCTGCAGGGTGTGCACAGCCGTGAAGATGTGGACCTGTGCCGGCAGCAGTGCTTTGAGCCCGTGTTGCACAACAACTTGCAGCTGGAGTGGTTGGCCGCGAGTCGTGCGCCAAGGTATTGGTTGAAAGTAAATACCGGTATGAATCGGTTAGGTTTCAGACCGGAAGATCTTCCTGCCGTCATGGAAAATCTTGAACGAGTAGAGCGGCGAGCGGAACTGCAAGGCTTCGTCACGCACTTTGCCTGCGCCGACGATACAGCAAGTACCATGACTCAACAGCAAACGCGTATTTTCGAGCAAGCCACAGGGGCATGGCCTTCGCTTATGCGAAGTGTAGGCAACTCTGCAGCGCACTTTCTGCCTGAGCAGCCGCTTTATGACTGGAGCCGCCCAGGAATCATGCTCTACGGTGCTTCCCCCATGATAGGTAAAACCGGGGCGGAGCTGGGGCTTGAACCGGTTATGACGCTCGAGGCCCCGTTGATCACCACGCGAGTTGTCAGGCCGGGTGAATCCATTGGTTACGGGTCAACGTGGGTGGCAGACACTGAAACCCGGATGGGCATGGTTGCTATTGGTTACGGTGATGGTTATCCACGCCATGCCGGTACCGGTACGCCGGCAGCCGTTCGTGGGCAGCGCATAGGCCTGCTCGGCCGGGTGTCGATGGATATGCTGGCAGTCGATCTGACCGCCGTTCCTGAGGCTCAGGAAGGCGACATGGTGGAGCTGTGGGGCAAGACCGTGAGCGTTGACGAAGTGGCTGGCTGTGCCGGCACCATCGGCTACGAGTTGCTGACCGGAGTGACGGCAAGAGTGCCCCGGGACTGCCGGTGATCGTCAGGCCCGGGTGCGTTGGCTGCGCTTACTGAGCTTCCGGCTCGTGAATGATTTCTTCGATGAATTCCAAGATGGAAGTCAGGCTGCGGTCGTTCAGCTTTTTGAGTACTTTATGAACCACCATTTTGCTGCCCTTTAGCATGCTGCCAATACCCACTTTGGCCATGCTCATGGTCATGCTGCCCGCGTTCAAGCGCCGTAGCGGTTCCAGAAAAAAGAAATCGAGGCCGTGCTCAGTCAGCTCTACGATTAGGTTGTGCAGCTTGTCGATGGCTTCCTTATCGGCTTTTCCGCGAGTTTTGAGTTCGCTTACGGTGTAAAGAGCTCGAGTGCGGAGTTCGTCTGGGATGGGGGCAACAATGTGGCTTTGTTGTTTCAGCATGATAAGTCCTGGTGTTGTATGCTCATGGTTGCAGCGCACTGGTGGTGTTGCTGCTGTGAGCGTGGTACATACTGACGATAATCAGTCGTCATACGATGGTGCGATGAATGGTGCAGCAAAACCTTCGTTAAGGCCATTGGCCCTAAAGTGGATTAGCCTGTCATATCAGCGAAATTCGGAGGTATTTAATTCCCGTGCATGTATTAGTTGTTCACGATTACGGCCCATTAGGCCGGGTGCTTCTTGACCGCTTGCGAGCATCGCACCTGCGGGTGAGTCCTCTGCTGATAAGCGATCCTGCTCGGGTCGATCTCCATGCGTTGGCAAACTGGATCCCAGATGACACTGATTTGATTGTTAATGCACTGTGGCTGGGAGATCCCGAGCAAGCCGAGTCCGATCGTGAAGCAACTCATGAGGCTGCCTTCTCGCTTCCTCTGGCGCTCGCTGGCCATGCGCTAGACCGAGGCATGGCCATGCTTCAGTTGTCGTCATGTTATGTGTTTGATGGTCGCAAACAGGATGCTTATATCGCTTCCAATCCCGGTCAGCCGATCAATGAATTGGGGCGCTGGCAGTGGGAATGCGAACAGGCGTTACGTAGTCAGTTGCCCAGACATATTATTTTGCGAACCGGTTGGAGTCTGGCCCGGATTGCGAAGAAGGTCTATGAAAACAGCGCCAACCCGGAGACGCTCCCATTGCCAGGCCGCTGTCAGGGGCAACCTGTCGCGGTGAAGGATTTGGCACGGGTCATGGCGGCTATCATTATGCAGCTGGATTGTGGCGCTGAAGTTTGGGGCACCTACCAATATGCCGGCGCTGAGGAAATATCTCTTTACGAATTGGGGCTATCCATCGCGGATATGCCGGGCATTCCAGAGGGGATCCGGGTTGTGGATGAGACGCCTGACTGGGGTTACCTGGAGCCGGTTAATACGACCATGGTGTGCACTAAAATTCGCAATACCTTTGGCATAAAACAATTGCCGTGGCGGCGCTGGCTGGAGGAAGAGTTTTTAATGGTCATCGCGGCTGGAAAGCCTGAAAACGAGCCGGCTGATTAAGCCAGGCCCGCTTTCTGGTTACTATGTCCGACAGGCTTGCTTACTCACTTCGTGAGTGACGGTCTGCAGGGCTTCCACATCAAGAAGTTCAACCTCGCGCCCTTTCGCCCGCAAGATGCCCTGGCTCTGAAAACGCGTAAACACACGACTGACGGTTTCAACCGCAAGGCCCAAGAAATTGGCAATGTCGTTTCGAGGCATGGGCAGAGTGAAGTTCGTGCCGGACATCCGGCGACGACGGAAGCGGCTGGAAAGAGATAGCAGCAAGGCGGCGATGCGCTCTTCAGCTGTATTTTTGCTAAGCAACATGGCCAGCTGATGGCTGCTTTGGATTTCCTTGCTCATCAACTGATACATATGGTGCTGGAGTTCAGGCAGCTTGATGGTCAGGTCTTCCAGCTTATCCATCGGGAATTCACATAGGCTGGTGCGTTCCAGAGCCTTAGCTGTGCAGGCATAGTGGTCGCTGCCCAAGCTATCCAGACCGATAAGTTCGCCCGGCATAAAGAAGCCTGTAACTTGCTCTTCGCCGCTCTCGGTGATGATGGAGGTTTTGATCGAGCCGCTTTTTACCGCAAAGCAGGATTTGACCGGAGTGCTTTGGTCAAAAACGTGTTCCCCTCGATTGTAAATCTTTCCCTGCTGAACAATGTCTTCAAGGCTATCCAGATCGTTTTCTTCGACTGCAAGCGGCAGGCAAAGATTGCTCAGGCTGCATTGATTGCAAGAGGCCTTGAGCGGGGAAACGGAGCGAAGAGGGATTGCCTGAGCCATAGCCGTTCAACCTAGAATAAATGTGAGAACAAGCAGCTCTACATTGCCAGCGAAGGCTGCTTATCGAATCTTGGGCGAGTATACCAAAAGAAAATAGCTTTATACCGGATGTTCGAGCTAGCGGTATTTGTGCTTAATTCTTAATGCTTAGCGTTTGCGGCCTTTGTGTTTGCGCTCCTGCTCTTGGGCTTCTTTTTCAGCGGCTTCAGCCTCTGCCAAAGCTCTGGCTTCCGCCAGTTCTTTTTCTACCATTGCGGGGGTCTCCAGCGAAATCCGGCCAATGGTACCCGCCCTGAACTCGTTGATGAGCACTTCCGAAACCTTGTGAAGATCAGGGATGCCACCGCGGCCCAAGAAGCGACGTTTGGCTGCAATGGCATCCATTAACGCCAAGCCGTCTCGAGGGCGTTCAGTGAGGCCATAACGGGACATTGCCAGTTCCGGGTAAGTGTCGACCAGGTAATCGGCCTCAAACATGGCGACATCTTCAAAATCCAGCACCGCGCTTCGAATCGCGCCACTGACGGCAAGGCGATAACCGCAATGCTCAGGTGACAGTTTGGGCCATAGAAAGCCGGGGGTGTCGTAGAGCAAGACATTGTCCGGAAGTTTGATGGCTTGTTGAGCCCGTGTAACCGCGGGCTCGTTGCCGGTTTTCGCAGCCGGGCGGCCCGCAAGGGTGTTGATGAGCGTGGATTTTCCAACGTTCGGGATGCCCAGAATCATCACCCGTAAAGCGCTTTTTTGGCGATCGTGATCGGGTGTCATTTCCTCCGCGAGCTTGAGGATGTTCAAGGCTTCCTGGCGCTGATTGTGGGTGAGGGTGATGGCGCGCACTCCCCGTTCCTGTTCCAGCCACTCCAGCCACTGTTCAGTAATCGCCGGGTCTGCCAGGTCCCGCTTGTTCAGCACTTTGATCAAAGGCGTATCACCGCGCAGTGAAGGCACCAGCGGGTTCTCGCTACTGAATGGGAGTCTGGCGTCAACGACCTCGATGATGAGATCCATCTGGGGCATGACTTTTTTGATCTCCTTTCGGGCCTTGTGCATATGCCCGGGAAACCAGTTAATGGCCATGATGTCTGCTCCGTATGGTGTGGAAAGCCGCCATTATGCAGTGGAATGACTAAATTTTCACATTGCTTAAAAAGCCTGAGTGGCGCGGCGTGTGAGAGGGTGGCATGAAAGTCTGTACAAAAAGCAGGGGTATCGGGGTGAAATTGCGTAGGAGAATGATTTAGGGTGTCAGGCACTGAAGCGTAAATTTAACTATCCAGTGGCGAATTTGGCCACGCAAGTTTGGAGCGTACTATGAAACTGAAAAAAATTATTGGTTCTGCACTCATTGCACTCAGCCTATCTATGCCGGCCTTTGCCCAGCAGGGTCAGACGGATCAAGTTGCGCAGCTGGCTCAAATGGTCGGCCTGTCTGATGACCAGCAAGCGAAGATCCGCGGCATCATCAGCGAAATGGAAGGTGAGCTAGGTGAGCTGCGTCAGGACGCTCAAGGTTTGCAGCGGGACTTGCAGGGTCAAATCAAAGCGGACTACGACGAGGGCGCTATTCGCTCACACGCTGAAAAGCTGGGTGATGTGACCGGTAAAATCGCGGCCGTTTCTGCGTTGATGCAGGCGAAGGTTGATGCGGTTTTCACTAAAGAGCAGCGTGATGAGCTCGACCGCAAGATGCAGGAAATGCAGCAAAAGATGCAGCAGCAAATGCAACAGCGCCAGATGCAGCAGTCGCAGTAAGCGAGTGTGAATATTTGTGGGATGGGGCCACGCTCACCTTGAGTGAGGCCCGTCTCAAGAGCAAACTGTTCTGAACTGTTTGCTTGCTAGATAAAATTATACGAACCTGAATTATTCCACGTGTTTGACGGGAATCTGCATAGCCTGAGGCGCCTCGGGAACATTAGGCACGGTCAGCCCCAGGTTGTTCTTGTCGAACACCCGATCGGCCCGGTAGCTGGATCGCACCATTGGCCCTGACGGCACTTCCATAAAGCCTTTCTCCAAACCGATATCACGGAATCGATTGAACTCTTCCGGGGTCACATAGCGCTCTACAGGCAGGTGATTCGGGGTAGGGCGAAGGTATTGGCCCAGTGTCAGAATATCTACGCCGACAGCACGCAAGTCATCCATGGTTTCGAGGACTTCTTCTTCGGTTTCACCTAGGCCCAGCATCAGACTGGTCTTGGTGAGCACGTCCGGGCGGTGTTTCTTGGCATGTGCCAGAACGCTCAGGGTTTTTTCGTAACCGGCGCGAGGATCCCGCACACGGCTGGTCAGCCGCTTGACGGTTTCTACGTTCTGAGCGAATACGTCCAGACCGGAATCCACCACCTTCTCCACATCGCTCATCACTGCATCAAAATCTGGCGTAAGGGCTTCCACCGCAACTTCCGGTGTGTGCTGTTTAATGGCAGACACGCAGGCCGCGTAGTGAGCGGCGCCGCCGTCATCAAGATCGTCCCGGTCTACCGACGTCAACACGATGTAACGCAAGCCCATGAGTTCTACCGACTTGGCGGTGTTCTCCGGTTCTTCCGGGTCCAGCCAGCCTTTCGGGTTGCCGGTGTCGACCGCGCAGAACTTACAGGCGCGGGTGCAGACCGAACCCATCACCATGATAGTGGCGGTGCCGTTGGTCCAGCATTCGCCGATGTTCGGGCAGTGGGATTCCTGACAAACCGTGCTCAGCCGGTGTTCGGATACATTCCGGCGCACGGCCTCATAGCGTTCGCCACCAGGCATGCGCGCTCTCAGCCATTTTGGCTTGCGCTCCAGAGGCTTATCTTCCGAACTTGAGCTCGATCGCTTGACGCCGTCTTTGATGGCGGAGAAACCGTGTTCGTTACGGAATTTGGAACCACTGGTAATGCGGGGCTTTGCGGTGTCGCTCATGAGGTCTGGAGCTCTCGAATCAGATAAGGTGAGCTCTAAAGGTTAATGGGCAGGGCGTGCAGTTACAAGGTGGATACGGGCAATCACGAGGGTACCGGGCACGACTTTGGTCGTACCCGGTTGATGCAAATCAGGCTTGGGACTTCTCCAGGGCCTGAGCAACGTCGGCAATGATGTCTTCAACATCTTCAATGCCGATGGACAGACGTACCAGATCTTCGCTAACACCAGCACTCTTCAGTTCGTCTGCATCAAGCTGGCGGTGCGTGGTGGTGGCTGGGTGGCAGGCCAGAGACTTAGCGTCGCCAATGTTAACCAGGCGCAGGATCAGGTCCAGCGCGTCGATGAACTTGGCACCGGCTTCGCGGCCGCCTTTGATGCCGAAACTCAGAATGCCAGAAGCTTTGCCGTCACAGATCTTCTCGCAGGTTGCCTTGTACGGGCTGTTCGCCAAGCCAGCGTAGTTAACCCATTCAACAGAGGGGTGATCCTGCAGGAATTGGGCGACTTTTTCTGCGTTGGAACAATGGCGTTCCATACGCAGGGCTAGCGTTTCCATGCCCTGCATGATCAGGAAGGAGTTGAACGGTGACAAGGCTGAGCCGGTATTGCGCAGCGGCACTACGCGGCAGCGGCCGATAAAGGCGGCTTCGCCCAGTGCTTCAGTGTAAACAACGCCGTGATAAGAGGGATCCGGCTGGTTCATCATCGGGAACTTATCGGCATTGCCTTTCCAGTCGAACTTGCCGGAATCCACCACAATGCCGGCTACGGTTGTACCGTGACCGCCAATGTATTTAGTCAGTGAGTGGATAACGATGTCGGCACCGTGTTCAAACGGACGGCACAGAACAGGTGTGGCGACAGTGTTATCAACGATCAGCGGGATGCCATGCTTATGGGCGATTTCGGCCCACTTCTGGATGTCTACGACGTTGCCTGCTGGGTTACCAATGGATTCGCAGAACAGCGCACGGGTCTGGTCATCAATGGCATTTTCCAGTGCTTCGTAATCGTCGTGGGCGACCATTTTACAGGTGATGCCCTGGTTCGGCAGCGAGTGTGCAAACAGGTTGTAGGTGCCGCCGTATAGCTGGCCAGTGCTGACGATGTTGTTGCCAACACGGCAAATGGTTTGCAATGCGTAGGTGATAGCTGCCATGCCGGAAGCAACCGCCAGCGCGCCAATGCCGCCTTCCAGAGCGGCCATGCGCTCTTCAAGAACCGCGTTGGTGGGATTCATGATGCGGGTATAAATGTTGCCCTGAACTTTCAGGTCAAACAGATCGGCACCGTGCTGGGTGTCGTCAAAGGTGTATGACGTGGTTTGGTAAATCGGCGTCGTTGCGGCCTTGGTGGTCGGGTCGCTTTTAAAGCCGGCGTGCAGGGCGAGAGTTGCTGGTTTCATGACAACATTCCTTGCTGATGAGTTGTTCGTTGTTGGCTAAGGAGGCCGAGTATGCCATAGGCGGCTATGATCGAATAGGTAGTGTTACGTAATGCTCGCTACCGGCGTATTTCAGGTCATCGATCCGTAGACCAAAGCTCTCAATTCTTGCCGGATGGGATAAGACGACGACGGCATCAGCTGAGTCATGAAGATGACAACAAGGTCTTCTTCCGGATCGATGAAGAAACTTGTGCTCGCCAATCCTCCCCAGCCAAATTCGCCTTCTGAGCCAACGGTATGAGACGACGCGACATCCGTTTTCACTGAGAAGCCCAGACCGAAGCCGCTGCCTTGGTAGGGAGTTTCGCTGAACCCACCGATGGATAGGGCGGGTAGGTCCTTGTTGTCGGGCAGATGGTTGCGGCGCATGAACTCCAGCGTTTTACGTCCGATGATTCGTTGCCCTTGGTACTCGCCGCCCTGACACAGGGCCTGGGCAAACTTGTGGTAATCGTCGATGGTTGATACCAGCCCACCGCCGCCCGATAAGAATCGCGGGTGCTTCAGGTACTTTGAGCGTTCCGGGTCGTCCTGCAGCTTCATGGTGTCGCCGGGCTGATACAGGTAGCAGGCCGCAAAGCGGTGCTGCTGTTCTGGCTTAACGTGAAAGCCGGTGTCGGTCATACCCAGCGGTTGGAATATGTGGTCTTCAAAATATTCATCCAGTGGTTTTCCTGAAAGCACTTCTACCAGATACCCGAGTACATCTGTTGAGACTGAGTAATTCCATGCGGTACCGGGCGAGAACTCCAGAGGCAGCTCAGCCAGTCTTTCTACCAGCTTTTCCAGCGTAAGAATCGAACTGCCATCCAGTTTCAGTTTGCGGTACGCCGCATCTACTTCGGTGCGTTCGGTAAAGCCGTAGGTCAGGCCGGAGGTGTGCGTCATCAAATCCCGAATGGTCATTGCTTTGGTGGCTGGCCCGGTTTCAAAATCTGGGTAGCCGCCGCTTTTGTAAACCCTCAGATTGTGCCATGACGGGATGTACTTGTGCACGGGGTCGTTCAGCAGGAACTTGCCCTGTTCATAGAGCTGCATCATGGCAATGGAGGTGACTGGCTTGGTCATGGAGTAGATACGGAAAAGCGTGTCCCTCTGCATAGGCCGGCTGCGTTCAATGTCCATGGAGCCTTGAGCCTGAGTCCAGACCACTTTTCCGTGACGAGCCACGAGGGTTACCGCGCCGGGCAGTTTTCCGGGCTGGATGTAACGTTCATCGAAGTGGCGGGTAATTCGATCAAGGGCGTTGATGGATAAGCCGGACGCGATGTTTTCGGACATAGCAGCAGATTCCAGAAGGTATAAGCAAAAAAAAAGCCCAACTCTTTCGAGTCGGGCTTTTAGAATACTGGTAGCAAGGGGCGGAGTCGAACCGCCGACCCCAGCATTATGAGTGCTGTGCTCTAACCAACTGAGCTACCTTGCCAAATCGTTTTGGGGATCACCCGAAACGAGGCGCGTATTTTCGGCATTTGGCCTCAAGCTGTCAAGGCTTCTTGGCCAAAATTTTCGAAAAATTACACGTTAAAGCGGAAGTGAATAACATCGCCGTCTTGAACGATGTATTCCTTGCCTTCCAGACGCCATTTGCCTGCGTCTTTTGCTCCGGCTTCGCCGTTGTACTGCACGAAGTCGTCGTAACTGATGACTTCGGCGCGGATGAAGCCGCGCTCGAAGTCGGTGTGAATAACACCGGCCCCTTGCGGTGCAGTGGCACCCACGCGAACGGTCCAGGCGCGCACTTCTTTCACGCCTGCGGTGAAATAAGTCTGCAGGTCGAGCAGCTTGTAGCCGGCACGGATCACGCGGTCCAGACCCGGTTCTTCCATGCCCATCTCATCCAGGAACATGGCTTTTTCGTCGTCTTCCAGTTCGGAGATCTCGGCTTCGATCTTGTTGCAGATCGGGACGACAGCTGCGTTTTCAGAAGCTGCGATTTCGCGAACAACGTCCAGGTGAGGGTTGTTCTCGAAGCCGTCTTCACTAACGTTGGCAATGTACATCGTGGGCTTGATGGTGAGTAGGCATAGCTCACGGATCAGTGCCAACTGGTCTTTGTCGAGATTCATGCTTCGTACGGGCTTGCCTTCGTTCAGGACGGGCAGCAGCTGTTCGAACATCTCGAGCTGGGCTTTGGCGTCTTTGTCGCCGCTCTTGGCAACACGCTGTACGCGTTTGATAGCCTTCTCAACGGTATCGAGGTCGGCAAGCGCCAGCTCGGTGTTGATGATTTCGATGTCGGAGGCCGGGTCGACTTTATTGGCAACGTGGATAACGTTGCTGTCTTCAAAGCAGCGCACTACGTGGGCGATGGCATCGGTCTGGCGAATGTTAGCCAGAAACTGGTTGCCAAGACCTTCACCTTTGGAAGCGCCAGCTACCAAGCCTGCGATGTCGACAAACTCCATAGTCGTGGGCACCACGCGCTCGGGTTTGACGATTTCTGCCAGTTTGGTCAGGCGTGGGTCGGGCATGGCCACCACGCCCGCGTTCGGCTCAATGGTACAGAACGGAAAGTTTTCCGCGCCGATACCGGCCTTGGTGAGTGCGTTGAACAAGGTTGATTTGCCGACGTTAGGTAGGCCGACAATGCCGCAGTTAAATCCCATGGAATGCCTCTGCTGGAACTAATAATTTGCGCGGATTATACCGGTGTATCGGTATAGGTGCGAGTAAGGGGTTGTGTCGTGCTCAGGCGGTAGGCTTGAAGCTGTGTAAGCGGTTCATGGCGGCTGCGAGTTTGCCGTTGGCAGCATCCGGAAGCACGCGCATGATTTCATCGGTGACTGCGTTTAGCTCCTCGGTTTCTTTCTTGCCGAGGCGGCCCAGTACATAGCCGGTCACTTTACGGCTGTCGCCGGGGTGGCCTATTCCAATGCGAAGTCTTTGGAAGTCTTTGGTGCCCAAGTGTGCGATGGCGTCGCGTAACCCGTTGTGGCCGCCGTGGCCGCCGCCTTTTTTAAGTTTGGCGGTACCGGGAGCGATATCGAGTTCGTCGTGGGCGATCAGAATATTTTCAGGCGCGATCTTGAAGAAATCCGCCAGAGCCTTGATGGCCAGGCCGCTGCGGTTCATGAACGTGCTGGGGTTAAGCAGATGCAGGTCGAGACCCTGCCATTGGATGCGGGCGTAAAGCCCGTGGTACTTCTTTTCGGGGCGGAGCGTCTGACCCGCATCGCGGGCCAGCGCTTCGACGAACAGGGCGCCGGCATTGTGGCGGGTATTCTCGTAGTCAGCTCCGGGGTTCCCCAAGCCAACGACCATGACAATATCCTGTGCCATATGCCAGTCCCTCCGGAGTGATTACTCCTCGCCGCCTTCTTCAGCTTCTTCAGCGTCCTCGGCGTTATCAGCCTTGGAGCCTTTCGGCTTGTGGATGGACACAACTGCCTGGTCGTGCTCAGCATCGTGCTGCAGGGCAGGGATGCGAACGCCTTCTGGCAGTTTCAGGTCGCTCAGGTGAACAACTTGATCCATTTCCACGTCGGTCAGATCAACCTCGATGAACTCAGGCAGGTTCTGTGGCAGACACGCAACTTCAACTTCGGTCAGCAGGCGGAAAGCTACACCACCGAAAGTCTTGATCGCAGGAGCAGTGTCTTCGTTCACCAGGTGAACGGGAACCTGAACAACGATTTCGTGGTTTTTGTCTACACGCAGGAAATCAGCGTGGATCAGGCGCAGCTTGTACGCATGACGCTGCAGATCCTTCAGGATAACGCTTTCCTTTTTGCCTTCCAGATCGATGGTCAGGATCTGAGAGAAGAAAGATTCGTTTTCCAGAGCTTTTTTCAGCTCGTTTTCCCAGATAGAAATGGATACGGCTTCTTTGCCTTCGCCATAGATGATAGCTGGGATTTTCTTTTCCTCACGACGCAGGCGGCGGCTCGCACCTCTCCCCTGATCGTCGCGAGGAAATGCTTCAATAACAAATTCCTGGGACATGATATGTACCTCAATCGTCATCTGAACAGCCCGCGACCAGGCATTTGAACAGATGATGTTTTTTTGAATAGTCTGAGAATTATTTCCCAGACTGACTAAAAGAGTCGGGAGCCTTGTTAGGCTCCCGACTCTGATACGGTTTCAGCGTTATTTAACTTTTTGATATTGCGTTGTATTTCGGGGATTCCGAATTACACGTTCTCAAACAGGGCGCTGATAGATTCTTCATTGCTGACACGGCGGATAGATTCCGCAAGCAGGCCAGCCATACTGAGGACGCGGATTTTATCACAATTCTTCGCTTTGTCACTCAGCGGGATCGTGTCGCAGACGATCAGTTCGTCCAGTTCAGATCCGTTAATGTTCTCGATTGCCGGGCCCGACAGTACCGGGTGGGTAATGTAGGCAACAACGCGCGAAGCACCGCGATTTTTCAGAGCTTCAGCGGCTTTACACAGGGTGCCGGCGGTATCCACAATGTCGTCCACCAAGATGCAGGTCTTGTCGGCAACATCACCAATGATGTGCATAACCTGGGATACGTTGGCTTTCGGACGACGTTTGTCGATGATCGCCAGATCGGCGTCGTCCATGCGCTTGGCGACAGCGCGAGCACGAACAACGCCGCCAACGTCCGGTGACACAACAACAAAGTTTTCGAAGCGCTGCTTTTCGATGTCTTCCAGCATCACGGGTGTGGCGTAGATGTTGTCTACCGGAATATCGAAGAAGCCTTGAATCTGGTCAGCGTGCAGGTCAAGCGTCAGTACACGATCCACGCCGATGCTGGAGATCATATCGGCTACGACCTTGGCGCTGATCGCGACTCGCGTTGAGCGAACGCGACGATCCTGGCGTGCATACCCGTAATAAGGCACAACCGCGGTGATTCGTGATGCAGAGGCGCGACGCAGGGCGTCAGCCATCACGATCAGTTCCATCAGGTTGTCGTTAGTGGGGTAGCAGGTGGGCTGGATGATAAAAACATCATGGCCACGTACATTCTCATTGATCTCAACGGTGGTTTCGCCATCGCTGAAGCGGCCAACAGTGGCTTCGCCCATGGGAATGTGAAGTTTTTTTGCGATTGCTTGGGCAAGCTCAGGATTGGCATTGCCAGCGAAGATCATCAGTTTTGACACGACGGCATCCTTCTCGGTATCGGCGTTTGATTCAGAAGAAGCGGGAGAAAGGTGGCTGGGGTGGCAGGATTCGAACCTGCGCATGACGGGATCAAAACCCGTTGCCTTACCACTTGGCGACACCCCAGTATCGTGCTTTTTTGGCATCATCTTAGCTCTGTTAGCTTTGTGTGAAGTGGTGAAATGTTCACCCCTTTAGCTACGAACCCCTTGATGCCGGAGGGTTTGCTTTCCCAGATGATCCGCGCTGCGGATTCTGTAGGGAAACGTCCAAAAATGCAAGCCCCGGTTCCGGTTAATCTTGCAGGTCCGAATTGTGCAAGCCATTCCAGGCTTCGGTCAACCTCAGGATACAGTTCACGAACTACATCCTCGCAGTCATTTCGGTACCTCGAGGCGTCTCCCTCAAAAGCGGGGCGTATTTTCAATTTTGGCGTGTCTCTTGTCAACCCTTCTTGTGAAAAAATCTTTCCAGTATTTATTTCGCACTCGGCTTTTAGCACCAAAAACCAGTCCTGGGGCGGGTTTGCGGGGGTCAAGATTTCTCCTACACCCTCGCCAATTGCTGCTTTGCCGCGAATGAAAACAGGCACATCGGCGCCCAGCGCCAGCCCGATGTCGGCCAGCTCGTCTTCACTCAGCTTCAGGCCCCAGAGATAATTCAGCCCAACAAGTGTGGTGGCGGCATTGGAGCTGCCGCCACCCAATCCGCCGCCCATCGGTAGCCGTTTGTTCAAATTAATGGTTACGCCGGGTAACGCGTGCGAGCTGCGAGACGCCAGCGCCCGGGCCGCCCGGATGATGAGGTTCTGGTCGTCGGGGACGCCCTCTATGGAGTTTTCAAGGCGTATTCCTGGCTGTTCCGGGGTGAGAGTGAGCGTCAGCTCATCGCCGTAGTCCAGAAACTGGAACAGGGTTTGAAGCTCGTGGTAGCCGTCTGGCCGCCTGCCGGTGATGTGCAGAAACAGATTCAACTTTGCCGGCGAGGGCAGGGTGATGCGGGTTGTCACTGAATCAATCCTCGCGTTGCCAGCGGCTGATGACGACACGGACTCGCTTGTCGCCTTTCAGGGCCGTGATGCGAGCGGGCAGTTCTGGCAGGGTTTCGACGAACGGATGCCAGCGATCGTAGCGAATCTCCCAGCCATCCTGTTTGAGGATGGCAAGCTTGTTCTGTTCGTCAAACAGTAAGCGGAAGTCTCCGTCTGGCGCGGGTAGACCCTTGATCCACCATGTCAGGTTGTCGATGGGTAGTTGCCAGCCCGTGGCCGCCTGAATAAGTTTTTCAGGTTCTGAGGACTGGTAGCTGTCGCCGTTTGGCATTGTCAGATGAATGTATCCGGGCACCCCTTTCAGTTGGGTGCTGCCCAATCCGAGGAACGATGAAGACAAGGCCAGTTCGTAGCTCTCGTTGCGCTGCTGCCAGTAGTTGATCACTGCGGTTCCGCTGTCCGAAGGCTGTTTGACGGCCAATTTGCCGGACAGTAACCAGTGATTGAACCGGGTTAATTCTGACGAGCGAGCGGCCCACCCGGCGGGTGGCTGTTCTGTCATGCCCTCTGGTAACGGCTCCAGCTGAATGGTGGTGCAGCCGGTGATTGAGAGGAATAAAGCCAGTAATAGGGGAATTCTGCAGGTCATTCGCTACTCCCATCGTTGGTCAGGCGCTGTATGGTTTCCAGAAGGACTTCGTGATCAGGGTCGTTGTCCAGCCCTTCCTCCCAGACAATGCGGGCCTGCTCTTGTTCGCCAATGCTCCACAGCGCCTCGCCGTAGTGGGCAGACACTTCCGGATCGGGGTAGGCGCCCCAGGCTTTAGACAGGTAATCTAGCGCTTCCATTGTGTGACCTTGCTTGAACAGAACCCAGCCCATGCTGTCGAGAATAGCGGGGTTGTCCGGGTCGAGCGCCAGTGCGCGCTCGATGTAACCTTGAGCTTCCTGCAAGCGTCCAGTTCGCTCAATCAAAATGTAGCCGAGCGCATTCAGAGTGATGGAGCTGGCCGGCTCTATGTCGAGAATGGTTTTTAGATCTTGTTCCGCCTGCTCTGGCTCGTTGTTAGCATCCAGTAGCATGGCGCGGGCATAGCGAGCTTCAACGTTCTTGGGGTATTCCTCAAGAGCGGTGTTGGCCGCGGTCAAAGCTTGGGACTTCTTGTTCTGATCAATCAGCAGATTGATTTGCAGCAGCCAGAACTTTTCGGCCTGATCAGGGCTGTTGGTCCTAAGCGATTGTAGATGGTTGATGGCTTCATCCAGCTCACCGGCCTGCGCTTGCAGCTCGCTGGCACGGGATAGGGCGGGGAAGTAGTAGTTGCCATCTTCGACGCTCTGGTAGTGGTTGATGGCCAGCTCGGTATTTCCGGCTTCCTCTTCTACGCGGCCAAGGTAATACTTGGCTTCGTTGAAGTGGTGTCCTTGCTCGATTAATGCCATGAGCTCTGTGCGTGCGATCTCCGGTTGCTGATTTTCGATCGCCACCAATGCGTGGGATAGCTTAAGTCCCGGTGTATTGGGGTGGCGATTTACGAGCCGCTGAAACTCATCTTGCGCCGCTTGCAGCTTTTGCTCGTTAATGAGTATTCGGCCGTAAAGGGTGCCCATCTGGCGATTGTCAGGGAATCGCCGGGTATTGGTGGTGAGATAGTTCAGTGCAGCCTTTGTCTGGCCGGTTTGATAGAGCAAGTCACCCTTGAGGGTAATGGCCGGCTGAAAGTTCGGGTGTTCGCTGAGCAGAGGGTCTAGCCTTTCAAGGGCGTCTTGGGGCGCACCTGTAACCTTCATCAGTAAGGCAATGCCGTATTCCAAATCTGGTGTGTTCGGGTGGCGTTCAGCGAGGCGCAGGTAAAGTGCCAGTAATTCTTGCTGCTGGGCCGGAGGGAGTTGTGTGGCCATGGCGGCCAGGCTGTCAAAGTCAGCATCCTCACCTTGGTCCATGATCTTTTCCATGTGAAACAGCGCGGTCTCCAGATTTTGTCGTTTGACGGCTTGAATGGCTGCTACACGGTGGGCTTGAATATTTTCCGGCGATTTTTCGAGCCACAAGTCGGCCAGTTGCTGTTGGGCGTTGTCGGCATTGAGTGTTTGGGCAATGCGCATGGCCCGTTCGATGACGCCGTCATCGTTGGAGGTTTTTGCGGCCTGAATATAGTTGACCAGGGTGACGTCGTAGCGGCCTCTTTGCGCCGCGATTTCTGCCGATAATAGCTGGTAAAGCACTTCAGGTTCAAAGTCGGCGTACTCAATGTCGGTTTGTTGCGCTGCCGGGGTGGCAACAGGTTCGGGGGCCGGTTGTGTTGATGACCCTGAAAAACTGGAGCAGCCGGATAAAGTGGCGAAGGTAAATCCCAGCAGGCAGGTGGCCAGGTATGGTGCGTTTCTTTGCATGCAACGTCCTGTGAGCTCGAGGCTGTGTTTCAGAATGACCGTTCTTTGCCGGAAAATTGAGGCAGATCGGTTCGTGGTCAAGGCCGAGCGCCTATAATGGCATAAGCGCTTGAAGTTGCCCAACATGTCCGCAGTTGCCGAAGCTGGGGTGTTTTCAGGTGGCAGGCGCAAGCGGGCGCCGGTAGAATGAGGCTGCTTATCTTCCAACGGACTAGGGTGTTTTGAGCTCACGATGGCACTGCTAACACTGGGAATAAATCACCGCACGGCGCCCGTGGAGATCCGCGAGCGGGTAGCGTTTACACCTGAGCGGATGGCCGAAGCCTTCTCCGAACTGCGGGTGGCGACGGGTGCCAGTGAAGCCGGCATCCTCTCTACGTGTAACCGCACGGAGCTCTATCTGGCGGGTGATGACGACTGCGCACCTTCGGTACTACGCTGGTTGGCCGGTTTTCATGACTTAGACGCGGCCGATCTGGAAAACGTGATCTATGTGCATCGGGATTCTGACGCCGTGCGACACATGATGCGCGTGGCTGCGGGCCTTGACTCCATGGTGTTGGGTGAGCCACAGATTCTCGGGCAACTCAAAGATGCCTATGCCCTGGCCCGTGAACACAACGCCACCGGGTCGTTCCTTTCCCGATTATTTGAACACACGTTCTCTGTAGCCAAGCGTGTCCGCACCGAAACCGCGATCGGCGAAAACCCGGTGTCTGTTGCTTATGCGTCTGTCAGCATGGCGCATCAGATTTTTTCCGATATGTCTCGCAACAAGGCGCTGTTGATCGGTGCCGGTAAAACCATCGAGTTGGTGTCTCGCCACCTGGCCGATGCCGGAGTGCGTGATTTTCTGGTTGCAAACCGCACGCTGGAACGGGCGCAGGCACTGGCTGAACTTCACGGCGGTAAGGGTATTGTCCTGTCCGAGATTCCGGATCACTTGGCGGATGTCGATATTGTGATCTCCTCAACGGCCAGCCCGCTGCCGATTCTCGGTAAAGGTGCTGTAGAGCGAGCACTGAAAAAACGTAAACACCGCCCCTATTTCATGGTGGATATTGCGGTTCCTCGTGATATTGAACCGGAAGTGGGGGCCTTGGCCGACGTATACCTCTATACCGTTGATGATCTGCGCCAGGTTATTGAAGAAAACGTTCGCTCTCGGGAAGGTGCCGCTCGTGAAGCAGAGAACCTGATTGCCAGCGGTGTTCAGGATTTTCTCGACCAGCTTCGCGCGTTAGACGCTGTCTCTACTTTGAAGGTGTTCCGTTCACGAGCGGAATCGCTCCGCGACGAGGAAACCGAGAAAGCGCTGAGGGCGCTGCGTAACGGTACGGACCCGGAAACGGCACTCCGTAGTCTGGCGCGGGGCCTCACCAATAAACTTCTGCACCAACCATCCACGCAAGTGCGTAAAGCCATGGCTGAGGGGCGTACCGAAGTAGCGGACTTTCTTCGTGAGCTTTATCAGCTTGAAGCGCTGGATGCTGACGAGCCCACCACCACGGAAAAACTATGAAGCCATCGATTAAATCCCGCCTTGAACAGTTAGTAGAGCGGTTCGAGGAGGTGAGTGCGCTGTTGAGCGATGCCTCGGTGATTGCCGACCAGAACAAGTTTCGTGATTTATCCAAAGAATACGCAGAAATCGAACCTGTGGTGAAATGCTTCCAGGCATGGCAGCAGTCTCTTGATGATATTGCGGAAGCGAAAGAGTTGGCTAAAGACGGCGATGCCGATATGCGTGCCATGGCCGAAGAAGAGCTATCCGACGCTCAGGCTCGCAGCGAAGAGCTGGATGCGGAACTGCAGCGGCTGATGTTGCCGAAAGACCCGAACGACACCAAAAACGTGTTTCTGGAAGTCCGTGCCGGTACTGGCGGTGATGAAGCCGCTATTTTTGCTGGTGACTTGTTCCGCATGTATTCCCGTTACGCGGAAAAGCGCCGTTGGCAGGTTGAAATCCTGAACGAGAACGAAGGTGAGCACGGCGGCTATAAAGAAGTGATTGCGCGGCTGTCAGGAGATGGCGTATACGGGGCTCTTAAATTTGAATCCGGAGCACACCGGGTTCAACGGGTACCGGAAACCGAATCCCAGGGCCGCATTCATACCTCTGCGTGCACAGTAGCCGTTATTCCGGAAGCCGACGAAGCGGAAGCCATCGATATCAACAAAGGTGACTTGCGCGTAGACACCTTCCGGGCCTCTGGTGCTGGCGGTCAGCACGTTAACAAAACCGATTCCGCGATCCGTATTACTCACCTGCCGACAGGGTTGGTGGTGGAGTGTCAGGAAGAGCGCTCACAGCATAAGAACCGCGCTAAAGCCATGAGCTTGCTGGCGTCTCGCCTGCAGAATGCCGAGCTGGAAAAACAGCAGCAAAGCATGGCCGAAACCCGAAAAAGCCTCGTCGGCAGTGGTGACCGATCCGAGCGCATCCGCACCTATAACTTCCCGCAAGGCCGGGTGACCGATCATCGAATTAACCTCACGCTGTATAAGCTGGATGAAGTGGTCAGCGGTGATTTGGACGCAGTGGTAATTCCGCTGCAGCAGGAACATCAGGCCGAGTTGCTGGCCGAGCTATCACAGGACCAGTAAACCCTTGTTGACCTGTGAAGCCCTGATAAAAGATGCAGCAGCCAAAATCGGTGGCGATTCACCCAAATTGGATGCTGAGCTGTTGTTGAGTCACGTCACCGGTCACAGCCGCACCAGTTTTCGGGCTTGGCCGGAGCGGGAAATTGCGGCTGAGCAGGCCGAGCAGTTTTCTGCTCTGGTGGCAGAACGCGTAAACGGCAATCCCATTGCCTACCTGTTGGGCCAACAAGAGTTCTGGTCGATTCCTTTGAAGGTATCCACGTCCACGCTGATACCTCGCCCAGACACCGAGTGTCTTGTAGAAACCGCCTTATCGCTTGAATTACCCAAAGCCGCCAAGGTTCTGGATTTGGGTACCGGCACCGGCGCCATTGCCTTGGCTCTCGCCAGCGAAAAGCCCGATTGGCAGATAACGGCCAGTGATCGCATTGCCGAGGCGGTCGATTTGGCCCGCGAGAATAGCCAAAACCTGAAGCTTCCCATTACTGTGGTGCAGAGCAACTGGTTTGACGATATCCCGGCAGACACCTTTGACCTGCTTATTTCCAACCCGCCCTATATTCCAGCCAGCGATCGCCATCTCAGCGAAGGCGATGTGCGCTTCGAGCCCTCATCGGCTTTGGTTGCCGGCGACGACGGCCTTGATGATATTCGTTTGCTGGTTATCCAAGGGCTGGATTGGTTAAATGAGGGCGGCTGGATGATGCTCGAACACGGCTACGACCAAGGTGAAGCCGTGCGGGATTTGTTTGCCAAAGCCGCATGGTTCAACATAGAAACCCGGAAAGACTACGGCGGCAACGACCGAATGACTCTGGCCCGGAAGCCAGCCAGCGACTAACTGCGAGACCTCCCATGCTCAGCGATGACGAACTACTCCGCTACAGCCGCCAAATCCTGATTCCCCAATTCGACATTGCTGGCCAGCAAAAGCTCAAAGAGGCCCGTGTGATGATTCTGGGCTCCGGTGGCTTGGGTTGCCCGGTTGCATTGTATTTAGGCGCGGCCGGAGTAGGGCAGCTAACGCTGGTGGATGACGATCAGATCGAACTGGCCAATCTTCAACGCCAAATCGGCTTCCAGCAAAGCTGGCTCGGCGACTCCAAAGCAGAACGCTTGGCCGAGCGCGTTCGTGCCATCAATCCGGAGATCACCGTTAACGCGGTTAATCGCCGAGTCGATGGTGACGACCTTCAGCAACTGGTCGCTGATGCAACCTTGGTGCTGGATTGCACTGATAACTTCAACACCCGCTTTGCTCTCAATCGTGCTTCGGTTGCCGCCGGCGTTCCATTGGTTTCCGGCGCGGCGATTCGGGGGGAAGGGCAGCTATCCGTTTATGATCCCCGCAATCCGGATAGCCCCTGCTACCACTGTTTGTATGAAGAGCAAGGCAACGAAGACCTGACTTGTTCCGAAGCGGGTGTTATTGCTCCGCTGGTTGGGATGATTGGCTCTGCCCAAGCGATGGAAGCGATAAAAGTTATCGCGCAAATTGGTAGCCCACTTGTGGGCCGGCTGCTCATTTTGGATGCGTGGCAAATGCAGTGGCGAGAAATGAAGCTCTTAAAAGACCCCGACTGCCCCGTGTGTTCGGTCTAACTTTGGAGTGGGGCCGGGTTGGGGATGCCTTTCCAAAAACCGCTCCTTCGGCACGTCCATGTGACGCTTCTGCTCCGCCATCCATGGCTACGCACATTTTTGGAAAGGCATCCCCAACTCAGCCCGTCAGCTTGTGAAGTAGCTTCCTGATAGCCGCCCCAACCCTGACCGATAACCCGACTCAGTCCTTCAAAGCCTGAAACCGGGCAATCGCCTCCTTCCGGCTTTCCTTCAAATCTACGATGGGCCTCGGATACCCTTTAGGGATAACACCGCCTTTAGACGGATCGTGAATCCGCTTGTTATCCAGCTTCGCCAGTTCTGGCACCCAATTTCGGATAAATTCGCCTTTCGGATCAAAACGCTCGCTTTGGGTGACCGGATTAAACACCCGGAAGTAGGGTGCGGAATCCGTGCCCGTGGAAGCGCTCCACTGCCAGCCGCCGTTGTTAGAGGCCAGAAACCCGTCCACCAAATTCTTCATAAACCAGGCTTCGCCCAGCCGCCAATCAATGAACAGATTTTTGGATAGGAACATCGCTGTGATCATCCGCAAGCGGTTGTGCATCCAGCCGGTGGTTTTTAGCTGACGCATAGCGGCATCCACAATCGGAATGCCGGTTCGGCCTTCTTTCCATGCTTCGAAGTGCTCGCCGGGCTCATTCCACTTCAAGGCTTCCGTCTCCGGCTTGAACGCGCGGTGCATGCTGAGCCGTGGGTAGTGATAAAGGATATTGATGTAGAAGTCGCGCCAGGCAATTTCGTTGATCCAGGTTTCAATGCCTTCGCCGGAACTGCCGGTTTGCTGGGCGGCAATCAAACACTGGCGGCCGGATAAAACACCGTTGGCCAAGTAGGGCGACAGTTGGCTGGTACCGTCCAGTGCCGGGAAGTCCCGATGCTCTTTGTAGCTGGCGGCCCGTTCTGCCAAAAATTCCTCCAGTGCATCGTGGGCGGCATTTTCGCCGGTTGCGACCAAAGGCTCCGGCGCATTCTTGAACGGCGCGGGTAGGGTGTCGGTTTGTTCCGGTGTCACTTCCGGTCCGACCTCTGACGGTGCTGGATACAGCGTTGGGTGGGTTTCTTCAATCCACACACGCCACCGGCGAGAAAACGGAGTGAAGACGGAATAGGGCTCGTCTTTCTGAGTGAGAATTTGCCCCACCGGTGCGACCGTTTGGTCCCGGTATTTTTTGACCGTTATATCCAGATTGGTTAGCCGGTCGCGAACTTGCTTGTCCCGTTTGCGCTCGTTGGCACCGTATTCCTCGTTGAAGTGCAGATGGCTTACGTTGTGCTGGCGGCAGTGTTGTTCCAAAACGTCTAGGCTGGATGTAAAGGTGTCGGCATGGAGAAAGGTGAAAGCAATGCCGAGTTTGGCCAGTTGTTTCGACAGCGCGTTAGCGTGTTCCAGTACAAATTGAACCCGAGCGGCCGACCAGTCGTGCTCCTGCCACTGCGCAGGCGTTACGATAAAGCACGCACGCACGGGGCGGCCACTTTTACAGGCAGCGGTGAGGGCTGCGTTGTCAGCGGTGCGCAGGTCGTTCCGAAACCAGACCAGTTCTGCCATGAGCGGGTTTACCTCGTGCTGTGGAGTAGGGGTAATTACAGGCGGCAAATCATTAACTTATATATTCGCTGACCTTGGCTGATTGGATTATAGTTAAACAATATTTCTGGTTATGAAAAAGGAGTTTTTTCCACGGTATGACAGAGCAATCCGAAGGTCAGCGCGACGGTGTCTGGGCGCACCCCTATCAACTGGCTTCCGGCCAGACGCAGCACCATCAGCTCGGTCATACCAAGTTGTGGGTGACACTGCTGGATCTTGAGTGGCAGATCCGTGAGCAAACGGCCCAGCAAGGGACAGACCCAGAAAACTGGTACGAATCAACGGGCCATACCTTGCCGTCATCAGACATTAAGGTGCAGCGTTTTGTGCGCACGAAGGATGATGGTGTGCTCTGTTTTTTGCCCGCTATGGCCAATAAGCCTACCGTCATTCGTCCTTACCAGCCGTTGACGATTCCAGCGGGGGCGAGTTGTGTTTTGTATGTGGGTACCACACTGTGGATGAAAGTGTGTGTGGGAGAGGCTCGCACGGAGCTGGCTGAGTTTCCTTTGGCACCGCCATCTATGACCTGGCTGGGCAGAAATACCCGTGAAGGCGAGCTGTGCTATGCCTCATCTACCTATGGCCGACTGGCGTTGGAGGCGGTTCCCAAGCGCCCATGGCGAGCCGTGACACCCGTGACGATTATCAATGACCGGGAAAAGCCGTTGTTACTGGAACGGTTCAGTTTGCCAACCCCGCTGCTGGCGATCTATCAGAACGAGCGGGGGCAACTCTGGACCTCGGGTGTAACGGTCAAGTGCGAGACCGACATGAGTTCTGCCAGCTTGCATATTGATCATATGGTCATTGCTGAAGCCGGTGAGTGTGAACCTGTTGCCCCAGCCCGAGAGAAGCTGGCCCGAGGCCGAAGATTAGTGCGCGCCGTTGATAACATCTTTGGCTGAGCGCCAAGACAGGAGTATTTCTTTGTTCGATTCGATACAACAGACAATCGCCCAGATAGCCAACGGCATTGCCTGGGGGCAGTGGTTTTCAGCTGCGTTCCTGTTGGCGCTGGGTGCTGTGCTTGGCACGCTGGTGGCTCGCAGCACAGGCCGTTTAGTGGGGGAGCGGGTCTCTCGCCACCATCAAATCATGATTCGCCGCTTGTGTTTTTACCTGGTGTTTATGTTGTTTGCGATGGCGGCACTGCGGGAAGCGGGTTTCTCGCTGGAAGTGGTGTTGGGCGCGGCGGGTATTCTGACCGTGGCGATTGGTTTTGCCTCCCAAACGTCGGCCTCGAACATCATCAGTGGTTTATTCCTGGTGATGGAGAAACCCTTTGAAATTGGCGATGTCATTGAAGTGGATGCCACCGCAGGTGAAGTGGTGTCGATCGACCTGCTCAGCGTAAAGCTGCGAACGCCCGACAACTTGTATGTGCGCATTCCTAACGAAACCCTGATTAAAACGCGAGTGGTAAACCGCTCACGTTTTCCGATCCGGCGAATTGACCTGACCTTGGGTATTGCCTACGCCGAAGACGTGGAGCGGGTGAGCGAGTTGCTGCTCGAGCTGGCCAATGACAATGCCGCGTGCCTCGAAGAACCGAAATCCTTCGTGCAGGTCACCGGGTTTGGTGCTTCTTCCGTAGATTTACAGTTTTCCTTTTGGGTGCCCAAAGACCGGTTTTTGGAAGGCCGAAGCAGCATGATGATCGCTGTAAAAAAAATGCTGGACGGCCACGGCATCGAAATTCCGTTTCCACATACCAGCATTTATGCGGGTAGTCATTCAGAGCCATTCCGGGTGCAGCTGTTAGCACCGGAGCAACAAAAAGAGAAGGGTCTCCCGGATGTCGATAAACGCGACTGAAGAAATTAAAGCCACGCCTCCTGCCGCCACTGAGAATAGAGTTAGTTTGGGTTGGCGCGAGTGGGTGGGGCTGCCGGATTTGGGTATTGGCCGGATGAAAGCCAAGGTGGATACCGGAGCGCGCACCTCCTGCCTGCACACGTTTCGTACTGAGCCCTATACTGAAAATGGGGAACGCCGCGTGAAGTTCTGGGTGCACCCCGTACAGAACGATATGCAGAAGGTGGTTGAGTGCGATGCCAAAGTGCTGGATGAGCGAACCGTGTCTGATTCCGGTGGCCACAAAGAATTACGGCTGGTGATTGAAACCACGGTAACTGTGGGCAACGAAAGCTGGCCCATTGAAATGACATTGACCAACCGGGACTCCATGAGATTTCGGATGCTCTTGGGGCGCACCGCTATGTCGGGCCGTGCCACTGTATACCCTGAAGCTTCTTACCTTGCCGGCGAACCGGCACCAAGGACCTGATCATGAAAATTGCGATTTTGTCGCGAAACCGTCACCTCTACTCGACCCGCCGTTTGATGGAGGAAGGCATTAATCGCGGCCATGAAGTGAAGGTCATCGACTGTTTGCACTGTTCGATGAACATCACCTCCGCGAGCCCGAAGATTCACTACCACGAGGAAGTTTTAGAGAACTTCGACGTGGTGATTCCTCGGATAGGTGCGTCGGTGACGTTCTACGGCACGGCCGTGTTGCGCCAGTTTGAAATGATGGGCGTGTTTCCGGTAAACGAGTCGGTGGCAATTACCCGCTCCCGGGATAAGTTGCGCTCGTTGCAGTTGCTGGCTCGTAAGGGCGTGGGTATGCCGGTCACCGGATTCGCCAACAAGCCGGATAACGTGCCAGAACTGCTGAGAATGGTGGGTGGCGCGCCGGTGGTGATCAAGTTGCTGCAAGGCACTCAAGGTATTGGTGTGGTGCTGGCGGAAACCCGTAAAGCGGCAGAAAGTGTGATCGAAGCCTTTATGGGCCTGAAAGCTGACATTCTGGTGCAGGAGTTCATCAAGGAAGCCGGGGGTGCGGATATTCGCTGTTTCGTGATTGGCGACAAAGTGATTGCGGCTATGAAGCGCCAAGGCGCTGAGGGCGAATTCCGCTCAAACCTGCACCGTGGCGGCACAGCCTCTTTGATTCGCATTACGCCTGAGGAGCGGCGCACGGCCGTAACTGCGGCGAAGGCTATGGGCTTGAACGTGGCGGGTGTGGACTTGCTGCGCTCCAGTCGAGGCCCCTTGGTGATGGAAGTGAACTCGTCGCCAGGATTGGAGGGTATCGAGAATGCCACCGGTAAGAACGTTGCAGGCATGATTATCAATTGGACTGAAAAAAACTACAAACCTTGGAAAACCAAAACCAAGGGCAGAGGGTAACCGTATATGGCGCGAGCACCGTTCGAAATTGCCGGAGTACAAGTGAAAGCCGGTACCCGTGAAACCGTGAACGTTCAGGTGGCCAAGTTGTACACCCATACGCCGCTACACATTCCGGTGGAGGTTGTACATGGGCGCCGTGACGGGCCGGTATTGATGGTGTGTGGTGCCATCCACGGCGATGAAATCAACGGTGTTGAGATTATTCGCCGGGTGATGAAAAACTCGGCACTTAGGCACCTGCGCGGAACCTTGGTTGCGGTGCCTATCGTCAATATATTCGGTTTTGTTCAGCGCACCCGTTACCTGCCGGACCGGCGTGATCTGAACCGCTGCTTCCCAGGGTCAGAGTCCGGCTCGTTAGGCGGGCGGATTGCCTACTTGCTGCGCACCCTGATTATGGAAAGAGTGACGCACATCATCGACTTGCACACGGGCGCCATCCACCGCTTTAATCTGCCGCAGATCCGGGCCGAACTGAAAAACCCGGAAACTGCCCGTATGGCCGAAGCCTTTGGTGCACCGATCATTATCAATGCCGGTCTTCGGGATGGCAGCTTGCGAGCCTACGCAGACTCGCTCGATATACCGGTGATCACCTTTGAAGGTGGAGAA
Organism: Marinobacter sp. SBS5; assembly: GCF_048285575.1. NCBI lineage: Bacteria > Pseudomonadati > Pseudomonadota > Gammaproteobacteria > Pseudomonadales > Marinobacteraceae > Marinobacter > Marinobacter sp. SBS5. The sequence continues at coordinate 861,104 of NZ_JBLWAZ010000003.1, read as the reverse complement.
GCCCTGCGTTTTGATGACGTGGTGATTGCCAGTGGTGTGAAAGGCATTATTCGGGTGATGCGCGAGCTGGAAATGGTGCCTGCCAAGAAAGGCCCCAAGGCTCCGAAAAAACGGTCAGAAACCGCAGCAAACTCCCAGTGGGTGAGGGCCGACATCGACGGCATCATGCGCCCGGTCGCTCGTTTGGGGCAACGTGTTCTTAAAGGGCAGAAGCTGGCCATGGTGGCTGACCCGTTCGGTGAAACGGAAGTCGCGATTACGTCGCCTTGTTCGGGCATTGTGATCTGTGTGAACAATTTGCCACTGGTAAATGAAGGAGAAGCCATTTACCACATTGCCCGTTTTGACGAGCTGGGCGAGGCGGAAAAAGCCATGGATCACTTCCGAAGCTCCTACGAAAGCGAAGTATCGGAAGACGTTGCTGTCCCGGTTCACCCGTGGGATGACCTGCAGAAATAGACTGTGGAGAGATTATGATCTGGCATCAGAACATCATTGAACTGCCGCCGTACCCGCGGGGCTTCAATCTGGTTACCGAAGACATTCTCGCGCGGGCGCCGGAGCTGACGAACTGCGAAGTGGGCTTGTTGAATCTGTTTATTCAACATACCTCTGCGTCCTTGGCGATCAATGAAAACGCGGACCCAGACGTGCGGGGTGATCTGGAACGCCACTTCAATGTCATGGTGCCGGAAAATGCGTCCTACTATGAACACACACTGGAAGGGCCGGACGACACTACCTCCCACATCAAGAATGTCATGATCGGGCCATCACTCACCATCCCCATCTCCCACGGTAAGCTGGCCTTGGGTACCTGGCAGGGCATTTACTTGTGCGAACACCGGAATCACGCAGGTGGAAGAAGAATTGTGGCGACCGTTCAGGGGCGTTGGTGAATTAAAGTAGCGGGGAAGGGCGCTTGGCGCCGGCAAAGTGCCGGGCCAAGTTAGGCAGAGGCTTAACGTCAGTCGTCCAGGTGCTTACCAAGCATGGCGTGGTAAAGCTCGCGGTCACCGATGGCGCCCGTGATTTGTCCGCCTTCTTCAACCAACAGGCTGTGGCCGGTGAAGTAGCGAATTTCCACGGCATCCCGAAGCGGTGTACCCGGCGCGATGCGGGTTGGCTGCTTGGCCAAACTCTCGATGGCTTGCCCCTCTTGCCAGGATTGAGTCTGGAAGGTTTGGCCATTGCTGGTGACGACGGCCTTTTCCGCCACATCGGGTGTGTGCAGCCAAATGTCGTAGCGTTTGTTCAGGCAACGGTTGCCGCTGGCGTCTTCCTGAATTTGCCCAATCGGCAGCGCCAGTGAGCGCGCAGCCAGAACGTTTAGCGGGTTGGTGCTGGCTACGAAACTCTTCACGTAATCGTTTTCGGGGTGCAGCACGATGGATTCGGGCTTGCCGTGCTGAACGATCTGACCGTCCTTCATGATGGCGATGTGAGAGCCCAGTTTCAGGGCTTCGTCCAAGTCGTGGCTCACGAATACGATGGTTTTCTGCAATTCGTCCTGCAGGCTCAACAACTCATCCTGCAGCTGGTGGCGGATCAGTGGGTCGAGCGCGGAGAAGGGTTCATCCATCAGCAGTATTTCGGATTCCGTGGCCAGTGCTCGGGCCAGTCCCACGCGCTGGCGCATACCACCGGAAAGCTCATCTGGGCGGCACTTGGCCCAAGCTGAAAGGCCGACCAATTCCAGTTGGCGAGCGACCTTCTTCCGGCGCTTGGCCTTGCTCATCCCTTGCAGTTCCAAACCGAAGGCCACGTTGTCTTCAACGGTCAGCCAGGGCATCAGAGCAAAGCTCTGGAACACCATGGAAATGCGGCGGGTACGGATATCGCGCTGCACTTTTTCGCTGGCTTGGGTGAAATCCACCATTTCGCCATCATGTTGAATGCGAATGGAGCCGCTGGTGACATCGTTCAGGCCGTTGATACAGCGCAGCAGGCTCGATTTTCCGGAACCGGAAAGCCCCATCAAGACGCAGATTTCGCCTTTTTTAACGCTCAGGTTGGCGTTTTGGACACCCACCACCAAGCCGGTTTTCTCGCGAATTTCAGCCCGGTCCAGGCCCTGTTCAATCAGCGGCAGCGCCTGCTTGGGCTGTTTGCCGAAGACAACATTGACGTTGTCGAATTCGATCATTGTGTGGGCTCCCCAGCGTTACGTTGGCGGAAAAAACGGTCCATCCAGATAGCCAGCAATACAATGGCCAGTCCGGCTTCAAAACCTTTACCGATGTCGACGGTGTTCAGGGCGCGAACAACCGGCACACCTAAACCATCAGCCCCGACCAGCGCAGCGATCACCACCATCGATAGGGACAGCATGATGCACTGGGTAATGCCTGCACCGATCGAGCTCATGGCGGCGGGCAGCTCGACTTTGAGCAGCAGTTGGCGGTTGGTGCATCCAAAGGCCTTGCCGGCTTCAACCAATTCGTTCGGCACTTGAGAAATGCCCAAGTAGGTCAGCCGTACCGGTGCGGCAATGGCAAAAATAACGGTGGAGATAACGCCGGGCACAACGCCCAGTCCGAATAGGGTCAAGGTCGGAATCAGATACACAAATGGCGGAATGGTTTGCATCAGGTCCAGAACCGGCTGCAGGAACTTGTACAGCCATTCGCTGTGGGCGGCCCAGATGCCTAGGGGGATACCGATCACTACGCACAGCAGGGTGGCGTAGAGCACCAGTGAAAGCGTGGCCATGGTGTCTTCCCAGTAGCCAATGTTCCAGATCAGCAAAAAGCTGAAGGCGGTAAAAAGTGTGAGGCCCCAGCGGCGATGGCGCAGATGGGCAGCCACTGTCAAAAGGAGTACAAGGGCAGCGGGCGGTATCCAGAGGAGGGCATCGGTCAGCCCGTGAATCATGCTTTGTAAGCCTTCGGATACAGCGTCAAAAAAGCCGCTGAAATTGATGACTAGAAAATCAACAACGTCTTCCATGAAGTCGCCGAAAGGCAGTTGATGCTCAGTTATCCAGTTCATGGTTTTCTGTCTTTTTGGGTGCGGGCCGCGCCAGCACGGAAATTGAAAGGTCTAGGTAACCCGTAACAAATGCCCCGGGCGGATAGCTCGGGGCGTGCTTCTGATAGCCATCGTGCTGTTAGGTCAGCACGATGTACTTGGCTACTTGAGGTGGGCTTTCACTGCAGGCAGTGCGTCTTTACCGTCCAAGGTGGTCACCCCTTCAAGCCAGCTGGTCAGCACGTCAGGGTTGTTGGCCAGCCAAGTGTGGGCAGCATCACGCGGCTCTTCACCGTCATTCAGGATGGCGCCCATCACTTCGTTCTCCATGGTTAGCGAGAACTTCATGTTTTTCAGCAAGGTGCCTACGTTCGGGCATTCGTTCAGGTAGTTCTTACGCACGTTGGTCCGAACGGTGGCGCCGCCGTAGTTGGGGCCGAAGAAGTCGTCACCACCGTCCAGGTACGCCAGGTCATAGTTGGCGTTCATCGGGTGCGGTTCCCACGCGAGGAAGACGACCCACTGGTTGCGGCGAACGGAACGGCTAACCTGTGACAGCATGCCGGCTTCGCTGGATTCAACAACACGGAAGTCGCCAAGACCGAAGGCATCTTGATCAACCATTTCCTGAATCAGGCGGTTGCCGTCGTTGCCCGGCTCAATGCCGTAGATGCGCTCATCAAATTCATCCGCGTACTTGGCTATGTCGGCAAAGCTGGTCACGCCCGCGTCGTAAACAAACTGAGGTACCGCCAGAGTGTACTTCGCGCCTTCGAGGTTGGTGATCACGTTTTCGACATCACCGCTTTCCAGGTAAGGGCGAACATCGCCTTCCATGGTCGGCATCCAGTTACCCAGGAACACGTCGATGTCTTTGTTCTTGAGTGAGCGGTAGGTTACCGGCACGGACAGCACTTTTGCACTGGGCTCATACCCCATAGCTTCCAGTACCTCGGAAGCGAGCGCGGTGGTGGCAGTGATGTCGGTCCAGCCAACATCGGCGAAGCGAACAGCTTTACATTCAGCGTTAGGGGCTGCCACTGCAGCTCCGCTGATAGCCAGGCCAGCACAGGCCAGCATAAGTTTTTTCATGGTCGTTCTCCTTTCTTGGTCTTTTGTCACGGCGTTATCGTTGTGAGTTTTTCCAGTCAGGGTGCTCCCAAACGGGTGCTGACGAAGGGGGTAGCAGTTCGCGACCGAGAATGTGATCGGCGCATTTCTCTGCCAGCATGATCGTGGGTGCGTTCAGGTTTCCGCTCACCACGCTGGGCATGATGGAGGCATCCACCACTCGCAGGTTGCTTACGCCGTAAACCCGAGCCTCTTCGTCGACAACGGCCATGGGGTCGTCGGCTGCGCCCATTTTGCAGGTGCAGGAAGGGTGGTATGCGCTGTCTGCGTATTCCCGGACAAAGGCATCGATGTCTTCGTCTGTGGTGGCGCTGGCTCCCGGGCGGAGTTCTTCACCTCGGAACGGATCGAAACCGGTCTGTGCGAAAATTTCCCGAGTCAGCTTGACGCTCTGCCGCATTTCCCAGCGATCCCGTTCGGTGCTGAGCAATTTAGGGTCAATGATCGGGTGATCGGTCGGGTTGGCTGATTTCAGCTTCAGGAAGCCGCGGCTTGTCGGGCGCATGGGGCCAACGTGGGCCTGGTAACCGTGGCATTCAGCATCTTTGCGACCGTGGTCGATAACTTGCGACGGCAAGAAGTGGTACTGAATGTCCGGGTGCCGTACGCCCGCTTCGGAACGGATAAAGCCGCCGGCTTCTAAATGAGCAGTCCGGCAGGCACCCCAATCGTGGTTCAGGAACCACTTCACACCAGCGATGGTTTTGCCTGGCTGGGTGGTGTACTTGTACAAAGTGACCGGTTGGGTCGATTTGTGCTGCACATAGATTTCCAGGTGATCCTGCAGGTTTTTGCCAACGCCTGGGCGGTCGGCCACAACAGGAATGTTGTGCTCTTTTAGTTCGTCTGCCGCACCGATGCCCGAGAGCATCAACAGCTGTGGCGAGTTGATGGCGCCGCCGCTCACAATCACTTCTTTACGGGCAGCCACGCGAATGGTTTTGCCGTTTTGGATGTATTCAACGCCCACGGCCTTTTCGCCTTCAAACAGAATGCGGGTGGTCATGGCGCCGGTTTCGGCCGTCAGGTTCGGGCGGTTCAGTGCTGGCCGCAAGTAGGCCTGGGCTGCGCTCCAGCGTTTGCCTTTGCGAATGGTCATGTCCATTTCGCCGAAGCCTTCCTGCTGGTAGCCGTTCATGTCTTCAGTATAGGGGTAGCCGGCCTGTTTGGTAGCTTCCAGGAACGCACCGAACAGCGGGTTGGGTTCGTCACCGGTATGGACGTTTAACGGGCCGTTGCCGCCACGGTAATCGTCGGCGCCCTTTTCACGACTTTCGGCTTTGCGGAAGTAGGGCAGTACGTCCTGATAGCGCCAGCCTTTGGCGCCTTCATCGTGCCAGCGGTCGTAGTCGTAGGCGTGGCCGCGGATGTACACCATGGCGTTCAGAGTGGAACCGCCGCCCCAGACTTTACCGCGGGGCCAGTAAAGTTTGCGGTTGTTGAGGTGTTCTTGCGGCTCGGTGTGGTAGTACCAGTTGTACTTGTCGTCCATGAGGTTGTACATGAGTGCCGCGGGCATGTGGATTTTCCAAGTGTCGTCACGACGCCCGGCTTCCAATACCAGTACCTGATCATCACCGCTTTCGCTCAAACGGTTCGCCAGCACACAGCCGGCTGAGCCGGTGCCAACAACCACATAGTCAAATTCGTTATCAAACTGCAAAGCTGTCTCCTTCATACGGATGCGGGCTGTTTGCCCGCAGCGATATTTGTTGGAATGACGGTGTCAGAACGGTGCCTCAAGCGGGGCCATGCCGACGTAGATGGATTTGGTCTGGGTGTAATGCGCGAGGGTTTCTCGACCATTCTCGCGGCCCAGTCCTGAGAGCTTGTAGCCACCCACGGGCATTTCTGCAGGTGAGGCACCAAAGCTGTTGATCCAGCAAATGCCGGCTTCAAGCTGATGAATCACGCGATGAGCACGGGTGGTGTCGGTGGTGAATACCGCCGCTGCCAGGCCATAGTCGGTGTCGTTGGCGCGCTGAATCACTTCCTCTTCGGTATCAAACGGCAGGATCGACATCACCGGGCCGAAGATTTCTTCCCGCACGATGGTCATGTCATCGGTGCAGTCGGCGAATATCGTCGGCGCTACAAAATAGCCGCCTTCAAAGCCGGCCGGCTGAAGAGTTTTACCGCCAGTTAGAAGGCGCGCACCTTCAGCTTTCGCGCTGTCGATGTACTTCATCACCAAGTCGCGATGCTTGGCGCTAATCAGAGAACCGAAGTTTGTGTCGGGGTGTTCAGGGTCGCCGGCGATGATGTTGTTCTCGGTACGTCTCACCAGCTGGTCAATAAAGGCGTCGTAGATCGAGCGTTGAACGAATACGCGAGTGCCGTTGGTGCAGACTTCGCCTTGCGTGTAGAAGTTGCCCAGCATGGCTGCAGACACGGCCTGTTCGAGGTCGGTGTCTTCAAACACGACCAGAGGGGATTTACCACCCAGTTCCATAGTCACGGATTTCAGTGAGGAAGCAGAGTCGGCCATGACGGTGCGGCCCGTTTTCGCTTCACCAGTAAAAGAAACTTTGGCGATGGCTGGGTCGGCCGTGAGCATCTGACCCACTCTGTAGTCGCCTTGAATCACGTTAAACACGCCAGCCGGAACACCCGCTTCGATGTAAATTTCGGCAAGTTTGATGGCGCCCAGCGGAGTTTCTTCTGACGGCTTGAAGATCATGCTGTTGCCGCAGGCCAGCGCCGGTGCTGATTTCCAGCAGGCGATCTGCAGTGGATAGTTCCAGGCTCCGATACCGGCACAGATGCCCAGCGGTTCGCGGCGGGTGTAGAAAAAGTCCGGCCCCAAGTGCTGGCTTTCGCCGGTAATGCTGGACGCTTGCCCGGCGAAGTACTCCACCGAATCTGCACCCGTCACCACGTCTACCACGCTGGCTTCCTGCCAGGGCTTGCCGGTATCCAGTACTTCGATTTTGGCGAGCGCGTCGTTGCGTTTACGCAGAATGTTGGCGGCCCGGTTCAGAATACGGCCACGCTCAAGGCCGCTCATGGCGGACCAGGCTTTGAAGCCTTTCTGTGCGCTTTCTACCGCGGCTTTCATGACCGACTCGTCGGCCTGCTCAACCTGATAGATCACTTTGCCGGTAGCCGGGTTTACAACATCAAACCGTTCGCCACTTTGATTGGCCATGGGCTGGCCGTTAATAAACGATTGATAAATAGGCAGCGTCATCAGGAGGCTCCGTTATTTGCTTGAATGGCTTGGTCTATATAGGTTTTGCACAGGGTGACGGCTTGTGAGGGCTCAATACGGCCTTCACTCATCGCCGCTCTTAGCCAGAATCCGTCGATCAAGGCGGCGATGGTTTGAGCGGTGGTGCGCACCTGCGCTTCTGGCATCAGTTGGCGCAAATAGAACATCAGGTTGGAGAGCAGGCGGCGTTCGTTCACGCGCTGCAGTCTCATGAGATCCGGGCTGTGCATGGCTTGGGTCCAGAACGCTAGCCAGGTTTTTGAAGACTGCGTATGAGTTTGAACTCCGGAGAAGTTGGCATCGACAATGGCCATTAGCCGTTCCCGCGGCGTATTTGGCCGGCCTGCCATGAGCGTGGACACGTCTTGCTGAAGTGACGACAGCAAATGTCGCATGGTTGCCTCCAGCAGACCCTGCTTACCGCCGAAATAATGGCTAACAATGCCCACGGACAGCCCAGAAACCGCTGCGATTTTTCCGATCGTAGCGCCTTGGAAGCCGTGCTCTTCAATGACCTTCAGTGTTGCGTCGATCAGTTGTTGGCGCCGAATTGTTTCCACTCCGATTCTTGCCATAAATTCCCGGTTCCGCTCTTCCTGAATACTTGTTCAATTTGTTGAATGATCGTTCAACATTGATTAAGCGTAATGGTTTGAAGACTAAATATCAAATTCGCTCCTATAGGCGGAAAAGGCCTTATTTGGCGCTATTTGTGGGCTGTGTGTGATTTTTTGTGTCATTAATTGTTTAGAAGGCGAATGAATGCTGCGGGAGGCCGCTAGTTCTGGGGCTTTGGCGGGTTTCAACCCAATTCGCAGAACGCGTGTGTGGGTTTCTACCCATTTTTTCTTGTCGGTTCATTTTTTGTTTTTGTATCCAATTGTTTTGTATGTTTTTTATTGTTTTGGCCCTGGTTTTGCTTTGTGCTGTTTCAGGAGGCCGACCTCGGCCTCATCTGCACCGAACTAACAAAACACATCGGGAGCCTTTTATATGAAACTTCAGACCATCGTGGCGGCCGCGTTCGCCTCATCTGTATTCGCTGCAACACCTGCTGTTGCACAGGACCGTGCCGGCTGGCCGGACAGCTTTACTGTTGGCACTGCAAGTCAGGGCGGCACCTACTTTGCCTACGGTTCTGGTTGGGCGAACTTTGTTGCAGAAAACCTGGGCGTGTCTGGTGGTGCTGAAATCACAGGTGGCCCGGTTCAGAACATGGCGCTGGTACACACCGGTGACCTGAAGTTCGGCTTGACCACCATGGGCCCAGCCCGTGAATCCCGCGATGGCGAAAGCCCTCTGGCACCGGGCATGAAGATGGACAATGTCTGCGCCATGTTCCCGATGTACGAGACGCCGTTCTCCATTACTGCTCTAAGCAGCACCGGTATCAAATCCATCTCTGATATTCCTGATGGCGCTACTATCGGTTTCGGCCCGGCGGGTTCCACCTCCGACACTTACTTCCCGCGCATGATGGAAGCCCTTGGGGTTAACTTTAAGCGCCGTAACGGAAGCTGGTCTGATCTGGGTGGCCAGTTGCAGGACGGTTTGATTGATGTGGTTGCGTTTGCAGCGGGTATTCCGATTCCAGCGGTTAGCCAGTTGGAAGTTCAGACCGATGTGAACATCATTGGCATGAACGATGAAGAAGCCAAGAAGATCGTTGATAACTTCCCGGTTTCAGAGTTCGTGATTCCAGCCAACACCTACCAGTCGCTGGATGAGCCTTCGCGCGTTGTGTCCATGTGGAACTTCGCCATGGTGAACTGCGACATGCCAGAGAGCTTTGTGTATGAGATCACCAAGCTGACTATGGAAAACAACGACAAGATGGTGTCGATCCATAAAGCAGCTCGTTTCTCTATCCCAGAGAACTACAAAAAGAACACCGTGCTGCCTTGGCATCCGGGTGCTGCCCGTTGGTTTAACGAAAACGGTTACACCATCGAAGCTGCCGCGATTAAGTAATCAGGCTTGAGCCCCGGAGTGCGTTATAGCCTCCGGGGCTTGGTTGTTTCTGAATAACCGCCTTATCGATAGGCAGGACCAATCATGACCAAAGAACATTTTCCCGCCGATGGCGAAAAACCATTGGCTGAAAACCTGACGATTAACGAAGATCACCTGCTCGCGCACGACGTTGACGAAGAGCCCATTGAGGCCAACCGCCGCTTGTTTACCGGTCTGTTGCTCAAGTTCGTGATCATGCTGGCCATTGCCTATTCCGTGTTCCATTTGTACACGTTGAACGTGGCCCCCATGGAAACCTGGTCGTTCCGGATTGTGCACGTCGCCGGCGCCTTGGTGCTGGGTTTTATATTATTTGCCGGTGCCCGTTTTGTTTCCTCTGAAGAAGGCGCTGCCCGGCATAAGTGGACGTCTTGGATCAGTGCCCTTGCTTTGATTCCCGCGTTTTACGCACTGTACCAAACCTATTCTTTTGATTTGCAGTTGAAGGCCGGCGCTTTCCGAGTGCCCGCTGAACTGGAAACCTGGCATTTTGGTTGGCCTCTGCTGGCGGCTTCGGGCATCGGTATTGTGATGAGCTGGTTCCACCAGCGCGATCGTGCCCGTTTTAGCGTGCCGGACCTTGTGTTGGTGGTGTGCTCGATAGCCGTAGCTGCTTACCTGTTGGTGGTGTTCAACACCTCCATGCGTATGACCACGGGCACCGCCTTTGCACCAGTGGGAATTTCCTTCGCAGCTGTTGCCGGTACCGCCTTGATCATGGAGCTGACTCGCCGAGTAGCGGGTATGGCTCTGGTGGTGATTGGCTTGGTGTTCCTCGCTTATGTCTTCGTAGGTCCTTATCTACCGGGTTTCCTGGGCTATCCGGGCCTGTCAGTGCAGCGTTTCTTCAGTCAGGTGTACACCGATGCTGGCATCTTGGGGCCGACCACCGCGGTGTCTTCGACGTACATTATTTTGTTCATTATTTTCGCCGCGTTCCTGCAGGCCTCCAAAGTGGGCGACTACTTTGTGAATTTCGCGTTCGCTGCAGCGGGTCGTTCTCGTGGTGGCCCCGCGAAGGTGGCAATTTTTGCTTCAGGCCTGATGGGTATGATCAACGGCACCAGTGCCGGTAACGTTGTATCAACCGGTTCGCTGACCATTCCGTTGATGAAGCGGGTGGGTTATAGCAAAGAGTCTGCGGGTGCTGTTGAGGCGGCTGCTTCTACTGGTGGTCAGATCATGCCACCAATCATGGGTGCCGGTGCCTTCATCATGGCGGAGATTACCGGTATTCCTTATACCGACATTGCCATTGCGGCGATTATTCCTGCGATTCTGTATTTCGCGTCTGTTTTCTTCATGGTCGACTTTGAAGCCAAGAAGCTGGGCATGCGCGGAATGCGCAGTGATGAACTGCCGAACTTGAAAGTTCTGGCGCGCCAGGTGTACTTGTTTGCACCAATCATCATCCTGATTGTGGCCTTGTTCCAAGGCTATTCGGTTATTCGTGCCGGCACCTTGGCGACGGTTTCCGCCGCGGTTGTAAGCTGGATTTCACCCAACAAGATGGGTATCCGGTCGATTCTGCGCGCGTTTGAAATCGCGGCTTATATGTCTATCCAGATCATCGTGGTGTGTGCGGCCGCCGGTATTATTGTGGGTGTAATCTCACTGACCGGCGTTGGTGCGCGCTTCTCGGTGTTGCTGCTGGATGTGGCTGCCCACAGTAACTTGTTGGCGCTGGTGTTCGCGATGTTCATCTCCATCCTGCTGGGTATGGGTATGCCAACTACGGCCGCCTACGCCGTAGCCGCTTCCGTGGTGGCGCCAGGCTTGGTGCAGTTGGGTATTGAGCCGCTGACGGCACACTTCTTCGTGTTCTACTTCGCGGTAGTATCCGCGATCACACCGCCGGTAGCGCTGGCTTCCTATGCGGCTGCGGGCATCTCTGGTGCCAATGCCATGTCGACCTCGGTGGCATCGTTCCGTATCGGTATTGCTGCGTTCATCGTGCCGTTCATGTTCTTCTACAACGGTGCGCTGTTGATGGAAGCCGAGTGGCTTGAGATTGCGCGGGCGCTGATTACCGCCATCTTTGGTGTGTACTTGCTGTCGGCGGGCGTGCTGGGTTGGTTCGCGAAATCCGCGGCACCGGTTTTGGTGCGCTTGCTGCTGGTAGCCGCTGCGTTGCTGACCATCGAAGGCGGTATGTGGACAGACTTGGCGGGTATTGGGCTGGCGGTTATTGCCTTCCTGATCCAGCGTAAGCGCGCGCCTGGACTGGCCGCGGCTTGACGTGGTGACTCCAGGGCAGGACAACGGGCGGGAGCGCCGGTTGTCCTGCCGGGTTCCGGGCGTTAGTCTAGAGGCTTTTCCGGAACTCGACCCCATGTTTTATCGGATCAGTGTTGTTGTGGTTCTGACCGCCACCCTGCTTTTGTCTTGGGTGCTGGGCGGCTGGTTTGGTTACCGTCAACTCGAGAACGACAGTCTTCAGGAAGCCTTCCGTTACCGGCAGTTGGTTGCCAACGAACTAAACCGCTACATTCCCGTTCCCGAATTGATCGCGGAACACCCCCTATTGGCGGAAGCCCTCAAACGCCCTGATGATCCGGTGACTTTGCTCCAGGCCAATGAGCAAATGCAGCGGATGGCCACGATTGTGGGTGGCTCCGACGTCTACCTGATGGACCTGACCGGCCTTGCGATCGCTGCGAACAACTTTGGCCAGCCTGACAGTTTTGTGGGTAGCAACTATTCCTATCGTCCTTATTTCTACGATGCGGTGAACACCGGAGGATCGGTGGTGTATTTCGCTCTCGGTACCATGTCGCTTGAACGCGGCTTGTACTTTTCCCACCCGGTACGGGATCAGCGTGGAGCGATTCTTGGGGTGGTGGCGATCAAGGTGTTGGTGCACGAGCTGGAATCGCTCTGGCAGCGACCTGATATTCAGCGACAGGCAGAAATGGTGGTGCTGGATGATGACGGCATCAGCTTTCTTGCCAGTAACCGGAAGTGGCTGTATCGGGATTTTTCGCCGACAGGTGGTGCCGCCGAAAACCCCAAAGTGCGTCAGCGGTACCCACAGCGTGAGTTGAAGCCGGTTGAGTTCAGCTTGCAGGACGGCCCGTGGGTGCTGTCGGAACACGCAACCCGCATGCGTATAAAAAATGGTGACTCCGAGCAAAGCTATCTGGCGCTGGATGCCGGGTTGCCCCGGTTGGATTGGCGGTTGGTGGTGGTTGCCGACACACGGTCGGTCCTCTGGGCGCGGATCGGGTTCTTGGTAGGCGGCGGCGCGATCTTTCTCGCGGGGTTCCTGACGTGGTTGTATTTACGTGAACGCCAGAGGCGGGAGCGGGAGCTGGCGGCCAGAGGTGAGCAGTTGGAGCGCAGGGTGGCGCAGCGTACCGTGGATTTGAAGCGTTCGAACGATCAATTGCTGGCGGAAATTCAGGAGCGGGAGCGGGCTCAGACGGAATTACGCGAAACCCAGCAGGAGCTTATTCAGGCCGCCAAGCTGGCGGTGCTTGGGCAAATGTCTGCGGGCCTTAACCATGAGATAAACCAGCCTCTGACGGCCATTCAGGCATACGCCCGCAACAGCCGGAAATTTCTGGAACGTGGCGCGGGCGATATGGTCGATGCCAACCTGCAGGAAATCGTCACGCTGTGCGACAAAATGGCGGAGCTGATTCGCCAGTTCAAAGTGTTCGCACGCAAGTCCGAAGGACCTCCTTCGTTGGTGGATTTTCGGTTACCGGTGGACGCGGCATTGAAGATCATAAATGCTCAGAGCAGCAGCGACGGTATCACTATCTGTTGGCTTCGGCCGGATGCGCCGACGATGTGCCATGGTGACTTGATCCGGGTTGAACAGGTGATGGTCAATCTGATGGCGAATGCCGTACAGGCAGTTGAAGGGCAGGCTGAGCCGGAGATTCAGGTGGAGATCGTGGAAGACGGTGAATATTGGCGTTGTGTGGTTCGGGATAACGGCCACGGGTTGCCCCGTAACACCGAGCGTGTTTTTGAGCCGTTCTTCACGACCCGATCGGTGAAGCAAGGGTTGGGTTTGGGTTTGTCGATTTCGAAACAGATTGTTGAGTCTCTCGGGGGCAGTTTGTCTGGCCAGAACCGGGCGGATGGCTCGGGCGCCGAGTTTGTTCTGAAACTGAAACAGCGTAGGGCAGAGGAATGACCGCACCGTTAGTGATCTTTGTGGATGATGATCCCGATATTCGGATGGTGATGGAGCAGACGCTGGCGCTGGAAGATATGCCGGTGGCCTGTTTTGCCGATGGGGAATCTGCGCTCAAAAACTTGGGACCGGAGTACCAAGGCATTGTTCTGAGTGACTACAACATGCCGGGTATGAACGGTTTGGAGTTACTGCAGACCGTGCGAGCCATTGATGAGGACATTCCGGTGATTCTTCTGACTGGGCAGGGTGATATCAGCACTGCGGTATCGGCCATGCAGCAGGGCGCCTATGATTTTATCGAGAAGCCGTTTGATCACGAAGAGCTGATCGAGCTCCTGAAGCACGCGCTGGAGAAGCGTCAACTGGCGCTGGAAAACCGCCGGTTGAAGGCGCAATTGCGGCAACTGGCAAAGCCGGGGCCGCGGATATTGGGGGATTCGCCCACCATGCAGCGGGTGATGGCAACGGTTGAGCCGATTCTCGATATTTCAGCCAATATTTTGCTGCACGGCGAAACAGGTTCCGGTAAAGATGCGCTGGCTCGCTACATTCATGAGAGTAGCACGCGCAGTGCTCACAACTTTGTAGCGATCAACTGCGGTGCAGTGCCCGAGAATCTGATCGAGAGTGAGCTATTCGGCCACGAAGTGGGTGCCTTTACCGGTGCAGATAAGCGTCGTATTGGTAAGGTGGAATACGCCCACCAAGGCACCCTGTTTCTGGATGAAGTAGAAAGCATGCCCATGCCGCTGCAGGTCAAGCTGCTGCGCGTGCTGGAAGAGCAGAAGGTGGAGCGTTTGGGAAGTAACCAGGTGCTGGATGTCGATGTCCGCATCATTGCGGCTACCAAAGCTGACCTGAAAAAACTGTGTGATGACGGCGAGTTTCGACCGGACCTGTATTACCGCCTGAACGTGGTAAAAGTGGATATCCCGCCCCTTCGGGAACGTAAAGAAGACATTCCCACACTGTTTCACCACTTCGCGTTGATTGCTGCGGCCCGTTATGACCGGGAAAGTGTGCCTCTGGACGCCCGGCAGGCAGCCCGATTGATGCAGCATTCCTGGCCCGGCAACGTCAGGGAGCTTCGAAATCTGGCAGAGCGTTACGTGCTGTTAGGGCCGGCGGCGCTGGAGGACAGTGACAGTGCGGATACCCGGCATCTGGCGGGTCGACAGACCCTGTCAGAAATGATGGACGGGTTTGAGCGAGCGGCCATTATGAGCGCCCTGAATACGTGTCAGGGCAGCATCAAAGACACCATGGTGGCACTCGGCATTGCCCGCAAAACGCTTTACGATAAAATGAAAAAGCACGGCTTGGATAAGGCTGAGTTCAAAGACTGAGCCGGCGCGGGAACCCAGCCCGCACTGACTCATTCACGGTGATCGCTTAAGGGGCGATTTTCTGCTTCAACGCCTTGGTGACCGGCCGTGGTAAGCTCGGAAGCGAGCGCAGCAGCCAAGGCAGTACCTTCCGCTTAACCCCATTCAGTGACTCGGGCACGATCGCTTCAATCAGATGCGGGCCCGGGGTGTTCTGTGCGTACTCCATGGCTTTTAACAGCTCTTCGGTGGTGTGTACTCGAATGCCATGCACGCCCATGCTTTGAGCAAGTTGGGCGAAGTGGGTGACCGGGCCACTGATGTCCAGCTGCGACTTGGCCTTATCACCCGCTTCTTCCGCACCCACACGCTCCAGCTCGACGTTCAGAATAGAGTATGAGGCGTTGTTGAAGATGATCGACGTGACGTTGAGTTGCTCGCGCGCCATGGTCCACAAAGCTTGAATGGTGTACATGGCCGTACCATCACCAATCAATGCGTAAACCGGCCGGTCCGGGCAGGCGATAGCGGCGCCGGTTGCGCTGGGTAAGCCCTGGCCGATGGCACCACCGGTGAGGGTGATGATGTCGTGCCGGGGGGCGCCTGCGGTCATGGCGTTCAGCATCAAACCGGAGGTAATGGCTTCGTCCACGATGATGCTGTTTTCCGGCATCATGTGGCCCAGCGCCTTACAGACTTTCTCCGCAGTGAGTTTTCCGCGAGGGCGGGAAGGACGAGCAGGCTTCTGGAGTTCTGGTTCAGCGGAGGCTGCCCCCAACACGTCTGCGAGTTTCGTTAAGCTGGAGAGTGCATCCTGCTCGGGGGTGGATAGCGTATAAAGCGTGCAATGCTCTGGTACCAGATCGCTGGGCTTGCCAGGGTAGGCGAAGAACGATACTGGCGGCTTCGCATCCACAAGAATCAGGTTGTCGTATTCGGATAATTGCAGCGTGGCCAACTCTGCCAGATAGGCGATCCGTTCGACCGGAGGCAGGCCAACGCCTCGTTCAATGCGGGTGGGGAAAGTTTCCGCGAACAGCTTTACACCGCTGTGAGCGGCAATCCGAGCCGCCGCCATCAGGCTAGGCTCCCTAAGTGCTCGGCCACCGAGCAGTATCGCGGTCTTTTTGTCACTGCGCACGGCTTCAGCAACGGCTTGCACCGTGGCATCGTCAGCAGCTATGAGTTCTGGCTCCGGTAAAGGGGCGCAAGGTACACCGCCTTCGCCCCAGGAAACGTCTGCAGGCAGGATCAGCGTGGCGACTTGACCGGGAAGGCCCTTGGCGGCGGCAATGGCTTCAGCGGCATCCTGGCACAGTTGTTCGGTGGTTTGAGACGTGCGAACGAACCCGGGCGATACGTTGCGCGCGACGGTTTCTATGTCTGATTGCAGTTGGGCATTGTATTTAACGTGATAGGTGGCGTGGTCGCCGACAATATTCACGATGGGTACTTTGCCTTTGCGGGCATTGTGCAGGTTGGCCAAACCGTTACCCAGCCCACACCCGAGGTGAAGCAGGGTTGCGGCGGGTTTGTCGGCCATGCGGGCGTAGCCATCCGCAGCGCCAGTTGCCACACCTTCAAACAGGGCCAGTACTGCCCGCATTTTGGGTTCGTTGTCTAACGCGGCGACAAAATGCATCTCGCTGGTGCCCGGGTTGCTAAAACAAACCTCAATACCGGCATCCACCAGTGTTTTCATCAAAGCTTGAGCGCCGTTAGGCATGGAACTTCTCCTGATCAGTATTCTTATTGGTTGTTGTAAAAGGCTGGTATCAACCTGCGGCCAATATGGACCGAGCCGCTGCCCGGGCGGTCATGATGCAGCCCGGCAAAAAGGTCCCTTCGAGAGATCGCTTGCCGTTGGCACCGCCCCCGCCAAAGCCAGCGGCTTCGCCCACGCAGTAGAGGCCGGGGATAGGCTGGTTGCTGCCATCCAGAACACGGCTTTGTAGATCGGTACGCAGGCCACCTAGGCTTTTTCGTGTGGTCAGCTGCATGTGGATGGCGATAAACGGGCCAGAGCCGGATTTCTGCAAGGGGGCTGGTTTGCATGTGCGAAGCCGGTCGGGGCCCCATTGCCGTGCGTGTTGGATCAGCCGGATTTGTGGGTCGTTGTTGAGCTGATTGCCCTTATGGAAATTGGCATCGAAAGCGTCGGCGGTTGCCTTGAGTGTGGCGGGGTCGATATCCACGGAACAGGTTAGCCTATTCATTTTGTCAGCCAGCTCTTCAAGCGTATCGGCCACCAGAAAGTGTGGGCTTTCGTGTTCCATCTGGCGAACCAGTTTCTTGTTGCCGAGCAGCAGCTCTTTGAGGAACAGCGGGAATTGTTTGTCGCGAATGCGGGCGTTGTGTTCTGCGCCGGAAATGGCAAATTCTTTCAGGGCAATGCGCCGGTTCAGCAGGTGCCAAGTCCAGGGTTTTTCCTGCGCTGCGACTTGCTGGCACAGCCAGTGGGTGTCGAAGCCGGTAACCAAAGGTTCCGGGCCGATGCGTTCGCCGCGATGGTTCAGCCAGAGCGCAGACTTGCAGGGAATGGTGGAAAGCCCGTGACCTTTAAAGTGTGGGTATGGGTGGGGAAAGCCCGCAGCATAATTCCACATCTCGCCAGCGTGGGTGATTTTTGCCCCTAGGTTGTCTTCGGTCCAGTGATGCAGTTTGCCATCGGCAAACGGGTGGGCTCCATTGAGCATACTGGTGGGTTGCGGGCGTTCTGAAGGCCAGTTCGCACGGCATTCCCTATGGCCGCCGTTGATGCCTCCCATGGCCAGAACTACCGCTGGTGCGGTGAAGCGCACTTCCTCTCCGGTCTGTTCGTTGATAGCGACGGCGCCGGAGACTTCTCCACCCTCGTGATCCAGGCCGGTAATCCGGTGTTGGTGCAGCAGGGTCAGGCGACCACCGGTATTGGCCTGATGCATGGCCTCAATCATTTTTCGTGTGAGTTCGCGAGAGGTGCCCCAAACGATGTGGTAACGCGGCACTGTGTTGCCGTCTGCCAGTCGGCCACGTTCTACCCAGTTCACGGCAGGCATAAACTTCAGCCCTTCGCTCAGCAGCCAGTCATAAACTTCCGTGCGGGAGTTTTCCACGTAGTACCGGGCCCACTTCATCGGCCACTCATCGTCTGGGGCCAGTTCACCGAATCTTAGCCAGTCGTTCAGAGCGGTTTCCGGGGAGTCGGGGATTTTTAAGCGCCGTTGCAGGGGGGTATCAACCAAAGCCATGCCACCAAAGGCCCACAAGGCAAGTCCGCCCAAGCGTTCAGGCGTATCGCGGTCAACGAGGGTGACGGTTTTTCCGGCTCGAAGGGCTTCAAGAGTGGTGATAATGCCTGCTAAGCCGCCACCGGCGACCAGCACGTCTGAAGAAAGGGTCTTGGCCATTGAGTGTCCTGTTGGCTCTAATTGTAATCGTTATGAATGGATGCTGCCCCTTGGCCGAGGCTAGGTCAAGACATGAAGTACGGGCAGGAAGGGCCAGAACACAGGGCGGGATGAATCGCCCTGTGTTTGAGCGGGCAGGTTAAAGGTTGGCTTCAGCGAATTCCGCCAGAACCGAGCGAGGTACGCCCTGAAGGTGAATGTGCCCGCCGTGTGCAAAGCCTTTGAAGCGTTCGGTCATGTAAGTCAGACCAGAGCTTAGCGGGCTCAAATACGGCGTATCGATCTGTGCCAGGTTGCCCAAGCAAATCACCTTTGATCCGTTACCAGCTCGGGTGATGATGGTTTTGATCTGGTGGGGCGTCAGGTTCTGAGATTCATCGATGATGATCAGGCTGTGCTGGAAACTGCGGCCCCTGATGTAGTTCAGGGACTTGAAGTGCAGCGGTACCTTGCTGAGGATGTAATCCACGCTGGCCGACATGTTTTCGTCGTCTTCGTGCAGTGCTTCTAGGTTATCGACGATGGCGCCCAGCCAAGGCTCCATTTTTTCCGCTTCTGTGCCGGGCAGGAAGCCGATGTCCTCGTCCAGCCCTTGGGTAGAGCGGGTGGCGATGATGCGTTTGTAGAGTTTGCTGGCGACGGTCATTTCGATGCAGGCGGCCAGCGCCAGAATGGTTTTACCTGAACCGGCAGACCCAGTCAGGTTGACCAGATGGATCTCCGGGTCCAGCAGCAAGTGCAGCGCCATGGCCTGATAGATATCCCTTGGGATCAGACCCCAGACTTCTTCGTTCATCAGGTCGTCGTGAAGTAGGTCTTTGATCACCAGTTGATCGTCGGAGATGTCCACCACCTGACCGATAAAGCCTCGTTCATCAATTACAAACTCGTTGATGTTGAGTTTTGCCAGTTCACCTTCGCGCTTGAGCAGGTGTTCGGTAACGCCGGCGCGCTGTACGGTTTCCACCTTGGCGATGTTGTCCCAGAAGGAGTTGGGGAATTCTTTGTAGCCTTTGGGAAGCAGGTCGATGTCGTCCAGCAATTGGTCGTTGTGGTAGTCCTGCGCCTCGACACCAAAGCCCCGTGCTTTCAGGCGCATATTGATGTCTTTACTGACCAATATGATGTCGTGGGAGGTGTGCCGTTCTTGCAAGGCGGCAAGGGTGTTGATGATTTTGTTGTCGTTCAGGTGCTCTGGCAGTGAATGGTTGCCGTTGCGTTCGGTGCTCATGATGATGGACAGCTTGCCCAGAGGTTCGGCTTTCTGGCCCCGAAGAATGGGCACGCCTTTCTCGATGTCTTTCGGATTGGCGTCGCCAAGCAGCTTATCAATGTTGCGAATGGCTTGGCGGCAGTCTGCTGCAACCGTTTGCTTGCCGGATTTCAGGCTGTCGAGTTCCTCGAGGACGGTCATCGGAATGATGACATCGTGTTCTTCAAAGTTCAGGAGGGCATTGGGATCGTGGATGAGAACGTTGGTATCGAGGACGTACATTTTTTTGCGAGCTTGCGGTGCTCTGGGCATAGATGCGTTACCTCTGTGTTGTGTCAGTCGCACTCGGCGCAGCGCTGGGACAGCTCTTTGTCTGAAATCAGTTTGAGCATGTCGTAAGTGGTAATAATGCCCGTGATTTTTGAATCCCGGGTGACAAAAATTCGGTGTAAGTGTTCGCCCATCATTACATTGGCAATGTCGCGTACGGGGGTGTTTTCATCGACCGAAAATACCAGTGGCGTCATGATGTCCCTGACTTCGACTGGCACTTTGCCCATTTCTTCAAAGATCACCATGCGCAGGCGACGGGCCTCATCTTGCTCTTCTTCGGTCAGCTTTGGCTTATCTTCTGAGCGAGAGGCGTTCCAGCGAAACTCGGTAATGTCTTTGAGGGTCGCGATGCCGATGATTTCGCCGCTGTCGTCGGTGACAGGGCTGCCGGTGATTTCGTTGTCGGTGAGAAACCGGGCCAAACGATCCATCGTCCAGTTTTGAGGGACCGCCTTAATGGTAGGCGTCATGATCTCGTGGGCGAGAATAGGCATTAGATAATAGCTCTTCCATTTGCAGTGTTTCAGTTGCAGCTTAGCCGTTCCTTGGCCTGCCGTCACCCCCGTTTGATCTAGAGCTTAGGGGCTGTCAGGAACCACGGCATCTATGTTGCCATCTGGCGCCCATTTGATCCGATAGCCCTGATATTTATCTGTTTGGGCCACGGCCTCCAGGGCTTTAAGGGATTTGACGGGGATATCAATCACCAGCTGATTGACCAGCCATTCCGGGAGGGCACCGTTAGGTTCGGTGTGCTGAACCCATACCATGTGAGAGCCCTGCCCGGTGGGGGTGAACCGATAGAATGTATTGGAGAGGTCAACACGGACACGGCTGTTTGTTTCGGCGCGCATGCCCGGAGTGGCGTTTAAATTCATGATGACTTCGCCCGTTTCGGCATTGCCGCGAGTACGAATGCGCAGCACATAATCCCGGTCGGAAACGGGCCAGGGCATGTCGTTGACGGAGTAAGCGTAGCGATCATGGAAGTTGCCTTCGCCAAAGGCAAAGGACTCTGTGCAGTTATGCACCCATTCTTTGCAGGACTCCGGGTTGATCATCACGGCCATCAGATTGTTGATCGGCACGGTGAGGTCGGCAACGGCTTTGAATGCTCGAAACCCCGAATTGGGCTGATCCATGGTGTAGATGCGAATGTTGTCGACTTGCTTTTGCAGAGCCCAGTGTTCTGAGTTTTCTGCTGGCAAGGCTGGGTGGTTGTCAGCAGAAGTGGGAACGGCTGAGAACTGGGCGGCGAAACCGAAGAGAATGCCCATAATGCCACGGACACGGGTGATGGTCATAAGCTACACTTTGCGATTGAAGGTTAAGGAAAGTCTACCACGCTGATCCACACCCGTTTGATGAAGTAACGGGAGTTTGTGAACCAAGTAGCCTCCTGATATCGCCCAACCTAGAATTGGCCTAATCTGACGAAAACTATGACACAGAAAAAACTGATCGACCCGAAAGGGCGGATTGCTCCGGGGCTGATGTCCGAACCTGTGGATGTCATTAATTACCGGGATTATGACCTGCGCACGGTGATGGACAAGCCGCGTTCCCGATTAGCGCGGCAATGGCGCTTCAATCAATTTCAGTTTGTCAGTGCGATGTCTCCGGGCTGGGTGTTCGGAATGGCGATCGTCGATTTGAAGTTGGTTGGGTCCGGTTTTTTCTATCTGTTCGATTTTGAATCCGGGCAGATGTATGAACATTCGTTTCTGCAGCCTCTCGCGCGGCACACCGAGATTGAGCCTTATCCGGAGCAGGGCAACGCACGTTTCAGGAAGGGCGATGTGTCTCTGTCGATCACGCCCTCTCTAGGTGGCCGGAATGTGCGGGTGAGTGCGCCGGGTAACATTGAGGTTGATCTGGAATTGACGGACGACAACGACCCTCATCGGTTAGTGTGTCCGGCGGGGTATACGGGGTGGGTGTTTACGCGTAAATCCGCAGGATTGCCGGTAGAAGGCGAAGTGCGCTGGGGGCAGCAGATATGGCGAACGGAGGAGCAAAGCCGGGGCACTATCGACTGGAGTTGTGGTTTCATGCGCCGGGAAACCGCCTGGAATTGGGCCTGTTTGGCCGGTCAGACGGATGAAGGCGTGGCTGTCGGATTGAATCTGGCAGCGGGTGTCAACGAAACAGGCATGACGGAAAACGCGCTCTGGCTGGATGGCCGGCGTGTCATCCTGGGGGCGGCTCGGTTTGAATTTAATCGTTATCAGCAGGATAGCCATTGGCGGGTCACTACTGAAGATGGCAAAGTAGACCTGTCATTTGTCCCGTCTGGCGTGCGTAAAGAGAAGCTGAATGCCGGGATACTGGCTTCGAATTTCCGCCAATTCGTGGGTACCTTCGAGGGAACGGTTGAGGATGTCTCTGGCAAAAAAATCCCCGTAGCAGGGCTACGGGGATTGATGGAGGACCATTTTGCCCGCTGGTAAGGCGGGCATAGGTGCTATTGCTCCGGCAGGGTAACGTTCAGCTCCAGTACCGAGCAGCTGTCGTTTCGGTCGATCTCGACCTGCACCATGTCATCACTGATTTGAACGTATTTTCTAATAACAGCAAGCAGCTCCTGTTGCATCTGAGGGAGGTAATCCGGTTGCCCCCTCTGGCCTCGTTCGTGGGCCACGATGATTTGCAGGCGCTCTTTGGCAACGCTGGCAGTGCTGGTGTTTTTACTGCTTCTGAAGTAATCCAGGAAACTCATCCCTTAGCCCCCCTTGAACATCCGTGAGAAGAAACCTTTCTTCTGTGCGGTCATGAAGCGGTGTTCGCGCTCCTCGCCCAGAAGTCGTGCTACTGCGTCGTCATAGGCTTGCCCGGCATCGCTTTCTTCTTCAAGAATGACGGGTAGGCCTTGGTTGGAGGCGTTCAAGACAACCTGGCTTTCTGGAATGACCCCCAGCAGCGGGATGGCCAGAATTTCTTCAACGTCTTCCACAGACAACATTTCGCCGCGTTCTACCCGTTCAGGGTTGTAGCGGGTGAGCAGTAGGTGTTCTTTGAGCGGGTCCTGGCCCATTTCGGCGCGGCGGGACTTGCTTTGCATGATACCCAGAATGCGATCGGAGTCGCGCACGGAAGAGACTTCCGGGTTGGTGACCACAACCGCTTCATCGGCATAATAAAGTGCCATCAGTGCGCCGTGCTCGATGCCGGCCGGGGAGTCGCAGATGATGTAATCGAAGGTTTCGGAAAGCTCGTTGATGACTTTTTCAACGCCTTCTTTCGTGAGTGCTTCTTTTTCCCGGGTTTGTGAGGCCGGAAGAATGTACAGCGTGTCGACGCGCTTGTCTTTGATCAGGGCCTGGTTCAGCGTAGCTTCACCCTGAATGACGTTAACAAAATCGTACACGACCCGTCGCTCGCAGTTCATGATCAGGTCCAGATTGCGTAGACCTACATCGAAGTCGATCACGACCGTTTTATGGCCCCGTTTGGCGAGCCCGGTGCTGATTGAAGCGCTGGTGGTGGTTTTACCAACGCCGCCTTTTCCTGAGGTAACGACAATGATTCTAGCCAAGATTCAATTCCTGTTTCGCGGTGGATTCGTCATATCTTCAAATGTTGTTTGTTATTGCAACATCAGCCTTTGTCCAGTGGCGACACCACCAGCACATCATCCTTGAGCTGGATTTGCACAGCGCTTTTCCAGCCGTTGTTTTGAAGATCTTCCGGAATTTTATAGTGTCCGGCAATAGACACAAGCTCTGCTTCCAGAGACTGGCAAAAAATTCGTGCGGATTCTGCTCCGTGTATTCCGGCCAGAGCGCGTCCCCGGAGTGCGCCATAAACATGGATGTTGCCTGCCGCGAGCACCTCGGCGCCGGCTTGTACCGGGGCGAGGATAATCAGATCACCTTCCGGAGCATGGATTTGCTGTCCTGAACGAACGGGTTGGGTCACAATTTTTGCGGGTGTTGGTTCAGGTGCAAGCGTTACCGCCGGGCTTTTAGCAACGGGTTCCGCCACCTCCGCGATAGGCTCTGGTGCCACGGTCTTTTCACGAACTGAGCCGCCAGGCATCAGTGCCAGAGAGGCACCCTTGGCGAGCCGCCTCTGATTCTCGTTGGCAGCCCGAACACCGATAACCTGAATGTTGTGACGGCGACAAGTACCGATGATCTTGAAGAAGTCGATCTCGCTGTCGATGCCTTCGTACTTGTCGAGACTGATCACCAGAGGGATGTCTTTGAAAAAGCCAGGGGCCTGGCTGATTTTGTCCCGCAGGTTCACTTCGAATTCATGTTCATCGAAGTAGTAAAGCTCCAGTGCTGTCAGCGTGATGCTGGCGCTTTTTAGCTGGAAACTCTGTTTTACTTCGGGGTTAGCAGTATCGCTCATGAATGCTCGTTTCCCTGATGGGTTACTGGGTTGATTCGGCTCGGGCCCGCAGCGGTTGGCTGTCAAAACGAATGCCTGACCATCCGGTGCTGATGAATTGCCGGATATTACCATGGCTCGTACCCGTCGGGTCGCCCAGAACTTGCTGGTAATGCTGTGCGAACAGTGTGAGCGTGTCGTTTTCATTCAGATTGCAGTACTGCCCTAAGCCGAATACCCGGCAAGACCCGGCGTTCTCTCCGGCTTCGTTGCGGAGCGGGCCGTTGTCAAATCCGGTGGGTTCAAACTCAAAATGTTGGTCGATCAGGGCGAGGGTATCGTCGAAATCGGCGTGGCCGCCTTGGAGCGATGCCAGATGTATGCGGACGGCTTCAGTGATGTTCATTATTTGTGATCCTGCTTGGGGCCGGTCTGGTATTTTTCTTTCCACTGCTCGTAGGGCATGCCGTAGATTTCTTCGCGGGCATCTGGGTCAGATAGTTCGAAGCCGCGTTCCTGGGCCTCGGCTCGATACCATTTTGACAGGCAATTACGGCAAAACCCTGCCAAGTTCATCAAGTCTATGTTCTGGACGTCGGTGTTTTGACGTAAGTGGTCAACCAGCCGTCTGAAGGCGGCGGCTTCGATTTCTGTTCGCTCGGACTCGGGAATAGGGTTGCTCATGATGCCTCGCAGTAAGTTGACGGGGTGAATGTGGAGTTCCTGACATTCTCAGCATGTTACCGTAAGATACAAGGCTGTATAAACGTACAGATTGTTAACCTGAGCCCACGGATTATGTCCCAGCGCAAGATCATCCATGTAGATTGCGATTGTTTTTACGCCGCGGTCGAAATGCGGGACGACCCGTCCCTGCGGGATGTTCCGCTGGCGGTCGGCGGTGATGGTGGTCGAGGTGTGGTGACCACCTGCAATTATAAAGCACGGGCTTTTGGTGTGCGCTCGGCCATGCCCAGCAGTGAGGCTCGGCGCCTGTGCCCCGGTCTGGTGATGGTGCCAACGAATATGAACAAGTATCGGGCGGTGTCGCAGCAGGTGATGGCCATATTGCGCGATATGACCGATCTGGTTGAGCCCTTGTCGCTAGACGAAGCCTTTTTGGATGTTTCCGAAATTACCGACCACAAAGGCAGTGCTACGCTGATGGCTCGGCACCTGCGGGAGCGTGTCCAGCGGGAGACGGGTATTACCATTTCCGCGGGCGTCGCCCCGAATAAATTTCTCGCCAAGATTGCCAGTGACTGGCGCAAACCCGATGGCTTGTTCGTGATTACGCCCGATGAAGTGGATGCTTTCGTGCAAGCGCTGCCGGTTGAAAAGCTGTTCGGGGTAGGGCAGGTGACAGCAGGAAAGCTCCACGCACTGGGAGTCACCACTTGTGGTGATATGCAAGCGCTGGGAGCTGAAGTGCTCATCGAAAAGTTCGGTAAACAAGGGTATCGCTTGTTTGAAATGGCCCATGGTCGGGATGAGCGGCCGGTGGTGGTGTCTCGGGTGGCCAAGTCGGTCAGTGTTGAGCGGACCTTTTCTCAGGATCTGGCGGGCAAAGCGGCGTGTGAATCGGTGATGCCGTCACTGGTGGCGGATTTGAATCTGCGCCTTGCCCGAAAGAGCCGCGACAAACCCATTCATAAGTTGTTCGTCAAAATTCGCTACAGCGATTTTTCTACCCACACGTTGGAGCGCGTGAGAGATCAGATTTCCGAACCTGAAGCGACCGATTACCAACCTCTATTGGATGAGCTGGTCACGCGCGAGGATCGCCCTGTCCGCCTGATGGGCGTAGGCGTTCGTTTTCGTAACGACGAAGCGCCGGTGACTCAGTTGCGGTTGTTTGACTGATCAAGCGGCCAGATCTGCAAACAGTTGCACGGATGTCCAGCCCATCAACCCGCCAATCAATGCCCCAGCGACAACGTCGCTGGGGTAGTGCAAGCCCAGAACCACCCGGGATGCGGCAACCGATAGCGTGAAGGGCAGCACCGCCCACGCCACTGCCGGTAATAGGGTGAACAGCATGGCCTGAAAGCAGGCTGCGTGCATGGTGTGCCCGGAAGGAAAACTGTAACGATCCAGTGGAGGCATGGCACAGTTAATGGCCGGAAATGAAATGAATGGCCGCTCCCGGATGAGCCGGTGCTTAAGCACCTTGTAGGTCAGGGTGCAGGTCAGGCCTGTCAGTGCCATCAGAATCGCAAATTGCTGACCGTGAACAGGGTTTATGAAGGGAATCGCTAGAATGAGGGCGTACCAAAGCCAGCCATCCCCCAGCCAGCTGACCAAGCGGAAGTAACCTTTGATCGGCCGGAATCTTATAGCGCGGTTGATGGACTGACACAGTGCGAACTCCCGTTGGTCTGCCAGTTCAAAGAATCGGGAAGCTTTGTTTGTTATTTGCATGATACGTGGCCTGTGCGTATGGGTTAAACATCAAGCGTTCGAATTGTTCTACTTGATGGTTCCAGTTGAGGTCGAGCGCGTCGAGCCGGGCTTTGGTGCGAATCCGCCTGAGCAAGGACGGTTGGTCGGCCAGCTTCAGAGCGTGATGGACGAAGTTGTCGTCGTTGTGCAACGGGGCTTTCATACCGTTTTCATTGTTGTAGATATGTTCCGATGCAGCGGCGTCGTTAAAAGCGATGACACCCAAGCCGCTGGCCATGGCTTCCAGAACAACGTTGCCAAAGGTGTCGGTTTTGCTCGGGAACAAGAACAGATCACCGGAGGCATAGTGTTGAGCCAGGTCTTCACCGCGCTGCATGCCGCAAAAGATGAAGTCCGGGTGCCGCTCCTCCAGATGGGTTCTCATGGGGCCATCGCCCACTAAAACGAAACGCGCGTTCGGGTACAGTTTTCGAATGCGCTCAAAGCAAACCACTGCCAAAGGAAGATTTTTCTCCGGCGCCAGGCGACCGACATACAGTATGGCGAGATCGTTTTCTGTCAGGCCCCAGCGCTGCCTCAGTGACTGACTCCGTTTTTTCGGGGTAAAGCGCTCGCAGTCGACGCCACGGCTCCATAGCTCGGTATTGGTAATGCCCATGGTTTGGGCGGCCGCTATGGTTTTTCGAGTGGGGGCGAGGGTCCTTTGGGTTCGGTTGTGAAACCACCGACCATAGGTGCTGAGCAGGCGTTCGAAGACACCTAGCCCGTAGTAGCGCGAGTAACTGTGAAAGTTGGTGTGGAAGCCAGAGAGCACCGGGATGTTGGTTCGCTTCGCAGCCGCCACTGCGGCCACACCAAGAGGGCCCTGGGTGGCAACATAAACGCAGTCCGGTCGGTTGTTCTGCCACAGCGTTACGAGGGTAGAGGGCCGGGTGATTCCGAACCGAAATTCGTTGTAACCGGGTATCGGTAGGCCGCCTACTACCAGCTCATGTGAAAACAGCTGGCCGCCGGTGTTAGGGTAGAATCCTGTGGGTTCGTGGGGCTGTCTTGGGCGCACCACGGTTACTTGGTGTTCGCGGCCAACCAAGCCCATGCACAGGTAACGCAGAGTGTTGGCTACGCCGTTTATTTCCGGCGGAAAGGTTTCAGAAACAATGGTAATCTGTTGCCTGTGCCGGCCTGATCGTTTGGTCTCAGTCACGGTGCATCCCGCAAGTTTCTTTGTCATGTGGCCACTATGGATGCAGGCCATGACAACTCTGCGACAACCTCGTGACATTCCTCTTACGCTTGTTTCACTCTTTTCTGAAAGCCGCTAAGGAGCTTTTATGCGAATGCGAAAACTTGGAAACACTGATATTGATGTCAGTCTGATTTGCCTGGGCACCATGACCTGGGGGGAGCAGAACACTGAGCAGGAAGCATTTGAACAGCTTGATTATGCGGTTGAAGCGGGCATTAATTTTATTGATACCGCTGAGATGTACCCGGTGCCTCCCAAGGCCGAAACTCAGGGCCTGACAGAACAGTACTTGGGCAATTGGCTTGCTCGACGAGGGCGCCGCGATGATCTGGTCATCGCCTCCAAAGTAGTTGGTCCTGGCCCCAGCCTTGGTTATATGCGTGGTGGGCCCCGAATGACCCGGGCGCAAATTCGTGAAGCCTGCGAGGGCAGTCTTCAGAGATTGCAGACGGATTACATCGACCTTTATCAGGTGCATTGGCCGGATCGTAACGCCAACTTCTTTGGCAAACTCGGATACCAGCACGATCCGAAAGAGGTTATGACACCCATCGAGGAAACGCTCGGGGCGCTGAATGAGCTGGTGAAAGAAGGCAAGGTGCGGCACGTGGGGTTATCGAACGAGACGCCTTGGGGGGTAATGGAGTACCTGAGATACGCCCGCGAGAATGATTGGCCCCGTGCGGTTTCCATACAGAATCCGTACAGCCTGTTGAATCGTTCATTTGAAGCCGGGCTTGCCGAGTTTGCGCACCGGGAAGGCACCGGGCTACTGGCCTATTCGCCTCTGGCTTTTGGCATGCTCACGGGTAAATACCTCGGAGGTAAGTGGCCGGAAAAGGCGCGATTAACCCTTTATGAGCGTTTTTCCCGTTATACCGGCGAGCACGCTGCCGATGCGACCCGAGCCTATGCAGAGTTGGCACATCAGCATGGACTATCGCCCGCCCAAATGGCGCTGGCTTGGGTGAACAGTCGTGATTTTGTTACCAGCAACATCATTGGGGCGACGACTATGGAGCAGCTAAAAGAGAACATTGGGTCGGTCGATATCAATCTGAGTGCGGACATTCTCTCGGCAATCGAAGAGATACATAACGAGTTTACCTACCCTTGCCCATAAAAAAGCAATCGCCTCAGTCGGTTAATGCCTTTGGGCTGCCCCGGTTTCGGTAGATGGGAAATCGGGGCGGTTACAAACGGAAAAATAAAGCGCTCATTTGTTGACAAAAAAATGACCAATTTTGGTCGGAGCGCTGACGCATTTGTGTGCAATTTCACACTATTATCAAGTAGAATGGTTAGACTTTAGTGCATAGACAGTTGCAATTATAATAAAACCATGAGGCACGTCATTCGTTATGATTATCCGTATCTTCCTCCTTTTGCTGGCTTTGAATAGCGCCGCCTTTGTGGCAGGCGCTGAAGCCGCAGAGCCTGCCCGATCTGAGCCTTTGCTCTCTGACCGGATGCTGGCGGAGCGTGAGGAAGCGATATCGGCCGAAGACATGTACGAGCTTCAGGAGTGGATGTCGGGCGATGAGCAGGACAGTCACGACGATGCTCTGGCGGCTATCGGCTCAAGGCTGTTGAGCCTTAGCTTTAGTCGAAAGAATTCTTCTCGGAAGACATACGCATCTGACCCTGCCCAACCTGATCACGGAATCGCTCTGCTGAATGAAGGTGCCTGTCTGAATCTTCGCTGGATGTTCTGAATCTCTTCTTCTCTCGCCTTATCGCCAAATCCAGCCAGCCTCCAGTAAACGTTAAAGCTCTCCTCTTGATGTAACTCGTGATCTGCCTCATTGTCAGACGGATGCCGCCGTGTGATGATCAAAGCTATGAATCATTCTTAAATGATGAGGATAGCGATGACAGGGCAGAATAAAGTCTATTTGGATGATGCAAACGCCTGCGTAGATCAAGTGATAGAACGCGTAGGAAAAAAAATAACTCTTGGTTTGCCATTGGGGCTAGGAAAGCCCGTTCGCTTTGTGAACGCCCTCTACCAAAGAGCAAAAGAAGACCCCGAAATCAGCCTGCATATTGTGACGGCGTTATCCCTACTCGCACCCAAGGGCAATTCGTCATTGGAGCGGCGGTTTATGGAGCCATTTGTTAAGCGGCTTTATGGCGCCATCCCCGAACTCATCTACGCTCGGGATGTGAGCACGAATAAACTTCCCGATAACGTGCGGGTTTCAGAGTTTTTTTTCAAAGCGGGCAGCTACCTCAATAATAAGAGCCAACAGCGCAACTATATCTGCACCAACTACACCCATGCTGTTCGGGATCTGATGGCGCAGGGTGTTAATGTGGTGGGGCAGCTGATGGCGCCAGGCGAGCCTCATGGTCAGCCTGGCAAGATGAGTTTCAGCTGCAACCCGGATCTCTCCCTCGATATTCTACCGTTATTGCGACAGCTAGAGGCTGATGGCACGCCGGTGGCCATGGTCGCTGAACAGAACCCTAAGCTACCTTGGTTTGGTCGTCAGGCTGTGGTGGACGACAGCCAATTCGACATTATTCTATCGGGCCGTTCAACAGACTACCCCTTATTCTCCGCGCCACAGATGGCGGTTAGCCCTGCCGATCATATGATTGGTTTTTACGCCAGTTGCCTGCTCAAGGATGGCGGCACCTTGCAGGTTGGGATTGGTTCTTTGGGGGTGGCTCTGGTTAACAGTACGATTGCCCGCCACAAGCACAACGCTGCCTGGAAATCCGTGTATCAGCATGCCCGCGTGGAAGAACGATTCCCGATAGTGCGTGATTATGGCGGTACCGAGCCTTTTGAACAGGGCCTGTATGGCTGCAGTGAGATGATGGTCGATGGCTTTTTATACCTGATTCAGGAAGGAATACTGAAACGTGAAGTCTTCGAGCACGCGGGCCTTCAGAACCTGATTAACGAAGGCGAAATCTCGGAAACACCTTCGCTGAAAACCTTGGATGTGCTTCGCAGCGAAGGGCTGATTGATTCACCCCTGCGGAGCCGGGATCTGCAATGGCTGATTGACCACGGCATTGTTCGAAGCACCGTTGAGCTGAAGGGAGGCCGCTTACGGCTGAACGAAACCACATCCGTTGAGGCGGACCTTGATAACGCCAAAACCCGTGAGGGGCTGCAGGCGATAGGGCTGGGTGAGAAGCTGGCAGGTGGGGTGGTCATGCATGGAGGCTTCTACGTCGGTCCCGAAAAGTTCTATCAGGAACTGAGAGATCTGACTGAAGAGCAGCGTGATAAAATCTGCATGACCAGCGTTAATTTCATTAACCATTTGTACGATCACCGGTACGGCGACCAGAAACTAAAAGCGGCCCAGAGGGTGCATGGCCGGTTTATCAACTCCGCAATGATGTATACGTTGAATGGCGCGGCAGTTTCTGACGGATTGGCCGATAGCCGTGTGGTCAGTGGTGTGGGCGGTCAATATAATTTTGTTTCCATGGCCCATGAGTTACCGGGAGGTCGATCTATTCTCGCCCTTAGGGCTTCTCGCATAGCCGGTGGTAGAGCGGTTTCGAACATCGTATTTAACTACGCGCATTGCACGATTCCTCGGCACCTTCGCGACATTGTGATTACCGAGTACGGGATTGCGGACCTCCGAGGTAAGTCTGATGAGGAGGTTTTCTTGGGCCTGATACGGATAGCCGACTCTCGCTTCCAGGCAGAGTTGCTTAAAAAAGCGCAGGCAGCCGGTAAAGCCCCCCGCGATTTTAAATTGCCGAAGGATTGGACGAACAACACTCCCGAGGAGGTGCGAGACACCTTGAGTATGGCGGGCGAAGGAGATTGGTTCCCTGCATTCCCGTTTGGTCGGGACTTTACCGATGACGAGCTGAAGTTGGGGAAAGCCCTTAAGTCGCTTAAGGCCGCAACCGCGACGCCCCGTGGTAAACTCTCGACCCTTTGGCAGGCCATGCGCGTTCACGATGATGGTCGTTACCATGCGCTGCTCGAACGTATGGGGCTGAATCAGCCAGCAGGCTTTCGGGAAAAACTTGATCGAAAGCTGGTTATGCACGGCCTCCAACAACTTGAACCCGCGACAGACACAGGAAGCGTGAAAAGCTAATGCAAGCAGATACGCAGCAAACCAAACCGGAAGTTTACACTGTTCATTACATACTGAAGAACCAAATCGGCGAGCTGGTAGATACCTCCGAGGGTAGTGAGCCGCTGCACTTTTTGATGGGTAGCCCGGATGTTATAGAAGGCATTCAGGCAGCAGTAAAAGGTCGCTCGCCTGGGGATTGTCTGGAAGTCACCGTACCTCCTGAAATGGCCTACGGAGAGCATCGGGAAGATCTGGTGCGGACCGTGCCGCGATCGTTGTTTGAGGGTGTCGAAAAGCTAGACGTCGGGATGAAGTTTCAGACTAATTCGGGTGATCAAGCGCAGATTGTTCAAGTGGTCAGCATTGATGGCAACTTGGTAAAAGTGGATGCCAACCACCCTTTGGCTGGTTTTACGCTATATTTTGATTTAGAAATCGTCGGCCGCCGTGAAGCGACAGAGGATGAAATCGCGCAGGGGCGTCCTTTGATGTGATAAGCAGTTAGTGCAATAAACTCTGTGTGGCTCTGTAATTTGAGGTATGTCACAGATTGTAACGATATGTTGTGGCGCGTGCGGTTTTGAATGCGATGTATAAATTGCTGTAACCGTAGGTTGCCTGTATTGTTGTACGTATAACCTTAAAATCAAAGATAATAATCAGAGATGGACGGCGTGGAACATACAAACGAGAGTTGGCGAATCCTGATCGTTGAAGATGATGAGCGGCTGGCGGATCTCACCCGCGAGTACTTGGAGAGTAACGGCCTTACCGTATCTTTGGAAACTCACGGTGGCGCTGCCGTTGAACGGATTCGCAAAGAGCAGCCGGATTTGGTGGTGCTCGATCTCATGTTGCCAGGTGAAGATGGTTTGTCGATTTGTCGACGAGTGCGGCCCGACTATTCCGGACCGATCATCATGTTGACCGCCAGAACCGATGACCTGGATCAGGTGTTGGGGCTGGAAATGGGTGCCGATGACTACATTGGCAAGCCTGTTCAGCCTCGTGTTTTGCTGGCGAGAATTCGTGCGATGTTACGTCGGACGGAGACAAACCAGGCGTCCAGCCAGGAAGCCAATGCCGAAGAGGCCGTTCGGCTCCAGTTCAATGACCTGATTGTTGATCGTTCCATGCGGGAAGCATGGTTGAGCGATGATAGTATTGATCTTACCAGTGCCGAGTTTGATTTGCTGTGGCTGCTTGCCAGCAACGCCGGGCGGGTTTTGAGCAGGGAAGAGATCTTTACTGCGCTTCGAGGCATTGAGTACGACGGTCAGGACCGCTCAATTGATGTGCGAGTGTCTCGCATTCGGCCCAAAATTGGTGATGACCCCATTCATCCGAGGCGTATCAAAACGGTTCGGAGCAAAGGTTACCTCTTCGTGAAAGAAGCCTGACCGTCCGTTTGGCGCGGCGCTTGTCGAGCGTCGTGCCAATAACCGGGTTGCGCCCATGTCGCTGAAATTTCTCCTCAAAGCTTATGCTCAGGTTGTCACTGTCGCCGCTCTCGTGGTGTTGGTGTGTGTCATTCTGTTTAACGGGCTAAACAATGTACGCGCTCAGAACTGGCATGAGCGCTCAATGCAGCCACTTATGGAATGGTTGGCTGCGGTGCCAAATCCCACCGATCAGTACCACTGGATGCCCTCCTTATTCGGTTTGAAAGTTGGCGATAGCCGTGACTTTCAGTTGGCGCCAGTGACCAGTGAACGACTGAGCTACGGTCAGGTGGTGGCAGAGCCCTCCGGTGAAGGCTTCGTGTTTTACGTGGCTGCTGAGTCGGGTGGCGTGGTCAGCTTGAATCTGGAGCAGCCCTATCGAGATCTTGCTCGAGCTACCGCATTGATTGTGCGCTGGCATTTGGACGCAGTTCCTGTAGAGGCTCGAGCTGAAGCATCCCGACATCTTGCGCAAACGCTTGGCGTCCACATCAGCCCTTTACAAAATCAAGCGGATTTGCCTGAGCAGACGGTGCTTGATCGGCTGAGCTCGTCGGGTATGGCCTTGCTCCGCAGGGACGGCCGGCTCGTTGGGGTTGTGCGTTTGTCGGAAGGCGATTTGATTGCCGTAAACATGCCCGAGGCATTTAATGCGTGGGGGTGGCCGATCGTCATGTTGCTGGTGCTATTGGTTGGAGGTGTGTTGACGTTAGGCCTGTTCTTGGCGCTTCGTTTCGTGGACAGGCATTTGCGGAAAGTTGAATCGGTTGCACTTCGGATTGCCCGCGGTGAGATGGGCGCGCGGGTGGAGTCACAGGATGGCACTTTGGTGTCACGCTTGGGCTCTGCATTCAACGGCATGGCAGAGCACATCCAGCGATTGGTTCAGGTGCAGCGGGAGATGATTCATGCGGTGTCTCACGAGCTCAGAACACCCGTCGCCCGGATTCGGTTTGGGGTTCAGATGATTGAATCTGCCACTTCGCCAGAAGCGCTTCAAAAACAGATGACAGGTATCGACGGTGACATCCAGGAGCTTGATGAGCTCATTGATGAAATACTCACCTACGCTCGCTTGGAGCAAGGTGGGCCTGTGTTCACCCTGCGTGATGACTCAGTGACGGAAATTGTGGAGCAGGTTGTTGCCGAGCAACGAATCATTCGGGAAGGCGTAGACATTGAGTGCCGCATTGACGACGGAGAGGGGTGTTGGTCCCAGTCTGACGTTGAGCCTCGGTACATTCATCGCGCCGTACAAAATTTGGTAGGCAACGCCGCACGCTATGCGGAAGGGCGGGTGTTGGTGGTGTGTCATCTGGACGAAGAGAACTGCCGAATTGACGTTGAGGATGACGGCCAGGGTATTCCAGAGTCGGACTGGGAAAAGGTGTTTACAGCCTTTGCGCGACTGGATGACAGCCGAACCCGAACGTCAGGTGGTTACGGGTTGGGCTTATCAATCGTGCGACGCATTTTGTATTGGCATGGCGGTCAAGCCTTTGTCGGTCGCAGCGAGCAGCTTGGCGGCGCTAAATTCAGTCTGGTATGGCCAAGACGAAAGCCCGAACAGTCTGTTTTGTGACGCATGTCTCACGCCCTCACCGGATGTAACAAACCACTACAGAACCGCTACTGAACGGGCGCGCAGATTGGTTAATACTTCTCGTCGTAAGGGATGACTTTAGAGGTTGTAGTTCTTACGAACTTTCCTTGTTTCATTCGTCATTTTGGGGCTGGTTTTTACCAGCCCTTTTTTTGCCTGAATTTCGGCCTGTCTGTGAGCTCTAAGCCGTTCGTTCAAAAGCGATCAGGTGATCCGCTTCGACACGAACAGGGACCTGCTCGCCCAAGTTGAAGTCCAGGTGGCTTCTGAATAATGCCTCAAACTCGGTGTCTTCCGAGCAACGGAAGCGATAGAGCGTTGAGGTGCCTGCGAAGGTTTTTTCTACCACTTTAGGTCTCAGCTCAGAGTCTGCGTCGTGCACGATGTCGTCGGGCCGAATCAGAATATCCACCAAAGTGCCTTCTTTCCAGTTGTAAGCACGATTGCCGTGAATGACCCCAAGCTCTGACTCAATGGCATCCGGTCCGAGTACCTTGCCGGGGATAAAGCCCCCTTGGCCCACAAAACTGGCGACAAAGCGGTTTGCGGGTTCATGGTACAGGTTGAAGGGGACATCCCACTGCTGAATACGTCCGTCACGAAGAACCGCGACCTGGTCGCACATGGCAAAGGCTTCTTGCTGGTCGTGGGTGACCAGGATGGCGCTGATGCCAAGGGTTTTCAGAATTTCGCGTACGTCCAGGCTCAGGCGTCTACGGAGGTCGGTATCCAGGTTGGAGAAGGGTTCGTCCAGCAGGATCAGTGTTGGTTCGGGCGCCAAAGCGCGGGCCAAGGCCACTCGCTGTTGCTGTCCGCCGGACAGCTCGTGTGGGAAATTGTTGGCCAGATCCTGCAGGTGCACCAAGTTGAGTAATTCAGTGACTTTCTGTTGGCGCTCACTTTTGCTCAGGGACTTCAGTCCGAAACCGACGTTGTCTGCGATGCTCAGGTGGGGGAAGAGTGCGTAGTCTTGAAATACCATGCCGATTTTGCGCTTTTCGGGCGGTACCGAGCGGCCGGGCTGGCTGATCACCTGTGATTGCAGGCTGATCTCGCCCTGACTGATCGGAAGAAACCCGGCAAGCGCCCTCAGTATGGTGCTTTTGCCGCAGCCACTCGGGCCAAGAAGGCAGCCGATATCGCCGTGGCTAAGGGCGAAGTTGATGTTCTTAACCACGGCCTCGCCGCCATAACCCACAGACAGGTTGTTGACGTTTAGAAGCCAGTCAGATGGCTGCACCTTGGGTTCTGGCATGGATCAGTCCAAGCGGTTGAGAATAAGGAATTCAAGCAGTGCTTTCTGAGCGTGCAGACGGTTTTCAGCTTCGTGCCAAACCACCGAGCTTGCGTGTTCCATCATGTCGGCGGAAACTTCCTCTCCGCGATGGGCCGGCAAGCAGTGCATGAACAAAGCGTCTTTGTCGGCCAAAGCCATCAGTTCGGGGTTGATCTGATAGTTTCGGAACGCTTCCTCACGGGCTTTTTGCTCGTCTTCTTGCCCCATGGAGGCCCAGACATCGGTGACCAGCAAGTTCGAGCCGCGAGCCGCTTCCTGTGGCTCTCTGAAGATCGTAACGCGGTCTTTATGTGCTTCAAGCAGCGTTTGGTCGGGCTCGTACCCATCCGGGCACGCCACGTTCAAATGGAAGTCGAATTTTTCGGCAGCATTGATGTACGAGTGGCACATGTTGTTGCCGTCGCCAATCCAGGTAACGGTGGCGCCTTGGATGCTGCCGCGATGTTCACGGTAAGTCTGCATGTCGGCTAGCAGCTGACAGGGATGGAAGTCATCGGTCAGCGCGTTGATGACCGGTTTGCTCGACGCCGATGCGAAGGTTTGTACGGTGTCGTGCGCAAAGGTTCGGATCATAACCGCATCAACCATGCTGGAAATCACGATGGCAGAGTCTTCAATCGGTTCGCCGCGCCCGAGTTGCGTGTCTCGAGGGGAAAGGAACATGGCTGTGCCGCCCAGCTGGGTCATGCCTGCCTCGAAGGAAACTCTTGTGCGAGTCGATGACTTTTCGAAAATCATGGCCAGCACGCGGTTTTTCAGGGAGTCCCTGACTTTGCCTTCACGCCATTCCTTGCGGAGCCGTGAAGCATGGTCCAGCAACTGTTCCAGTTCGCTGGTTGTCATGTCGTTGAGTGTCAGAAAATGTCTTACTGCCATGAATGGCCCCTGTTTCAAGGAAACTGCGGTAAGGTTTGCGTTTTGAAAAGGGAATCAAGTCTAGCCCTTCATTCCCGTTAAAACAACGCTCGCGCACCGGCGCTTGTTCTGGGTCAAAGGCCTTGGCTTGGTGCGGCCTTGGTCAGCCGTGTACAATGGTCGGATATGCCGGCAGCCGGTACCCCAGATTTCAACCAGAGGTATGTGTTCATGGATATCAATGAAACCATCAAAAGCCAGTTAGAAGAGAACCCGGTCATTTTGTACATGAAGGGTAACCCGCAAGCCCCTCAGTGTGGTTTCTCCGCCCGTACGGTCCAGGCTCTGATGGCGTGTGGAGAGCGTTTCGCATTCGTGAATATCCTTGAAAATCAGGAGCTCCGCGAGGCGTTAAAGGTTTATTCCAGCTGGCCAACTTATCCTCAGCTGTACATCGGCGGCGAGTTGGTCGGTGGCTGCGATATCGTTCTTGAAATGTCCGAGAGCGGTGAGCTTGAGAAAATGGTAAAAGAAGCGGTGAAGTCGGCTGAGGCCTAATTTATCGTGACGACCGCTTTGGTGTGAACACAAGCTTCACGTCGAAGCGGTCAGATGTCTCCCCGTTCGGTTTCGGGTAAGGGCTGGCCGATAGTGCTGCCCGATGTGCTGCCCGATCAATGTTGTCCATTCCTGTTGATTCTTTGATCCGAGCTCGGGTAAGTGCGCCGTTGGGCAGTATCCTCAGTTCGAGTGTCATCTCCTTGCTTCTGTCCAGTTGCGCCAACGCCGGCACTCTCAGCTTTTCCAATTCTTTCGCCAAATGTACCGCTAGCTTGATCAGGTAGGGGTCTTGCTCAGTTGGAGACTTGGTGATTCTCTGTATCTGCTCTGGTTTCTCAGATTCAACCGTCTCCTTCGGAGCGGAATGTGCGGAAGCTGTAACGGCAGGGCTCGGCGGTTGCAAGACGGTCGGTTGCTGGCGAGCCTCTTGTCGTTGCGGTGTGCTGGTAGGTTTGGTTTGTTCGACCGTGGTCGATGCCTGGGAGTTTCGTGTTGTCACTGATGGTTTCGGTGGCTCAACACTGAATGCAGAGTGCCTGAGAGGTTCTTGCGAACTGGGCGCGGAAGTAGATGGAGTGCTGGCGTGAGAGCTTGTGCTGCTCAACGTGAAAACAAGGCGATGGCTAAGATCTGCCGCCTCCAGCATTGGAGAGGGGATCCCGGCAAGAAGGATGACGTGAGACATTAAGGCAATAGAAACCGCCAAGCCGATCCGGTAAGAGTCCGGAACGGACTTGGCTGGGCCAGAATCAGGCTGCAACATACGTACGATCAGGCGGTTTTTGCGCGCAAGCTACCCACAACGGCATTCAAAGCCCGATCGATTAAAGCGCCCTGCTCCAGCATGGTCAGGCGTCCGCGGCGTAATTCGTGCGCCAGCTCAACCCGGTTTTTTTCGATTACCTTCAGCCCCATGCGGTTAACAAAAACGAAGCAGTCTGCTTCTTCGATAATCGCAGAGAGTTTGCACCGGAAGCTTGCGCCATTGACCAGGCGGAATTCGACCCAATTGCCGATCTCCAGTTGGTCAATTTTGATGACAAATTCCGATACGGCAGCATCTTCAAGCTCTTGCTGTCGCTGGATTGCAGTCTGGGTTTCGGGCGACTGAACTTCTTCTTCAGTGACAGATTCGTCTTTGCGCGCCTCAATAGTGGCATTGGTCCGGAACGCTTCGGCCAGCTGGTGTTTTAGCTGCGCCATCATGTCATCTAGCTTTGTGGCGTTGTATGAGACTTCTTCAAGGCCGCTTCTGAGGGTTCTCAAGAGTCTTGGTACTACGCGTACCCACTGATCCCGCTCTTCGTCTTCCTCGTGAGGATGGAGGCACCAGATCAGGTCGTCGACCACTTTCACGGTTTCCTGCCACCGGTGTTCAGAATCGTCACGGAGATAAGCAAGGAACATCACCCGGCTCCAGCCATTGATGAGAATCTCATGAATGGACTCTGGCAGTTTATAGCGGGACAGTTTTTCCTTAAGAATTTTGTCGACGGCTTCCTGGGCTTTCTGAGATTTGATACGGCCTCGCTCAGATTCGCGGGTCCGTTGTTCGACCAGATTAGACTTCCGGTTTTCCCGCTCCAGAAACTGCTCAAAATCGCTGTTCAACGTTTCAAACAGCGTCACGTTGCCGTCGAACTCGTTCAGAATTCGTTG
Source organism: Marinobacter sp. SBS5 (assembly GCF_048285575.1). NCBI lineage: Bacteria > Pseudomonadati > Pseudomonadota > Gammaproteobacteria > Pseudomonadales > Marinobacteraceae > Marinobacter > Marinobacter sp. SBS5. Next base: position 821,904 of record NZ_JBLWAZ010000003.1, on the reverse strand, counting down.
GACCACGTTGTGAATCTGTCCGTAGAGCTTGTCTCGAGCTTTTTCATCGCTGCTGCTCCAACCGATACCTGCCTTTGCAAGCGAGTTCAGTAACTTGCGTGCAGGGTGGTTGGATTTGCTGAAGAAGTTTTTGTCTTTGATGACGACTTTCAGAATCGGAATCTGAAGGCGGCTGATCAGCACCTGAACCGGTGCAGAGAGGTTGTAATCGTCCAGAATAAACTCAAAGAGCATCGAGACCAGGTTAATAAGGTCTTCGTCGACTTCGTTCAGGGCTGGTTTGCGGCCATCCTGGGTTTGAGTTTGCGTCAGCAGTTGCTGCACTACCTCGCGCAAATCCACGATAACCGGTTCGCCAGAGCTCAGGTCACCGAAGTCTTGTGCGGTTGGCTGGGTGGGAATAGAGCTAAGCAAGTTGGCCAGTTCGCGGCCTCCAATTACGTGCAGCGTCGGGTCGGAGCTTCGGGGCATGGTGCCCGCGTTATGCCTTTGTTGGCTGAGCATCTCGCGTATTTGCTCAAACACCGCGCTGCCTTCGCGATCTGCTTCGGGGTTGCTGTCAGGGGGTTCTGTCTGTGTTTGCGCGGACTCACCGCTTGCTGGCTTCGCTTTTGAAGCGTGGCTTTTGCCATGATAACGGAAGTTGGGAATGATGCCGGCCTGGATCAATATTCGATTGGCTTCATCCAGCAACATGCCCAGATTCGATACAACGTATCGATCGAATTGTTTCAGGAGGATAAGGCGTTCACGGATTTGTATGTCCAGAGCCTGAATGGCTTCAGTAAAAGCGCTGCACAAGTGCTCCGGAGCCATCGGGTTGACCGGGTGGTCGTCGCTGGCAGAGGGGTAAACCTGTGTGAATCGCGCCTGCAGTTGAAGAAGGGCCCCCTGAAAGTGGGTTTTAGCCTTGCTGATCATGGCATTCAGAGCGACCTGTTCTTCCAGGTCGTCATTGCCTAACAGTGTGAGGCTGGATGCATCTGCCGGCGCCGGTGCATCGTTTTCTTGCTGAGCGCCCGCATGAGGTGGTGTGGTAAAAAATTGCGAAACGGCGTCTTGAAAGTGGCGCTCCACGCCTTTGCGTTTGATGCGGATTTCGCGCATCGCTTCAAAATAGCGGTTCTGTTCGTTGTTGCTTCGGGCGTTGTTGGCGAGTTCAAAGAGAGAATCGTCCACGGCATCAAAAGCGCCTTGCAGCAGATCTCCCAATCCGGCAACAACGGTATTGCGTATGCGAGTCACCTCAGACGGCACAGGGTCACGGCTAGCGGCCTCTCTGTGCTCACGAAGGTAATGTATACCGGACTGCTTGTTCATGGCCAACTCCTGTCTACGCCTTAACCGGATACATGACCGAGCTATTTCCACGTTATCGTTTTTCTTAAATTTAGCGCACTTTTTGCACAAAGAACACAAATAAACCGAAAGCTGGGATCTGGGTCAAGGTTCTGGACGAGGCCGTTGCTATTTTTCTGTTACTCGATTTTGTGTACAGGCCTCGCCCGGTGGCGTTTGGCAGTCTGTCTCGGGTGCACGATCGCCGCTTTGACGACGTTATCTTTAATTTGGAGTACTTCTACCCGATGCCCTTCAACTTTAAGGCATACGTTTGTGTCCGGGATGTTTTCCAGTCGCTCGGTAATAAGTCCGTTGAGCGTCTTGGGGCCATCGGTTGATAGTTTCCAGTCGAGCGTTTTGTTGATGGTTCGTACGGAGGTGCTGCCATCAATAATGTACGTGCCATCGTCTTGGGGAATGATGTCGGGTGAGGTCGAGGCATAGTCGGTGGTGAATTCGCCAACGATCTCTTCCAGTATGTCTTCCAGAGTGGCTAATCCGAGTACTTCGCCGTACTCATCAACAACCATCCCGAACCGGCGCTTAAAGCTCTGAAAGTTGAGCAGTTGCGTGTTCAGTGGTGTGCTTTCCGGAATGAAGTAGGGCTCTTGGCAAAGTTGCCGGATCATGTCTTTGTTGATGTCGTCTTCGTGCAGCAGTTTGGCAACGCTTCGCAGGTGCAGAATGCCCTGAATGTCGTTTATATCACCTTCAAAGACTGGCAGGCGAGTGTGCTGGCTGTTGCGCAGGTGCCTGATGATGTCGTCAATGTCATCTTCTAGGTCGATGCCGACGACATCGTTGCGGGGCACCATGATGTCGGTGACGGTCACTTTTTCGAGGTCCAGAATGCCGACCAGCATGTCTTTGTGTTTGGCGGGGATCAGGGCTCCGGCTTCGTTAACGACGGTGCGCAACTCCTCACGGCTAAGATGGTCTTCGTTCGCTTGAGCTGACGAGATGCCAATCAAGCGAAGGATGCCGGTGGTGAAAAGGTTGACCGACCAAACCAGCGGGTAGAGAAGTTTGAGTAGCGGCGCGAGCACATGGCTGGCCGGGAAGGCGATTTTCTCCGGGAACAGTGCCGCCAAGGTCTTGGGTGTGACTTCCGCAAAAATAAGAATGACGATGGTCAATAATATTGTAGCGATGGCGATGCCTGCGTCGCCCCATACGCGAATGGCGATAACTGTAGCGATGGACGACGCGAGGATGTTGACGAAGTTGTTGCCAATCAGGATGACGCCGATCAGTTGATCGGTTCTGTTCAGCAGTCTCTGGGCGCGTTTGGCACCTTTGTGGCCGGTATTCGCCATATGCTTAAGGCGATAGCGGTTAAGTGACATCATCCCGGTTTCGGAGCTTGAGAAGAAGGCGGAGAGGATGATTAAACCGACAAGGAGAATGAACAGCGCGGTAAGCGATGTCTCGTTCAAGAGGGGAGCCCTTCTATGGATGACAAGTTGCGAAAATAAGGTGTCAAAGCTTGCGCTGTCAAGCGTTGCTGCGGGACACGGTCAAACGTTACCGAAACAGGAGTTCGAGCACGAACTTGCTGCCGTAAAAGGCAATCATCAGCAGTGCGCAGCCTGCCAGTGTCCACCGGCTTGCGGTGAGGCCTCGCCAGCCTTTGGTGTAACGGCCAACGAGGAGGCTTGCAAACACCAATAATGATAGGAGTGAAAAGACGGTTTTGTGGGCCAGATCTTGCGCGAACAGGTCTTCAATAAAGACTGCGCCGGTCACAATGGCCAGAACCAGCAAGACAACGCCCGCCCAGACCATCTCGAAGAGAAGAGATTCCATCGTTTGCAGTGGCGGGAGGTTGCGAATCAGGCGGCTGTTGTAGTTGTGTTTCAGTTGCCGGTTTTGGATATAAAGCAGGACCGCCTGGATGGCTGCGAGTGTGAACAGGCTGTATGCGGTGACCGATAAAGCAACATGAGAAAGCATTCCATAGCTCTGCTCAGACACCAGTCGGGATTCGGTATGGACGACGAGGGCCATCACAATGGTGGCGGCTGCGATCGGGTAGGCGCCCAGAAACAGGCTGCCGACCGGTTTGGTCAGGTTAAGGCCGAGCAGCAGAAAGACGATAAGCCAAGAGATCAGGACTGAGCTTTTGAAAAAACTGAGATCGAAACCGCCGTCCAAATGTACGGTTTGGGCGATGAGCAGGCCGTGCCCGGTCAGGGAGAGGATGCCGATGAGCGTGGTAACGGCAAGGCTGGTTTCGACTTTGCCTCTGAAGTGGAGTGCTTGCAGGGCAGTTCCAACGCTGTACAAAAAAAGTGCGGTAACCGCGATAATCAGCGTTCCCATGACGTCCTTTATATGCTGGTCTAAGGGTTAAAGCGGCCTCGGAGTTGTTCTGAGGCTCCCAAGTCTGGGTATAATGTCGCGATTATGCAACAGGAATCAAGCGGCCCGGGCTGGCTTCTTGATTTGTGTGGACAATTTCTCCGGGGTACGGAAGAGCAACATGTTTGAGAATCTCCAGGACCGGCTATCCGGTAGCTTGCGCAAGATCTCTGGTCAGGCGCGCCTCACCGACGACAACATCAAAGATACGCTGCGTGAAGTGCGCATGGCGCTGCTCGAAGCCGATGTGGCGTTGCCGGTGGTCAAAGACTTTGTCGAGAGTGTGCGCAAGCGTGCAATCGGCCAGGAAGTACAGCGGAGCCTGACGCCGGGGCAGGTGTTCGTCAAAGTTGTTCAGCAAGAGCTTGAGCGGGTTATGGGTGAGGGCAACGAATCCCTCAATCTGTCTACCCGTCCGCCTGCGGTCATTATGATGGCTGGTCTTCAAGGTGCGGGTAAGACCACAACGGTTGCCAAGCTCTCTCGCTTCCTTAAAGAGCGTCAGAAAAAATCTGTCATGGTCGTGAGTGCGGACGTGTATCGTCCTGCGGCGATCCAGCAGCTGGAAACTCTTGCCTCCGAAGTTGGGGTTGAGTTCTTCCCGAGTAGCGTAGACCAGGATCCAGTTGATATTGCTAACGGTGCCATTGATGCCGCGCGCCGTAAGCACGTGGATGTCGTAATCCTCGATACCGCGGGCCGTTTGCATATCGATGAGCAGATGATGGGCGAGATTGGCCGCTTGCATAAGGCGGTCGAGCCTATCGAAACTCTGTTCGTGGTTGACTCTATGACGGGTCAGGATGCGGCAAATACAGCGAAAGCGTTTAACGATGCGTTGCCTCTGACTGGTGTGGTGCTTACCAAAACCGATGGTGATGCTCGCGGTGGTGCGGCGCTCTCCGTTCGTCATATTACTGGCAAGCCAATCAAGTTCCTGGGTGTTGGCGAGAAAACGGATGCTCTTGAGCCGTTTCACCCAGAGCGGGTAGCTTCGCGCATTCTTGGGATGGGCGATGTGTTGTCGCTTATCGAGGAGGCTGAGCGCAAGCTTGACAAGAAGAAAGCTGAAAAGCTGACCAAGAAGATCAAGAAGGGTAAAGGTTTTGATCTGGAGGATTTTCGCGACCAGCTTCAGCAGATGAAGAATATGGGTGGCATTGGGGGGCTTCTGGACAAGTTGCCGGGCATGGGGCAAATGGCTCAGATGGCCCAGCAGCAGGTCAATGACAAGTCGGTAGGGCAGATGGAGGCTATTATTTGCTCCATGACCCCGAAGGAGCGTCGTTATCCGGATGTGATCAACAACTCGCGCAAGCGTCGTATCGCTGCGGGCTCCGGTACCCAGATACAGGATGTGAATCGTCTGCTCAAGCAACACAAGCAGATGGCGAAGATGATGAAAAAGTTTGGCAAGAAAGGCGGAATGGCCAACATGATGCGCGGTCTAGGTGGTATGATGCCACCTGGCGGCGGCGGCGGCGGAATGCCTCCGTTTGGCCGTATGTAAAAAGCCTTACATATAAAATGGGGAAACCAAGCGTTTCCCTATTTTCATTGGCGCTTTTTTCGCATAGAATAGCGCCCCTTTCGAGTATGGGTCTTCTCGTCGGCTGCTTTCAGTCTGATGAGAATCGTACAAAGTTCGTACAACAGAACAGGATATTGGTCGAAATGGTAACAATCCGTTTGGCTCGTGGCGGCTCTAAGAAGCGCCCGTTCTACCATCTGACAGTCACTGACAGCCGTAATTCTCGCGACGGCCGTTTCATTGAGCGTGTTGGTTTCTTTAACCCGGTTGCCCGCGGTCAGGAAGAGCGTCTGCGTGTAAACCGTGAGCGCGTTGATTACTGGGTGGGCCAAGGCGCTCAGACCAGCGATCGCGTTGCGCAGTTGCTTAAGACTGCCGAGTAATTGCAGTTTAATATCGAGGTTTGACAGGCATGACACAGAATTCGCAGGAAACTGTGATCGGCCGGGTAACCTCGGTGTTTGGGGTCAAGGGTTGGCTTAAGGTCTTCTCTGATACCGATCCCAAAGAAGGGATACTGAACTACCGTGACTGGACTCTGGTTCTGGACGGCAAGCGTATCCCTGCAAAGCTTGAAGAAGGTCGCCGCCAAGGGCCGGGGATCGTCGTCAAGCTGAAAGGACTTGATGATCGTGAATTGGCCCGGACGTACGCAGGGGCTGAGATCAGGGTTCCGACTGAAGAGCTGCCAGAACTGCCCGCTGGGGAGTACTACTGGTTTCAGTTGGAAGGGCTTGATGTCTTCACGGTTGAGGATGAGTGCCTGGGTAAGGTGCATCATCTGCTGGAAACGGGCGCCAACGATGTGTTGGTTGTGCGTGCTACAGCGGGTTCCATTGATCAGCGCGAGCGACTTATCCCGTATCTGCCGGATCAGGTAGTTATGAGTGTGGATCTGAGTGGTTCGCGTATGGTGGTCGATTGGGATCCGGAGTTCTGACGAGTGTGGATTGGCGCAGTCAGTCTGTTTCCGGACATGTTTTCTTCGGTGACGGATTACGGAATTACCGGTAGGGCTGTTCGAGAAGGTCTTTTGACGTTCAAGAGCTGGAACCCTCGGGATTTTACGCATGATCGTCACCGTACTGTTGATGACCGACCCTATGGCGGTGGTCCGGGAATGCTGATGAAAATTCAGCCGCTCCGGGATGCCATTCATGAGGCGCGGGCATCGGCACCCGGCAAGGCCTGTGTGGTCTATCTTTCTCCGCAGGGTGAAAGGCTGGATCAGTCGGTAGTCGAGTCTCTCGCTGCCGAAAAGCAGCTGATTCTCGTTGCCGGTCGTTACGAGGGCGTTGATGAACGTCTGATATCGGCGGAAGTCGACCGGGAAGTGTCACTGGGTGACTTTGTGCTCTCAGGTGGCGAACTGGCGGCGATGGCTGTGATTGATGCGGTAACACGCCTCATCCCCGGAGCGCTGGGTCATGCGCAGTCAGCAGAGCAAGATTCCTTTGCTGATGGTTTGCTGGATTGTCCGCACTACACCCGGCCCGAGGTATACGAAGGTCAGGCGGTGCCGGAAGTTCTTTTGGGCGGTCACCATGAACAGATCCGGCGTTGGCGGTTGAAAGAATCGTTGAGGCGAACACGGGAGCGACGCCCCGACCTGCTTGAAGAGCGGGTGTTTACGGAAGAAGAGCGTCAGCTACTGGGTGAAATTTTGAACGAACCGGGTGCCTCTGAATCATCAGGGCATTGAAAGATTAGGTATCAGGAGCATTACGATGAGCGGCAAGAACAACATCATCAGTCAACTTGAAGCAGAACAGATGACCAAGGAACTCCCAGCATTTGCGCCGGGCGACACCGTGGTTGTTCAGGTTCGCGTTAAAGAAGGTAGCCGTGAGCGTCTGCAGGCGTTCGAAGGTGTGGTTATCGGTAAGCGCAACCGTGGCATGAACTCTTCCTTCACTGTTCGTAAGATTTCTTACGGCGTGGGCGTTGAGCGTACTTTCCAGACTTACTCCTCACTGGTAGACAGCGTGAGCGTGAAGCGTCGTGGTGACGTACGTCAGGCCAAGCTTTACTACCTGCGCGACCTGTCTGGTAAGGCGGCTCGTATCAAGGAAAAGCTGGGCTGATATCGGTTCGACCGATCAGTGCAGAAAAAAGCAGCCCCAGCGGCTGCTTTTTTTGTGCTTAAATTTCGGTAGTGAGGTAACCGTGGGGGTGCTTTTGCTTAGAGCTGAAGATGAATCGCTGATTGCCAGATTTTCTGATGCCATCTGGCTTGAGGATGGGTTGGGTGAGAAAACCCGAATGGCCTATGCCAGTGATTTGTCGGGGTTGTCTGTGTGGCTCCAGCAACAGCCCGGGTCGCCGGGCTTGAGATCGGCGTCGCGCACCGACTTATTGGCCTGGATGTCTCGGGGGATGGCTGACGGCTTGAAAGCAAGCACCGCAGCACGACGCCTTTCGGGCATAAGGCGCTTTTACCGCTATTTGTTGCGAGAAGGGCTGATTGCTGAAGACCCGACCTTGCGAATAGACAGTCCGCGGTTGCCCAGGCGGCTGCCGGATACCTTAACTGAGAGCGAAGTGGAGCGGCTGTTGGCAGAGCCTGATCCAGAGTTGCCGCTGGAGTTGCGTGATCGTGCCATGCTCGAGATTTTGTATGGTTGCGGTTTGCGTGTGACGGAGCTGACTGGTCTGAGTGTGGATCAGGTGAATCTTCGCCAGGGTGTGGTTCGTGTGAGTGGCAAGGGTGGTAAAGAACGATTGGTGCCGCTGGGGGAAGAGGCCATTGATTGGTTGCTTCGCTATATGAGAGAGGCTCGGGGAGAGCTTTTAAAGGGCAAGAGCAGTGATGCCCTTTTCCCCGGTAATCGCGCCAGTGCGATGACCCGGCAGACGTTTTGGCACCGTATCAAGCTCTATGCTTCCCGAGCTGGAATTCAGAAGCATTTGTCCCCCCATACCCTTCGACACGCGTTTGCGACGCACTTGCTCAATCATGGCGCTGATTTGCGGGTGGTGCAGATGCTGCTTGGTCATTCAGACCTTTCAACCACCCAGATTTATACTCACGTCGCCCGGCAGCGATTGCAGGATCTTCATCAGGCACACCATCCTAGAGGTTGATCTGTTATGGTGTGGCATTGAACTTTTGCTCACGCTCTGTGTCGCACTCAGGCAAGAAGGCGGTTTATTGTTTGTGCCTGCCTGTGAGAGGGGCTTGAGTCCCGAATTCCTTAAACAACAAGGTAAGTGTTAACTCATGAAGCTGAAAATTTTGGCCGCAATTGCTGGTCTGATGGTGTCGTTGGTTTCTGCGCCAGTGGTGAGTGCAGGTGAGATCGAAGAAACGATTACTGAGCGGTTGTCACAGGCGGTACCGGGCTTGCGGATAATGTCTGTGCGTGCATCAGAGGCGCCGGGACTTTACGAAGTGCAGAGCAGTAATGGCGACACCATTTACACCACGGAAGATGGCGTATACTTGCTGACTGGCGATATGTTGAAAGTTACCGATAACGGTATTGCCAACGTGACGGAAGAAGCACGCGCTCAGGTGCGCCAGCGGCAGATGGCGGATTTTGGCGACGATGGGGTGATTTCTTACCCGGCTAAAGGTAAGCAGAAAGCCGTTATTGATGTGTTTACCGATATTGATTGTCCTTACTGCAGAAAACTGCACGATGAAGTCCCACAGCTAAACAAATACGGTATTACTGTTAATTACTATGCCTTCCCTCGTTCCGGCCCCAATACACCCTCGTTCCTGAAGTACGAGTCGGTATGGTGTTCTGATGATCAGCAGGCCGCTATGGATGCCGCCAAGGGGGGCAGGTCGGTAGCGAGCAAAACTTGCGAGAACCCGGTCGGTGATCAATATCAGTTGGGCGGCAAGGTTGGGGTAACCGGTACCCCGGCGATTGTTCTTGAGGACGGCAATATGATTCGAGGCTATGTCCCGGCCCGCAATCTGGCGGAAGGTCTCGGTCTGCTTTAAGTTTTACCGGCTCTCGTTTGAGGGTCGCCTCCCCACTGTTTGAAACGTAACCGATTCAGGGCTTATTCAGGAGCGCCTGAATCGGTATACTATGCCCCCTATTGCAATCCATTAGCACCCCGAGCGGGATCAGAGGTGAGAGCTTGAAAGACGTTAATGTCGGAATTTGCGGATTAGGAACCGTCGGCGGCGGTACATTCAATGTCCTGACTCGCAACGCGGCGATTATTTCCGGCCGTGTCGGCTGCAACATCCGAATTGCCCGAGTGGCTAGCCGGAAGCGCCGGGACGATCTTGACCTAGGTGATATTCCGTTCAGCACCGACATTTTTGATGTGGTGAATGACTCTGCCGTTGATGTCGTCGTTGAACTCATTGGTGGCTACGACGTTGCCAGAGAACTGGTGCTGACAGCGATCGCCAATGGCAAGCATGTGGTCACCGCTAACAAAGCCCTGATTGCCGTTCACGGTAACGAAATCTTTGAGGCCGCAGAGAAAGCGGGTGTTGTGGTGGCTTACGAAGCCGGTGTAGCCGGTGGCATCCCGGTTATCAAAGCCGTTCGTGAAGGTTTGGCGGCAAACCGCATCGACACCATCGCCGGAATCATCAACGGCACCGGTAACTTCATTCTGACCGAGATGCGTGCAGGCCGTCCGTTTGACGAAGTGTTGAAAGAGGCGCAGGCACTGGGTTATGCGGAAGCCGACCCGACGTTCGACGTTGAAGGCATTGATGCGGCACACAAGCTCACGATTTTGGCATCGTCCGGTATCGGTGTTCCGTTGCAGTTCGAAAAAGCCTACACAGAAGGTATTTCATCGTTGACCCCGAGCGATATTGCTCACGCTGAGTTGCTGGGTTATCGGGTTAAGCATTTGGGTATTGCCCGCCGTCGTGATGAAGGTATTGAATTGCGTGTTCACCCAACGCTGGTGCCGAAAACCCATCTGATTGCTCAGGTTGATGGCGTGTTGAATGCTGTGATGGTAGATGGCGATGCCGTAGGACAAACCATGTATTACGGCCCTGGCGCCGGTGACGAAGCTACGGCTTCTGCGGTGATTGCCGATATCGTTGACGTTGCCCGAGCGGTTGCGAGTGACAGCCGGCAGAAAGTGCCGTATCTGGGCTTTACTCCAGATGCGCTGGAAGACTTGCCCGTGTTGCCGATGGAAGAGATTCAATCCGCATACTACTTGCGCATTCAGGCGTTTGACCGTCCAGGTGTATTGGCCAAGATCGCATCGATTCTGAGTGAGCATGGCATCAACATCGAATCGATCATGCAGAAAGAATCCGAGTTTGAGGACGGCCGTATTCCGGTCATTATCCTGACTCATACGGTGCAGGAGCGTCAGATGAATCTGGCGATTGAAGAAATGGAATCGCTGGTCGACGTAGACGGCTCCGTTGTCCGCATCCGCGCAGAAAATTTTAACTAACAGGTACGCACGTGAGATACATCAGCACACGGGGCGAAGCACCCGCTTTAGGCTTTGAAGACGTTCTTCTGACTGGATTGGCGACCGACGGTGGTCTCTATGTACCGGAGTCACTGCCGCATTTCAGTCTGGAAGAAATTCGCAGCTGGCGGGGCCTGCCCTACGCGGAGTTGGCCTTTAACGTCATGTACCCGTTTGTGGAAGACGCCATCCCGGCCGACGACTTCCGCAAAATGTTGGAAGAGATCTACAGCGGCTTTGCCCATCAGTCAGTAGCACCGCTGGTGCAACTCGACAGCAATGAATGGGTGATGGAACTGTTCCGCGGCCCTACGCTGGCATTCAAGGACTTCGCGCTGCAATTGCTCGGACGTTTGCTCGACTATGTGCTTGAAAAGCGGAAGCAGCATGTGGTGATTATGGGGGCGACCTCAGGTGACACCGGTTCAGCAGCCATCGAAGGCTGTCGCCGCTGTGAACACGTGGATATCTTCATTTTGCACCCGTATCAGCGCGTATCTGAAGTTCAGCGCCGCCAGATGACGACGGTGCAGGGCGATAACATCCACAATATCGCTGTGAAGGGTAACTTTGACGATTGCCAGCGCATGGTCAAAGAAAGCTTTGGTGACCAGTCGTTTCTAGGCGGTAAAACTCAGTTGGCGGCGGTAAACTCCATCAACTGGGCGCGGATCATGGCCCAGATCGTTTACTACTTCCAGGCGTCATTGGCCCTGGGCGGTCCTGATCGCAGCATGGCATTCTCAGTGCCCACCGGTAACTTCGGTGACATCTTTGCCGGTTACCTCGCGAAAAAGATGGGCTTGCCGATCAGCCAGCTGGTGATCGCCACCAACCGTAACGATATCCTGCATCGCTTCATGAGCGGCAACCGGTATGAGCAGCAGCAGCTTGAGCATACCTTGTCGCCGAGCATGGACATCATGGTGTCCAGTAACTTCGAGCGCCTGTTGTTTGATCTGCACGGTCGTGATGGCGCAGCGGTAAAAGATTTGCTGGAAAATGCCGCGAAAGGTCCGGTCAGTATTGAAGACTATCGTTGGAAGGCTGCCCGTAAGCTGTTCGACAGCGATGCGGTAGATGATAAGACGACTTGCGATACCATCCGTGAAATCTACGAGCAGAACGAATACCTGCTGGATCCGCATACTGCCATTGGTGTGCGTGCGGCCCGCAACTGCCGCCGCGACGCCAGTGTCCCAATGATCACTCTGGGCACGGCTCATCCGGCTAAGTTCCCGGATGCCATTGTGGAATCCGGATTGTCTGTGAAGCCGCAGTTGCCGCCTCACATGGCAGATCTGTTTGAGCGGGAAGAGCGCTACACCGTGCTGGAGAATAATCTGGCCGAAGTGCAGGGCTTTTTGTCCAAGCACTGGAAAAATGCCTGATCCGGCATGACTCCTAAAAAGATCCTGCGTCGCCCCCAGCCGGCTGATAGTTCGGACTGGGGGCAAAGCCTGCCTCCCATCCTTCGTCGGCTATACGCCGCCCGAGGGGTTCACTCCGACGATCAACTCCAGTACACCCTGAAACACTTGGCGTCCCCAATGCAGTTGCGGGGCATAGACAGAGCTGTTGAGTTACTGGCTGACGCTGTGGTTCAGAAGCAGCGCGTCATGATTCTGGGTGATTTCGACGCAGACGGAGCCACCAGTACCGCGGTTGCGATGCTTGGCTTGTCTATGTTGGGCGTACCATCGGTCGACTTCCGAGTGCCAAGCCGATTCTCTGATGGCTACGGCCTAACGCCGGGCATTATTCACCGGTTGCAGGAAGAAGGTGAGCTGCCCGACCTCTTAGTGACGGTTGATAACGGAATCTCCGCCATCGAAGGCGTGCGTGCAGCCCGTGATCTTGGGATCAAGGTGGTTGTTACCGATCACCACCTGGCAGCAGAAGAGCTGCCAGATGCAGATGCCATCGTAAATCCCAATCAGCCCGGCTGCCCGTTCTTGAGCAAGAACGCCGCTGGTGTGGGGGTCATGTTCTACGTGCTGACCGCGTTACGGAAGCACCTGCGCGATCGCAACCTGCTGCCAAATCCCGAGCCCAATCTCGGTACCTTGCTGGACTTGGTAGCCTTGGGCACGGTGGCCGACGTCGTGCCGCTGGATCATAACAACCGGATTTTTGTAGAGCAGGGCATACGCCGCATCCGCAAAGGCGAGGCGCGCCCTGGCATACTAGCGCTGTTAAAAGTGGCTGGCCGGGACCACACTGAAATCAGCTCCACCGATCTTGGCTTTGTCGTTGGCCCCCGGCTAAATGCCGCCGGCCGCTTGGATGATATGAGCATCGGCATTGCTTGCCTGCTCGCGGATAGCCCGGATGAAGCCTTGCGGCTGGCGGAGGAGCTGGACAGCTTCAACCGTGAACGTCGCACCATCGAAAAAGACATGAAGAACCAAGCCCAAGACCTGCTCGCTTCCATGTCGTTGGATATCGACGGTTTGCCTTGGGGCTTGGCTCTGTTTGATTCGGATTGGCACCAAGGCGTGATCGGCATTCTTGCCGCCAGAATCCGCGAACAAACTCATCGCCCGACGATTGCGTTTGCACCGGACGACGACGGCGTTAGCCTCAAAGGCTCGGCCCGTTCCATTCCGGGCTTGCACATCCGCGATGCCCTTGCGGTCGTGGATGCGAAATCACCGGGCTTGATGAAAAAATACGGCGGCCACGCCATGGCAGCCGGCATGACCATTGCCCGCGGCGATCTGGAAGCATTCAGTAAAGCCTTCGACGAGGCGGTGAGAGATACGCTGAAACCGGAAGATCTGGAAGCGGCCATCGTAACCGACGGCTCATTGGCACCCGCAGAACTGAACCTCGATACCGCCTACCTGATAAAACGCAGCGGCCCTTGGGGGCAACACTTCCCCGAGCCACTGTTCGACGGTGAATTCAACGTCGTCAGCCAGCGCATCGTGGGAGAGAACCACCTGAAACTGGTGCTGCAGCCTGCAGAGGGCGGCGGCATTATCGACGCCATCGCCTTTAACACCGGCCCTGAAGTTCCGGACTACACCCGTTCGGGTGCCCGGGTGGTCTACAAACCGGATGCCAACACCTTCCGTGGGCGGACCAACTTGCAGTTGATGGTGGATTATCTCGAACCGTTATAGTTCGGTGGGGCCTAAGCCCAGGGCGGCAAGCCCGTTGATACGCTTCTGGTGTTGAATACCCGAACAGTGACCGGTGCAGGCTAGGTGGTGGCTCTTCCGGGAGTATCGAAAACAGGGATGTTTTCGCTAAGCGTACAGGGATGTATTCACCGCGTCTCCCGGAAGAGCCGCCGCCTAGTCTGCTTGCACCTAACTTCGATGACTCCGTATATTCCGCCTGCTGATTTAACGCACGAATTCCGGTAGAATTCGCCCTCAGTTTTTATCGCACCATTTTCCAAAGCGAGACAAGGTTTCATGGAAATTAATCCCATAGTGACGAAGATCAAAGAGCTTCGCGAGCGCACCGAAGCGCTGAGGGGGTATCTTTGACTACGATCAGCGAAGCGAACGTCTGGTCGAAGTAGAACGCGAACTTGAACTCCCAACCGTATGGGACGATCCGGAGCGCGCCCAGTCACTGGGTAAAGAGCGTTCTGACCTCGAATTGATCGTCAGAACCATTGATAACCTCACCTCCGGCCTTGCAGACGCAGAAAGCCTGCTCGAAATGGCCGTTGAAGAGGACGACGAAGGCACCGTGCAAGAAATCGAGGCCGATCTCGAAGGGCTTGATAAAGAACTCGAGAAGCTCGAATTCCGCCGCATGTTCTCTGGTGAAATGGACGCCAACAACGCTTACCTAGAAATTCAGGCAGGCTCCGGCGGCACCGAAGCGCAAGACTGGGGCAACATGCTACTGCGCATGTACCTGCGCTGGGCCGAGCGTCGTGGATTCAAAGCGGAAATCGTCGAACTTCAGGAAGGTGAAGTCGCCGGCATCAAGAGCGCGACCATCCACGTTCAGGGCGACTACGCCTATGGCTGGCTGCGCACTGAAACCGGTGTTCATCGACTGGTGCGTAAATCACCGTTCGATTCCGGTAACCGCCGACACACCTCGTTCTCTTCCGTGTTCATCTCGCCGGAAGTGGATGACAGCTTTGAAATTGAAATTAATCCAGCCGACCTGCGCGTGGACGTATACCGTGCCTCCGGTGCCGGTGGTCAGCACGTTAACCGAACCGAATCGGCCGTACGACTGACCCACAACCCCACAGGCATAGTGGTGGCGTGTCAGGCTGGCCGAAGCCAGCACCAGAACAAAGATCAGGCCATGAAACAGCTGAAAGCCAAGCTGTTCGAGCGCGAGATGCAGTTGCGCAATGCCGAAAAACAAAAGCAGGAAGACTCTAAGTCTGATATCGGCTGGGGTAGCCAGATCCGCTCATACGTGCTGGACGACAGCCGTATCAAAGATCTTCGCACCAAGGTGGAAACCAGTAACACCCAGTCGGTGCTCGATGGTGACATCGACAAGTTTATCGAAGCCAGTCTGAAGATGGCGCTGTAAACAGCGCCATTTAACCCGAACCGGACCCCTCTCGACTTCTTAGTGAGCTAACATGACCGAACAGACCCAGAACGCGACCCAGCCCGAGGACAACAAGCTGATTGCGGAGCGCCGCGCCAAACTGGCCAACCTGCGAGAGCAGGGTAATGCGTTCCCGAACGATTTCCGCCGCGATGCGACCGCTGCAGAACTGCAGGAAAAATACGGCGACAAGTCCAAAGAAGAGCTGGAATCCATGGGCATTCAAGTGGCCATTGCTGGCCGCATGATGCTCGACCGCAAGGCGTTCAAAGTGGTTCAGGACATGACTGGCCGCATTCAGATCTACGCCACCAAAGATGTTCAGAAAGATACCAAGCACTGGGATCTTGGCGACATCGTGGGTGTGCGCGGCGTGCTGTGCAAGTCTGGTAAAGGTGACCTCTACGTGGCGATGGATGAGTACACCTTGCTTACCAAGTCGCTGCGCCCGCTGCCTGAAAAGCACAAAGGCCTGACTGACACCGAGGCTCGCTACCGGCACCGTTACGTTGATCTGATGATGAACGAAGACAGCCGCCGCGTATTCTATGCGCGCTCGAAAATCATCAACGTAATGCGCCAGTACTTCTCCGAGCGTGACTTCATGGAAGTCGAAACACCGATGCTGCAGGTGATACCTGGTGGCGCTACCGCCCGTCCGTTCGTGACTCATCACAACGCACTGGGTATTGATATGTACCTGCGGATTGCGCCGGAGTTGTATCTCAAGCGCTTGGTTGTGGGCGGTTTTGAGCGGGTGTTTGAAATCAACCGTAACTTCCGTAACGAAGGTCTGTCGACCCGTCACAATCCGGAGTTCACCATGGTCGAGTTCTATCAGGCCTATGCGGATTACAACGACCTGATGGACCTGACCGAAGACATGCTGCGCACCATCGCCGAAAAAGTGCTGGGCACGACCACGGTTACCAACACCCGCGTGTTGAAAGACGGCGCTGAAGAAACGGTTGAGTACGACTTCGGTAAGCCATTTGAGCGCTTGACCGTTGTGGACGCAATCTTGCGCTATAACCCCGAATTTACTCGCGAGCAGCTGGCTGACGAAGCTCAGGCACGTGAGCTGGCGAAAGGGCTTGGTATCAAGGTTAAAGACATCTGGGGCTTGGGTAAGGTGCAAATCGAGATCTTCGAAGAGACCGCCGAGCACCGTTTGATGCAGCCGACCTTCATTACCGAGTACCCGAAAGAAGTGTCGCCGCTGGCTCGTTGCAAAGACAGCGATCCGTTTGTGACCGAGCGTTTCGAGTTCTTCGTGGGTGGCCGTGAAATTGCCAACGGCTTCTCGGAGCTGAACGATGCGGAAGATCAGGCCGAGCGCTTCAAGGCCCAGGTTGCCGAGAAGGACGCGGGCGACGACGAAGCCATGTTCTACGACGACGACTACGTGATGGCGCTGGAATACGGTTTGCCTCCGACCGCGGGTGAAGGTATCGGCATCGACCGCTTGGCCATGATGCTGACCGATTCGCCGTCTATCCGGGATGTGATTCTGTTCCCCGCCATGCGCCCGGAGCACAAAGCAGAGCAAAATTCCGGAGATGAATAAGGCATGCACCCGGTCGAGGCACTGGCTCAAGAATTGAAGCCCGGGCACGGCTGGGACGAGTGGCTGGCGGACGAGTTCCGCCAGCCCTATATGCATCAACTGGCCGAATTTTTGACTGCTGAAGAGCGTGCCGGAAAGACGTTATTCCCGCCGAAACCACAGCTTTTCAATGCCTTGAATAGCACCCCTCTGGATCAGGTCAAAGTGGTCATTCTGGGGCAAGACCCCTATCACGGCCCCGGCCAAGCTCACGGCTTGTGTTTCTCCGTTTCTCCTGGTGTGCCGACACCGCCTTCCTTAGTGAATATCTTCAAAGAAATTCAGCAAGACCTAGGTATTGCAGCGCCAGATCACGGCTGCCTTCAGTCATGGGCTGAGCAGGGGGTTCTGCTTTTGAACGCCGTGTTGACGGTAGAGCAGGGCAAGGCTGGTGCTCATCAAGGTAAAGGCTGGGAGGTTTTTACCGATCGGGTGATTGAGTTGGTGAATCAGCGCTGCCAAGGTGTGGTATTTCTGCTCTGGGGCAGCTATGCGAAGAAGAAAGGGCAGATCATTGATCGGGGTTGCCATCTGGTGTTGGAAGGGCCGCATCCGTCACCGCTCAGTGCCTACCGCGGATTCTTCGGGTGTCAGCATTTTTCTCGCGCCAACCAGTGGTTGCTTGAAAACCACCAGAGCCCGATAGATTGGGCTCTGGCTTCTTCTTCGCAGCAGGAGCGGCTCGACTTCTAGCTGAGCCCCGCTTAACCGAGCAGCGCCATGGCGGCTTCCATCTGGGCGCTCAGGTCTTCTTCCTCAGCCAGGTTCATCTCGGGATCCAATCCCAATCGGCCAAATGCTGAAATGGACGTGAAATCCATCTGGTTCCAGCGGTGGTTGGTGCCGGCGACCAGCTGCAGGTTCGCAATCATAACCAGGTCAGCGTGATCTGCTTTGGGTACTTCACGCTGGAAGTTCGCATACTCCATAGGGACATTCTGCAGCGCTTCCGGGAATTGCCACTTTTTCAGGATCATGCTGCCAATGCGTGGGTGCAGTTCCTCGATGACGGCGTCCAGTACGATGCCGCTCAGCTCCAGGCTGTGATCTTCAACATAGCGAAGAATGGGGAGGACACCAATCAGGTGTACCAACCCTGCCAGAGTGGCCTGGTCCGGCCTTATTTTGGTGTAGTGTTGAGCCAGTACATGACAGATGCCGGCGACCTCGGTGCTGGTTTGCCAGGTGGCCCGAAGCCGCTTGTCGACCATGACTGAAGTGGCCTGAAACATTTGCTCCATTGCCAGGCCCATGGCCAGATTACTGGTGTAGGCCATGCCGAGGCGGCTCACCGCCATGTTCAGGTTTTCAATGGCACGGCTGCCGCGGAACAGTGGGCTGTTGCAAACGCGAATGATGCGGGCAGACAGTGCCATGTCGTTGCTGATCACCGTTACCAGATCCGCAATCGAGGTATCTTCCGACTCCGCGATCTCTCTGACTTGAAGGGCCGCTTCGGGAAGGGTCGGCAAGATTAGCTTGTCGTTCTCAATAGCGCTGGTCAGGTCAGCTTTAATGGTGTCAATAATGTCTGCCATAGTCCGTCTGTTTCCGCTTAAATGGGGCCCCGAAGAGGGTTCTGTTTATGGCTGCATTTATAGCAAATAACAGCGGCATTTCCTGTCAACTTATGTATCAGAAGGTTGCTGTTCAGGTACAGCGTACGGTAATTGCTCGAGTTTTATGCTCGCCTCATCCATCCCGTCTATGGAAAGCGCGTTGGCGCTGGCGTCGTGACGCATGACCGCAAGCATTTCGCCCTTATGTTCGCCGGTCATCACGGCATTAACCACTTCACCGACGTTCTTGCCATCCGCCAGTAGCTTTGCGCCGACCGCAGGCGGCTGCTGTGTGTTGTTGAAAGATAGTCGGTGCAGGCTTTTTTTCAACTGACCAAGGAAGTGCATGCGAGCAATCACTTCCTGCCCCGTGTAGCAACCTTTCTTGAAATGCACGCCTTGCAAGTGTTGAAGGTTCAGCATCTGCGGCACATAGGTTTCTTGAGAGGCTTCTGTCAGCCAGGGCACGCCCGCGGAGATGCTCGATGCGAGCCACTGTTCCACGGCTAATTCAGGAATATCGTCGGGAACGGGATGTTCGCCGGTAGGTTGCCACCATTCATAGCGGGCCGCCTTGTCAGCGGTGTTTTCAATGCGAATCAGATGGCTGTCACCGACTTGCAGGGTTTGGCCGGGTTGAGTCAGAGCGTGCGCGCTATCGCCGGCAACCGAGGCTGCTGAGGCTTCGCCGATCAGTCCGATGATCCGGGCAGTGGGCAGGATTTCCAAACTCGTTCCGCGAAAAAGCATCAGGTATTTTTTTAGATGATTCATCGTGGCTTCGGCTTGGCTGGCGTCAAAGTCCATTAACAGGTCCTCGTCATCCCGAACTAGACGAGTCAGGCAGTATGCGCGGCCTTTATGGGTGCACGCCGCAGCTCTGAGTGATCGCTCGCTGGTTACCTCGTCCACGTGTTGAGTGAACTGGCCTTGCACAAACTTGTCGGTTCCCGGTCCGCTGATGCGGGCCATGACGCGGTCGCTCAACAGAGCGTAGCCGCTGGAATGTGCGAGTTGCTGAGAATCCTGTGTACTCACGATAGTCTCCAGAATTAAGGCGAAGGAGGTGTGTGCTTGGGTTCAGGTGAACCGGCTCGAAGTAATATACGCAGGCGCCTGAAGGCAGTGTCGTTGGTGTTTGACCTGAGCAAACCCATGTTGCCGGTGATGATCGTCATCATGCTACCCGATTTTGAAGCGCTCGGCTTGAAATGCAAAATAAGTAATTTGGCGCTCAGAAAACTGGCGTTGGTTACCGAGGCTGGCACATGGCGGCCGTCTGCCAGCTGGCATGCCAGTCCCGATGTGTTATTGGATATAGCGACGATGGCATCCGGTTTTTTTAGTAAACCGAAGCGCTGGAATGATGCCCAGCCCAAAACAAGCACTGGGATAATCAGTGCCAGCAAAAGATAGGAGGTTTCCAGCGCAGCTGCCACCGTGAAGACCGCTAGCCCAAGCCAAGGGATGGTTGCGATGAGCCCAGCGGAAATGGAGGGTAACAGTGTTAGCTCAATCCGGTTGGACACGGTTTAGAATCATCTCGACGATGCGACGAAGATCCGGGTCCTCGGGTTTGCTGCGTTGCATGAACCACTCAAACATATCCGCATCCTCGCAGGTCAGTAGCTTGCGATAGCGATCCTGGTCGTCCGGTTCGAGATCTCTGTAGGCTTCTTCCAAAAAGGGTAAGAGCAGAACGTCCAGTTCCAGCATGCCGCGACGGCTGTGCCACCAGAGACGGTGGAACTCAGTGTGCGCGTTGGATTCTTTGGTGTCGGACATAGCGGGTTCCGTTTTTAGGCGTTTGATGAAGGCCCTCTGACTCAAGGAGCCAGAGTTCGATAAGTTGTTGGTACCAATACAGTGTCGCGGGCCTCGCTCTGAGCTTGCGGGTAGTCCAGAGTGTAATGTAACCCACGGCTCTCTTTCCGCTGCAGAGCAGAGCAAATGATCAGGTCTGATATGGTGACCAAATTACGTAATTCAATGAGGTCGTTGGTAACCCGGTAGTTGCTATAGAACTCGTTGATTTCACCCTGCAGCAAATCAACCCGGTGTTTTGCGCGGTGCAGTCGCTTGGTTGTTCGCACAATGCCGACATAGTCCCACATGAAGTGGCGCAGCTCATCCCAGTTGTGGGAGATGATTACGTCTTCATCGGAGTCCCGAACCTGACTTTCGTCCCATGCGGGCACTGAGGGCACGGTCGGGATATCTGCTTCCCGGCGAGCAATGTCTTGAGCTGCCGCGCGGCCATAAACCAGGCATTCCAGTAGTGAATTGCTGGCCATGCGGTTGGCGCCGTGCAGGCCAGTAAAGGCGGCTTCGCCTACCACGTAAAGCTGGTTAATGTCGGTTCTGGCGCGCTCGTCGCTGATGATGCCACCGCACGTATAGTGGGCAGCCGGCACGACGGGAATCGGGTCTTTGGTGATGTCGATGCCGAAGCCTAGGCATTTTTCGTAAATTGTCGGAAAGTGATGTTTGATGAAGTCTGCGGGCTTGTGGCTGATGTCCAGGTACAGATGGTCAGCACCTAAACGCTTCATTTCGTGGTCGATGGCTCGGGCGACGACATCACGGGGTGCCAGCTCGGCACGCTCGTCAAACTTGTCCATGAAACGGCTGCCATCGGGCAGTTTCAGTACGCCGCCTTCACCGCGAACCGCTTCGGTAATCAAGAAGGATTTGGCGTGGGGGTGGTACAGGCACGTCGGGTGAAACTGGTTGAATTCCATATTGGCGACTCTGCAGCCGGCCCGCCATGCCATGGCGATGCCGTCACCGGAAGCCCCGTCGGGATTGGTGGTGTAACGGTACGCTTTGGAGGCACCACCGGTTGCGATTACTGTGAAGCGGGCACGATAAAGCTCCACGTGGTTGTCTTCAAGGTTGAGGACGTAAGCGCCTATGCAGCGGTTTCCGGGAAGCGATAGGTTGCGGTTGGTGATCAGGTCAACCGCGACCCGGCCAGACTTGAGCTCAACGTTGCGCTTGGCAGCTGCTTGGCTGGCGAGCGTTGTGGATACGGCCTGACCGGTCGCATCGGCTGCGTGGATAATGCGGCGATGGCTGTGGCCGCCTTCACGGGTCAGGTGGTACTGGTCATCGTCTTCTTTGCGGGTGAACGTCACGCCGGATTCGATGAGCCAGTCGATGCTCTCTTTGCCGTGCTCTACGGTAAAACGCACGGCATCTTCGTGGCACAGGCCGCCTCCTGCATTCAGCGTATCCTGAATATGGTTTTCGACCGAGTCGGTTGCATCGAGAACCGCTGCAATCCCGCCTTGCGCCCAGAGCGTGGCCCCGGAACTGATGTCAGCTTTGCTGATCACGCAAACGTTCAAGTGCTCTGGCAAATTCAAGGCGACAGTCAGTCCGGCAGCACCGCTGCCAATAATAAGAACATCGTATTCGTAGGATTGTGGCATTGGGTCGTTGTCGCAGGCCATAATGTGGAAGTGTATTGAACTAAACTTTGTGCTTGCTGTCTATTTGGCCCGATGGATATGCCTCGAGCCGGTTGCTGTCGGCAACCTGGGTTCATGTATGAACACCGGAATGACAAAATGACACAAGCGAGCCGATTAAAAGCCATTCAGATGGCCAACCAAGCGGGACCGTCCGTTGCTTCGTCCATGATTTCCGATACAGATTCTAAATCGAGTGAGCAGACTGAAAGCCAGACGGATTTGCAGCTGGTGCGCAAGGTCCGTCATGGAGATCGGGCGGCGTTCGACCTGCTGGTGGTGAAGTATCAGTCTCGGGTAGCGTCCATTATCAGCCGTTATGTGTACGACAGCCACGAGGTGATGGATTTAGCGCAAGAAACGTTCATTAAGGCGTTTCGGGCCATCGACCGGTTCCGTGGCGACAGTGCATTTTACACTTGGCTGTACCGTATTGCTGTGAATACCGCAAAAAATCACCTTGAGGCCCGCGGGCGCAGGCCGCAAGGGTCAGCAGATTCTTCCGAAGCGGAAAACTACGACGATGGCCGCCGATTGCGGGACGTGGCCTCACCAGAAAAAATTCTGCAAAAAGATCAGCTGCAAAAAGCGTTGGCCGAAGCCATTGCCGCGTTGCCCGAGGAACTAAGATCCGCTTTCTTGCTCAGAGAATATGACGGTCTCAGTTATGAAGACATTGCCCGGATTCTAGAATGTCCGATTGGAACCGTACGTTCCCGGATCTTCAGAGCCCGGGATGCAGTGGATCGCCACATTGGTCCACTTCTTAATCATTCAGTGACGTAAGTGAGGTTGCACCCGATGGATGAGCGTCTCAGAGAAACTCTGTCAGCAATGATGGACGATGAAGCGGACGAGCTTTCAGTGCGCAGACTGCTTTCGCACGACGATCAGAACGAAGTCAGAGAACAGTGGCAGAGATGGCAACAGGTTCGTGACCTGATGCACGAAGCTCCCAGCGCTTCATACAGTATGGATGTGGCAGGCGCGGTGCGCGCTGCGCTTGATGACCAAGAGGCCCCCGCAGAAGTCTCTGCGAATGCTAAAGCGCATGCTGGCGGATATTGGCACTGGCCCGTGGCGGCGATGGTTGCGCTAGCGCTGGTTGTCGGGTTTGGCGCTGGAGCCGGTTGGGGAACTTCCCCGGGCGACATAGACAATTCGCTGGCGGTGACCGGCACAGAAGAGCGGGCACCTCAGTTAGTGCTGAGTACCGAAGAAGTGGCCTTGCAGAGGCTGGATGAGCAGCAGCTGCGACAGGTGCGGCAGTATTTGCTGGAGCATGCCCAGCATAACAGCGTTGGCGCCGGGCGTGGTTCGATGGGATACGCGAGAATGGTCAGTGCGAACGGTGGCTATTGAGCCCGAGGTGTCTGGTTATGAAATTTCCGCTTAAAAGCAGGCTCTCAATGATTCGAATGCTGATTGTAGCGGTATTGGTTTTCCTTGCACCGGGCATGTGGGCGCATGCGCAAGGTGAAGCGGCTGAAACAGCTCCATCAAAGTCAGCCATAGACTGGCTGGAGCGGTTGGGCCCGGCACTGAATATGACCTCTTATGAGGGCGTGTTCGTCTACGCCAGGGGTGATCAGGTGCATTCTATGCGCATCGCCCACCGGTACCGGAACGGGCAGGTGGAAGAGCGTTTGGTTATGCAAGATGGAGGCTCGGGTGAGATCGTCAGGAAAGGCATGGATGTAGTCTGTGTATTGCCGGATCAAGGCCGAATCCGTCTGGATGAAGTCATCCCTTCGGGGCCGTTTGCCGAGGCGTTTACCAGCCAGCTAATGCCGATCAGTCAGTGGTATCAGCCGAAGTTGGTTGGTGAAGACCGGGTGGCTGGCTACGATGTGGTGACGGTGGACCTGACGGCCAAAGATAAATACCGATACAGCCATCGCCTTTGGGTTGAAAAAGAAACAGGGCTTCTGGTGAAAAGCCACGTGCGGGATGTCGATGACGTCGTTCTAGAGCATTTCCAGTACACCAGTCTGGAGATCACCGACGACATCGCTGACGAAAAATTTGAAGTGCAAACTCAGGGCCGTGAGATTACCCGTCATCTCGGCGCTCCTGAGCCTCAACAATCGTCTGTCGGCCGAATGACCGGCTGGACGTTGAATTGGCGGCCAGAGGGTTACATGCCTGCGGCTACGCCCAGTTCCAGCAACGGCAAAGCAGTCGCATTCTCTGATGGCCTGGCGACGTTTTCCGTGTTTGTCGAACCTGTCAAAGGGCTCAAAATGCCAACAGGCGCCTCGAGGGTTGGGGCGTCGACCGTCTATATCCACGAAGTGTTGGTAGCAGAGCGGCCGTTTTTGATTGTGGTTGTCGGCGAAATTCCGCCCGAAGCAGCACGAAAAGTCGCGCATGCGGTATCGATCGATGATGCGCTGGCTCGAGGGTGGGTAGCAAGTGATCACTGAAACAGGGAAAGTTATTGCTCTTCAGGGCACGCAAGCTTGGGTACAAACCATTCAAACCAGTGCGTGCGAGAGTTGCTCAGCTCGTGCCGGTTGTGGTCAGCGTGCACTGGCGGCGGTCTCGGGAGGCAAAGCCAATCAGATATTGGTGCTGAACACTGCTGATGCGAAAGTTGGCGATGAGGTGGTCATAGGTGTGGATGAGCAATCGTTGCTGACAGCCTCTTTGGCCGTATACGGGGTGCCCCTGTTGCTCATGGTGCTAACGAGTATTGGTGCGTTTCGGTTGTTTGGGGGAACGGATCTGGTGGCGATTGTCGGTGCGATTTTCGGTTTAGGGGCGGGGTTCTGGCTGGTTCGCCGTTGGCAGTCGCGGTCGGGTGATCGGTTTCAACCGCGCATGGTTCGAGTGAATAGGATTGCGTCGGTCACCTGCCTCTAAAACCTACCGATTTTTAAGTTGAAAAGTGGGCGGCCAGCCATAAATTGTAACGGCAGACCAACGGCCAAAATAAAGGGGGTTCAACATGCAAAAAACAAATACGCGGGTCGCTCGTTATCCTGATGCGTTCCGGTCAGGCTTTGTTCTTGGAGCCTGGCTGATTTTCGCTGCTTTGGTGTCGGCATTATGGAGCCAGAGTGTTGCGGCGCGTGGTTTGCCGGATTTCACGGAACTGGTAGAGGAAAACTCCAGCGCAGTGGTAAACATCAGTACCTCCAGTGAACCCGCCGGTCGCCGATCCCGTTTCCAGGGGCTGCCGTTCGACGAGGGGCAGCTGGATCAGTTACCTCCGTTTCTGCAGGATTTTTTCCGCGGCCCCAGCTCCCCCTTCGGTGGAGCTCCGGGCGGTAAGCAGCCGACCCGCTCCATGGGCTCGGGCTTTATCGTGTCAAAAGACGGCTATGTTCTGACGAATAACCATGTGGTCGAGGGTGCCGATGAGGTGGTGGTTCGGCTGAATGACCGCCGAGAGTTTGCCGCGACCATCGTGGGCACCGATCCTCGTTCCGATATGGCGGTTTTGAAAATCGAAAATGCGGACGACCTGCCGGTGGTGAAAGTGGGCAGTTCGGAAGAGCTCAAAGTGGGGGAGTGGGTGTTTGCAATCGGCTCTCCCTTCGGATTCGATTACACGGTGACAGCGGGTATCGTCAGTGCGCTTGGGCGGTCGCTGCCTTCGGAAAACTACGTCCCTTTTATCCAAACCGATGTTGCGATTAATCCGGGTAACTCTGGCGGGCCGCTTTTCAATCTGGACGGGGAAGTCATTGGTATCAACTCCCAAATCTATACTCGTTCTGGCGGATTCATGGGTGTGTCTTTTGCGATTCCGATTGATGATGCCATGAGTGTGTTTCGCCAGCTTCGAGACGAAGGGTCTGTCGCCCGCGGTTGGTTAGGTGTGTTGATACAGGAGGTCAATCGAGATCTCGCTGAGACTTTTGGTTTGAAGCGTCCTCGCGGCGCATTGATTGCCGAAGTGATGATGAATTCACCCGCTCAGGCCGGGGGGCTCCAGTCGGGCGATATCGTTCTGGAGTATAACGGCGAGGAAATTGAGTTGTCCTCGGATTTGCCCCCGAAAGTAGGCCGCACGCCGGTGGGAGAGCCGGCCCGATTGACTGTGTTGAGAGGTGGTGACGAGATAGAGCTTGATGTAGAGATTGGAGAGTTGCCTGAGGATGGTCGCACAAGCCGCTCAAAGGGCCATGATCAACGAAACGATGCAACAGGCGCTCTTGGACTGACGGTTGAATCGCTGACGCCCGAAAACGCTCGTGCAGCAGGTGTCGAAAGCGGTGTGCTGGTAACCAATGTTGAGCGGGGGCCAGCGCTTCAAGCGGGCATCCGGAACCGAGACATCATCACAGAAATAAACCGCAAGCCGGTGGCGTCGCTGAAAGCTTTCCGAGCGGTTGTAAAAGAGTTGCCAAAAGGCCAGGCGGTGTCTGTGCGTGTGGTGCGCCAAGGGCGGCCAATCTATCTAGTGATGAGACCCTAAGTTAAAGCTGCTACCTGAAACGGTGCTTTGGCCCCCCGGGCGTGTCACGACATGCCCGGGGGCTTTTGTTATACTCGCCGGATATTCTTGAACTCTAGGTCATGGGATGGACCCGGTGACAATATGAAAAATAAGGAATTATCCCTCCGCGAACTCCTCAAACCGCGCAACTCGTGGTTGGCGTTGCTCGTTTTCATCGTCTCTGTTGGCGTTACCTTCTTGTTGTGGCAGGTATCCATCCGATTGGTGGAAGACCGCGCTGAAGCCAAGTTCCGAGCCCAATCCTTGCAACTTAAAACCGCGATTGAAGAACGCCTGATTAACTATGAGCAGGTGCTGGCTGGCAGTGCGGGGCTCTTTGCCGTGAAGGGTGAGGTCAGTCGTGATGAGTGGCGTGAGTACGTTGAAAAAGTAGACATCAATCGTTATTACCCCGGGATTGAGGGGATCGGCTTCGTGCAGCGGATTGGTGTTCGCCAAATGGCTGATCACATAGCTTCTGTTAGGGCCGAAGGCGTTTACAAATATTTGGTTAAGCCGTTAGGGGCAGGGCCATATTACTACCCAATGGTGTATCTCGAGCCCGGTACGGAACGAAATCTAAGTGCGCTTGGCTACAACGCCTTCAGTGACCCTATTCACCGTCTCACCATGGAGAGGGCTCGAGATGATGCCAAGCCAATGGTGACCGGAAAAGTCGTGTTGGTTCAGGAGTCCTTGGCCGAAGATCAGGCGGGGTTCCTCATGTATTACCCGGTGTATCAAGGTGGTGCCATCCCTAGTGTCAGGACTGAGCGTAGGATGATGCTGGCGGGCTATGTGTTCAGCGCCTTCCGGATGAATAACCTGCTTGATGGTATTGTCGGGCTGATATCCCCTTTTCTGGATGTGCGTATTTACGATGCGGCTGTCGTGTCCAGAAGTACGCTCATGTACGGATCCAACTTAGGATCGCTGGACAACGATTTTAGTTTTGAGCTTAGCCAGACTGTATCTCACGGTGGCCGGGAGTGGCTGCTGCAAACCCGCTCCACGCCCGCATTTGATTATCTGGCCTCGGATCCACGTCCGCCCATCGTGCTGGGGGCGGGGATAGCGATCAGTGTTTTGATGTATCTGTTTGTGTTGTCACTGGTGCGCTCTCGTTTGGGCGCTCAGGTCAGCGCCGGACGATACCGAGCCATTACCGAGGGTGCGGCTAACGTCACCCTGGTGATGTGTCGGGAGGGCAATCCAATCTATGCCAGTCCGTCCAGTCGGGATATTCTCGGCTTTGACCCTGACCGGATCGCGGATCTGGATTTTAAATCTTTGGTCAATTCCGAAGACTGGCCCGGATTGCGGCAGGCTTTCAAAGATGCAGTATCTTCTCCGGGCAAACAGATGCCACTGGTGCGGGCTCGTATCAATGACGCCGAAGGTCATTGTCGCGAGATGGAAGGGACTTTTACTTCCATGTTGAGTGTGCCCGGGGTTTCCGGAGTGGTCTTGAGTCTACGAGACCTTACACAGTTGAAAGCGGCTCAAGCTGAATTGCACCGGTTGGCGTTTTTCGATCCATTAACCGGTTTGGCCAACCGGCAGTTGTTCCGTGACCGTCTGAATAACGTTGTGCACCGTTCCCGTCGCAGTGGTGAACCGGCGGCGCTGATGTATCTGGATCTGGATGGTTTCAAGCGAATAAACGATACCTTGGGGCATGACGCCGGTGATGAGTTGCTTCGGCAGGTAGCTGAATGGCTTCAGGGTTGTGTACGGGAAGAAGATTCGGTCGCTCGCTTGGGAGGCGATGAGTTTGTCGTTCTTCTCTCTCGGGTTAGCGGTACGGAAGCGGCTGGTAAAGTGGCGGAAACCATTTTGCGGCGATTGTGCCAGAGAATCAGGCTGAACGATCACGACGTCGGCGTGACAGTCAGTATTGGTATCACCATGATCCCCCACGACAGCGAAGATGTGGGTGCCCTGATGAAGTATGCGGACTTGGCGATGTATCGGGCCAAAGAAATGGGCCGAAACAACTACCAGTTCTTCACTCCGGCTATGAACATCAAAGCTGCGCGCCGCATGTTGCAGCAAGAAGAATTGGCAGCCGCGCTGAGCGATGACCGCTTCGTGCTGCACTATCAGCCGAAAGTGGATTTAGTGAGCCAGAAAGTGATTGGCGTTGAGGCCTTCCTGCGCTGGCACCACCCCGAGAAAGGGCTGGTTCCTGCTCAGCAGTTTATTAACCTGGCAGATGAAACGGGTTTGATCATCAGGCTCGGCGAGCAGGCGTTCAGGCAGGCGTGTATTCAGGTGCAGGCGCTGGAGCGTGCGGGTTTTGAATCGCTCAAAATGGCAATCAATTTTTCGGTCCGCCAAATCACTGACACCGGGTTTCTGGATCTGATACGCAGGGTTATTACCGAGACCGGCGTTGCTGCTGATCGGATAGAGCTGGAGCTGCCGGCAGAATTGCTGAACGAAGACCCGCGGATGTTGCGTGAGTTGTTGGTTGCGCTGAATGATCTGGGCGTGTGCCTGATTCTGGACGATTTCGGAAAGGGATCTTGCTCTTTGGTCGCGCTGCAACAGCTTCCGCTGGATGTGATCAAGATTGATCATGGATTTATTCGTGATATCCCCTACAACGTCAGCGCAACCGATGTGGCCTCGGCTGTCATCGCGCTGGCGCACAAATTACATCTGACTGTAGTTGCCGAAGGTGTTGAAACCATGCAACAACTGGCCTTTTTGAAGTCGGCCGGTTGCGCCCAAAGTCAGGGTAACCTGTTCAGCTATCCACTCGACGAAGATGCCCTGATCGGGTTCCTGATTCGCCAGTATGAGAAGCCGCTTATTTCCTGATCATGGCAATAGCGGCCGGATACCGGTAAAATCACGCCGTTCCCGGACCCGTAGCGGCTATACCGGGCTCAATCCTATGTCTTATATGAGTAATCATTGTCTGTGACTGAACTGAGCCGAATCCGTAACTTTTCCATCATTGCCCACATCGACCACGGTAAATCCACGCTGGCGGATCGTTTCATTCAAAGCTGTGGCGGTTTGACCGAGCGTGAAATGGCCGCTCAGGTACTGGACTCCATGGATCTCGAGAGAGAGCGGGGCATTACCATCAAAGCCCAGAGTGTGACGCTCAACTACACCGCTCGCGACGGTGAGGTTTACAAGCTGAACTTTATCGACACCCCCGGGCACGTCGACTTTTCCTATGAAGTATCCCGCTCTCTATATGCTTGCGAGGGTGCACTGCTTGTTGTGGATGCCGGGCAGGGCGTAGAGGCTCAGTCTGTTGCCAACTGCTATACCGCACTCGAGCAGGGCCTGGAAGTCGTTCCGGTACTGAACAAAATGGACTTGCCTCAGGCTGAGCCCGAACGGGTGGCGGCAGAGATTGAGGACATCATTGGCATTGAGGCTCAGGATGCCGTGCGCTGCAGTGCCAAGAGTGGTCTAGGCGTAGAAGACGTGCTTGAGGATCTGATCCAGAAGATTCCGCCACCTAAAGGCGATCGCAGTGCGCCTCTGCAGGCTCTGATTATCGACTCATGGTTTGATAACTATCTGGGCGTTGTATCGCTGGTGCGTGTCATCGAGGGTGTTCTGCGCAAGGGCGACAAGATTGTTATCAAGTCGACCAACAAGGCTTGGAACGCTGACAAGGTCGGGATTTTTAACCCCAAGCCGACCGATACCAATATTCTTGAAGCGGGCGACGTAGGTTTTGTGGTCGCCGGCATCAAAGATATTCATGGTGCGCCGGTAGGTGACACCATCGTGCATCAAAAATACGCCGAGGAAACTCCGATGCTACCGGGTTTCCAGAAGGTTAAGCCGCAGGTATACGCGGGCTTGTTCCCGGTCAGTGCGGATGACTATGACGATTTCCGGGATGCGCTTGAAAAGCTGACCCTGAACGACGCTTCTTTGTTCTTCGAGCCCGAAAATTCCGATGCGCTGGGCTTTGGTTTCCGCTGTGGTTTCCTGGGCATGCTGCACATGGAAATTATTCAGGAGCGCCTGGAGCGGGAATACGATATTGACCTGATTACCACCGCGCCTACGGTTATCTATGAAGTGGTGACCAAGCAAGGTGAGACGGTGTCGGTAGACAACCCGTCCCGGCTTCCGGATATTGGCTCTATTGAAGAAATGCGCGAGCCGATTGTTGAGGCCAATATTCTGGTGCCGCAAGAGCACTTGGGTAACGTGATCGCTTTGTGCGAAGAAAAGCGCGGCGTTCAGAAAAACATGCACTTCATGTCGTCGCAGGTACAGCTCAGTTACGAGTTGCCGATGGCCGAAGTGGTGATGGATTTCTTTGATCGAATTAAGTCCGCAAGCCGTGGTTTTGCGTCACTGGATTATCACTTTGTGCGATTCCAGGAAGCGAATCTGGTGCGATTAGACGTATTGATCAACGGAGAACGCGTCGACGCGCTGGCAATCATCGTGCACCGTGATCTGGCACACCGTAAGGGCCGTCAGTTGATCGAAAAGATGAAGGAACTGATCCCGCGGCAGATGTTTGATATTGCGATTCAGGCAGCTATTGGTACGCAGGTGGTATCGCGGGTAACCGTCAAAGCGTTACGTAAAAACGTAACGGCTAAGTGTTACGGTGGTGACGTCAGCCGTAAGAAGAAGCTGCTTCAGAAGCAGAAGGAAGGCAAAAAACGCATGAAGCAGCTGGGTAATGTTGAGGTGCCTCAGGAAGCGTTTCTTGCCGTGTTAAAAGTTGATAATTAATAAAACTAAGGCGCCCGATGGATATTGATTTTCCACTGGTATTGGTCGTTCTCACCTTTGTGACAGGGGTGGTTTGGCTTGCGGACAAGTTGTTTTTAAGAAAACGCCGGCTCGCCAAGGCCAGTGAGCAAACGGTAAAGGGCGGTTCGGAAGAGCCCAAAGAACCTTGGCTGGTCGATATCAGCCGCTCTTTTTTTCCGGTGTTGGCTGTTGTTCTGGTGCTGCGTTCGTTCCTGATTGAGCCTTTTCAGATACCATCCGGGTCTATGCTGCCCACGCTGGAGGTTGGCGATTTCATTTTAGTGAACAAGTACGCCTATGGTCTGAGGCTGCCGGTGGCTGGCACTAAAGTTGTCGAGATTGGCGACCCGGAGCGCGGCGACGTCATGGTGTTTCGCTTTCCGGAAGATGGCGTGACCAATTACATCAAGCGAGTGATCGGTTTGCCGGGAGACACCGTGCGTTACCGTAACAAGCAGCTCTTTATCAACGATGAGCCGGTACCTCGGGATTTTGTCGCGCGGTTGCCTCCGATGGAGCGCTGGCGCGAAACCATGGGTAGTGTTGATCATGATATTTACCTGACCATGGGGCGCGTGTCTGGCTCTGGTGAAGGCGAATGGACGGTTCCTGATGGACATTACTTCGTCATGGGGGATAACCGGGATAACAGTAACGACAGCCGTTTCTGGGGCACGGTTCCAGATGAACTGGTGGTCGGCAAGGCCTTCGGTATCTGGATGCACTGGAAATCTCTAACAAGTCTGCCATCTTTTGATCGAGTAGGTGGCATTGAATGATCTCGAAGACTGCGGAGCGAAAACGCATGAAGAATGGATTTCCCTCGGGCCTGAAGTATCAGCAGGGCAGTGGCCTGACAATGATGATCGTGGCCTTATTTTTTGCTGGCCTGCTGACGTTTGCCCTCAAGGTTGGCCCAGCTTATCTCGATGATTTCACCATTCAGGAAGCTCTTGAAAATCTTGAGAACATCGACGGTTTGTCCAAAATGGGGCCAGCCCAAGTGCGCGGTGTGATCAATAAGCAATTAAGCGTGAACAATGTACGCGGTTTTGATGCAAAAAATATCACCGTAGATAAAGACGGTGATCTTGTGCTGATTAGCGTCGATTACGAAGTTCGCAACAACCTATTTGGTAGAGTGGATACTATCGTTCACTTCCAGCATGAGTATGAGTTCAAAGGAAAGTGAGTTCTAAACCAGGTCTAGATCAGCTTCAGCGCCGCATTGGGTATCAGTTCAAAGACCCCGAGCGGTTGCTGTTGGCGCTTACCCATAGAAGTTATGGCAACCAGAACAACGAACGTCTGGAGTTTCTGGGCGATTCTATCGTTAATATGGTGATTGCCGAACATCTGTTCTTGAAGTTTGAAGCAGCTCGCGAGGGCCAGTTGAGCCGCCTCAGGGCCCGCATGGTGAAGGGGGTCACCCTCGCCGAAATCGGCCGTGAGTTCCAGTTGGGGCATTACTTGCGACTGGGCTCGGGGGAGTTGAAGAGTGGCGGTTTCCGCCGCGAGTCCATCTTGGCCGATGCTGTAGAATCCATTATTGGCGCCATCTATCTGGACAGCGATTTCTATACCTGCCGTGAGCAGGTGTTGCGCTGGTTTACAGAAAGACTGGCGGGCCTGGACGTTCAGGATACCCAGAAAGACCCGAAAACCCGGTTGCAGGAATACCTGCAGTCACGGCAGTTCCCGTTACCGCAGTATGAAGTGATCTCGGTGGACGGAGAGGCTCATAATCAGACGTTCCATGTTTCGTGTACCTTATCGTCATTGGATCGTAAAACCACTGGCACCGGCAGCAGTCGCCGAATTGCCGAGCAGCAGGCCGCCCGCAGTGCCCTAAAGAAACTGGGCGTGGAGAATTCTTGATGATCGATATTACCACCCCGGATAACCCGGACAGCCGTTGCGGATTTGTCGCCATTGTAGGTCGCCCCAATGTGGGGAAGTCCACACTGTTGAACCACATTCTGGGACAGAAGCTGAGTATTACTTCGCGCAAGCCCCAGACCACCCGGCATCAGGTGCTGGGCATCAAAACCGAAGGGGATGTGCAGGCGGTCTACGTTGATACGCCGGGCATGCATGAAGAAGAGCCCCGTGCCATCAACCGGTACATGAATAAGGCGGCGACTTCCGCTTTAGTGGGTGTCGACGTTGTGGTGTTTGTCGTTGATCAATTGAATTGGACCACCGCTGACGAGATGGTTCTGGAGAAGCTGGAGCGCGTTAAGTGCCCGGTCATACTGGCCATCAACAAAGTTGATAAGCTGGAAAAGCGTGAATTGATGCTGCCGCATCTTGAAACCTTGGCCGCAAAGCGGGATTTTGCGGAGATTATTCCTTTGTCAGCGCTCCGTGAGACCAACCTGGCCCCTCTGGAAGAAGCCGTAGGCCGTTTTCTGCCGCAGAGTGTGCATTTCTACCCGGACGATCAGATTACGGATCGCAGCCAGCGCTTTATGGCCTCAGAAATGGTGCGGGAGAAAATCACCCGCCAACTGGGAGCTGAGTTGCCGTATTCCGTGGCGGTGGAAATCGAAGAGTTCAAACAACAAGGCAAGACCCTTCATATTTCCGCACTGATTCTGGTTGAGCGTGAAGGCCAGCGAAAGATCATTATTGGTGACAAGGGTGACCGGCTGCGCCGCATTGGTCAGGAAGCCCGTATCGATATGGAACGCATGTTCGACACCAAGGTTATGCTCAAGCTTTGGGTCAAGGTTAAGCGTGGCTGGGCCGACAGTGACCGTGCCCTGAAAAGTCTGGGCATGAACGACCTCTGAGGTTGATATGAGAGGGGCGGTGCATCAAGAGCCCGCTTATGTCATCCATCGGCGGCCATGGCGAGAAACTGCGTTACAGGTGGATGTCTTCACCCTGAATCATGGCCGTATGAGCGTTGTTGCCCGCAGCGGCAATAGCGCTAAAAGCCCTTTGAAGGCGCAGCTCCAACCGTTTCAGCCGCTGTTGATCGACTGGACCGGTAAAAGCGATCTCAAAACTCTGGTGCAACTAGAGCTGCGAGAGGCGCCCCGTTTAAGTCAAACCCGAGCGTTGTATAGCGGGTTGTATATCAATGAGCTCCTGCAGCGCATTCTTCCTGCTGCAGACCCCCACCCGCAGTTGTTTGCCAGTTACATCGAAAGCCTTCAGGCTTTGTCCGGCGTAAAGGCTAACGGCGATGTTGAGCCGATACTGCGACGTTTCGAGAGGGCCTTCGCAGGCGCTTTGGGGTACGATTTTTCGTGGCATCAAACCACCGATACCGGAAGCCCGGTAGAGGTTGGTCAGTATTATGGTTATGATCCTGCCCAAGGTATTGTCGCCGCTAGTGGTGCAGACGTTCGCTTAGGGCGACTGCCCGGCGAAGCCTTGATTGCGCTGGCTAGTGACGACTACAGCGATGAGATGGCGCGTAAAACGGCTAAGCGCGTCATGCGTGTGCTTGTCGATTTCTTGTTACAGGGAAAGCCGCTACACAGCCGAAGTCTATTCAGTCATTCCGTTTCTTCATCAGAGAGAACCTTATGAATCCCAGAGTGTTGCTTGGTGTAAACATTGATCATGTGGCCACTTTGCGAGAGGCGCGGGGTACCCGCTATCCCGACCCGGTACAGGCCGCCTTGGTCGCTGAAGAGGCGGGAGCCGATGGCATCACGGTGCATCCTCGGGAAGATCGACGACACATTCAGGATCGCGATGTGTTGCTGCTTAAGGACGTTTTACAGACCAAAATGAACCTGGAAATGGCCGTCACCGATGCCATGCTGGCGTTTGCCGAACAGGTTAAACCTGAGTGTGTCTGCCTGGTGCCGGAAAAGCGCGAGGAGCTGACCACCGAAGGTGGCCTCGATGTCGATGGCCAGGAAGAGCGTGTGGCAAACGCCTGTGAGCGATTAGCAAAAATTGGAGCCGAGGTATCTCTGTTTATTGATCCGGACCCCGTCCAGATTGATGCTGCTGTCCGTTGTGGCGCGCCGGTCATTGAACTGCACACCGGCGAGTATGCCGAAGCGGCAACGCCAGTGCAGGCAGAAGCTTCAATAAAAATTCTGGAAGACGCTGTTGCATATGCCCGCAAGAAAGGCTTGATTGTTAACGCCGGGCACGGCTTGCATTACCACAACACTGAAAGAGTGGCTGCCATTCCGGGCATCAATGAGTTGAACATTGGTCACGCCATTGTTGCTCGCGCTGTGTTCACCGGTTTGAAAGATGCAGTGAAAGATATGCGCGCGATTTTGGATCGCGCGCGGGCCTAACTCGTTTAGTAGGTTTCCGGCTGTCGTCGCTGTTCACGAAATAGCGATTGCCAGTCGGTTTGTTCGCTCCAGTTCTGCAATCGGTCGATCGCAGACAACAGCTGATCTTTAATAATTTCACGATCAGCCGCTTCGCGCTTCATGGCGGTTTCAAGTCGGTTGGCGGCGGCCCGAAGCTCGGGCACGCCGCAATATCGGGTGGCACCGTGCAGCTTGTGTATACATTCAAGCAAATCGTCTAGATTACCCTCGTCCCACAGCTTCTGAATCCGGGGTGCATCGGTATGGAGCTGTTCAAGCAACATGCTGAACAACTCTTCTGCCAGATCGGCCTTGCCTGCGGCCAACTGGATGCTCTCGCCGATGCTCATGCAATCCTGCTGTATCCGCCGGTTAGACGGGCGAAGGACTTTTCGGGTATCCCGGACCTCCGCGATTTTGAAGAATGGGCCGGTGGATTTGCAGTCGTAGCCGGTGTATTCGCAGACCAGTTCGTTGAGCTGTCGGCTATTGATCGGCTTGGGCATGTAGCCGTCGAAACCTTGCTGTGAGAGCCGTTCTTGTTCATCGGCCAGGGCGTGAGCCGTGAGAGCGATGATCGGGGTGTAGTGGGAATCGGAGTCCAGATCACGGATTCTCGCGGTCGCCTCGACGCCGTCCATTCCCGGCATTTGCAGATCCATGAAGATCAGGTCAAACGGCTGCTTGCGGGCCTTAGTCAGAGCCTCAAAGCCGCTTGAAGCGCCTTCGGCGTTGATTTTACAGTCTTTCAGCAGCGTCATGACCAGCTTCAAGTTGGCGTCGTTATCGTCAACCGCAAGAATTCGGGGGGCTTTGACTTGATTACACTCCCTTACCGGCACTGGAGCGTCTTCGCGATGGCCGGAACGAATGCCGTGTATGAGTGCCAGCAGTTCGTCGTAGAGCGAATCCCGGCAAATCGGCTTGGTCAGATGGCCGCTGGATAAGCCGGAAAGCGGCGTGTCGAGGGTTTCCAGTGTGGGGGTTAGAAGCAAGGTACGGCAGTCCCTTTCCACTTCCAGTGTGCGAAGCAAGTTGCCGTACTGGTTGGAATTCAGTAAGTGGCGAGTGATGCCGATAATCGCGGCTGCGTACCCTTCCTGATGCAGTTGAGCCTCTTCAACGTGCTCCTGAAGTGCTGCCGGCGAAGAGACGCGATCCACGATCATGCCCCAGTCCCGTAACAAGTGCTCGACAGCAAGCCCTGTGGTTTTCTGCTGTTCAAGATAAATGACTCGTTCACCGCGCAGTGCTTCTCTGGATGGCCCGCTGTCAGCGGCCGACGAGAGCTCGGGGGTGAGCGTGAACCAGAAGGTTGAGCCTTTGCCCAGCTCGCTTTTCAGCCCGATTTCTCCGCCCATTTCTTCTACGAGTCGCTTGGAAATAGCAAGTCCCAAGCCAGTGCCACCGTATTGTCGGGCTGTCGAGGCGTCCGCCTGACTGAATGCATTGAATAAAGATTGCTGCTGGGCGCGGGAAAGGCCCACACCGGAATCGGTAATGCTCAGGCGCAAAGTGACACGATTGTTCTCGGCGTCTTCTTCTTCGAGGCTGGCGCGCAACACAACTTCACCGGTTTGGGTGAACTTGATGGCGTTGTTGACCAGGTTGGTAATGACCTGCTTGACTCGCAGAGGGTCGCCAACAATGTGATCGGGCACATCGTTGTAAACCAAGGGCACGAGGTCGAGGTTTTTGGCGTGTGCCGCCGGTGCCAGCATGGTCATCACTTCTTCGACGATATCCCGGAGCGGGAAGGGTACTCGGTCGAGCAACAACTTTCCGGCCTCGATCTTCGAGAAGTCCAGAATGTCGTTGATGATGGTCAGAAGAATCTCTGAAGACTTACGAATGGTGTTCAGGTGATCGCGTTGCTGTCTTGGCAACGGGGTTTTCAGCAACAGTTCGGTGAAGCCGATGATGCCGTTCAGCGGCGTACGGATTTCATGGGACATATTGGCCAGAAACTCGGATTTTATCCGGCTGGCTTCAAGGGCTTCCTTTCGGGCAAAGTCCAGCTCGATGTTCTGGATTTCAATGGTTTCCAGTGTTTCGCGCAGGTCTTCAGTGGCCTGATCAATGTTCTGTTGCATTTCAGCTTGAGCTTTACCGAGCTCCGATGCCATGTCGTTCAGGCCAGATTCCAATTGTTCGAACTCCGGGCCTGCACCGGTATACACCCGGGTTTCCAGCTTGCCTTCCTTGAGCAGCGCGACGGCTTCGTTTAATTGAAACACCGGGTCGGTGAAGGCCCGGCTGAGGCGCATGGCGATACCCATACTGAGGAAGACGCCACCGATGATCA
Organism: Marinobacter sp. SBS5; assembly: GCF_048285575.1. NCBI lineage: Bacteria > Pseudomonadati > Pseudomonadota > Gammaproteobacteria > Pseudomonadales > Marinobacteraceae > Marinobacter > Marinobacter sp. SBS5. The sequence goes on along the minus strand of NZ_JBLWAZ010000003.1, from coordinate 784,271 downwards.
TCAGGAGAGAGATGAGGAGGGCTTTGTAGGTTTCTTTTTCGGTGCGAGTGTGGGACATCTCGACCATCACCCAGCCCAGTGGGTTCTGAGCCCGGGCAGCGGTCAAACGAGCCTCTGGCACGATCATGGTCTCGATGCTCAGATCCTGAAGGTGGACGGGATTGATGAATCGAGTGGTGTGGTTGAGCGTTAACTTAACCTCTTGATCGGGTTTAAAGGCGTCCGGAGAAATAACATCGGAACTGCCTGGGCCGGTATGCAATAGACGTTTGCCCTCGGGCGTGAAAAATGAAATGGAGCGGACGTCCTGCTCTTCCAGCAACGCGTTGGAGAGGTTGCTGAGCAGACTCCGGTTGGCCGTAAACAGGCCATACTCAGAACCGGCTGCCAGTTGGCGTGATAGCGATTCACCGCGGTCATGGAGCAGGCTTTCAATGTTGTTTATCCAGCTGTGGGTAAAGAACAGACCCAGCAATATGGTTGTAACGAGGGTGGGAACGAGTGTTACCACCAAGACTTTTTTGCGAATGCCCCACCGTCGCATATGTTGTTCCTGTTATTCTCATAAGTTCCCGGCGATGCCGGGGAAGGCACGTTACTCATTTATAGCCAGTGGTCATGGATATAGCGATAAGCTGTATTGGGACATAACGGCTATAGCGAGTATGATTCGACCCCGAAAGTGTATCACAGGGTTTCAATATGACTTTCCCCACTATTGAAGATTATGTCGGCCACACCCCACTGGTGCGTTTGCAACGCTTGCCGGGTGATACCAGTAACGTCATTTTGGCGAAACTGGAGGGCAACAATCCTGCTGGCTCGGTGAAAGACCGACCGGCTGTTAGCATGATTCAGGAAGCAGAGCGCCGTGGTGACATCAGCCCCGGTGATACCTTGATTGAAGCAACCTCGGGCAATACCGGAATTGCCCTTGCTATGGCCGCTGCCATCAAGGGCTATCGAATGATATTGATTATGCCCGATAACCTGAGCGAGGAGCGCCGGGCATCCATGCGGGCCTACGGGGCCGAGGTGATTAATGTCACTCGGGAAGAAGGCATGGAAGGCGCCCGGGATCTGGCTATCCGTATGGAAGCCGAAGGTAAGGGCAAGGTGCTGGATCAGTTCAGTAATCAGGACAACCCGCTGGCTCATTACCGCACCACCGGGCCGGAGATTTGGAAGCAGACCGAGGGGCGAGTGACTCATTTTGTTAGTTCCATGGGTACCACTGGCACCATCATGGGCGTTTCTCGTTACTTGAAAGAGCGTAATTCGGACGTTCAGATTGTCGGGTTGCAGCCGGAAGAAGGTGCTTCTATTCCGGGTATCCGGCGCTGGCCCGAAGCGTATCTGCCAAAAATTTACGATGCCGCAAGAGTGGATTCCGTGCTGGACATCGGCCAGCAGGAAGCGGAAGACACCATGCGAGCCCTGGCCAGAGAAGAAGGGATTTTTTGTGGGGTGTCATCCGGTGGTGCCATTGCGGCCGCGCTCAGGCTCTCTCGAGAGGTTGAAAATGCCGTAATCGTTGCCATTATTTGTGATCGCGGAGACCGTTACTTATCCACCGGCGTATTCCCGAGCGCCTGAGCCGGAAACTGACAAGAGACTATCTAATATGAGTAGACGCCGCCGTAAGGTTCTGCCGCAAGAACCCGTGCGCTGTGAGATTGAAAGCCTGGGCCACGATGGCCGGGGCATTGCCCGTGCCGATGGTAAAGTTCAGTTCGTTGATGGCGGTTTGCCGGGCGAAACTGTGATGGCAAAAGTAGTAGGCAGTCGCAGCAAGTTTGATGAGCTCCGCACTTTGGAAGTGTTGGAAGCCGCACCGGATCGCCAACAGCCACCGTGTAAATTTGCCGACTTGTGTGGCGGATGCAGCCTACAGCACATGAGCGCCGACGCTCAGATTCGGTTTAAGGAAAATACCCTGCGCGAGCATTTTGCGCACTTTGGCGGCATTGAACCGGAAGAGTGGGTGGAGCCCATGCGCTCTCCGGAGTCGCTTGGTTACCGCCGTAAAGCCCGTTTGGGTGTTCGTTACGTGAAAGCTCGCGAGTCCGTTCTGGTTGGCTTCCGGGAGAAGCGTAACAGCTTCCTGACCGATATTGACGAGTGTGTGGTGCTGGATCCTCGCATTGGCGAGCGAATCATGGCGTTGCGGGAATTGCTACACGGCATGGCGGCCTTTGATCGGATTGCGCAAGTCGAAGTGGCTTGTGGTGATGATCACGCGGCCATGGTGTTCCGGAATATGGACGCGCTGGTGCCTGAAGATCAGGAAAAGCTGGTTGCATTTGGTCAGGCGCATGACCTGCATATTTACCTGCAGCCGAAAGGCCCGGATACGGTTCACCGCATTTGGCCGGAGTCTTCCGGTCGCGACGATGAGCGCTTGAGTTACCGCATGGATGAGTTCGACCTGACCATGCAGTTCCATCCGATGGACTTCACTCAGGTGAATGCCGGTATCAACACCAAAATGGTACATCGTGCGGTTGAGTGGCTCGATATACAGCCGGGTGAGCGGGTACTGGATCTGTTCTGTGGCCTTGGCAACTTCACCTTGCCCTTGGCCCGGAAGGGCGGGCAGGTCGTGGGTGTAGAAGGCGACGATGCTATGGTGGTGCGTGGCCGTGAGAACGCCAAGCTAAATGGCCTGGATAACGTGGAGTTTTTCGGGGCGGATTTGCACGGCGACTTCACCGACCAAAGCTGGGCCAAAGAAGGTTTTGATAAAATCTTGATTGATCCGCCCCGGTCCGGTGCTGAAGACATTTGTAAGTACCTGACGGCTTTCGGAGCGGACCAGATTGTGTATGTTTCCTGTAATCCGGCAACCTTGGCCAGAGATGCCGGCGTTATGGTGAATAACGGCTACCGCCTCGTGCGTGCCGGTGTGATGGACATGTTCCCGCACACTACGCATGTAGAGTCGATCGCCTTATTCGTGCGCGATAAGCGCAAATAAGTTCGTAGAGCCCGGTTTTCTGAGGTCAGGGTAGATCCAGAAACGCCGGGCCAGCACCAGGTAAGTCCTTGCTATGGTAAAAGTTAGGGAAGATTACGGAGTAACCGGCGACGGCGAAGTGGATATTGGCCGTTGGGTTCATCGCATTGCGGAGCAGACCCCTCTGGAGAACCCGGAACAGCTCCGCCTAGCCTGTGAAAAGGCTGACAGGATTGCTCTGGAGGCTTTTCGGGAAGACCGGTTGTGGGCTCCGGGTGCCAACAGTTTTCACACCGGCCTAGAGATGGCTCAGGTTCTGGCCGAGCTGCATCTTGATCAGGCCAGTCTTGTGGCTGCGGTGTTGTACCGTGCTGTTCGGGAAGAGCGGGTCGGGCTCGAAGAAATTCGCAAGGAATTTGGTGATGAAGTCGCCGGGTTGATCAACGGTGTTCAGCAGATGGCGGCGATCTCCTCGATTCACCATCCCCTCAAGGGTAATGTGCTGGGACAGAGCGAAGGACAGCTCGATAACGTGCGCAAGATGCTGGTGACCATGATTGATGATGTCCGTGTGGCGTTGATCAAGCTGGCCGAGCGAACCTGTGCTATCCGGGCGATTAAAGATACCTCCGATGAAAAGCGCATGAAGGTTGCCCGGGAGGTGTTTGATATCTACGCCCCCTTGGCGCACCGGCTTGGTATTGGACACATCAAATGGGAGCTGGAGGACTTGTCCTTCCGTTACCTGCACGCCACGGCCTACAAAAAAATCGCCAAACTGCTGGATGAAAAACGCCTGGACCGGGAAAGCTACATTCGCCGCGTCCTCGAGACCCTGCAGACTGAACTGAAAGCTTCGGGCATAAACGCCGAACTGAGTGGGCGCGCCAAACACATTTACAGCATTTGGCGAAAAATGCGCCGGAAGGGCATCGATTTTTCTCAGGTATACGATATTCGAGCCGTGCGTATTCTGGTGCCGGAAGTGCGGGATTGCTACGCAGTACTGGGCATTGTGCATGCGCTTTGGCGCCACATACCGAATGAGTTTGATGACTACATTGCCAATCCGAAAGAGAACGGCTATCAATCGCTGCATACAGCCGTTGTGGGTGCCGAAGGGCAGGTGATGGAAGTCCAGATTCGTACCCACGCCATGCATGAAGAGGCCGAGCTGGGCGTTTGCGCCCACTGGTTATACAAAGGCACGGATACAAACAACAAGTCTAGCGGCTACGACGCTAAGATTAACTGGTTACGCCAAGTTCTGGAGTGGCAGGAAGAGTTGGGCGACCTGTCTGGTTTGGCCGACCACCTGAAATCGGATTTCGTGCCCGATCGAATCTACGTGTTCACACCAGAAGGCCATGTGGTGGATTTGCCGCAGGGTGCAACGGCGGTAGATTTTGCGTATCGGGTGCATACTGAAATCGGTCACGCTTGCCGTGGCGCTCGCGTCAACAGCCGAATCGTGCCGCTGACCTATCCGCTGAAAACCGGCGATCAGGTCTTTATTCTGACCTCCAACAATCCGGCGCCCAGTCGTGATTGGTTGAATCCCAGTTTGGGCTACATACAGACCTCCCGTGCCCGAGCGAAAGTAACGAGCTGGTTTAAGCAGCAAGATCGTGGCCGCAATATCGTCGATGGAAGAGCCATCCTCGAAGATGAATTCAAACGTCTGTCGCTTTACGACCTGAACCTGACCGAGCTGGCCACGCGGGTTAACTACCATTCCGCTGACGATATGTTTGCGGCCATCGGTGCCGGTGACCTGAGGCCTGCTCACGTGGCGAACGTGGCCCAGCAGATGCTGGAGCCGAAAACTGAACAGCTGGATCTGAAGCTGAGCCCGGCCCGGAAAAGCGGTTACAGCACAGACTCCGATATCCAGATTCGTGGTGTAGGCAAGCTTAAAACGCAAGTCGCTAACTGTTGCAAACCGTTGCCCGGTGATCCTATTGGTGGCTACATCACCGTTGGACGCGGTGTTACCGTGCACCGGCAGGACTGCCTGACATTCCTGAACCTTCGGGAAGTGGAGCCGAATCGTATCATTGAGGTCAATTGGGGTGGTCAGCCGGCGGCGGTTTATCCGGTTGAAATTGAAATTGAAGCCTATGACCGTTCTGGCCTGTTGCGGGACATCACCCAGGTATTCTCGAACTCGAAGTGTGACGTGCTGTCGCTCCAAACGCAGACCAACAAAGACGAAAATACCGCCACCATGCGGGTGACGGTCGAGATTTCCAGCCTCGAACAGCTGGCTCGACTGTTGGCGCAGGTACGTAACTTGCCGAACATCATCGACGTAAGGCGAAAGCGCACATGAGCTATTCGATCGAAGATTTGAAAACCCTCATGGCGCGCCTGCGTGAACCGGAAACCGGATGTCCATGGGACACCAAGCAGACGTACAGCACGATTGTGCCCCATACCATTGAGGAAGCCTACGAGGTGGCAGATGCCATCGCCCGGGAGGATTTCCCGCACTTGAAAGATGAACTTGGGGATTTGCTATTCCAGGTGATTTTCTACGGCCAAATTGGTAAAGAAGACGGCCATTTCGACTTCGACGCCATCGTAGATCACTTGGTCCGCAAGTTGATCCGACGGCATCCGCATGTGTTTCCGGAGGGTACTCTGGGCAGTCGGATTGACCCGAACAATCGCCCGGATGAGGCTTGGATCAAAGCCAGTTGGGAGCGTATTAAAGCGGAAGAGCGGGCAAGCAAGCCAGCTACCGAGGAGCCGGTAAGCCGGCTTGATGGAATAGCCCGAAGCCTTCCGGCCATCGCGAGGGCTGAAAAACTGCAAAAGCGTGCCTCCAATCATGGCTTTGACTGGCCTGACATAGCGCCCGTTTTCGACAAGCTCCACGAAGAAATTGATGAGCTGAAAGAGGCTTGGCAAGCAGCGGAAGCGGGCACCGGCGACCGGGATGCGGTAGAGGATGAGCTGGGTGACCTGATGTTTGTGTGCGTGAATTTGGCCAGATTCATGAAAGTGAACCCTGAGCAGGCTTTGGAGCGAACCAACCACAAGTTTGACGCCAGGTTCCGTGCGATTGAGCGGCTTCTGCGTGAACAAGGGCGGGATCTGGATAGTGAAAGTCTCGAAGCCCTTGATGCGATCTGGCAGCAAGTCAAAGGCGTTGAAAAGGGCTAACCTTAAGGCCTGATGGCGTTCTTGGCGAATCCTTAGTATCGTAAGTTCAGATTGTTTCTGTTCATTCAAAAGGAACTCAACGTGACTGAACTGCATCCTGACTTGCGAGAAAACGTACGTTTATTGGGTGAGCTGTTGGGCCAAAGCATCCAACGGTTTCCCGGGCAAGATTGTTACGATCGAATCGAGGAGCTTCGGGCCGCAGCCAAGGCCGATCGATTGCAAGAAAGCGGTTCTGGCCAGCGCCTGGTCACCATGCTCGGACAGTTGAGTGACGATGAACTCCTTCCGGTTACCCGCGCCTTCAACCAGTTTTTGAATCTCGCTAACCTCGCTGAGCAGTATCATGGCATTCGCCGCAAACAGGGACATGCGTCGGATTTGACGGTGGAATCTCTTACCGAGGTGTTTGAGCGCCTGAAGGCTCGCGGTGTTGCGCCTGAAGAGTTGCACCGGAGAGTGGCGGACCTGCACATAGAGTTCGTGTTGACCGCGCATCCAACCGAAGTGGCTCGCCGTACTTTGATTATGAAGTATGACGAGATGTCGGATTGCCTTGAGAAACTGGATCACAGCGATCTGCTTCCCGATGAACGGGACGACATCGTTAGCCGTCTCTCGCAGTTGATCACAGAAGCGTGGCATACCGACGAAATCCGCTACGAGCGGCCCACAGCTGTTGACGAGGCCAAGTGGGGGTTTGCGGTTATTGAGAACAGTCTCTGGGAGGCGCTGCCGCGATTCTTGCGTAATTTGGACAAATCGCTGATAGACGCATCGGGCAAAGGCCTCCCCCTTGCAGCCACGCCCGTTCAAATTGCCTCCTGGATGGGTGGGGATCGTGACGGTAACCCCAATGTGACCCATGCAGTGACCCAAGAAGTCTTTTTTCTTGGTCGTTGGATGGCGGCGGACCTTTATCTTCGAGATATCAAAGCATTACGTGCCGAACTGTCCATGTGGCAGGCCAGTGAGGAGCTGAAAGCTCAAACTGGTGATTCTCGAGAGCCTTATCGGGTTATCTTGGGGCAGTTGCGGGATCGCCTGATCAAAACCCGTGATTGGGCTGCAGCCCGAGCCAAAGGCGAAGTCGCCGATGCCACGGATATCTTGTTCGAAAACGAAGACCTGACGGCACCTTTAGAGCTGTGTTACCGATCTCTGGTGGACTGTGGGTTGGAGCATATTGCCAATGGTCCGTTGCTGGATATCGTTCGCCGGGCCCATACGTTCGGGCTGCCGTTAATTCGTCTGGATATTCGCCAGGAAGCGGCTCGCCATGCCGAGGCGGTGGCCGAAATCGTGGACTATGTGGGTATGGGTGATTACGCATCCTGGACAGAGTCCGAGCGGCAGGCATTTCTGTTGCGTGAGTTGCAGGGGCGTCGGCCACTGGTTCCCCGTGGCTGGGAGCCCTCTGAGGCCGTTCGGGAAGTACTGGCAACCTGCGAAGTAGTGGCCCAGCAGACGCCAGAAGCGTTGGGTTCATATGTAATCTCGATGGCCAGTCAGCCGTCGGACGTTCTGAGCGTCATCCTGCTGTTACGCGAAGCCGGAATGAAATTCCCTATGCGGGTGGTGCCGCTGTTTGAAACCCTCAGCGACCTGCAAGGCGCTCCGGAGGCTATGGCCGCCCTGTATCAGGTGGATTGGTACCGCGAGTATTGCCGGGGCCGTCAGGAAGTGATGATCGGTTACTCGGATTCATCCAAAGATGCCGGCCAAATGATGGCTGCTTGGGCGCAGTACCAAGCGCAGGAAAAATTGACCGAAGTGGCCAGCCAATATGGCGTGCATCTGACCTTGTTCCATGGCCGTGGTGGCACCGTTGGTCGTGGCGGCGGCCCGGCCAATCGGGCAATCCTGTCGCAGCCTCCGGGATCCGTGAACGGCAGTTTCCGGATAACCGAGCAAGGCGAGATGATCCGGTTTAAATTCGGTTTACCGAAGCTGGCAGTTCAAAGTTTGACGCTTTATACCACCGCAGTCGTTGAAGCGACTCTAGCGCCACCACCCGTGCCCAAGGACAGTTGGCGGAAAGTGATGGATTGGCTCACGGATATTTCGCTCAAGTCTTATCGCGACGTAGTTCGGGAGAACCCGGACTTTGTGCCTTATTTCCGGCAAGTTACACCGGAGACGGCGCTGGGCAAGTTGGCGCTGGGTAGTCGACCTGCACGGCGTAAACCGACAGGAGGTGTGGAAAGTCTAAGGGCGATTCCGTGGATCTTCGCCTGGACTCAGATGCGCTTGATGCTGCCGAGCTGGCTAGGAAGCGACGTGGCGCTGGAAGAAGCCGCGCGACAAAATCGGTTGCCAGAATTGCGGGAAATGATGAAGGGCTGGCCGTTCTTTCAAACCTACGTAGATATGCTCGAAATGGTGTTGGCCAAGGCAGATCTGAGAATTGCCACCTACTATGAGCAAACCTTGGTGCAAGATGACACGCTGAAAACGCTGGGAGCTAACCTTCGGGAACGCTTGCAAGGGTGTATTGATCGCTTGCTCGAGCTGAAAGAGCAGGAGCGCTTGCTGGAGGATGAGCCGGTCTTTGCCCACTCCATGCGAGTGCGGAATCCGTATACCGACCCTTTGCATTATTTGCAGGCTGAGTTGCTGCGTCGAGATCGGGAGTGTGAGGGTAAAACCGACGTGCCCGAACTGGTCGAACGGGCTCTTAAGGTGACCATGGCCGGGATATCCGCCGGTATGCGTAACACGGGGTAACCTCCAGTGGGTGCGGCGGGGTTGTCGCCGCATTCCAGACGTCATGATAAAAGGAGTATGCACTGTTGGCAGTGGCAGAGAAACTGGCGCACTTTCTGAGCCGGGAAGGCATTGCCTATCGGCAAGTTGAAATCGACGTAGCCAACAGCATGGACGCCTTGGTGCTCGCTTCAGGGCGACCACAGCATGACTTTATTCAGGCCACCATGCTGATCGACATTACCGGTGTGGTGATGGCCGTGCACCGTTTCGACAGCACCCTTGATCTGGATTCGGTGCAACAGCTGACCGGTCGTCGCCTGCAGCCTTTGACTGCCCGCCAGATTTCGCGCTTATTCAGTGATTGTGCACCGGGCTTTGTTCCGCCTGTGGGCGCAGCTTGGGGCGTTCCCGTGCTGTTGGACGAAGACGTGAGTTCTGCCGATACGGTCGCCTTTACCGCTGGCACTGACCATTCATTGTTGGAAATGGATGGACGTTCGCTGCGGCTTGCGTTGGCGGGGGCAAGGGAAGGGCGTCTGGTTATTCACGGACAAGGTGTTGGGCAGCGAGAAGCGTTGACACTGGAGCAAGTCGCTGACAAGCTTCAGAAACTTTATCGCTTGCCGCCGATGCCCGCTTTGGCGTTGCGTATTCTCCGGCTGAGAGGGAATCCAGAGGCTTCGGCCAAGGAATTGTCAGAACTGATCGAATTCGATCCCAGCATGACGGCACAGATCATGCGTTATGCTCGTTCAGCTTTGTTTGCCTACCCCGGTCAGATCAATTCGGTTCAGGAAGCGGTTACCCGAGTGCTGGGCTTTGATCGCGTTGCTCATATAGCGCTGGGAATTGCGTCTGCCCAAGCCTTTGATGTGCCGCGTAAAGGGCCCTTGGGAATGGACAACTTCTGGCGTCACTCGCTTTACTGTGCTTTCCTGTGTCAGAGCTTGGCTGCTCGTGCAGGCCACGATAAAGGTTTGGCGTATCTCTGTGGTTTGCTACATAACTTTGGCTTATTGCTGGTAGGGCATTTGTTCCCGACGGAATTCGATGAGCTGAACGCGCTCAGAGAAATGAATCCGAAAGCCAGTCTGCAAGCGTTAGAGCAGGAAGTGCTCGGGCACAGTGAACAAGAAGGCATTCTTTCGGTCGGTCACGGTGCTATCGGTGGTATCCTTCATCGACTTTGGCAATTGCCTGAGCCTGTGATCAAAGCGGCGGGTATGCATCAGCATATCGGTTACCACGGCGATCATGAAGAATATGTCGCCATGGTTCAACTGGCCAATGCCGTTTTGAAAGAGCAGGGCATCGGGGATGAATTTAATCCCGACGATGTGCCTGCTCTGGCCGAAGCGCTAGGGTTGGATTTATCGGAATTGGAATTGGTTAAGCAAGACGTCGAACAAGTATCTTCTGATCTGGATGTGCTCGCATCCTCCTTGTCTTCTTGAGCCAACTAGCGCTTGCTCAGTCCTGCTACATACAGTTTGCATCTATTTAAAATACGCGATGATACAGAGGTCGACTTTCTCTGCAGGGGCTGAGTTCGTATAATGCGGCCTCGATTCTCGTCGGGGACCACTGAAGCCCCCTCGTGATTTGAGAGAGGTTGTCGCAAAAACGCGGGTTTTTGCAACAACTTTTCGAACGACAATTTAAGACAACGGGAGTACAACGTTATGAAAATCATCATGCTAGGCGCGCCAGGTGCGGGCAAGGGCACTCAAGCCCAATTTATCACCAGCCAGTTCGATATCCCTCAGATCTCGACCGGTGACATGCTGCGCGCTGCCGTTAAAGCGGAATCTGAGCTGGGCAAGCAGGTGAAAGAGGTGATGGCTTCCGGTGGTTTGGTGTCTGACGACATCATTATTGCCTTGATTGAAGAGCGTATTCAGCAGCCAGACTGCAAAAACGGCTACCTGCTGGACGGTTTCCCGCGCACGATTCCTCAGGCTGAAGCGCTGAAGGATCAGGGTATTGATATCGATTATGTTGTCGAAATCGCCGTAGATGACGAAGAAATTGTTAGCCGTCTATCTGGTCGTCGTGTACACGAAGGCAGTGGTCGCATCTATCACGTGAAGTACGACGCACCGAAGGTTGCCGGCAAAGACGACGAAACCGGTGAAGATCTGGTTCAGCGTGAAGACGATAAAGAAGAAACGGTACGTAAGCGCCTGGGTATTTATCATGACCAGACAGCACCGCTGATTGATTTCTACCAGGGTTGGGCCGAGAAGGCACCTGCAGACGCGCCTAAGTACGTTCGCGTTGAAGGTGTTGGTAGCCTGGACAGCATTCGCGACCAGATCCTGTCGCAACTTAAGTAACTGAAACCGGGGTAGCCGCGGAGGCCTGATCTGTGAAGTTGTTAGCACTGGATACGTCTTCCGAAGGCTGCTCCGCCGCTTTGTGGCTGGATGGCCAGATTACCGAGCGGTTTGAACTGGCCCCGAGAGGCCATACTCGCCTTTTAATGCCCATGGTTCGCGAGCTGCTTGCTGAGCAGGGCCTGAAACCTTCCGATCTGGATGTCTTAGCCTTTGCTCGTGGTCCCGGCTCGTTCACCGGTGTGCGTATAGCGACCGGTGTGATTCAAGGCCTGGCTTGGGGCTTGGATCTGCCGGTCGTGCCGGTGTCGTCTTTGGCCGCTGTTGCGCTCAACGCCATTGAAGAACGCCAGTTACCCGAGGGTAGTGGCGTGGCTGTCGCGTTCGACGCGCGCATGAGTGAGGTCTATTGGGCGACCTTTGCCTGCCGTGATGGCTTGCCTGTGATGCTGGGTGACGAACGTGTGTGTCATCCGGAAAACGTCAGCCTGCCCGAGTCGGGCGATATAACCGGCACCTGGTTTGGTGCAGGTCAAGGCTGGAAGTTTCAAAGCGACATGCCGGAGGCTGTTCCAACTCGAATGGTCTCAGTTGATAGTTCTCTGGTGCCAAGGGCTGCTCATGTCGCGCGCTTGGCGATCCCCAGATTTCATGCGGGCGAGGCGGTTCCTGCGGCGCAGGCTCAGCCGGTTTACGTTCGTGATGAAGTTACCTGGAAGAAACTCCCGGGGCGGGAATAGTCTCGGGAGACCACCGCCATGCCTGATCACTCACCCGTAAATTCTATCCCTCTTGAACAAGTTGTTGCCGTTGGTTGTGCTCCTTTGGGAGATAGCTATGCAGCTAAAAGTCTTGCCGATGAGCTAGGGTTAACCTGGTTAGGTTTGGTGAAGCCAAAGCTGGTCAGAGATTTTCCTGTGCTGCTGATGATGGATGACCAGGGGCTAGCCCTGCAGCTAACCGGAAAAGGCGCTCCCGGGCCTGTCAGGGCCGAGTTTGTGACCGGAAAGATGGGCTATAGGCGCGAACATGGTGGCGGCACCGGGCAGCTGGTAGCCCGTGCTGTGGGTTTGCAGAAAACCAAAGCCGAGTTACACGTTCTCGATGCCACGGCTGGTTTGGGGCAAGACGCGTTCGTGTTGGCGGGGTTGGGATGCAAAGTTACGCTGTTCGAGCGTAACCCGGTTATTCATGCGTTATTGGCTGACGGCTTGGCTCGGGCTGCCTTAAACGCAGAATGCGCCGCTGTAGTGCAGCGAATGACCTTGCTAACCGGCAATTCCGTCGACTGGCTGAGAAAAGCCGGCACGGAGGTTGCGGATGTGGTGTATCTGGACCCGATGTTTCCCCACCGCGACAAATCGGCCCTGGTGAAGAAGGAAATGCAGGTGTTCCGGCAGGTGGTTGGAGATGACGACGACTCGGAACAATTACTGGAAGCGGCGTTGGCAGCTGCTCGCTACCGGGTAGTGGTCAAGCGGCCCCGCAAAGCACCCTCGGTGACAGGGCTGGAGCCTGCCACTCAGGTTGAGGGAAAAAGCAGTCGTTACGATATCTATCCACTGAAGGCTCTGCCGAGCTGAAAAACATTTAACTCGGCAGAGCATTACGGGTTCAGGCGTTCATCATGGTGATCTGCTGAATGGCCTGTCGTTTCTCAACGCTCAACACCAGTCGGGCATCTTCTGCTACTTCATCCAACCCTTCGCCGTAACACAGTCGGCCTTCTTCGTCGGCAATGAGAACGTCGTTTTTCTGCATGTTGGAAATGAAGCTGCGGAATAGGGTTTTGTCGAAAAACTCCGGCGCGTTCAGACCAAACAGAATCGACATTCGTTCGGCCAGCAAGGTGCTTTGTTCTTCCAGTTCAGCCGCGGTCAGTTTGCCGGAGCCGTACTTTCGCAGAATACCCAGCGCGATGTGATAACGCTCGAGGGTCTGGATAACAAAGCGCGAGAGAATGCGTGCCCGCAGCATCGCTTCAGTGCCTTCTTCTGGCCGGCCTAGTTTGTCTTCTTCGAGGGTCACGAGGAGCCCCTGTTGAATCAGTACATCGATCCATTGATTGATGACGTTTTCGATCTCGTCCTGGGAGTAACGAAGGAAAAGCTCTGACTGCAGGTAAGGATAAGCAACGCTGGTCAGGAAGATGATTTTTTCCCGGCGCAGGCAGGCCTTGTTTTCAAACAGGCTCACAACCAGCGCTGGCAGGGCAAACAGGTGCTGAATGTTGTTGCGATAGTAGGTCATCAAAATGGCATTGGAGCCTTCCAGTGAGATGATGTCCCCCAACTTTTGCGGCAGGCGATTGACCAAGCCCATGCCTTCACAGTAGGCAAGCCAGTCTTTCCCGTCGCCTTCTGGAAGCGTAACGGTGTCGGCATAGGGGTAGGCCTTGAGCATACTGGCGAATTGGTCCATCAGACGCACTAATTGACCCTCGTCCATAGCCATGCGCTCAGTACCGAGCAGTACTGTTGCAGTGATGCCAATAGGGTTGACCGCCACCGCGGCATTGATGTTGCCAGCCACCCGCTGAGACAGTTCTGATACTGCGTCATTGAGCCAATCGGGCCGGAATTCTGCGTCATAGGCTTCCTCGCGCCAAGTACTCCGAACGTCATCAAGCACATTGGCTAACGGGATAGGGTCACCGAAGTTCAAAGAGACGCGACCGAAAGAGTTGCTGAGTTTCCGGACAGTTTTGGCTAGCCCGAATACGCTTTCCTTCTGTTTTTTCTTGCCGCGCAGCTCTCCGAGATAGGAACGGCCTTCCATTACCTTCTCGTAGCCGACATACACCGGCACGAATACGATGGGTTTGCGGTGGTCTCTCAGGAAGCTGCGGACCGTCATCGCAAGCATACCCGGACGGGGTGGCAGCATTCGACCTGTTCGGGAGCGGCCGCCTTCAACGAAATATTCGACCGAATAGCCTCGAGTGAACATCACGTGCATGTATTCATTGAATACTGTGGCGTACAGCGGGTTATCCTTGAAGCTGCGGCGCATGAAGAAGGCACCGCCACGGCGAAGGATAGGGCCGACAATCGGCATGTTCAGGTTAATACCGGCTGCGATATGGGGCGGCATAAGGCCGTTTTTATAGAGCACATAGGACAGCAGCAGGTAATCGATGTGGGAACGGTGGCAGGGCACGTAAACGACGGTGCTGTCTTGCGCGGCTTCCTTCGCGACCTGAATGTTACTGACCGCAATGCCGTTGTAGATGCGATTCCAGAGCCACGCAAGTACCCGCTCCATAAAGCGGATGGTGACGATGGACATGCTGGCGGCAATTTCATCTGCGTACTTGTAGGCCCGGGCGCGAACTTTCTCCGGAGCTATGCCTTCTTTGGCTGACGTCTCGCGAATGGCTTCTTTTACAGCTTGAGTGCGCAGCAGGCCTTCAACCAGCGTTCTGCGGTGAGATAGGTCAGGCCCCAGGACCGCCTGACGTACTCGACGGAAGTGTGTGCGCAGAATGCGGCCAAGTTTGCGTCTGGCTTTTTCTTCGTTGTTACGGTACTCATCAACCACCAACTTAAGCGACAAAGGCTGGTTGAACTGTACGTAGGTATTACGACCGTGAACCAGGATTAACAACAACTTCTGCAGTCGTCCAGCAACGGACCAAGTGTCAGAAAGCAGGAGCTTGACCAAAGACTTCTCTTTGTCGGGTGAGCGTCCCCAGAACAAAGAAACCGGGACAATTTGTACATCCTTGTCCGGATGGTTTACTCCAAACTTAACGAGTTCACTGAATTCCTTGGTGGGCACCGGCTTCTGCCTGCGGCCTCGGAAGAGCCCGCCCACCCGTTGGTAAAGGAAGAAGAACGAGTGTGTGGAGTTGTTTTTGACCGGTAGTTCAGGGGCAGGGCCTGCTAGATTGGCACGGATCACCTCCTGTTCCAGAACCAAGCGACTGGATAATGAGCTGTACTGGAGCACGTAACATACCGGCTTTTCGGGATCGAGCCCGAGATCTTCCAGCGTGTTGCCGCTGACGTCTGTGCGAACCCATAAAAACAGAATCTTGCGGAAAAAACACAGGATCAGGCTGCGAACGCCCTGATAAAATCGCATAAGGTGTAACTCCGGACCTGGAAACAGTGGCCAAGTTTAACGGGTTGTCGCGAGGGCGAAAAGTCGTATAGTCATTCTGGCCGGTAAAATTGATGTGTTACATTGCTTTCCAGCGTTCGATAAATAGGGTCTGGGTATGGTGAATCACAGCGCGCAGTGGGTGCCCGGTTGGAGCGACGAGGCGCCAAAAGAGGGTGATCTGTTGTTGGCGTTTTGCGGTAACAGCATTCTGAAGCCCGGTAATGGGTGGTTTTTGCGCTGGGGCGGTCCGGAAATGGGTGATAGCCGACCGGAAGCTTTGACCCTGGGAACCTGGTGCGGACATAGGCTCTTTGTCAGCACCTTGCCCGACACAGGGTTGCCGGGTTTAAGTACCGTCTCCCTTAGAGATGCGATATTACAGATGCCAGAAGCTCCTGTGGAGCTTCTTAGCACCGGATTTCAAGTTTGGCAGTGGTGGCAAGATCACCGCTTCTGCGGCCGTTGTGGTGAACCTACGCAAGCCCACCCGAGAGAGCGTGCGCGCTGGTGTGGCCGTTGCAATGTTCCTTGGTATCCAAGAATTTCACCGTGTGTCATTG
Source organism: Marinobacter sp. SBS5 (assembly GCF_048285575.1). Taxonomy (NCBI): domain Bacteria; kingdom Pseudomonadati; phylum Pseudomonadota; class Gammaproteobacteria; order Pseudomonadales; family Marinobacteraceae; genus Marinobacter; species Marinobacter sp. SBS5. Next base: position 768,435 of record NZ_JBLWAZ010000003.1, on the reverse strand, counting down.
TGGTTATTCGCCGCGATGACCGGTTTTTGTTGGCCAAGTCGTCACGTGTTGCCCGAAACTTTTACAGCTTGGTCGCTGGCTTTGTTGAACCCGGTGAGAGCCTCGAACAAGCCGTTATCCGAGAAGTGAAAGAAGAGACCGGGCTGGATGTGGGGAATGTCCGCTACCAGTCCTCCCAAGCCTGGCCATTCCCTCACCAAATGATGATGGGCTTTTTTGCGGACTATCAGGGCGGAGACCTCGTGCTTCAGGAAGATGAGCTGGCGGATGCCGGTTGGTACACCCCAGATGATCATCCTCCTATCCCTCCTGTGAGCACTATTTCAGGGCAATTGATTCAGGCGATGAAAGACGCCATTGCTATCGGCGGAGAGTCATCCTGACGATGGGCGAGCGTAACCCTCGAGTACTGGTGTTCGATTCCGGTGTTGGTGGCTTCAGTGTAGCCGCCTGCATTCATCGGGCCTTGCCCGGTGCAGAATTGCTGTACCTGGCTGATAACGCGGGTTTTCCCTACGGCGATCAGCACGAGCAGGTGGTGATCGAACGCTGCTGCACGCTGATTGAAAAATGCCTGCAGGAAGTTTCATGCGATGTCATCGTTATTGCCTGTAACACGGCCAGCACGGTTGTATTGCCTCATCTGAGAGCTCGAACCGACATCCCGGTGGTGGGCGTGGTACCGGCGATAAAACCCGCATCGTCGTGCTCCGTGAATCGAAAGATTGGTGTGCTGGCAACCCCCGCTACCGTCAAGCGTCCCTATCTGGACGAACTCATCAGGGATTTTGCGGGCAACTGTGAGGTTACGCGATTAGGCGATCCGAATCTGGTGCGCTGGGCCGAAGAGTTGGTGTCCGGTAAGGCGCCGGCACAAGCTCAATTGGATGAGGTGATGCTTCCGTTACATCATCGTGGCGTGGACACCGTGGTATTGGGGTGCACCCATTACCCACTGTTGTTGCCTTGGCTTCGGAAAAGTCTACCAGACGTAGTGTTTTGGGTAGATTCAGGGGAGGCGATTGCACGGCGCGTTGGCCATTGGCTCAAGCAAGCTGATCGGCTGACTGTTGCGGAGCCCCCCAACGGGCTATCCGACGCGGTGGTGATAGCCGCCTGTTTTACCGGCCCGGCACCCGTCGATATTGCACGCTTTCTGGCGGGGATGGGGATCCCTGCCGCCGAGGTGAAGAGCCACTGGCCCAGCTTAAAGTAGCCGGGTCAGCTTGAACATCGCGAAGAATTCTAGAGCCGGAATGGCCCGTTTGTGGCAACAGTAGGTTTTGAAGTTTTCGCCCCGGAAACGAGACTTCGTGAACTCCAAGCCTTTGAAGTTGTATAAGAAGTTTCCTTTTTCATAAATGCCGTGCATCAGTTTCTTCAACAGCCGGCTTTCCTGATGTTCCGTGGCCTTGTCCAGCGACAATGGAATCAGGCCGAGATCAATGAACGGAACCCCTTCTTCCTTAAAGACCTCCATGGCATGGGCCATCAAGGTGTAGAAAATGCCTTGGCGAAAGTCAGCATTTGCCCGCGAGATATTCGGCACGTAGCTGATAATCTCATTGTTGTGATAAATCGGATCAAAATAGATAAAGCCAACGGCCTTGCCGTCTTGGTAAGCATAGAAGTGGCGTTCGTTCTCCCGGTAATCCATTTCCATCGGCCGAATAAGAAACCGGATTTCATTGCTCTTGCACTTGCGGGTGCGAATCCATGCTTCGGATATTTCTCGGGTATGGTCGTCGCTGTAGCGTTCTTTTACGATAATCCCATGCTTCTCTGCCTGGTTCAGAGCGGTGCGCAGGATTTGTTTCTTTTTCCCTGTCAGTGACCATTTTTGAAGATTGATCCGGGACTCGCAACCAAACTGAGTGCCGTACAGTCCGAAGCGCAGGTGGAGAAAGTCCACAACAGCCTTGGACACCTGAACGTATGAGGCGTTCGGGAATGTCTGCTGGAACTGCTCAAGAATCACGGGGAAGTCAGCCGGCGCAGTGACCGGGTCGGACAATACGAAGGTGCCTCCCCACTTTCGCATGTAGGCAATGTAGCCCACACCCGGTAGATCAAAATACTGCATGCCCGGTTGTAGCGTGGAGAACGACTGGGAGTGCGTGCCGTGTTGCTTCAGGTAGTTCACCCGTTCAGAAAAGGTAAACTGACTAGCAGCGCTCTCTTTGACGCCATCGAGTGCGAGAATTTGGTCTGACATAGTAAAGCTCCCGTAACCCTTTTTATTGTGCTGGTTGCTAGGTTTTAGGTGTTTTTCTGGCCAAGAATTGACCAGTAGCAATCCATGTTAAGAAGCTTGAAGTGTTTCTTCTCTCGCACCTGCAAGCCTAGGCGCTGCATGTGTTCGGGATAGTTGTAGATCTTGTGGAAGGCGTTGTTGGCGAACAGCCAGAAGACAAAAACCGCCATATACCAATACAGCTTTTTGAACGCGCGAGAGAATATGTTCCCGGTCGGGTAGCAGAAATCGCCAACGACGATTTTGGCGTCCGACTTACCTAGGCTGATAAGGTGTTCCAGCACTTTAACCATCATGTCTTCATCGAACACGTTCAGGAAAAAGTTGGCGACGACCATGTCGTATTGGCCTACCTCATCCACTTTCATGATATCGCTGTGAATGCGGCGAATCGTCAGGTGAGGGGCTTCTTCACGTTGGGCTTCACCGAACTTGCGAAGCATGGTTTCAGATAGATCGACCACCGTTACATCGGCCCCGAGCTCTGCTGCGCGAATGGCGTCACGACCATGGCCGACACCGGCAAATAAAATTCGGTCGCCCTTTTGCACAGTTTCAACATCCAGCATGGCGGTTTTGCAGTGATGAATGTTTTTGCCGCTGTAAAGGTTGCTGAGGAAATCGTAGACGGGACCGATATATTTGTACTTGTCGCGCATGATGGCTGCCTTCTTCTTGGTCTCTGTTTGCCACCACCTTTTTGTCGTTGTTAACCGTTTAAATGGTTGCTTCGGTGGCGTGCGTGCAAGAACTAGATTAGAGAAGGCGGTGTGCGAAATATGTGCAGTAGCACGCATTTCAGGATACAAAAAGTAACGAGCTGCAATGCTTTGCAAACCCCGTCAACCTTTCTCTTCAGAGTGTCAGACAATCCTGGCGGTTAGTGTGTGTAAGCGAGGTAACGGACTCTCGAATTAAGGATTTTGCTGACTTCGGATGTGATCAAACATAATGTGGGGAAGGTTTGTTCGTTAAGTATGCAGTTCGTCACCCACTTGTCATACTGGGTGTGCAAACATTGAGCGAAAATAAGAACGAGGCATTGCCCAGCAACTGGGGTGCTTGATCCGGTAAACGGGTGTAAGAGACGGAGTTCAGAAAATGGCGAATCAGCAGGCAGTAGCGTGTACGGCGACATCTCAGGTATTGGAGCGGCTTAAGGGTAAGCGGGTGCTGATTACAGGCACCTCTGGTTTTTTAGGCAAGGTGGTGCTGGAAAAACTGATGAGAGCCGTGCCAGATATTGGTGGCGTTTATCTGTTGATTCGAGCTAACCGAAAGCATGCGGATGCCCGCAGTCGGTTTCTCGAAGAGGTTGCGACCTCGTCGGTATTTGATCGCATGCGTGAAAGCGATCCAGAGGCTTTTGAGTCGTTTATTGCCGAAAAGATTCACTGCATCACCGGTGAGGTCACCGAACCGTCGTTCGGAATTGGACGTGAACATTTTCACAAGTTAGCCGGTGATCTGGATGCCGTGATCAACTCTGCGGCCAGCGTGAACTTTCAGGAAGCGCTCGATCAAGCTCTGAACATCAACACCCTCTGCCTGGAAAACATCGCCGAGCTTGCGCGATTAAATTCTGAGCTGTCGGTATTGCAGGTATCTACTTGCTATGTGAATGGTATGAATAGCGGGCAGGTAGACGAGGCCATCATAAAGCCAGCGAAGAAGTCGATACCGCGTTCTGGGCACGGATATTACGAGGTGGAATCCCTAGTCGAGGATCTGCAGAGTAAAATTGACGATGAACGTGTCCGCTATAATGGGAAAGCTCTGGAAAAAAGATTGGTCGAACTGGGGCTTCGGGAAGCTCGGCGCTACGGCTGGAGTGACACCTACACGTTTACCAAATGGCTGGGTGAACAGTTATTGATGAAGGCGTTGCAGGGTCGAAGCCTGACGCTTGTTCGGCCGTCTATTATTGAAAGCGCTTTGGAGGAGCCGGCGGCTGGCTGGATTGAGGGGGTCAAGGTCGCCGATGCGATTATTCTCGCTTATGCCCGTGAGAAAGTGTCGTTGTTTCCGGGGGACCGCTCGGGGGTTATCGATGTCATTCCCGTGGATCTTGTCGCTAATTCCATCATTCTTGCACTGGCAGAGGCTGTGGCCGAGCCGGATACCCACAGAATCTACCAGTGTTGCAGTGGCAGCTCGAACCCAATCACCATCGGCGAGTTCATCGATCATCTGCTTGCCGAAGCAAAAGTGAACTATGCCGCCTACGATCATCTGTTTTACCGAAAACCCACCAAGCCCTTTGTTGCGGTAAACAGAACCTTGTTCGATCTGGTAGTGAGTGGTGTGCGTTTGCCTCTGAGTTTGACCAACGGGGTTCTTAAGCGCTTGGGGAGTCGGACGGATCTAAAGTGGCTGAGAAATCTGGATACCACTCAGTCGCTGGCGACGATCTTCGGGTTTTACACTACACCGGATTATATTTTTCGAAATGACGAGCTGCTTGCATTGGCCAAGCGTTCGGGTGATGTTGACCAGAGTTTGTTTCCCGTTGATGCCCGCGCCATTGACTGGGAATCCTACCTGCGGAAAATTCATTTGGCCGGGCTCAACCGATACGCCCTGAAACCCCGAAAAAGCCAACGGGTGCGGGCGAAACAGCAAGCAAAACGTGCAGCTTGAATGCCCTTGAACGTTTGAGTGCTGCTCGAACGTTTATTCCCCTTCTATTCGTACGCAGGACGTTCGTCTAATTTATTTTGGACGTTCGTCTAATTCAATGTGTAGTGATTCACGTGTTGAACTACGTGTAACCATATTTTTGAACGCGGCACAGCGTTCCACCCGCCTTGAAACGACATTCGATAAAGATAACAACTCTTAGCAAGGGGAAGACGATGACAGATAAAAAGGTGTATCCGGTTCAACCCGATATAGCGAAAAATGCGTTGGTGACTGCCGAGCAATACGAGCATATGTATCGTCAGTCGGTTGAAAACCCGAACGAATTTTGGGGCGAGCATGGTAAACGTATTGATTGGATAAAGCCGTTTACTAAGGTGAAAAACAGCACCTACGATTACAATAACCTTTCTATTAAATGGTTCGAAGATGGCGTTTTAAACGCTTCAGCTAACTGCCTGGATCGTCACCTTGCTGACCGCGGCGACCAGACTGCGATTATTTTTGAAGGCGACGATCCCTCGGTTTCACGGAATGTGACCTACCGCGAACTGCACGAAGAGGTGTGTAAGTTTGCCAACGTGCTGAAAGAGCAGGGCGTCAAGAAAGGCGATGTGGTCACTATTTACATGCCGATGATCGTTGAGACTGCCGTTGCAATGCTGGCATGTGCCCGCATTGGTGCAATTCACTCGGTGGTTTTCGGCGGTTTCTCTCCCGAAGCTGTCGCCGCGCGTATTGTTAACGGCAAGTCCCGCTTTGTTGTCACGGCCGATGAAGGCCTGCGCGGTGGTCGGGCCATTCCTTTGAAGAAGAATGTCGATGCCGCCCTTAAGCATGAAAGCGAAGCCAACGTTGATTGTGTGATCGTGGTGAAGCGCACGGGCAACGATCAGGTGCCCTGGACCGAGGGCCGGGACGTTTGTTACGAGGACTTGATGGCGCATGCTTCCGCTGAATGCGACCCGGAGCCGATGAATGCGGAAGACCCGCTGTTCATGCTGTATACCTCCGGATCAACCGGTGCGCCGAAAGGTGTGTTGCATACCACTGGCGGGTACATGGTGTACGCCTCCATGACCCATCAGTACGTATTTGATTATCATGATGGCGATGTCTATTGGTGTACGGCTGACTTTGGCTGGGTAACGGGCCACAGCTATATCCTATACGGCCCGTTGGCGAACGGTGCGATTACCCTGCTGTTTGAAGGTGTGCCTAACTATCCAGACAGTTCACGGATGGGGCAGATCGTCGATAAGCATAAAGTTAATATTCTATATACGGCACCTACCGCGATTCGTGCACTGATGGCCGAAGGCGCATCGTGCATGGATGGTACAACCCGCGACAGCTTACGTGTGTTGGGCTCGGTAGGTGAGCCCATTAACCCTGAGGCGTGGGAGTGGTACCACCGGGTCATTGGTAACAGTAAGTGCCCGATTGTGGACACCTGGTGGCAAACAGAAACCGGCGGTATTCTCATCGCGCCGCTGCCGGGCGCTGTTGATTTGAAGCCCGGTTCCGCTACCCGGCCGTTCTTTGGTGTTCAGCCGGCACTGGTGGATAACGAAGGTAATCTGTTGGAGGGCGCCACCGAGGGCAATCTGGTGATTCTGGATAGCTGGCCTGGACAGATGAGGACCATTTATGGCGATCATGAGCGCTTCATCCAGACGTATTTCAGCACCTATAAAGGCATGTACTTTACCGGTGATGGCGCACGCCGGGATGAGGATGGCGACTACTGGATTACCGGTCGTGTGGATGACGTGCTGAACGTCTCTGGCCACCGTTTGGGTACCGCGGAAGTGGAAAGTGCTTTGGTTGCTCATGAGAAAGTTGCCGAGGCTGCGGTGGTAGGATATCCCCATGAAATTAAAGGCCAAGGCATTTATGTGTACGTTACCCTGATGCAGGGCGAAGAACCTTCTGACGAGTTGAAAAAAGAATTGGTTCAGTGGGTACGTAAGGAAATCGGGCCGATTGCATCCCCTGATGTGATTCAGTGGGCGCCCGGCCTTCCGAAAACAAGATCCGGCAAGATTATGCGCAGAATCTTGCGTAAGATTGCAGCCAATGAACACGATCAGCTGGGGGATACCTCCACGTTGGCCGATCCGAGCGTTGTGGACGAACTGATTGGTAGTCGAGCGTTGAAATAAACGCCGGCATTTGCCAACCAATAACCTGTGAGGAATGTGTGGAATGACACAAACAATTATCGTCGCTGATGACCATCCTTTGTTTCGAGCAGCCTTGAAACAGGCGGTCAACCAAGCAGTGCCGGATGTAAACACAGTAGAAGTGGACAGCATCAAGGCATTACAGGCGGCGGTAGAGGCCAACCCCGATGCTGACCTGATTTTGCTGGATCTGAATATGCCGGGTGCTCATGGCTATTCGGGGTTGGTCTTCATGCGAGGCCAGTATCCGGGATTACCCGTGGTGGTTGTGTCAGGTTCCGAAGACTTGCAGGTGATGCGTCGGTCTGTGGACTATGGTGCATCCGGTTTTATCCCGAAAAGCGCGCCTCTGCCGAGCATTACCGAAGGAATCCAGGCGGTTCTTGAGGGGGATGTATGGCTGCCGGAAGGCGTCGCGGACAAGATCGAGCGGATGCAGTCCGAATCTACGGACTTCTCGGAGCGCCTGGCATCCCTGACGCCTCAGCAGTTCCGAGTGCTCGGCATGCTGGCTGAAGGGCTTCTGAACAAGCAGATCGCCTACGATCTGGATGTGTCGGAAGCGACTATCAAGGCTCATATCACAGCCGTGTTTCGCAAGCTTGGCGTGCGAAATCGGACTCAGGCGGTGATCGCGATCCAGCAGATGGAGCTGGATCCTGCCGAGCAGTCGCTGTCCGGAGGATGATGGTCGGTTGGTGATAGCCGTATAAAAAACGGGAGCCTGTTGGCTCCCGTTACTTTTTTCAGGCCCGGAGGATGAACGCTAGGGGGGCTTCTTAGCCTGCGTAACCCAGCTTTTTGTTCACCAGGTTGAACAACTCACCACCTTGTGACCATTGCTCGAAATTCTTCAGAAACTGTTCCGTTAACGCTTGATTCCAACCAATGAAATCCCCCGCCATATGGGCCGTCATAATGACATTCTCCCGAGCCCAAAGCGGATGATCTTCCGGTAGCGGTTCCTCCTCGAACACATCGAGCGCCGCTCCGGCAATTTCTCCGTCATCCAGTGCTTTGATCAGAGCTTCCGTAACCACAATAGGCCCGCGCCCGATATTGATCAGTCTGGCCGAGTTTTTCATCGCCGAAAATGCTTTAGCGTCAAATAGCCCTTCGGTTTGAGGCGTTAGCGGTGCGGCAACCACCACAAAGTCAGCCAGCTTGAGTTGCTCATACAGAGCCTCATTGCTGTGCACCGCGTCGAAATCAGGGTCTGATTCCCGGGCCGTTCTGGCAATCCCGTGAGGGTTCATGCCGATGGCTTTGACCAGACGGCCGATTTGACGGCCGATAGATCCAGCCCCAACCACGAGCACCTGTTTGCCTTCAGCGCGTTCCGTGTCACGGTGCTTCCACTGGCGCTTGGCTTGAAGCCTGAGCGATTCGGGAAAGTCTTTGGCAAACATCAAAATGGTGCACAACACATACTCGGCAATGGTGCGGTCAAAAATGCCACGAGCGTTTGTCACCGTTACGTCACTGTCGATCAAGGCAGGAAACATTAGCGCGTCGACACCGGCACTGGTGGCATGAATCCACTGCAAACGATCGGCAACGGGCCAGGCCGCTTCGAGCGCTGCCGTGCGGAAGTCTGTCACCATCATCACATCGGTGCCGGGCAGTGTGTCGCGGAGTGATTGCTCGTCGCAGGCGAAGCGAACCTCTGCGTGCTCCTTGAGCGGCTCAATACCCGGTGGCGTGGGATCATTGGGGGCGGTGAGCACGGTTACAACCGGTTTTCGGGACTCTGTCATGTCAGCTCCGGAAGGGGTTGGCAGTCTGTTTATTGATGATTACACAGTCTGGTTGTCATCAAGGCTGCGGTCAAATCAACGGCTTTACTTGTACCCCCGGGGCTTCGTGCTACGCTCGAGGTAAGCCTTTATTCCCCTGACGTGCAAGGAGGTGGACATGCCGGAACCGTTGAACAAGAATTTGGGCCAGGCAACGTCTCGCAAAATGAAGTACCGGAAAGCAAAGGCCAGTTGGAATCCTGCGATGCAGGCGGTCCCCGTGTCAGGGATCAGGAAGCTGGTGAATATGGCGTCCACGATGAAGGATGTCATCCACCTGTCGATTGGGCAGCCTGACCTGCCAACTCCTCCTCACATTATTGACGCCTATGTGGAAGCGCTCAATGCGGGGCAGACCGGTTATACCATGGACGCCGGCTTGCCCGAGCTGTTGGTGGCTCTGCGCGATTATTATGGCAAGCGTTATAACCGAAAGCTGACCCGTGACAACATTCTCGTGACCAGTGGCGCCACCGAGGCCATGTACCTCGCGATTTCGGCCACTTCGGCCCCCGGAAGACAGTTTCTGGTTACCGATCCGTCCTTTCTTCTCTATGCGCCGTTAATCCGGATGAACGGTGGCGAGGTGAAGTACATTCCGACCTACGCTGAGAATGATCATCAACTTGATCCCGACGACGTGATTCGTGCGATGGGTTCTCGTACCTTCGCTTTGGTATTGAACAACCCGAACAACCCGACAGGCGCGGTCTACCCCAGAAGTACAGTCGAGACGATTCTTGAAGAATGTGCATATCGGGGTATTCAGGTGTACGCCGACGAAGTGTATGACCACATGCTATTTGATGACGATGACTTCGCCAGTGTGCTCAGTTGTGCCGTGGATCTCGATAACATCATGTGCATCAGCAGTTTTTCGAAAACCTACAGTATGGCGGGGTTGCGTGTAGGTTGGGTGATTTCGAGCCAGGCAGCCATCAAATCTCTGCGGCGCTACCACATGTTCACCACCTCGGTGGCCAACACGCCTGCACAATTTGCGGGCGTAGCGGCGCTGACCGGTGACCAGCAGTGCGTACGCGACATGGTGAGCACCTACCGGGAGCGACGAGACAATATTGTGAAACTGATCGAACAAACTCCACACCTGACCGGCTATAAGCCGGGCGGCGCATTTTACTCGTTCCCGAATTTGCCGCCCCACGTAGACGGCTCGGACGTGGCATTACGGTTGCTGAAAGAAACCGGTGTCTGTGCTGTACCGGGCGATGCCTTCGGAGACAGCTGCACCAACGCACTCCGGTTCAGCTTTGCATTGAGCTGTGAACGAATGGACGAAGCCTTCAGCCGGATTATTCCGTGGATGGCCAAGCAGAAATTCTGATACAGGAATGTAAGTTGTCAGCTCCAGGGAGATGCCGCACTATAGGGTTCTTCCGAGGAGAGTGCTACATGAGTGAAATGCTAAAACCAATTGTACGTCTGGCATTAATGTTTGCGGTTGTTCTAGCCAGCGGGTGTGCCAGCTTTTCCCCGTATTCCATTACCGAAGGCGAAGTAGAGCAGTACCTGAAGAACTCGGTGGCCAAATACGATCGCGAACAGCTTCAAACCGGCTCGCCGCTTAGTCTTAGCTTGACCGATGCCGACATCACCCTAGGCCCGGATGGTCGTGATGTGGCGGTGATTGATCTGAAAGGGCAGGTGGCTCTGAATGCACTTCTGGCCAAGTTGCCTGTCGATCTGGCTCTGAAAGTAGAAGGTGCACCGGTCTATGACAGTCAGGAAAAGGCAATCTACATTCGACGCCTACAACTGCTGGAAAGCTCGATTGATTCGCCGTTCTTTAAGGGCGATCTGGGGCCGGTGACCGACTCGGTCATGCGGGTGGTGGCCCAGATGCTGGAAACCATGCCGGTGTATCGGTTGGATGAGACAAATACAGCTCAGCGCCTGCTAGGTGTCGTGCCGATGGATATCCGGGTTGCCCGCGGTCGATTGGAACTTGTGATGGCAGAATAGAACTCAGTCTTAGTCATTAGCTAGTAAAAAGGCCGGATGAAGGTGTTTCATCCGGCCTTTTTGTTGCTGCTTCGAAAGCTTGGTCAAGCGGTGGCTTGCAGCGCTTCCTCAAAGATTCGGGTGGCTTCGTCAATTTGCTCCTGATTTACGATCAGGGGTGGCAGCCAGCGGACGATTTCCTGATACGGGCCACAGCGCAACATCAGCAGGCCGCGCTTTTCACACTCTTTGAGAATGTTACCGGCCCGTTCTCCATCCGGCGTATCGCCACGGCGCATTTCCACGCCCAGCATCAAGCCCATGCCCCGAATGTCCGCCATATCTGGATAATCTTTTTTCAGAGTTTCCAGATTGCTGCGTAGGCGTTTGCCCATCCGGTCTGCATTCTCGACGAGACCTTCTTCGCGGATCACGTCAATGGTGGCGATGGCGGCTGCCGCTGAAACCGCATTGCCGCCGTAGGTGCCGCCCTGAGAGCCGGGCCAGCCTTTCGCCATGGTTTCTTCTGATGCGGCCAATGCGGAGATAGGGAAGCCGCTGGCCAAGCCTTTAGCGATCAGGATGGCATCGGGGGTGACCCCGAAGTGATCGTGAGCCCAGAACTTACCGCTGCGGCCGAAGCCTGCTTGAACCTCATCAAACACCAGCATGATGCCGTGTTTGTCGCAACGTTCTCGTAATCCTTGCATGAACCGCGTGTTCGCCGGTACATAGCCGCCTTCACCCTGGACAGGCTCGATAAACATGGCAGCGGTTTCTTTGGGAGCCGAGTAGGTGACAAAAATTCGGTCCAGCTCTCGCAAACAGAAGTCCGTTGCTTCTTCTTCGCTCCAACCATAGTGAAACGCGTGTGGGAACGGGGCAACGACCACACCGCTCATCATCGGGCTGACACCGGCCCGCAAACCAACACTGGAGGTGGTTAATGAAAGAGACCCCATCGTACGGCCATGAAACCCGCCGTGGAATACGATGATGTTCGGGCGCTCCGTGGCTTGACGCACTAAGCGAATGGCACCTTCGACAGCCTCGGTACCGGCATTGGAGAAGAAAAAGGCATTCAGCGGATCGGGCGTGAGTTCGCCCAGCTTCTCCGCTAATTCAGGCAGCCTCGGGTTCATGACCGTAGTGGCTTGAGCATGAACCATGGTGGCTACTTGTTTCTGGGCAGCCTCCACCACTTTCGGGTGGCAGTGGCCGGTACTGGTTACCCCGATTCCGGAAGTGAAGTCCAGATATCGACGACCTTCCGGGTCAATAATGTAAGCACCTTCGCCTTTGGCGGCAGTGACACCTGTGGCTTGTTTCAGCAAAGGGGATAGCTTGCCCTTATGGTCGGTCATTGATTACCTCCCGGAATGAATTTGAAAACTCACTAGCAGCCTAGTCACGGGGTAAGCCGTTTACAAATGGCATCTCTGATTTCCTGTGTGTCCCGTTGTTCGGTACCTTTTTCGGCAAGATCGGCGGCCACAGCATCAAACAATTCTTTGCCGGCAGCCGTGAGTTTCGGGTCTTTTTGCCCCAGCCATTCCAGCATCCGAGCTGTGGTGAACAGCATGGCGGTGGGGTCTGCAATGCCTTTGCCTGCAATGTCGGGTGCGCTGCCGTGAGTTGGTTCGAACATCGATGGCATGTCGGGGTTTGTTGGGTTCAGGTTGCAGGAAGGGGCGACGCCCATACCGCCGGAAAGCACTGCGGCCAGATCGGTCAGAATGTCGCCCTGTAAATTACTGGCAACCACTACGTCGAACGCCCAAGGACACTGCACGAACTTCATGCAGGCTGCATCAACGAGTTCGTGATGAGTCGCGACATCGGGATAGTCTTTGCTGACTTCCTCAAAGACTTCCGTATACAAATCACCCCAATGTTTTAATGCGTTGCGCTTGGTGATTACACACACCTGACTTTCACAGGTGCGCCCATCCAATGTTTTGAAGGTTCTGACGCGCCCGTGTTCGGCGCGTTCAGACGCACGCTTTCTCGCTTGCTCGAAGCCGTATCGAATGATGCGTTCGGTGGCGTGGTGGGTGAACACTTCCATCTGGGTGGCGACTTCGTCCGTGGTCCCCTGTCGCAGGCGGCCCCCTTGGCTGACGTATTCGCCTTCACTGTTCTCCCGGATCACCAGCATGTCGATGTCTTTGGCTCGATCATCTTTCAGATACTGGCGTGCGCCGGGCAAGAGCCTGGCGGGGCGCTCGCAAACCCATTGATCAAAGCCTTTGCGCATTTCAAGAAGAGGCGAGAGCGAAACGCTGTCCGACAGCAAATAACGTTTAGGGTCGTTTATCGGGCCGGGGTCGCCAAGCGCGCCCAGCAAAATCGCATCGTAGGGTTTGAGTTGCGCTAAGGCGTCGGCCGGCCAACTTTCGGCGTGCTCTTCGTGCCAGGCGTGTGAAGGCCAGGGGAATCGTGTCCATTCCAGAGCCAGTTGGTGTTTTGTGCGCAGGGTTTCCAGACAGTGGATAGCAGCAGAAACAACTTCCGGGCCAATGCCATCGCCGGGGGTGACTGCAATGCGAGTGGTTTGGGCCATTCCCGAACCTCCTGGATGCGGTGTGGGGTAAGCGAATTCAACAACCCTAGTGTAGCCCTGAAGCGGATAGATGCCAGTTCGCTCCGGCAACGGAGAAAAGGGCTTGTTGTGCCGTATGATGGATGCTGGTTATAGTGATCGGCACATGGCTTAGGCTTCGATCAACTTCCCGAAAACAGGATCTCCAAGTGCTCTACCGGATTGTCACGCTTATAGGCGCGCTCGTATTTGTGGTTGCTCTGTTTGGCTTGATTTGGTTCTTCTGCAAGAAGTTCCTTGAGCATCATGGCGTGCAGGATCAGGTATCAGAACGGGCCACGGCACTGGCAACCTGGACCTTCGCCGGCATTGCCGTCGGCCTTGTGTTTGCCGTGGTGGGGGCGTTTGTTCTGGGGCCCTGGGCGTTCTACCGCACGCTCTTGGGCCACGGTGTGAACATATCCAGCGGGGCAGCTGTCTGGTGGGGTTTTGGCATTGTTGTGTTGTCGTTGGGCATCACGGCCGCGAGCTTTATGGGGTTCCTGATGCTGGTCGGGGCCTACTAACCCGCCGGCAGGTCGCGAAGCAACTCGCGGAACCACATCAGTGCTGGCTCTCTTTCGTAGGCTTTGTGCCAGTAAAGATGAACATCAATGGATGGCATGTCTGCGGGTGGGGCCATTACTTGTACCTCTGCGCGCTCGGCAATGATTTTGGCGTAAGTCTCAGGCATGGTCAGCAGTAGGTCCGAAGCTTCCACCACACGACAAGCTGCATAGTAGTGCTGGCAGCGTAGTCGGATATCACGTTGCGCACCCTGACGAGACAGAGCAAAGTCTTCCAGACCGGGGCCTTCGCTCCGAGACGATACCAGCACGTGCTTGGCGCTCAGGTAGGCGTCCATGGTCAGCCCCTTCCGAATTGCCGGGTGCTGCTTACGGGCCATCACCACAAATCTGTCTTGCCGCAGCAGTTCATGACTGGTCTGGTTGCTGACGGGCAGCAACACATCAATGGCAAAATCCAGCTTGCCGGCCGCCAATTGAGTTTCCATTTCTCGCCTTGCCACGCGTTGGCTGGAAATCTCCATGTCCGGGTAGGGCGCCAACCGGTTCATAAGTTTCGGCAGAAACGTGGACTCCAAAACGTCCCTCAACCCGAGGGCGTAGGTCTTGCGTTGGCTGGCGGGATCAAATGCGTGGAATTGATTCACGGCACTTTGAACTTGATTCAGCCCGGGCCGCATGGACTCCAGAAAACGCCGCGCCAGCGGGGTCGGCACCATTTGATTGCCTTGGCGGGTGAAGAGTGGGTCGTCGAAATGGTCCCGGAGCCGGGCAAGAGAGTGGCTCACCGCCGGCTGAGTCAGGTGCAAGGACTTGGCCGCGCGAGTCAGGCTGCCTTCCCGGTAAATCGTGTCGAACACGTGCAGCAAGTTAAGGTCGAGTCGATTCAGGGCCATAATGAGCGTCCACTTTGAGAATAAGTCAGACTAATGATAAACGATAAGAACAATTCAGTCGCGTAATAGCGTATTGCCTCCTAGACTGTTTGCCATCTGATCGAAAGTGCGCCCCGGAAAATGGGGCCGGTAAGCGCGAGGAGCTGCACCATGGATTTCAATATTTCCGAGAAAGGCCAAGATTACCTGAAGCGCGTGAAAGCGTTCATGCGTGATGAGATCTACCCGATTGAAGAGCAATACCATAAAGACCTGGCTGCCCAGGAAAACCGCTGGGTCGTCCTGCCGATCATCAAAGAATTGAAAGAAAAGGCCAAGGCTCAAGGCCTGTGGAACATGTTTTTCCCGGATGAAAAGCACGGTTGTGGTCTGCTGAACTCCGATTACGCCTTGATTGCCGAAGAAACCGGCCGCAGCTTCATTGCTCCGGAGATCTTCAACTGCAACGCGCCCGACACCGGCAATATGGAAGTGCTGATCCACTACGGCTCAGACGAACAGAAAGCGGAATGGCTACCCCGGCTGATGAGCGGTGAAGCCCGCTCGGCGTTTTTCATGACCGAGCCGGCCGTTGCCTCCTCTGACGCCACCAATATGGAAGCCTCTGCGGTTGTTGATGGCGACGAAGTGGTCCTGAACGGCCGCAAGTGGTGGAGCACCGGCGTTGGTCATCCCGACTGCAAAGTCGGTATCTTTATGGGCGTCACCGATCCCGACGCCCAAAAACACCGCCGCCATTCTATGGTGTTGGTGCCAATGGACACTCCGGGCATCACCATCGAGCGCATGCTGCCGGTTTTCGGTGCGTATGATGAGCCTTATGGTCACGGTCAGGTATTGTTCGAAAACGTCCGCTTGCCGAAGAGCGCCATCATTGCCGGCCCGGGCCGTGGATTCGAAATCGCCCAAGGTCGTTTAGGGCCGGGCCGTGTACACCACTGCATGCGTGCAATCGGCGCTGCTGAACGTACTCTGGAGTTGATGGTTAAACGTTCCATGAGCCGCGAGGCGTTCGGTCGTCCGCTGGCGAAACTCGGTGGCAACCCGGATGTGATCGCCAATGCCCGTATGAACATCGAGCAGGCGCGTTTGTTGACGCTGAAGTGTGCCTGGGCGCTGGATACCAAGGGCATCATGGGGGCGTTGCAGGAGGTTTCCATGATCAAGGCGGTGGTGCCTGCGATGTTGCAGCAGATTGTGGATGATGCGATTCAGATGCACGGTGGTGGTGGTGTCAGCGATGATGATTTCCCGCTGACAGCACTGTTTGCCTATGCTCGGGTTCTTCGGTTGGCGGATGGTCCTGATGAGGTCCATCGGGCGATGGTGGCCCGCCTTGAGCTTCGGAAGTATAAGTAAGTTCTAACTTGGGTGATTGGGGCATCCTAGCCTGAAGGTTGGGGTGCTGGGTGCCGGCGGGGTGATGCTTCTGAAAACCGCTCCTTCGGCACGTCCGTGTGACGCTTCTGCTTCGCCATCCATGGCTACGCACATTTTCAGAAGCATCACCCCGCCGTCCCCTATCGGACTTTTGTGGGATGCCAAGAAAACCCATGATGTTTCAGTGATGGCTTTTGAGCAGCTTACTGAAAAGTTTGGGAGTTGGTGCCGGATAGAGCTTTCCAAAAATGTCGTAGGCCATGGATGGCCGGAGAGAAGCGCACATGGATGTGCTCGTAGCGGTTTTTGGAAAGCTCTATCCGGCACCAGCTCTTACTCGAATGAAGATAACAAACTCCAAACTAAACGGAGAAAAATACGAATGACACAGCGAGTATTCATAACCGGCGGAGCTAGTGGCTTGGGCCGGGCGATTGCATTGCGGTACGCGAAAGAAGGTGCCAAGGTCTGCATTGGGGACATTAACCCGGAGCAGGGAATCGCGGTTGAGAAAGAACTGAACAATGCCGGTGGCGAAGGTTACTTCGTGGAGTGCGATGTTCGCCGCCTGAGCGATTTCGAGAAAGTCAGGGACGACCTGGTGGAAAGGTGGGGCGGTGTAGACGTTGTGGTCAACAACGCCGGCGTGGCCTCCGCAGGGGCTATTGAAGACACCACCATCGGTGACTGGGAATGGATCCTCGATATCAACGTACTGGGCGTAGTTCGCGGTTGTAAGGCCTTTACTCCCTTGTTTAAAGAACAAGGTTCCGGCGCGTTCGTTAACATCGCCTCCATGGCCGGACTCATGCTTGCGCCTTTGATGAACAGCTACAACGTCTCCAAAGCCGGCGTGATCGCACTGTCTGAAACCCTGAGCCAAGAACTTCGGGATTCCGGAATACACGTGAGTTGCGTATGCCCAGCGTTTTTCCAGACCAACCTGACAAACGGAATGCGCTCGGATATCCCAGGCATCCAGCAGAACGTGAACAAACTGATGAAGCGTTCCAGCATTACCGCAGAAGACGTTGCAGACGATATCTACCGCAGCGTGAAAGGCAAAGATTTCTGGGTGCTGCCCCACGTTAAAGAGCGCCGTATGTGGATGCTCAAGCGCCATGCGCCGAAAGCGTTTGACTGGTTGATGCACCAGGAAACCAAACGCTGGATGGGCAAGATGGGTAAAAAAAGCAACGCCTGAATGGCCGAGCTTGCTCGAGGATCACAGGAGAGAATGAATGACACAGATTGATCAGGCCGTAGACATCCGGGAAGGTGAAGAACTGGATGTCCAAGCGGTAGACCAGTTCATGAAACAGGCCATTTCCGGTTTGGAAGGCCAGCCAACCATCAAACAGTACCCGGGCGGCGCATCGAATCTGACCTATCAGGTGGACTACGGTGACCAGTCCTACGTACTGCGCCGGCCGCCGTTCGGGAAGATCGCCAAATCTGCCCACGACATGCTGCGGGAAGCACGGGTGATGGAGGCGCTGAAGCCGGTTTACCCGTACGTGCCGAACATTGTCGCCATCTGTGATGATCACAGCGTTCTGGGCTGCGACTTCTACGTGATGGAGCGGCTCAAAGGCATCATTCTGCGTCAGGATTTCCCCAGTGACCTGGAACTAAGTGAAGCAGACACCCGCAAACTGTGTTTGAACGTGATCGACAAGCTGGTTGACCTTCACACCGTTGATGCGAAAGCTGCAGGCTTGGACACGTTGGGTAAAGGTGCCGGTTATGTGCAGCGTCAGATTGGTGGCTGGAGCGATCGATTCCGCAAAGCGCGCACCGAAGACGTGGGTGATTTTGAAGCCGTGATGAGCTGGCTGAACGACAAGATGCCATACGATATTGCGCAAGTGGTTATCCACAACGATTACCGCTTTGATAACGTGGTGCTCAACCCCGACAACCCGTTCGAAGTGATCGGTGTGCTGGATTGGGAGATGGCCACTATTGGCGACCCACTGATGGATTTGGGCAATACATTGGCCTACTGGATTGAGGCCGATGACGAAGGGCCGTTCCAGATGCTGCGCCGTCAGCCCACCCATCAGCCGGGCATGCTGACCCGTAAGGAAGTGGTGGAGTACTACATGGAAAAATCCGGGTTCCGGGCTGATAACTTCGATTTCTATGAAATCTATGGTCTGTTCCGGTTGGCGGTTATTGTCCAGCAAATCTATTACCGCTTCTACAACGGCCAAACCAAAGACAAGCGCTTTGCCGCCTTTGGCCACGCTGCGAACTATCTCGAGAAGCGTTGTCTGCGCCTGATCAGTGAGAGCAGTCTGTAATGGCAACGATTTATTTGGTGCGCCACGGCCAAGCGAGTTTTGGGAAAGAAAATTACGACCAGCTTTCCAAACGCGGTTGGGAGCAGGGCAAGGTGCTCGGCCGTTGGCTGGCGGACAAAGTGGAGCTAGGGGCCATCTTCGGTGGCAACCTACAGCGCCATCGGGAGACCGTTGAAGCGCTGGCGACCGGCTATGGCACTGCCTTGCCGGATATGCAGGTGCTAGAAGGCCTGAACGAGTTTGACCACGTTGAAGTGGTCGAACGCCTGCGCCCGGAATGGGCGGATAAACAAACGATGGCGCGGGATCTGGCGAGCTTTCCAAAGCCGGCCCGGGCGTTTCAGATGGCTTTTGAAAAGGCCGTGAAACGCTGGGTCAGCGGTGACTACGATGACGAGTACGCTGAAACCTGGCAAGGCTTCAAACAACGGGTGAACCACGCACTGGATCAGCTGACCGAAATGGCCGATGGCGCGGATGTGGTTGTCTCCACCTCGGGTGGTCCTATTGCCGTGATTGCCCAAAACTTGCTGGAGCTGTCCGACCAAAAAACGCTGGAAGTAAACAGTGTGATTGCCAATACCAGCGTTTCCCGAATTCTTTACTCCGGCTCACGGCGCAGCCTGGCCGTATTCAATAACTATAGCCACCTAGAAGCGGAGAACCCCGCTCTGGTGACCTTCCGATAACACTGAGGAACAACTATGAGCAACGCGAACCTGTTTGATTTGACTGGCAAAGTCGCCCTGGTAACCGGCGCTAGCCGTGGCATCGGCGAAAGCATTGCCCGTACTTTGGCGACCTACGGTGCTCACGTGATTGTCAGTAGCCGTAAAGTGGATGACTGCGAAAAGGTTGCCAGCAGTATTCGCGACGCTGGCGGCAGTGCCGAAGCTGTGGCCTGTCATATTGGTGAAATGGACCAGATCGAAGCCACTTGGGAACACATCACCAAGACCCACGGCAAGCTGGATATTCTGGTGAACAACGCGGCGGCCAATCCCTACTTTGGCCCGGTTGAAGACACCGACCTTGGTGCCTTCCAGAAGACCGTTGACGTAAACATTCGCGGCTACTTCTTCATGTGCGCCCGCGGTGCCCAGTTGATGAAGAAAAACGGCGGTGGCTCCATCGTTAACGTAGCGTCTGTGAACGGTGTGAATCCAGGGCATTTCCAAGGCATTTACTCAGTAACCAAAGCAGCGGTCATCTCGATGACCAAATCCTTCGCGATGGAGCTGGGGCAGCAGAATGTGCGAGTTAACGCCTTGCTGCCCGGCCTGACGGACACCAAGTTCGCCAGCGCCCTGACCACCAACGAAGCCATCAAGAAACAAGCCATGGCTCACATTCCGATGAAGCGCGTGGCGGATCCGGACGAGATGGCCGGTACGGTGCTGTATCTGGTGTCGAACGCCTCCAGCTACACCACCGGCGCGTGCATCAACGCAGATGGTGGTTACCTGACTATCTAATCAGGCGAGGTATGATGACAAGGTCGGAAGGGTTAAAGCTCTTCCGGCCTTTTTGTTTTAGGGGAAACGAGCCGGGAAGTTCTGATGTCAAAATTTAACGTTAGCCGCGCGCGCCGGGGCAGTGCTTTTGTGGTGGCGTGGGCTGTGGGGTTTCCGCTGGTGATTTTTATCGCTCCGCTTGCAGGCAGGCGGATGCAACAATCCATCAGCTCTCCGGTGAGGACAGCTCCGGTCGATGGTTAGGGAGCCGTTATTGTATTGAGCGGTTGGCAGCCTTGGACTGCGACAAGGTGGTAGCCGTTGGTGGTTTGTAGTGCAGAGAATGCAGCACCTTATCCAGAACCGCTTGGCCATTCCATGCGGGATCGTTATTAACCATCCCTACAATCGCCCAGGTAGTGTTGTTTTCATCGCGGGTAAAACCGGCAATAGAGCGAACATCTTGCAGGTAGCCGGTTTTGATACGGCCTTCGCCTCTCAAACCGGTATTTCTGAGTCTGCGGGCCATGGTGCCGTCCATCGCAATGATTGGCATGGACGTCATTAAGTCTGAGGCGTAAGGGCTTTCCCAGGCGTGCTGCAGAATCAGGGCACCTTGCCGCGCAGAAAGGCGACCATGGCGGGTGAGGCCAGCGCCATTGTCGATCACCATACCGTTGGTGTTTATGCCTTTTTCCTCGAGCCATTCATAGATGGCTCGAATACCTGCTACGCGATCGTCACGTTCATCGTCTTTGTGCAGCTTTGAGCCAATGCTGAGCAGCATTTGCCGCGCCATCACGTTGCTGCTCCATTTATTGATGTCGCGCACCATGGTTACTAAGTCCGGTGACGTTGTGCGCATCACAAGGTGGGCATGCTCAGGCGTCTTTTCAAACCGGTTTACACCACGGATGGCAACGCCCAGCTCAGACAGCAAAGAGCGAATGGTGGATGCAGAGTAACGGTCATGGGGTAACAGTGACATATAGCTCGTCGCTCGGCACCCTTGGGGCAGTTCGCCTGTTACCTTTACGGTAACTTTCTGATCACCGTGAAACACCGGTTGCCACTTGAAGTTTTTCCGGGAAGGGCAGGGGCCTTCCGCCACAGCGGTTATCCGGTTATCAATGGTGACTTCGCTTAAATTTGGTGTCGTCCAGGCCTGAGTGCCGCGTTCGTCGGCTCTTACCTGCATGTGTAACAGGTTGAAGTTGGTTAGGTAGCCTGAAGGCTCCACCAGAAACGGCGCGTATGGGTTGTTGCCGTTGTCGTGAAAGACAGGAAGCCCGCCATCGATCCGGAAATGGCTACCATCCAGAACAAGGTCACCCGCGATTTGTCGGATACCCATATCCTTGAGCTCGCGGAGTGTGCTCCACAGACGTTCAAGGTTCAGCTTTGGGTCGCCGCCAAAGCGAACGTACAAGTCGCCTTCAAGCGTGTCCCCAACCATATCCCCATCGGTCAGAAAATCGGTGTTCCAGTGATGGGTGGGCCCCAGCAATTCCAAAGCCGCATAGGTGGTCACCAGCTTCATGATGGAGCCGGGGCTCATGAGTTGGTCAGCGTTTACATACTGTTCAATGCCCGGCCCGTTTAGGGGGACGGCGGCGACGCTTAGTGCTTCATCATTGTTCAGGGATTTTTCGGCATACGCGCGGATCTCTGACGTCCACAGGCGAGCGTTGGCGAAGTTGCTGCCCTCTTGCGCCATGATCGGTGTAGCCAGAGAACTGAGCACAGCCACCGCCGCAAGCAGGTTTTTTGGTGTGGATAGTATCCTTTGCAGGCGAATCCTAGCCTGTGAATGCAGCCGCTGCATACCTTGAACCCGTGAGTAGTGTTTTTTCTAACCATAGCTGATTCCATGTATTTCTACTATGCAGAAACATTACGTATGACGTTAAAAAATGACGTTATGTGTATTGTTTCTGAAGGTTTTTGTTGTGTTGGCTGGCAAGGTTTTGTGAATCAGTGGGTTACAGTGGAATTGGACGGTGGCCTCACGGGCCAATGGTTCCTGGGACAATTGTGTGACAATGGCAAAAATCTTCGTTTTCTATAGGAATACACCATGCTTCGAGCTCTCAAACATTCCGTTAACGTCTTGGAATCTGTTGCAACGTCTTCATTCTCAGCGTGGCGTGGGTGCTTAGTCGTGAAACCGGCTGTTCAGCCGGAGAAGTCCTTGGTTTTATACGACATCGAAGCCTGTCCCTACTGCCGAAAGGTGCGTGAAGTATTCACTGCCCTTCATTTGGATGTGGACATCCGGCCTTGTCCGAAAGGCGGCGAGGTGTTCCGGAGTGAGGCCGAGATGCTGGGCGGAAAGCAGCAATTTCCATTGCTGGTAGATCCGAATACAGACCAAGTGATGTACGAGTCAGAACAGATTATCGAGTACCTATTTAGTCAGTACGGTGGCCGTTCAGTGCCCGGCTACTATGAGGCAAAAGCGGGGCAGTTCTTTTGGGGGGCGGCTGCTTCAGCGAGCAGTGAGCTGAGAGGTATGCGCGTTGAGCGTGCCAAGCGTCCGGAGCAGGGCCTGCACCTGTGGAGTTTCGAAGGTAGTCCGTTTTCGCGACTGGTTCGTGAAAAGCTGTGTGAGTTCGAGCTTCCGTATACCCTGCACAATCTGGGCAAAGAACACTGGACAGAATTCGGCCCTGCATTCCAGCGCATCAAACCGGGCCCATACAAGCCGCAGCCCGGTGGTAAGCGCGACGCTTTTTTCCAAGAACACGGTCGGGTTCAGGTGCCGTATCTGGAAGATCCGAACACCGGAGTGAAATTGTTCGAGTCTAAGCAGATCGTCGATTATTTAGAAAAAGAATACGCCCTGTAAGCCCCTAGATTAAGCTGGCTGCGGGGTAGTATTTCCGCCCCGAGCCGGTATGATCTTCGCCGGTTATTTCAGCTGCTTTCGGAGAATGTGATGTATACAGGTCGATGCTTGTGTGGCGATGTGCGGTTCGAGTATGAAGGCGCCCTTGGCCCGATATCCTTGTGCCATTGCAGTCAATGCCGGAGGGCCCATGGCAGTGCTTTCTCGGCCAGTGCGCCGGTACAAAAAGTACGTTTTCGGTATGTGGCCGGCGAGGAGCAGGTTACAGAGTATGAATCCCGGCCGGGCAAATATCGTGCTTTCTGTAGCCGTTGCGGCAGTCACCTTTACAGCAGGCTGGATGCCATTTCGGGGATTCTTCGTCTGAGGATCGGTGTGATCAACGAACCGATTGCGGCCAAGCCGGCTCGGCATATCTATGTCGGCTCAAAAGCAGAGTGGTTCGATATTACTGACGAGCTGCCCCAGTACGAAAAAACGGAACGCACGAACGATCCGTTCTGACCGTGGTGCCCTCTAAAGATCCTCTTGTGCCTAGAAATGATATTGATTATCATTTGGCTCGTAAGCTGGAGATTAATTAAGGGGGCTATATGCAGCAAGAAGCGTTAGAAGGTATCAAGCTGGCCGCGTGCGCTGTGGCGTTGGCCGTGTTCGCCGTTGCTGTTATGGCGTTCCTCTAATTTGTTTTTCGAGCGTTTCGCTGTAACCAACGGTCCAGTTGGTTGGCAAACTCCTTACGGTCTGTTTGGCCGAACGGTGCCGGGCCACCGGTGACTTGTCCCGCACTTCGCATTTCTTCCATAAAATTCCGCATTGCCAAGCGCTGGCGAATGTTCTCTTTTGTAAATGCCTGCCCACGGGGATTAAATACGGTTGCTCCTTTTTCGATGGCTTCTGCAGCCAGGGGGATGTCTTGCGTGATGACCAAATCCCCTTTTGTCATCTGATCCATAATCTCATTATCGGCAACATCGAAGCCTTGAGGCACCTGACGGCGGCTGATGAACGGGCTTGGCGGCAAAGTAATGGCGTGGTTGGCGATGAAGGTGGTCTGTACCTTCCAGCGAGTGGCTGCACGACAGATGATTTCCTTGACGGGTACGGGGCAAGCATCGGCATCGACCCAGATAGGCATGTCAGTGTCCTTTCGTTCATTGGCTAAAGTGGCAGTTTACCTGTTCTTGCAGCGGCTGTGAGAACAACTTTGGGCGTAGTGTTATAATGCAGATCTCATTCAATTAACAGGAAATGATAATGTCGCAATTGCCACCGTGCCCCAAGTGTAACTCTGAGTTTACCTATGAAGACGGCGTTCAGCTGGTTTGCCCAGAGTGCGCTCACGAATGGACTGAAGCGGAGCAAGCGGAAGCTGAAGCCGGAAAGGTGATTCGGGATGCCAACGGTAATGAGCTTCAGGATGGTGATACCGTTACAGTGATCAAAGACCTGAAAGTGAAAGGTTCCAGCTCCATTGTGAAGGTGGGCACCAAGGTGAAAAACATCCGTCTGGTTGATGGCGATCACGATATCGACTGCAAGATTGACGGCATCGGCCCCATGAAGTTGAAATCCGAGTTCGTTAAGAAAGCCTGATAGCCCCCCATTTGATCTATTGCCCCCCATCGTCTAAATATTAAACAGAGTGTCAGCTGGCACTCTGTTTAATCCCGCAGCGTGCAACCTACGCTAACAATAAGACGAACACCCCAACGCTGGTTATGCCCGCCACAAGCAGGTAATACCTCAGCTAGGCTTATATCGCACAGCCGGGGGCAGGAGGATGGGATGAGAGAAATCCATGAGTTTCATGTGGATAGCACCTGCTATCTGGATGATGGCGGCAAACCGCTGGGTGAATTGCCGCGCCAAGCCGAGAACACCGACCGGGTTCTGGCCGCCTACCGCAATATGGTCCTCGCTCGTACCTTAGATTCCAAAGCCATCGCACTCCAACGCACCGGGAAATGTGGTACTTACCCGTCTGTATTGGGTCACGAAGTGGTCGGCACGGCCATTGGCCAGAGCATGGCCAAAACCGATGTTTTTGTTCCTTATTATCGCGATCAGGCCGCTCATATTCTTCGAGGCGTATCATTGACGGAGTTGCTGCTGTATTGGGGTGGTGATGAGCGAGGTTGTGCGTGGCAACATTGCCCCGAAGACCTGCCAATCGCCGTCCCCATCGCCACCCAGTGCGGTCATGCGGTAGGGGTCGCATCGGCGTTCCGGATTCGAGGTGAGGAAAGGGCCGTTGTTTGCTGCATAGGTGATGGCGGTACCTCAAAAGGCGACTTTATGGAAAGCCTGAACCTTGCAGGTGCTTGGCATTTACCAGTGGTGTTCGTGGTCATCAATAACCAATGGGCCATCTCCACCCCTCGTAGCCTGCAAAGTGCTGCAGAAACCATTGCTCAGAAAGCGATCGGTGCTGGTTTGCCCGGCCACGTTGTCGACGGTAACGATTATTTCGCCTGCGCCGAAGCCCTGGACCATGCGCTCAAGCGCGCCCACGACGGCAAAGGAGCAACGGTCATTGAAGCGGTAACATACCGGCTTGGAGACCATACCACCGCCGATGACGCTACCCGCTACCGCTCCGCTGAAGAACTCAAACAGGCCTGGGAAAAGGACGGGGTAAAGCGCCTGCAAAACTGGCTGTACAATAACGACCTCTGGAGCCCTGAGCAGGAAAAGACCTTGCAAGCGGACGCCAAGAAGACGGTCGATGAGGCCGTAGAAGTCTATTTGGCGACAGAGGCGGAACCACCCACCGCCATGCTCGACTATCTGTTTGAAACCCTCCCCGCTGTGCTGCAGGGACAGCGCGATCAGATCGCCAAAAAGTATCGTGGAGGTCCGGCATGAGTCAGTCAGATGTTTGTGATGTGACTTTGGTAGAAGCGGTCAACATGGCCCTGCACTGGGAGATGGCGCAAGACGACAACGTGGTGGTGTTGGGCGAAGACATTGCGACTAATGGTGGGGTATTTCGAGCAACCTTGGGCCTGAAAGACGCCTTCGGGTTCAAGCGGGTGATGGACACGCCGTTGGCGGAAAATCTGATTGCCGGCACCGCGATCGGCATGTCGACCCAAGGCTTGAAACCGGTAGCGGAATTTCAGTTTATGGGGTTTATTTATCCCGCGATGGAGCAGATTGTTTGTCACGCATCGCGGATGCGCAATCGCACACGAGGCCGCTTGCATTGTCCACTGGTGTTCCGCGCCCCGTTTGGCGGTGGAATTCATGCGCCGGAGCATCATTCCGAAAGTACCGAAGCTTTGTTTGCTCATATCCCGGGAGTAAGGGTGGTCATTCCCAGCTCCCCGCAACGCGCCTACGGCCTGCTGTTAGCGGCAATTCGCAATCCGGATCCGGTTATCTTCCTTGAGCCGAAACGAATCTATCGAGCCGTTACTCAAAGCGTTGAAAACAATGGCGAGGCGCTGCCTCTGGACACCTGTTTTACCTTACGCGAAGGCGACGACGTTACCCTGATTACCTGGGGCGCTTGCGTCATGGAAACTCTGAAAGCGGCGGATACATTGGCAGAACAAGGCGTGGGGTGTGAGGTGATTGACGTGGCCACTGTTAGCCCACTGGACCGGGAGACCTTACTTTGCTCCGTTGCGAAAACGGGTAGGGCGGTGATCGTCCATGAAGCTTGCCGCAATGGCGGAGTTGGTGCCGAGATTGCTGCGTCCATTGCTGAATCAGCATTTCTGGATTTACAGGCCCCGGTAATCAGAGTGACAGGGTATGACACGGTGATGCCGTACTACCGGAATGAGCAGAGCTATCTGCCGCAAGTAGGCGACATCGTACACGCCGTGGAGCAGGTTATTGGGTTGTAGGAGGCACAATAATGAAAAATTTCAGACTCCCAGATCTGGGTGAAGGCCTACCGGAAGCCGAAATCGTTGAATGGCATGTGAAGGTGGGCGATACCGTAGAAGTAGATCAGGTGTTGGTCAGCGTAGAAACCGCCAAAGCCATTGTCGAAGTGCCTTCGCCGCAAGCAGGCGTGATTGCCAAACTCTATGGTGAAGCGGGCGATATCATTCACACCGGTGAGCCCTTGCTGGCTTATGAAGGCGAGGATGAAGATTCCGGAACTGTTGTGGGTAAGCTTGAA
The DNA here is from genome assembly GCF_048285575.1 of Marinobacter sp. SBS5. Classification (NCBI taxonomy): domain Bacteria; kingdom Pseudomonadati; phylum Pseudomonadota; class Gammaproteobacteria; order Pseudomonadales; family Marinobacteraceae; genus Marinobacter; species Marinobacter sp. SBS5. The sequence goes on along the minus strand of NZ_JBLWAZ010000003.1, from coordinate 741,467 downwards.
TCGTCTGGAAAGGGGGAGGGTAAAGCCGTCCAGCAAGATACCTTCATTGTCGGTGCGGCCGCGTCCAGTAAGCGGGCGCGATCGAACCGTGCAACCCCGGGGGTTCGGGCGCTGGCTCAGCAGCTTGGGGTTAACCTAGAAAGCATCAAAGGCAGCGGCCCCGGCGGTTTGATCACGAACGATGACGTATACAAGCAAGCCAGCCACCAGAAACAGTTGGGGGATGCGGAGGCGTTGCGAGGCACTCGACGCACCATGGCGAAGAACATGACGCTCTCACACGCTCAGGTTGTGCCCGTGTCTATTTTTGAGGATGTGGATGTGGGGGGCTGGAAAAAAGGGACTGACACCACCATGAGGCTGGTTCAGGCCATTGGCAAAGCTTGTGCTGCCGTTCCAGAACTTAATTGTTGGTTTGATGGCGATAACCTCAGTCGTCAATTGCTCGACGAAGTTCACGTGGGGATTGCTGTCGATACGCCAGAGGGCTTGTTTGTGCCGGTGCTCAGGGATATTACGCACCGAAGCTTAGAAGATTTGAGGCAAGGGTTGGAAAACCTAAGAGAGTCGGTTGCCTCGCGCAAAATTCCTCCACAGGAAATGCAGGGCGCGACCATCACTTTGTCCAATTTTGGCACCATGACGGGACAATACGCCAACCCCATTGTGAGCCCACCACAGGTGGCGATTGTCGGAGCTGGCCGTATGCGGGACAAGGTTGTTCCCTATGAGGGGGCTGCGACTATTCGTCGCATTTTACCCTTGTCGCTGACCTTCGATCACCGGGCTGCCACGGGCGGGGAAGCCTCGCGGTTCTTGGGTGCGTTAATCGCTGCATTGAAAAAAGCGAGTTGAGAATCCGGCGGATTGAGTCCCGCGGATTGCTTGAGCGTCTTGCCAAATGATCGTGTGGCAACAACACTAGGGGCCACAAAGACAGACACCCCTGACTGCGCGAGACACTATGAATCAACGGAAGACCCTGACAACCGCTTTTTTGCTGTCCTGCTCCACTCTGGTTACCCCAGTGTTAGCGGCAGATCATCAACACCATAACGACCACCATGCAACCGGTGCCGTTCACATCCACAATGCCTGGAGTCGGCCTACACCGCCGGGCGCTCCCATGGGAGTGGGCTATCTGACCATCACCAATAACGGAGCCGAAGAGGTGTCGCTGGTAGCGGTCGAAAGCCCGCGAGCTTCTCATGTCTCGATCCACGAAACCTCGATGCATGAAGGGATGATGCGGATGCAGCCGCTAGACGGTGGTTTGGCGATTCCGGCAGGAAGTACGGTGGAGCTGAAGCCCCGCAGTTATCACCTGATGCTGGAACAGCTCACGAAGCCTCTGATGGAAGGCGAGATGATTCCGGTCCGGCTGGATTTTGACGGTGCCGAAGACATCACGATCCAGCTGGTCGTTCAATCGCTGGATGGCATGGACCACTCGCATCACATGGGCCATTCAACAATGGATCATTGAAGCGCGGAGGATTCCCTGGTTCAGGAATTGCGGTCAGATTCCTGAGCGTGGGAATCCGAGTGCCCTAATGAATGATTAGGGGCAATCTGATCCCGAACCAGTTGTTTAAGTTGTTTTATTTCAGGAAAACCGCCTTGTTCTTTGCGCGACCATATCCGGGTATTGTTAACGTACACCTCGAAAATCCCGCCATTGCCCGGTTTCAGGGTTAGCTCGTCGATCATGCCGTTAAAGGTGGTCAACAATTCCTGCGCCATCCAGCTGGAGCGCAATAGCCAGTTGCAGCCGGTGCAGTAGTGTAGAGTGATTCGAGTTGCCATACGGTAATGCTTCCTGCAGGAATTAATGAGTTAATCATGCTATCAAATAAAGATGGTCAATTCTTTTGGAGGAGGCGTGATGACCCACTGGCTTGTGGACAGCCCAGGGTCTGGAGACGGCACCCGGAATGCAGATTTCTGGCTTGAGCACTTGCAGGCACAGGGGATAAGCGATGTTGAGGTTTGCCACCTGGATGAGCAAAACCAGTGGCGCGACAGGGTATCGAAAGGCGATTGCCTAATGGCTGCTGGTGGGGATGGCACGGTCAATGGTGCTGCTGAAATATGTTTAGAGACCGGTGCGGTTCTGGCCATACTACCGTCCGGAACCGCCAACGATTTCGCCCGTAATCTGAATATACCTGCAGAGCCAGAGCAGGTCGCCCGGCTTGTCGCGGAAGGGCCAATCCAACACATTGATGTTGCGGTAGCCGGTAAACGGATATTCTTGAACGTTGCCCACATTGGGCTCGGAACCTTGCCTGCCCGTGAGGCGGATTCACCAACAAAGAAATGGCTTGGGAAATTCAGTTACGTGGCCACGCTGTTTCGCCAGATAGGCGAGCAGCGAGGTTTTCATGCTGAAATACAAACGGATAAGTCGGCCATGAAGGGGCGCTGGTTGTCGATTGCGATCGCTTCAGGGGCTTTTTTTGGCGGAGGCCATGAAATTCCCGGAGCCTCAGCCGACGATGGGCAACTGAACCTCATCGCCGTGAAACCGAGGCCGCTGCTGCAGTTGCTGTTTGCGTTTCTGATGGTGCGGTTGAATGGCGAGACACCTCAGCGTACCAGTACGGTGGTTCAGGTGAAAAGCCCGGTGTGTCAGGTGCACACCCAGCAATCTAAATCCGTCACGGTTGATGGTGACGAGGCCGGCACCACGCCTTTTGAGGCGGTCTGCAAGAAGGGTGCGTTGAGAGTGATCGGACGGGAAGTGGTGCGGGCCGGAAGGGCAATGTGACATGCCCTCCGGCCTTGAGGCTCGGCCTCGATATTACAGGCCGGCTGCTTTCGCTCGAGCGGCATGGAGCTTTTTGTAGCTCTCGATCATCTTCAGGTGCCTGTCCAAACCTTCCAGATTCATGCTGGTTTCTTCCAGCCCGAAGAAGCGAACTGAACCATCGATGGAGCCGACAACCGCATCCATAACCTCGTTTCCGAACATCCGGCGGAAGTTGTAAAGGTAATCTTCCAGTTCCAGTTCTTCGTCCAGCGTGGCTTCCAGAGAGGCCTGCATGGCCTGATAGAACAAGCCGCGCTCAACCGTATTGTCGTTAAACTGCCGGAACATCTCGACCAGCTCGAGAGCTTCTTCAAGCTCGCCCAGAGCCAGATAAATCAGCAGTTTCAACTCCAGAATAGTGAGCTGGCCCCACACCGTGTTTTCATCAAACTCAATGCCGATCAGCGTAACGATCGTCATGTACACATCCAGCTCAGCTTCTTCCAAACGTTCGACCAGAGACGCCAGCTGTTCTTTATTCAAACGGTGCAGGTTGAGGATGTCTTCCCGGAAGGCCAGCGCCATATTGGTGTTGTCCCAAACGAGATCTTCCACCGGGTACACCTCAGAGTAACCGGGTACCAGAATCCGGCAAACCGGTGCGCCGAGGTCTTCAAAGACCGCCATATAGCACTCTTTGCCCATGTCCGAAATGATGCCAAACAGGGCTTCGGCCTCTTCCTCTGTGGTGCCGGAGAAGTCCCATTCCACAAAGTCATAGTCGGATTTGGAACTGAAGAAACGCCAGGACACCACACCACTGGAGTCGATGAAGTGCTCCACATAGTTGTTGGGCTCTGTCACCGCCATGGTGTTGAAGGTGGGCGCTGGCAGATCGTTCAGACCTTCAAAACTGCGGCCCTGCATCAACTCGGTAAGGCTGCGCTCCAGCGCTACCTGAAAACTGGGGTGAGCGCCAAAGCAGGCAAATACGCCGCCGGTTTTCGGGTTCATCACGGTGACCGAAATGACCGGGAACTGGCCGCCCAATGAGGCATCCTTCACCAGAACTGGGAAGCCCTGTTCTTCCAGTGCGTTGAGGCCTTCCACGATATCCGGGTATTTGGCCAGAACTTCGTCCGGTACGTCCGGAAGTGCGATTTCGTTCTCGATGATTTCTTTCTTGACCGCGCGCTCGAGAATTTCTGACAGGCACTGAACCTGAGCTTCCTGCAAGGTATTGCCAGCACTCATGCCGTTGCTGAGGAACAGGTTTTCGATCAGGTTAGATGGGAAGTAAACGGTTTCCCCATCGGACTGGCGCACGTAGGGAATGCTGCAGATGCCGCGCTCCGGGGTGCCGGAGTTGGTGTCGAACAGGTGCGTGCCCAGTAGTTCGCCGTCGGGGTTGTAGATGTCCAGGCAGTAGTCGTCCAGAATGCCTTCGGGCAGCTCGCCCTCGGGGCCCGGCTGGAACCATTTCTCGTTCGGGTAATGCACGAACTCGCTGTTGGCAACGTCCTGACCGAAGTACTGATCGTTATAGAAGAAGTTGCAGTTCAAACGCTCGATGAACTCACCCAGAGCTGAAGCCAGCGCGGCTTCCTTGGTGGCCCCTTTCCCGTTGGTGAAACACATGTGCGCAGCGGTATCGCGCACATGCAGTGACCAGACGTGGGGCACAATGTTGCGCCACGAAGCGATCTCGATCTTCATGCCCAGATCCGCAAGGATCCCGGTCATGTTAGCAATGGTCTGCTCCAGCGGCAGATCCTTGCCTTCGATGTAGGTGCTTGTGTTGTCGCTGGAGCCAACGTTAAGCAGGGCTTGAGCGTCTTCATCCAGATTTTCCACCACTTCAATCTGGAAGTCCGGGCCGGTTTGCACCACTTTCTTCACGGTGCAGCGGTCGATGGAACGGATAATGCCTTGGCGGTCTTTGTCGGAAATATCTTCCGGCAACTCCACTTGGATCTTGAAGATCTGTTTGTAGCGGTTTTCCGGGTCTACAATGTTGTTCTGGGACAGACGGATGTTGTCGGTCGGAATGTCCCGAGTGTTGCAGTAAACCTTTACAAAGTAAGCGGCACACATGGCTGAAGAAGCCAGAAAGTAATCAAACGGGCCGGGCGCCGAACCATCCCCTTTGTAGCGAACGGGTTGGTCTGAGACGACGGTGAAATCGTCGAACTTGGCCTCAAGCCTCAGGTTGTCGAGATAATTGACTTTGATTTCCATGGGCAGCTTACCGGATTCAGAAATATGAGCAGTTTACGCGGAATTGACGAGGTTATCCCCGATGCGCGGGATGGTCTCACAAAAACAGAGAGGACGATACTCTACGTTCTCAGCGAAACCCAAAAGGAACTGGGTGGGCGCAACGTGCCTACCGTGATGCTCTATGGCCGGGTACTGGAATACGTGAACATCAGCGAGCAGGAGTTGCACCTGTATTTGGATCGGCTGGGTGTTAAGGGCGATGGGCGTTGATTCAGCGCACTACAAAGACTGATATATTGCTGTGCCTAACAATTTCCGCTGCGTTGGAGCGGAGCAGGTGCAATGCGTCTCCCAACCCCGGCGGGTGGGATGCCATGACGACAAGATCCGTACCGGTCTCTTTAATCGCTTTCAGCAGCTTGTCATCAAGCTCGACCGCCGTATCCACAGATTCCAGCACTTTGGCGTCCGTTTGAATGCCGTGGGACTTTCCCTGCTCCTCGGCAAATTCCTGAAGCTTGCTCGCCAGTTCTTTGGGATTATGAGCTGCAGCGCCAGGGGTGCTGTTGGTCACTGTGATGTAGCAGAGTGTTGCGTGATAGTGCTTAGCCATGTCGATGGCCGTGTTGAGCGTTTTGGCCATCTTGTTCAGGTGGGCGAGGTCTACTGGCACGAGAATATGCTGGTACATGGCTCAAACTCCGATTGTTCAAAAAATGAACTAATTCTTCTGAGTCTGGACCATGATCATCATGATCTGCAAGTTAGAGCGCAGAATAATGACGGATACCTTTGAGCTGGCAAAACGTAGCTGGAGTCTCAAGGAGTTGCCGAGGACGTTCCCTCGGAACTCGTTTCGAGGTAATGTGCGTCCTACCGAATATAGAGCTGTTTACTAGCTACTGATAATAACGTCATAAGAGACATACAGTTAAAGGAGATACACCGTGTCGGAACTCGCCAACTACGAAAGCTTTAATGTCGAAGTCAAAGACCACGTTGCGCACGTGCAGTTCAGCCGTCCTGAGGCCATGAACTCCATGAACAAAGCGTTCTGGTTGGAGCTGCCTCGCTGCGTGCAGGATATTGAAGCCAACACCAACGCCCGGGTTATTGTTATTTCCTCTACTGGTAAGCATTTCTCTGCCGGTATGGATCTGGCGGTTTTCTCTGATCCGAAATCTGTACCTATGAGCGGCGACCCCGGCCGTATGGCGGAGAACCTGCGCCGTGTGGTGCTACAGCTGCAAGACACACTGACGTCTCTGGAAAAAGTGCGTTTGCCCGTGCTGGCGGCCGTTCACGGTGGTTGCATTGGTGGTGCGCTGGATTTGGTCTGTGCCGCGGACAGCCGTTATTGCACCAAAGATGCCTATTTCACCATTAAAGAAACCGAGCTGGGCATGACGGCAGACGTGGGTACGCTACAGCGCTTGCCGAAGTTGATGCCTGAAGGTGTGGTGCGCGAACTGGCCTATACCGGCCGGAAGTTTGGCGCGGAAGAAGCCCAGCGTCTTGGGTTTGTGAATAATGTGTATGACACTCAGGAAGAGATGGTCGAGGGTGTGCTGGCGATCGCTGCACAAATTGCTGTTAACTCCCCGCTAGCAGTGACTGGCTGTAAAGAAATGTTGAACTTCAGTCGTGACCACAGCGTAGAGGACAGCCTGAAGTACATGGCTACGTGGCAGGCAGGTATGTTCCGCCCGACCGACATGATGAAGACCTTCCAAGCCAAGGCTCAGAAGCAGGCGCCGACCTACGATGATCTATTTCCAGTCAAGGATCTGTTCTCTAACTGATTCATGACGGAACGCCAAGACTCCTCAATCTCCACAGTCGCCGCCCTGTTGTTTCAGGGTGGTATTGGTGTGGTCGGAGCTATTGCGCTCTGGTTGTTCGAAATCCCGGTACTCTCGGGCGTTTTTGGTGTGACCGAGGCGCTTGTCTACGGCACTTTGGGGGCAGCAGCAACCTACTTGGTTCTGCTGCAGCTCACTAAGCTGACTTGGCTCTTCCCGGATAACCTCAGTGAGCAAATGCAGGCGTTGTACGAGTTCGCGGCCAGTTACCGCTGGCCGGTACTTCTGCTGCTGTCCCTGCTAGCGGGCGTTGGTGAGGAGCTACTCTTCCGGGGCGCCATTCAAGGTTGGCTGCTCCAGCATACCGGCCCGTGGACCGCTGTGATCGCGGCTTCTCTGCTATTTGGGTTGGTGCACTATGTCTCCTTTACCTATTTTGTTATGGCAACAGGGCTAGGGTTGGTTTTGGGAACTGCCTATCAACTCAGCGGTAGTCTGACGATGGTGATGGTCTGGCACGCTGTGTACGACCTTTTAGCTCTGTATTTTCTCTTGAACTTTCCTTCATGGTTCGGCGTTCGCCGGTAACCCATCCTTATACTCACGAATTTTGGAATAACGCGTGTTTGAAAGCTATCTGACCGGTTTTTTAGTGGGTGGTGGCCTTATTGTGGCCATTGGCGCCCAGAATGCTTATGTGCTCAGTCAGTCTATTCGCCGAGAGCACCATTGGTGGTCTGCTGGGGTGTGCATGGCCTCCGATATCGTGTTGTTCACACTCGGTATGTTTGGTGTGTCCGCAGCGTTGACGGCCATGCCACAGGGGCTGGAAATTCTTCGTTGGCTGGGTGTGGTGTTTTTAGGCTGGCTGGCGGTTCAGGCATTTATTCGGGTTATCTGGGGCCGGGGAGCGCTGACGGCAAAGCAGCAAGAGCGGCGTAGTTTGAAAGGCGTCTTGCTGACCACGCTGGCGGTTACCCTGCTGAATCCGCAAGTCTATCTGGATACCTTGTTGCTGGTTCCAGCGGTGGGTGCTCAGCAGTCGAGTAGTACCGGGTTTCTGCTCGGGGCAAGCAGTGCGTCTGTTTTGTGGTTTGGGGGGCTAGCCTGGTTCGGGTCATCGATGGCACCGGTGCTGTCGCGCCCGAAGGTGTGGCGTGTTATTGATGGCTTGATCGGGTTGATGATGTTGGCCATTGCGCTGCAGCTTGCTCTCGTCGGCTTGGAATAATTCAAACGGTTGTATGAAATTAGGTTGAGTCTTCGATTATCTTGCAGGAAGATAGCGCGCTTTTAAATGTCGCCAGACTCCTAATACGTCGAGGAACCCTATGAATTCAACGATTCGCCGCTGGTTTGCCAGTGCCAGCTCGATGCGCCACGTGATGAATACCTTTGCGCCATACCTGGGTGCCGGCATTAAGGCCACCCATATTGCGGATGATTTCTCCACAGCCACGGTCGAAATGAAGCAGCGTTGGTACAACACCAATTACGTGGGGACTCACTTTGGCGGATCGCTGTACAGCATGGTGGATCCCATGTACATGCTACTGCTCATGCGCAGATTGGGTAATGACTACGTGGTGTGGGACAAAGCGGCGAGTATTGAATTCGTACGGCCGGGTAAAGGGCGTGTCACGGCTCATTTTGAACTGACAGAGGAGAGGCTGGAGGAAATCCGGCAGGCAACCGCAGGCGGTGATAAATACCTGCCAGAGTGGACACTGGATATTGTTGATGAAGCCGGTGAGGTTGTCGCCAAAGTGAATAAAGTTCTATACGTACGGAAGAAAAAAAACCGGGCCAATAGCTGATCCGGGCTTATCAGTTACTAAAGGTTGGCTAGTCAGAGTTGGCTTCGACCCGCTCCAGGAAGCGTGCGATATCTTCGAACGCTTCCTCGGCCTGGGGTAACAACGGGGTAAATATGTGCCAGACATGAACCATGTTCTGCCAGGTATGCAGCTCCACCAGTGACCCTTCCGCCTTTGCTTTGGCGGCGTATCGAGCCGCATTATCCAGCAGCATTTCTGTGGTGCTGGCGTGAATCAGGGTAGGAGGCAGGTTAGCAAGGTTCCCTCGCAGCGGAGACGCCACCGGGTTGGTCGGAGACAATCGGAACGCAGCCAGTGTGCCCCACCAGATAACCGGCAGGGGTACTTTTGAAAGCCCGCCAAATATTGGCCCCAGCATGGCATCGCTTCGGATGTTGTCACGATTGCTGGGGGCCGTCAGTGTCAGGTCTGTCGATGGAGACAGAGCGACCGCAGCGTCTGCCTGGCGAACACCGCTATCACGTAACCAGGCGATCAACGACAGGGTGTGGCTGCCACCGGCAGAATCCCCGGCCACGACCATAAACTCAGCTTCCGCTTTGCCCTCGGGTCCATGATCCAGAAGCCAGGTATACGCGTCCCGGCAATCAATGATGCCGTCCATGAAGCGATGTTCTGGCATCAACCGGTAATCCACCGCAAACACCGCGGCATTGGCAAGTCGGGAGAACCGGTTGGTTACTGCACGATGGCTTTTCGGGCTGCCAACGCTCCACGCACCCCCATGAATGTAGAGCACCCGCCGTTTGGTGTTTACCCCTGGGGCAATGACCCATTCCCCCTTAGGATGCTGGCAAGGGAGAATGTCTGACTCGATTTCGGCCTCTTCCCCCAATCGGTCAAAGTGGTTACGCACAGCGGTTAGCCGGGCTTTGCCTTTCAGCCCCTTAGATGCACGGCCCATCTCTTTAATGCGTGCGAGTACTTCGTCATGAGTGGGGTGGGGGCTAACTTCAGTGGTGGCCCACTCGTTGCCGTCAAAGTGCGAAAGGTCCTGAACCCGGAACAGCACAAAGGTGGCGACAACAAGCAGTACAACGATGGCGAGAAAAATCCAAAGCATGGGCGTTCCTTTTTGAGTGCCTCGTTTTGGCGTGCATATTATGCTGGCGTTATGTTCTTATCACGGCAACTATTTCAGAGTGACAATGTGTTGCCATTGGCTCAACTGCCCAAAGGAGGCCGTCCATGCCCAAGGTGTTTTTTGGTGTTGAGATTGCGCCGGACATCAAACAGCGTTTGTTGAAAATTCAAGCGCCGGTCCAGTCTGCGCGCTGGCAGCGTTATGAGCAACTGCATTTGACCCTGGTGTTTATGGGGGAGGTGGCTGAAGACTCAGTGCAGATTTTGTGCGAGGCGGCGGAGAAGGTATCGGAGAGGACGTTTGAGCTGGATGTCGGCGGGTTGGGGTGTTTTGGCTCACCAGAGCGACCAAAGATTTTCTGGGCGGGCGTTTCTCCTGAGACCACGATAGTTAATCTGCACCGGCAATTGGTGGATAAGCTGTTGGTGGCCGGCTTTAACGTTGAGCACCGCAACTTTCGACCGCACATTACGTTGAGTCGGTTTGGGTGGGGCGCGGGTTCGGTCAGGCGTTTGATCGATGCTCATGATAGGGAAAGCTATGGCGTTATGGCTGTCCGGGAATTCGTTTTGTATGACAGTACCCAAGGGTCATCTGGTTCGGTTTACACCGTGTTGAAGCGGTTTCCTTTGGGATAAATGAGGGTTACATGGAATCAAGCTCAAGGGGTGTGCTGGTGAATAAAGATGCCTTGATGTGCCCGGTGTGCGAGTTGGCTGAATTGGAGACGTTTCGAGAGATAGAGCGAAAGCGCTATCTTCGTTGCGGTAACTGTAAGGCGACGGTTATGGCACCGGAATGCCGATTGACACCCGACGAGGAACGCGCGGTTTATCACCTGCACGATAATGATCCGGACGATGCCGGTTACCGGCGTTTCCTCTCGAAACTGGCGGACCCTATGATGGCAATATTGCCAGAAGGCGCGGCAGGGCTTGATTTCGGGTGCGGCCCGGGGCCAGCGTTGGCTAGGATGTTTGAAGAAGCGGGCTTTTCCGTTGCGCTCTACGATCTGTTTTTCTATCCAGAGTTGTCTGTGCTGGAGAAACGCTACGATTTCGTCACCTGTACTGAAGTGGTTGAGCACTTGTTCGAGCCGGCCAGGGTATTTGCCCAGTTTGATCAGTTTCTGAAGCCCGGGGGCGTGCTAGGCATCATGACCTGTTTTCAGACGGACGATGATCGGTTCGACAACTGGCACTATCGGCGCGACCCGACACACGTGGTTTTCTATCGGGAAGACACCTTTGAGTGGTTGGCGGGGCACTATGGTTGGCAACTGGAGGTTCCGGCTAAAGATGTTGTCCTGCTGCGCAAACCGCTTTAACTCGATGAGTGTTAGTCGGTCTCGGCCGCGCAGGCAGGAAGTTTCGGGCATGTGAGCGTTGTGTCTGGCGAGGTGGTGCCGGGTTGGAAATTTTCCACTTGGAAGCGGTCGCCGGCCAGATGGGCCGCGCAGGCCATTGCCTGATTGGCTTGTTGATAGCAGCCAGCAGCCGAAAGCGCATACGCTAGGTTGTTCCAGCCTTCAGCAAACTCCGGAAACCGCTCAGTCGCAAGGCGCAGGTGGTTGGCGGCTGCGTCAAACCGGTTTTGGCTGTACGCCAGATTGCCCAGCGCTAAAAGCGGCGCGGGCTCATCAGTCCATTGACGCGCTGCGGTCTGATACGCGGTTTCTGCCGCGAATGTGTGGCCTGTGGTCTCCAGATCGTGGGCAGCACGCAACCACGGAAGGGCCTCGGCGGTTGCGGGTAGCTCGTCTGGTGGAAGGATCACCACGGCCCAACGGTCGGCTCGGTTCCAAGTAGAGTGGAACACCTTGTAAGGCTGGCGGTGGTGTTTACGGGTGTCGGTATTGAGTATCAGGGTTTCGTCCTGATGGTCGTAACCAACAACCACCGCAAAGTGCCACTGCGGCCACCAATCGAATCCCAGATTCTGCATCACGAGCACCGGGTTGCCGGCCGAGACTTCTGCCAGCAGCGTTTCGATGTCTGGTTGCAACGGGTAAACCACCATGTTGTGTGACCGCGCACCGGCAACCATCTCAATTTGTAGCGAGCCTTCCCTCTCGGGTAGGTATACCAGTTCTTTCAGGATATCCGGATCGGTGTTAAGGCCTTGGCTGTTCAGCATAGTGGCCAAGGACGCCGGGCCACACTGATACTTTTCTTGCGGGAAAAAGGGAACATCACCCAACAGTTGCTGGCTTTGGAAGTCAGCTTGCCCGGCGATGGACGAATCGGGCCAAGGCGGGGTGGTTGCACAGCCGGCCAGCAGAAGCAGCCCGAGAAGGGCTGCCAGTCTGCTGCATCGAACGACTACCGTCTGAAAAAGGGAGTGGGTTAGCGAATACAATTGATGAAGGAGAACAGGTTAGTTGCACACAGCATGTCGGTGATGATGAACACCAACAGGAATAACACGATGATCCCGACAACACCTTCCCCGGTGGGGGCTTCAGCCAACTGCTGTTCAAAGTCTGCCAGTTCGGCAGGGGTCAGATTCTGGATGCGCTCAGCCACTTGGTCTTCACTGACACCAAGCTCAGCGAGCTTTTCTTTCACTTCCTGCTGCTCCAGCATGTTCAGGAGCTGTTGGCGATCAAGGTTGACCTGTTGCTGCTGGATCAACTCGCCTGTCCCGACCATGCCCGCATGGGCAGAGACGGAGAAGGTGGTGGCAAAAGCCATCAGGATGGCCATTACAAGCGAAAACTGCTTGGCATAGCGTCGAATGCCGTTCATTGCAGACTCCTTACTCGTTTGTTTAGTTTCCTTAACCGTAGAACGCTCAGGCTTATGATTCAACATACAAAACGTTCATAGATACAAGGATCACTATCAAAAGGTTGAAAGACCGGTGGCTTCCATAAGCCGGTATTGCCAGTACTTCAATCGAGAGTCATCAGCCCAGTCGGAATAGGGCAAGCTGAGCGGCACGCTGTCTGTTTGTTCGCTTGCCCAGTGCTTATTGAAGAACTCTGAGGCTTTTCTGGCAACAGGGCTTTCGGTAGCTACACTCAGCCAAACATTGGACTCAAGATTGAGGTCGTCCAGATTTCTTCGGGTAAAGTTGGCAGAACCCAGCAGCAGCTCTTGTTGCCCGTCTTGACGGGTGTAGCTGAGCAACTTGCTATGGCATTGTTCGCCCTGAGTATTGCACCATCGAACCGGAATGCCGGCTTGGTGCAGTTCGTGTCCCACGGGGCGGTTGGGTATTCCGTTCTTCTCATGGCCGAAGGCGTCCTTGTTCGCGTCCAACAACAGGTGGATATGTACACCTCGTTGTTGTGCAGCTTTCAGCGCTTCGATGATCGGCCGGTGAGAGAAATAGAACATGGCGATGTTTATGGTTTCGCCTGTTTGACTGCGCGCGATCATGTCCTGCGCTTGATCGCGAATGGCGGACTCGGTGAGCAGCTTTATGGTGCCTGATGTTTCGGGGGCAGGCTGCTGAGAGGTGGCCATTTTGTTGAGCCACCGGTCAAACGTTTGCGTGCTGGCACCGGACATTTGGGCGACTGCGCGCTCGCTCTGAATCACGTCTTGCACTGCCGGCCCGCTGAAGGTGAGCCCGATGTTGCTGTGCCGGCTGCTGCCGTCGTGGGGATTGGCAGAGGTGATGAGCGCGCGGAACTGATCGCCTGCGTCAGCGACTAAAATTTTACGATGGTTGGCTTTGAAGTTCGGGAGCGCCAGATAGCTGCGCAGCGTGGTTTTCTCTGTGCCGAGAGCGTTTGGCAACCAGCCTCCGTCCGGGTTGTTGCCGAGCCATTGGCAGCACACACGCCACAGGGCGGACCAAGTAGGGTTGCTGTCCCGAAGCGGTTCGAGTTTGGTAACAATCAATTCGACGCCGACTTCTTTCAACGCTTCAAAGGCCGGTGAGCGTGTGCCACCGTAAAACGTATTCAGTGGGTCGGATATCACTACAATATCGATGTTGGGGGTGGCGCGCTTCTTTTTGATCAGCGCCTGAGTCAGTTGGCTGGCGAGGGGACGAAGCTCCACGTTTTCCGAACCGGTGCTGTTATAAAGAAACATATCGATAAGGATGAATTGCTCGGCTTGAGCAATGAGTTTAAAAACCTCATCGAAAACTTCGTGCTCTAGTGATGTTTCGCCACTTGGAAAGTGCCGAGTGGTGTCGGTCAACAAGCGAGGTGAAACGAGGGGGGCCGGATTGCCAGTATATCGGATGCCTTCCGGAAGAGGCTTGTAAGAGTGCCAGACACCCAGGCCGATCAATACCAACAGCAACGTACAGGCTACTAACTTCATCGTCATAGTTAATTCGATCCGTCGAACCAGCCCACGATGGGCCGGTTTACTCGCGTTGTTTGTCGATAACCCACGCGGAGAAAAGTTCAAGAAGCTGGGAGGCATGGGGAGCCGGCTTCACCAAGTTTAGGAGCGACTCAGTTTCCAGCCCTTCTTGTTCCAATTCAGGGCTTTGGACATGAAGGTAGCTTTTCATCACATCGTCAGTGAACTCGGGGTGGAACTGGACGCCCCAAGCATTCTCGCCAACCCGGAACGCTTGATGTGGTTCGAAATCCGTCGCGCCGAGCAATACCGCTCCTGGAGGTAGCTCCAGAACGGACTGTTTATGCGTTAATTGAGCAGAAAACTGTTGCGGAAGGTGGCGGAACAGCGGGTCAGACTTTGCACTTTCAAGCAGAGTAACGTTGTGTGTGCCGGTCTCGCGTCCCTTCGGATGGTAGCCGACTTTACCGCCCATAGCGTGGGCGAGTAATTGGTGGCCGTAGCAGACACCAAACGTTGGAATGTTTGTCTGTACGGCACCTTTTAACCAATCTGACGCTTGCTCACTCCAAGGTTCACGGTCGCTAACCATAGCGGGAGAGCCCGTGATGACTACGCCGTGCCAATCCTCCGGCTGACCGGGTGGGGGCGCTTGAGTAACGTCGGCGACAGTTAGGTCAAGCTGGCTGGACAGCTTGCTCACAAACCAGTCTTCAAAATCTCCAAACTGATCTCTGATTTGAGGGTAGGTTGTGCCCGTTTTCAGGATCACGACACGAGGTTTCATTCCCTCATCTTTACCAGCCATGCGTCACCTCGTCTGAAGCTAAAGCCTTGCGCAGATTATTCCTGCGGCAATTCAGCGTTATGGAAAACGTTTTGAACATCGTCGAGGTCGTTCAGCATGTCCATAAACTTTTCGAACATCGGGATGTCATCGCCTTCTACCGGCGTGGTGGTTTTCGGCAGGAATTGGATTTCGTCTACCTCAAACTCAATGCCATCGAAGGCATCTTCCAAGGCTTGCTTAGCTTTGGCGTACTCGGTGTTCGGGGTGAAGACGGTGATGGTTTCGTCTTCATTCTCGATGTCGGTGACGTCGACATCGGCTTCCATCAAGGCTTCAAGAACGGATTCTTCGTCTTGGCCTTTAAATACAAAAATGGCGCAGTGGTCGAACATGTGGGCAACGGCGCCGGGGGTGCCGATTTTGCACTTGGTTTTGGTGAAAGCCAGGCGAACATCACCGAAGGTGCGGTTCGGGTTGTCGGTCAGGCAGTCGACGATGACCATGCAGTTGCCGGGACCATAACCTTCGTAGCGAGCGGTGGAATAGTCTTCGCCCGCGCCGCCTTTGGCTTTATCAATAGCTTTTTCAATAACGTGAGTGGGAACCTGGTCTTTCTTCGCGCGCTCAATCAGCCCTCGCAGAGATAGGTTGGCCTGAGGGTCAACGCCGCCAGACTTGGCCGACATGTAAATTTCCCGACCGTATTTGCTATAGACCTTGGTTTTTGCCGCAGCCGTTTTGGCCATGGACTCTTTGCGATTCTGATAGGCTCTGCCCATATTTCTATGCCCCTTGCTTGCTATAAAGAGCGTGATTTTACTGAACCTGAGGACAATACAACAGCTTTGTTACGCCAGTTCGGGAACTCGTCGGATTCCGCGGCGAAGCCCCAACTCCAGTGAGGAGCGAATCAGCTTGCCGGAAAATGGAACAATATCTTCAAAACTGATGGTGTATCGAAGGCGTGTTTGACCGTCGCTGGTGTCGCTGAAATGAATGCGGCCCAGATGGTTTTTGATCGGGCCTGCGCTGGTGATTGCGTATTCGATCAGGGTATAGGGTTCAAACTCAAGGACCGTCTCTTCAATACTTAAAGGCCCTAAGCCAATCTTCCGAACCGAACCCGCACCGTTTGGATCAGCTTGATCGCTGTCTTTAATGCGCTTGACCGGTGCGCCAATCATTTTGCCGAAGCGATGGTGGTCTGCGAATAAGGCAAACACTTTTTTGCGGGGCACGTTGAAGGTTTCATTAATCTCGATTGTGTAAACAGCCATTTTGCTTCTCTTGTTCTTAAGTGTTGGCCCAAGAGTAACGGTTCACACTGTTTAACTAAAGGTGCTCGGTGGGGTGGGTACCTGGTTGGTCTTGTGGATTGCACTCGTTATAATCCCTCTCGCTCAGGATGAGCAGGATCAAAATCACTCACTTCAGGGACCGAAGTCATGCCCCAGGCAAGCGGATTGCAGTTCACCGCCCGAGTTGGCGAATTCCCCTCAGACCACTTCGTGGTTGCCAGCTTTGTGCTCACCGAAGGTTTATCAACGCTTTCCCATGGCCGTTTGAAACTGGCCAGCACCGACCCGGACGTGCAAGCAGCGGATGTACTGGAACAGCCGGTTGATCTGGTGGTGCGGCAAGACGGCCAGCCCCTGCGCCGCTTTACTGGCGTGGTGAACGAATTTGTTCGGGGCAACACCGGCCACCGCCGCACCCATTACGAAGTGGTGATCCAACCCCCGGTGTGGCGTTTGGGCTTGATGCACAACAGCCGGATTTTCCAGGCACAGACCCCCGATGCCATTGTGCGCACGCTACTGGAAGAGCGGGGCATTGTGGATACGGTGTTCGACCTGAAGCGTTCGCCAGAAGAGCGGGAATATTGCGTACAGCACCGTGAAAGCGACCTGAAATTCTTGGAACGACTCGCTGCGGAAGAAGGCTGGCACTGCCGCTACCAGCACGGCAGCGTGGACGGCGAAGAACAACCGGCGTTAGTACTGGCCGACCATCACGGTGATGCGCCCAAACTCGATCCCGTAGAGTGCAACACCAAAGCCGGCGGCAGCACCCAGCACGCCTGTGTATTCAGCTTCGCCTACGAAGAACGGGTGCGGGCTTCATCGGTTGCGATGAAAGATTACACCTTCAAGAACCCGGCTTACGCTCTGATGCACGAACAGAGTGCCGGTGGGGTGAACCACCGCGACGACTACCAGCACTACGACTACCCCGGCCGCTACAAAGCCGACGCCAGCGGCCAGCCGTTTGCCCTCGCCCGATTAGACGCACTGAGAAACGATGCTTCTGTTGCCAAAGGTAAAAGCAACCGCCCGGATTTTACCGCCGGTGCCAAAGTGGAACTGCAAGAACACGACAGCCAAAGCCTGAACCGGGAATGGTTGCTCACCGCCATCACCCACACTGGCAAACAACCACAAGCGCTGGAAGAAGAAGGCGGTAGCGAACCGACCAGCTATACCAACGAATTTACCGCCATTCCCGCCGATAAAACCTGGTGCCCCATCTGTGAACACAAGCCCATGATGGACGGCCCCCAGATGGCCATCGTGACCGGCCCCGAAGGCGAAGAGATTCACTGCGACCAATACGGCCGTGTGAAAGCGCGATTCTCGTGGGACCGCTATTCAAAGAATGACGAACACAGCAGCGCTTGGCTCCGCGTGTCCCAAGGCTGGGCT